>JALHPZ010000018.1 GCA_022842245.1 Gemmataceae bacterium
CGTAGACGGGCACGGCGCCCGCCGGGACGTTGGCGGCGCCGCAGCCGGCGCAGCCGGGGTCGGGCAGGCCGGGCGCGCCGATGGAATAGCTCGGCGAGTAGCTCGGCGCGAAGGCCGGCCCGGCATCGCAGCAGGGGCCGCCGAACGCGGGGTAGCAGTGGTGGTTCGCCCGGACGCGGTGGACGAAGTTACGTATCACGCCGCAACAGCCCGTGGACGACAGGGCGAAGCCGACGAACAGGAGCGTGAACAGGAATCGGCGGGTCATGGTGGACCTCCATTTCGTGACACGGCGAACCGCGAGGGAACGTGCCGGTGTCCAATCCGTCGGAGGCGGGGCGGGAATCCTTCCCGATCGCAAAAGGTATCCGCGACGGGATGTCGCGGCCGTGGGGCCGTTCCGGGGCCGTCGAAGGGAGTATGCGCCGTCCGGGGGGATGGGCAAATCGCGGCGGAAGGGTTTCAACCCGCAAGCGGGTTAAAAGCCGGGACGTGTGCCGGTCCGCGAAGCGGAACCGGTGACGGGCTTCGTGCGAGGTGTATCGGACATACGGCCGGTCACGGATTCGGGCAGTAGTCCGGCGGCGGGGGCACGTCGAGCCGGTCGCGCTGCGTGCTGGACGTGCAGCCGCGGCGGAGGAACCGGCCGTTGCAGCCGACGGCGGTGGCGAGCATCAGGCCCGCCAGACAGAGCATCAGGATTCGGTTTCTCATGGCATTGTCTCCGGGAAAGGACACCGGGGGAATGCCGAAACCTAGGTCGACCTTGCGCGGCCTGCCAATCAAAACTTGAGCGAAACTGCGCCGATTTCCCGGAACCTCGCCGGTCGTAACGGTCGGTGAAACGGGCGAAACCCTGCCGGTCAGGCGGGTTGTTCCGGTTCGTCGTCCTTCGCGGGCAGGTCGAACGTCGGCAGCGGTTCGAGGCCCAGATGCGCCCGCGCCTTCGAGACCTCGTTCATCAGATGGATACGCGTCTTCAGGTGGTGGTCCAGTACCTCCTTCGGGATCACGACCGGTTCGGACATGCCGATCGAAATCGTGCGGACGCCTTCCCGGGGCTTGTTCTTGCCCGGCGGCCCGTTCCAGTGGGAGGAATAACTGCCCCACGCCCCCTCGATCCAGCAGCAGGCGACCGGCGTCTCGGGCCGTTCCTTCAGGATCTCCCAGATCCCGCGACCGAAACGGCGCAACGGCACTTCCTCCCGGCGGCGCAGGAAGCTCTCCGGGAACAGCATGAGGCATTTCCCCTCGTCGAGCGTACGGATGGCGTCCTGGATTTCCGGCGCGTTCCGCCGGGCGCGGGCGTCGGGCACGCGGATGGTGCCAAAGACATACTTCACGAGCGGCTTGATGTACCAGCGATCGTAGAAGATCGAGGTCATCATCGGCGTCACCGGCCGCGGCAGCGCCTTGGCGAGGAACAGCGGATCCCACAGGCAGGCGTGGTTGGAGATGACGATGATCGGCCCGTGGATCGGGAAGTTCGTCCCCGGCCCGGCAAATGTCACGCGATAGTTCAGCCGGACCTTCGCCTCGATGCACAACTCGAAGAACGGACGGAAAAGACGAATCCAGGCGAAGAGGAAGATCATCGAGCCGAGAGCGGCGAGATGCGCGACGCGAAGACTTTCCCACGTCGCTGCGTAGTATCCATCAACAAGCTTCCGCGCCGCGGCATGAGCGAGGACGCTCGCGATCGCCAATATCTGGAACGCAAGGTCGATTGGTGTCATGTTTCGGAACCACGACGGATTCGTCGAGTTCCGCAAGACCGAACCGATGATCGCGAACAATCCGATGCTCGCAACGCATAGGCTCCAACGCGAGGGGCCGATCCAATACCCGACGGCCACCGATGCAAAAACGAACACCGTCGCCGGCGGGATCAAACCCGGAACACGATTGGCCGGAATCGGTGAGTATCGAATCGCGAATTGGACGGCGATTCCAATTCCGAGCGCCAGGAACCATCCATTGCCATCGCCGAAATCCGCGAGGTAAGGCAAAGCAAGAAACAACCACCACGAGATCGAACCCGATACCGTCCACGCCGCGCTGGTCCAGCGATCGCGATGGTGGATCGTCCTGGACAAGGCCGGCGATGGCGCGGTCGCTGACATGGGCGGTCTTGAACTCGCTTGGCAACTCGACGACTCACCACTCTTGACTCATTTCTCAAAACTCGATTTCAAAAAATGAGTTGTGAGTGATGAGTTCCGAGTTGTGAGTTCCCATCCAATCTTACCCTTCTTCCGCCGTCGGCTCCGTCGGCTCGGGCTTCGCGCCCTCGGCCTTCTGGTTCGCCTCGTACGAGAGCTGATTTAACAGCATGTAGCCGGGGAAGAAATTCGACGCGCTCACCGGCAGCGAATAGATCGCATCCTTGCCGCCGCGCTTGAAGAGGAAGAAATACCCCTCGTTCAATGAAAAGAGGCAGTTGTAGTACGAGAGCTTGCGGTTTTTCGCTTTCGAGAGGATGCCGCCGGCGATCTCCACCAGCAACCCCTCGGGGGTGAAGGTCATCCCTTCGGTCCACTTCACCGATTGGCCGCTCTTCAACGCGAGGTTCATGTTGGAGGCGACGACGGTGCTGACATGGTCGCGCAGGTTGTCCAACTCGGCGTCCAACTTCTTCATCGTGGCCGTGTACTTGATCGGGTCCGACTCCGAATCGGGTGCGGGTTCGAAGTTCATCGTGACGGTGGTGCCGGTGTAGCTGCCGTTGTAGTACTGGCGGATGGCGCCGTAGCTGAAGACGCGGATGTCCTTGTATTCCAGTTCCTTGGTGGCCTTGGTCGTGATGCGGCAGACGCCCTTGGTGTGGCAGCGGAGGATGTTGGTGCGGTTGAGCCAGACGGCGAGGCCGATGCCGATGCCGAGCAGCGCTAGCACGCCGGCG
Source organism: Gemmataceae bacterium (assembly GCA_022842245.1). Classification (GTDB taxonomy): domain Bacteria; phylum Planctomycetota; class Planctomycetia; order Gemmatales; family Gemmataceae; genus Limnoglobus. Next base: position 2,903 of record JALHPZ010000018.1, read on the forward strand.
AGGATCGCGGGGCCGGTCGGGTCGCGTTCCTGGGTGGCGAAGTACGCGGCGGCGACCGAGCCGGCGAGCATCGCCCCGCACATGATGAACGTGAAGACCAGCACGCCCTTCGTGATCGAGTGGTCCCGCTCGAAGATGATGCGCCCGAGTCCCGGCTCGTCGTCCGGCTTGTCGCCTTGATCCTGGAACCGCTTCCCCAGCACGCGCAGCAGAATCAACGCGTTCAACCCCTCCGCCGGGATGCGCACCACCGGTTTCGGTTCGCCCTTCACCCAGATGCAGACCTTATTGTCGACGGCGTCGACCGCGACCAGTTCCTCGACGGGATAAGTCTGCGATTGCCGGCCTTCGCGGACGTGCAGTTCGGTCTTGTCGAATTCCCAGTTGTCGCCGGCCAGTGTTTCGCCCTTCGCAATGCGATCGATGGCGAGGTCGGTGAGCCGCTGGAGGTTCCGTTCGAGGAACTCCGTCTGCGGGTCGAGTTTTTCGATCGGGAAGGTGTAGGCGAATTGCAGGTCGCCGCGGAACTCGCCGGCTTCGAGAACGAGGCGGCACTCGCGGGCGACCGACTTGGGCACGCCGTTGCTGAGCTTGGTTTTGGCCCAGGTGCCCATCTCGACGATATCGTCGTCGGCGAAGTCGAAGGAGCCGCGTTTGTCTTCGTACGTGAAGCCATCGGCCGTGGAAGTGAACCACTTGCGGTTCCGGGCGATGGAAAGGCCGTGGAACAGCGCGATGACGCCGAAGACGGCACCGATGCCGAGCAGGACGAGGCCCGGCTCGAGGTGGAACGGCGCGAGCGCGGCGCCGACGACCGCGGCGAGCGCGGCGAGCACGATCGTGCCGATGAACCAGCCGTTGTTGAACGACGCGCCGACCGAGATTCGTTCGCCCATCGACCGATCTCCCCCGGTAGTACCGTTATTTCTTTTCCTTCTTGCGTTCCGGCGGCCGCCAGTTGATGAAGAGCCGTTTGATCGCGAACCAGCCCGACTTGTACATGATGAACAAGGACAGCACGGTGAACGGCAGCGTGCACGCGCCGGGCGGGAAGAGGAATTCCTTCTTCTTCGTGATTTCGTGTTCCTTGTCGTCCTGGAGCCCGACTTCCGTGAAGACGTCGGGCATGTAGAGGATAGCGAGGACGATCAGCGCCCCGAAACCGATCGCGACGAGGGCGCACGCGACTCCGGGGGCGAGGTGCTTGAAGTAGTCCCCCTTGGTCCACGCGTGGATGGTCTTGCTTTCGTGCCGGCGGCGCTGCACGAGGTCGTAGCCGCAGTTCAGGCAGATGAGCGTATCGGGCGGATCGAGTTCCTTGGCGCAGAAGGGGCAGCGGGGTATGTCGAGGTCGTCCTTGATGGCGCCGTAGGGGTCGGCGTTCTCGTCGTCGTCGTCGGCGGCGGGCCGCGCGGGCGGAGGCGGGGGCGAGGCCGGCTCGGGCTTGGCGGCCTTGGCGGGCTTGGCCGCCTTCGGTTCCTTCACGAGGATCGTGGCCTCACAGCCCTTGCAGCGGATCTTCTTCCCAACCAGTTTGGTCGGCACCTGCATCTGCTTGTCGCACTCCGGGCACGCGACCGGGATTGTGTCGGCCATGGGGTCGTCTCGGGATGAGAGGGGCGATTCGCGAACGACGAACGATAAATAATTCCCTAATGTAGCGAATGTTTCCGGCGTTGCCATCGACCTCTGAATCCGGCTTCCGATGAATTCCGAACCTCGCATTCTCGTCTCGCTCGCCACCTACAACGAGTCCGGCAACCTGCCCAAACTCATCGAGGAAATCCACCAGTACGCTCCGACCGCCCACGTCCTCGTCGTGGACGACAACTCACCCGACGGCACCGGCAAACTCGCCGACGACATGGCTGCCCGGGATCCGCGTATTCACGTGATGCACCGCGCCGGCAAACTCGGCCTCGGCACCGCCATCCTCGCCGCGATGCGCTACGCCATCGAGCACGGTTACGACTGGCACGTGAACATGGACGCCGACTTCAGCCACCCGCCGCGCTTCCTGCCCGGAATCCTCGCCGGCATGGCCACGAAAGACGTGATGATCGGCTCGCGCTACATCGCCGGCGGCGGCACCGAGAACTGGCCGGTCAAGCGATTGGTCATCAGCCGGTTCGTGAACATGATCGTGCGCTTCCTGATGCGCATGCCGGTGAAGGACGCGAGCGGGGCGTATCGCTGCTATCGCGTGTCGAAGCTGCGCGAGGCCGAACTGCACAAGATCCGCAGCCGGGGCTATTCGTTCCAGCAGGAAGTGCTGTTCCGCTGCCACAAGGCGGGCGCCACGATGGGCGAGTATCCGATCCTGTTCGAGAACCGCCGCGCCGGCGCGAGCAAGGTGAACGGTAAGGAAGCCCTGCGTTCGATCGGGATGATCCTGCTCGTCGGAATGCGGAACGTCGCCGGTCTGGAACGCCGGCCGAAACCGACACGATCGTAACAACTCACTGAGTTTAGCGGCGAGGCGGAGTCCGCGGAGCCGAGCGCGGGACGTCGGTGACGCGCTCGGCTCCGAAGACTCCGCCTCGCCGCTAAACGGGAGCCGGTTTCCATTCGGAATTCCGAATTCAAACTACGGCAACCCGGCCCATTTCCGCAGGATCCATTCCAACGTCAGGAACGCGAGAAAGGCTCCGAGCACCCACCAGGATTGCCGCAGGGGGCGCTCGACAAAGTACTCGCGCGTGGCACTCTGGGCCGCGAGCGATTCGATGAGGTCCTTGGCGTTCTCGATGGAGTGGACCTTTCCGTTCCCCGCCTGCGCCAACTCCTCGAGCAGCGAGAGGTTCGCGGCGAGGTCGACCAGTTCCTCGTTGTCGGGCGGCGCGACCTCGAAGGGGCAGCGGAGTTTGGTGGCGCGGCCGTCGGGGCCGGGCGGGCCTTGCAGTTGGTCGGCCCATTCGGGGATCTCAAGTTCGACGGCGTACTTGCCGGGCGTGAGGTCGTGCGCCTTGCCCGAGAGGTCTCGCGGCCGGCCTTCGGGGTGCGTGAGTGGAATCAGCCCGGCCGGGGTTTCCTTGCCGCCGACGACCTCCGGCAACCGGATCACTCGGGCGCCCTTGATGGCGTTCGGCCCCAGCTTCTTCACCGCGTCGGAGGTCCGCGCCACGACTTCCACATCCTGCCCGCCCTGGTAGATCGGCTCCCGCGTGCCGAAGCGGATCGTACCGTTCGCATTCGTCACGGGGAGAAGCCGGTCGGACGCGGCCCACTGCGCCACCTGGCCCCAGAACCGGTGGTGGTAGTGGTCGCCCGTCTTGTAGCGCCAGCGCCAGGTGGAATCGATGCCGACGTACAGCACGCGACCGAATCCGTAGCTCTGGCGGGCAAGCAGGGCGCGGTCGCGGGGGTTCCCGCCGGGCACGGCGGCGAGCACTTCGGCGCCGTCCTTCAGTTCGCCGACGGCGGCCCAGTAGTGCAGGGGGAACCGGTCCCACGCGGCGCGGTTCTGGCCGGCGGAATCGCCCATCGACAGGAACCAGCTCCGTTCGCCTTCGCCGGTGATGTTGAGGGGGAAGCCCTCGTCGGCGGCGAAGACCTTCGGGTTGCGGATCGGCAGCAATTTGCGGAGCGGGTCGTTCTCCTGCGAGGCGATTTCGAGCGGCATCGATCGCTTTCCGGCGGAGATGACCAGCGTGCCGCCCGATTCGCCGACGTACTTTTCGATCGCCTCGCGCTGGGCCTGGTTCAACTGGTTGGCTTCCACGTCGCCGAGGACGATGCAGTCGTAGGAGGTGAGGAGTTCGAGGTCGTCGGGCATCTTGCTGGCGGGCGTGCCCATCTTGCGCAGTTCCTCGTCGTTGAGCTTGCCGAGGCGGGGCTGGCGGAAGACGACGCTGCGGATGTCCATGTTCGGGTCGCGGCCAAGGCAGGTGTGCAGGTAGTGGAATTCCCAGCGCGCCTCGCCGTCGATGAGCATGACCTTGGCGCGGTCCTTGACGACGTTGACGCGGGCCTGGCGCTTGTTGTTCTCGGGGAATCGGTCCTTGTCGCCGCCTTCGGCGGTGACGGTCATGAGTTGCGGGCCGGGGTCGTCCATCTTGGCCTTGAAGGTGAGCGGATAGACGGCGTCGCGGCCGTCGTGCTCGATCGTCTCTTCCAGTTGCGGCTTGCGGTTCCCCTGGGCGTCGGCGGGGAAGTCGAGCGTCACCTTCACCGGCCCCGCCGGCCAACCGTTGATCCGCACGCCGACCTCGATCGGCACGATGCTGCCTTTGAAGACCGTGGCCGCCTGCGCCTGCGCCGTCACGACCGCGATGTCGGTCGGCGGGTCCTTCGGCGCGATGGCGATGGAATGCACCGGTACCTTGCGCTCGCCGAGTTCGCGGGCGCGCAGGGCCGGGGATTCGCCCCAATTGTGCCGGCCGTCGGTGAGAAGGACGACGCCGAGAAGTTTCGCCCCGGTGTCGGACGCGGACGTCTCCGAAGCGTGCGCGAGCGGTAGCTTGAGGTCGGTATAGAGCGTGACGCCGTCCTTCTTCGCGCCGGCGAGGGCGTCCTTGAGGCGGTCGGCGCCGATGGGCAGCGCGGCCACGTCCTTGCCGAAGCCGATCAGTTCGAGTTGGTGCTTCTCGCGGAGGGCGTCGACGAGTCCAAGGCCGTCCTTGGTGAGGATGCGGGCGGAGAGGTCGAGCCGGTTGAGGGCGTCGACGCGTTTGACGACGGCGTCGAAGCGCTGACTTTCGCCGTCGCCGCCGATGAGGCCGAAACGCGGCAGGCCGCCGGTGTCGCAGTCCTTGGCCCAGGCTTCGAGCTGTCCGTCCGTCGCGAGGTCCGGCACGAGTTTGAGCGCCTTGGCGATGCGGAGTTTTTCGGCGAGCGGCCGGGAGGGGTCGGTCACCTTCATGCTGTCGGAGCGGTCGACGGCGACGAGCACCTTGCCGGGGACTTCCTCGATGATGGATCGCGCCACGACGGGTTCGAGGGCGAGCAGGAGGAAGAGGACGACGAAGGCGGCGATGCGGAGGCCGAGGAGGGCGAGGGCGAAGCGGCGGCGGATGAGCCGCATTTCGTAGCGGTAGAGCGCGATGAAGAGGCCTAGGAAGAGCGCGAGGCCAAGCAGCGCGAGCGCGAGGCGGAGCGCGGGCGACAGGCCGGGGAACGGCAGCGAGAGCCGCAGGAAAGCGTCGGTGAACGGCAAGCTGATGGACGTCATGTTCGATCGACCGCGAACCCGGTGGCCCCGTAGGGATTGAGTATACCGCAACCTCCGCCGGGACCATCGCGGGAAAAGATGAGGAAATGCCACCCGGCTTGTCCGCGCGGGGGGAATCCGGTTAGAGTTTCCCCATTGAACTCTCCCGGACTGCCATGGCGTTGACCTGTTCAAAATGCGAGCGAACCCTTCCCGGCGATACGGCCGCGAGCTTTTGCATGTACTGCGGCGCGCGGTTGGAGGACACGCGGATCAGAGGGCTGGCGAACCTGGGCGATTCGTCGTCGGTGCCGTCGCCGACGCTCGTGCTCGAACCGGCGTCCGACCCGAACGCGACGGCCGATTACCGCTCGTTCTCGACGCAGCCCGAGCCGGCGCGGGATGAGCCGGTACCGGAGCGAGTTGGCAGCTACAAACTGATCCGGAAGCTGGGCGTGGGCGGGATGGGCCAGGTCTTCGAGGCGGAGTCGGACGACAGCGGCCAGCGCGTCGCGCTCAAACTGCTGTCGCCGAAGCTCGCGACGAATCCGATTTCCGTGCAGCGGTTCAAGCAGGAAGGGCGGCTCGCGAGCCAGATCGCGCACCCGCGCTGCGTGTTCGTCTACGGCGTGGACACCGACAACGGCCGGCCGTTCATCGTCATGGAGTTGATGCCCGGCAGCACCCTCAAGGATCTCGTCGACAAACGCGGGCCGATGGAATGGGACGCCGCCATCCACCGCATGCTGGACGTGCTCGACGGCCTGATCGAGGCGCACCGCCTCGGCATGCTCCACCGCGACATCAAGCCATCGAACTGCTTCCTGACGGACGACGACCGGGTCAAGATCGGGGATTTCGGCCTGTCGAAATCGCTGGACGCCCAACACAACCAGAAGCAACTGACGAGTTCCGGCGCGTTCCTGGGGACGGTGCTGTTCGCATCGCCGGAGCAGATTCGCGGCGAGGAAGTTGGCTACGATTCGGACGTGTACTCGGTGGCCGCGACGCTGTACTACCTGCTCGTGGGCCGGGCACCGCACCAGCACGTGAGCATGACGGCGGCGTTGGCGAAGGTGATTTCGGAACCGCCGCCGTCGATCCGTTCATTCCGGCCGGAAGTGCCGCGGGCACTCGAACGGATCATCTTCCGCGGGCTGGAACGGGACCGCAATCGCCGCTACGCGACACTGGAGGAGTTCCGGGATGCGATCCAGGACATGCTGCCGGAGCGGCAGCTACCCTCGCGCATGCGGACGCTCGTTTCGGCCTACGTGCTGGATGCCCTGTTCTGCCTGCTCTTCCTCTCGGCTCCGTTCGTGCTGGTGTTCGATGCGATCACGGGGCGCACGAATGCCACGGATAGTCTCAACGGCGATCTGGCCTTTTTAGCTATCCTGATTGCGTATTTTTCGATCGCCGAAGGGGTCTTCGGGGCGACGCTGGGCAAACTGCCGTTCGGGTTGCGCACGGTCCGGCTCGGGCGGGTCGGCCCCGTCGGCTGGCGGGCGGCGTTCGTGCGCGCACTCGTGTTCCATCTGGTGCTCGTGGTCGTTGTCCTTGGGGCTGGCGCGCTGTGGCGTATTCCGACCGTGGGACCGATCCTGGCGGCGATTGGCCTGCCGTCGGCGGCGGTCGCGCTCTTCCTCCAGCGGCGGCGATCCCCGACGCAGCAGGGCATTCACGACTACGCGAGCGGTTGCCGCGTCGTGCAACGGCCGCGGGCGGAGCACCGGCCCAGCTTGCGCAGCCTCTTCGCGAATCCGCTGGACCGCGCCGCCCTGCGGCCGAACCTGCCGAACAGCGTCGGCGGCTTTCGCGTCAAGGGCGTGCTCGGCGAGGAGGCCGACGGTTCCACCGTCTGGGCCGCCGAGGACGAGGCACTCAACCGCCGCATCCTGCTCTGGCTCCGACCGGCGCATCAGTTACCCGATGGCGTGCCCGCGGCACCCGTTCGCCCCGGCCGGTTGCGTGCCATCGGCAGCGGCGAAATCGTCTGGAACGACCGAGCCTACGGCTGGCTGGCGTTTGTCGCGCCGACCGGTGCGCCGCTCGTGGATACGACCTCGCCGGATCAGCCGCTCGAATGGGCCGACGCGCGCTCGATCCTGGAGCAGATCGTCGTCGAACTCCGGGCCGGCGACGCCGACGGCACCGCCCCCAATCGGCTCGGTGCCGACCAGTTCTGGATCGAACCGAACGGACGCGTCCACCTCGTGGAATTTCCGATTGGCCCGATTCGCACGGCGGTGCCGCCGGCCCGCGATACAAATGAACTCCTGCGCCACGTCGCGGCAATCGCCCTGCGCGGAGACCTCGCGCCCGAGGGCATCCGCGCGCCGATCCCCCCGCACGCCTCGCGCATCCTCGACCGGCTCTATTCCGCCGATCCGCCGAGCCTGACGGCGCTGGAAGAACAACTGCATGCGAGCCGCGCGTTTCCCCCGGCCGTGAGCGCCGGCATGCGGGCGGCGCACATCGGCCTGATCGTCGCCTTCTCCGGCCTGGGCCTCACGCTGATGGTCCTCACGGCCATCGGATTTTCCCTCATCCTCGCGACCAATGCCGCCGGGAATCGATACCGCAGCGCCGCCATTCTCGAAGGGCTCGAATCTCCGGCCCAGGTGGCCAGCTGGCGCGTTCAAAGCTCGATCCTGCGCGAGGAACTCGCGGGTGAAAAGCTCGACGAATGGCGGGAACGATTCCGTGCGATGGAGCGATCGGATCAGGCGGAATTCACCGAGGCCGTGGAGGTCCTGAGCCGACCGGAGCGGTCGGTGGCCGGTACCCTCTACGGCTTGGAGGAATCATCGGAGGATCTGCTGGGTTCGTCGTCGATGGTGGAGTTCCTGGAACGTCAGGTGCTGTTGAATCGAATCCGCGTGATGGTGCCGTCGATTCGAAACGAACGGGAATCCCGATCGCTCGCGACGCAGTTCACGATCCTCGATCTCGCGATCGTGCTGGGATTCGCCACCTTCGCCTTCGCCTTCCGCGGCGGGGTGTCGTTCGTGCTTTCGGGCATCGCGCTGGTACGCGACGACGGTCGCCCGGCCAGCCGCTGGCGCTGCGCGGGCCGGGAACTCCTCATGTGGACGCCGTTGCTGGCGCTCGTGCTGGCGAACGTATGGATCCAATCGCTGCAACCGGAATGGATCTTGGTGCGGCTCGTCTTGGACTTCACGATCCTGCTGGTCTTGCTCGCATACCTCGTCATCGGGCTTCGTTACGCGAACCGCGCCCCGCACGATCAAATCCTGGGCACGTCGATGGTCCCGCTCTGACGCGGTGCGAGAAAAAACTCGGCCGCGTAGCGCGGCGTGGCGAGGACGACCAGCGAAAAGAGCGCGATCAACAGGGTCGGCAGTTCCAGCAACACGCCGTAATCGAACCGGGCGCGATAGCCCGGCTGATCGGTCGAGCGTTCCTGGAACAGCCAGCATTCCCCGGCGACGATCGCGATGGAGAGCACGAGGCCGAACGCCCAGGCCGCCTTCTTTCGCGCATTCAATCCGCCCGATGCGAGGAACAGCAGCCCGGCGAGCACGATCCGCAGGGCCGCCGTCAGGTAGACCGTCAGCTCTTCGGTCTCGGAAACGTGCTCGCGTTTCCAAAGCGTGCCCAGTTGCTGAACGACCACGGCAAGCAGGAACGCGCCGCCGACCCATTGCAGTCGCGCGACCGCGTCGACCATCGGGCTGCGTTCGTCGATCGGGTCCAGGCGGCGCGATGGCACCACGGGGGCTTCGGGGGGCAACGCCGGGAGATTCGGCGCGGCCGGAACGAGTTCGATGGGCGGGGCCGGGCGGTGGATCGGCGGGGCGTCGAGGAGAATCGCAGCGAACGGACCGGCCGCGGCGAGCACGCGCGCCAACGCGCCGCAACGGGGACAGGGCAGCATCCGTCCCAGCGCGGTTTCATCGGCCTTCAAACGGGTCCGGCACCCCGGGCAGGGCCGCGCTTCGCATTCGCCGTCCAGCAAGACCTCATCCGGCCGCCACTCGCGAATGCCGGGCGCCCGATCCAACGGTACCAACTCCTCGGACTTTTCCTCTCGCATCCTCGTTCCCCAAAGGCTAGAATTCATTTTACCGACGGGTTCTCCTGCCTGCGTCGCTCCCGCGACCGAACCCGGTTCTCGCATTGAGGGTCTCCATGACTTCCCTCCTCCGCGCCACGTGCGTTGGCATGATTTTGCTCGTTGGGGTCGCACCCGGATTCGCGGCTCCGCCCTCCGGCGGCGAGCGAACCGATCTCGCCGGTCAGCCGACCGCGATCGAAGTGGCACCCGCTGCGGTCACGCTCACCGGCGTCCGCGACGCCCGGCAACTCGTCGTCACTGGACGTTATCCGAACAACCAACTTCGCGACCTGACGCATGCGGCCGATGTAAAGGTCGAGCCGGCCGACGTCGTCGAAGTCCAGGAGGGGCTGTTCCTCCGTGGCAAGAAAGATGGCACCGCGAAGATCACGATCACCACGGGCGGCAAGACGCTCACCGTGCCCGTTACCGTCACGAAGATGGCGGAGCCGACGCCGACCAGTTTCCGCAACGAAGTCGTCGCGGCGCTGAACGTCGGCGGGTGCAACATGGGTGCCTGCCACGGCACGCCGAGCGGCAAGAACGGCTTCAAACTGAGCCTCCGCGGCTTCGACCCGGCCGCCGACTACCTGCAACTGAGCCGCGACCAGTTCGGTCGCCGCTCCGACAAACACGACCCGATGGCGAGTCTGTTCCTTCTCAAAGGCCTCGGCCGCGTACCCCACGAGGGCGGCGCCCGCTTCGGCCCCTCGAGCCTCCCCTCCGAGACGATCGCCGCCTGGCTCGGCGAAGGGATGAAGGACGACGCCCCGACCCTGCCGGCCGTGACGTCCATCACCGTGCTGCCCGGCTCGCGCGTGCAACTCGCCCCGGCCAAGTGGCAGCAACTCTCCGTCGTCGCCACCTTCGCCGACAAGTCCGTCCGCGACGTGACGCGTCTGACGAACTTCAGCAGCAGCGACCCGGCGGTCGCGGATGTGACGCCCAACGGCCTCGTCGAGTTCAAGCGGCCCGGCGAAGTCGCCATCCTCTGCCGCTACCTCGAAGAGATGCAATCGGTCCGCCTGATGTACCTCGAACCGCGCGAAGGCTTCAAGTGGCCCAACGTTCCCGAAACGAATCTCGTGGACACCCACGTCTTCGCCAAACTCAAGCAGATGACGATCCTGCCCTCCGACCTTTGCACCGATTATGAATTCGTTCGCCGGGCGTACCTCGACAGCATCGGTCGCTTGCCGACGATCGCGGAATCGAAGGAGTTCCTCGCGAGCAAGGCCGCCGACAAGCGTGCGAAGCTCGTCGAACACCTGCTGGTCCAGCCCGAGTTCGCGGACTTCTGGACGCTGAAGTGGGCCGACGTGCTGCGGTCCAGCCGGAAGTCGATCCAGTTGAAGGGCTCCCACGCCTTTCACGAATGGCTTCGCGGGCGCATCGCCGAGAACGTGCCCGTGGACGTGATGGTGAAGGAACTCCTCACTGCGAACGGGAACACATTCAACAACCCGCCGGCGAACTACTACCGCATCGCGAAGGATCCGCTCGGCCTCGCTGAAAGCACCGCCCAACTTTTCATGGGCGTGCGGATGCAGTGCGCCAAGTGCCACAACCACCCATTCGAGCGCTGGACGCAGGACGACTACTACGGCTTCGCGGCCTGGTTCGCCCGCGTGAAGCAGAAGCCCGAACCGGGCGGCAAGCCGAACACGCCGAATTCCGCCGAGGTGGTCTACAGCGTGCGCGACGGCGAAGTGACGCAGCCGCGGAGCGGGAAGGTGATGAAGCCGCGCTATATCAGCGTCGGCGAGGCGGACGTGAAACCGGGCCAGGACCGCCGCGAGGCTCTCGCGGAATGGCTGGCGTCGCCGGGGAACCCGTTCTTCGCCAAGTCCGTCACGAACCGCGTCTGGTTCCACCTGATGGGCAAGGGGATCGTGGACCCCGTCGACGACTTCCGCGATTCGAACCCGTCGAGCAACGACGAACTGCTGGATGCCCTCGCCAAGGACTTCGCCAATAAGAAGTTCGACCTCAAGCACCTCGTCCGCACGATCATGAACTCGCGGACCTATCAACTGTCCGCCGTGCCGAACGAGACGAACAAGGACGACGCCAAGTATTTCTCGCACGCCGTGACGAAACTGCTGACGGCCGAGCAACTGCTGGATGCCCTCTGCGACGTGACGGCGGTGCCGGAGAAGTTCGCCGGCCTGCCGGCCGGGACGCGGGCGATCCAACTCGTCGACGGTGAAGTGAACCACCCGTTCCTGAAGGCGTTCGGCCAGCCGGCGCGGGAACTGGCGTGCGAGTGCGAGCGCGAGTCCGATGGCAACCTCGGCCAGGCGTTGCAGCTCATCAACGGGCCGACCGTGAACGAAAAGGTCCGCAACGCCGCGAACCGCCTCGGCGGCCTCCTGAGCGCGAAAAAGACCGAGATGGAGATTCTCGACGAGATTTACTACGCGGCCCTCGCACGGCCGGCGTTCGACGACGAGAAGAAGGTCGCCCTCGCCCACATCGCGAAGGGTGCCGACAAACGCAAGGCGTGGGAAGACGTCCTCTGGGCCGTCATCAACACGCGGGAGTTCCTGTTCCGGCATTGATCCTCGATCGGGTCCGACCGATGAAGAAAGCGCCGCTGTTCCTGTCGCTCTTGCTATTTGCAATGACGGCGGGGACTGCGGCGCTTTCGATTGGGTTCCTGCGCTACTGCCGGTCGGTTCGGAACGTGTCCGAGATAACGGTCGAAGATCGGGGCTTCGTCGATTTGGAAACGGCGATTCGCGCGGAGCGATTGGACGACGACTGGACGATTCACCGCAAGCCCGGAATTCCCGGTCCCTACCGCGTGGTCGGTGCCATGCATGTCGTCGCAAGGAAATCGGAGCGGGACGGCACGATGTACCTTCGAAACAATGGTTCGGTCGTTGCGATTTCCGAGATCAATTCCGCTGCCGACTTCGACCAAATGGGGCTTTTCGTCCTATCGGAGGATGGCCGCTATGATTCCGTCGTTCTGAAGCGAACCCAACTCGTGCCGGTCAGATGATCGGATTTCCGCAGCAGGTGCTTTACCAGCCTAACTTCAATCGAAATGCATGTCAAAGAGTTGGCAAGCCCGACAGTGTCGAACCGTAGTCCGGTGAGTTGAACGGGTGCGCTGGATTTCGGCCCCGGATGGGGCCGCGGGCTGTCGCCACGGGTGGAGCGCAGCGAAACCCGTAGAAGCCGTGAACGCTTTGCGGCCCCGGCAGGGGCCGAGGAACCCCAATCCTTCCGTCGCCCCTGCCGGGGCGAAAGAACCAGTCATCGCACCACGGGTTTCGCTGCGCTCCACCCGTGGCGACACTCGGCGGCCCCTGCCGGGGCCAAGAGGGTTAGCGGTAGGCTCATCCCCGACGGTCGCACGATCCGCAATCGTGAGCCGAAACGCAGACTACTTCCCCAGCACCGCGATCGAGCCGGTCTCGCAGATGTAGACCGTGTTCCCGGTGTTCTGGTCCACGAAGACCTCGACGCCGAACTTCGCGGCCTTTTCGAAATCCTTCTCGCCCGGCTTGCGTGCCTTGAGCGTGAAGGCGTGGCTCCAACGCGGCTGCTTGCCCGCCTGCACGTCCGCCCCGGCTGGCACGACCGCCCCGGCTGGCACGACCGCGATCGAACCGGTTTCGCACAGATACACCAGGTTCTTCGCGTTCGTGTCCTCGAAGACCTCGACGACGTACGCGCGTGTCATCGGTGTGAAGTCGCCTTCGTCGGCCTTGCGGGCGTTGAGTGTCAGGCCGTGGAGCGATTTCGGCTTCTTGGGGCTGTCGCCGGGCGGGGCCGGGGGCGCGACGCCGAGGCCGAGCGAACCGGTTTCGGAAAGGTAGATGAGTCCGCCGCTGTTGCCGTCCTTGGACACGTCGACGCCGAAGGCCTTGGCGTTCTTGAAATCGACGTCCTTGAGGCCTCGCGCCTTGAGCGTCAGCCCGTGGTGGAAGGAAGGCTCGGCCTCGCCCTTCAGGTCCTTCGGCGACTTGCCGAGCGCGATCGTCTTCTGGTCGGTCGCATAGAGCAGCAGGCCGCTGGCCAGGTCCTTGTAGGCTTCCACGCTGTATTTCTTGGTGTCCTTGGTGAAGGTCTCCTCGGTGCTCTTTCGGACGCGCAGTTCGTGGGCGAAGGCCCATTCGGAGGTCTTGGGGTCCTTCGGCGCGGCGTAGGCGGCGACGGCAAGCGAGCCGCTATCCGAGATGGCGACGAGGGCGTTCGCGGCCGGATCGTGGAAGAACTCGACCGCCACCTTGGGTGTATCGGCCTTGAAGTTCTGCTCGCCGACGGGCCGGACCTTCACGTCGTGGCCGTAGAGGTGCTTCGGCTTGACGGACTGGGCGGCGAGCGAACCCGCCGCGACGAGGACGGCGGCGAGCGTGAACAGGAAACGTCGCATGGTGGGATCCGCAAAGGTAGGGGATGACGGTAAGACGGTTGCGGCGCGTCGGGCTAACGGCCCCGCTTCCCGAAGCGCGCAGTTTTCCCCAATGCTAGTCCAATCCCCCGTCTCCGGCCGCGACTCCGGGGAAAATCGCAAAAAAGCTTCACGCCCGGCCGATTCCTGCTTGACCCCCGTTGCGGGCGCGGGTATTCGCCCCTCCGCCTGCACACACTCTTTTCCGCGCGTGGCCCCGGAACGGCCCGCGCGGGCCGTCGCGTCGTGGGGGACGCCGGCAGGGCGAGGCTCGCACTCGGTCTTCCAAGGAGGGGATGAGGACCATGGCATTCCAGACGAAAACGTGGGGTTGGAAGGGCATGGCCGCCCGCCTCTTGCTCGTGCCCGTATTGGCCGGGGCCTCGGCCGCCACGGTCCGCGCGCAAGCTTTGACCCCCAGCCCGTCGGCCACGCCGACGAGCACCACCAGTAATACCGAAAAAGCCCGTCAGCTTGTCGCCCAGGCGCAGACCGCCCTCAAGAAGGGCGACCTCGCCACGGCCGAGAAACTCGCGAAGCAGGCCCAGGACCTGCGTGCGAGCCTCGCCTACACCGAGTCGCGGCCCGAAACGATTCTCGCCGAGGTCGCCCGCAAGAAAATGTCCGGGACGACCGCCAAGAGCGGCACAGCCGGCGGCGACCCGAAGGAACTGATGAAGCTCGGCCGGCAGGCGCTGGCCGCCGGCAAGATCGATCAGGCGCAGGACTATGCCTCGCAGGCCAACCAGGCCGCCACCGCGAAGGGGATGCGCTGGGGCCTGTTCGACGACACTCCGGCGTCGCTGGCCAAGGACGTCCAGGACGCCCGCAAAAAGGCCGACCGTGCCCAGTCCGACACGCTATTCAAGAAGGCCAAGGAACTGTTCGCCGCGAAGCCGGCGACCGAGGCCGAGCGCCTGCAGAATCTCGATCAGGCCATGAACATGGCCTACCAGGCGAAGAACCTGCACGGCGATTACAGCATCTGGGATCTGGGCGACAAACCCGATTCGCTGATCGCCAAGATCGAAGCGGAGAAGGTTCAACTGCGGAAGAAGGCCGGCGCGACGATCGCGAGCGCGACCAAGGCGGTCGAAACGAAGGCCGCCGCGATCGCGACGGACGTGAAGCAGGCCGCCGATACGGTGAAGTCGACCGTCAAGGAAACGGTGGCGAAGGCGGACCTGAAGATTCCCGCGCCGTCGCTGTCCGCGGCGATGGAGCCGGCCAAGGCCGAAGTGCTGAAGCTCGTGGCCGAAGGCCGCGAACTGCTGGCGCAGGGCCAGGTGATCGAAGCGAAGGCGAAGTCCGACGCGGCCCGCGTGCTGGCGGAACGATCGCGTCTGACGGCGGCGGTCTTCGCGGACGTCGAAGATTCGCCCGCCAAGCTGGCGAGCGCGGTGCAATCGACCGGCAAGGAGATGATCGACGGCCTCATGAAGGAAGCCGACGCACAAGTGGCGTCCAAGGCGACCGACAAAGCCGAGGCCGCGCTCTCGACCGCGCGTGAACTGTCCGAAGGGCTGGGCCTGTTCACCAAGGCGATCGACGAGAAGATCGCGAAGGTGAGCGGCAAGGTGCCGATGGTGCCGAAGGCGATCGCGTTGCCGTCGGCGGTCGCAGCGGTGCCGGCGCCGATCGCGGCTCCGATCGCCCCGATGGCCGTGGCCGTGCAGCCGATGTTGCCCGTCGCCCCGCCCGCGCCGGCCGCCCCGAACCTGCTCGACCAGGCCGCGAAGGAACTCGCTAACGGCGACCTCGAAATGGCGCGCAAGATCGCCATCCAGGCCCACAACGGCGGCGACGCCGCGATGAAGGCCAGCGCCCAGTCGCTGCTCCGCCAGATCGACGTGGAAGCAACCGCCGCGAACAAGAAGACCGCCCAGCAGGCCTTCGCGAACGCCGTCACCACCTTCAACAACAAGCAGTACGACACCGCCCTCGAAGTCTTCGCCAAGATCGATCCGGCGCTCCTGACGGACGCGCAGAAGGAACAGGCGAAGAGCTACATGGAGCAGTGTCTGGAGAAGACCGAGCCGAAGATCAAGCTCGCCGTCGCGTCCGAGGAAGCCCCGGGCGTGGCGCGTGTCGGCAGCCTGCGGCCGGTGACCGAAGTTGAATCGCCGAAGATCGAGGCACCGAAGGCCGAACCCAAGGTGGAACCGAAGGGGTCGCTCGTCGCGATCAACGAGAAGCCGGCCAACACCGTCGCCGACGAACAGAAGGCGATGGCGGAAGTCGCGTTCCAGAAGCTGCGTCAGGACGGTCTGGACGCCATGAAGGCGGCCGGCGACGCGTGGGGCCGCGGCGACACCGATACGGCCATGAAGATCCTCGAGGAATACGGCACGAAGGTCCGCGCCTCATCGCAATCGGCCGCCCGGCAGGCCAATCTCCTTCGCCCGATCGAGACGCGACTCGAAGGCTACACGAAGCTCAAGCACCACGCCGACTACGTCAAGAAGGAAGCGACCGAGAAGGACGCCGTCCGCCGCGACCGGCTGAACACCAACGTCGCCGAGCAGATGAAGCAGGAGGAAGTGAAGAAGAAGGTCGCCGAGATCAACGGCCTGATGAAAGACAAGAAGTTCGTCGAGGCCGAGAAGCTCGCTGCCCAGGTGAAGCTGCTCGATCCGGACAATCCGACGCTCACGTTCATCGCCGAGCAGACGAAGTACGCCCGCCGCAAGGACGATTGGGCGAAGATCGAAGCCGGCAACGAACAGTTCAACCTCGACGCCCTGAACGCCGCGAACAAGAACGGCCCGTCCCTCACGGACGACATGCCGCTCAAGATCGATCCGAAGCGCTCGCAGATCGCCGCGATGCGGGGTGAAGACCCGTACCAGCGGCGGATGACCGAGCAGGAACGCAAGATCGAGCAGACGCTCTCCGGCAGCGTGTCGATGAAGTTCGACAACACCACGCTCCGCGAAGCGATCTCCGCGCTCCGTTCGAACTCCGGCCTCAACATCGTCACCGACGACGTGGCCCTGGAAGACGAAAAGATCTCGCTCGACAGTGTCGTCGTCAACGAGGACCTGAAGGACCTCTCGATGAAGGACGCCCTGGCGATCCTGCTCGAGAAGGCCCGCTGCTCGTTCGTCGTCGAGAATAACGTCGTCAAGGTCACCACGACGAAGCGCTCGAAGGGCCGGCTCATCACGAAGGTCTTCCACGTGATGGACCTGGTGACGCCGATCCCGGAATACGGCCTGTCGCCGCACCACACCTTCGCGGGCGCCATGGCCGCGAAGAACGGCGTCGGCGGCCTGCCCGGCGCGCAACAGTCCGGCCCCACGCCGTTCATCCCGAACAGCGGCATCAAGGGCGGGGAACTCGTCAGCAACGGCCTCGGCCTGCCCGGCTCGAACCAGAACCTCCCGAACGTCTCGGGTGTGATCCAGAACACGAACGAGGGTCGTGGCCAGCTGGCCATGTCGCCGCAGCGGGGGGCCTACAGCCAGCAGCTGATGAAGCTCGTCACGGGCATGGTCCGTCCGTACTCGTGGAGCGAACTCGGCGGCAACGGCAACCTCTCGTACTACGACATCGGCGGCGCGCTGGTCGTCAACCAGACGGCCGACGTGATCGGCGAAGTCCAGCAACTCCTCGATTCCCTCCGCCGCCTGCAAGACCTGTCGGTGTCGGTGGAAATCCGCGTGGTGAGCCTGTCGGAAGCGTTCTTCGAGCGGGTCGGCGTCGACTTCTCGATGAACATCAAGACGAACAACACCACGCTGGAGCGGGAATTCGCGACGAGTCAGTTTCGTCCGCAGCCGTTCCTGAACGACATCAACAGCCGGGGCATCGTGGGCTTCTCGCCGGCGACGAGCTTCACGTCGGACCTGGACGTGCCGATCCGGCCGTCGAGCTTCGGCCTGAGCCTGCCTCCGTTCGGCGGCTACCAGCCGAGCCTCGGGCCGACCACCAACGGCGGCCTCTCGCTGGGCCTTGCGTTCCTCAACGACATCCAGGTCTACATGTTCCTGGAAGCCGCCCAGGGGAACCGCCGCGTGAACATCATGCAGGCACCGAAGATCACGATGTTCAACGGCCAGACCTCCACGATCTTCGTTGGCGACATGTCGTTCTTCACGACGGGCCTGCAAGTGCTGAATGTCGGCGGGCAGTTCGTCTACCTGCCGCAGAACACGGCGATCCCGATCGGCCAGGGGTTCAACCCGCAGGGCCAGGGTAGCTCGAGCGGCGTGAGCGTGACGGTGCAGGCGGTGATCTCGTCCGACCGGCGGTTCGTGCGTCTGAACCTGACGCCGACGCTGACGGCCCTGGCGAGTGCGAACGTGCCGCTGTTCCCGATCACGACGTTCGTCACGCCGGTGTTCGAAGGCGGCTCGCAAGGCCAGCCGATCCCGTTCACGCAGTTCTACCAGCAGCCGTCGTTCACGGAAATTTCCGCCCAGACGACGGTGGCCGTGCCGGACGGCGGCACGGTGCTGCTCGGTGGTCTGAAGACGATGGCCCAGGGCCGCAACGAGTTCGGTCCGCCGGTCCTCGCCCAGGTGCCGTACCTGAATCGGTTGTTCAAGAACATCGGCATCGGGACGGAAACCCGGCACGTGATGCTCATGGTCACGCCGCGGATCATCATCAACAGCGAGGAAGAACTCCGTCAGACCTCCGATCAGGGTATCGGCGGCAACTGATCGGATCGAAGTGCATCGCGACCGGCGGGAGGGGCAACCCTCCCGCCGGTTTCGTTTTCAGCGGGCGGGTTCGACTTGGAATTTCGGGGTGAGCAGTGGCGGGCCGAGGGGCGCGCCGACGGCGGTGGCGAGGCGGACGATGGCGCGGAGGCCCGGCTCCTCGATGCGGGCGAGCGCTTCGGCCACGTCCACCCATTCGCGGGTCCGCTCGCGGAATTCCGGCCAGGTGGGGTGCTCGAGCGTCACTTCCATCGCGAAGACGCTGACGAGGTGGGCTCGGCCCAGTTTCTCGTAGTGGTAACTGCCAAGGGAGGCGGGGCGAAGGAGACCGACGAGGCCGGCTTCCTCCCAGGCTTCGCGTTCGGCGGCCTCGAGTGGCGTGCAACCCGGATCGATCCGACCCTTCGGGACAACCCACCGCGCCCGGCGGCGCGAGGTCACGAGGCAGATCCGGCCATCGCGAACGGGCAGCGCGGCGGCCTGAAGCAAGTGGTCGGGCATTCGTGCCTTTCAAATCCTGACGAGACTTCCCATCTATCAAACGTAAAACACCCTTCGGCGTGCAACGGTAAAACTTCGAATTTCCCCATTTTCTCACGATTTTGGAAAGTCCCATGTCGGCGGAACTCACGGTGCGGCAAGTCATGCAACCGGAACCGATCACGGTTCCGCCGGACGCGCCCATTCGCGACGTCCTCCGCACCATGAACCGCAACCGGATCGGTGCCGTGCTCGTCGTGCGCGACGAGGGCAAGCTCGTCGGCATCTTCACCGAGCGCGACTTGCTCAAGCGCGTCATCACCGCCATTCCGGGCTGGCGCGAGTACCCGGTTTCGGATTGGATGACCGCCGATCCGTACACGATCTCCGCCGACGTCGGCTGGGACGACGCCGTCGGCATGATGACCAAACTCCGGGTCCGGCACCTGCCGGTCGTCCAGAACGGCAAACTCCTCGGCCTGATTTCCTCGCGCGCACTCATGAACCGCCGTACGGAATTCTTGGACCAACGCGTCGAGGAGCGCACGCGAGAACTCAAGCGAGTCAACGAGGAGTTGCTCGCGCGGGATGCGGAAACGGCGTACAACATGCGGGCGGCCGGACAGTTTCAAACCTTACTGCTGTTGCCGCACGCTCCGCCCGACTGGCCGGAACTGGACTGGGGCATCCATTTCGAACCCGTGGACCACCTTGGCGGCGACTATTACGACTTCGCCACACCAGATGCGGATCATCTGGGCATCCTGATCGCCGACGCGAGCGGCCACAGCATCCCGGCCGCCATGGTGGCGATCATGGCGCGGATCGCCTTTGCCGACGTGGCACCGACCACCACCAACCCCGGCGAAGTTCTGGGGGCCATGAACCACCGGTTGCAAGGCCTCGCGGGCGAACGGTTCGTCACGGCCTTTTACGGGGTACTCAACCGCAAGACGCGGGTCCTGCGCTACGCCACCGCCGGCCACCCGCCGCCGCTCCTGCTGCGCGGCGATTCCGGAGAGGTCCGACCCCTCTCCGCCCAGGGCTTCCTCCTCGGCGTCATGCCCGACGAAGTTTATTACGAGAAGCAGGTCGAGGTCAAATCCGGCGACCGGATCGTCTTCTACACCGACGGCGTGACCGAAGCCCGCAACGCCATCGGCGAACAGTTCGAAACCGACCGGCTGATCCGGTGCCTCGCGAACCACGGCCGCAAACGATCCGCCGACGTCCTCGAACACCTGCGCTCTTGCCAGCGGGCCTTCTGCGACGGCCACCCGTACTCCGACGACGTGACGCTGGTTACGGTCGGCATCGGCGCGGCGATCGGTTAGGATGAAGGCGGCGATTCGTTTCCTTCGGGAAGGAGTCTGGCCGTGACGCACACTCGCGGATGGTTTGTTCTGCTTCTTGGCGCATCGCTCGTTTCCGCGGCCGATCCGCAAAAACCCGATCCCGATAAGCTCGCGCGCGACTTGGGCAGCGCCGTCTTCGCCGAGCGGGAAAAGGCCTCGCGCGAGTTGTGGAAACTCGGCCGGACTGCCCGGCCAGCGCTCGAAAAGGCCGCTGACAGCGACGACCCCGAAATCGCCAAGCGCGCCGGCAACATTCTGGACAAGTTCAACTGGGGCATCTTCCCCGATACGCCTGCGACCGTGCTGAAGCAGATCAAGGAATTCCGTTCGAACGATTGGAACCGGCAATCGCCGGCCCTCGCCGCGCTGGCGGACATGGAGCCGCACGGCGTTGAAACGATCGGGTTGCTGCTCGCGCACGTTGTGGAACCGGAGCGCCGGGCCGGGTTGTACGGCGAGGTCCTGACGCTGGCGCGCGACCGGGTGCCGCGCTGGATGGAGCGGGACGAATGGACGAAGGCGGAAGCGTTTCTCACTGTCGCCGCAGGCGGGCCGAACCCGGAGGCGTGGCTCGATTACGCCGACTTCCTGCAACGGCGCGGGCAGACGGCGCGGGCGATCGAGTCATTGAACACCTTCGCGAAGATGCCCGGCGAGCGCGGGCGCGACGCGACGGCGGCGCTGGCAGTCGTCCTGCAACGGGACGGGAAAGGCGCCGACGCGGCCAAACGGCTGCGGACGATCCCGGCGGAATCCCGGCCGGCGCACCTGTTGCCCTCCTTGCTCGAAGACGCGGGATTGTGGAACGAGCTTTCCGCCGATCCCGACCCGAACGAGGGTCCGCCGAATCCGGGGTTGAGTCTCTTCCGCGCCCGGAAGGGCGGCCTGAAAACGAAGTCCGTTGAACTACTGGCGGAGTTGAAGCGGATCGGCGTCGAAGCCGACCGCGAGTCCGCCGCCGAGGCCGGATTGGCGTTGTTGCTCAACGGCTATCCGTTGGAGGGCATCGCCACACTGAAGGAAAAGAAGGCCCACCCGCGCCTGCTGGCGGACGTCTACGCCGGGCGGCTGATGTTCCCCGATGTGCTCTCCGTGCTCGGCGAGGGCGCGCTCGCGCGGGATCTGGAAGACGAGGACCAGGCACGGGATCGGCTGTACTACGACATGCGCAAAGCACGAGTCTTCGCGCAGATCGGGCGGAAGGACGACGCGGTCCAACTCTTCCACCGCATCTTCGCGGCGACGCGCTTGCGGGACCACTACCTCATTCGAGAACTCCTGCGGGCGGAGTTGCGGGCCGGATATTTCGACCTCGCATGCGAACATGCCGGGACCACGATCGAGCAACTCGACCGCTCCGGCGATTCGTTCGTGGCGCAACCGGAACCGTTCGAGCTGATTTTTGAAGACGACGCCGAGGCGGCGCTGGGGCTGTGGCGTGCACTGCGCGTGACGGCGCCGACGAACGCCGATGCGCCGGGCGCGACGATGCGGCGCGTCCGCAAGCTGCTGGCCGGGAAGGCCGACGCGACGGAAACGACGGTCGCCCGCGCCGCGCTCGACGCCCACGCCGCGCCAAGGGTGGAGCCGCGATCCCTTGCGGATCGCGTGCGCGAGCATCGCGCCCGCGCTACGCTGGCGCGGCGGGCCGGGGATTGGGCCGACGTCGAAAAACACCTCCGCGAATCGGTTCGCATCTGGAGCCTCGACGCCAACGGCCAACCGCGATCACCAACCGAAATCCGCGATCAGACGAGCGCCGGCTCGGCCGGCCCGCGCTCCTGGCTCTTCGACACGAATGAGACCTTCAAGATCGCCGTCGACCTCGGCGAGTTCCTGATGGAACGGAACCGGCCGAGCGACGCTGCCACCGTGTTCCACGATTGCTGGAAGCAGTACCCGTTCAACCCGATTCCGCTGTATCTCTCGGGCCGGGCTTTGGCGGCCGCCGGCCAGGCCGCCGACGGCGCGAAACGGATCGCCCTCGCACACGCCGTCGCGCTGGGGGACGCGCAGTATCGCGGCCGATTCCTCCATGATCTCTGCGAGCGGGGAGCGATGGCCGACGTGCGTATCGCCCGCGACGACACGGCCCGCTGCGCCTGGTACTGGACGCCGTACCGCGGCAACGTGTGGAACGCCATGGCGCGGGCGTCCCACCTCTTGAAGGAACACGAATCCTCGGCCGCCGCCATCGAGCGGAACCTGCATTTCCTGCTGAAGACGCCGAACGTGGTATTCGTGGACGGCGTGGGCTATGTGACCGTGCCGGCGAGCGTGCGCGGCAGCCGTGCACGGGCGATGCTGGCGGACGGGAAGGCCGCGGAGGCGTTCGCGGAGGCGAAGGCGATCCTGCAACTGCTGCCGGGACAAACGGAGTTCCTGACCGCGATCGTACCGGAGTTCGACAAGGCGGGGATGAAGACCGAGGCGGACGCGCTATTCGGGATCTCCTGGACGGCGCTGCGGAAACTGCGGGCCGACAACCCCGACAGCGCGTGGGTGCCGGCGACGATGGCGTTCGCGGCTGCCGGATGCCGGCGCGAACTGGACGAAGCGTTGAAACTGGCGACGCTTGCCGTCGAACGCGAACCCGACCTGCGCTGGCACCGGGAAGTGCTGGCCGAAGCGCACTTCCGACGCGGCGAACGGGACGACGCCGTCAGGATCGCGGCGGATCTCCACAAGCTCGACCATCGCAGCGGATACTTCCGGCGGCTCCTTGAACGCTACAAATCGGCCGACATCGCCAGCCCGCTGCCACTCTCGCCCGAGGACGATTGATCATTTCGGAACGGCGAGGGTATACACGTCGCTGCCGCCGTCGCGAGTGGAGATGAAGGCAATGGTCTTGCCGTCGGCGCTCCACGTCGGCGATGTGTCCTGGGCCGCGTGGTTCGTCAGGTTCCGCGAGCCGGTGCCGTCGGCGTTCACAATCCAAATGTCGTAGTTCCCGCCGCGCTGCGAAACGAAGGCGACGCGCCTCCCGTCCTTGCTCCACGCCGGCCAGCCGTCGAGGTGGTCGCCGTCGGTCAGCTTCTTCAAGTCCGTGCCGTCGGCCTTCATGGTGAAGAGTTTCTGTTTACCCGTGCGGCCGCTGGCGAAGGCGATGCGTTTCCCGTCGGGGCTCCACGCCGGATGCAGGTCGTACGCCACCTCGCTTGTCAGTCGCGTCTCGTTCTTCCCTTCGGCGTCCACGGTGTAAAGTTCCGGGTTGCCGTGCCGCGTGCTCACCCAGAGGAGCTTCTTGCCGTCGGGGGCGAAGCGGGGCGATTCCTCGAAGGCCTTGTGCGGCACGATGGTCTTGTCGTCGCTTCCGTCGGCGGCGCAAACGTGGATGCGCAGCTTGCCGTCGGTGCCTTGAAGCTCATCGAAGACGTAGGCGACGCGCTTGCCGTCGGCGCTCCAACTCGCGTCGAAGTGCGGCATGACGTGGTTCGGCAGCAGGCGCTTGAGGTCCTTGCCTTCGGCCGTCATCGTCCAGACCGCCATCTTCCCCTCGTGGATGCGCGTGAGGAGGAACGTCTTGCCGTCGGGCGACCACTGGAGGTGCTGCTTGAAGCTGCCGTCGGTCGTGACGCGCGCGGGGTCCGCGGCCGCGGCGGGAACGGATAGCAGCATGAGGAGGGCGATCGTGCGCATCGTGTCCGGCCTCCGCGAAACCGATACAACGGCCCGGCACCATCGCGTTCATCACCGGAGCCGTCATGTTCCAGATCATTCAATTCATTCTGTCCTTGTTCGGCGCGGGCACCAAGAAGAAGATCATGGACGCCGTCACGGGCAGCCTCTTCAAGGGGATGGCCGGCAACGCCGCCGGCGGCCCGCTCGGCGATCTGATGAAGCAGTTCCAGGACAAGGGGCTGGGGAACGTGTTCGGTTCGTGGGTCGGCACCGGCGCGAACCAGCCGATCGACCCGAACCAGTTGCAATCGGTGCTGGGGGAAGAGAAGATGCGCGAGATGTCGGCGAAGACCGGCCTCGCCGCGCCGGACCTCGCGAAGGAGCTGGCGAAATACCTGCCGACGATGGTGGACCGGATGACGCCCGCCGGCCGCATACCGGGACAGTGAGCGTTCACACGTCGAAGCGTACGCCCTGCGCCAGCGGCAGGGCGTGCGAATAGTTGATCGTGTTCGTCGCCCGGCGCATGTAGGCCTTCCACGAATCGGAGCCCGACTCGCGGCCGCCGCCGGTCTCCTTCTCGCCGCCGAACGCCCCGCCGATCTCGGCGCCGCTCGTGCCGATGTTCACATTCGCGATGCCGCAATCCGATCCCGCGGGGGAGAGGAACATCTCCGCCTCACGCAGGTCGTTCGTGAGAATCGCGGACGCCAACCCCTGCGGTACCCCGTTTTGAAGCGCGATGGCGTCGTCCAGATTGCGATACGTCATGACATAAAGGATCGGTGCGAATGTCTCTTCGCGCACGATCGCGGCTTGCGCGGGAATTTCAACCAGTGCCGGTCGAACGTAGTACCCGGCACGTTCGATGCGTTCCCCGCCGAAGACGATTCCGCCGCTTTTGCGTGCCGATTCGAGGGCCGCCTGCATCGCGTCAAACGCCGCGCCGTCGATGAGCGGGCCGACGAGCGTATCCGCTTCCAGCGGATTCCCAATCGGCAGCTTCGCATAAACGGCCTTCAACCGTGCGACGAGATTCGCGGCGATCGACTCGTGAACGATCAACCGGCGCAGGCTCGTGCAGCGCTGGCCGCAGGTGCCGACGGCCGCGAAGGTGATCGCACGCACCGCGAGTTCGAGGTCGGCCGACGGCGCGACGATCATCGCGTTGTTCCCGCCGAGTTCGAGCAGGCTCCGGCCGAACCGCTGCGCCACTGCCACGCCAACGGCGCGGCCCATACGCGTGGACCCCGTCGCCGACACAAGCGGCAGGTCCGGCGCGGCCGCGATCGCCTCGCCCACATCCGTGCCACCGACAATCAGGCACACGACGCCGTCGGGCACGTCCGGCATCTCCTTCAGTACGTCGCAGACAATCGCGTGCGTGGCGAGCGCGCACAGCGGCGTCTTGGGCGAAGGCTTCCAGACGATCGGGTCGCCGCAGACGAGGCCGAGCATGGCGTTCCACGCCCACACGGCGACGGGGAAGTTGAACGCGGTGATGACGCCGACGGGGCCGAGCGGGTGCCACTGTTCCATGAGGCGGTGGCCGGGGCG
Source organism: Gemmataceae bacterium (assembly GCA_022842245.1). Classification (GTDB taxonomy): domain Bacteria; phylum Planctomycetota; class Planctomycetia; order Gemmatales; family Gemmataceae; genus Limnoglobus. Next base: position 28,221 of record JALHPZ010000018.1, read on the forward strand.
TTCGCTGGCGATGGTGAGGCCGTGAAGCTGGCGCGACAGGCCGACGGCGAAATCGCAGATGTCGATCATCTCCTGCACTTCGCCGCGCGCCTCCGAGGCGATCTTGCCCGCCTCGGCGGTGACCACCTCGGCGAGCTGATCTTTCCGCTCGCGCAGCTTCACGCCGATCCGCCGCACGAACTCGCCCCGCACCGGGGCCGGGACCATGCGCCAACTTTGAAATGCGGACGTCGCCGCTTCGAGAACTGGTTTGAGGTCGGCGGCCGTCGCCTGCGGGAACGACGCGAGGAGCGAGCCGTCGATGGGCGAATGGACATTGAACGGCGCGCCGGTACCGGCGATCCAGCGGCGGCCGATGGCGAGGGCCGAATGCGAAGGGACGCCGAGGGAAGCGAGGGTGTCGTTGAGGGTCGGCATGGCAGTCCCGGAGTTGAAGGGGAGCGTGCGCTATTCTACGTCGCGTCTTTCAGATCGCTGCCGGCTTGCCGGCAGGGCGGTTTCGAGTCTTCGAGAAACCGCCCCAACCAGCATCAACTCTGCGAATTCAGCAAAAGGGCCTCGAATCTTACTTGACAATAAAAATTGTCAAGGATACCATCACCCCGTGCTCGACATCCAAGTGATCGATGATCCCGCGGCCGCGACCGTGGCCCTGGAGCCGACCCGGAGCCGACTCCTGTCCGAACTGGCGGTCCCCGCCTCGGCGGCGACGCTGGCCACGCGGGTCGGTCTGGCGCGGCAGAAGGTCAACTACCACCTGAACGCACTGGAGGCGCACGGACTGGTCCAGCTGGACCACGTTCGCAAGTGGGGCGGGCTGACGGAACGCCTTCTCGTGGCGACGGCCGCGTCGTACGTCGTTTCGCCAAGCGCCATGGGGCCCGTCGCCGTCGATCCGCAGCGGGAGGTCGACCGGCTGTCGGCGAGCTACCTCATCGCCCTCGGCGCGCGGATCGTTCGCGAAGTCGGCGACCTCGTTCGCCGGGCACGCAGAGCGGGCAAACGCCTGGCAACCTTGTCGGTCGATACCGAGGTTCGCTTCCGGTCGCCGTCGGACCGGGCCGCGTTCACGAGCGAACTCACCGAGGCCATCGCGAAACTCGTTTCGAAATATCACGATCCATCCGCCCCCGGCGGCCGTGCGCATCGATTGGTGATCGTGGCGCATCCTCTGCCGCAGAACCCCGATTCCCAGGAGCCGTCATGAGCGTGAAAAAAGACCCCTCCGGACGCCGTTCCGTGCAGGTCGAAGTCGAGGTGCCCGGCACGCCGGAGGAAGTCTGGCAGGCGATCGCAACGGGGCCGGGCGTGTCGTCCTGGTTCGTGCCGACCGTCATGGAGGAGGTCGACGGCAAGCCGGTCGCGGTGAAGTCGAACTTCGGCCCGGGCATGGAGTCCAGCGCCGTCGTGACCGCGTGGGATCCGCCGCGGATGTTCGCCGCCGAATCGCCGGGGTGGACGCCCGAGATGCCGCCGATGGCCACCGAATGGAGCGTGGAAGCGAAGGCCGGCGGCACCTGCATCGTCCGCGTGGTCCACAGCCTCTTCACCGACAAAGACGATTGGGACAACCAGCTCGAAGGCACCGAACACGGCTGGCCCGGCTTCTTCCGCACGCTGCGGATCTATCTCACGCACTTCCGCGGCCAGCGTTCCGCCATCATGCAGAAGATGGCCGTCGCCACCGGCACGGAAGAGGAGGTTTGGGACAAGCTGATCACGGCCCTGGGGCTGAAGGGTGCGAGCGTCGGCCAGCGGTGGACCGCGCCCGCGGGCGTCCCGGCGCTTGGCGGCGTGTTGGAGCACTTCACGCGGAAACCGTACGATGCCTTGCTACGGCTGGACATGCCATCGCCGGGCGTCGCCGCCATCGGTGCCTACAACTGCGGCCAGATCATGGTGGGCGTGAACCTCTACCTCTACGGCGACCAATCCGCCGCGACCGTCGCCCGCGAGTCGCCGCATTGGGACGCCTGGATTCAGGAACGCTTCCCGATGCCGGCGGAGCCGGGCCCGGGAGGGTGAGCAAGGGGGGATGACTCATTCCACAGCGAACGGCTTCACCGGCACCTGGTTCTTGCCGCTGCGCTTGCCGTCGCGCGGCTCCGGCTGGGCGAAGCCGTTTTTGTCCACACTGCGGACACGCAGTTCGTACTTGCCGGGCTTGAGGCCTTCGAGTTTCACGGACCAGAACGCCACGCTGTAGCGCATCGGCCACTCTTTCGGCTGGCCGTCCGGGCCGAAGCCCCAGATGTCCTTCGCGGCGTAACCGGCGGGCAGCTCCGCGCTCCAGTCCTTCGGCGGTGGAGCGATCGTCGCCGGCTTCCACTCGGCCGCCTTCCACGCCGGGTCGTTCGCCGTCAGCTTCGCGCCGGTGTCGGCCCGCAGCCAGTACTCGACACGCTCGAGGCCCGGAAGGCCGACCATCGCCGTGCCGGTGATCTTGATCGTCTTGCCGGCCGGGAACTTCTCCGCCTTGGTGCTGTCGAAGTACGCAGCCGTCTTGTGGTTCGATTCCGGATCGTTGCCGGCGATGGCGTAGGTATCGTTGGCGTCGTACTTGTTCGTCAGGACGATCTTCTGCAGCCACTTCACCGATTTGAACCCGTGCGCCCACGGCACCAGCATCCGCACCGGCCCGCCGCGCACGAGCGGGATCGGCTCGCCATTGAGCTTGTACGCGAGGAACGGCGGCAGGTCCCCGGGAGCGGCGTCCAGAACCTGGTTCAGGGCCAGCGACGAGCGGAAGATCTGCTTCGGGTCGTTATTGTGGAAGCCCCAGTAGAAGAGCCGGCGGGCTTCGTCGATCGGTCCCGCGAGGGCGAGCAGGTCGCGGAGGAGCACGCCTTCCCACAAACCCTGGCCGAGCGGCTGCGGGATGTTGTTGCACTGCATCGCCTTCAGGTAGCGCACCGCCTTCGTCTTGCCAAGTGCCAAGAGGTCGGCGAACGACAGCGTCAGCGGCTTGGCGATCTTCGCCTTATCCTCGGCAACGATTTCGAGCTGCCACGTCTCCGGCGTGAGCTTCGCGTCGACGAGCGCCTGCCCCGTGAGCGAGTGCGGCACCGGGTTCCCGCGGCTGACGTCTTCGAACTTCGTCGCCGGCGTCAGGAACTTCCGCCCCGGCTCGGCCGGCTCGTCGGCGACCGCCCGCGACGCGAGCGACCCGGCGATACCGGCGAGCAACGCGTCCCGGCGGGAGATGCGAGGAGGCATGGACAATCCTCAAGGGAGATGAGGAATCAGACCAGCACGTCCCGCGGGTCCGCAATCAGCCCCGTCAGGGCGCTCGCGGCGACCGTCAGCGGGCTGGCGAGGAAAACCTTCGCCTCCTTGTGGCCCATGCGGCCGGGGAAGTTGCGGTTTGTCGTGCTGATGCAGCTGATCGGCGTGTTCAGTCGTCCGAACGTATCGCTCGGCCCGCCCAGACACGCGGCGCACGAGGCGTCGCCGATCTTCGCGCCGGCGTTCAGGAAGATGTTCCGCAAGCTCACGCCGTCGATCATTTCCGAATCGAGGCCGGCGGCCACTTCCGTTGTCGCGGGGACCACGAACGTGTCGATGCGGACTTCCTTGCCCTTGAGGATGCCGGCGGCGGCGCGGAAGTCCGTCAGCTTGCCGCCGGTGCAACTGCCGATGTACGCGCGGTCGAGCTTCGTCCCCTTCACTTCGCTCACCTTCGCCTTGTTGTCCGGGCTGTGCGGCTTCGCCACCGTCGGCTCCATCTTCGTCACGTCGTAGACCTTCTCGAAGATCGTCTTCGCGCCGGCCTGCGGCTTGAAGACCGTGAACGGCTTGCTGCCGCTCTTCTTCCCGCGCTCCTTCACGAAATCGATGGTCACCTGGTCGGCGGGGATGATGCCGTTCTTGCCGCCGGCCTCGATGGCCATGTTGCAGAGCGTCATGCGCTCTTCGATGTTGAGGGCAAACACGCCGTCGCCGTCGAACTCCATCGCGCGGTAGGTGGCGCCGTCGACGCCGATATCGCCGATGACGGCGAGGATCAGGTCCTTCGCCATCAGGTACGGCGGCAACTCGCCGTGGAAGACGAAGCGCATCGTCGGCGGTACCTTGAGCCAGGTCTTGCCGGTGCCCATGACGAAGCCGGCGTCCGTATTGCCGATGCCGGTGGCGAACTGGCCGAAGGCCCCGGCGGTGCAGGTGTGGCTGTCGGTGCCGAGCAGCACTTCGCCGGGTCGCGTGTGGCCTTCCTCCGGCAGCGCGATGTGGCAGACGCCCTTGTAGCGGTCGGTGCCGACGTCGTAGAAGTACGGCAGGTTCTGCTCCTTCGCGAACGCCCGCAGCACGTCCACGTTCCGGTTCGCCATCGCGTCCTTGGTGAAGATGTAGTGGTCCGGGATGATGACCACCTTCTCGCGGTCCCAGACCTTGGCCTTCTCGCCGAAGTGTTTCTTGAAGATGCCAATGGTGCCCGGCCCGCAGACGTCGTGCGTCATGAGAACGTCGACGTTCACCCAGATATTGTCGCCGGGTCCGACGGCGTCGCGGCCCGCGGCCTTGGCGAGGACTTGTTCGGTCAGGGTCATGGGAGACGGCATATCGAAAGCTCCGAGCGTGATTTCGGGTTGGATACCCCATTGTATCGCGCCGGAGCAGTGCATCAGTCGTCTTCGAATCGTCCACGCCGGGCTTTGGCTCGCAGGAACGCATGCAGTAGCAGGGTGCCCAAGCTGGCGAAACCGGAAGCCGTTTCCATCGAACCGAGTTTGTCCGAGCGGTTTCGGATTTCCGAGGATTTCAGCTGAATGATCCGTAGCTCGACGGCTAATTCCCGCTTGAGAGCCTCGGCTTTTTCTGCACTCAACTCTCGCTCGTTCAACCGAAATTGTTCCTCCCGTTCGTCATGTTGAATCGCCTTTTGGTAGAGCTTGTCGTAGTCCGCGATGAGATCGACGCGCTCGGATTTGAGTATTCCAAAGGCCAGAATCGCGATGGTAGAAAACCCTATGCCGATCCAGCGATATCGGCCTGCCGGGATATCGAAGATCGAAGACGTGTGGATCGCCGCGAGGAACAGGGTCACCGCCCAGGCCACTGTTGACTGTTCGCGTGTCAGGATCGCAATAGCTGTCATCACGAGAACAACGACGACAAGCGAAAAGCACAACAGCGAAATGGCTTTCTGCGTTCGATCGAGGATCATCCGCCCGTCGGGATTGAACAGCAGAAGGACGTTCATGATGTGCTGTGCGAACCAGGACGAAGCGACAAAAATAGCGTAACTGAAAATCAGCACATTGAAGAAAGGCTCGGCGCCAGGCATCTGCTTTCCGATACCGTCGAGTACCTGCACGAGAACAACCATGCCGATGATCAGGCCGAACTGCACCCGCGGCGGGAATCGGGACATCCAGAGCAGGTACTGCAGCACGCGGCGGTAGAACCAGTTCCGCGCCCGCAGGGCTTCCAGCATCCCTTCCTTCGCCCAGGCGGAGGTCGGGTCCAGTCGCAGCGATTCGCGGAAGTGCTCGATCGCCTTTCTCGGCTCGTTCTCGTGCAGCAAGGTCCAGCCGCGGTTGGCGTGCGAGTACGCGTCCTCCGGGTTCTTCTCGAGCGCGCCCTCCAAGGTCGAGGCCGCTTCGGATTGCCGGCCGAGCTTCGTCAGCGCCACGGCCCGCAGGTTCAGGCAGTGCCGGTCGTCGGGGTCGAGCGCCAGCCCCTGATCGGCCGCGGCGAGCGCCTCGGTCCAGCGATACCGGCCGACCTCGATCGCCGCGAGCTGGCCGAAGTGCCCCGAATTCCAGCAGTTGATCTCGATGGCCCGGCGGATCGCCCGCTCGGCCTCGTCGAGGTTCCCCTTGCGGAGCTGGGCGAGGCTGAAAACGAAGTGGGCGCGGTCCTCGTTCGGCGCCAGTTCGACGGCCGTGCGGGCCGTGTCGATCGCCTTCGGGTCGTTGAGGTTGCACTGGCAGATCGCGAGAAGGATGAACCCTTCCGGGTCGTTCGGATCGTCGGCGAGGCGCGCCGTCACCTCGCGGGCGGCGAGGTCGTAGCGGTTCTGTTCGAGGAGAATGCGGGCACGGGCGAACCGGTCCGGTTCCATGAGTCACTTCCGGGATATCAGTAGGTGTCGCATTCGTTCGTGAAACCAATCTCGAGTCTGTCGTCCAATCTTCAGGCCGAAGGCCTGCGAGTGCTAAGCCCAGGGCAACGCCCTGAGTTCGCTCGGTTCCCCTCACGCAGCCTGAAAGGCTGCGACAACGAGCCGGTTCTAGCCGACACGGTGTGCGATTCGTGATAGGGATCGCCGCGCGGCGTCTCCCTTGGCTCTCCTGTCGCAGCCTTTCAGGCTGCTTTGGGGTTGCACATCTACCCAGGGCGTTGCCCTGGGCTAAGCACTCCCAGGCCTTCGGCCTGAAGATACTCGGGCCATCAGGAACTTCTTCAAACGCGGAGGCACCTCATTGATGACGCGTTCCGCCATGTCGACATCGACCGATGATCGTGCGATTCACTTCCGCAGGTGCTTGAGGATGTCGTCGTACTGGCCGCCTTGGTTCGAGAACGTCGCGTAGTTGCGCGCCGTCGAGAACCATTCCTTCGTCGAGGGCTTCACCGTCGCCGCGGCCGAGAGGAGGTCCTTCGTCGTCAGAGGCTTCGGCACGCCGAGCTTGATCGCCTCGCGTAACTTCGACTCGATGGCGAGGTCGATCACCGCCTTGAGATCGGCCCCCGAGAACTGGTCGGTCTTCTTCGCCACGGCGTCGAAATCGAGATTGTCCTGTGGCTTCCCGGCGACGAGGACGCGCAGGATCGAGGCCCGCGCCGGCGCGTCCGGCGGCGGGACGAAGAGGATGCGGTCGAAGCGGCCCGGCCGGCGGAACGCCGAATCGAGGTGCCACGGCGCGTTCGTCGCGGCCAGGATCAGTACGCCGTCGTTCGAGGTCGACACGCCGTCGAGTTCCGAGAGGAACTGGTTGATGATCATCCGGCCGGCGCTCTGGCGCAGGTCGGTGCGACTGGCGGCGAGGGCGTCGACCTCGTCGAAGAAGAGAACGCAGGGCCGGTTGCGGCGGGCTTCGTCAAAGAGGGCGTGCAGGTTCTTTTCGCTGGAGCCGAGCCACATGTCGAGGACGTCTTCGAGGCCGACGGCGATGAAGGAGGCGTGGACTTCGCCGGCGGTGGCACGGGCGAGGTGGGTCTTGCCGCAGCCGGGCGGGCCGTACATCAGGATGCCACCGCCGATCGGCTTGCCGTACGCCTTGTACAGTTCGGGGTGCTGAAGCGGGTGGATGATCTTGAGTTGGATCTCCTCCTTGATCGCGTCCATGCCGCCGACGTCCTTGAAGGAGACCTTCGGTTTCTCCAAACGGCCGGAGACGTCGGGGCCGGCCTCGAAATCGCCGACGGCGATGCGGCCGTCGACGACTTCACTCTCCTGCGAAGTCGCGTCGATGCCGAGCTGGGCGGCCAGTTCCGCATCGGCGGCGTTCGGGTCTGCCTCGATGCCGAGCTTGTAGCGGGCGACGGCGCGCGGCGTGTCGCCATCGCGGAAAAGCAGCTTCGCGAGCAGGACGTGCGCTTCGGCCGGCGCCTTCGGATCGCGCACGAGGCTCTCCAGCACCACCATCGCCTGGCTCGCCTTCCCCTGCTGGAAGTACAGCTTCGCGAGGCCGAACAGGATCGCGGCGTCCTGCGGCTTGAGCGCCAGCACGGCCTTCCACTCGGCCTCGGCCTCGTCGAAGCGGCCAAGGTTCGCGAATGATTCGGCGAGATGCGAGCGCAGCGGCACGTTGTCGGGGCTGAGCTTCGCGGCCGCGATCAGGCCGGCCAGCGGATCGGGGAATGGCATCGGCTTCTCAGGCTTTCGGCTGGAGTTGCGGGTCGTTGAAGAACTCGGAGAGCGGCAGTTCGAAGCCGGGCAGCACCTCGCCGCCGGTCAGCGTGTCCGACTCGCGAAGCAAGGTGAAAGTCTCGGCATCCGTATACACCGCGACGGTACGATCGTCAGGTTCGATGATCCAAACGAGTCGTGTGCCGGCGGCGAAAAAGTCATCGCGCTTGCGGGCGATTTCCGACTTGGTATTTCCATCCGACAACACTTCGACCGCCAAATCCGGTGCGAAGTCGGCAACGCTCTGGAGATGAGCGTCGTTCGTCGGTACGTTTTCCCAACTGGTGAACGACACGTCTGGCAGGCGATTTCGTCCATCGCGCATCCTCATGATCGCATCCGCGCCGGCCACGACTCCAAGCTTCCGCGGACGGACAAACGCGCCGATGATCATGAGTAAAGTCGAAGCCATCAACGACTCGCGGTATCCCATCGCCTTCTCCACGAGGATCCCGTCCAGAAGTTCCACGAGTGTTTGCGATTCACAGATGCGGATCTGGTCCGCCTCCGTGGCCGTGCCGGGGAACGGGTTCCACAGGATGCGGTCGGGCGGGATGTCGCCGAGCGCGTGGAGGACGTCGGCGAGCGTGTCGTACTGCGCGGCGGTCGCGGGCATCGGCGGTCCTCAGTGGTCGCGGTTATTCTACCCGATCCGGTGCGGGAATCCGAGTAGAACAGCGGCATCTCCCGAGGGCGGGCCATGCCGAACCGTCGTGAATTCCTGGCCGCGTCGATGGTGCTGGCGGGCGCGGCCGCGCGCGCCGCGGAGCGGAAGCCGTCGACGTTTCCGATCGCGTGCATGACGCTGCCATACTCCGCGTTCCCGCTGGCACGGGCGTTGGAGGGAATCAAGGCCTCCGGGTACGCGCACGTCGCGTGGGGCGTGACGCACAAGGAGAACGGGCAGGCCGTGCCGGTGCTGGCGAAGGACGCGCCGCCGGAGACGGCACGCGAGCTGGCCAAGCGCTGCCGGGGGATGGACCTTGAACCGGTGATGATGTTCAGCGACATCTACCCGGAGCACGCGGACGGGCTGAAGTTGTTGACGCACCGACTGAAACAGGCATCCGCGGCCGGCATCCCGCAGGTGCTTACCTTCGGCCACACGAAGGGCGGGAACCGCGCGGTCTGGATCGAGCGGTTCCGCAAGCTCGGCCCGATCGCGAAGGAGCTGAACGTGACGCTCGTCGTCAAACAGCACGGCGGCGAAACCGGTACCGGCGAGGCGTGCGCCGCCATCGTACGCGAGGTGGATCACCCGAACATCGCCGTGAATTACGATGCCGGCAACGTGCTGGACTACCTGGACAAGGACCCGATCCCGGACATCCGCAAATGCGCCGACACGGTGCGGAGCTTCTGCATCAAGGACCACCGCAACTGGCCGAAGGACGAGGACTGCGGCCCCGGCTTCGGCGAGATCGACCACTACCGTTTGCTCGAACCGGTGGCGTTCACGGGGCGGACAATCCCGCTGGCGTGCGAGAATATCTTCGCGCCGCTGCTACCGCGCCCGGCGAAGCCGGAGGGCATCGACGCGCTGGCGAAGCGGGCGCGGGAATTCCTGGAGATTGTGGTGGCGGGGTTGCAGCGATGAAGCGCGGGAAGGATCGGTCCCGATTGAATCCTCGGCAAATCGGTCATATTGGTTTGGATCGTTTCGTGATCGAGGATTTCGGATCGCCGAGGACGTTGAAATCAACGTAAGTCCTTGCGGGGTCTCTGTCGACCGGTGTGGGTCCGGAAAATGCGAGTGGGTCCGCCAGGGGGTGGCGCGGGGGCGGCGGACCCACTCGGGTGCGCACGACTCGCCGGCGGGTCGATCATCAGCGATCGCCGATGCTGTACTGTTCGATCTTGCGATAAAGCGAACTGAGGCCGATGCCGAGGCGCTTCGCGGCTTCGCGCTTGTCGGCAATCTGGCGCAGGATACGCTCGATGTGCTGCTTCTCGAAGCGGGCGGCGGCGGCGTTCAGGTCGTCCACGGCCGAGGGGTCGTCCGGCGACGGTGCGATGTCCGGCGACAGGTCGGCCGGTCGGATCAGCGGCCCGTCGCCGAGGATGATCGCCCGCTGGATGGCGTTATCCAGTTCGCGCACGTTCCCCTTCCACGGATAGCGCGAGAGCAGTTCGATCGCCTCGCGGCTGGCGCCGACGAACCGTTTGCCCATCGCCTTCGAGTGCTTCGCCACCAGATGATCGACGAATTCGGGAATGTCCTCGCGACGATCGCGCAGGGGCGGGAGCGCGATCGTGACGGTCTTCAGTCGGACGAGCAAGTCTTCGCGGAAGCGTCCGGCCGCCGCTTCGGCGGACAGGTCGCGGTGGGACGCGGCGATGACGCGGGCGTGGACCGGCACCGGTTCGTTCGCGCCGAGCGGCACGATCTCGCGTTGCTCGATGGCGCGGAGGAGCTTGGCCTGCGTGCCGGGTGGGAGTTCGCCGATCTCGTCGAGGAAAATGGTTCCGGCACCGGCATGGACAAAGAGGCCGGGCTGGTCGCTGATCGCGCCGCCATAGGCACCCTGGACGTGGCCGAAGAGCTGGTTTTCCAGGCTTTCACCGGGCACACCGGCGCAGTTCACGGCGAGGAAGCGGCCATCGCCGGCGGGGTGTGCGAACTTGTGGATCGCCCGCGCGAGCATCTTCTTCCCGGTGCCTCCTTCGCCGAGGATGAGTACCGTGGAGGGCGTCGGACCGACCTTCTGCGCGAGCAGAAGCGCGGCGCGCATCGCAGGGTGCTTGCCGACGATCAGGTCGCCGAGATCGGTCTCGCGGTTGAGCTCGCGGCGCAGCCATTGGTTTTCCTGCGCGAGCTTGCGTTGCGTCAGCAGCCGTCGGATCTTCTGCGAGACTTCGTGCAGCAGGATCGGCTTCATCAGGTAGTCGGAGGCACCCTTGTGGAAGGCTTCGACCGCGCTTTCGACGGTGGCGTAGGCGGTGATGAGCAGCACGAGCGTTTCGGGGTTGCTGCGCGAGAGCCGTTCGAGCACTTCGATGCCGTCGAGGCCGGGCAGGTTGATGTCGCAGACAACGATGTCGAACGGGGACTTCTTGATGGCGGCGAGCGCGGCCTCGCCACTGGCGGCGACGGCGACGCGGAACCCCTGTCCTTGCAAGTATTCTGCGAGCGTATCGCGGATGAGCGGTTCGTCGTCCACGACGAGGACGGAGGCGATGTCGGGGCGGATTGGCATCACGTCACCTCGACGGGTTGGAGGCGTTCGCTGGATTGGACGAAGGGCAGCTCGACGCGGAAGGTGCTGCCGCGGCCGGGATCGCTCGCGACGGAGACGGTTCCGCCGTGCTCCTCGACGATCTTGCGGAGGACGAACAGTCCGAGGCCGGTGCCGTGCCGCTTGGTGGTGAAGTAGGGGCGGAAGAGTTTCGCGCGGACGTCGTCCGGGATGCCGGCGCCATCGTCCCGGACGACGAGGGCTAGCCGGTCGCCTTCGATGATCGCGGAGACGACGATCTCGCCCCCTTTCCCGGTGGCATCGATGGCATTCAGCACCAGATTGAAGACGACCTGCACGAGTTGGTCGCGCACGCCGGCGACGGGAGGCAGGTCGTCGGGCACCTCGGTGCGGATGCGTCGGTTCTTGCCGCCTTTGTAGTACTTGGCGATGTCGAGCGCCTCGCGGACGATTTCGCCGACGGACGCGGTGCCGCGCTGGGAGTTCGCGGGTCGGCTGAAGTTCACCAGTTCGCGGAGGATGGTTTGGATCCGCGCGAGTTGGCCGGCGACCTGCCCAAGCCGTGTGCGGGTGTAATCGTCGAGGTCGCGCGTTTCGAGCATCTGCACGAGGGTGCTGATGGAAGTGAGCGGATTGCCGACTTCGTGGGCGATGCCGGCGGCGAGGAGGCCGAACGCGGCCATCTTCTCCTGATGGAGCACCTGCGCCTGCGATTCCTCCAGCTCGCGGGTGCGCTCGGCGATTCGGCTTTCGAGCAGGTTCTGATGTTCCTGGAGTTCGGCATTCAGGGCGCGCAATCGTTCGCCGGCGCGGCGCAGGAGCTTCGCGAGGCTGCTGGCGGCCCAGGCGACCCAGACGAGCACGACGACGAGGAAGGCGACCGCGAGCGGATCGCGCGTCGCGCTAGGCTGCGAGAAGTACAGCGCGCCGTAGCTGAGGCAGGCGAGTCCGCAATTCACGAATGTGGTCGCTTGCGAGAAGCGGATCGCGCTGCAGACGAGCGACAGCAGGTAGTAGAAGCGGAAGGGGCTTTCGAGACCGCCTTGGAAATAGCAGAGCAGGCCGATGAAGAGGCTCTCCATCACGGCAATGACGAGCGGATGGTCGCGGAGAAAGATGCGGCGGCGGGAAAAGAAATAGGTGTCGAGAACCGTGAAGCCGAGGCCGAGGAGCAGGATGAGGTTGAGCGGCCACTGGTCGGCGGAGGGGGAACCGACGTTGGCGAGGAGGGCACCGACCACGAGGCCGAACCAGCGCATGAGCACCGCGATCGACTCGGCGGCGAGATCCCAGTCGGGGTCGGCCGGCGTTGGCGCGTAGCGGGCGAGGAGCGGTCGGAGCATGCTGTCAATGTACAGTTCCGGCGGCGGGACTAGGATAAGGGCGTCTCACCTTTCCACTGGAGAATCCCGATGCTCACGCGCCGCCAGATGTTGCAAGCCTCCGCCGTCCTCGCGCTGCCGTCGCTGGCGACGGCCCAAGAGAAGCCCGCCGGTTTCACCCTGCCGAAGCTGCCCTATGCGTACGACGCGCTCGAACCGCATATCGACGCCGAGACGATGACCATCCACCATACGAAGCACCATCAGGCTTATGTGACGAACCTGAACGGCCTGCTGGAGAAGAACGCCCCCGAAATGCTCAAGAAACCGATCGAGGAAGTGCTGGCGAACCTGAAGAACATTCCGGAGATGGTCCGCGGCGGCGTGCGGAACAACGGGGGAGGGCACTGGAACCACACCTTCTTCTGGAACGTGATGGCGAAGGCCGGCGGCACCCCGAAGGGGGATCTGCTCAAGGCGATCGACGATTCATTCGGTTCGCTGGACAAGTTCAAGGTCGCGTTCAACACGGCCGCCGTCGGTCGCTTCGGCAGCGGTTGGGCGTGGCTCGTTCCCGGCAAGGACAAGCCGCTCACCGTCACGAGCACGCCGAACCAGGACAATCCGCAGATGGCCGGCGGGGCTGCGCCGATTCTCGGCGTGGACGTCTGGGAACACGCTTATTACCTGAAATACCGCAACCTGCGGGCGAAGTATCTCGAAGCGTTCTTCAACGTCGTCAATTGGGATGCCGTGGCGGAGAACTTCGCAAAGTCGAAGAAGTCGTAAGTTTTTCAGGCCCGCGGACGGTCGTCCGCGGGCTGCTTCCTTCAATTGCGCCGAAATAGCCGAGCTTGACACGATTTCCGGTCGCCGGTATTGGCCTCTCCTTCGCGCACGGATCGCGCCCGGATCGAAGGGGAGTTGACCGATGACCGTCCGCCCCGCCCGCGTGGGATTGCTGGCACTGGCGTTGATCGTGGCCGCATACGCCGTTCGCGACGTATCCGCCGGCGAATCGCCTATCGGCAAGACCGTGGCGGACATCGTCCCTGTCAATAATCGTCTGCATCCGAAGGAACATATACTCGGCCAGATGAAGACACGCGTCGGTAAGCCTTACGACGACGCTACCATCAACGAGGACGTCCGCCGCCTGATCGCCACCAAATGGTTCGCCCCCGGCGGCGTGCAGATCGAGACCTCCGTCTCGAACGACGGCAAGGTCACGGTCTACGTCCAGGTCGTCGAACTCAACAACGTCGTCCGCGAAGTGAAGTTCGTCGGCGCCCAGCACATCGGTAACGACACGCTCCTGCAACTCACCGGCATTCGCAAAGGGAGTGCACTGAACCCCGCGTTCAATGAAGCCGCTGCGCAGATCATCGAAAACAAATTGAAGGAAGACGGCCGCGCCTACGCCACCTGTCGTGTGATCGAGGGGATGAAGGTCGAAGATACGCGCGTCGTCTTCCAGATCGTCGAGGGGCCGAAGGTGAAGGTCAGCCGCGTCTCGATACGCGGCTGCAAGCAGACGTCGTCGGGTCGCGTAGCCACGCAACTCACGATCTCGGCGCCGGTGTACGGCCTCGTGCGATTCCTCAACGACAAGTACAACCCGATGCAGGTGGAAGACGACAAAAAGAAGGTGATGAACTACTTCCACAAACTTGGCTACCTCGAAGCCCGCGTGACGGAGGAAATCATTCCGTCCCGCGACTTGAGCAGCGTGGAAGTCATTTTCCACGTGGACGAAGGCCCAATCTACACCGTCCGCGAAATCCGGATGGAAGGGAACAAACTCTACCCAACCGAAGTTCTCCGCAAGCTCGTCGATCTTCAGGTGGGTGGCCATTACGACCGCGACAAGATCCAGAACGACAGCACGAGGATCAAGAACTACTACGGATATCGGGGATATTTCGTTCTCTGCGAGGAGCAGTGGGTGGCAGTGGCGGGCCAACCGGGCAAGGTCGACGTGACCTACCAGATCCTGGAACCCGGACCGCGCGATCCCGAGGCGGCGGCGTCGAAGCTGCCGCCGGTACGCCGGGTGGCGCACCAGGTGCCGCTGGACGAGCGTCCGCCGGCGCGGGAGCCGGACCGGATCGGTCGGATCGAGATCCGCGGCAATGAAGTGACGATGGAAAGCGTGATCCGCAACGAACTGGGCATGGCCGGCCTGCGCGAGGGGCAGATTCTCCAGTATCCGTCCATCGAGGTGGCGCGGCTGAACCTCTTCCGCCGTGGCATCTTCGACATGGAATCGCCGCCGTCCGTCGAAGTCCGGCAGAGCGAAGTCGACAGCACATTCAAGGATATCGTCGTCACGGTGAAGGAGACGCGAACCGGGCAGTTCCTGCTCGGCGGGGCGGTGAACTCGAACTCCGGTCTGACGGGGAATATCGCGATCAACGAACGGAACTTCGATCTCCTGCGGTTCCCGACCAGTTTGGACGACTTCCTGAACGGCCGGGCGTTCCGCGGAGCCGGGCAGGAACTGCGCATCCAGGCCCAGCCGGGGGCGATTTTCCAGAATTACTCGATTACCTTCCGCGAACCGTACCTGTTCAACTCGAACTACGGCCTGAGCACCAGCGCGTACTACTTCAATCGTGGATACGCCGAGTACGATGAGGACCGAGTCGGTGCCCGCATCTCGCTCGACCGCCGGCTCGACCCGATCTGGCGCGCGTCCTTCACGACCCGCATCGAAGGCGTGAATGTCAAGCGCTTGCCGGGCGACGCACCGGACTCGATCCGCCGCGACGAAGGCCAGTCGACCGTGCTCGGCCTGCGCCCCGGCATCACCCGCGACACCCGCGACAGCTACATCTTCCCCACGAGCGGCAGCGTGCTCGATCTCGCCTACGAGCAGGTCCTCGGCGACTACACCGTGCCGATCGGCACCGCCGAGTTCACCAAGTTCTTCAGCAGCGAGTTCCTCCAGCGGCGCGACGGCAGCGGCAAGCACGTCTTGGCCGTCCGCAGCCAGATTTCCGCGACCAGCGACGACGCGCCGATCTTCGAACGCTTCTTCGCCGGCGGCTTCCGCAGCATCCGCGGCTTCAGCTTCCGCGGCATGGGGCCGGTCGACACGTCCGTGTTCGGCAACCGCTACTTCACGGGTGGTTCGTTCTCGTTCCTCAACACGCTGGAATACCAGATTCCGCTCAACGCCAAGGATTCGCTGTTCTTCGTGACGTTCCTCGACCACGGCACAGTCGAACGCTCCATTTCGATCAAGGACTATCGCGTGTCGGCCGGCTTCGGCTTCCGCGTGGGCATTCCGGCGCTCGGCCCCGTGCCCGTCGCCTTCGACTTCGCCTTCCCGCTCAACAAGACCGAAGGCGACAACCGGCAGGTCTTCGCGTTCTACATCGGCCTCTTCGGCGGTCAGTAAGATGGCTTCGGCGGATCGGGATCGCCCGGTCCGCCCGGAGGCTCGCCTATGCTCATCGCCCAACTTCCCGCGAACATCTTCGACGAAGTCCTCGCGAAACTCCCGTCCCTCATCGCGGGTGGCCTCATCTCGATCCTGTCGTTCATGCTCGGCCGCTGGTGGGGCCGCTGGAAGGCGGGCCGCGAGTGGAAGAAGAAAGAGTTCTTCAACCGGATCATCGTCAGCCTGAACATCTTCGCCGACGACTACCTGAAAATTCGCACTGTGATGGAAGACTCGCTCGAAAAGGTCTTTCTCAACCAAGTGGCGATCGACAAGGTCCTCAAGGCGGCGAAGGCGTGTACGGCCGATGCGCCGATCCTTCCCATCGAGAAGGCCGATCGCTGGTACCTGCTGAACTTCGCTCTAAACGAGGTAGCTGAGCGCTTCGCCGAAGGGCAGGTGCGGCAGGACGCGGGACTGCCGGTCACGAAGGTGAAATACGCACTGTTCCTGACCTGCGAACTGGTGGGTGAAGAGCGTATCCGCAAGATCCGCGCAATGCTCCTCCGCGAGGAGTTGTTGCGGAACTTCCCGTACCTAACGACGCTTCCGAAGCTCGAGAACCCCTGGCACGAGGATCGGATCAAGACGCTGCGGCAGGCGGTCGCGCTGTATGCAAAGGAACCGGATCATTTCCTGATGTTGGAAGTCTGCGTGTGATGTTGGTTGTACACGGCCGATTGAAGACAGCGTTGTCGCTGAATGTTGGAACAGGACAGAAGAGAGTGGCCAAGGTGGGACTCGAACCCACACGTATTGCTACGCTCGATTTTGAGTCGAGTGCGTCTGCCATTCCGCCACTTGGCCCTTCGATAACCTACGTTGAGACCGACACGCGGGCAAGCCGGAGGTTCGTCTTGACCGCGCCCGATCGAATGTGACAATCTGACGATAGAAACCGGATTTCCTCCGACTGGTGTAATCGCCATGGACTCGGCCGCGCTGGATCGACCCGCCGAACCCCGCCGCCTCTGGCAGCTTCCGACTTTCCTGCTCGGACTGGCCGCACTCTACGGCGCTTACCGCTACGTGCCGATTCCCAGTCATGCTCCGGTCGCCGGTCCGTCGGCCGATCTGGCGGAATTGCGGGCGGTGCTGGAACGGAAGCCGTTCGATGCCGCGGCCATTGAACCGTTATTACGCAATCTCGCAATCGCGGAGCGGACGGACACGCCGACCAATTTCGCCATCGGCAGCGGGTATGTCGCACTGGCGAATCTGACACCCGGCGAGAACACCGAACATTGGATCGCGGCCGCCCACGCGTTTGCGAAATGCGACGCACGGCAGCTTGATCGGTCGGCCGACGCGGCCTTACTGTCCTACCGCTTCGCGTTGGCGCAGGCCGCGACGGGCACCGGAGTGCCGGCGGAGCTTGTGCATCATCTGGTCGCGCCGCCTCCGCCGGGTGAGGAATGCCCGGAAAGATCCCGCCTGATCGCGGAAACGGCGCTCCGACTTGTGCCGCCGGACCGCGCGCTCGCCAAGGAGCAGTTCGCCAAATACCTCGGTGGAGCAAACAAGGCGTCGTCGGCTTCCATCGCTCGCTGCAAGCTGGAACTGGCTCAACTCCACCGCGCGGATCGAGAGGTGGAGCCGGCGCGGGCCTGGCTGAAGGATATCGGAACGTCTGCACCGCCCGACGTTCTTGCCCGGGCGAAGGTTCAACTGGGTCAGTTGGCCCTCGATGAAAAGAAATGGTCGGAAGCGACCGCCCATCTGGAATCGGCACTGGCCTCGACCGGACTGCCGACGGCGGACCGCGCGTCGATTCGTTTTCTGATCGGCCTTGCTCATTTCCGCTCCGGAAACGACGCGGCCGCGGCGCCGTTCCTGCTTCAGGTCGCCAACGAACCCGGCTCGATCGGCGGAGCGGCAGCGATGAAACTCGCGGAAATCCGGAACCGTGATCCGAAAGCGACGTCGCGGGGGGAAGCGGCCGATTGGTTGGAAAAGGCTGTCTCGCAAGCAAGTGCGAACGGAGAGCACCTTCAGGCGACGGAGCTGCGGGCGATCTTTGAGGATGTCATCAAGGCGAGCAATGCCGAGGGGGATTTTTCGACCGCGCTGCGGGCGGCGACGGCGTATGCCAAAGTGGCCGAGGGGCGTGCTGACCGCAAACATCGGGCCGAGATCGACGAGCGCTGGGCGAACGCGTTGTTGAAGACCAATCCGTCGACAGCGAAGCCAAAATTCCTCGAAGCCGCAAACGAGTACGCCGCCCTCGCGGAGGAGTCGACGGCCGCCGAGTTGAAGGCCGGATATCGCCGCCGCGCGGCGTTCCAGTTCCAACGTGCCGGCGAAAACTCCAGAGCGCTCGAACTCATCGACCGAAACGTGACCGCGAAGGATCTGACCGAGGAACTGCTTGGTCAGGCGTGGCTGGACCGAGCCGATCTGTTGCCGGGCGATCGACCAGCGGAGATCGAGGAGGCCCTGCGAAAGGCGGTCGCGCTACCCGGCGCGGCCGCGGCCCCCGCGCGGTTCAAACTCGCCGTTAGCTATGTCAAACGCGGGCAGGCGCAACTGGCGAAGGAAACGACCGCGGAGGTGCGCCGAGAGGCCGAATCGACCGCGAAGCTCGGCCGCGATATGCTCGCGCAACTCGCCGACGCCTCGATCGTTTCCGATGCAACGACCCATGAACACGCTCTCTTCGAACTGGGTCGGCTGGCGATGTTGGACCGCGACCTCGCCGAGGCCGAGGCCCGGCTCCGCAAGCAACTGACACTCTACCCGGCGGGCGAACAGGCGGACAACGCCCGCCTCTGGCTGGCGAGCGCCCTGCTCGCCAAAGCGCAGGCTGATGGCGCCGTCGCCAACAAGGCTCGCTCCGAGGCGCTCGTTCAACTCCGGGGACTGGCGAAATCCAGCGATTCGTTCCTGCGCACCTGGGGTGAAATCTGGCAAGCGAACACGCTACTCCAGATGGGGGATGCGGCCGCGACGATCCCGCTTTGCCAGGAACTGATGGCCAAGCACACGGGTACTCTTGAAGAACTCGTACTCGGCAAGCTGCTCATCCACGCCTACCTGACCGCAACGCCGGCGAACGTGGCGGAAGCCAAGCGGACGTATGCCCGGATGGAGGAATTGTTCGCGAAGCTGCCGCGCGAATCCTATCGCTCCGACGCGGAGTATTCCTTCGACCACTGGAAGACCGAGATGCCGCGTTTGAAGGAATTGGTGGCGAACCGGTAGCCACGACGAACCCCGGCCGATCGGCCGGGGTTCCGCATTCAATTATTCTCACGCTCGGATTCGCCCTCAGATTACAGGGCTTTTCGTGACTCCAGAAATGCAATCACGATTCGGATGGATTCGTAATCCACTTCTTCGTTGAGCGCCAGGAAAATCGGTTTCAGCCGGCCGGTGCCGAGTTGCTCTGCCGCGGCGGCCACGCGCTCGCACACCGCCTCCGGCACCCAGTGGAAAATCGATTCCGGCTTATCCCGCAGGATGAATTCCGCCAGATGGTCCGCGAGGGTGGCCCGCGTGAGCTTGGTGCGGTGCAGCACGTCCTCGATCGCCGCGCCGTCGCGGAAGAGGGCGAAGGACATCTGTTTGGCTGCCGATATTTTCGCCGACGGCGGGGACGACGAACGAGCTTCGCGCGAGGGATTCAGGTCGGTCGCGAGGCCGCGCTCGCGAGCGAAGTTGGCGATTGTCTTGAGGAACGCGTCGCCGAAATCGCGCAGCTTCACGTCGCCGACGCCGCTGACGAGCCGCATCCGATCCGGTGTCGTCGGTCGAACGCGGGCGAACTCCGCGAGCGTGGCATCGGTAAAGATCTGATAGGGCGGCACGCTCAAGCGAATCGCGTTCTGCCGCCGGAGTTGCCTTAGGACTTCGAACAATTCCGGGTCGCTGTCGGCCGGGAGCGTGCCCTTTTCGGGCCTCGCCGTCGAGGGCGTCGCGCGCTGGATCAGCTTCACCGTCTGTTGGCCCTTCATGATCGCCCACGACGTCGGCGTGAGTTGAAGGACCGGATACTGCCCTTCCGATTGCGACAGTGCCCCCTGACCGACAAGTTGGAAGACGTAGTCGCGCAATTCCGGTTTCTCCATCGTCCTGAGCAGACCATACGTGCTCAAGGAATCGTGCCCCCGCGAGCGGATCGCTTCCGTGGATGCCCCGCGCAGCACGTCGATCACGTGGTTCGCGCCGAATCCCTCCTTCACGCGCGCCACACACGAAAGGATCTTCTGCGCCAGCAGGGTCGCCTCCGGGACGTCTTCGGTGTCGCCCAGGCAGATGTCGCACGCGCCACAGTTCGGCTTGTCGTAGTTCTGCCCGAAGTGGTTCACGAGCGCCCGGTGCCGGCAAACGGCTCCACTCGCGTATCGCGCCATGATCTCCAGTTGTTGCTTCGTGGCCTGGAGTTGTTCCGGTGGAACATTCGCCTCGGTGGCGGATTTCTCCTTGATGCGTTTGAGCGCCATCACGTCGGCCAGCGAGAACATAAGGACGCATTCGCTCGGCAGCCCGTCGCGCCCGGCGCGGCCCGTCTCCTGCTGGTAGTGCTCGATCGACTGCGGCACGCAGGCGTGGATGACGAATCGTACGTTCGAGCGGTCGATCCCCATACCGAACGCGATCGTCGCCACCACGATATCCGCGGATTCATCGGAAAAAGCGTCGTGCGAGCGCTTGCGGTCCTCCGTGCTCATGCCGGCGTGGTACGGCACGGCCTTGTAGTTCGCCCGGCGCAACGCGTCGGTTGTCGCGTCGACGTCGGCGCGACGAAGGCAATACACAATGCCGGCCTCGTTCCGGTGCCGGTCGAGCACGTCGCGGATTTGCGAAATCACGTCCGTCTGGGGTAGGACGCGGTATGTGAGGTTCGGCCGGTCGAAGTTGCCGACAAGAATTTCGGGATCGTAAAGGTTCAGCTGCGCCGCGATGTCGGTGCGGACTTGCTCCGTGGCCGTGGCGGTGAAGGCGTGCACGGCGGCACCGGGGAAGAACTCGCGGAGACGGGCCAGCATGCGGTATTCGGGCCGGAAATCGTGGCCCCAGTGCGAAATGCAATGCGCCTCGTCGATGGCGATGGCGTTCGCGCCGGCGGCAAGCAGCAGTTGGTGTGTGGCGGTGTTGACGAGTCGTTCCGGCGACACGAACGCGAGCCGCGTTTCACCGGATCGGATTGCGGCAATGGCGGTGTTCCACTGATCCGTGGTCAGCGAACTGTCGAGGCGGACGGCGGCGATGCCGTTGCGGGCAAGGCCGTCGACTTGATCCTTCATGAGGGCGATCAGCGGAGACACAACGACGGTCAGCCCGCCCCGTACGAGCGCGGGGGCCTGGTAGCACAGCGATTTTCCACCACCGGTCGGGAGCACGACGAGCGAATCGCGCCCGGCGAGAGCGGCGCGCATCGCATCGGTCTGGAGGGGGCGCAGTTCGCGGAAACCCCAATGTCTCGCGATGGCGGAAAGCAGTTCCTGCGGCAGTTCGCTGCGCATCCAACGGCTCCCTTCGAACTCTGCCCAGTTTAGCGAATTCACGGTTCCATAACGGAGTCCGAATAAGATGACCGTCCCCGAACGCCCGTGCGATCCATCCGGCCGACCATGCACCGCGAATTCGATCCTGCCGTCGAACCGTTCGAACGAACCTCGAACCTGGGGCTGTACGCGCTTGCGGCGCTTGTGACGGGGTTGCTGGTGCTAGACCTCTGGCCGCCGCTGGCCGGCTGGATCGCGAGTACGTTCGGTGTCGAATTGCCAACGCTCGCCGCTCGCGAAATCGGGGGCTATCGATTCGCACTCGTCGCGGCCGTCGTTGGCGGTGCCCGGGTTCTGTACTCATCGCTGGAAAGTGCCGCCGAGGGGCGAATCGGCGCCGACTTCGCCGTCGCGCTTGCCTGCATCGCGGCGATACTTGTTGGCGAACCACTGGTCGCCGCCGAAGTGGTGGTGATCGGCCTCGTTGGCGAATGTCTGGAAGCCTTCACGTTCGACAGCACGCGGAACGTCCTGCATAAACTCGTCGAGTTGTTCCCAACGCGGACGTGGGTGCTACGCGACGGCGTGGAAGTTCGCGTGAACACGACCGACCTGGTGGTCGGCGATCGCGTCGTCGTGAAACCCGGCGGCAAGGTGCCGGTCGACGGCGTCGTGCTGGATGGTCGATCGTCGATGGATACGGCGGCGTTGACGGGCGAGAGCCTGCCGCGCGAGGTCGGCCCGGGCGACGCGGTTCTGGCCGGCAGCATGAACCGCGACGGCGAGTTGGTGATCGACGCGCGTAAGGTGGCAAAGCAGACGCTCGCCGGACAAGTGATCGAACTGACCGGCAAGGCCCTGCGGGACAAGGCCCCACTCGAACGACATGCCGATCGCCTGGCCCGACGATTTCTGCCCGTCGTCCTCAGCTTGGCCGCGCTCACGTTTGTGGTCAATGTCGGGTTCCAATGGAGCGGTCGCACGCCGGAGCGTCCGGTGTCTTTCGCGGCGGCGTCTCGCATGGCGATCTATCCGACGCTTGCGGTCCTCGTGGTGGCGTGCCCGTGCGCGCTCGTACTCGCCACGCCGGCGGCGGTGATCGCGGCGATCGGCCGACTCGCCGGCACGGGTGTGCTGCTCAAGGGCGGCGCCGCGCTCGAACGGCTCGCTGGCGTGACCGCGATCGCCTTCGACAAAACTGGCACGCTGACCGAAGGTCGCCTCGCCGTCGGCGACGTGGAGCCGATCGACGGAATCGCCAAGGACGAGTTGCTGGCGCTCGCCGCCGCCGTGGAACGGAAGAGTGAGCACCCGATCGCACGGGCAATCGTCGCCGCAGCTCAGGAACGGGGATTGCCTCTTCCGGACGTGGCCGACTTCCGTGCCTCACCGGGCGCGGGCGTGCGCGCGGTGGTCGACGAGAGGACGATCCTTCTCGGCACGGCCCGGCATCTCGCGGAACACCAAATCGCGATCGGAGCCGAATTCGAAACCATTTTTAGCCGACTCGAAGCCACCGGGCAGACGATCGTGTACCTATCGCGCGATGGCAAAGTCATCGGCGCGATCGGCGCCCGCGATACGCTCCGGCCGGAAGCGATCGGCGTGCTGGACGAACTCGCCGCGAACGGTTTGTCGCTCAGCCTGCTCACCGGGGACCGACCGGGCGCGGCGAATTATATCGCCCGCGATCTACCTTTCGCGGCCGTGCATTCGGAACTGTTACCGGCCGATAAAGTGGAGCGCTTGCCGCCGAACGCTGCGTTCGTCGGCGACGGCATCAATGACGCCCCTGCGCTTGCGAAGGCGACGGTGGGCATCGCCGTCGGAACCGGCACCGAGATCGCCGCCGAAGCCGGCGACATCGTCCTGCTCGGCGAACCGCTGCGCACGCTGCCGCTCCTTATGCGACTCAGCCGCGAGACAGTCCGCGTCATCCGGCAGAACATCCTCTGGTTCGGCTTCGGCGTGAACATCGTCGGCATCGTGATTGCAGGGCTTCTCTGGCCGCTCTTCGCCACAAGCCCGGACCTCTACGAAAAGGCCCCGCTCGCCGGTGCGATCTACCACCAACTCGGTTCGCTGCTCGTCCTGTTGAATTCCATGCGATTGTTGACATTCGAGCGGGCCGCGACGAATCCCACGCTCCACGGCCTGTGCGATTCCTATCGCGCTTTCGACCGCTGGCTGAACACCGTTCACCTCGATGACCTGTTCCACTGGGTCGTTCGGCGGCGCCGGAAATTGACAACCGGCGTGATCGCGTTCGCCCTGTTCGGTTGGATCGCCGGAGGCCTGACTCGCATTGACGCCGATCATGTGGGCATAGTCCAACGGTTCGGCGCGGCGCGGGGCGTGCTCGCGCCGGGCCTGCATGTCCGATGGCCCTGGCCGATCGAGTCGGTCGACAAGCTCCGGCCACGCGAAGTCCGCACGGTCGAGATCGGTTTTCGTCGTGTCTCCGATGATCGACTCGTCCAGTTGGCACAAGCGCGAGACGAGCAGCGACGGTTGCGTCGCGAAAGCCTGCCGGGAATTTCCGATCGCGATCAGACCTGGTCCAGCGGCCATTCCGACGACATCGCCCGCGTCACCGACGAAACGCTGATGGTGACTGGCGACGGGAACCTGGTCGAGGTCCTCGCCACCGTGCGATATTCGATCGTCGACGTCGAACGATTCCGGTTCGGCCTGCGTGAACCGAACGCGTTGCTCGGTTCGCTGGCCGAGGCGGTCTTTCGCGAACTTGTCGCCGGCGAGGCGTTTCTCGACCTGCTCACCACGCGGCGCGCCGCGCTGGAATCGTCGGCGTTCGAGCAGATGAAAGCGAGACTGACCGAACTGGATCCACAGGAGTTCGGAATCCGGTTGGACGGGCTGACGCTTCACGACCTGCACCCGCCGCAGGAAGTCGTCGCGTCCTATCATGCCGTCGCGGAGGCGATCCAGAAGCGAGATCGCACGGTGAACGAAGCGACGGCGGACGCACTGCGGTTGAAGCGCCGGGCACAGGAAGAGGCGGTGCGACTCGTGCGGCAGGCCGAGGCCGAGGCCACAAGGAAGGTCGCGGACGCGAAGGCGGAGCGTGACAATTTCCTGGCGTGGCACCGCGCACGGACAACGCTTTCGGCCGCCGAAGAGGAGGAACTGAAAGCCGAACTGGATGCTCGCATGCGCGGCGGAGCCGATCGCACCGCTGTACTGGCCGATTTGAATCGTCGG
Source organism: Gemmataceae bacterium (assembly GCA_022842245.1). GTDB lineage: Bacteria > Planctomycetota > Planctomycetia > Gemmatales > Gemmataceae > Limnoglobus. The sequence continues at coordinate 52,709 of JALHPZ010000018.1, forward strand.
CGCGCGGACACGATCGCCGCGCGCCGTGCGCTCTCGGAGTTCCGACTCGGCTTGGTCGCCATTTCCGGCGTGCTTGCCGGCCGCGACAAGATCCTTCTCGACGCCGCCGAACTCCCTGGCAAACGGCACCTGTTCCTCGCCGATCCCGACGGCTTCAAAATTCCCCCGGCCCTCCTGCGACCCCCGGAGAAGGACCCGTGAGAAAGTTCCGCTGGCTCGTGCTCCTCGCCCTGCTACTCTGGCTTCGCACGACGTTCCACGCGGTCGACGTGGCCGAGTTCGCCTACGTCACGCGCTTCGGCGAACCAGTCGCGACGCTCGACGGCGCGACCGACGCCGGCCTGCATTTCAAGCTCCCCTGGCCGATCGATTCCGTCCGCCGCATCGATCGCCGATTGCAGGCGTTCGACTTGCCGGCCGTCGAGTCCCTGACGCGCGACCTCGCCTCCCGCACCGTAGACAAGACCATCGCCGTCGATGCTTTCGTGGCGTGGCGCATCCCGGATGCCGTCGCGGCGGACCGATTCACGCGCACCGTCGGCTCGCCGGAGGCGGCGCGCCGCATCCTCGCGCCGCGTGTCAACGGCAAACTCGCGGCGATCATTGGCACGCTGCCGCTCGACGACCTCGTCGCGGTCGCGGACGCCGCCGCCATCGACGAACGATCGCGGAAACTTCGTGCGAAATTACTCGAAGACGACCTGATTGCCAAGGTGCGCGAGGAATACGGCATCGAAATCGTCGACCTGCGGCTGCGCCGCTTCGGTTTCCCGGAGGCGGTGCGTGCGAGCATTGCGGATCGCATCCGCAGCGAGCGGATGCGCAAGGTGGCCGACTACGAAAGCGAAGGCCGGCAGAAAGCCGCCGATATCGCAAGCGCCGCCGAGAAGGAATCGCGCACGATCGAGGCCGAGGCCCGCGCTAAAAAACAAACCGTCGAAGGCCAGGCCGACGTCGACGCCGACCGCATCCGCAACGAGGCGCACGCGCTCGACCCGAAGTTCTACGAGTTCCTGCAAAAGCTCAAGACATACCAGACCCTCTTGAACGAAACGCGCGACGTGCTACTGCTCTCCAGCAAGCATCCCCTCTTCGACCTCCTCCTGTCGCCGCCGGGGGTCGAGAAGAAATGACGCGGACGCGATTCGTCATCCTGCTCTTGCTCGTCGCGTATCTCGCCACCGGGTTTGCGGAGATTCGCCCGGAGGAGCGTGGCGTCGTCCGGCGGTTCGGGCGCGTTGTCGCGCGGCCGGGGCCGGGGCTCTGGATCGGCCTGCCGTGGGGCATCGATCGGATGGATCGCATCGCCGTGCGGACCGTTCGCCAGTTGACCGTCGGCGCTTCGCCCGAATCCGATTCCGCGACGGGCCTATACCTCACCGGGGACCAGAACCTCGCGACGGCGCAGTTCGTCGTCGAGTACGCCGTCGACGAGACGGACGCCGGGCTGGATGAGTTTCTTACGAATGGTGACGCCGCGGAACTCGTGCTCGGTCGGGAAGTGGAGGCGCTGGCGGCGGAGTGGTTCGGTGCAACGATCGTGGACGACGCGCTCCTGACGGCGCGGGCGGAGTTTCCGCGCTGGGCGCTGGATCGGCTCGCCGCCCGGCTCGCGCCGCATCGGCTCGGCATCGCCGTGCAGCGCATCAGTGTCGACTTCCTCGCGCCGCCCGCCGAAGTCCGCGACGCCTTCGAGCAGGTCAACCGCGCACAGGCCGGAATGAGCACGCGCGAGAACCAGGCCCGACAGGACGCCGCCGCCCGCCGCCGCGACGCCGCCGCCACGCAGTTCCGCCTAGAACGCCAGGGTGAAGCGTACCGGATCGAACGCGAAGGGCTGGCGAAAGCGGACGCGACGGCGTTCCGCACCCGGTTGGAGCAATATCGACGGCTCAAAGCCGCGAACCCGGCTGTCCTCGATGCGATCTGGTGGGACGAGATGAGTCGGGTCTTACTGGGGCTTAAGAACCGCGGCCGGATCGACCTGTTGGACCATTATCTCGGCAAAGATGGTCTCGATATCACGCAGTTCCTTCCGCCAAAGCGTAAGTGATTCAATTGGCCATCGCGGCGTGCATGGCGAAGCCGAGCGCCGTCGCGGCGAACGTGCTCAGGGCGAGGAGGACGAAGCCGAGTCGGCGCTGGGCTTTGAGCTGCCACCACATCGCGAGTCCCGACAGGCCCCAGAAGCACGTCGCGAACGCCATTGCGTCAACAACGACGGCCCACCACCATCTCGTGTTCGATTCGCCCGGGTAGCCGTGCGCGGTGTGAAGTCGCAGGAGGAAGCGGCGCCAGCCGAGTTCGGTTTCCGGCTTCGATTCCGCGGACGAACCGCCGACCACGCCGGTCATTGGGTTGTAGGTCGCCGTCCAGACTCGGCCGTCGGCAAGCACGGGGAACTGGACGTCGGGCACGCTCGTGAGGGTCACCTCGCTGGTCGGAAAACCGGTGCGTTCGAGGATTGCCGGTACGCTCGCCTTGATGGACTCGGCCAACGATTCTTCCAGAAAGAGACCGTCGGCGTTCGCTCGCGGCGCGGGGCGTGTGCCGCGACCGGCGGGCGCTTCGCTCCGACCGATCGCGAACGGGGCTTTCTCCGGCGGGGAACTCTCGCGGATCGGTTGGCTGCGCACCGTCCCGCCGCCGGATTTCACATCCACCAGCACACTCACGATTTGGCCGTCGGCCTTCACGGTGGCGAAGGCGAATTCGCGCGTGAACTTCGCCACGCCGGCGAGCACGTACGGCGTCGCCGGTTTCTGCTTCTCGTTCAATTTCGCCAGCACCTGCTCGGCGATCCGGCTCGCCGTTGGGCGATACTCGAATGGCGTGCCCGCCAGGTCCCGCGCGGAGAATGTCGTCGTGGCGGCGTCGGCGAAGGCGGTCGGGTGGTTGAAGAGGAACGCGGTGACGCCATAGAGGATCGCCCACGGGAAGAGGAGCAGACCGAAATAAAGATGCAGGCGACGGATCGCCTGCATCGCGCGTATCACCGGCGGGCGGCCCGGTCGGGTCGTCGTGTCGTCCATCAATAGTCTCCCGGGATCGTTTCGCTGCCATGGCGAGTGCCGAGCGCCCGCCAGGTCGCGAGGTCCAGACTATCGCGCATAAAGCGGACCGACCCGTCCATGAGGGCGACGTTCACGCCGCCGGTGTGGTAGCTGCGCGCCGTGATCGCGGCGTAGCAGACGTTCGTGGCGTGCGAGCCTTCGCGCTGGTTGTTGAAGTCGGCATGCTGGTAGGTCGTGCCGCTCTTGACGACGATCACGTTGGTATTCGGCGTCAGCGTGGTCGTGAATCCGGTCTGGTGCGCGCGGGCGTCCACCCATTCGGTGTGCCCGCTGTCGGCGTTGAAGGCGTCGCCGCCGCTCGCCTCGATGAGCGCCTTCACCTCGGCCGCCGTTGCCGGGGGCAGGGTCATGCCGGCCGCGGCGTTGTTGTTGCGCTGGTACGGCGTGTTGGATTTCACTTCCGCAATGCCGATGGTGTTGCTCAACCCGTCCGTCATGTCGGCCGGCCGCAACTGCCGATTGACGCCCCAGGCGCCGTCGCCGGTTTGCAGGTTCGCCGGGTTGAACACCATCCACGTGCCGAAGTTGCAGCCGTAGTTCAGCGAGTAGTGTTCCGGCGCGCCGCTGGAGTCCAACCGCTGGCGCGGGTTGACTTCGCTCGGGCAGATGAACGTGTTGACGCGAATGCTGGCGCCGGGCTTGTTGACGGCGTTGTTGTACGGCAGCGCGTAGTTGAACAGCCGCTGGAGATTCTCCTGCTCCAGATACGGCAGGAACCGCGCGAGATACGAATACGACGTGGACGCTGACGGCGACGGATACATCGCGCCGGGCGGGTACTTGCCTTCGGCCGATTCGAAGTTGTGCACGGCCAGGATCATTTGTTTGAGGTTATTCTGGCACTTGGCCCGCGCGGCCGCCTCGCGCACTTTCTGCACCGCCGGCAGCAGCAGGCCGATCAGGATCGCGATAATGGCGATCACGACGAGGAGTTCGATCAGGGTAAAAGCCCGGCGCTTGACATTCGCCATCTCAAGAAAGCTCCACAAGAGTTCGGAACGAAAAGTATGACTGCACTTTCGGAATCGTGTACCGGAGTCCATTCCGAGTGATTCCGGCCACTTCCCCACACCCTCCGGCGGAATCACTTCCGAATTCCGGAATCACCCTAGCCCGATAAGGACTTACGTCGATTCCGAGGTTCGTCTGGCTCGCTGGGCAGGGGCGTGAAACTGTCTGAATCCCGCGCCCACCGAGCCGACGCGTCCGTCCGGATCACTTCGCGGCTATGGCGATCTTCTCGCCACGCTCCGCGATGCTGAGAATTTCGATGTCGCCGATGTTGCCGTTCCGGCTGGCGCCGCCGACGAGGAGGGCGCTGGTGCCGTGGGGCAGCAGCCGGGCGACCATCCGCTTCGTCGCGGATGTGCCGACCTTTTCCCACGCCTTGCCATCTTCGGTGAGACGGAAGGTCGAACCTTCGGACGTGTTCAGGATGAGCCGACCGTTGACGGTGCTCGCGGCGGGGGAGAATCCGACGCGGCCGCCGGGGAAGTCCGGGCCGGTGCTCCATTGGCCGCTGGCGAGGTCAAAGATCTCGACGCGGTTGAGTGCGTTGGCCGAGGCATCCAGACCGCCGAGGACATAGAGCTTCGAGCCGACCGCCGTCGCCGTCAGCGCCCGGCGCTGGAACGGCTGCTTGACGGTCTTCCATTCCGCCTTCGTCGCGGTCAGGTCGAGCGTCAGCATGGTGTCGAGCCATTCGGACTTTTCACCCTTGCCCTTCTGGGTCCAGCCGCCGACCACGACGAGCGTGTCCTTCACCACGACGACGTCGTGCGACGAACGGCCCTGCGGCAGGTCGGGCAGCTTCGACCATTTCCCGGCCTTCGGGTCGAACACGGCCGCGTCCGCGACCGAGTGGTTGTCGGCCGGCGAGCCGGGTTCGTTGCGCGGCTGCATGCCGCCGACGCGGTAGACCTTGCTGCCGTGGGTCGCGAGGTTCATTCCCTGAAGGATCGTGCCGCCGGGGAGTTCCTCCCATTTGGTGCCGCCGTCGAGCTTGAGGCGGTGAAACGTACCGAGGACGGCCTTGGTGTCGTAGCTGTGCGTTTTGCCGGCGTGTCCGCCGTAGACATAGAGGTGGCCATCGCACACGACCGCGCCGAGGCTGGACACGGCCGCGGGCAGGGGAGGGTACGCCGGCTTAGCCTGGCCGAACGAGACGGCCGGAAAGGCGAGCAGAAGCAAAATCGCGAATCGGGATTTCATGATAGGTTCCAGTGTGCGAGGTTAATCGGTCTCGTCCCGAACCTCCGGTTCGGGATGCGGCGTTCGAAAACCTCTGGTTTGCGAACTTGTGCGGCTGCAACGGCATCAGCCGCCAACCAGAGGTTGGCGGCGGGGCGTCCCGAACCGGAGGTTCGGGACGAGGACCTCTGCTCTACTTCAGGTCGATCACAAGCGTGGCGTAGTGGCGGATCTCCTCGTACTTCTGGCCGGCGTGTTCACCGGCCTTCGCTTCCATGTGGCGCGCCCACAGGGCGTAGCGGCCCGCAGCCGAGGCGGTTTCGGTCTGGCCGTCCTTGTCGGTCTTCCATTTCGCCTTGCCGCCGTCGGGCAGCAGCACGCTCACTTCCGTGTCCGCCAGCGGCTTGCCGCCGACCGTCACGCGGAAGGCCGTCTTGCCGGACACGGCGACGGGGACGATCTCGATCGGGGCCTTGTCGCCGACGCTCGCGACCTTCGCGTCGCACGTGCCGAGGATCGCCTTCGGGTGGTACAGCAGCAGGGCCGGTTTCACGTCCTTGCGCGTAAGCAGTCCGTAGGTGACTGAGCCGTACACCACCTGCGTGTTTGCCGGCACCGTGGCGACGAGGGCGTGCTCGGCCGCCTTGTGCTCGACGGCTGATTCCGTGCTGTCGGCCGCGCGGGCCGTCAGTTTCAAGGATTTCACCTTCTCGATGGACACGTTCTCGTCCGGGTCGAGGCTGTCGCTGAAGACGACCTGCACGCCCTTGGCGTCCTTGGCCGGCACGACGTAGACGAAGTGCGCCGCCGCGGCGGTCGCGAAGAGGGCGGTCAGAATCGCGGTGGTCAAGAATCGCATGGTGTTCTCCGGTTTGTGCATCGAACTATTTCTTCGCCAATTCCTTCTTCTGTCCCGGCAGGACCGTCTGCTTGTAGAAGCGGTCCCATGCCTTTTCGTCCTGGAACTTCGGCTCGCCGAGCTTGAGCCGTTCGTAACTCTCGGCCTGATACTTCTGGTCCGCAGGCAGGCCTTCCCACTCCGCGACGATCATCGGCTTCTCGGCGGTCGGTGAGGGCGGCGAACCGCCGCATCCCACGAGGAATCCGAGGACGGCGATCGTCAGCATTCGCATGGTTCGCTCCTCAGTGGTTCATTGCACTCAAACCCGTAGGTCGGGCCGAGTCTTCGAGGCCCGACACGACGACATACCCGACTGCGTCGGACCTTCCAAAGCCTCGGCCCGACCAACGATTGCGGCACAAAGGCCATTCAATCGTTGGAGACGGTCTCGCCGCCGGCGCGGGTGGACAGGGCCATGTAAACGTTCACGCTGCCTTCGAACCGATTGATCGTGTGGCGGACGAAGCGGACGGACCCGTCGCCGAACAGGAAGTTCCCGCCGCCGATATGCTCGCTGCGGAAGGCTCCGTAGGGCGTGCTCGTGTGATTGTGCTTGTTGAATGGGTGGAACGTGGTGCCCCAGGCGTAGCCGATGTAGCCGTAGGCCCAGACGCCGCCCATCATCGTGGACGGTACGCCCATCGGCTTGAAATCGGTCTCGCCGGCGAGGAAGGTGTTCGACGCGCCGTCGGCCACGTGGAAGATGTTCACCGGGCGGTTGATGGCGATGTCGCGCTTCTGCGGAAGGACCATGCCGTCGAACGCTGCTTCGCCGGTGGTCGGCGGGTACGCGTGCAGGGTGACGTCCTGCGAGCCGGAGCTGAACAGATAGCTGCAGTAGGCGCGGTTCTCGACGCCCCCGAGCGGGCCGGTCGGTGGTGTCATGCTCGGGCAGACGTAGGTCGGCACAAGTTTCTGCTGGAGCGAGGCATTGGTGAACCCGTCCCCGTCGGAATCGACGGCGCTGTTGCGGGGCAGTTTCGGGTCCCAGCGTTTCGCGATGGCGTCCTGTTCGAGGTACGGCAGGATCAGGATCTGCCCGGTCACCCAGGAGGAGACCGTTTCGTTCGGCTGACGGTCGATCGTGGCGTAGGGGAACTTGCCGTTCACGTCGTGGTAGCCGTGCGTGGCCAGGCCGAGTTGCTTGAGGTTGTTGGTGCATCTGGCGCGGGCGGCGGCTTCGCGGACCTTCTGGACGGCGGGCAGGAGCAGGCCGATGAGTATCGCGATGATCGCGATGACGACCAGCAGTTCGATGAGCGTGAAGGCTCTTCGACGGTGATGAGTGCGCATGGCACCCTCCAGGGGAAACGGGGATCACGGATGTGAGCCGCGTTGCGACGGAAGGTGAGCGGGGTTGGAATCCCGCGGTCCCGAGCGGTGGCGGAGCGTGCTCGTCGTGTTGTGATCTTATTGCGACAAAATCTCAACAAGACACCTGTACTCTAGATGGGCGCGGAATAGAGTCAATAACGAGGTCGAAAATATCGCTGCGAATCTGTGCGGATTCGCGGGTGGATGACGAAAACGACAGCATTTTCAAGATATTTCGTCTCACGGAGAGGCGGCGATGAACGACGAAAAAACACCGGACGACGCGGACGACGCCGATCGACCCGCGCCTCCCGCGCCCGTCGTCGACGCCCGAAACCTCTTCGGCGAAAACCGCGAGATCGTCATCGAGCACGACGGCGAACGCTACCGGCTCCGCATCACTCGCCGCGGCAAACTGATCTTGCAGAAGTGAACCGTTCCCGGGTCCGATAGAATCGGAATAGGAACCGAGGGCCGGGACGATGCAGAAACTCGCGCAACCGCTCGCGGTCGCCGTGCTATTGGGCGCGGGGTTGGCGATCTTCCTCTGGAAGCCGTGGGAAGCCGGACAGGCGCAGGAGAAGCCGGCGAAGCGTGACAGGTTCGGTGAGACCCGTGGCGGTGCCGACGTGATCCCGTTTGACGGCGAGCGAGCCCACAAATACCTGAAGCAACTCTGCGACCTCGGCCCCCGGGTCAGCGGCTCCGACGGCATGGCGAAGCAGATCGAACTCTTGACGAAGCACTTCGAGGCCCACGGTGCCACCGTGACTCGGCAGGACTTCGAGGCAAAGCAGTACAGCCGCCGCGACAAGGTGAAGATGACGAACCTGATCGCGGCGTTCCATCCGGAGCGCACCCGCCGCGTCATCCTCTGCGCCCACTACGACACGCGGCCGATCGCCCACGAGGAACTCAACCGCAACGACTGGCGCAAGCCGTTCCTCAGCGCCAACGACGGCACCAGCGGCGTCGCGATGTTCATGGAACTCGCCCATCACGCGAAGGACCTTTCGGCCGCGGTCGGCATCGATTTCGTTTGCTTCGACGGCGAAGAGTACATCTTCGAAAAGGACGCCTTCGGGGCGCAGCCGGCCGATCGATTCTTCTTCGGCTCCGACCACTTCGCCGAGCAATACGTTGCGTCCAAGTCGACACGAAAGTTCCAGTACGAGGCCGCGATCCTATACGACCTCTTCGCCCATCGCGGCGCGAAGTTCGAGGTGGAGGGGCACTCCTGGGAGAAGTCGGACAAGCTCGCGTCGCAATTCTGGAAGGTCGCGCTGGACCGCCGCTCGCCGTCGTTCCTGAATTCCGTCGGCCGACCGATCCAGGACGACCACCTCGCGCTCCAGCGCGCCGGCATCCCCGCCATCGACATCATCGACTTCGACGGCTACGAACGGCACTGGCACAGGCTTTCCGACACGCCGGACAAGGTCGACCCCAAGCAGATGGCCGAGGTCGCCGGTGTGACGGCCGCCTGGCTGCAAGGCCTCAAGTGATGCTCGCCGTCCACCTTCGCGTCAACGATGCCGCCACGAACAAGCCCACCCCGGTGCGGCTCGCGATCACCGGCCCGAACGGCGAGGCCTACGCCCCGCTCGGCCGGCTTGCCGAGTTCGCCTGCGGCGTCGGCGAGGACGTCGGCGGCCACGTGAGAATCGGTCGCGAGAGTTTCAGTTACATCGATGGCTCGTGCGAAGTCCGCCTGCCCGCCGGTGTACCGCTTCGCGTTCGCGCCTCGAAGGGGATTCAGTATCGTCCGCTCGACCAGACGATCACGCTCGGCCTGGGCCAGCTGGCGATCCGGTTGACCATCGAAGCGTGGATCCCTCGTTCCGGGGAGAATCCCTGGATGAGCGGCGACGCCCGCTCGCATTTCCTCTCCCCGCAGGCCGCGAAGCTCGAGGCCGAGGCCGAGGGATTGGATGTCGTCAACGTCCTCGCGAAGGTCCACCATCATCTGGCAACCGACGGAAATACGCACGCTTCGCTACCGAGCATGGTCGAATTCACCGGGCAGGTGCCTGTATTCGATTCCGAGCCGTGCGTCGTTGTCAACACCTTCAATTCGCACCCGGTCCTCGGCAGCCTGAGCCTGCTGAATTCCCATCGGCCGATCTTCCCGCTTGCGTTTGGCGAACCCTACGACACGGACGACTGGTCCTTGATGGACTGGTGCAATCAGTGCCATCGCAAGAAGGGTCTGGTCGTGTGGGCGAACCCGTTCCAGCCGGAGGGGGGCGAGGCGCTCGTGGCGGCGATCCTGGGAAAGGTGGACGCGTTCGAGCTGACGCCGTTGCCGAAGTCGCCGGTGCTGCCGTGGTACTATCACTTGTTGAACGCCGGCGTGCGGTTGCCGCTGGTCGGCGCGAGCGGGAAGGACTCGAACCGCTCGGCACTCGGCGCGATGCGCACGCTGACGCGGATCGGGACGAATGCGCCGCGGACGTACGCGAGTTGGGTCGAGGCCGTGCGGACCGGGAACACACAAGTGACGAACGGGCCGTTCGTGGACTGTAAGGCTGATGGAGGCCGGGTGACCGTTATCGCCATGTGTGATCGTCCGTTCGAGAAATTGGAACTGGTGGCGGACGGGATGCCAATCGCGTCCGTAGTACCCGAGAGCGGCGTGGACTTCCATCTTGCCGTGCTGGACCTTCCCATTCCAGAGGCATGCTGGATCGCGGCCCGGTGCGTCGGGGCGGGGCTGTTCGCGCACACATCGCCGATCTGGCTCGGTCCGGAGCGCCGCGATCCGCGCGCGGTGCCAGTACTCTTGGAGCAGATTCACCGTGTCCGCGAGTGGGCGACGACGCGTGCGATTTTCACCGAGGAGAAATGGCGGACACAGTTGCTTTCCAACTGCGAGGCCGCGATCGCCCGGTTATCATAACCGGCATTCCCTTCCCGGAGCGACATCCATGGCCGATCCCGTCGTCATCGCCACCTGGCCGTTCGGCAAGATCGCCACGGATATTTCCGGCCCGCAACTCGTCGCGGGCAAGGCGGCGCTCGACGCCGTCATCGCCGGCGCGCAGGCGGTCGAGAGCGACAAGTCCGTGCGGTCGGTCGGGTTCGGCAGCCTGCCCGATCGCATCGGCCGGCTGACGCTCGATTCGTGCGTGATGGACGGCAAGACGCTCGCGTGCGGGGCGGTTGCGGGCCTCGAACATATCCGCAGCGCCTCGGCCGTGGCGCGGCGCGTCATGGAGAAGACGCCGCACATCCTGCTCGTCGGGGAAGGGGCGAAGTGGTTCGCGCTAGAGCAGGGCTTCAAACTGGAGATGCCGCATACGGTCGAGGGTCTGCGCGAGTGGTTCGAGAAGCATCCCGAGAACGAAAAGAAACCCGTTCGCAATGATGCGCCGCCGGAACCGCAGGACATCAACATCGACGAGCGCAACCACGATACGGTGACGGTGATTGGCCTCGACCAGGCCGGGAACCTCGGCGGCGTCTGCACGACGTCGGGCCTGGCGTACAAGCTGCCCGGTCGCGTCGGCGATTCGCCGATCATCGGGGCGGGCCTCTACGTGGACAATGAGGCCGGCGCCGCCGGGGCGACGGGCGTCGGCGAGGAGATCATCCGTATCGCCGGCAGCCACTACATCGTGGAAAAGATGCGGGAGGGGAAAACACCGCAGGAGGCGTGCGAGTTGGCGTGCAAGCGGGTGCACGCGTCGGCGGCGCGGCGGGGCGTCCACACGGCGCGCGTGGCGTTCCTTGCGCTCAACCCGAAGGGCGAGGTTGGCGCCGCCTGCACGCCCAAGACCGGATTTCAGTACGCCGTCGCCGTCGCGGGCCGAACGGAAATGCGAACCGCGAAGGAAATCCCGATGTGACACCAGCGGAGGGAGTGGGATTCGAACCCACGGTGGCTTTTACCCCACGGTGCTTTTCAAGAGCACTGCCATCAACCACTCGGCCATCCCTCCCGTCAAACCATATTATCGGGTCGGGCCGTGATCGCACAAATGCATGGGTCGATATAATTGGCCTCCACTCAACAGGAGCGGGGCCATGGCGGATCGCATTGCATATCAGGGAATTACGTTTGACGACGTTTTGCTCGAGCCGGGCTACAGCGATGTCGTGCCCAAGGACGTCGACGTCCGAACCCACCTGACTCGCAACGTCCGAATGAACATTCCCATCCTGTCCTCGCCGATGGACACGGTGACTGAGAGCGAACTGGCCATCGCGCTGGCGCAGGACGGCGGCATTGGCATCATCCACAAAAACCTCTCTATTTCAGCCCAAACACGCGAAGTGGACAAAGTCAAGCGGTCCGAGAACGGGGTCATCACCGACCCCGTCACGCTCTCGCCCGACGAAACGGTCGGTAAGGCACGGCGGATCATGGAGCAGCACCACATCAGCGGCGTACCCATCACGGTCGATGGCTACCTGAAGGGGATCCTGACGCGCCGCGACTTGAAGTTCCTCGGCGACAACGAACAGAAGCTCTCCGAGGTGATGACCAAGGAGAACCTGGTCACCGCAGTCGTCGCGGACGGCGAAGTCCCCACACTCGACGAAGCCGAGCGCACCTTAACAAAAAATAAGGTGGAGAAACTGCTCCTGGTGGACGATGAATACCGGCTGAAAGGGTTGATCACGATCAAGGACATCGACAAGGCCCAGAACTTTCCGAATGCGTGTAAAGATACGCGCGGTCGGTTGCGGGTCGGGGCGGCGATCGGCGTACTGGATTTCGAGCGCGCGCATTCGCTGATCGAGGCCGGTGTGGATGTCCTCGTGGTCGATTCCGCCCACGGACATTCGCGCAATGTGATCGAGACGGTGCGCGAACTGAAGAAGCGACACGGGATCGACGTCATCGCGGGGAATATCGCGACCGAGGCGGGCGCGAAGGCGCTGGCGGAAGCCGGCGCGGACGCCGTGAAGGCCGGGATCGGCCCGGGATCGATCTGCACGACGCGGATCGTCTCCGGCGTGGGCGTTCCGCAGATTTCGGCGATCGCAAACGCGGTCCGCGGCGTGCGGGGTTTCGGGATCCCGGTGATCGCCGACGGCGGGATTCGCTACTCGGGCGACATCACGAAGGCGCTGGCGGCCGGCGCGCAGAGCGTGATGATCGGGGGCCTGTTCGCCGGCCTGGCGGAAAGTCCAGGCCAGGTGATCCTGTACCGGGGGCGGACCTTCAAGACCTACCGCGGCATGGGATCGCTCGGCGCGATGCAGGCCGGCAGCGCCGACCGCTACGGGCAGGGCGGCGGGACGCCGAACGGCAAGATGGTGCCCGAAGGTGTCGAGGGCCGGGTGCCGTTCAAGGGGCCGTTGACGCCGTATGTCTTTCAACTGGTTGGCGGTTTGCGGTCGGGCATGGGTTACGTCGGTGCAAGGACGCTCGAAGAACTCAGGACGAACGCGCGTTTCATTCAGGTGAGCGGCGCGTCGGTACAGGAGAGCCACCCCCATGACATTGCCATCACGCAGGAAGCTCCCAATTACAGCGTGGCGAACCATTCCGCTTCGGACGGCGATTAGCGTCGGCGTCTGGGCGGGGCTGACCGGCAGTGCGATCGCACAGGGGCCGGTCCCGAAACCCGCGATTCCCTGGTCGCCATACACGCAGACGGCCCCGCAAACGCCGTCGATCCCGAGTGGAACCGTGCCGGTCGCACCGATCGCGTCCCCGCCGGGTCTTGTACCGCAGACACTCACGTTCCAGAAGCCGGTCGAGCCGACGCTACCGCCGATGGGCATCCCGGCGATTCCCGCCTCCAACCAGAAGTCTTCGCAGGTCGAAGTCCCCGCCCTGCCGGTTTCGACCGAGAAACGACCGGCCGAGATCGCCGTTCCCGACGTCCGAACGCCGGTCCTGACCCAGAAAGAGCCACCGGCGAAGCCCGCCGAAACGACGCCGTTCGAACCTCGGAAAGAGGACGTGTTCCGACTCGATGGCGACGCCGTGAGGAACCGCCGCATTCAAAAGGAACTCGGCGACCGGATGGACGAGTTCCCGCGGCCGACGCCGCTCGTGGCTCCGGGTACCGCCTATGCCGCCAAGACCGCGAACTACCCGCCCGTCATGGCCAAGGTCGAACCGAGTTACGTGATTCACCGCCGGTTGTATTTCGAAGAGCCGAACTCGGAACGCGCCGGTTGGGACCTGGGCGCGCTACAACCAATCCACTCCGCGTACCGGTTCACGCGCGATTGCGTGTTCCTGCCGCAGAACGTGGCCTCGGGCTTCTGGAAGAACCGCTGGGACACGAGCGCGGGCAAGTGCCAGCCCGGCGCGTCCACTCCCTACTACCTCTACCCGCGCGGCTACACGGTCAGCGGCATGCTCTGGCAGGTGCCGCTCACCGTCGGGCTGGTCTTCATCTTCCCGTAATCAGTCGGGGCGCGTGCGGGTCGCTTCCCGCACGCGCTGCAGTTCCGCCCGCATCGTCTTCACTCGATCCGGCTCGACGTCGTACTGGTTTTTCGACTCCATCGGGTCGGCGGCGAGGTTGTACAACTCGGGCTTCATTTTCGGCCCCGGCGGAACCATCAGTTTCCAGTCCCCCATCCGGATCGCGTGCGCCTGGAAGTTCCCGGCCTGCGTCAGCAGGTGCGGGCGAACCGGCTTCCCGGCCGCTTGACCCGTCCATGCCGGCCAGTGATTGAAACTGTCCGGCGCGTCGTTCGCACCCAACGTCTGGCCCGTCGCCGCCGCGATCGTCGCGTACAGGTCCACGTGGCAGGTCAGTTCCTTCGAAGTCGCATTGGCCGCGACGCGCCCGGGGAAACGCACGAGGAATGGCACGCGGTGCCCGCCTTCGTAGTTGCTCCCCTTGAAGCCGCGCAGTGAACCGTTGCATTTGTGGCCGCTCGTGTCGTTCCCGGTGCCGTCGAAGTAGCCGTCGTCCATGACGCCGCCGTTGTCGCTCGTCACGATCACGAGCGTGTTGTCGGCGAGTTTGAGCTCGTCGAGCTTGGCGAGGATCTCTCCGACGGACCAGTCGAACTCCTGGATCGCGGCGCCGCGGAGGCCGTGCGGACTGGTGCGGAATCGCGGATGCGGGAAGCGCGGGACGTGGGCGTCGTGCGTGGCGAAGTAGAGTAAGAACGGCTTCGACTTGTTATCGTCGAGGAACTTCACGGCCTTCGCGGTGATGGTGTCGGCCATGTCCTCGTCTTTCCACCGGGCCGCCCGCCCGCCGCTCATCCAGCCGATGCGGCTGATGCCGTTGACGATGGTCATATCGTGCCCGTAGCTCGGCTTCTGATTCGTGAGTTGCTCGGGGTTCTCCTTGCCGGTGGGTTCGGCGCCAACCTTCTCCTTGTAGTTCACGCGAATGGGATCGTTCGGATCGTGGCCGACGACGCGGCCGTTCTCGACGTAGACGCAGGGCGTGCGGTCGCCGGTGGCGGGGATGAGGAAGGAATAATCGAAGCCGACCTCGCGGGGGCCGGGCTTGATCTCGACGTTGTAGTCGGTCTCCTTGTCGCCGAGGCCGAGGTGCCATTTGCCGACGACGCCGGTGGAATAGCCGGCCTTCTTGAGCATCGTGGCGATGGTGGAGCGGTCGGTCGGAATGGCGAGCGGTGCGACACCGGAAAGGATGCTCGCCCCGGGTCGGTGGCGGAACGAATACTGGCCGGTGAGCAGCGAGTAGCGAGTCGGGGTGCAGACGGCGGCGGGGCTGTGGGCGTCCGTGAATCGGGTGCCGGCGGCGGCGAGTTTGTCGAGGTTCGGTGTCCGCACTTTCGTGCTGCCGTAGCAGCCGAGGTCGCCGTAGCCGATATCGTCGGCGAGGATGACGACGACGTTGGGCCGGTCGGCGGCGGAGGCCGTCGTGGCGAGGACGAGTCCGATCACGAGCGCGGAGAGGCGCATGCTGTACCCTCGGAGATTGCGATGAGGGAATGGGTAAGCGAACGCGGGCAGGAAATCAAGGACGCTCAGTCGCCGCGAAGGGGATCGAGTCCGGGCGTGGTGTGCTGCACCTTCTCCAACCGCGTGCGCCCGGCGATGCCGATGGTGCCGTCCTGGATCTTGAACGTGTGGATTTGCGTGGTCGGGCGGATCTGGTCGGCGTAGAAGCGGAAGAGGCCGACCGGATTGCCGTTGTGTCGGTACCAGCTGACCTCGATGTTCGACTCGCGCGCCGCCTCGGAAAGGGTATCGAGCAACGTCTGGCAACCGACGGGCATCGAACCGGCATGCACGCCACACAGTTCGACGGCGATGACGTTGGTGTCGTTTTTCACCAGCCAGGCCTTCAACTCGACCCAGAGGATCGAACTCCAGAACCCCCGGCCATAGCGGAGGCCGAGCTTGATCCGGTCCCCCTCGATGACGATGCGGGGCGAATGAAGCCCGGGGGGCAGGAGATTGGCGTAGCTGGTGCCCGGGGAGAGATTCTCGAGGCAGAAGGCGTTCAGGTCGTCGCCGAGGAAGGTGCCCGACCAGTCGGATTTGGCGCGGATGTCGTTCTTGAGATCCTGTACGCGTGTCATCAGGGACGACGCCCGTTCGCCGCGCGTCCAGTCGTTGCCTTCGCCGAGCCGGCTGTAGAAGTCGGGTTCCTGCTTCAGGACGGCACCGACGGCACCGCCCGCGATGGCGAGCAACCCGAAGACCAAGGCGGCCGCGAGCAAGTAGGAACGGGTTTTCCTGCGCACGGCATCTCCTCCGGCGGTCCTGCCGGATCCATCGGCGGTCTGGTGATACCCGGTGCGGGGAAAGCGGTCAACGCGAAGTGAATCGGTCGTTTGGAGGCCGGAAAACGCGAACGGCCGGTTCGCCCACCCGCGAACCGGCCGTCGATGAATCGGAAACTCGTTACCAGGCGAAGTGGCTGAAGGCCTTGTTGGCTTCGGCCATTTTGATCGTCTGTTCGCGCTTGGCCATGGCTTCCCCTTCGCGACGGAAGGCGGCCATGAGTTCGTCGGCGAGGCGGAGCGACGTCGGGCGGCCGGCTTTGGCGCGGATCGCGGCGAGAATCCAGCGGATCGCCAGCGACTCCTGGCGCTTGGCCTTCACCTGCATCGGGACCTGGTAGTTCGCACCACCGACCCGGCGGGAACGGACTTCGAGGGACGGCTTGACATTGTTGATCGCGCCGGTGAAGACCTCGACCGGATCGACGTCCGGCATGCGCTTCTTGATCTGGTCGAAGGCGTCGTACACCACGCGGGTCGCCGTCGCCTTCTTGCCGTCGTACATGATGCAATTGATGAACTTGCTGACAAGCAGCGAGTTGTATCGCGTATCGGGTGCAAGCTTCTCGTAGCTCGCGGTTCGGCTCTTGCTGGCCATCGAAAAGAGTCCTCAATTTCGCAATAGTGCCGGTGTTATTTGCCTTCGGCCTTGGCGCCGTACTTGGAGCGGGCCTGCTTGCGGTCCTGAACGCCCTGACAGTCGAGCACGCCGCGGACGATGTGGTAACGCACGCCGGGCAGGTCGCGGACGCGGCCACCGCGGACCAGCACGATCGAGTGTTCCTGCAGGTTATGGCCTTCCCCGCCAATATACGCCGTCACTTCGACGCCGGTGCTGAGGCGGACCCGCGCGACCTTCCGCAGAGCCGAGTTCGGCTTCTTCGGGGTCATCGTTTTCACGACCGTGCAGACGCCGCGCTTCTGCGGGCAGCCTTGCATGGCCGGGTGGCGCGGCTTCGACCGCTGGGGTTTGCGCGGCTTTTTCGTCAGTTGATTAATCGTCGGCATACAATCCTCGCTCCCGACATCCGTCGGTGGGAACGATCATTCAACGAACTCGCGGGAAATTCGCCAAGTCGGGAACGAGATTTTTTTTTCGATTCCCCGACCCTGCGGATCTGTAACCTACACAACATGTCTGTCGCCGTCCGATGCCCAAATTGCGGCCAATTCTCCCGCGTAGCGGACTCCGCCCTCCATCGCGAGGTCGCCTGCCCCAGCTGTCGCGAACGGTTCGTCGCGGAATCGGAGGAACTCGAAGTTCCGACGGTGTTTCCGTCGACTCGCGGCGAATGGGACGACCTACCGGACGATCCGGGGGAACACAAGGGGCCTGCGAACGTCCTGTTCGGATTGGCCCTGCTGCCGTTCGTCATTCCGTTGTTGTGGATTCTCGGCCCGACGCTGACCGGCAAGGAAGCGATCTTCACGTTCGCCTTGCCGATGGCGATCGCCCTCGCGTCCACTGGTCTGTGTCTCGGAATGGTCCTCGTGGAAGACTGGTCTTTCGGCACGCGCGTGAAAGCCATCCTCGCGCTTATGCTCGTCATGCATTTCTTCGCCGGGATGCTGTACTTCCTGAAGGCGGAGTGGGTCGAGTCGCTTCGGAAGATGGTGGGCCGTGCGAACGAGGACCGTTGGATCCGCTTCGTCGCCCCGGATCGAAAATTTGCGGCCCGCGTGCCGGGGCGGATGAAGGAAGAAGACGGTTCGCCGCTGGCGGATTGGACATTGAAGACGTTCCGCACCGACGCGCCCGAGGATACCGCGATCTTCACGATCGCGCACGGTCGCCAGCCGGCGGAGTTGAACGAACAACCGGACGACAAGTTCTTCGAAGCCGCGAAGGTCAAGGCGACCGAGGCGTCGGGCGGCACGCTCGCTTCGGAGCCCCGGGAGGTCCGTTTGCCCGGGCGTCCGGGGCGGGAATTCGTCTTCCAGATGGCGGAGAAGAACACGCGGCGGATCGTGCGAGTGTATCGCATCGAGCGATTCGCCTTCGTGGCGGCGGTGGAAGGGGCGTTCCTGACACCGGACGCCGGCGACGTGAAGACCTTTTTCGATCATCTCGAGTGGAATCCGGAAAAATAGCTCATGCCCTTGCCGATCCGGTCGCTGCCAGTGCTTCAGAATTGGGACTGCCACGGCTGCTCCGATTGCTGCCGCACGTACGCGGTGCCGCTCTCGGACGAAGAACGCCAACGGATAGACGGGCAGGGGTGGGCGAACGAGCCGGGGTTCTCCGGAGTCGAATTGTTCACGACGGTGAAGGGGAACACATCGCTGGCGCATCGGCCGGGCGGCGGGTGCGTGTTCCTGAACGAGGACGGCCGCTGCCGCATTCATGCGAAGTTCGGCTCGGCGGCGAAGCCACTGGCGTGTCGGGCGTATCCGTTCGTGCTCGTGCCGGGTGGCGACCACTGGCGCGTGGGGCTGCGGTTCACTTGCCCGTCGGTGGCCGAGAACAAGGGCCGCCCAATGGGCGTGCACGCGGCGGACGCGGCGGCGTACGGCGCGGAGTTGGAACCACGCGGGCGCCCGGCCGAACTCCCCCCGCCGCCGTTGCAGCCTGGCCAGTCGGTGTCGTGGGCCGACCTCCACCGTTTCACCAAGGCGATCGGCGAAATCGTTTCGACGCCCGACGTGCCGATGGAACACAAGCTCCGGCACGTGCTGAAGCTTTCCCGAACGCTCCGTAAACTCCACTTCGACAAAGTGACCGGCCAGCGACTTTCCGAACTGCTCGAAGTCCTGACCGAAGCGACGGCGGAAGAGGTTGAAACGAACGCCAATATCCCGCCACCGGGCTGGGTCGGCCGCACGGTATTCCGCCAACTCGCGGCTATCCATACGCGCGTGGACCTCGGACCGAACCGGGGCACGATGACCGAGAGCGGCTGGTTCGGCCGGATGTTCGCCGGCTATCGCTTCGCGTGGGGCGGCGGGGCGATGCCGCGCGTGAACGGCGTGCTGCCGCCGGGCGTCCGCTTCGAGGATGCCGAACGCCCCACCGGGCCGCTCCCGGCCGAGTCGGAGGAACTGTTCGCGCGCTACTTCCGCGTCAAACTCGATTCCCTTCAGTTCGCCGGTGCCATCAACTTCCACCTGCCGTACTGGCCTGGTCTCGATTCGCTCGTGCTGATCTTCCCCATGGCTCTCTGGCTGGGTCGACTCCTGACGACACCCGAGCGCTCCCGCCCGATCGCCATCCGCGAGGCGCTTCGCATCGTTGACGACAGCTACGGCTTCAATGCGCTCCTCAAGGGCAAGCTTTCCGGCGGCCTTCGCTCACTCGACATCAAGGATGAACTGCCACGCCTCGTGGCCCATTACGCCCGTTGACGGTTGCCGCGCCGCCTGCGACCCGTCACAATCGACCGCATCTCCCGGAGGTCGTTCCCATGGTCCGCTGGCTCTCCATCGTCGGAGTTCTCCTCATGGCCCCGCCCGTATTCGCCGCCGATTTCCCCGATCCGCTCGTGGCGAAGGACGGCACGAAGATCGCGACGAAGGAAGCGTGGGAGAAGATCCGCAAACCGGAACTCAAGGAGCTGTTTCAGAAGTACATGTACGGCCGTCTGCCGGACGCGGTGCCGGTAACGGCGGCCATGCGCCACGAGGACAAAGCCGCGTTCGGCGGCAAGGCGACGCTGCGGGAAGTCGAGATTCACTTCACAATCTTCGGCAAGAAGCACCCGTTGCCGATCTACCTGATGCTCGCGATCCCGAACGATCGCAAGGGGCCGGTGCCGGCGTTCGTCGGGCCGAACTTCGGCGGAAACCATCTGTATTCGACCGACCCGAAGATCCGCGTTCCGGATGTGTGGATGTACGCGAAGTATCCGGGCGTGAAGGACAACAAAGCCAAGGCCGAGGGTCGCGGCAAGGCGACGGATGTTTGGCCGCTGGAACTCATTGTCTCACGCGGGTACGCCGTGGCGACCTTCTACAACGGCGACATCCAGCCCGACCGGCCGCACGTGGCCGAAGGCTTCCGCGCCCTGATGCCGCCGACCGACGCCGACGATGCGACGGCCACGATCATGAGTTGGGCGTGGGGTGTGCATCGCTGCGTCGACTACCTGACCGCGCAGCCGGAGATCGATGCCAAGCGCATCGCAGTGGTCGGCCACTCGCGGTTGGGGAAGACCGCGCTGCTGGCAGGTGCCTTCGACGAACGGATCGCGCTCGTGATTCCGCACCAGGCCGGCTGCGGCGGGACGGGGCCGAGTCGGCACAACGACCCGAAGGCGGAGGGTGTGAAGCGGATCAACACGAGCTTCCCCCACTGGTTCAGCAAGAGTTTCAAGGAATTCAATGACGCCCCGGAAAAGCTTCCCTTCGACCAGCACTGTCTCGCGGCCCTCTGTGCCCCTCGGCCGGTGCTGTACACGAACGCGGCGCTCGACCTGTGGGCGAACCCGAGCGGTCAGTTCGACATGCAGAAGCGCGCGACGCCGGTGTACGAACTCTACGGCGTGAAGGGCTTGGAGGCGGACACGATGCCGCCGGAGGGGAAACTCGTGGACAGCCGGCTGGGCTACTTCATCCGCGCCGGCGAGCACGCGATGACGACGGAGGACTGGAAGGTCTACCTCCAGTTCGCAGACAAATGGCTGAAGTGATTACGTATTGGGATCGTCATTGGTATTGAAGCCTCGGCACGATCGTGCCGAGGCTTCAAAGGCAACAACCATGCGCTCGCTGTTCCCTCTCGCCGTGCTCGCTCTCGCGGTCTTCTCGCTGCCGGGTGTTGCCGTCTTCGCGGCGGACCTGCTCGGCTACGACCGGCCCGTCAACGAATGGCTCGAAGCCCGCTTCGGCGTCAGCCACCGCGTCGCCATCGCCCTGCCGGCCGCCATAGTCCTGTTTTGCGTTCCCCCGCTCATCGTCCTGCTCTACTTCCTCCGTCTGCGCCGCAAGCCGGTGTCGGTTTCGTCCACCTATCTCTGGAAGAAGAGCATCGAGGACCTGCACGTCAACCGCCTCATGCAATGGCTGCGGCGGAACGTCCTGCTGCTCCTGCAACTGCTCGCGGCGATGCTGTGCGTGTATGCCGTGCTCGGTCCGCGCCTGCACGGCTCGATCTTCGGCGGCCAGCACTACATCCTCATCCTCGACAACTCCGCGAGCATGTCCGCCACCGACGTGGCCCCCAGCCGGCTCGATTGGGCGAAGCAGCAGGCGCTACGTGAGATCGACGCCGCCACCGACGACGACACCGGCATGGTCATCGTCTTCAACTCCACGGCCGAGATCCGCCAGTCGTACACGAACAACCGCGCGGAGTTGCGCGCCGCCGTCCGCGCCGTAGAGCCGACGCAGAAGCCGACACGCATCGAGGAGGCGCTTGGCCTCGCGGCCAGCCTCGCGAACCCCGT
Source organism: Gemmataceae bacterium (assembly GCA_022842245.1). Taxonomy (GTDB): domain Bacteria; phylum Planctomycetota; class Planctomycetia; order Gemmatales; family Gemmataceae; genus Limnoglobus. The sequence goes on from JALHPZ010000018.1 coordinate 74,254, forward strand.
CAAGTCGACGGAGAACGAGGCGACCGTGCCCGGCGGCGTCGAACCCGGCAAGGAGCGGCAGTACGTGCCGACCGAGGGAGTGCCGGCCGATGTCCATTTGTTTTCGGACGGCCGGTTTCCAACGCCGGCAGAGTTTGCCCTCACGAACCTGAACCTCACCTATCACGTTCCGCCGGCTACCGGTTCGGACAATCTCGCCCTCGCCCGGCTCACCGTCGATCGCGGCTGGATCGCGCCGTTCCCGAACGACGCCGAGAACGATCCGGCCGATCCAACGCCTACGGTCAGCGAGCGTGACGCAGACGATCCGCGCAAAGTCACCGTCACTGCGTTCGTTCGCAACTACCGGGACAAACCCGTTGACAAAATGGTCGTACGTCTGGAAATCCTGAACTCGGACGGCGAACTCCAGCGAGCGTACTCGCGTACGATCCGCCCGGCCGCGAAGCGGGACCAGAACCCGGCCGGGAAGGCGGTGCAATTCTTTCTGCCCGAACTCGAAGAAGGAGCGGACCTCACGCTGCGCGCCCGGTTGGAGGGGGCGAACGACGCGCTGCCCGCGGACGACGAAGCCTGGCTCGTGCTCGGCGTCGTTCGGCGCGCCAAGGTGCTCGTCCTCTCGCCGGACAACAACAAGCTGCTCCGCGCGTTCTTCGACAGCCCCGCACACAAGGCGATCGCGGAGACGACTTGGGAGCCGCCGACCGCGATCGGCGACGACGCGAAGTACGGCAACCCGGTGCGCGAGGGGAAGTACGATCTGGTGATCTTCGATCGCTGTGGGCCGGTCGCGGAGCACCAGATGCCGAACGCGAACACGTGGTTCATCGGCCATCCGCCGCCGCCGTTCAAGTTGGCCGCGCAGCGGGACGAACCGCTGAGAGTGATTTCGATGAAAGGGCCAAGCGTGCAGGGCGCGCTCGACCGCCACCCGATCATGCGGAACCTGCGCGGCCTGTACGACATCGCCATCGACGAGGCGTTCCAGCTGCCAAAACTGCCGAACGGCACGCAGAAATTGCTCGAAGCTGCCGGCGGTCACGTGTTGATCGCCGGCGTGCCGCGCGGGCCGTTCACCGACCTCGTCATGTGTTTTCCCCTACTCGTCAGCGCGACGGAATGGAACACGCTCTGGCCGCTCGATCCCAGCTTCGTGCTCTTCACGCGGAACGTCATCGTGATCCTCGGCAACGTCCGGGACGCGTCGACCGAAGACCCGAACGCGCCGGGGCAGGAGAAATCGCTGGCGACCGGCGCGGTGCGGAGGATCGAAGTGCGCAAGCCGGACGGCGCGACACGCTCCTTCGAGCGGACGGTGTCGCGGCCTGAGTTCACCTTTACGGAAACCGATCAAATCGGTGTCTACCGGGCGACGTGGATCGAACCGGGCACGAACCGCATCGTGGGCCGGCGCTTTTCCGTGAACCTTTCAGCGACCGCTGAACACGATGAAAGCGATCTCGAGCCGACGACCGAAATCCGCATCGGTGCCGAGACGGTCGCTGCGGGCGACGCGCGCAAGCAACCCCGCGACCTCTGGAAGATCGCGGTGGTGATTGGTCTGCTCGTGGTGCTCACGGAGTGGTGGATTTACAATCGGCGGGTCCAAATCTAAACGACACTCGGTCACTTCCCCTCGTCCGCGAGGAACGAGACGATCGCGCCCATTTCGGGCTTGAGATACGTGCCCGGTATTTCTCCTTCCGGGAGCTTCACCTTCACGCGCACGCTGACGATGCTCTTCGCGCGATTGGCAATCGGCATGATCCGGTCGAGTGCGCCCTCGTAGGTCCGTTCCGAGAAGGCATCGGCCTTGATGCGGCAGCGCTGGCCGAGGCGGAGTTTGCGAATATCCCGTTCGGGAATTTCCAGATCCACCTCGAGATCGGCGAGATTGGCGATGTCGCAGACGGCACCGCCGCCTGACGAGCTGGCGGAGAATGCCATCGGATTGACGAGGTTGCCGAGTTCGGCCTTTTTGGAGAGGATCGTGCCGTCGATCGGCGCGCGGATGATGCAGTTGTCGAGCCGCCATTGCGCCTGCGCCATGCGGGCGGTGGCGACCTTGACCTCGGCATCGGCGCCCGCGACTTCCGCCTCCGCTGCCGCCTTCTGCTCGCGGCGGGGCCCTTCCTTGAGGATCGCCAGGGTCGCGCTGAGCCGTCGCACGCGCGCGTCGTTCGCCTGCAAGTCGAACCGGGCCTGTTTCATCTCCCGCTCCGACGCCGCGACTCCAAGCTTCTCCTGCCGAGCCAGTTCGTCCGCCATCCGGCTGCGCTGGGCCTCGGCTTCTTTCAGTTCCTCCTCCACCTGCACGATCTCAACCTTGCGGACCGATTCCGGTTGCAAACCCGCGAGCCGCTGCTTCGCGTTCTCCAACCGGGCTTGCGCCGACACCAAGGCCGCCTTGGCCTCGGCCGCCTGCGCCTGGTAGTTCGTGTCTTCGAGCTTCGCGAGGATTTCCCCTTTGCGAAAGAACTTGCCCTCGACCACGTTGAGTTCGACCACGCGACCGCCGACGTCGATCGGGCTGACCGCGATCTGTTGGGCCGGCACGAGGTAGCCCTTCACTTCCACTTCAATCGTACCGGCGACGACTGGCGTGGACGGATTGGGTACCTGAATCGTCTTGGACGATTCCTTTGCGCGATCCGGATCGCTCGTCCCATTCGGGTCGACCAGATCGTTTACGGGCGCGTTGCGGTAGGAGCGGATGCCGACGCCGGCCCAGGTGACGGCAAGCACCAGGGAAAGAATCCATGGCAGCCACGTGGCGCCGCCCCGACCGCCGCCCCGGTCGGTGCCGAGTTGGTTGTTCAGTCGCAACTGCTGGACGCGGTTCTTGAGTTCGCCATTCCGCGTCGTCGTGTCGGCCATCGGAGATCCCTCGTTCGATCGATTCGGCCGGAGAGGAATGCGGTGGCCGTCGGAATCGAAAGTGTTCGCACCGTGGCATGCTAGCCCGTGCAATGGGGGGGCGTCAACGGCATCGGGGCAATCTGGGCAAAGCGGCGGGCTTCGCGCTTCGTCAGATTCGACCCGGAGAATCCGAATTCCCGCCAAAGTTTCTCCAGTTTGCCGGCCGATGGTAACGGGGAGTGTCGATCCGCACGGAGGGCGGGAATGCCGCGCGCGGCCGGCTGGTTCCTTTTGATCTTCGCGGTTGGCTGCCACGGTCCGTCGGTGGTCGTGTCGCCGGCTTCGCCGCGCCCGACGTCGCCGCAGGGGGAAATCGCGCTTGCGCCGGTCAAACCGAATCGGATTGAGCCGACGCTGGCGAACGTGCCGGCGCTGGACGCGAAGACCGCCGATCCCGCCCGGTTGTTCGCCGCGAACGCGTCGTCCTTTCGCGGGCTGGACGATCGTTCGTGCATTTTGCTCGCGGCGAAGCAATCGCGATTCGGGAACCTGCTGGATCGCGAGAACGAGAAACCGTCGATCCACGTGTTGTTGGGCAAGCGCGATTGCCCCTATGGCGCACGGGACGAACTGCTGCGGGAACTACGCCGGCTCGCCGCGCTCGAGGCGCGCCACCGCGACGCCGCGGAGTCGCTCGATCGGTATTACCAACTCGCCGACGCCGAAGCACGAACGGAACTGCTGGCCAATGGATTGAAATCCTTCGACGACTTGCGGGCGCTCGCGCCGCGGTTGCGGGCCGCGGGTCTGCCCGTACCGGACGAGGACGAACTCACACGGCAGCGCGCCAAGCTGCTGGGGGAGCTTGAATCTGCCGAAGCCGGTATCAAGCTGCTGAACGTCGATCTGCAATCGCGGCTGGGGCTGCCGGTGAAGGGGACCGAGAGACTCTGGCCGATCGGACCGTTCGAGGTCGCCTTGGCCGCGCCGGACAAGGAAGCGGCCGTTGCCCGCGCGCTCGAACGTCGGGCCGATCTGCAATTCCTCCGCGCCCTTTACCTGGGAGCGAACGCCGACACTTTGCCAATCCTCGGCGAGCAGTTGAAGACCATGCACGCCCTCGCCGGCGCGGCCGCGCCCGCGATTCCATCGGGGCTGGCCGCATCGCGTAGTGAGAAGTTTCTGGCCGAATGGAAGTCCGCTTCGCAAGCCGAGATCGAGATTCGCAAGCAGCAGTTGTTCGACCTGATCGCGGACCGCGAAAAACTCGCGGCCGCCGAGGTGCGCACGGCCGCGCTGCAGATGGACGGCGCGGCGCGACGGATCGCGCTCGCCAAGGGCCGCGCCGAATCGTGGAAGGCGAAAATCGACTCCGCCGCGAAGGAGAACAAACCGTTCGATCGCCTTCCGCTGGAATTGGAGTGGTACAAGGCCCGCGCCGATCTCGTGCAGGAAGTTATGGCCTGGCACCGCTGGCACGCGCGCTATCGCGCCGCGCTGGGTACGTTGCTGGATGAATCTTCGACTGAAAAACAGAAGTGACCGACGGCCGTATCCGGGGTAGGATGTCGGAATCGGACCTTTCCCGGAGCCAGCCATGATCTACCGTTCACTCGCCTTCGCTCTCCTGCTTTCCGGTTTCGCCTTGGTCGTCGGCGCGGCCGACGAGAAAAAGGACGCGAAAAAAGACGAGAAGAAGGCCGACACCTCCGTCGTTGACAAACAGTATGCTAAACTCGACGCCGATTCCGACGGCAAGGTGACCGCTGACGAGTTCGCGTTTCTGCCGAACGTCAACCGCGACGCCCGACGGGCTAACAATACCCAACTCGCGGTCATCTTCTCCAAACTGGACAAGAACCGGGACAAGTCGATCTCGGCCGAGGAATATCGCAAGATCACCGACTTCGTGAAGCCGACCGAAGAACCGAAGAAGAAGGTCGATCCGAAGAAGAAGGAAGACCCGAAGAAGGTCGATCCGAAGAAGAAGGATGAGGCCAAGAAGCCGGGCGCGGACAAGGAGTGATTGAAACACACCGGCGATTTGTAAATGCTATCGAGGCGATCCCCGGCAGGGCGGTCGCCATTTTCAACAAGGCCTAACCGGAATGGCCATGAGTCGGTACCCGCTTTGCGTTTTGGATCGATTCGACATCAAGATTCCCGTGCCCTCGACCGGTTCGTTCGGCTAATATCTGAGCCATGACTTCGCAACCGGGTCTGGCGACCGAACTCTACAAATCTGCGTCGTCCGTCCAGGATGCTCCAACTCCGCCCGAAGCGCCGGTCCCGGGGCCGAAACTGGTCCGCGGGGCCGCGCCGGACGAGTCCCGCGAGTTCGATCGATTGCTCGCGCGACGGTTCGCCCGCGCGTGCATCGTGTTTCTCGTGGCTTACGCAGGCCACCTCCTGCGCGATCTTATCCTCTTTTCCCGCGGCGGCGTGGAGTACCAACGGTGGGTCCTTGCGTTCGGTGTCCTCGTGCAGGCGATGTTGTTCCTGTCGGTTCGCCGCGCGGTCGTACCGTCCCGGTCGCACTTGCGTCTGGCCCAGTCCGCCACGGTCGCGCTCGCCTGGGTGATCCTCGGCGCCACGCAATTCGACTACCTGCGCTATGAAGTGCAAAAGCCCGATATCCGGGGACTGGAATGGTCCATCAACTTCCAACTGATCGTGGCGAATACGGCGTTTCTGCCGTGGTTCGGGTTGATCGCCGCGTTTCCGGTCCTCGTTCCCATGTCCTGGCTGCGGGCGCTGGTATTCGGCCTCGGCACGATGACGATCCCGATGCTCGTGACGGTGTTCGCGGTCTACGCCATCGAATCGCTGACTTGGGACCGCACCGCTTACATGCACATTCAATTCCTCGTATGGGGGGTCATTGGCACGTGTATCGCGGCGTACGGGTCCGCCCAGAGCGGTGCGCTCCGCAAGGAAGCGTTCGAAGCGCGGCAATTCGGCCAGTATCTGCTTCGCGAGCCGATCGGTCGCGGCGGCATGGGCGAAGTCTTCCTCGCCGAACATCGCCTGCTCAAGCGGCCCAGCGTCATCAAGGTGATCCGCCCCGACAAATCGACCGATCCGAACCTGCTCGCCCGCTTCGAGCGGGAAGTCAAGATCCTCGCGACGTTGACGCACTGGAATTCGGTCGAGGTGTACGACTACGGCCACACGCCCGACGGCACGTTCTACTTCGTGATGGAGTACCTGCCGGGTTCGAATCTCTACGACTTGGTCAAACGCGAGGGTCCGCTGCCGCCGGGGCGGGCGGTGTTCCTGATCGCGCAGGTCTGCCGGGCGTTGCGGGAGGCGCACGCGCGGGGGTTGATCCACCGGGATATCAAGCCTTCCAACATCATGGCAGCCGAGCGTGGCGGATTGAAAGACGTTGCCAAACTGCTGGACTTCGGTCTTGTGTTCGATCCGGGCCGGTTGACCGACTCCGGCAAGTTGACGCACGAGACGGCGATCCTCGGTACGCCGCACTACATGGCGCCGGAGCAGGCACGGGGCGAGCCGGTCGACGGCCGCAGCGACATCTACGCCTTGGGTGCGACGCTCTATTTCCTGTTGTGCGGCCGGCCGCCGTTCGATGCCAAGGCAGTCGTCGAAGTCCTCGCCGCACACCTGAATACTCCGCCGCCTTCGCTTCGCGAAACAATCCCCGCCGATCTGGACGCGGTGCTTTTGCGATCGTTGGAGAAACGTAGGGAGGATCGCTTTCAGGACGTACGGGAATTCGAACTGGCGCTTCTGGCCTGTCAATGCGCCGCCGAGTGGGATCACGAACGCGCAGCTACCGCGACTTCTTGAACAGCGTGTCCATGATGCCGCGCTTGATTATGCCGACGACGGCGGTGCCCACGGATCGCGCCATGCTCTTCGCCACGCTTACGACCACCCCGTCCCGCTTGGGCCCTTTCGCCGCCGCCGCCGCTTCGGCCGCGGCTTTCGCTTCCGCCTGCTTCCGCTCGAATTCGGCCCGTTTCGCGGCCGTGTCGCCGGTTGCCGGCAGCGAGTCCGGGGCGGCCTTGCCCTTCAGGATTTCGTACGCCGACTCCCGGTCGATCATCTTCTCGTAGACCCCGAACACGGTTGACGATTCGATGACTGCCTTGCGTTGTTCGGGGGTAATGGGGCCGATCAAAGTACCGGGCGGTACCACGAACGCCCGCTCGACGACCGTCGGTGTACCCTTTTCGTCGAGGAACGAAACGAGCGCCTCGCCGACGCCGAGTTGCGTGATCGCTTCCTCCACGTCGAGCTTGGGGTTCTGGCGGAACGTCTGCGCGGCGGCGGCGACGGCTTTCTGGTCCCGCGGCGTGAACGCGCGGAGGGCGTGTTGCACCCGATTGCCGAGTTGGGCCAGCACGGTGTCCGGCACGTCCAGCGGGTTTTGCGTGACGAAGTAGACGCCGACGCCTTTCGAACGAATGAGCCGGACCACTTGTTCGATCTTCTCCAGTAGCGGCTTCGGTGTGTCGTTGAACAACAGGTGCGCTTCATCGAAGAAGAAGACGATCTTCGGCTTTTCGACGTCGCCGACTTCGGGAAGCGACTCGAACAACTCCGAGAGCATCCACAAGAGGAAGGTCGAGTAGAGTTGCGGGCTTTGCAGGAGTCTGTCGGCGGCGAGGATGTTGATGACGCCGCGGCCCTTCGGGCCCACCTGGAGGAAGTCTTCGAGATTGAGCGCCGGCTCGCCGAAGAACTTGTCGCCGCCCTGCTCTTCGAGGCGGAGCAGACCGCGCTGAATGGCGCCGACGGACGCGGCGGAAACGTTGCCGTATTCGGCGGTGAGTTCCTTCGCGATGCTGCTGATGTGTTGGAGCATCGCGCGGAGGTCCTTGAGGTCGAGCAGCAGGAGGCCGTTGTCGTCGGCGACTTTGAAGGCGATCTGGAGGACGCCGGCCTGCGTGTCGTTCAACTCCAACAATCGCGAGAGGAGCAACGGCCCCATCTCGGAAATGGTGGTGCGGACGGGATGGCCCTGTTCGCCGAAGACGTCCCAAAAGGCGACGGGGCAGGGGGAGTATTCGAAGGAAACCTTCAGGCCGAGTTGTTCGATGCGCGCGGCAACTTTGGCGTTGGCGTCGGACCCGATCCGGCTGAGGCCGGAGAGATCGCCTTTCACGTCCGCGAGGAAGACCGGGACGCCGAGCCGGCTGAAGCCCTCGGCCATGCGCTGGAGCGTGACGGTTTTGCCGGTGCCCGTGGCGCCGGCAACGAGGCCGTGGCGGTTCGCCATTTTCGGCAGCAGTTGGATCTCGTGCGTGCTCTTGCCGATGAGGATCGGTTCCGCCATGGTTCACCCGAAAGAGGAGGGAATCCGTTCGCGATTGATTTTACATTCCGGGCGGCGCGTCCGGCCATCTCGCACCGGAATCGCGGATTTTTCTACCCCATTGCGGTTTGCGCGCTTACAATCGCATTCATCCTGCGAATCGCTTGCCCGCAAGTGCCGTTCTCGTTCGACGTAGTTTGACCGACCCCGGAACGTGAGTCCAATGCAACCGGCCCCGACCTTCTCGGGCGTTCTTGAACGCCACCCGAAGGGCTACGGCTTCCTGCGAAGCCCCGCCCGCAACTTCCGCACTGCCCCGGAAGATCCCTACGTACCCGGACAACTCATCGACAAGTTCAACCTTGCCGAAGGCGTTGCGCTCACGGGGTTGCTGGAGCCGCCGCGCCGGGGCCAAGGCCCGCGACTGGCCGGCATCGAAGCGATCGAAGGGGGCGATCCGAGGGACTTCAAGCGGCGCAGGTGGGACGAACTGACGGCCGTGGATCCGCGCGTCGCCATTCGCCTCGAAACGACACCCGACGTCTTGACCACTCGCGTCATGGATTTGTTCACGCCGATCGGGAAAGGGCAGCGCGGGTTGATCGTCGCCCCGCCCCGCACCGGCAAGACGATTCTCCTCACGCACATCGCCGCCGCCGTCGCCAAGAACCACCCCGAAATGCACCTCATCATCCTCCTCGTGGACGAACGCCCCGAGGAAGTGACGGAAATGCGCCGGATGATGAAGGGGTTCGTCCCCGCCGACGGCAACGGCGCGGACCGGTTTCAACTGGTCGCGTCGTCGTCCGACATGGAGACCATTCACCACGTGCGCTTGGCGGAATTGTGCATCGAACGCGCCAAGCGGCTGACGGAACAGGGGAAGGACGTGCTCGTGTTGCTCGACAGCCTGACGCGGCTGGCGCGGGCCTACAACAAGCATTCCGGCAGTGGTCGCACGATGAGTGGCGGCGTCGACAGCCGGGCGATGGAGATTCCGAAGCGGCTCTTCGGCTCGGCCCGGGCCTTCGACGAGGGCGGAACGCTGACCATCCTCGGCACCGCCCTTATCGAGACCGGAAGTCGCATGGATGACGTGATCTTCCAGGAATTCAAGGGCACCGGAAACATGGAAATGGTGCTGGATCGCCGGATCGCCGAGAAACGCATCTACCCGGCGATCGACCTGGGCGCATCCGGAACGCGCAAGGAAGAGCGACTCATCGAGCCGGAGAAACTCGAACGGATCAATTTGCTGCGGCGGAGCCTGATGCAGATGAAACCGCCGGAAGCCATGGAGTCGCTCATCAAGCAACTCGGCAAGACGAAGAGCAACGACGAGTTTCTGCAGGTCGTCGGGAAGTTCCTGGCCAAATGAAAACCCCGGCGACGTTCGTCGCCGGTCTTCCGGTTCACTTCCGATCAATAGTCATCGTCGTCGCGGGGGCGGCGCATCGGTTTCTTCTTCTTGAGCTTCTTTTTCCGCGAACCGCCGCCGGACGCCGCGGCCATGATCCCTTTGATGATCGCCGCGATGACGGAAATGGCGACGATGACGAGGAAGATGTAGAGTTTTGCTCCTCCAAGTCGGCCGTATGTTGTGGTGGTCGTGGTACCGTCGGCATTACGGACGTAACCGAATTTGGCATTGCATTTCGGGCAAGAAGTCGGCGTGACCCCGCCGACTTTCGGCCATTCATGTTTGCATTTTTCACAGATCCAAATTTCTTGCATACCGCCGAACTGTGGCATTTGCGGCATGCCGGCATTTGGCGTTCCCATTCTCGGCATTCCCGCGTTCGGCGGGCCCATCGGCACGGTGTTGTCTCCGCCCATGGGGCCGAACCCGGCCGGCGGACCACCGGGAATTCCGCTGTTGGCGGGTGAGCCCGGTGCCATAGGTCCGAAGCCGGCTGGCGGCTGGCGTGTGCCGGGGCCATAGCCGGGAGGTTGCACGCCGGGTGGTTGTTGCGTGCCGGGAGGGCCCATCGGGCCGAAGCCGGCCGGCGGCTGACGCGGGAAACCCGGCGGTTGTGCCAGGGCCAGCGTTCCGAAGACACACAGAACGAAGACCGCCAACGGCATCCACGCCGGTCGTTTGGAGGATTGCATGCGAAGTGCCCGGGGAGTGGGAAGTTCAACAGCGATTATGCCGAAATCCTGTCCCGGAAACAAGCAACAAATTCGGGTCGTTACGCGCCGCCGGACCGGGCGACCTGGACCAGACGTACTGCGGTCTCCCCGCAGTCGGGGCAGGGGAAGGGGCCGCCGCGCGGGCCGGGGCGGACACAGTTCCAACTGCCGCAATGCGCACACATGCGAGGCGTATCCACGGCTGCGGCTCGTTCCCGATAGCGATGGCGGACAAATCGATCGGCCCCGAACTCGGTGGCAGCGGCGGTGAGCACGCAAAAAGCCACGCCCGTCCCGGCACCGAGGAACGGATTGCCGAGGGCGAACGCGGCCGTGGTGCCGGCTACGAGTCCGCTCAGCGCGATCGCCGAACAGCCTCCGCAACCGATCGCGACGCCGCCCGCCGTCAGGCGACGGACTTCGGAACCTCGGCCGCAATCGCGACAAATCAGCGATTGGACCTCCACCAGCTGGCCACCCCACGCCGCCGAGTGGAACGATAGCCCGAATTCGTCCAAAACGAATTCCGCAAACGGGTGCAAGACGACAGGGACCGATTCTCCGGCACGGCGGCGGCGGTCTTCGTCTCGGTCGGTGACCATGATCGCGAATCCGCCGGAGGAAAACACCGGCGACTCGTAACCACATTGCGAACAGGTTCCGCGGAACACGGGCGGCATGGCGGGGATCGCTCGAAACCTACTCCTGATTTTAGGGATCTCGAGCGGGGCAACGATGGTGAAACCGTCCCGCGCGGTGTCTATCATGGCGGCATGCCGTACCCGCTGCCGCCGCGCTCGGCCTGGTGGTTCGACTTCGTCCGCGATCGCGTCGCCGCTCCGTACCTTCGCAAGCACTGCCACGCGGTGCGGGTGTCGCGGGCGTCCGCGCCGTGGCCGACCGACGGCGCACCCGTCCTCGTCGCCATGAACCACCCGTCGTGGTGGGATCCGCTCCTGGCATTCGTTCTGAGTCGGCAACTCGCCGGCTATGCCCATTTCGGCGTGATCGACGCCCGAATGTTGGCGAAATATCCGATCCTCGCGAAAGCCGGCATATTCGGCATCGATCTGGACTCCCGCCGGGGTGCCGCTGCATTCCTTCGCAACGGCCGCGCCGTGCTGGAACGCCCGCGACACGCGTTATGGGTCACGGCCCAAGGGACATTCGTGGATGTGCGCACGCGGCCGTTGGGCCTCCGCCCGGGAGTCGGCCATCTCGCCGCGGCCATGGCCACGGGCTGGGTCGTGCCAGTGGCGCTGGAAATGGGATTCTGGAACGAACGCGCGCCGGAAGCCCTCGCGCGCGTCGGCGCTGCGTTACCGGTCGGGGGAGTTGCGAAAGAACAATCGCAACGAATCGAGGCCGCACTGACGGTAACGCTCGACGGACTGGCCGAGGATTCGCGGTCCCGCGACCCTGCGCGCTTCGCGACGGTGATCCAGGGTCGAACCGGCATAGGTGGCGTTTACGATCTCTGGCGTCGACTGAAGTCGGCCGTTCGCGGGAAACGCTTCGATCCGACGCACGGAGGTGCGCCGTGATCCCGATCGCCCTTGTCGCGCTCGCCTTCGCGGCGCTTCCGGCTCTCCTGTACTTCCGCAACGTCACGCTGTTTCGACCCCCGCCGGCGCCGACGCGATCCTTGGAGGTTTCCGTGCTCGTTCCGGCGCGAAACGAGGAAGCCGGCATCGCGGCGTGTGTCGAGTCGGTGCTCGCCAATCGGAACGTTGAACTGGAATGCATCGTGCTCGACGACGGTTCGACCGATCGCACCGCGGAGATCGTTCGGGCCATCGCGGAGCGCGATAGCCGCGTCCGACTCGCGTTCGCTCCACCATTGCCGGCCGACTGGAGCGGGAAGCAGCACGCCTGTCACGAACTTTCGAAACTCGCGTCGCACCCGGTTCTGACATTCCTCGACGCGGACGTGCGGCTTGCACCGGACGCCCTTGCACGGATGGCGGTGTTCCGGGAGCAATCCGGCGCGGCCCTGGTCAGCGGTTTCCCGCGTCAGGAGACGGGAACATTACTCGAAAAACTCGTCATCCCTTTGATTCACTTTCTGCTGCTGGGCTTTCTGCCGTTTTCGCGGATGCGGAAAACGGTGCTCCCCGGCCTGGGTGCCGGCTGTGGGCAATGGTTCCTGACCACGCGCGACGCTTATGTGCACGTTGGTGGGCACGCACATCCGCGGGTTCGTGATTCGTTCCACGACGGTTTGCGACTGCCCCGCGCGTATCGCGAATGCGGCTTGATGACCGACCTGTGTGACGTGACCGGCCTCGCAACCTGCCGCATGTACCGGACGGCCGGACAAGTCTGGAACGGCCTGGCGAAGAATGCCCGCGAAGGCCTCGGCGCGCCCCGGTTGATCCTGTTCAGCACGGCCCTGTTGCTGAGCGGTCAGGTGCTGCCGTTCGTGTTGCTGCCGTTCACCGCATGGGCCGCCCCGGCCGCGGCCCTGGCGCTCGCCCCGCGACTGCACGCCGCCGTGCGATTCCGCCAATCGTGGCTCGGTGCGCTCCTGCATCCCGTTGGCATTCTCGCGCTCGTCGGCATCCAATGGTACGCGACGGTTCGTACACTGGTCGGCCGACCGGTTGGCTGGAAGGGCCGCGACAAACCTTGCATGGCGACGAATCCATAAATCACACCCCACCCCGCGACAGACACACCCAAAAAGGACCATGAGCACTCCCACCTATGCGATTATCGGCGCGACCGGCGGGATCGGCGCGGAACTCTGCCGCACGCTGGCCGCCTGCGGTGCCGGCCTTTTCCTCGGCGCCCGCGACGCCGAACGGCTCGAGTCGCTCGCCGTCGAACTCCGCAAGAGCCACCGGATCGCCGTCCAAGGCTTTCCGCTCGACGCCACGAACTCCGAAGAGGTCGATCTGTTCTTCGATAAAGCCGTCGCCACGTTCGGCCGTCTGTCGGGGGCCGCGAACCTCGTTGGATCGATCCTCCTCAAACCGGCGCACCAGACCAACGACTTCGAATTCGGGGATACGATCGCACTGAATTTGAACACCGCGTTCTACGTGCTCCGCGCCGCAGCGAAGGCGATGACGGCGACCGGCGGTTCCATCGTGTTGGCATCGTCCGTCGCGGCGAAGATCGGCCTGGCGAATCACGAGGCGATCGCCGCGGCGAAGGGGGGCGTGAACGGCCTCGTGCTCGCCGCCGCTGCCACCTATGCCACCAAGGGCATCCGCGTGAACGCCATCGCCCCGGCACTCGTGCGCACGCCGCTCGCCGCGAAGATCACTTCCAACGAACTGGCGCTCAAGGCCACCACGGCCATGCATCCGCTCGGCCGCATCGGGGAACCGGCCGACGTCGCCACCGCCATTGCCTGGTTGCTCGACCCCGCCACTTCTTGGGTTACGGGCCAGATCCTGAGCCTCGACGGCGGCATGTCCAGCGTGAAAACCAAATAGCCGCTACAACGATCCGATGCCTACCGTCGCCTGCCCGTGTTGCCGCGCGTCGAACGACGCCGGACCGAACTGCCGCCGCTGCTCGGCCGATCTTTCGTTACTTTTCCGACTGGAGTCCGACCGCGCAGCATTGCTCGCCCATGCGTCCGGCGAGTTGGCGAAGGGTTGGCCGGACATGGCACTCGCCGCGATTGCCCAAGCGGAATCGCTCCGTCCCGGCGACGACATCGCCCGCCTCCGCGCCGTTGCGCACCTGCTGAATCGGGATTTCCCGGCCGCCCTTCGGCACCATCGACCGATGTCGCAACCGTGACCGCAATCCGCTTCGATAAGACATCTGCATTGCACGACCGTACCGGAATCCCGCGATGCGCGCGATCCTGACCCTCGCCGCCAAAGACCTCACGCTGATCCGGCGAGATCCTCGCGCCGCCGTCATTCTCCTCGTCATGCCGATTCTGCTCGTGCTCGTTCTGGGAGTGACGGTCGGCGGCGCCTTCGACCCGAACAAGAAGGAGCAACTCCGCATCTCGGTGGTGAACCTCGACGTCGGACTGCCGGCCGACGCCGGCCCGTTCCCCGATCGACCTTGGTCGCAGTTTCTCCTGGACGACTTCGCGGGCACGGCGGACATCAAGGTCGAATCCATCGCCACGCGCGAAGAAGCGGAACGGCTGGTCCGCTCCGGCGAGCGCGCCGTCGTGATCGTGCTCGAATCCGATTTCAGCGACCGGATGCACCGCTGTTCATTCGTCGGCGAACCCCTCAAGAAGAACCCCATCAATCCGCTCTACCGCGATGGAATGAACACCGGCAAGGTGGGCGTGACGGTGCTGCGCGACCCGACGCAGGAAGTCGCCGCGGCCGTCGTCGAACAGGTGGTGCAAGTGGCGCTGATGCGTGTCGTCATCCCGTGGATGATCGGCCAGGCGTTCGAGATGATCGGCACGCCGGCGTTCATGGACAAAATGAAGAACTATGTGGCCGGCATCGACCTGCTGCCACCGGCCCTACTAAAGTCGATCGGCGACGCCATGCAAAAGGGGATCAGCGGGTTCTTCGTGGATTACGATTTCCGCGGCAAGACCTGGGCGAAACTGACCAAGAGCGATCCGCCCGCCGCGAAGACCGCGAACCTTTCCAACTATCAATCCGACGGCAAGGGCGCCATCCGCCGCGGCGCGGTGCGCTACCAGACGCTCGTGCCGGGTTACACCGTCACGTTCGCGTTCTTCCTCGTGCTGGTTCTCGGCTGGCTCTTCGCGGCCGAGCGCCGGCACGGTACGATCGTCCGCCTCACCGCCGCACCAATCGCCCGCTGGCAACTCCTTATCGGCAAGGTGCTGCCGTGCCTCGTCGTGTCGCTCGCGCAGGGCTTCGGCCTGCTTCTCGCCGGCGCTGCGCTCTTCGGCTTGCCGCTCGGCTCCCGACCGGAATGGCTCGTGCCCGTCGTCGTCGCCACGTCCTTCGCCGCCGTCGGCCTCGCCATGCTCGTCGCGGCCTTCGCCCGCACCGAACAACAAGTGTCGGTCTACGGCACGCTGCTCGTCATCCTGCTCGCCGGAATAAGCGGATCGCTCATGCCCCGCTACCTCATGCCGGAGGAAATGCGGGCCGTCACTCGGATCACACCTCACGCTTGGAGTCTCGACGCCTACGCGCAGCTGCTCACGAATCCCGAACCGCAGATCGGCATCGTGACGAACGCCTGCCTCGCCCTCGTCGGCTTCGGCACGGCGTTCCTCCTGATCGCCTGGTGGCGTCTCGCGAAAACGGATTGACCGAACTCGGTCAGAAGGCGAGTTTCATCCCCTTCAGCCGATTGACTGTCTCGGCCATCAGGGCGTCTTCCTCGGCCTCGTCCTTCGCGATGTACGTGACGCTAAACCGCAGGAACGAACCGGCATCGTCCCACGGCACGCAGCACACGCTCTGTTCGCGAATCAGATACTGGCTCGCTTCCTCGGCGTTCGCGAACTTGCGGTCGCCCGCCGCCTTCGGCGAGGCGGTGTAGAGGAAGTATGTGCCACCCGGCATCTCGCACTGGAAGCCGACCGACTTGAGTGCTGCCACCAGCTTCCGTAGCCGGCGCTCGTACTTCGTCTTCACCGCGACCGGGATTGCCGGGTTACGCAGGGCCGCTGCGGCGGCGTGCTGGATCGCCATGAACTGGCCGCTATCGCTGTTGTCCTTCACGTCGGCGTAGGCTTGCACGATCTTCGGGTGCCCGGCCACGAAGCCCAGCCGCCAGCCGATCATGTTGAACCCCTTCGACATCGAATGCACTTCGACGCCGACCTCCTTCGCGCCGTCCACCTGCAGGAAACTCATTGGCTCGCCGGAATAGCTCAGCAGGATGTGGGCCGCGTCCTGCACGACGACGATGCGGTATTCGTTCGCGAAGTCGATGACCCGCTTGTAGAAGTCCTTCGTCGCCACTGCGCCGGTCGGGCTATTGGGATAGTTGATGACGAGCAGCTTGGCACGTCGTTTTACGTTCTCCGAAATGCCATCCAGATCGGGGAAGAAGCCGTTCTCCTTGTTCAGCGGCAACCGGTGGACTTCGCCGCCGAGATAGCGCGTCCAGGTGCCGGCGACGGGATAGCCGGGGACGGTCATGAGCGTGACGTCGCCGGGGTTGATGAAACAGGCCGGGAGCATGGCATAGGCGGGCTTGCTGCCGATGCAGTGGCAGATTTCCGTGACGGGGTCGAGCGTGACGCCGAACTGCCGCTTCATGAACTCGGCGGCGGCGTCCTTGTAGTTCTGGATGCCGTTGTCCGCGTAGCCGCGATTCTCGACCTTGTCGGCCTCGGTCTTGAGCGAAGCACGCACGCTGGCGTCGGCCATGTCGTCGTTCTCGCCGATGCCGAAATCGAGCAGTTTGCGGTTCGGATGGTCGGCGAGAGCCTGCCGCTTGGCGCGCTTGATCTTCTCGAACTTGTAGATTTCGGTGGACTTGCCGTAGTTGGCTCCGCCGATGCGGTCGGCGAAGAGCGATTGGAACCAGGGATCGACGGACATCGGAGCTCGCACCCGGTGAGGAAGGAATTACCAAGTATTTTACGGACGACGGGCAAAAAGAAACCGGCGGCCCGTTGGGGCCGCCGGCGGAAGCAGGGGAATGCTTGGCGTATTTTACGGCGTGCCTGCTGCAGAACCAGAACTTTGCAAAACCTCGAAAGAGGTCACGACGCTGCGATTCGTGTCAAGCAGAATACCGTTGAAACTAATCAATTGATTGTCGTCATCGCGCAACGGCATACCATCCGGTCCGACTCTGAAGTCGGTCAGGCTATTCTGGAAATCAGTCGTCGTCCGCATGAGCATGCCGCTCGGTGCGACCGGAGCGATCGTGGGCAAATTCAAAGGATTGTCGTTGACGAGTTCAAATCTCAAGACTTCAAAGCCGACGCCCGACGGTCGTGTCACGAGCAGCGAGCGCAGTCCACCTTGTCCATCCGTGCTGGAACCAAATGCGACGCTGCCGACGCCCGCGCGATTTGGCTGCTGGCCGAACAGGTTCGATTGGGCTTCGAAGGCGAAGAAACTCGCGAGCAAGGTGCGTTGGCCGGCAACGAGGAACGGATCGCGCACAGGATCGGCATCAACCTTGCGTCCCTGGAAGACTTGAATGTGAGGCCCGCCACCCAATCCCGGAGCCGTCACGAGATCCGCGATCGTGTCGCCATCGAACCGGCCGGCATCGACAAACACTCCGCCGCGGAAACCGGCATCGTAGGCGAAGAAGTCCGCAATGATGCTAGGATTCGGTGCGCCGTTATCGGTCGCCGGGGGTGCGATGCTGCCATCGTAGACCCGGACTCGCGGCCCGCCACCGACTCCGGCACCGGCGATGATGTCGGGCACTCCGTCGCCGTTCACGTCGCCGATGGCGACGTTCACGCCACCGCGGAAATCGCTTTCGTATGGGAAGAAGTTGTACGGCTTACCGATCTCGGATCCGAAAATGGTGGCGTTCTTGAAAACGTTTGCACCGGCTGTCGAGTCGATTTGGTATACGACGATCCGCGGGCCGCCGCCATTCCCGGCCGAGACGGCGATTTCCGCTTTGCCATCGCTGTTGAAGTCTGCCGCTCGAACTTGGACTCCGCCCCGGAATGATTCTTCAAAGGCGAAGAACTGAGTAATGATGTCGGCCTTGTCCAACGCGGAAATGTTGATGGTCTTGCCATTTTGGAACAGGCTATTGCCGCGTATCACGGTTACGATTGGGGCATCGCCGGCGCCGTTCGCCACAATCAAGTCCGAGGTGCCATCGCCATCGATGTCGGCGAAGGCGATCTGCGGCGATTTGAATTGCATCGAGCCGCCGAGCGACGGACTCACGACGAAGGGATTCGTAATGATGCCATTGCCCGAGACAGTTCCGCCCAAAGGCTCGCCGCTGATCGTCGCGCGGAACCGAATCGCATAGGCGTTGGCCGCAGTTGCCGTGGACGGTCCCGTCTGCACGACGAACGCGTTCGCGCTGATCCCGCCCAAGGATTCAATCGAAGTGAACGTGATATCCTTGAAGTTGTTGCTGAAGGAGAATTTCCCGCTGTTATCGGGGGCGGGAACCAAACTGATGGAGCCGACCCCAGCAAATCGCGGAGAGATCGAATCAAATGGACGCGCGCCGAGGGGATCTTGCACGACCGGCGAGTTGCCGTGAACGATGAGCGGCGCACCGAGCATCGGCCGAATCGTGAAAGTGTCCTTGGCCACGTTCTCGAAGTTCGTGGAAGCGATGAAAACATTGTTGTCTGGAATCAGACGTCCATCGAATTTCGTGGAGTTTGTCGGAGTCGGCGGGCTTCCGAGCGTGACGCTACCCGCGACGGCCTCGGCTAAGTAGCGTACGATGGTGGCATCGAAAATCCGATCGCCCTTGGAATCGAAGGCGTTGTTGTCGCGATCGACGCCGACGAAAACCTTCACCTCGCCCGCGCCGACATTCAACAACGCCTTGATGTCAGTAGGTTTCGAAGCGGAGTCCGCTGCTCGGGGATCTTCGATGCTGACATCGGCACCCGCGATGAGCGTAACATTGCCGCCACCCGCGATTGCTATTGCCGGTTGCTCGGTCGGGTCCTCGAACCGAAGGATCAGATCGGTCTTGTCCCGCACCTCAATGGAGCCGCTGCTCAGCTTCACAAACAGTTCGCCACCGAGTTTGTGGAGATTCGTTTCGTCGGTCACGAAATTCAATCCGCTCTTCGACACGAACGAAGCGATCGTTTTACCGTCGCCGGTCAGTTGGTTCCCCGCGTTGTTCAGCGTGAACGTCCCGCTGCCTTCGAGGTACAACTTCGTCGCGGTGATCGGGGCCGATTGGGTCGCCGTGCCGCCGGTGAGGCGTACGACCACCGGACCGCCCGTGGCGTCGAGTGCGGCGTTCAAGGCGACCGTGTTGGCGCGGACGTTGAAGCGGCCGCCGGTCGTGCCGCCGGTCACGGTCGCCGTGCCGGTCGCAGTCGCGTCGATCTTCGAGCCGAACGTCGCGCCGGCGAGAGCGGTGCCCGCACCGATCGGTTGCTGAAAGACCGAAGTCGCGGAACCGGATGTCGTCAGGCTGCCGGGTCCGTCGATGGTGCCGGCGAAGTTGATCGTCGCCGTACCCGAAACGGTCGCGAGAGCACCAGCGTTGATCGCGACCTTCGATGCGCCGGTCTGTGAGAAGTCGGCGGCTGTGATGTTCGTCGTGCCGAGTGCCACGGTGTTCGCGGCGTTCAGTTCGACAGCCTTGGAGGCGGTCAGGTCGGCGCCATTGTTGATCGCGATGGCGTTGGCGAAGTAACGGACGTCGCCGTTTGAAACGACATCGCCGACTTGCGTGATGCTCGCGAATCGGTTGGTGGCCGACCCGACGATAATCGTCGACGTGGTGCCGAGAATGTCGTTGATCGTGAGCGTGTCGGCCGCATTGCCGGTGGCGATCGAAAGCGTACCGGTCGGGTTCACGAACTTGGTCGTGGCGAAGGTGCCGTTGCCGCTGCGGATCTGCGAGATGCCGTTGCCGGCGATCCCGTCGTCTTCGAGAATCGCGTCGCTCGCGGCGGGCAGTTGGATCGTGAGGTTTCCAACACTTCCCGCCGTGATTTCCACGGCATCGGTCGCCGTGTAGTTAAGGGTATCGTTCGTGGTCCCCGCGAGCACGAGCGTGCCGGACTGGGCACCCGTGAACGTGTTGACGATGCTAGTGAACGCTCCGCCGCTGACGATGAACCGTTCGCCGACGGCCGGATTGGCGCCGTTGAACGTGATGCCGCCGGAGGGCACCATCGATCCCTTCGAGTAGTCGACCGTCGCTGAGTCGACGCCCGCCGTGCCGTTCAGCAGGATCGGCTGCGAACCGATCGCGTCCGTGGAGAGCAGGGTCGGCCCGAGGAACAACTGCACGTTGCCGGAGCCGTCGTTCACGAAGCGGTAATCGCCCGCCACGGTCGCGTCGTAGGTCCGCGTGATCTCGTCGTCGCTCTGGATCGAGTAGGTGTGGACCTTCGTCGCGCCGATCGAAGCCTGCCCCGCGGTGGCGTCGGATTGGAGGGAGATTCCGAAGACGATCGTTTCGTCGCCTTCCTTGTTCAGGTCTTCAACGAGATCGAAGGCGATGTTTTGCGAGGTCTTCGTGAAATCGGCCTTCGCGAACGTGAGATCGGTCGGGTTCGTGAAGTTCTTGTAATCGACGCCGTTCGTGGCCGTGCCGCCCATGTTGGCGACGCGGACGACGACCGTGCGATCGATGCCATCTGTCCCCGTGCCGACCGCGTTGACCGTTAGTTCGACCGTCGCGGTGATGCCCGCGATATTGTCTTCCAGCGAACCGTTCGCCGCGTTCGTAAAGACGGCCGTGACGGAATCGTTGTCGGTGATCGTCGCCGTCGCCTTCGCCGTGCCGAACGACAGCGCGCCGATCACACTCGCGTCGGCCTGGATATTCGTGATCTGCGATTCGAACTGCTCCGAACCTTCGACGCGGCGGTCGTCGACGAGCGGCACCGTCACCGTGACCATCTTGGTGTTGGCCGGGATCAGGATCGTCTTGTTGACGGCGGTGAAGTCCACGTCGGAGATCGCGGGCCGCACGCCGACGCCGGCCAGCGTCGCGAAGTCGACCATGATGTCCTTCGAGATCTTGTTCGTGAGCGTGATCGTGTAGATTAGGTTGTTGCCTTCGACGTCCGTCGAGGCGATCAGGTCGATAACGGCCTTGTCGTCCGAGAGGATCGTGCCGATGGCCGTGTCGGTCGTGTCGACCTTCGAGGCATCCACGCTCGGGCCGAGCGTGACGACGTTCGACAACGAGACCTTGAACGTTTCGTCGGGTTCGATCGTGACGTCGGCGTTGATCGGCACCATGAACTTCTGCGTTTCGCCCGCGTTGCCGGCGAAGATCAGCGTACCGTTGGATTTGTTGTAGTCGTTGTCCGATAGCAGCGCCGTGATGTCCGCCGTCGCGAAGTCGACCTTCAAGCCGCCCTGAACCGGGTTAGAGAGCGTGACGGTGAAGGTGATCGGCCCACCGTCTTCGAGGCCGCTTACGTCTTCGACGGTCAACTTGGTCGTGTCGTCGTTCGTGATCGTACCGGTGCCCACGGAACTGATGTCGATCTTCGAGGCGTCGACCTTCGCATTGTTGGGCATCAGGTCCGACAGGTGCACCGTGAAGGTTTCGTTTGCTTCGACCTTGAGGTCTGCGGTGATTGGCACGACTAACATCTTGGTTTCGCCGGCCATTCCGGCGAAAGAGATCACTTCGACGGTTCCGGTGTAATCGCCGTCCCCGACGGTGGCCGGCAGCATCGTGCCGTCCTTGGTCGAAACCTTGACCGTGAAGCCGTCCTGAACGTCGGCCGAAAGTTGAACCATGAACGTCATGGTCCCGGCGTCTTCGTTCTGCATCACGTTCGACACCGTCACTAACGTCGCGGAATCGTCATTGAGGATCGTGCCGGTCGCGGTCCCGTTCGTTCCGGAAATGGTCACCTTGCCCGGGAATCCGCCATCGATCAATCCACCCAGCGTCGCCGTGAAAGTCTCGTCGGCTTCGACAACCAAGTCGGCTTTCGTCGCGACGCTGAACTGCTTGGAGGTCGTACCGGCCGGGAACATGATCGTGTCGCCGGCGACCGCGGTGTAGTCGTCTCCGGCGATCGCGGTCCCATCCGCCGTGGTCAGCGTGACGGACGTATCGGTCGAGACCGGATTCGAGAGCGTGATCGTGAACGTGACCATGCCGCCTTCGACGACCTGGGCGTCCGCGATGCTGAACTCGGCCGAGTCGTCGTTGACGATCGTGCCGGTGCCGGTCAACGTCGCGCCGCCGCCAATGAACGTGACCGGTCGCGACGACGATCCAAGATTCGACAGAATCAGCGAAAGCATTTCGTCCGGTTCGACCGTCTTGTCGACCGTCGTGGTCACCTGAATCGTCTTGTTCGCCGTGGAACCGGCCGCGAAGAGCGTGATGTTCGCGTTCGCCAAGGGCGTGTAGTCGCTGTTGGCGACCGTGGCCGAACCGTCCGCGGTCTTGCGGTCCGCCGTCACGGCGACATCGACCGGGTTGTCGATCGTAACCAGGAACGAGAGAAGACCACCCTCCGAGATGCTGGCATCCATGATGCTGACAATGGCCGCATCGTCGTTGAGAATCGTACCGGTCGCCTTGTCGGTCGCGTTGATCTTCGCGGCGGAAACCCCGGCGTCCGTCGGCACGACGTTGAAAAGTTCGATCGTGAAGGTTTCGTCCAGTTCCACCAGGTTCTCGTCGGTGATCGACACGGTGAACGACTGCTGTTCATTCGGATCACCGGCGAAGGTCAGTGTGCCGGTCTTCGCGACGTAATCGCTGCCCGCGATCGCGGTGCCGTTCACGGTCTTGTATTGGACCGTGAAGCCGCCCTGAACGGCGTTCGAGAGCGTCACGGTGAACTTGGCGAGTCCGGAGGCCTCGGCCACCATCACGTCGTCCACGGTCAGCGCCGTCGAATCGTCGTTCGTGATCGTGCCGATTGCCGAACCATTGACGCCGGAAATCACCACCTGTCCGACCAGCCCGCCATCATCCAGGCTGCCGAGCGAAATCTTGAAGGTTTCGTCCGCCTCCACGATGGTATCGGCATTCGTCGGAATCATGACCTGCTGGCTGGTCGTGCCGGCCGGGAACGAGACCAACAGATCGGTCACGCCCTTGTAGTCCACTCCGTCGGCGGCCGTGTTGTCCGCCGTCGTCACTTTGACGGAGGTGTCGACGGCGACCGGAATCGACAATGAAACCGTGAAGGTAAGCGTGTTGCCCTCTACAGCGCTGACGTTGGCGATGCTAAACGTCGCGACATCGGCGCTCGTGATGAATCCTGTGCCCGCGTTGTCCGTCGCGGAAATCGTCACGGCGCGGCCGCCGTCGACCAAGCTACCGATGGCGATCGAAAAATCCTCGGTCGGTTCGGCCATCATGTCGAGTTTCGTGGTGACCGAAACCGTCTGGGATGTCGTACCGGCCGGGAAGGAAACCAGCGCGCCCGACAGCGCGGTGAAATCCTGTGGCGACTTGGCGCCGTTTGCTCCAACACCGTCGGTTGTCGTGGCATTCACCGACGTCGTGACGTCGACCGGGTTCGTCAAGGTGACGAGGAACATGACCGGGCTGCCTTCGGCGGCCGTCGCCATCTTGGCGATCTTGAACTCGGCCGAGTCGTCGTTCAGGATTTTCCCGGTCGCCGTATCGGTCGCGATCTTCGCGGCGGAGACCCCCGCGTCGGTCGGGACGATGTTGAAGAGTTGAACCGTGAACATCTCGTCGAGTTCGACGAGGTTCTCGTTGGTGATGGCCACCGTGAACATTTGCGATTCGCCCGGCATACCGGCGAAGGTGAGCGTGCCGGTCGTGTCGGTGAAATCCTTGCCGGCGATGGCGGTGCCATTGACGGTCTTGTAGTCGACCTTGAAGCCGTTCTGCACGCCGTTCGAGAGCGTGACCTTGAACGTCGCCAGTCCGCCGGCGACGTTTTCCATCACTGTCACGTCGTCGACCGTCAGTGTCGTCGAATCGTCGTTCGTGATCGTCCCGATCGCAGTGCCGTTGACGCCGGAGATCACCACCTTGCCGGTCTTGCCGCCGTCGTCGAGGCTGCCGAGGGAAATCTTGAACGTCTCGTCCGCCTCGACGATCGTGTCGACCGCCGTCGTGATCATCACCATCTGGCTGGTCGTTCCCTTGGCGAACGGAACGAGCAGATCGGTGACGCCGGTGTAGTCGGTTCCGTCGGCGGTGAGATTGGCCGTCGTGACCTTGACGGACGTGTCGGCGTTGACGGGATTCGAGAGCGTGACGGTGAAGGTGATCGTGTTGCCTTCGATGGCCGAGGCGTTCGCGATGCTGAACGTGGCGATGTCGTCGTCGACGATCGTGCCGATACCGGTGCTGTTTCCAGCGTCGATCGTGACGGTCGGCCGTCCGCCATTCATGAGGCCGCCGAGCATCGCCTTGAAGGTCAGGTCGCCGGTCACCTGATTGTTGCCCGCCGTCGTAACCGAGACGGTTTCGCTCTGGTCGTTCGCGACGAACGTCACCGTTTTGCCGACCAGCGCGGTGTAATGGGTGCCGGCGAGGGCCGAAACGTCGGCCGTGGTGACCGTGACGGATGTCGTCACGTCCACCGGATTGGTAAGTGTCACGGTGAAGACGACCGGGCTGCCTTCCGTCGCCGAAGCGGTCGCCGAGATCTTGAACTGGGCGGAATCGTCGTTGGTGATGGTCCCGGTGGCGGTGTCGGTGATGTCGAAGGCGGACGCCGCGATTCCAGCGGGTTGAACGAGATTCAGCAGGCTGATGGAGAACGATTCGTCGGCTTCGACCAGATTCTCGTTCGTGATGGTGACGCTGAAGGATTTCGATTCGCCCGCAGTTCCATCGAACGTCAAGGTCTCGCTCTTGGCGGTGTAGTCGCTACCGGCTTTGGCGGTCCCGTCGTTGGTTGTATAGTCAATGGTAAACGAGCCTTGGACCGCGTTCGACGACACGACCGTGAACGTCACAGTCCCGGTCGCTTCAGAGACCGACTTGTCGGCGATCGTCAGGGTCGTCTTGTCGTCGTTCTCGATCGTGCCGGTACCCGTGAGGTTGGCCCCGCCGCCGGCGAATTGAACCGTGCGCCCCGAGGCGGCTAGGGACGAGAGAATTAAAGAAATCGTTTCATTCGCTTCGACGATCGCATCGCCCGTCGTGGCGACATTGATCGTCTTGGTGGTCGTAGAATTCGCATTGAACAAAGTGATGGCGGCATCGGCCAGCGCGGTGTAATCGCTTGGCGCAGTTGTCTTCGCAGTCCCATCCGCCGTCTTGCGCATCGCAGTGACGCTGGCATCGACGGGATTGTCGATCGAGACCACGAATGCGAGGCTGCCGCCTTCGGTCACACTCGGGCTGCTTATGGACACCGTGGCCGTATCGTCGTTGGTGATTTCACCCGTGTCCGTGATCGACGCGGCGCCGCCAGCGAACATCACTTTGCGACCCGAGGCCGCGAGATTGGACAGGATGAGCGACAACGTCTCGTCGAGTTCGACGAGATTGTCGGGAGACATGGCGACGGAGATGGACTTGCTCGCCGTCGAGTTCGCAGCGAACAGCGTGATGTTGGCGTTCGCAAGCGCGGTATAGTCAGAAGCCGCGAGCGCCGTGCCGTCGGCGGTCTTGCGGTCGGCCGTTACATCGACATCGACGGGGTTGTCGATGGTAACGGTGAAAATCAGATTCCCGGTGTTCTCTTGAGCGCTTGGGCTGACGCCGAAGCTGATCGTCGCCGTGTCGTCGTTGGTGATCGTGCCAAGGCCCTGCGCGTCGGAGATCGTCGGCGTCATCCCGCCGGTGCTGGTCGCGTTCGTCAGGTTGACGAAAAAGGTCTCGTCGATTTCGACTGTGTTATCGCCGTTGACGGTGATCGTAACCGTATTCGAGTCGGTCCCAGGAGCGAACGTGAGGGTCGTGGTCGTTTTGGCCGTGTAGTCTGACGGCGCGGTGGCTGTGTTGTTCGCGGTGGCGTAATCGACGGTGAGGGTTTCACCGGTGTCCGCGGCGTCGCGATTGAGCGACACCGTGAACATGAAGTTGGTGGTTCCGGCGTTGCCCTCGACCTGAGTGACATCGTTGATCGTAAAGTCCGACGCCGGGACGGCGCGGTCTTCGAGTTGCACCAGGTTCGGCTTCGAGGCGGGGCCGGAACGACGGATCGTCGGCTTGCGCGTCGTTCGGCGGGAGAAGAGTGACTTCAGCCAGGTGGGGACCATGGTGACCTCGAGTCCGAACGCGGTGGTTTTTGTGATACGGGCGCGAAACGTCGCAGGGCGGCGCGGACCGCAAGCGGGTCGATCGCGGAGTATCTCCCTCAAAAATGCCCGGAAATACCCGCAATGACAACCAAACTCGTCCGCTACAAACGCCGCAAACTCGCCGAATCGCCGTTAAAGGGCATCCAATGCCATCAATCCGACTACCAGAATACGACGGATCAACCCCACTCTCCGATTTAACCGGAACGAAGAATTCGGTTGTTGTGGGATTCGCAAAATTCGAGTAAAACAGAATGAACCGGAGCCGGCCGGTCCCCCGCCCGTTTCGTCCTATAGTCTACCGATACGCAATCTGCGGTGCGAGGTGGTATGCCACGCGTCACGAAATACGACGAAAACGACGAACCGATCTCCGGGTACAAGCTCGTCAGCTTCCTCGGGGCCGGCCAGTTCGGCGAGGTCTGGAAGGCCAACGAAGAGGCCACGCGCAAGCTCGTCGCCATCAAGATCATCGACCTCTCCCACAGCAACAGCGCCCTGAAGGAACTCAAGGCGCTCAACCTCGTCATCAACCTCAACCACCCGAACCTCGTCCCGATCTTCACCGCCCGCGTCAAGGACAAGAACAACCGCGAAATCCCGCTGAACCAGACCGAAGCCCTCAAGGGCAAGGGCGTCCTTCGCGAACTGGTCATCGCGATGGGCCTCGGTGAGAAAAGCCTGTCGGCCCGGCTCAAGGAACTCAATCCCGACGGCACCGATCCGGAGGAATTCAAAGGCCTGCCGGTCGATGAACTCATCTCGTACATGCAGGGTGCCGCCAAGGGGATCGACTTCCTCAACAAGGCCGATCACGGTTTGGGCACGGCCGACGGCCCCATCGTGCACTGCGATATCAAGCCCGACAACATGATGATCGTGTCCGGCGAAGTCCAGATCGCCGACTGCGGCGTCGCCGTCATCATCACGCCCGACGTCCGCCAGACCAAGGCCGCCGGTTCGCCAGCCTACAGTGCGCCGGAGCTCACCGGGAACAAACCGGTTCCCGGTACCGACCAGTACGCCCTCGCCATCAGTTACTACGAGCTTCGCACCGGCAAGCTCCCGTTCGACGAGCAAATGGGCCAGCTGTCGATCATGCTCGCCCACGCCGAAGGCCGTCTTGATTTCACCAGCCCCCTCATTACCGACGAAGAACGCAAGGTTTTGAAATGGGCGACCGCCGTCCGCCCGAAGGAACGCTACGCGACCTGCATCGACATGGTCAAGCAGCTCGAACGCGCCATCGAGGGCTTGCCGCCGCTGGAACCCAGCAAGGTCGTGCATCGATCCGGCGTGATCCCGGCCTCGCGCTCCCGCGTGGCCCCGCCTCCGCCGATGGATCCCTCGCTTCTCCGTTCAACACCGAATTTGTCCTCGCCAGGAATGGGGCCGGCCCGTGCCCCGGCCGATCCCGTCGTTTCGTTCGAATTGCCGGAGCAACGGGACGAGCTCCGTGGTACCGTGATCCCCGGTTCGGAACGCATGTTGCCCTCGACCGATTCCGGTCTCTCGCTGCCGTCCCGTCCGGGCGATCTCGCGGCCTTTGGCGGATCGCAATCGGACATCGAGATGCCGATCGGCGCAAACGATTTCCCGACTGAAGACGACGAATTCGCTCGCACCGGATCCCACGCCGGTCTTCCGGGGGCGGATTCCCGGGGGCCTTCGACGCCCGCCAGTCGGAGTACGGATATCAGCCGGCCTCAGATTTCGGTCGATGGAAATGATCCGATGGGAGCGCGGGCCGGTTCGGTCGAACTCGATCCGGAAATCGCGAAGATCATCAAGGGGTCCGGCGCGACGAGTCAGCCTGGCATGCGATTGCCTTCGTCGCCATCGACACCATCGGTTCAAACGCAGCGTCCGGCTTCGCGTCCGGAAATGGCACCGCCAGGGAAGCGTGCGACCGAGTACCCGCGCGAGACGCCGGCCGAGGAGGAGGCCAAATCCCTGCCGCCCTGGGCCAAGGAGGCCAGTCAGTTCGAAAGGCAAGCCAGCCACGCATCGTTGCCATCGCTTCCGACAACGAACTGGAAAGCTGCAGAACCGGCCAGTTCCGGTGGCAAGGGTGCGGCGCTCGTTGTTGGCGGAGTTTTGGCGGCGGGTATCGCCGGCCTCGCGGGTGCTTATTTCGGAGGGGTCTTCGGCGGCGGATCGGCATCATCGGGCGGCGTGGCCCAGGTCGACAAACCCGATGACCCGGAAAAAAAACCAAAAGATCCGGAAGGCCAATCCGATCCCAAAACGAAACCGATCGAACCGGAACAAGTCGATCCGGCATTGATCAGGCCCATCCGCGACTTGATCGCCGCCAAACCCGGTGCCAATCTCGCGACGGCGGACGATAACTTCGAGACGGCCCGGAAGAAGATCGATCTCCTCCCGAGCGGGGCGGCCTACGAAGCCGAAAAGACGCAATTGCGTAATCGACTCGGCGAGTTCCGCAAGGAAATCGACGGCGAGATCGTCAAGCAGGCTGCGAACATCGATGCGATCGTGAAGTCCGTTGACAGTAAGGATCCTGCTGGTTCCGAGAAGAAGTTGGCCGAAGCCGAGCGCCTGATGACGCTTCTTCCTCGCGTCCTTCCTGGCGTGTTGATGGACAAACGATCGACTTGGACCGTCGACATCGGCAAGAAACGCGTCGACATGGCTGGCAATGCCGAGGAACGCAAATTCCTGACCGCCTTGCTGGACCTCGACAAACTTCCCGTCAACACCATGCTGTCGCAGGCGAAGGACATCTATACCGTCAATCTCGATCTGGAACGACGAAAGAAGATCGGCGCGAAGTTGCTCGAAGTCGGGGAACAAAAGACCGATTACCGAGATGGCATCATTACGTTCCTCGTGGAGGATCCCGGACGCTTCGACATCCTCCTGCCCACCGATGCCGTCAAGCAAAAGGTCTTCCAGTGGCGCGCCGCGCCGGTCAAGGTGCTCGCCGACGATCTTCGCGCGAAACTCGCCGCGCTGACGACGGGCAAGACGGCGAAAACGGCGATCGATGAGATCAAGTCCTCGCTCGACAAATTGCGAGACATGAAGAAACAGGTCGGCATGCCTTTCGGCACGCTGTGGAACGAGAAGTACCTGCACCCCGATGTCGAAAAGACGTACAAACTGGCGGATCGCTGGTGGGATGCCGCTCGCGGTTACGATATCGCGGAACTCCGCAAGTCGGTATCGACTACCGAAGCGCCAGACCTCGCGTTCCCGATGGCGATGGAGTACATGCGGATCGGAGTCGAAAAGGCCGAGTCGATCGCCAATCTCCGACAGGTTCGCGATGCCTCGCAGAAATGGGCTTCGCTAGCGGCCCCCGATCGGAAACGGATCGACGACTTTTTCCAACTCGCACTCGCCCGGCAGGTCGTCAAGGATTTGTCGCCGGCATCGGGCAAACCCAACTGGGCCGACATTTTGAAACTATGCGACCGGGATGGCGCGCTCGGTTGGCGCACCGTGGTCGAAGCCGAAAGCCGGCTGGATGCCCAAACGGCGATTGGCGATCTCTCCGGCGCGGAGGCGTCTACTACGGATGATGATACCGCGGCGGATCGCAAGGCTTTTGTCGCGTATTTGAAGTCGGTCTCGAAGGCGGATCGGGCCGCCGCCGGCGAACTCGCGAAAGCGTATCAGGCGAAGCCGTTGCCGGAGATCCTGAAGGTTCCGGTCCGGAAGTCCCGCGCGTCGCGGATTCTGGCGGATTCAGCGATTCTCAAGGTGGAGTTCGCCGGCAATACCGAGGATTTACTGGTCGGGAAGTGGAACCCCTACAAATCCGATGCGACTGCACTCGGCCTTCTGGCCGTGGCGTTCGAACTCGACGGGACCAACCATCCGGAGTGGTCGATTCCCCTTCATTTTCTTGCCGATGCGAGCGGCGATCCGGCGACGGCGCAGCAAGCCGCCAGCAAAGTCGGTACGGAACAACTCACCCAAAAGAACGGACCGCTGGCGCTGGCGTTTCTGGCCAAGCGTGCCGCCGATCGCCGGGCGACTCCCTCGGCACGGCTGGCCGATCGTGCCGCCGCCATGCGCCTGGCGCAGCTACTATACGAATCGGAATCTAAGACCCCGAGCGACGGCGCGGCGCGTATCAAGGCGTTCCGCAAGGCGCTCGCCGACTTTGCCCTACTGGGACTAGACGAAACCGGCGGTTCGATCGCGGATCGGCGCGCGCTCGAACTCGCGGTGTTCCGGCAGGAATTTCTCGGCTCCGCGGCATTCGACGAAGCATGGATCACGAAGGCCCGTGAACGCATCGTCCCGATCGCGAATGATTTGGGAACTCGGGATCCGTTGCTGGCGGACGCCTTGGCGTACAAGTCACTCGTGTGGCTCTACCGCTTTAGCAACAACCAGTCGTATGGTGACTTTAAAAAGACCGTGGCGAGTGAAACGACGCGCGAACGCGAATGGAACGCCATGATCGCGGACGCCGAATCCGCACTCCGCATCGACAAGGAACACCCGGTCGCATCGCTCGTTCTGTCTTTCGCCTATTACGGCATGTTCAATCAGATCACCTTCTACAATCCGCCTGATTCCCTGAAACAAAAATACGACCTTTACGCGTACCGCGATCGGGATGTCATTCTCAAAGTGGCCGGCTATCTGAAATTCGCGACCGAAGGACCGCGCGCGACGAAGAATACCGATCCGTCGACCATGCTGGGGTACTGGCGTTTGCGGACGAACTACCTCTTGTATGCCGGCAACGCTTTGGCGAGGAAGGGGGGCGATCCCAACGAGATCAAGAAGATCATGCAGGATGCGGTCGCCAGTGCCGACGCCGCCACGAAACTCCGACCCGAACGCCGCGTCGACGATTGGACCTTGCTCGGTCGGACCCTCGAAGACCTCGCTTGGATCGGTCAGGAAGCTCCGGCGGCGAATTACCAGAAGTCGATCGCGATGTCCCGCACCGGCACCGGCATCGCGGCGTCGAACGCGGCCATGCGAATGGAAATCGTCCGCGGCCACATGGACATGGCACGGGCGATCGTGCGCGGCGTGGAATTCGGCGTGCTCGACGCGACGCAACTGAACTCGGCCGACGCCGCCTGGAAGGCGATGACCGCGGCAGTCGACGCCTTGCCCGAAGGGGAGAAGGCCCAATCCGCCGCCATCCAGGCCGAAGCGTCCTACTGGAAGGCGATGCGGAAACTGGTCGCAGGCCAGAACGCCGCGGCGGCCGACGCCTTCGAGGCGGCCGAAGAAACCCTCAGAACGGCCCAGCCTGGCTTCTACACGCTCGCGCTCGTCAACCGGGCCGAGGCGATCCTCGCCGCCAACTCCGGCCTCGACAAACTTGCCACGATCGCCGCCGCGGCCGGCGGGATCGACTTCGCTCCCGACTACATCAAAGCCCGCGCCGCGATCGCCGGCCAGGACCTGGAGGCCGCCAAGGGGCACTTCGAAGCCGCGTACTCCAAGATCGAAAAAGCCTGGACGCGCAGGGAACTCCAGACAGAAAATTCGTTCGCGCTGCGCTGCCTCGCGCACGAATTGTCGAACATCAAAGGACTGTCCGTTCGGGAGAAAGCCGATCGCGAGAAGTTGCTGAAGAGCCTGCAATCGGCTTACGCGTGGACGTTGACCCCGGACGACAAGAAGCTCATAGCCAGCGTCTTGAAGTGACGGCCGTCACGCAAGAATTTCGTGGATCACTTCGCCCGCGTTGTCGGTCAGTCGTTCGTTCCGGCCGTTGTGGCGGAACGTCAGCCGAAGGTGCTTCAAACCCAATAGGTGCAGCACCGTCGCGTGGATGTCGTTGACGTGGACCTTCCCCTCGGCCGCTCGCAACCCGATCTCGTCCGTTGAACCGTGGACTGTGCCGCCCTTCACGCCGCCGCCGGCCATCCAGACACAGAATCCGTGCGGGTTGTGGTCGCGCCCCGTCGTGCCTTCCGTCATCGGCGTGCGGCCGAACTCCCCGCCCCAGATCACGAGTGTGTCGTCCAATAATCCCCGACGCTTCAGGTCCGCGAGCAGTCCCGCGATCGGCTTGTCGCTCGCGAGGCAGAGCTGCCCGTGGTTCCCTTCGAGGTCCGAGTGGGCGTCCCAGCCGTTGGTATCGCCGCTGTAGAGCTGGACGAAGCGCACGCCGCGCTCGACCATCCGCCGTGCGAGCAGGCAGCGCGTGCCGAACTCGGCCGTCTCCTTGCGGTCGAGGCCGTAGAGCGATTTCGTCTCGGCCGTTTCGCTGGCGAGGTCCACGACCTCCGGCGCATGGGCCTGCATGCGGAAGGCGAGTTCGTAGGCGGCGATGCGAGCTTCGAGTTCCGACTCCGCCCCGCGCGCGGCCAAGTGCTCGCGGTTCGATTCGCGGACGAAGTCGAGCGTCTTCCGCTGTTGTTCGTCCGAGACGCCCTTCGGGTTGGCGAGGTTGAGCACCGGCGACGATCCGCCGCGGATGAGAGTGCCTTGGTACGTCGTCGGCAGGAAGCCGTTGCCCCACGCGGGCGCGCCGCCCTTCGGCCAGCCGCCGGGGTCGGGCAGCACGACGAACGCCGGCATGTTCCGGTTCTCGGTGCCGAGGCCGTACGACACCCACGCCCCCATGCTCGGCCGGCCCATCAGGATCGAGCCGGTGTTCATCAGGTAGACCGACTCGGGGTGCGTGACGCTGTCTCCGTGGCAGCCGCGCAGGAGTGCCATATCGTCGACGTGCTTCGCGAGGTGCGGGAACCAGTCGGACACTTCCATTCCGCATTGGCCGTGCTTGGCGAAGGTCCGCTTCGAGGCGAGCAGCTTGTTCTTGTCGACGCCGCGGCGCGTCTTCACGGGGCCGAACGATTCGGGCAGCTTCTGCCCGTGCAGTTTCGTGAGGCCGGGCTTCGGGTCGAACGTGTCCATGTGGCTCGGCCCGCCGGACATGAACAAGAAGATGACGCGCTTGGCCGTCGGCTCGAAGTGCGGCTTCTTCGGCGCGAGCGGATCGCGCACGGCGTCGCCCCCCGGCCCGCGGGAAGCTCCGCTGACAGGGCCGGGATCATTTCCGAAGAGGAGGTTCTGCTCGGCGAGCAGCCCCGCGAGGGCGATCGCACCGAAGCCGCCGCCGGCGTTGCGGAGGAAGGAACGGCGGGAATTCGAATGGGACACGGCACAACCTCGATCTTCGCGTGCGTTTACAACTTGGAACTCACCGGCACTTCCTGGTGCAAGCCGGCCACGAACCGTTCCGCCGCGTCGCGATCCTTGCTCGCGACGCTCAACTCGACTCGCCCCTGCCGCATGCCGGGCACGTCCTGCAGCGCCTCCATCCGAGCCGCCTGAAGCACGATCGTCACACCCATCCACCGGCCGCCCAGCCAGCCCTTTGTGATCGTAACAGAAACGAGTTCATTCAAAGGCACACGGACATGCCGAACGCCACTCTTGATGATTCCCGCGATCTTGTCCTGATTCTGAAATTCGAGTACCAGGTCGTCGCCTTCATCTCGTAGCAAACCGTTACACTGGCCGAACCCTGCATACAGATCGACCGTGAAGGGAACCGTGTTCATCGACTGTACTCCGGAATGAGATCCCAAGCATCCATCGTCATTTGGAGTTCTTCGCCCGAACCGCTCGATTATTTCGGCGACTCGACGCTTTGTGGTACCCGACGACCGGACTTCGTCGCACTCAATCCAGGTAAACGAACTCGTTCGTGTTCATGAGGGCCCGGCAAAGCTCCGCCAGCGGCGAGTCCTTCAGGAACGCCTCGGCCCGCCCTCGCTCCCTTTCGCTCGGCGCTCGCCCAAGGATCAACCGGTACGCGCGGTCGATCTTGTCCGGCTCCTTCGCCAATCGCTCGGCCAGCGCCGTCGAAGCCTCCACTACCTCGTCGGAGTTCAAGAGCGAGAGCGCCTGCGGTGCGGTCGTGCTACGCTCGCGTTTCGGGCAACTCAGGTTGCTGTCGGGCTGGTCGAATACTTCGAGGAACGGATGCCGGAGGTTGCGGCGCTGGAAGGTGTAGACGCTGCGGCGGACGCGGTCCAGCGAGTCGGCGCTGACGGGCCAGCCGCCTTTAGATCCCTTCGCCGCCTCTGGCGGGATAGGCGGGAACACGCCGGAGCCACCCATCTTCGCATTCAATCGGCCGCTGATAAACAGAAGCGAATCGCGAACGACTTCGCCTTCGATTCGGATGCGGTTCATGCGCGAGTAGAGTTTATTCTCCGGATCTTTCACCAGCGAATCCTTCGACGCGATCGTCGATTGCCGGTAGGTCTCGCTGAGCAGCATCGTCTTGTGCATCCGCTTGAGGCTCCAGCCGGACTCGGCGAACTCGACGGCGAGCCAGTCGAGCAGTTCGGGGTGCGTCGGTCGTTCGCCGCGGACGCCAAAGTCGCTGGCGGTCGGCACAAGCCCGCGGCCGAAGTGCTGCTGCCAGAGCCGATTCACGATCACCCGCGCCGTCAGTGGATTCTCGGGTGAAGCTATCCAGTTCGCGAGCGCCAGTCGTCGGCCGCTCGACTGCGGCAACGCCGCCACGGTTGCCGCGATCGCCTTGCGGTCGGGTCGCAGCGTCGTCGGGAAGCCGGGTTCGACCACGTCGGCCTTGTTCGTGATCTCGCCGCGTTCGAGAAGGTACGTCTTCGGCGGCGTCGCGGAGCGATCGGTCATCCCCATCGCCACGGGCATCGCGCCGGGCTTCTTCGCGTCGAACGCCTTCAGTTTCTGCCGTAGTTTCTTCAGTTCATTCAACTCGTCCGCTTTAAGCGCCTTCTCAATTTCCGCGTCGGTCACGGCCACTTTCTTCGCCGACTGGTCGACGAGTTCGATCATCCCGCCGTCACGCTTCTCTGGCGGTGTCCGGTGTGCGACCTGCGCCTCGGCCGGCAGCTTCGCGAGCTTCGCTTCGAACAGCTTCTTGCGCGCCGGCCCGTCGATCGCCGCGATGGCGTCCCGAATCGATTGCGTCAGGCGGTCGTATTCCCTCTTCGCGACCTCGTACTTTTGCCGCTCCGTCGGCGTCGCGACTTCGATGTTCGTCCGGAACTCCGCGCCGGCGAAGAACGCCTGCATCCGATAGTAATCCGTCTGCGGGATCGGCTCGAACTTGTGGTCGTGGCAGCGGGCGCACGCCATCGTCATGCCGAGGAACACGAGGCCGGCGGTGTCGGTCATGTCGTTGAGCGTGTTCTGCCGGCGCTGGGCCTGGTCGGCGGAGTCGGTCATGTCCGGGCCGAGCAGGTTGAAGCCGGTGGCGATCTTCGCGTTCGGGTCGCCGGGGAACGCCTCGTCGCCGGCGAGTTGTTCGAGGATGAACCGGTCGTACGGCTTGTCCTCGTTGAACGAACGAATGACGTAGTCGCGGTAGCGCCAGGCGTGCGGCCGGATTTCATCGTGTTCGTAGCCGTTGGTATCGGCATACCGGGCGAGGTCGAGCCAGTGCCGGCCCCAGCGCTCGCCGTGGTGCGGGCTGGCGAGCAGGCGATCGATCACCATCTCGTAGGCGTTCGCCGAATCGTCCTTTTCGAACTCGGTAATCTCCTCTGGCGTCGGCGGCAGGCCGGTCAGGTCGAACGTGACGCGCCGGATGAGTTGTTGTTTGGAAGCGGGCTTGGCGAAGCGCAACCCGCTGGCGGCAAGTTGTCGGGTAACGAAAGCATCGATCGGCGAATCAAGCTTTGATTTCGGAACCGTCGGCCGGACCGGCTTCTTCCACGCCCAATGGTCGACCGGTTCCTCGGCGCACGCGGATCCGACGCACAAACCCGAAGCCAGCATCAGCAGAATCAATCGCATGAATTCGTTTTTATCGAGCGTATGAGACGCTTTTAGTATCCCGCCCTTGCATAGACGGGTCAACGACCAATCGCGCGGAGTTCCCGGCGATCACCTTTATCCCGGTATTGGTGATCTTGAAGCGAGCCTTACGGCTTCCGATTCCCATCAACGGTTTCGTGGTTCCTCGGCAGGCAAACCATACCTTACCGTTGCCGCCGCAACTCGCGAATCGCGGCGATGCATTTTCGCCTTCGGGAGCGGCTTCCCATGAAAGTCGGACTGGTCGGCTATTCGGGCGTGGGCAAGAGCACGGTTTTCCAGTGGCTCACGGGCGCGACACCCGATCCGGGCAAGATCCAGCAGGGCCAGGTGGCAACCGCGGATGTGGCCGACGACCGCCTACGCCGGATCGCCGAGGCTTACAAACCCAAGAAGCTCACGTTTGCAAAGGTCGAGTTCCTCGACACGCCTGGCTTGATGGCCGACGATCGCAAGGACAATCCGCGCCGCCTCGGGATCCTGCGGGAGGCGAACGGCATGGTCGTTGTGCTCGATGGGTTCAGCGGTGCGCCGCTCGCCGAGCAGTTGCGGAAGTTCCGGGAGGAACTCCTCTACGCCGACCTCGAGATCGTGATGAACCGCGTGCCGAAGGTCGAAGCGCAGATGAAGAAGGCCAAACCGGCGAAGGAGCGGGAACTGGACGAGCTGGAACTGGCGACGCTGAAGCGTGTCATTGCCGGGATGGAGGCCGGGAAGTTCGCGAAGGAATTGAACATCACGGAGGAGGAGGAGAAACCGCTGCGCAGCTTTCAACTGCTGACGCTCAAGCCGGAAACCGTGCTGGTGAATCGGGGCGATTCAGGCTTCAACGACCCTCTGCCGAAGGACCTTTTGGATCTCTGCCCGACGGCGTGCCAGGCGCCGGTGAAGTTGGAGATGGAACTAGCTGCGCTTTCGGAGGAGGACCGGCAGATGTTCATGTCGGACCTCGGGTTCACGGCATCGTTCCGCGAAGCGACGATACGCAGCATCTTCTACGCGATGGAGCGGATCGTGTTCTTTACGGCCGGGCACGACGAGTGCCGGTCGTGGGCGATGGACAAGGGGGGCACCGCGGTGGACGGGGCCGCGTGCATCCACAACGACCTTGCCGCACGGTTCGTCCGTGCCCGTGTCGTCGGCCATGATCACTTCGTCCAATGCGGCTATTCCGAGAAGGAAGCCAAGGCGAAGGGCCTCGAACGGCTTGAAGGCAAGCAATACATCGTGCAGGACGGCGACGTGATCGAGATCCTGTGACGATTACTTCCTCACGGTCGGTGCCAGGATTCGCGACGAGTAATCCTGACCGTGATGGATCGTGATCAGTGCCGGTTTCGCATCTTTTGGGAATTCGATCGTCGCCGGCTTCCCGTTTTGCGGGTTCGGTTCGTAGAGCGGTGAACCAGTGCCACTCACCGTCACGCGGATGCGGTGGCCTTTGTTGAACACCTGGCTGATCCAGCCTATATCCCACGCGACCGTGTAGACCTTGCCAGGCTCCATCAACTCTTCCTTGTCGAAACCGTTCCGGTAACGGACGCGGATCGGGTAATCCACGATCAGGATCGAGCGTCCGTCGGGGTACACGTCGCAGATGCGGACCAGGAGATCGGTGTCCGGAGTCGAACAGGAAATCTTCAACTCGGCCTTCACGCGACCCGTCCATTCGACGGCATCCTTGAGCGGTTCTGTCGTAAAGGTTCGCACTTCGGCCTGGCGCTCGAACGGCCGGGCGTCGCGTGCGCCGGGGAACGCCGTGCCGGGAATGGACATCGGCACGAACGGATCGCTTGTGTACTTGGTGGAGCTGTTCTTCGACGGGGCCATTGCCTCGAGCTTACCGCCCTCGTGGAAGTACAGGGGCGTCATCTCGTGTTTTGGCGGGAAGTCGGTCGCGGTCCGCCAGACGTTGCCGGGGGCACCCTCTTCGCCGACGGCGCCCATGACGTAGTATCGCACGGCCGGATCGCGCTCGACGCCGTTGGCTTCGCCTTTCAAGTGGTGGTTGAACCATTTCACCATGTGCTCTTCCTCCGGCCAGGCCGCGTTGGCCGGATAGGTCAATTCGCCATTCTTGATTCCCTTGTTCAGCCGGCCATGCAGCCAGGGGCCGATGACGAGTTGCTGCTTCCCGCGCGAGTTCGGCCCGCCCTTGGCATTGCGGCCCTGAAAGCTTGCGATTGAACCCTGATTCATGAAGTCGTACCAACTGCCGATCGTGAAGCACGGCACGTTCATCTTGTCGAAGTGGAGCGAACAGTCCTCCGCCTTCCAGTAGTCGTCGTAGGTCGGGTGCTGCATCCACTCTTCGAGGAGTTTTGCGTTATCCATCGGATTGCGGCAGACCGTGCCGAGCGACTTGAAGCGATTCGGTCGGGTGACGCCGCCGATGCGATAGCCCTCGTGGAAGAGGCTGAGGCCGGTGTCGACCATGTATTGGGCGGCGAGATGCGGCGGGGCGGTTACGGCGAGGAAGTTCTGGGCGAAGCCGCCCTGTGAACTGCCGAAGGTACCGACCTTTCCCGTGCACCAGTCTTGCTTCGCAAGCCATTCGCAGGTGTCGTTGCCATCCTGGAGTTCGCCCCAGCCGAGTGCGCGATAGCCGACCCAGGTGCCTTCGGACTTGTGTGCGCCTCGGAAGTTCACCATCGCGACGACGAAACCCGCCTTGGCGATCCGCGCCGCCGCTTCGCGGGTACCTTTGCCGCGAATGTCGGCGTAGCGTTGCTCGAAGAGCGCCGGCCACGGGCCTTTCCCTTCGGGAATGTAGAGGTATGCCGATAGCCGTTTGCCATCCCGCAACGGGATCATTACATGACGTTCGGTGACTGTGCCGATCTTCTCGTCCGGCTCCTGGGATCGGAGCGACGGTGTGAGTGCGAGGACGAACAGGACGAAAAGGAATGGCTTCATGCATCCACACTATGCACGAACCGATCCGGTTTCCATTTCCCGTTCCTCTTCGCTCGCTAAAACAACCAACTCACACGAGGATTTTCCATGA
Source organism: Gemmataceae bacterium (assembly GCA_022842245.1). Lineage (GTDB taxonomy): Bacteria > Planctomycetota > Planctomycetia > Gemmatales > Gemmataceae > Limnoglobus. Next base: position 113,084 of record JALHPZ010000018.1, read on the forward strand.
CCGTCTCTTGGCGCGGCGTGTTCCCCGCCGCCTGCACCCAATTCCACGCCGACGAATCGCTGAATATCCCCGGCACGCTCAAACACCTCGACGCGATGCTCGCCGCCGGCGTTCATGGCTTCGTGATGATGGGCAGCGTCGGCGAAAACACGACGCTGGAACTCAGTGAGAAGAAGGACTTGCTGAAGGCGACCCTCGAACACGTCGGCAAGAAGGTGCCCGTGCTCACCGGCGTGGCGGAATACACGACATCGCAGTCGTGCCGCTGGGCCGAGGCTGCGGCGAAACTCGGAGCCGACGGCCTGATGGTGCTGCCGCCGATGGTCTACAAGGGCGACGACCGCGAGACGATGGCGCACTTCCGCACCGTGGCGAAGGCGACCGACCTGCCGATCATGATCTACAACAATCCGCCGGCCTACAAAGCCGACATCACGCCCGAAATGTTCGTCGAACTCGCCGACGAGCCGAAGTTCGCCAGCATCAAGGAATCGAGCGACAACCCGCGCCGCATCACCGACATCATCAACCTCACGAAGGACCGCTACGTCCTGTTCGCCGGCGTGGACGATCTCTTTCTTGAGTGCGTGATGCTCGGTGCCGTCGGCTGGATCAGCGGCCTCGTGAACGCGTTCCCGGCTGAGAATCGGCTGATTTGGGACCTCGTGCTGACCGGGAAGTGGACGGAAGCCCGCGCGATTTATCGCTGGTACACGCCGCTGTTGCACCTCGACACGCATCCGAAGCTCGTGCAGTACATCAAGCTCGCAAGCGCCGAGTGCGGCTACGGCACCGAACTGTGCCGGGCGCCGCGGCTGAGTCTCGTAGGCGAAGAGCGCGAGCGTGTCCTTGGTATTATCCGCAAGGCGATCGCGACGCGACCGAAAGTTAAATGATGCAAGCCGACAGACCTGTGCGATAGCTCGGGTGGCGCGGCGCGAACCCCAGTTGGCGCCGCGCTTTTTCGTTCGAGACGCGTCGGTTCGCTTCGCGGATCGGTTGTGGTGCATTCTCAAACCGAGCCGTCGGTGCCCCAACGACTTCGGCTGCGAGCGTGTAGAAGTCCCGCCGCCGCACCGGCTCGCCATCGGCGACAAGGTACGTTTCGCCGGGTTTACCGTTCCTTTCTGCCGCCAGCACCGCCTGAACGCCGTCGTCGACATGGATCAGGTTGAGCCACTTCTCCGCATCGCCGACAAGCGGCTCGCCGTTCAGCAACGCTTGCCTTCGCAAGATGCGATCCGGTCCGTAGATTCCGGCGAACCGCAGCACAATCGCGTCGGGCCGAAACTCCTGCAGCGTCCGTTCCGCGTCCAACACGACCTTGCCCGATTCCTCGATCGGCTCCGTCTGAGAGTCTTCGTTCACCCATTTGCCATCGGTCTGACCGTAAACGCTCGTACTGCTCACGAAAAGAAACGGTCCCGTGCAACGGATGGCGCGCAGCGCGTTCCGAAGTCCGTTTACGTACACTTCGCGCATCGACTTTCCCGCCGTGCGGTCGAAACCGATGGCGTAGAAAACCGTCGACGCTTCAGGCAAGCTTCGAAGGCTCGCCGGATCGAGCACGTCGCCACGGATCGGCTCGATGCCGGCCTTCGCAATCGAATCGTTCCGACCTCGCGTCAGCGCCGCGACACGGTGACAGCGATCGAGCCACGCACGCGCGACGCGAGAACCGAGGTAGCCGCAGCCGAGTATGAGATGGGGAGCCGTCATGAGAGGTCGAGGTTACTCTTTGAAACAAACCTGTTACCGAGTTTCCTTGCTCGGCGGGATACCCTTGAATTATAGTTAAGAGTGGAGAGTCGCGTTCCGAGGTGAGCCATGTCCGCCGTCAAGCTGCCGCACGCCATCGAAGAGAAGCTCGGCGAACTCGCGCAGCGGGTGCGCAAGCTCTGGTTTTATCGTGGCGTGAGCTGGTTCGCGCTCGTGTGCCTCGGCTCAGCGCTCGGCCTCGTGTTGCTGGACGCGAACTTCGATCTGCCCGGCTACGGCCGCGCGGTCCTGCTCGCCGGCTGGGCGATCGCTCAGGTGTTCGCGTTCCGCCGACTCGTCATCCGGCCGATACGCAGCCCGATCCCCGTGCCGCTCCTCGCGGTCGCCATCGAGGACCAATTCCCGAACCTCTCCGAACGCCTCACGACGCTCGTTGAGTTGAGTGAGAACGCCGAGCCGGGCAATGGCTCGAAGGCGCTCATCGCCGTGCTGGCGAAGGACACGGCCCAACGCGCCAAGAAGCTGAACTTCCAGAAGGCCGCGCCGACGGCGTCCGTGCTGCGCCTGGCGCTCGTCTCGGTGCTGGTCGCCGGGGCAATCCTCGCGCCGCTCGTACTCATCCCCGGCGCAGCCGATCGCGTCCGACGATTTCTAACGCCCTGGTCCGGCGCAAGGGCCGACGCCGGGTTCCGCATCGTCGTGTCGTCCAAGGACCTCGTGATGAAGCGGAACGACGCCGTCACGCTCACGGGCTACCTGGAACGGCTCGCTCCCGAGTCGACGCTGCCGGAGATCGCGACGCTTGTCTACAAGGAGGCCGGCGGTGAAGAGCGAAAGCTGCCAATGACCGGCGACGAACAGGCTGCATTCACTGTCACTCGCCCGCGCGTGACTGAGGGCTTCGACTACTGCATCGAGGCCGAAGGCGTGCGTAGCGACTGGTTTACCGTCACGGTCGTCGATGCCGTCGAGTTGGGCGAAGGGACGACCTTCACGGTGCGCCCGCCGAAGTACGCCGCTGGCCTTGTCGAGGAGAGACCGCACCAAGGCCTACAGGAATTCGAGTCGCTTCAATACAGCAAGGTGTCGTTCCACCTGAAGTTCAACCGTCCGGCGCGGTCCGCGCACTTCGAATGGAAGCCCGCCAACCCGAACGCGCAGGTCGCGGCCGACCAATTCTTTGCAACACTCAACGACGACCGCACGGTCGGCACGGCCGAATGGATGCTCATCGGCGACGGCACACTGAAACTGATCCTCGCTGGCGAGCACAACGTGCGGACGGAAGTCGTTGTCGCAACGAAGGCCACGCCGGACGCGCCGCCGAAGTTCGAGAAGGTGACGGGCGTGACCGAGACGATCCGTGACGTGCGGCCGGGCGAGCGCGTGCCGATCGAGTTGCTCGTCACCGACGACGTAAAGGTCGACAAACTCGAATTGCATTTCGAATTGAACGGCGACCCGACGACGAAACGGGTGCTGCCAATCGCGATCAAGGACGTAGGAACCGTGCGGGCCGAGGGCCGGTATTCGTTCGACCTCGCGGACAAGGCTAAAGAAGGCGACGCGATCAAGTTCCGCATCCGCGCAGTGGACAACCGTAGCGTGCCGGAATTCCAAAAGGCGCCTCAGGAGGTGTTCTTCCCGGAGAAGGGTTGGTCCAGCCTGCGGATCGACCGCTCGGCGAAGCCGCTGGCGGAGCAGGACGTGCTCGCGAAGAAGGACAAGATCAAGGAGAAGCTCGCCGACGCGAAGAAGGACGTGGCCGCGGCGGAAAAGGCGGTCGAGGAAGTGAAAAAGGACGCGGCCGGGAAGGACCAGTTGACGCCCGACCAGATCGCGAAGCTCGACAACGCGAAGAACAAGGAGAAGGACGCGGCCCGGCAACTGGACGATCTCGCGCGCGAGACCGGGCTGACGCCGGACTACCGGCCGCTGGCGAACCGGATCAAGAATGTCAGCGACGACCCGCTGCGACAGGCGGACGAACAACTACGCAAGGCTCAAAACGAAGCCGACCCGCAATTGCGCGACAAGGCGATCCGTGAGACGGACGCTCAGTTGGATCGCGCGAAGGGTGATCTCGATGAACTGGAGAAACAAGTCGACGGCTTCGCGCGGAACCTCCAGGATCAGCGCAAGCTGGAAGAACTTGCCGACCGTCAGAAGGAGCTGGCGCAGGAACTAAAAGCCAACCCAAACAATGATCGTGTCGCGCGGGACGTGGCGAAGAAGCAGCAGGAGCTGAATGCCGAGCTGGACGACGTGCTGAAGAACAACCCGGAGTTGAAGAAGGCCGTCGACGACCTCGCAGCGGAGCGTGTGAAGGACCTGGCGGCGGAGGCGAACCGGATCGCGGAGGACCAGAAGCGGCTGGACCGGGCGGCGCAGGATCAGGCCGATGTGACGCGGAAGCGGGCGTTGGACGCGGCGGCAAAGAAGCAGAAAGAACTGGGGGAGAAGGCGGAGCAGCTCCGCAAGGACACGAAGGACGACGCGAAGGTGGCGGGCGCGGAGGCGCTGCCTAAGGAGCCGTTCGACAAGGCGAACGAGCAGATCGCCGGCGGCAACGCCGTCGAAGCGATGACCGAGCAGGAGAAGGCGGCCCGGGAGTTGGACCGGCTGGCGGACGCGCTGGAGAAGGCCGCCGGGGACCGTCGCGATCCGAAGAAGGCCGCGGACCAGTTGGCGAAGCTCGAGAACGAACTTCGCAAAAAGGCGGCCGAGAACAAGGAGCCGACTGACGAGCTTCGCAAGAAGCGCCAGAACGAACAGGAGGCGGTGAAGCGGGCCACGGAGAAGCTGACGACGCCGCCCGGCGACGAGGAGGCGAGGAAGGCGAAGGAGGACGCCCTCGAAAAGCTGGAGCGCGCGAAGAAGGCCGCGGCCGAGGACCCGGCGAAGGCCGACGAAGCAATGAAGGACGCCGCGGACGCATTGAAGAAACTCGCCGACAAGTTGCCCGGCCGCGAGGAACGTCTGAAGGCGGCGAAGGAGGAACTCGAAAAACTCCAACGCGAGCAGGACGCGCTCGGCAAGGAAATTCAGGAGAGGGCGAAGGGGCTGGAGAAAAAGGCAGACGAGGCGGCGAGGAAGGAGGCCGCTGAGAAGCTGGCCGACGCGGCGAAGAAGCAGGAAGAACTGGCGAAGAAGATTGACGAACTCGACGCGCCCGGGCTGGAGAATCGGCAGGACCGCACGGCCGAGGCCGCGAAGCGGGCCGCAGAGGATTTGAAGGACGGCCGCACGCAGGACATCGGCGTGTCGCTGCACCAGGCGAAGCGGGCGATGGATCAGCTGAAGCAGGCGATCGACGGGCAGAAGCCGAACGACCAGAAGGCCGACGAACTGTCGAAGAAGCAGAAGGAGATCGCGGACGCCGCGGCGAAGGCGGACGGCAAACCGATGCCGAACCAGCTTCAGCGGCTCCAGGAGGAGCAGCGCGACCTCCGCAACGAGTTGGCGAAGCTGAACGAACCGAACGACGCGGAGCAGTTGAGCCGCGCGAAGGACGCCGTTCGCAGGGCCGAGGAGGCGCTGCAGCGCAACGACGCCGACGAATTGAAGAAGAAGACGAAGGAGGCGGCCGACGAACTCGATAAGCTCGCCGACCAGTTGGCGGGCGCCGAGTCGGACCGGCAGCGCGCCGAGCGGATCGCGGAGAAGCAGGAGGCGGCCGCGGAGAGGGCGAAGCAGCAGGCGGGCAAACCGTCAACGCCCGAACAGAACGAGGCGGCGAAGGACGAGCTACAACGGCAGATCGAGGATTTGAACCGGACGCGCGCCGGCGATGCCCAGGAAGAGAAGAAGAAGGCGGCGGACGCATTCGAAAAGCTCCGCAAGGAGCCGAACCCGGAGAAAGCGCCGAAGCTGCAGAAAGACGCCGCCGACGCGACGCGCGCCCTCGCGGACAAAATGGCGGGCGGGAAGCCGGAGGAGACCACGAAGAAGGAGCCGGGCGAGCGCGGCAACCCGGACGCGAACAACGAGGGGGACACGGCCGACGGCCAGCTTCCCTCCAAGAAAGATGCGCGGGCGGCTCGCGATCTGGCAAAGCAGGAGCGCGAGTTGAAGGACGAGTTGGCGAAGGCGAACGAACAGGGCCAGCAAGGCCCTATGGCGACCGACAACAGGAAAGCCGAGGAATTGGCGAAGCAGCAGCAGCAACTCGCCGACGAGGCGAAGCAACTTGCGGAGGAGGCGGGCAAGAACGGCGAAACGCAGGCGGCGCCCGCGAAGGAGGCCGCGAAGCAGGCGCAGGAGGCGGCCGACCAGCACAAGGCCGGCGCGCCGGAGCGCGGGCAGGCGGCGGGCGAGAAGGCACAGCAGCATTTGGAGCAGGCCGCGAAGGCGAACCCGGACAACGCCGCCGGCCAGAAAGCGAAGGCGCTCGCCGAAAAGCAAAAGGCTTTGAACGAGCAGGCCGGCGAACAGGGGAAGGACGCCGGCGGGAACGCCGCCCAGCAGCAGAAGCAACAAGGAGACCTCGCCAAACAGGCTGGCGACCTGGCGGACAAGCTCGAAGACGCCGCCAACGAGCCGGGCAACGGCAACAAGGTCGATGGCGAGAAGCTCAAGAAAGCGGCCGAAAAGGCGCGCGAGGCGAAACAACAAATGGAACGCGCGAAGCGCGAGGACGAGGCCGGGCGCAAGCCGAATGCCGAAAACGCCCGCCAACAGGCGGACAAGGCTCTCGACGAGGCAAAGAAGGAAGCCGGCGAGGCGGCGGGCGAACCGATGGAGCCGATGAACGACCCGAAGGGCGGCCCGAAACCGGGCGAGAACGGCAACGCGAAGCAGGCCGGCAAGGCAGTGAAGGAGGCCGAAGGCAAGATGGATCAGGCCGGTCGAGAACTCGGCAAGAAGCAGAACGATCAGGCACAGAAGTCCATGGAGCAGGCCGCGAAGAAACTTGACGATGCCGCCAAGCAACTCGGCGACGGCAAGGGCCAGGCCGGTAATTCCACCACGCCCGGTGGCAACGACGGCTCCGACAAGTCCGCCACCACGCAGGCTGAACTGCCAAAGGACCTCCAGCAGTACCTCGGCAAACCATGGGGAGAACTCTCCGGCGAGGTGAAGTCCAAGATCATCCAGGACCTGAAGGCGAAATACGGAGAGGACTACGCCCGCGTTATCAAGCTCTACTTCGAATCGATCGCCGATCGGAAGTGATTCTCGTTTAGCCGCGACGCGGAGTCTTCGGAGTGGAGCGTAGGGTTCGCTCCACTCCGAAGAC
>JALHPZ010000019.1 GCA_022842245.1 Gemmataceae bacterium
TGGCGACGTCCTGTCGAATGGAAGGTGTGAGAACCCCCACTCTGGCCGGACGTCGCCACTTTCGCCAGCCCAACTCCCTGACAGGTCAACAAGTTAAGGATTCACGCAACGGCATTCAGATATAAGCGATTTCGAGATGTCGATACAATCAAGGCCGAAGTTCATTCTTGGCTTTCGACCCAGTTCAATCCTGGTATTCCTTTAGGAGGTGCCATCGTCGCAAGGATATTAGGTCACGATTCTGAGCAGGCCATCGCCTTTTTGAAGTGGTTAGGGCGCCTCTACGGTTTTACTCAATTGGACACCGCTTCCCCCGCCCAAGTCGCATAAGGTGTTGGAATCACAGCCGTATCTTCTCTGCTTGTCAGGTTCGTTACGTCGGGAGCTTTCCGGCGTCGGCCCCCAGCATGTTCAGGAAGCGTTCGCCGCTTTTCTTTGGCGAGTTGTCTTTGTACTTCGAAAATCGCCTGCCGACGGAGAACTTTACCGGTATCTGACGCCCGACGAACTCGATTGACTCGCTTAAACCAACACTGTGAACTGCCTCGCGTCCGAATCGAGCCTCGACCTCCGCCAGCACGCGAACAATCTCGTCGAGTGGTTCCCGTGGGGGCCGGAGTCTCATGACAACGGAAGCAATCGATTTATCGCATCGAAACGGCCCCTAGCGTCAGCCGGCAGCCCACCGCGACGGCGTAGCGGCCGAGTGTCTGCCAGGTCGGGTTCTTCGTGGCTCCCGTTTCCAATCGAGAGAGCGTTTCCAGCGCCAGACCGGTCTTCGCGGCGACATCGGCCAACGTCAGACCGGCGGCTTCCCGGGCCGACTTGAGGGCCGCGACGGTCGAGCGGAGTTCGAAGTAAAACGGCGCGGCGTCCGCGAGATCATCCGGTGCAATGATGTCTTCGAAGCCGGGCTTGCCCGCGAGCTTCGCGCGGGTCGCCTTCGCCGCCGTGCGGACTGAATAGGGAACGACCGTTTCCGCGGGTTTCATTGCCGGCATTCTACCCCGGTGCCGTTACTCGATGCCACTGTTTTTCGACACCGTCGGGACACTTCCACGGCCCGATGCGGGGCGCGCCGCGAACGCGCCCGGGTTCCCCGAAGCGGGTTTCGCCGCCTCCCGATTCCGTCGGCCGTCGTATCATTTCCGAATGACCCCCACAACCGATCCCGAACTGGTTCGCAAGCTCGCCACGGTGCGGATGTTCCTGGCCGTGTTCGCCGTCGTGCAGGCGATCGCGGCGGGGGTCGTCGTCTTCTCCGTCCACAAGATGAACGTCGCCCTCGTCCGGCACCCGAACGCGCCGGACATCGCCTTCGGCATCGCCGGCACCGTGCTGCTGCTCGTCGCGCTCTTCCTCCGCAAGGCCACGCTCCTCGTGCGGGCCGCCAAGCGCGAAGAGCCGGACCAGTTCTCCCGCTTCACGTCCGAGGTGCTGCTGCGGACCTTCCTGATCAACCTGCCCGCGATGGTGCTGATTGCCGGCTACGCCCTGACCTCCTCGCAGCCGTTGCTCTACCCCGCCGCCGTGGGGCTGGTGGCGGTCGGCTTCACGCGTCCGACGATGAGGCAATACGAGGCCTGGCGGGCCGACACGGGGCAAGTCGTGCGAAGCTGAACCCATCGACACATCGAATCACGATCGAATCCGTTGCATCGTGGAACAGACCATTTACACTGTAGTCTTTCCACTCCCGACAGACTCGAGCTGCCAACGGAGTCCGTGATGCCGCCAAAATCCCGACGGGACGAATCCCGAGGCAAGAAGAAGAAACGGAAGCCGGAACGCCCGGCCTGGCTGATCCCCGCGATCGGCGGGGGCGGACTGACGTTGTGTCTGCTCATCGCGCTCATCGTCTGGCTGTCGTCGGGCCGAGGGGGTGGAGGGGGTGCCGGAGGGGGTGCCGGCGGTGGCGGTGGAAATGTCGGTGCGAACGCCGGCGAAGCGGGCGATCCGTCACGCGGGATCGCGTCGGCGCGCGAGCCGCAGGCCGGTCCGAATTCCTGGATCGCGACCGCCGTCCCGGACTCCGCGACGCCCGACAAGTGGAAGGTTCAGGCGGACCCGCCCGCGGTCCGCGCCGGCGAGCTCAAGTCGTTCATCCCCATGCCGGCCGAGAAGAAATTCAACGCCTTCGGATACGCGATTCAGGCCAACTGCGCGCATGTGGCGGTCTTCGCTCTCGGGGGACGATACGACGCACTCGCTTACGATTGGATCCGCTACGACCTCACCAAAGCCGAACCGCTCGGACGCGTCAAACTCTATACGGACCTCAACGCCCCGGATCGGCTGATACCGGAATATCAGGATAACACGAAGGCCCTGCTCGCCGCGCTCAGCCCGTCCGGACAGCGGGTCGTCCTCGGAGACCATTTGGATCGCAAGGATGGCAAACCCTTCGAAGTCTGGGGGGCGGACGGCCAGCGCGTGGCTCGGATCAACGTGCCATCCGTGACCCGGGATAGCGTTGAATGGGTCTGTTTCGGCGGCGAAGACCGGATCTGGACCGCGACCCCCCGCTTGCTCACGCAATGGGACATCGCCACCGGCAAGCCGACCGTCGAGTTCAAGGACTTCACCGGGGGCCATCCGTGCGTCAGCCCCGGCGGCAAATACTTGGCCGCTTACCTCGCAGGCCGCGTCGCCATCCTCAACGCCGCCGACGGCACCGAGGTCGGCACGCTCCCCTTCAAGGACAAGCCAGGCAAGGGCGGCCTTGCGTTCGACCCGACCGGGAAATACCTCGCCGCCGCGCTCCAGACGAAACGGTACTATAGCGCCCTCGCCGTCTACGAACTGGTCGACGGACGCCGACTCGATGATCCGTTGACCGTGCACTCGCTGCACGCGCAACTTGATGCCGGCATCGCCTGGGTCGGCAAGCGGCAGGTAGCCGTCTTCTACGAGGGGATCCAACGCGCCGCCCTGGTCGATCTCGATCTGAACGCGCACGTCATGAGTTTCAGCGTCAATTCCGGAAAATACCACCTGCTGGGCCACCCCGCGCCGGACGGCCGCCACTGGCAGATGCGGAAGTTCAACGCCACCGAACTGACCAAGCTCGACGGTAAGTTGCCGAAGGTGGACGGCGTCCCGCAGCCCTGGTGCATCGCCGCCTCCTCAATCCCGAAGGAATATTTCGAAACGCTCGACAAGGCCCGCAACGGCGGCGTCCTCTGGCATCCCGGCGTGCCGGTCCAACTCGCCGTCTTCGGGAACCCGGTCGAAAAGGACAAGACGCTGCGCGGCAACGTCGCCGAGGATTGTGCCGACATCTGCGCCGACATGGGCTATCGGATCGACCCCAAGGCCGAACTGACGCTGGAGATGAACATCAACATCTTCACGAATGGCGACCTCGGTTGCCGATCGCAGGTGAAGAAGAATGGCAAGATGGTCTTCGGAGCGGAAGGCCACACGATCATGAACGCCACGACCATGCCTTTGACTCCTCGGAAGTATCGGAGCGGATTCTCCGCGGCACCGTATGGTCTTCAGAATTTGTACCTTTGCGACTCCGAGTTTCGCCGGCTGAACCTGCCGACGGATTTCGTTACCGGCGTGGATGGGCTGCTTGATCCGATCCTGACCATTCCCAAATAGGGAGCGGACCGCCTCGGCCCGCCGGAGTGACCGCCTACCGGAATCGACGCAAGTCGTTATCAGGTAATACCAAACTGGAGTGGGTCCGGAAAATGTGAGTGGGTCCGCGGAGGGGTGGCGCGGGGGCGGCGGACCCACTTTGCGGTCAGCCGACGATGACGGGGCGGCGGTCGTCCTTGCGGGACTGGCGGAGCTTCAGGGCGGCGCCGATGAAGTCGCGGAAGAGCGGGTGCGGGGCGATCGGCTTCGACTTGAACTCGGGGTGGCACTGCACGCCGACGAACCAGGGGTGGTTCGGCAGTTCGATCACTTCGACGAGCGAGCCGTCGGGGCTGGTGCCGGAGAAGACGAGGCCGGCGTTCTGGAGTTGCTCGCGGTAGTCGTTGTTCACTTCGTAGCGGTGGCGGTGGCGTTCGGAGATCAGTTCGGACTTGTAGGCGGCCGCGGCGCGGGAATCGGGGAGCAGCTTGCAGTCGTAGGCGCCGAGGCGCATCGTGCCGCCGACCTGCGTGATCTTCTTCTGTTCGTCGAGCAGGGCGACGACGGGGTGCGGGGTGTGTTTGTCGAACTCGGTGGAGTTGGCGCCCGTGAGGCCGAGGACGTTGCGGGCGTACTCGATGGTGGCGCACTGGAGGCCGAGGCAAATGCCGAAGAAGGGGAGGTTGTTCTCGCGGGCGTAGCGGATGGCTTCGATCTTGCCGTTGGTGCCGCGCTTGTCGAACCCGCCGGGGACGAGCAGGCCGTCGACGCCGCCCATGAGCGCCGCGGCGCCGTCCTTCTCGACGTTCTCGGCCTCGATGCGCGTCAGGCGAACCTTGCAGTTGTGCGCGATGCCGGCGTGGTCGAGGGCTTCATAAACCGACTTGTAGGCGTCGCGGTGCTTGACGTACTTGCCGACGAAGGCGATCTGCACCTCGTGCGCGGGCTTGATGATGCGGCCGAGCATTTCCTTCCAGTCGTCGAGCACCGGCGTGCGGGCGTTCGAGAGGTGCAGCTTCTCGACGACGATCTCGTCGAGCTTGTTGCCGTGCAGGCTCAGCGGCACCTCGTAGATGCTGTGATCGCGGTCCTTCTCCTCGATGACGGCCTTGCGCTCGATGCTGCACATCTGGGCGATCTTGTCGCAGTCCTCGTCGGGGATGTGGCGCTCGGTGCGGCAGATCACCACGTCGGGCTGGATGCCGATCTTGCGAAGTTCCTGCACGCTGTGCTGCGTCGGTTTCGTCTTCAACTCGCCGGCGGCCTTCAGATACGGCACCAGTGTGAGGTGGATGAACAGGCAGTTCTGCTTTCCGACTTCGAGGGCGAACTGGCGGATCGATTCGAAGAACGGCATCGCCTCGATGTCGCCGACGGTGCCGCCGATCTCGGTGATGACGACGTCGACGCCGGGCGTGACGAGCTTGCGGATGCAGGATTTGATTTCGTCGGTGACGTGCGGGATGACCTGCACGGTCTTGCCGCGGTAGACGCCGTTGCGTTCCTTGGTGATGATCGACTGGTAGATCTTGCCGGTGGTGTAGTTACAGTCGCGGTTGAGCGGTGCGTTGGTGAAGCGTTCGTAGTGGCCGAGGTCGAGGTCGGTTTCGGCGCCGTCGTCGAGGACGTAGACTTCGCCGTGCTGGTAGGGGGACATGGTCCCTGGGTCGACGTTGATGTAGGGGTCGAACTTCTGCATGCGGACGGTGAGGCCGCGGCGTTCGAGGAGCATGCCGATGGAGGCGGAAGTCAGCCCTTTGCCGAGGGAACTGACGACGCCGCCCGTGACGAAAATATGCTTGGCCATTCCTCCACAACCCCAGCCGCGAACAGTACGGTCTCGTTCCTCCCTCCCGTTTTATCGAGTGCGCGGCTTCCGACCAATCGGCAAATCGCGAAGGCGCCGCGGGGCGGATCGGTCGGGTTTGCGTTTGTCGGATCGTGGCGTGTTCACCGGTCGGACATGCGGCCGACGGCGACGACGGTTCGGTCGTCGGCGGGCGGACCGTTGGTGAAGGCATTCAGATCGGCGAGGACGCGGTCGACAATCGTTCGGGAACCGCTGGGCCGGTCGGCGAGGACGGCATCGAGGCGTTCGACGCCGTAGACGTCGCCGGTGCGATTGACCGATTCGGTGACGCCGTCGGTGAAGAGGACGACCTGATCGCCGGGTGCGAAGTCGACAGTACACTCGGGGTAGTGCGTGCGCGCGGCACCGATACCGAGGGGGAGGCGTTGCACGCGGTTGAGGGGGATACGGGTGCCGTCCGCGGCGCGGAGCAGGCGCGGGGGCACGTGGCCGGCGCTGGCGTAGGTGAGTTGGTTCCGCGAGGGATTGAAGACGGCGGCGAAGGCGGTGATGAAACTGCCGGAGTGGCGGTTGTAGCGTCCGGCGAGGTTGGCGTTCAGGTGGGTGAGGAAGGCACCGGGCCGGCCGGGGGTGGCCGTGGCGGCATGGGCGATGCTGTGCGTGATGGCCATGAGCACGGCGGCGGGCGTACCGTGCCCGCTCACATCCGCAATGAGCACGGCGAGCGATCCGTCTGGAAGAGGGAAGAAATCGTAGTAGTCGCCGCCGGCGCGGTTGGCGGTGCGATAGTGCACGGCCACGTCCAAGCCGGGCACGTCCGGCAACTCGGCCGGGAGCAGCGAGTGTTGGAGTTCGGCGATCTCGCGAATTTCCGCGTCCGCCGTTTCATAGGCGGCCCGCAGGCGCTGGGAGAGAACCAGCGTCTGCGTGGCGCGGCCGAATAGATTGGTCATCCAGACCAGTTCGGGCACCTGCTCCGGGGCGAACGCGCCGGGTTCTTCCCGCGTGAGCACGATGACGTTCGACGCCGCGCCCCCTTCGAAGATCGGGATCGCGAGTACCGATCGCTGCCCGGCCAGGAATTCGCGGGCGGGGTCGCCGGCGTCCAGTCGCAGGTCTCCGATCAGTTTTGGTTCGTCGGCATAGAGGAGCGATTCGAATAATCCACCGGTGATCGTCGGGAACCGATCGGAATTCACAAACGGATCCGGCATGTCCTTCCAGAGATTGAACCGGGTCACGCGGACGCATGGCCGATCGACCCCCCGGCGCGAGAGCGTGATCTGCCGGGACGTCGGGAAGAGTTGTCCCATGCGCCGGGTGAATACGCGGTACATCTCCTGTGGATCGGAGTAGCGACTCAGCTCGCGCATGAGGTCGGAGCTGATGGCGAGACGCGCGCGCCAGTTGCGGGTCCGCGTATCGAAGAAATCGGGGGCCAGATTCATCGGAAGTCCGCCTCCGGCGGAGACCGGTTCGGCGGTCCGGCGATCGAGCCGGAGCCGGGGCGGCGGTCTACTCCAAATCTGACCCGAACCGGCGCGGGAATGCAAGCGCCGAATCGGAAATCGGCCGCGACGCATCGGGGCTTGGCGGGCCGATAAATTAACTCCATGCACCACGCACAACCGCCCTTTCGCATGCCCGCCGAGTGGGAACCCCACGCCGGTACCTGGCTCGCCTGGCCCCACCGCAAGTCCGACTGGCCCGGCAAGTTCGCCGTCGTGCCGTGGATCTACGGCGAAATCGTGCGCATCCTCAGCCGCTACGAACCGGTGAACGTCGTCGTACGCGACGCGACAATGAAGGCGCGCGTGGCGGTGTTGTTGGAGAAGGTCCACGCCAACACATCGAACGTGCGGCTGCACGTCGCCGCGACCGATCGGAGTTGGGTCCGCGATTCGGGGCCGATCTTCGTGAAGGATGCGGCGGGAAAATCAGTCGCGCTCGACTGGCGGTTCAGCGCCTGGGCGAAGTACCCCGACTGGCGCGTCGACGACAAGCTGCCCGGTTCGATCGCGAAGTTCACAAAGACGCCGGTCGTTCAACCCAAACGCAATGGAAGCCGCATCGTGCTCGAGGGGGGCGGCATCGACGTCGACGGCGCCGGCACGCTGCTCACCACCGAGGAGTGGCTGCTAAGCGATACGCAGGTCCGGAATCCGGGGATGACCCGCGCGGACTACGAGGCGGTCTTTGCGGAGTACCTGGGGATTCGCAAGGTGATCTGGCTCGGCCGCGGCATCGTCGGCGATGACACGCACGGCCATGTTGACGATTTGGCTCGCTTCGTTGGCGAGAGAACAGTTGTCACAATGGTCGAGTCGAACGAGATCGACGAGAATCATGAGTTATTGAAGGAGAACGTCGAGCGGCTTCGTTCCGCGATCGACGCGAAGGGCCGAAAGCTCGATGTGGTGACCTTGCCCATGCCAGCACCGCTGGTCTTCCGCGGCCAGCGTCTCCCGGCGAGCTATGCGAACTTCTACATTGCCAACGGCGTCGTAATCGTTCCGACATTCAACGACGCGAACGACCGCAAAGTCCTCGGTACGCTCGCCGAACTGTTCCCCGGCCGGGACGTGATCGGCATCAACAGTACCGATCTTGTCTGGGGTCTCGGTACGCTGCACTGCCTCTCGCAGCAGGAGCCGGCGTAGAGTTGAGTCGGGCACTCGCTCCGCGAGTGCCCCCTGACAATTCATCAGAATCGAAAGGGCTGTTCTGAGGTCAAACGGAACGGGTCAGTCCCGGAGCGAGTGCCCGAATCTCTCCGCTCACTTGTCGGTCACGAGTTTGTCGTCATCTCGTTTGTGGAAGAACGCGGAGACGGGGATAACCTCTTCCGACTTCGAGCCGGGGCGGATCCACTTGAGCGTCAACCCGCGGTCGCGACGGCGTTGACCGCCATATTCCACGGTCATCGCGACGGGTTTGTCGCCAAAGACAAAATAGGCTTCCTTGTTGCCCAATCCCTTGTCCACGTTCGAGATGATCCGCTTTTCGTCGGGTTTGAGTCCCAAGGTCACGCGCACTTCATCGCGAGTGTCGGCGATAAGCTTGTAGCGACCCGGTGATGGAGGCACGACGACCCCTGTCCATCGAGCACCGATCTGATTCGGCCCCGTCATGGGTACGATGTCGGGATTATCCGCCTGGAATTCGATCGTCGCGGTAAGCAAACCCCGAACCTTGCGTCCACCGGTCGGTTGGAACAACTCCAGCACCAGCCCCGGGCGGTATTCGGTACCACCCAGCGTAAAGGTCAAACGCTTCTCGGCGTTGGACCGCTCGAGTCCAGCCGGCGCGCTAAGGAGTGCCTTGGCATACCAGTATTTCGCCCGGCCACGCGCCGCGGTTTTCTCGGGTTCGGCCGCTTTCTCGGCATGCTCCCACCAGCGATCGCCTCGCTGGACGTCGTTCGTTTCGGTATCGGCACCGGACTTCAGCTCCATCTCGGCGAGTTTTTTCAAGCCCGCATCAGAGCCTTTCTCCAATAACTTGAAGCCATCATCCCAGCGACCCTGGAGGAAACAGCGGAACCGCCCCAGAGCTGCATTCGCCTCGGCGTCGTCCGGCATCATTTTCAGCTTTTCGACCGACGCTTTGACCGTCTCAAATCCGTCCCGCAGCTTTTTCACCTGCACAAGCCGTGCCTCCAGTTCCTTCAGTGCCGCGGTGGCACCGGCACGGCCAAGGCAGGAGACGGCCACACCCGACAGTTTCAGTGCTTTCTCGTACTCGTCCTTCTCGACAAGTTCTTCGGCGATCTCCTGGACGGAATCGGCGGTCGCGCGCAACGCGGTTGTCTGAGTGGCGGTTTGTGCGATCTTCTCCAGCCCGGCGACCTTGAAGGCAAAACCGTCAACTTCAAACGTTTCGTCGAGGGCGTCTGCTGCCTTGAAAAGGGTCGCGGTATCGTGGGACTCGACCGCAAACGCCATCGCCTCGCGGAGCATGAAATACATGGCGGGAGGGGCGTTCGCGGTCCCCTTGGCATCGGCGAACAATCGTTCGGCCAGTTTCTTCCTGTCGGCCGGCAACTTCTTGGCGTAATCGACGGCGAAGGTTTCCTTGACTAATTTTTCGGCTGTGGCCAGGGCGGCGGCGTCGGGCACCGGCAGGCGTTTGTTCGCCATGGCCATCGGCTGCGGCGCAACAGTGGTCGGCATTCCGCCGGCCGTGGTCCGGTAGAGCGTGGCGCCGGTTGCCGTGCCGAGTAGTACGTATTCACCGGTTGGGCTGGGAACGGCCCGGGCGGGGGCGTCAAAGGTCGTTGTTCCGCCGGCGATCTTCCGGCCGGTGTTCGTGTCGTACAGTGTCGCCTGGTT
The DNA here is from genome assembly GCA_022842245.1 of Gemmataceae bacterium. GTDB lineage: Bacteria > Planctomycetota > Planctomycetia > Gemmatales > Gemmataceae > Limnoglobus. Next base: position 9,730 of record JALHPZ010000019.1, read on the forward strand.
TCCCTCGCTCGCAACGGCACGGCTGCCATCGCCGACGAAGCGGAAACGAACACCATTGCCTGTCATCGCGCTCGACACCGAGCCGAGAGGCTTCCAACCGTCGAAGACGCCTACGGTGAAGCGTGTGCCCGTGTTGTCGGCACCGGGCACGCGGAACGCGACCATTTTGCCGTCCGGCGAGACGTCTTCGAGGACAATCGCGTCGATGTTGAACTGTTGTTTGGGATCAAACCAGCGAAAGGCTGGCCGTTCCGCGAAGGGGTAAACTTCGAGCCGTTGCCCGCAGTTGGCGATCATTTTCGAGGCGTCGCCGGTGAAGAAGGCCGAGATCGCAGGGAACTTGGGAAGGAACGTGTAAAGCGTACGACCGGTCTTGAGGTCGATGCACGCAACCTGACCGTTGTCTTTCGTAATGGCAGCCATCGCCCCACCGGCCGCGACATGAACCGACTTGGGTAGTTCCGGCAGGTCGGGTCGAATAACGCCGGGGCCGGTCGGCCGCGCGAGCTGGCCGTCCAGCACGTGCAACTCGGTCTTCCGCGTCGGCGTGCGGACCTCGAGGACGAGTTCGCCGGTGCCGGTGGCCCAGAGTTGTCGGATCGTCCCGTCCGGCGGGGCATAGCGACCGAGTTGCTTCTTCGTCGCAACGTCAATCGGATATGCGGCCGCGTCGGTGGCGAAGTAAATCGTCTTGCCCGTGCGGTCGACGGCCCAGTGGCGGATCGCGTCGAGGTTGACGTCCGCCGTGGCGATCGTCGCGACTTCGGCGAGGCGGTCGAAGGTCGATTCCGTCGGCATCGAAGGCGTCAAAGGTGTCGACTTCGGCGTGGATTCCCCGGTGAAGGACACGAGCGTAATCTTGTTGTCCGTGCCTGTGAGAACGGCACTTTGCCCGTCGGCACTCACGTCCATCTCGCTCGGCGTGAAGTTCGGCACCGAGACTACCGCGGTCTTCTTCCAAGTTTCCGTATCCCACTGTTCAAGGCGGTTCCGATCGAAGGCAACGAAGTACTTGCCATCGGAGCTGAAGCCGGCGGGTAGGGCGTAGCCGCCGCGGAGACTGTAGGCGACTTCGCCGGTCTCGGTGTTCACGATCGGCGTGTTCCCGGGCAGGGTACCGTTGACGTGGAGGCGGATGGCGGCGAGTTTTCTCGCGGGGCTCCACGCCGTGATGCAGGCGGCGTTTTCGAGTTGGATCGGCCGGTCCTTGAGGTTGCCGCCGGGCAGCGCCGTCTCACGCAGGCGACCGTCGGTGGTCAGGCTCAGCGTCGCCGAGCCGTCGGCCGCGATCGCGACGCCCGGATGAGATGGCGGACCTTTAGGTAATTTGAGTTCGACCAGTTCGCGGCCGCCGTTCTCGATGTCGATGACGCGGGCCTCTTCATCCCAACAGAGCACGACGTACTGACCCTTCCGGTCGGCGCGGACGGCGGTGAGTCCGGCCTTCGGCTTCGCCAGCGGCGCGCGCGCCGTGGGGCGACCCGTCGCCGCGTCCCACGCGATCATCACCGGTTCCCGCGCCACCGACATGACTTTGCCGGCCGGCAGCGGGAACGGGAACGCCGTCGCTGGCGGCTCGTGTTCGCGGCAGGTCGCCACGATCTTGCCCGTCGCCGCGTCGTGCACGTCGATCATTCCGGTGTTCTGCTGAGCCACGAGCACGCGCGAACCGTCCAGAGAGAAGCAAACGGTTCGGGCTCTCAGATTCCGCTTCTCCCCGACCGGGACGGACCAAACGATCTTGCCGACGGACTTCTCGCCGACGGCGGGAGGAATCGGATCGACCTTCGGCGGGTCGACTTTCGGCGGTCCAATCGGGTCGAGATCAACCTTCGGCGGGTCCAGTTTGGGCGGTTCGGGTATTGGTTCGTCGGGCTTGGATTCGTCGGGTTTTTGAACAATCTCCGGCGTCTTTTTCTTGCCGCCCGAAAGGAACACAATCCCACCGACAATTCCGGCGAGGACGACGACGCCGGCGACGACCGCCGGGATCAGCATGGAACCGCTGGTTTGTCGACGCGGTCTACGCCGGCCTCCGTCGAAGTTCATCGATTCATCGTCTTCGGTGACCGTGTGAACCCTTGGTGCCGTCGGTGCAGGCGGCGCGGTCGCAGGCCGGGACGGCGGAGGAGGGTAGTGCGGCGGGTGCGGAGCGTACTGCGGCGGGGCGTACTGCGGTGATGCGTATTGCGGCGGATACGGAGCGTATTGGGGCGGCAGGGCGATCTGCGGCGCGGACGGTGTCGGCTCCGGGGCCACCGGTTGCCCACTGATGATCCCCGCCGCCTGCCGTTCCTGGCTCGGCGTCAGGATCGGCGGCTGGCCGCCCGGCATCAATTGATCGAGCCACGGCGTCTGGTGCAGCGGCTTTGAACACGCGAGCGCCAGGTGCCCGACAAGCCCGACGGTAAACGGATCGCCGGTTTCCCACAATTCCTTGAAGACCCGGGACTGACCCGGGTTCTTGAAATCCTTCTCGGTAAACAGCAGGTTGTCCCCGGTGTCGAACTTGTCCCAGAGCGCTTTGCCGCCGACGAGCAGGCCGCGCAGCGCCGTCGCCACCACCAGGTGCGGGAAACGATCGAGATCCGGCGAATACGCGCCGGTCGCGATCCGCTCGGGGTGCTGGAAGCTCGGATGTCCCGCTTCACCGGAGGGCTGGTTCGCCAGTGCCGGTACGAACATGCCGTCATAATCCACGAGTTTCAGACCCAGGGAATTCCCTTTTCCTTCCGCAGGTACGAGCAACACGTTTCCGTGCTGGATGTCGCAGTGCGCCATCCCCGTCTCGCGCAAGCGGCGGCAGAGCCGGACCCAGAGCGAGAGCATGTTTTCGAGAATGGTCGAGCGATTCAGGTTGTCCCGGACGAACGCATTGATCGGGTAGCCATCGACCCACTGCATCTTGACGATCGGATACCATTGCCCGCGGACGCGGATGCCTTGCGGAAGATAACTGAAGCCGACGGTGAAGGGTAGGTTGGCGTTGTGGAGGTGTTCACTGACGGCAGCGTAGCGGGCGTCCAACCCGGCGGAAGTCGGGCGCGTGAAACATTTCACGGCCCATTTCTGACCGTTAGGTGCCGTGATCTGATACACATCGGCGTAATTGCCCGACCGTGGGATCGGCACGCCCATCGGGTTCGTACCAACGACGCCCCCCTTAAGATCCGGGTCGCCGAATGCCGTCGCCGGATTCTGAACGGCTTCGTTGAAGTCCTGCGACAGCGGCCAGCTCATGGCAATCCCTGGAGAGGTAGCAACTCGACGCGGACAACCGTGCAATCGTCGTTCTTCAGCGCCTTCGCGTCCCGCAGCGATTTTATCCAATCGGCGAACGCCGCGGGAGGGCGTGACGATTCCGTTACCCGATCCAACTCCTGGTCCGGCCGGGCGTTGGCTCCGCGCTCCCGCAAGTACCATTCCGCGAGGGCATCCGTTAGAAGGTAAAACACGTCGTTAAGTTCCCCGCGTCCCGCGAACCAATCCGGTTCGGGCACCGGTTGGGTCGTCTCTGATCCGACCAATTTGGGCCGATTCGAGAAGTCCCCCAGCGATTCAACCGGGAACTTGGCGAGAAGTTTCTCGCCCCGGACATGAAACAAGCAGGAATCCCCGATGGCGACGGCGCGCCAGCGGATGCCGCCGTCCTTCGCGTCTTCGAAGCCGACGCCGAGGAGCGTGGCGAACGACCCCAACGCGGCCTTCTCCTCCGCGTACCACGAGGTCGCTTCCGTCTTCGGCGCCTTCGCCCGCGCTGCGGCTACCCACTCCGCAAACGATTCCGGCGTCGGCGGCGTGCGTACGCACTCGGCCGCCAGCACCCGCGCCCACGGACCGGACTGCCACCCCTCCGACGCCCCGTCGGCAATCGCCACGCGCCGCAGCTTCGGCCCGAGCGCCGCCGCGTCCTCGTTCTGGGACTCGGAATTGCCAGCCTTCGGCGTCGTGCGAACACGGATATCCAAGACAAACGACATGACAGTTCCCCGTTTAGCCGCGAGGCGGAGTCCGCGGAGCCGAGCGCGGAACCGACGTGACACGCTCGGCTCCGCGGACTCCGCCTCGCGGCTAAACAATCAGCGCATTTTGGTGGTCACCCGCGTGCCGATGTCCAGGAACCGCACGACGGCCACGAGGTCCGCATTGAACACCACACCCCTCGCCCCGGGGTTCACCACGAACCCGTCCGCCCGCGCCGCCTCCAAGAGTTTCGGCGGCAACGCCGTCGACATGCGGAACAACAACTTCGAATAGGTATCGAGCAGCAAGCTCTCGTCATCAATGAAGTAGATCGGCGGTTTCGGTTCCGCCGACAGCAGCAGATTGAAGATCATCACCGGCCCATCGGCGCTCGCGAGTTGCTTCAATCGCGTGGCGACCGGCAGCGGATTCGCGTCGCTCGGCTTGCCGTCGGTGATGTTCAGGATGATCGGCGGATACGACTCCGGATACGAGAGGATGAAGCTGGACACGATCAGTTCCGCCGCCTCGAACGCCGCGTGCATCAGTGTCCGCCCCGTTGCGACGGGATCGTACCAGACGGGGAACTTGATCGTCTGTTCGATCGTGCCGCCGGCGCCGTCCTCGACGAGCCGGCTCCGGTTCTCGACGCGCAAAGGTTTGTCGGCGAGCTTGCTGATCGGCACAAGTACTTCGTCCGGGAGTTTGCCGCCGAGGCCGGTGGTCAGCTTGCCGCCGTAGCCGATGATGCCGACGTGGAAGTAGTCGCGCACCCCGTCGATCTTCGCGCACTTCAGCACCATGTTCTGGATCAGCCGGTTGACCGCGTCGGCGACCCCTTCGCTCTTCAATTTGTCGGGCTGTCCGGCGAACGATTCGTCCATCGACTTCGACTGGTCGATCAGAATCAGGATGCAGGCCGGGTTCGTCCGGCTGATCTCGGCGGAATATGGCATGGACGGCACTCGCGCGATTCGGGATAACTTGAGTCTACCGCGAAGCTGACCTCGCGGACAAACGATTTGAAGGGAAGCGGACATGGCTGGCCCGATCGCGTCCACCGGCGGCCCGAGCGACGTCGTCCCCGGCGCGGGCCGCGCGCTCGCCCTGCTCTTCGTCATCAACCTGTTCAACTACATCGACCGCCAGGTTCTCTCGGCCGTCCTACCCAAGCTCCAACTCGACGCGACACTCTTCGACCCGACCGATCCGTGGTTGCAATTCAAACTCGGTCTGCTTACGAGCGCGTTCCTCGTCTCCTACACCCTGCTTTCGCCCGTCTTTGGCTGGTTCGGCAATCAGGGCCGACGCTGGTGGGTTGTCGGCTTCGGCGTCGTCGCCTGGAGTCTCGCCTCCGGCGGCTCCGGCCTCGCGACCGGCTACCTCATGCTCCTCCTCACACGCTGCCTCGTCGGCATCGGAGAAGCCGCCTACGGACCGGTCGCGCCGTCCATGCTCTCGGACCTGTATTCCGTCTCGCGGCGCGGGAAGATTATGGCACTCTTCTACCTCGCCATTCCCGTCGGCAGCGCTCTCGGCTTCGTAGTCGGTGGCCAGGTTGAAGCGCTCACCAACAACTGGCGCATGGCGTTCCTCGTCACGTTCGGCGGCGCCATTCTCGGAATCCTTTGCTTCTTCATGCCGGAGCCGCCGCAGCCGAACGTGGCGACGGGCCCGAAGCCGAGCTACGGCGCCGTCCTTCGGGAATTGAAGACTATTCGCTCGTTCGTGCTTTGCTGCCTCGGGATGACCTGCACGACGTTCGTCCTCGGCGGTGTCGCGGCTTGGGCACCCTCGTATATTTTCCAGCGCGAGTCGCAGTTCGCCGTAACCGGCAAATCGTTTAGCCAATGGGACCAGGAACGCACGACCGACGGCCGGCCAGTCGTGCCAGACGCCGTGACCGAGAAACTCAAACCGCTCGCGGACGGAACGACGCGCACTTATTCGGATTTCAAGGCGAAGCTCCGCGAAACCCTCGGCGATGCCGACCTCGCCCAGTACGGCGAACGGATCTATACCGCCGCCACGACCGCCGACTCGATGTCGCTCGGCAAGATCAACTTCCTCTTCGGCATGATCGTCGTCGTCTCCGGCTTGGGTGCCACGCTACTCGGCGGCTATGTCGGCGACCGGCTGCGCAATCGCGGCGTGACGGGGGCCTACTTCCACACCATCGGCTGGAGTACGCTGCTGGCGTTCCCCTTCTTCGTCGCCATGCTCCTCGTGCCGTTCCCCTACGCATGGGGGTTCTTCTTCGTGGCCGTCTTCTTCCTCTTCTTCAACACCGGTCCGGCCAACACGATCCTCGCGAACGTGACGCGCTCGGAGATCCGCGCCACGGCGTTCGCCATCAACATCCTCGTCATCCACATGCTGGGGGATGTCATCTCGCCGCCGATCATCGGGCTGATCGCGGACGTGGCGAGTTTACAATCGGCGTTCCTCGCGGTCTCGGTCGTAATCCTCCTCGGCGGCACGCTCTGGGTACTGGGCGCGAAATCGCTGGATGCCGACACGGCGAAGGCCGGAAGTTGATCAATCCCTCAGAGCGTGGCCGGTGAGATGCAGGAAGACCCGCTCCAACGTCGATTCGTTCACCTCCATCGACATGGGCGTCAGTCCGGCATCCCGGCACGCCTCCGCGAGCCGGGGCAACAGCGGACCGATCGCATCAGTTTCGATCGCGACCCCGTCGGGATGGGATGCCGCGGATAATACGCCAGGCAGGATTCGGATTCGATCGAGGAACTCCGTCGGCGCACGTTCGACCTTCAATTTCAATCCGCTCGGCCGCAGGGTCAGCAGGTGCGCGAGCGTATCGCAGGCGATGACCTTGCCGCCGTCGACGATCGCGATGCGCTGGCAGAGCGCCTGCACTTCTTCCATGTAGTGGCTGGTGTAAACGACGGTCATGCCGGCGGCGTTCAGCGACTTCACGATGGCGAAGATGAGTTGCCGGGATTGCGGATCGACGCCGGTGGTCGGTTCGTCCAGCAACAAGAGCTTCGGTGAATGCACCACGGCGACGGCGAGGTTGAGCCGGCGCTTCATTCCGCCCGAGAAGGTACCGGCTCGCTGGTCGGCGCGGTCGTGCAGGCCGACGGCGGTCAGCAATTCCTCGGTCCGATCCGCGAGTTGCTTTTTGTCCAGTCCGTAGAGGTTGCCGAAGAAGAGGACGTTTTCGCGGGCGGTCAGGTCCGGGTAGATGGCGAGGTCCTGTGTGCCGATGCCGACGAGCCGCCGGAGTTCGCGGTCGGTGCGGGTGAAGCGCTGGCCATCGAGTTTCACGATGCCGCCGTCCGCGTCGATGAGCCCGGAAACAATTGAGAGGAGCGTCGTCTTGCCGGCACCGTTGGGGCCGAGCAGGCCGAAAAGTTCGCCGGCGTTCACGGTCAGGGAGACGCCATTGAGCGCGGTCGTGGCGCCGTAGCGCTTGTGGAGTTCTTCGATTTCGAGAATCGGAGTGGACATCCCGGCTATAGATATGACGATTCCGTGGAGCCGCCGTGCCCGAATTCAACGATGCCCGTGTCCGCAAGCTGAACGCCGAGCCTGTGCGGCTGCGCGGTCAGTACGTTGTGTACTGGATGCAGATGTTCCGTCGGCTGGACCACAACCATGCCCTCGATTACGCGATTGCGGTCGCACGACATCTCAAGAAGCCGTTGATCATCTACGAAGCCTTGAAGCTGAACTACCCGTGGGCGAGCGCCCGGATCCATTCGTTCGTTCTGGAGGGAATGCAAGCCAACGCGGCTCGGGCACGCAAACTCGGGCTGAACTATTGGCCGTTCGTGGAAACGCCGGACAACGCAGGCCGTGGACTCGTGAAGAAACTCGCGGCTGAAGCGGCGATGATCGTTACCGATGATTACCCCGCTTTTATCGTGCCTGCCCACAACCGTGCCATCGCGAAACTCGATGTTGCTGTCCATGCCATCGACGCCAACGGCGTCGTTCCACTTTCCCTTCTCGGCAAGACCGTCGCGGCGGCGGCACACCTGCGACCGCGCATCCATAAGCTCTTCGCCGAGTCGTGGGCGAATCGCTCGAAGACCGAGCCGGAGTTCGAAGACCTCGCGAACACTAAGTTGGATGCCCCCTTTCAGACTTGGGAAATTCCCGTCGATCTCCCCCGCTTCGTCGCGAACCTGCCGATCGATCAATCGGTTCCGTCCGTATTGCAGGAAGTTGGGGGCAGCGAGATCGGCCGGCAGCGGCTCCGCGAGTTCGTTCGCAATAAGCTTCCTCGTTACGCCGCCGACCGCAGCCAGCCGGACGACCCGGATCGCAACTCCGCCAGCGGGCTGAGCGCGCACCTGCACTTCGGCCATCTCGGCATCGAGGAAGTCATCGAAGCGACCCTCAACACGAACGGTCCGTGGGATGAATCGGAGATCAATCACAAGACCCGCAACAAAGACGATTTCTTCTGCCGCGACCCAAACGTGAACTCGTTTCTCGACGAGGCGATCACCTGGCGGGACATCGGGCACCACTGGATGAGTAATTCGGAATGTGGAATGCGGAATGCGGAATTGAATACCAAGAGTTGGCAAACGGCCGAGACATCGGGCTTCAATTTCGAGACGATGGACTTTTCGCCGCTCGCGCGGGGCACGCTGGAGACGGTGCTGCCGCCGTGGGCGTGGGCGACCTTGAGCAAGCACGCCGGAGATCGGCGGGAATACCTTTACTCGCTGGAGCAGTTCGAAGCCGCCGATACGCACGACGAACTCTGGAATGCGGCCCAGACGGAACTCGTGAAGACCGGCCGCATCCACAACTACCTTCGCATGCTCTGGGGAAAGAAAGTCCTCGAATGGAGCGCGAGTCCGGAGGAGGCATACCGAGTGCTCGAACACCTCAACAACAAATACGCCCTCGACGGCCGCGATCCCAACAGCTACTCGGGCATCCTCTGGTGCTTCGGTCTGTTCGACCGACCCTGGCCGCCGGAACGCGAGGTCTTCGGCAACATCCGCTACATGTCGAGCACGAATACGGCGAAGAAATTCAAGCTCGCAGGCTATTACGAATACGTCCGCCGGCTCGACGGGCGGGGCGTAAAGACGACGGGGCACGCCGGGCGGTTGTTTTGATTATCCCCTTCAGACACGCCCTTTGGGGGAGAACAGATATGGACGGCAGGAGGGTTGTTGCCGATAATTTCCTAGCGGACGCAGTCCGCGAGTTGTCTCGAAGCCAAGCTGTCGGTTCATCACCCGACGAGGACTTGCCCAGAGCAAATTAATTAGTCTACACCACCCCACCGAGGGGCGCTGCGACGGGACGCAAGGGCGTGCCTGCCAGGCTCGGAGGGGGTGGCCATTTTAACGGCGCCCGTTCACCAGTCAGGGGACTCTGAACGTGACTGCTGTTCCAACCAAGTTCGCCGCCGTCCGCGACTACCACGTCGCCGACATCACTCTCGCCCCGTGGGGCCGACGCGAGATCGCCATCGCCGAGACCGAGATGCCCGGCCTCATGGCCATCCGCGAGGAGTACGCCGCCCGCCAGCCGCTCAAGGGGGCCCGCATCACCGGCTCCCTCCACATGACCATCCAGACGGCCGTCCTCATCGAGACGCTCAAGGCGCTCGGGGCCGACGTTCGATGGGCGTCGTGTAACATCTTCAGCACGCAGGACCACGCGGCCGCGGCCATCGCCGCCGGTGGCACGCCGGTCTTCGCCTACAAGGGCGAGTCGCTGGAAGAGTACTGGGAGTTCACCCACAAGATCTTCGAGTGGGCCGACGGCGGCTACACGAACATGATCCTCGACGACGGCGGGGACGCCACCTTGCTACTCCACCTCGGCGCGCGGGCCGAGGCCGACGCCTCCGTCCTCGACAAGCCGGGCAGCGAGGAGGAGCGAATCCTCTTCGCGTCCATCCGGAAGCGGCTTGGCTCGCAGCCCGGCTGGTATGCCAAGCGGTTGGCCGCCGTCAAGGGTGTGACCGAGGAGACGACCACCGGCGTCCACCGCCTGTACCAGATGCACAAGCGGGGCGAGTTGAAGTTCCCGGCCATCAACGTCAACGACTCGGTCACCAAGTCGAAGTTCGACAACCTCTACGGCTGCCGCGAGTCGCTCGTGGACGGCATCAAGCGGGCCACCGACGTGATGATTGCCGGCAAGGTGGCCGTGGTCTGTGGCTACGGTGACGTGGGTAAAGGCTCGGCCCAGGCGCTCCGTGCCCTGTCGGCCCAGGTGTGGGTGACGGAAATCGACCCGATCTGCGCGCTCCAGGCCGCGATGGAAGGCTACCGCGTCGTCACGATGGACTATGCCGCCGATAAGGCCGACATCTTCGTGACGACGACCGGCAACTTCAAGGTCATCACCCACGACCACATGGTCAAGATGAAGGACCAAGCCATCGTCTGCAACATCGGCCACTTCGACAACGAGATCGAAGTGGCGGCGCTCGAGAAGTACAAGTGGGAGGAGATCAAGCCGCAGGTCGACCACGTCATCTTCCCGGACGGCAAGCGGATCATCCTGCTGGCCAAGGGGCGACTGGTCAACCTCGGGTGCGGCACCGGTCACCCGTCGTACGTCATGAGTTCATCCTTCGCCAACCAGACGCTGGCGCAGATCGAACTCTGGCAGCACAACGACAAGTACCCGGTCGGCGTGTACGTCCTGCCGAAGAAGCTGGACGAGCACGTTGCCCGGTTGCAGTTGAAGAAGCTGAACGTCCAGTTGACCGAGTTGACGGCCGAACAGGCTGCGTACATCCACGTTTCGAAGGACGGACCGTACAAGTCCGACCAGTACCGGTATTGACGGACTATTGCCCGGCGACGTTCGTCGCCGGGCTTCGTCAGGCGACGTTTCTCCGGCCGACTGGCTCGCCGCGATAGATGCGGGCAATCCGTTCCCGAGTCAGACCCAAAACCTTATCGAAGCGACTCAGCTTCATCCCGTCGATGTTTGGATTGTGATCGGCCATGTGCTCCAGCATGGCGATATCCTGACGCACCTCGCGGTCGACTTCCCGCCGGAAGAGATGCTTTGCCAGCCGCAGCCCGCCCGCCGGGCCGGGATAACGGCTCTTGGCGTAGACGAACGACGTCACGTTCGTGCGCTTTTCGTCCACGGGCCAGAAGAACATGTACAGCCGCCAGCGCACCATCGCCTCGCGGTCGCCGTCGGGCGACGTCCACCAGTGGTCGTAGACGCTGTAGACCGGTGAAAAGTACGTCGTCCAGTGGTCGTGGAAGAGATCGTTCCTGCGGATACCGAGCAGCCAACGGAAGAACGGGTTCAGGATCTTCGTCGGGCCGACGTTCCTCACGGTCACGCTGTCGTCGGTCTGCTCGAAACTCACCTTCACTTCGTGCATGCGCGGCAGGTCGTAGCCAAAGGTATCGTGGACGGTGCCGCTGTGTTCAATCTCGGTGAAGTTATCGACGGTGAGTTCGAGCGGGGCCGGGACGGTGTGCAGGAAGTTGCCGAGGTGGAAGTAGTTGTCCGTGTTGAGTTCCGGAAAGACCGCACCACTCGCGCGCGACTTCACCCAGACGTAGCCGTGCGCTTCGCGCACGTCGTAGCTCTCGGTGCAGGTGTGCATCTTCGGCGTGCTGGGGCTTTCCCCCTCGCCGCAGCCGTTGAAGGTCCAGCCGTGGTATTTGCACTCGACACGGTCGCCGACGACGCGGCCGTAGCTCAACTTCAAGCGGCGGTGGGGGCAGGCGTCGTCGATGGCGGCGGCGTTGCCGTCCGCCGTTCGAAACAGGCAGATCAGTCGACCGGCGAGTTGGATGCCGTGGGGCTTCCTCCGCAGCGCGTGGCCGGGCAGCACCGGGTGCCAGTGATCGAGCATCCCCATCGCAAACTCCGCAATAATCGCCGAATCGTGAATGCGAATAGCCGAAGGATTTCCAATTGTCGAGAAGAAAGTCGGATTTCGCCCGATCGCCGTCGGCGGGAAAGCGACCGTGTCATTCCGCCGCCTCCGCGCCACCCCACGGCGGAATGACGCCCGATTTCCGGAATCGCCTAGGCCCCGTAAGGACTTACGTCGATTTCGACGTCCACGATGGTCGCAGGATTCACCCCCACGAATGGCTTCCCAGCGGAAAACGGCCAGTCAAGATGTGGGTTGAGAATTCCTCCGTAGAATTGCTTCATGTTCACCGGACTCGTTCAATCCTTGGGTCGGGTCGCCGCGGCCGTCGACGACGGCGACGGCGGACGCGCGTTGACGATCGTCGAAACCGCCCTGGCGCCGACACTCGTCCTCGGCGAGAGCGTGGCCGTCAACGGCTGCTGCCTCACGGTCACGGCGATGGAAACCGATCGTTTCACCTTCCAAGCCGGCCCCGAAACGCTGGCCAAGACTAATCTGGGCCAGATAGTCCCCGGCGATCCCGTCAACCTCGAGCGCGCCTTGCGCGTCGGCGACCGGCTCGGCGGGCATTTCGTCACCGGCCACATCGACGGCGTCGGCACCATCGCCAAAAAGGAACCGCACGGCGAATGGCTGATGATCGAGTTCACGTGCCCGCCCGAATACGACGAGCTGATGGTGATCAAAGGCTCCATCGCCGTCGACGGCGTCAGTCTCACGCTCGTGTCCACCGAGCCGGGCCGATTCTCCGTGATGCTGATCCCCCACACGCGGGACCATACGACCCTTGGTTCGAAAGGTGTCGGCGCCCCCGTCAACCTGGAACTGGATCTCCTCTCGAAACATCTTCGCAAGCTGATCGCGAATCTGAACATCACGATCTGATCGGTCGCCACGCATGGTTCGTCGCCATTCGGCGAATCTCCGACCGTTCCCGATCAGGGTGCGTCCTAAAATACCTGCATGCCGATTCTCGTTGTCCTGATCCTGACGGCCGCGTGCGCCCGGGTGCCGTGGCCGGAACCGCCGTTCGGGTTCGGCGGCAGCGGCAGCCTCGCGCTCACGGCGTTCGCGTTCCTGCTGCCGATCGGCGCGGCCATCGTGCTCAGCCGCTGGGCCGCCGCCGCCGTGCGCCATGAACCCGGCCGCCGGTTGGAAATCGTGCGCATCTATTCGCGCTATCGTCGGCTGCTCGGCTACGCGAATCTGTTCGTCGCCGCGCTCGCCATCGCCGGTCTCGGCTGGGGCTGGACCGTCTGGCACCGCGCGGTGCTGCCGGCCGACCGGCCTGTCCTCGCGCCGATGGCGGAATTGCTCGTGCCGGCCCCCTACCTCGTCGCGGTCTTCGCCGTCTGGATCATCCACTACGACGCCGAGCGGGCGTTCCACGCGACGGCGGCCACGGTCGATCATCCGTTCTGGTCCCGCGCGGGGCATTTCCTGTTCCAGTTGCGGCCGTTCGCGTTCCTCGTGCTGCTGCCGGTCGTCCTGTTCGCCGCCCAGCAGACGTTCGCGCGGATGGCGCCGGAGGCGGCGAACAGTTGGTACACGCACGCGGGCAGCATGCTGATGGTGCCGGTGCTGTTCGTGGGGATGCCGCTCTTGCTGAAGCCGGCACTCGGGTTGAAACCGATGCCGCCCGGCCCGACGCGCGACCGGCTGGAGGAACTGGCGCGCCGGTTCGACTTCCGCTGCGCGGGCCTGTTGCACTGGCCGACGCGCGGCCAGATGGTGAACGCCATGGTCGTCGGTCTCGTGCCGAAGGCCCGATATGTCGTGTTCACCGATCGGCTGATGGAGACGCTGTCTTCGGACGAAGTGGATGCGGTCTTCGGCCACGAGGTTGGCCATGCGAAGCACTACCACATCCCGTTCTACGTGCTGTTCTTCATCCTGAGCGCGGTCGCCGTGACGGGGCTTGCGGGCCTGGGCATGGTCGCGGCGGCGGAGCAGGGCTGGATCGACGCGGCCGCATGGGAGCCGTGGGCCGGCCTGCCGCCCCTGGCCGCCTTGATCGCGCACATCTTCCTCTTCTTTGGTCATTTGTCCCGTGTCTGCGAGCGTCAGGCCGATCTCTACGGTTGTCGTGCCGCCGACGGCGACCGCATCACGCCCGCGGGGATCGACGCCATGATCCGCGCGCTCGAACGGGTCGCCGACCTCGGTGGAGAAACCACCGCCGCAAGCCGACCGTCGCTCTTGCGGCGGCTGTTCGCTCTCCTGCGATCCTGGCAGCACGGCTCGATCGACGAACGCATCCGTTTCCTCCGCCGCGTCCTCGAACGGCCCGAACTCGAGCGACGGTTCCAGCGCCGCGCCTACTGGCTCAAGTGGGCCATCGTCGCCGCGCACGTCGGCGCGATCGTGGCCATCGGTTCGTATTTCGGCTGGAAGGAAGTCGCGAAAGCGATGTGATCAAAATCCGATGGCGGCGAGGTGCTCGCGCCGCAAGGTGAACGGTTCGTGCGGGATCGTCTGCCAGTCAAACTTCGGCAACAAATCGCGAGCCGCGACCGGTTCGATCCGGTCGATCCAGCCGCAGGACCACGCGAGCAGGCCGACGAGGGATTCCGGGCAAACACCGGCGGCGCGCAGGGCGCTCAGGCGCGTATCGCCGTGGCGCTTCGCGAGCCGGCGGCCGTCTTCGCCCACGACGAGCGGTAGATGTGCGAAGGCGGGTGCGGCCGCGTTCAGCTCCCGATAGATCAACAACTGCCGGGGCGTCGAGGGGAGCAGATCATCGCCCCGCACGACGTGGGTGATGCCCATTGCGGCGTCGTCGACCACGACCGCGAGTTGATACGCCGGCGTGCCCGTATTCTTCCAGACCACGAAATCGCCGCCGACCTGGCCCAAATCGATCGCCACGTCGCCGCGGACAAGATCGCGGAACACGGGAGAATCGGAGACGCGGAACCGCCAGGCGAACGGCTCGACCGGCGCGTCGCGCGCCGTTCGGCCGGCGCAGGTTCGCGGATAGACCGGCCCTTCGTGCTCGGCGTGTGGGGCGCTCGCCGCCTGAGCGATGTCGCTTCGCGAACAGGTGCAGGGATAGACGAGATCCCGCCGTTTCAACTCGTCGAGCGCCGCCTCGTACAGTGGCAGTCGCGCGGTCTGCACCACCGGTTCGCAGTCCCAGTCGAGGCCGAGCCAGCGGAGGTCGTCGAGCGCCTGCTCCATCGCGCCCGGCTTCACGCGGGGTGAATCGATGTCCTCGATGCGCAGGAGAATCTCTCCGCCGCCGGAGCGTGCAAACAGCCAGTTCGCAAGGTAGGTGCGGGCGTTGCCGACGTGCTGCGCGCCGGTCGGCGACGGGGCGAACCGGGTACGGACCCTAGTTCCCACGGTTCTGCCCCGGCACCCATTTCACGTCGGCGCGGCCGTCGTCGTTCGCGATGCGGGCGAGGACGAAGAGCAGATCGGAGAGCCGGTTCAGGTAGACGAGGACGTTGTCGTTGATCGGTTCGGCGACGCGGAGGGCGACGACGGCGCGTTCGGCCCGGCGGCAGATCGTGCGCGCGGAGTGCAGCCACGCCGCCGCCGGCGACCCGCCGGGCAGGATGAAGCTGCGCAGCGGTTCGAGCCTCGCGTTCAGCCGGTCGATCGCGCGTTCGAGCCGTTCGGCCTGTTTCGGGGTGATGCGGAGCATGCCGGTCTCGTTCTCGGCGTTCGGAAAGCAGAGATCGCCGCCGAGGTCGAAGAGATCGTTCTGGACGATGCGCAGGAGATCGCGCTCGGGAGCGTCCGGGCAGTTGGCGTGCAGCAGGCCGAGGGCGGCGTTCAGTTCGTCCACCTCGCCCATGGCGTGGACGCGGCGGTGGTCCTTGGGCACGCGCGAGCCGTCGCCGAGGCCGGTTTCGCCGCCGTCGCCGGTCTTCGTGTAGATGCGCGAGAGATAGACCATGAGCCGTCCCGGTTGGAGTTTCGAACGAGGATATTCATAGCCGCTCTTTGCCCAGATTCCCACTCTTGCCGGGTCGCGGGGCGGAACCGGAGAATCCCGGCGTCCCGGCGGAATTTCGGTCATTTCACCCGCCGTTCCATCCGATACAGACGCTACCAACGGACGATCGGGCGTATCCGGCCGAACCCCTTCCTTCGGGGCGTTCGGCGCGAACCGGTTCGGAGTCGGTCAGGGCAGACCCTGCCGGCCCGGGGGAAAACCGGTTCGACGGTGCTCGCGAGTCCGCCGTTTGGAGGGGGAACGATGTCGTTCATTCGTCGCAAATTGCTGTTGCTGGCGCTGGCGGTCGTGCCGATCGCGGCCGGCTGCAACGCGCTCGGGCCGGCCGCCTTGTTGTTGATTCCGAACCCGGCCTGGACGGCCGAACGGATGGAAGAGAAATACCAGCACACCAACGACACGCGGACACCCGTGCTCGGCCCGGTGCGGGACGGCTACCCGGCCCCGCTCTGCGAGGACCCGCCGAGCGATCGCGAGATCCTGCGGGCCATGCCCCGCGTTGCCCGCGGCGTGCCGTTCGTCTACGAAGAGTTCCGCGACGACGTGCAGATCGTCAAGAACCGCCTCGTCGACACCATCGACCCGCCGCGATTCTACCCGCTCATCGGCATGGCGCAGCTGCACCACTGCCACTGGGAATGCGTGATTTACTACAAGGAAACGGTGCAATCGAGCTATCCGTTCCCGACGTATATCGTCAAGCCACGGACGCAAGTGATCTACATCGACAAGGACCACCTGCACCTGTACGTCGGGCCGAACCCCGAAATGCAGAAGAAGATCAGCAACGAAATGCACAAGTATTGAGCGGTGCCTTTGACCGCGATCGTCCCCTCCGTCGCTGAAGGGCGACCCATGCGCCCGGTCTCGCAAGAGACCGGGTGTGTGTGTTTGTGGAGATCTCAAGCCAGGATGCCCTTCACGACTTCGCCGTGAACGTCCGTGAGGCGGAAGTCGCGGCCGGCGTGGCGGTAGGTCAGCTTCAGGTGATCCAGGCCGAGCAGGTGCAGCATCGTGGCGTGCAGGTCGTGGATGTGGACTTTGTCCTCGACCGAGTAGTAGCCAAAGTCGTCGGTCGCGCCGTGGGCGTGCCCGGCCTTCGCGCCGCCGCCGGCGAGGAACATCGTGAAGCCGTGCGGGTTGTGGTCCCGGCCGTCCTTGCCCTGCGCCACCGGCGTGCGGCCGAACTCGCCGCCCCAGAGGACGAGTGTGTCCTTCAAGAGCCCGCGGCGTTTCAGGTCCGTCAGCAGCCCGGCGATTGGCTTGTCCACTTCCTTCGCGTTCGCCGTATGGCCCTTCGTCAGGTTCTCGTGCTGGTCCCACTTGTAGCTGTGCGTGCACTGCACGAACCGCACGCCCGCCTCGGCGAACCGCCGCGCCATCAGGCACTGCCGGCCGAAGTTCTCCGTCGCCTTGTCGTCGAGGCCGTAGAGGGCGTGCGTCTCCTTCGATTCCTTCGAGAGGTCCTGCACCATCGGTGCGGCGGCCTGCATGCGGAACGCCATTTCGAACGATTGGATGCGGCCGTCCATCGCCGCGTCCTTCGCGGTCCGCTCGCGGTCGAGTTCCGCGAGCAGGTCGAGTTCGCGGCGCTGCTGGTCCGGAGGCGTCGTGCCCTGCACGAACGGCACGCCCACCTTGCTCGACGGCGTACCTGCGTTGCCGAGTGGCGTCGCTTGATAAATGGCGGGCAGGAACGCGCTCGTATAGTTGTTGACGCCGCCGTGCGTGAGCGTCGGACAGATTGAGACGTACCCCGGCAGGTCGCGGTTCTCGGTGCCGAGTCCATAGGTGATCCACGACCCCATGCTGGGGCGCACGAAGGTATCCGAGCCGGTGTGCAGTTCGAGGAGCGCCCCGCCGTGGCGGGAATTGGAGCCGTGCATCGACTTGATAAAGCACAGATCGTCAACGCACTTCGCGATGTTCGGGAAAAGCTCGGAGACCCACGCGCCGCTCTGGCCGTGCTGCCTGAACGCGAACGGCGACTTCAGCAGGTTGCCCGTGGCACCCGAGACGACTCGCGGCTTGGCGAAGGGCAGGGGTTTGCCATCGTGCTCGGTCAGCTTCGGCTTGTGGTCGAAGGTGTCGACCTGGGACGGGCCGCCGTGCATGAAGAGGAAGATGATGCGCTTCGCCTTCGCGGGGAAGTGCGGGGCTTTCGGCGCGAGCGGGTCGTTCGTCGCGGCCTGCGCGAGAAGGTCGGCGAGCGCGAGCCAGCCGAAGCCGAGGGCGGACGATTTCAGCAGGTCACGACGGCCCAGCATCTGCGTCACTCCACGAAGACGAATTCGTTCGAGGCGAACAGCACGCGGCAGAACCCGCGCCACGCCTTCATCCGCTTGGCTTCAACTGTGGCTTCCGATTTCGCCAGGTAGCTTCGAACGCGAACCCGTTCCGATTCCGTCGCCGTGCGGCCGAAGGCCCGCCGGTACGCGGCATGGATGCGGTCGTCGTCGTTCCCATTCATGGCGAGCAGCGACTTCGCGAACGCCTCGGCGGCTTCGTCCACCAGCGAGCTGTTCAGCATGAACAGCGCCTGCGTCGGGATCGTCGTCGCGGTGCGCTGGCCGTTCGGCACCGACGGATCGGCGAAGTCGAGCGTCTGCAGCACGTCGTACACGGCACTGCGAACGACTGGCAAATAGACAGTGCGCCGCGGCGACGAGTAGACGTCGTAGTTCACGTTCGCGGTGCTGGTCACGTACTGGCGTGGCTTCGCCTTCAGCATCGTGCCGCCCGGCGTTCGTTCGAGCTTACCGGCCACCGCGAGCATGCTGTCGCGGATCTCCTCCGCGTCGAGCCGGCGACGGTTGAAGTGCGAATAGAGTTTGTTCTCGACATCGTTCGCGTTCGATCCCACCGACATCTTGTAGGCGTTTGAAGTCACGATCAGCCGGTGCATCGCCTTGATGGACCAGCCGGAGCGGACGAACTCGGCGGCGAGCCAGTCGAGGAGTTCCGGGTGCGTGGGGCGTTCGCCGAGCCGGCCGAAGTTGTCCGGCGAGCGGACCAGGCCGGTGCCGAAGTGGCCGGCCCAGATGCGGTTGACCATCACGCGCGCCGTCAGCGGGTTGTCGGGCCGCGTCATCCACTCGGCCAGTTCGAGCCGACCGCTGCCAGTCTTCAGCGCGAGTGACGCGTCGCCCGCTAGGATGCGCGGCAGCCGTCGCGGGGCCTCGGCGCCGAGCGTGGTGTGGTTGCCCCGCAGGTGGATCTTCAGGTTCTCGGCCTTCGCGTCTTCGACCGCCATCACCTCGTCGACGGGCGGCTTGTCCTTCTCCTTCGCGGCGAGCGCCTCGCGGAGCTTCTCGATCTCCGCCTTGCGCGGCCCTTCGAGTTCGAACTCTTTCGTCGAGCGGAAGATGGCATCGACATGCTCGACCGGCTTCCCGTCCCGCTTCACCACGGCCGCGAGCCATTGCCGCAAGAGCGCCGGCGAAAGCTTGCGCTCGGCCGCCACTGTTTCCAGCGACAGCGGCGTCTTCGCGATCTCGTCGGCCGTCAGCGGCACGAGGGCGAACTTGTCGAGGTGCGGAACGGGGCCATCCCGTTCGAAGCGGATCGTCGCCTTCCCGGCCGCGAGCGGCACGGTCGCCTCAGCGTGCCACTTCTGCGTGTCCGGGTTCCACGAACCGGTGCGTTCGCCACATGCGTTCCCGGCCACGACCTTTCCATTCACGAGAATGCGGATCGGTCGCGGATCGGCGGCGGCGTAGCGCACGGCCAGTTGGAACGTCCCGGCCTGTTTGATGTCGATGTCGTGTTCCGTGAAGTTCGGCACGGGCCCCGCGTTGATGATGACGCCAATTCCCGCACCGTAGCCGTCGGTGAGCTTGAGCACATTGCCTCGAGCGAAGGCTTCGCTCTCCGCGACGATCGCGCCGGCACGCTTCGCCGGCTCGGCCTCGACGAGCTTCAACGGGCCGCTGCGCTTGTGGAGTTCCTTCGCCGCGGCCTCATAATCCTTCGCCCGCTTCTTCTCCTCGATCAGCCGTGTCGCCGCGTCCGCCTTCGCGGCCTTCTCGAGCTTCGCGATCTCGGCCTTCAGCTTCTCCAGAGCGTTCTTGTGTTCCGTCAGCTTCGCGATCGATTCCGGCGTGCCGATCGGCCGCTCGTTCCAGGTCGCCACGACGTTGTAGTTCACCATTGTCTTCGTCGAATAGAACAGGCCGGCGAGGCCGTAGTAGTCCGCCATCGTGATCGGGTCGAACTTGTGGTCGTGGCAGCGGGCGCAGCCGAGCGTCAGGCTGAGGAACGCCTGGCCGATGGTGTCGAGTTGCTCGTCGATGATGTCCATCCGCATCTTCATCGGGTCGTCCTCGGCCAGCATCTTCGGGCCGATCACGAGGAAGCCGGTCGCCGTCATGCGATCCGCGCGCTCGGCCTCGGTGCCGCCCGGCACGAGGTCGCCGGCGATCTGGTCGCGCACGAACTCATCGTAGGGCTTGTCCGAATTGAACGCCCGGATGACCCAGTCGCGGTACCGCCAGGCGTTGACGTAGGCGAGGTTCTCGTCCATGCCGTTCGAATCGGCATAGCGGGCGACGTCCAGCCAGCGCCGGCCCCACTTCTCGCCGTAGGCGCTCGACGCGAGCAGCCGATCGACGAGCTTTGCGTAGGCGTCCTTCGTGTCGTCCTTCAGGAAGGCGTCCGTCTCCTCCGGCGTCGGCGGCAGGCCGGTGAGGTCGAACGTGATCCGGCGGATCAGCGTCCGCTTGTCGGCCGGCGGAGCGAAGGCGAGGTTGCGCTCCTTGAGTTTCGTGAGCAGGAACGCATCGACGGGGTGCGTCGCGCCGGCCGGCACCGGCTGCGGGCGAACCGGCTGGAACGCCCAGAAGTTCCGCTCCTCGGCCGTGAAGATGCGGTTCGCCTCGACGGCCTTCGGCCCGGCGGCCGGCTTCGCGTCCGGCCAGTGCGCCCCGCGCTGCACCCACTCCTTGACGATCGCGATCTCGGCAGCGGGCAGCTTGTTCTTCGGCGGCATCTTCACGTCGCCATCGTGGGCCAGCACGCGCACGATCAGGCTCTCGTTCGGCTTCCCCGGCACGACGGCCGCACCGCGATCCCCACCCTCGAGCAGCGCCGCCATCGAATCGACGCGAAGGTTCCCCTTCTGCTTCTCCGCCCCGTGGCACGACTGGCACTTCTCGACGAGCAGCGGCCGGACCTTCTTCTCAAAAAAGTCCGCATCGTCGGCGGCGCGCGCGGAGATCGCGGCGATGAGGAGCGTCAACAAGGTGAGTGTTCGGCGAACCATGATTGAAGCGAGTTCCGGCGGGAATGAAGCGTGGTCTTCTGTAGGGTGGGCCGAGTCTTCGAGGCCCACCGCGTGGGCATTCAACGCTTGGAGGGCCTCGAAGATTAGGCCCACCCTGCTTGCTTTGAAGGCGATAACGGGCTTGATTTCCAGCCCCTCGCGATGCCGGTCGTTGCACTTTTGCCAGCACCGAAGGTGCGACCGGAAATAGCCAGGGGTGTAGCGAAGCTCTGCGAGCGGAACCCCTGGTCCGGTTGCAAATGCCCCGTAGCTCCGAAGGAGCGACCCAATACCCGATGTCGCCCCACGGGTCGCTCCTTCGGAGCTACAGACTTTCTTCTCTGGCTTTCCAGGGGTTGCGCTCGCAGAGCCTCGCTCCACCCCTGGCTATTTCCGGAGGCCCCGTTGGGGCCAAAAAACCGGGACCGACCTCCTTCAAAGGGCTGGGTGGGCCGAGTCTTCGAGGCCCACCGTTCGCCTCCAAAGTCCACGCCGCCCGCCTCGATGACTCGGCCCACCCGACTAATCATGTCGCCGGATCCGGTGCAGCGACTGGATAGGCGTCTCTGTCAAGAGCTAACAAGAACCGACCGAAGCGTGCAAATTCGAACTCTTCGTCGGCATCGACACTTGTCGACCTCATGCTGCAAATGGCATCGCTCCCCTCGGCTACCCATCCCAGTGCCGAACGATGGGTCCATTGGAAGTCCAGCCGCATCGCCCTGCGGCGAGACGACAGTATATGCTCGATTTCGGAACCGCTGAACACCTTCGATAGTTCCAAACACCGTTGCAGCATCGCCGCGTGCTCGTCAACAATGTCCGGGGTGATGGTGACGTAGAAGCTGAACAGCAATTCGACCGCCCATTCCGGTCCGCACGACTCGGCCAGGTGCCGGGTAACCGACCGGAACTCCTCCCAGCGGAACAGGTCATTCATGCGGTGAGAATCCATCCGACCGATTTCCTGCGGGCGGTCGTAGTTGTCGTCGAGGTGTTCCAGATGGTGTTCGCCATCGGAGATACACATTTGGAGCGCATGAGCGTCGGGGAACGCGAACGTCAGCGTAACGGCACAATTCGGCCCCTTCCGCAATTGTTGCGCGTCCGCTTGAAGCGATGGACAGCCGTGATAATTCACACCGGCGGAAACGTAACTCACCCAAAACGCGCGAGAGCAGATGAGTTCGTTCCATAAAGTTTGAATCGCCACGACGCCCTCCGCCGCCGAACACGTATCGGTAACCATTCTGCCGTTCACACCTCCAGCAGCCGCTCCTTCGAATCGCCGAACGTCTCCAGCCGCACGCCGGCCTTCTCCAGCAGCGACAAATACAGGCTGCACATCTTGCGGTTCGGCTTGCCGAGATAGTCGAGGATGCGGCCGGTCTTGATCTTGCCGCCGCCCTTTCCGACCAACACCACCGGCAACTGGTCGTTGTTGTGCGCCCCCGTCATCATGCTCGAACAGTACAGCAACATGCTGTTGTCCAGGAGCGTCCGCTCGCCCTCCTGCACGGCGTCCATCTTCGTGGCGATGTAGGCAAGCTGCTCCAGGAAGAAGCGGTTCACCTTCAGCCAGTCTGCGTTGTCGGTGTGCGAGAGGAGGTGGTGGATCATGTAGTCCACCTTCAGGTGCGGGAAGCGCAGCGAGGAGTGGTCGTTGTTCAGCTTCAGCGTGCCGACGCGCGTCGTGTCGGTGCGGAAGGCCAGCACGAGGATGTCGCACATGAGGCGCATGTGCTGGTCGATGTCCTGTGGGATGCCGTCGGCCGGGCGCTTCATGTCGGGGGCCGTCAGCGTCGGCCGCCAGCCCTGGAGGCGGCCCGCCTTGCCGGCCGATTCGATTCGCTGCTCGACCTCGCGGACACTGTTCAGGTATTCGTCCAGCCGGCGGCGGTCCTCGGTGCTCACGCCCTTCTTGAAGCCGTTGGCGTCCTCGCGCACGGCGTCCAACACGCTCTTGTCGGCCTTGCCGACCTCGTCGCGGAACAGCCGGTCGAACGCCAGGGCCGGGTAGACTTCCAGCGGCGTCGGCGTGGTCGGCGAGCTCCACGAGATGTGCGAGCTGTAGATCATCGAGTAGTTCTTGTGGATGGCCGCGATCGACTGCTCGCAGCCCAGCACGAGGCTCGGCACCTTCGTTTGGCCCTTGGTCTTCTCGGCCAGCACCTGATCGCAACTGACGCCGGAGCGGATCTCGCCGTCGGGCGCGAGGTGCGCCCCGGTGAGCAGGTTGCCCGTCTGGCAGCTGTGGATGCCGCCGATGAGGGCTTCCTGGTTATAGAGGCCGCGGAGGAAGAGCGTCTTCTCGCGCACGGGGTTGAGCGGTTCGAGGACTTTGCCAAACTGGAGGGCTTTGCCTTCGCCCTTGGCCCACCATTCATCCCGGTGGAAGCCGTTGCCGGAGAAGAGGCACGCGAACCGCACCGGCGGCTCGGAAGATGGGTTGTGCTTGGGCTTCTCATCGCCCCAGACGGATCGCGATTCGAGCCACGGTAGCGCCATGGAGACGCCAACGCCGCGCAGGAAGTTCCGCCGGGAGAGAGGATGCGTAAGAGTGTGCTGGGCCATGTCGTTGAACCTGAATTGGAGAAGCGTCTGCGGCGGGACCGTCACTCCTTTCGAGTATACAGTTCCGCATCGCCGTAAGCGAGTTCGTTAGCCGGCTCCCAGTATGGGTGGCCGCCGTTGTCAAGGAGCCGTTTGAGGAGCTCGCCGAAGGAGAAAGCGACGACGGGGTTTCGACCCGGCTTCTTTCGTGCCGAGTCGGTACAGACGCAGATCGGCCGGAAGCGTTCATGCCCGAGTTCATCGGCGCGTTTGAACAGAGCCGGATCTTTACGATACGGAGCGTTCCACAGGTTCAGGTCGAGATTGATCGCCAGCCATCGTCCGTCGGCGAGAATTGCGAATCGATGCCAGATGCGGCCATGCGGTCCATAGCTGCCGCCGCGGCCGTCTTGAACCTCGCCCCACTCGAGCGGCTCGATGGCTTCCCGTGGCACGATCCGGACCGCGGGAACGCCATCGTGGACGCCCAGTTCAGCGCCGTTGGTACGATGGTAGAACCGGTTGAATTCGCCCGGAAAGTCCATTCCACTCGAGTAGCCGCGTTCGTCGTGCGAGTAGATGTCCGCACCCGGGAATGTCGTGTGTTCGGCCGCGAGCCGATCCAGAAGCACATCGGCTGCCGGCACCTTGCGCACCGCCCAGCCAACGATTGGATTCAGTGCGAGCGTGTCGGCATCCTGCGTCACTCCGACCAGCCCGCCGATCGCCTGCATCGGCCGGCTGCGATTCGACCGGAGGTCGATCCAGCGGAATGGTACCGACGACAATCCGGAGGGTGCACGCGACGTCTGGAATCCAGCACCCGTTTCAAAGATCTGGTTCCGCTGCCGGCACGGCCCATTCGGGAACGATCTCAAGTATGGGAAGAGCTTGGCGATCCATCCATTGATGATGTCTCCACCGTAGGCTTCGCTCCGCTTGCAGATGGCTCGCCAATGGTCGAGATCGACGTCACCCTTGCTTGCCCGGACAAACTGATCACAAATCGGAGTCAGATGCTCCAGCCACCAGTCGAGCTCGAATGGGTGGAGTGCCTCGACTTTATTTCGGAGTCGGATCCAGTCGTCCGTGGTTCCCTCGAGCGTAATCGTCGGGATGCCGCAGATGCAGAGGAGAACGTATTCGAAGTACCGTTCGAAAATGTCCATCATCACGACCTGGCTCGCCGCGCGTTCGACCGGTCCGCTGGTCGAGAAGTCGCAGAGAAGCGCGTCGTGAAGGGTGGCGCCGACATGGTCGCGAATCTGCCCGGCCCAGGACGCGAACGCTTCGGCCCACGGGTTCTCGGGCGATCCTTCGGCCCAGCCGTCGCAAGCGAAGACGAGTTCAACCCGTCCTGCATGCGCCACGAATCGCGAGCGGAGACGTTCGCCGTGGATGGTCATGTGGTGGGCGACGCCCTGGGTGATCGTGATCCAGACCGCATCCGGACTGAGCACGAGCGGTCGGTGCTCGCTAAACGCGGTGTAAACCGCGGCGAGGAGGGGTTGGTAGTCGATGCGGGTAATGACCGAGCGGTGGTAATCATGGCAGCTCTCCAGATCGCCAAGTTGATTGCGCAGCATTGAGTGGAGTCGCGTTTCCGTCAACGGCGAAGTCGCCGGTGTCACGTTATCGACGGCGAACGGAATGCCTGAGCCTTGAGCCGTCGCTGGCATGGACGATTCTCCGAAGTTTCAAGTTTCGTCTCATGTTCGCCGATCCTGCTGTCGGGAACAAGTTCCGATCCGTGTTTTCGCGATCGACCCCAGCCCATAAACCAACTGGATACATCGTTCCTCATCAGAGCCACCATGCCCCGCGATTATCACGTTTGCGGCCTCGGCAACGCCATCGTCGACATCTTCCTCGAACTGGACGATGCCGAGTTCGCGCCGCTCGGATTCGAACGCGGCACCATGCGGCTCGTCGAGAAGGCCGAACAGGAAAGCCTCTTCGCCAAGTTCAACGACGCCAACCACGATCTGCCGCTCGTCAGCGGCGGGTCGGTCGCGAACAGCATCATCGCCCTCTCGCAACTCGGCGGGCGCGGGGCGTTCATCGGCTGCGTCGGCGACGACCGCTACGGCCTGCACTACGCCTCGGAGTTCGAGAAGCTCGACATCGACATCGGCAACCCGGTGCTCATGGGCGAGACCACCGGCACCTGTGTCTGCGTCATCACGCCGGACGCCGAACGCACGATGCGCACGCACCTCGGCGTCGCCAGCCACCTCGCCGCCCGGCACGTCGACGCGAACCGGATCAAGAACAGCGAATGGCTCTTCATCGAAGGCTACGTCTTCGCGAACCCCGAGACCGGTCAGCACGCGATCAAGGAAGCGATCGCCGTGGCGAAGGCCAACGGCACGAAGGTGGCGCTGACCTGCTCGGACGCCTTCGTGCCCGCCGTCTTTGGCGAACCGTTCCGCGAGGCCCTGAAGCAGAGCGACCTGCTGTTCTGCAACGCCCCGGAGGCGGCCGCCGTCGCGGGTGTCGAGAATCCACAGGACGCCTTCGCGAAGCTCAAGGAGTTGGTGCCGAACGCGATTGTGACCGACGGCCCGAACGGCGCGTTCGTGCGGTTCAACGGCCAGGAATCGCACGTGCCGGCGTTCGCCTGCAAGCCGGTCGACCTCACCGGAGCCGGCGACATGTTCGCGGGGGCCTTCCTCTACGGCGTCACGCACGGCCTTCGGCCCGATGTCGCCGCCAAAGGCGCGAACCTCCTTGCCATGAAAGTCATCACGCAGGTGGGTGCCCGGCTGCACCACGGCACGAAGTTCCACTGGCAACAAGCGGTGGGCTCCTGACATGGCACGATTGAAACTGTTCACCGGCGCGAGCGTCGGCCCCGCGATCCGGTCGAGCGCGTCGACGCTCCAACAGACGTTGGCGCAATGCGGCGCGAACGTGAAGTGGGTCGAACCGGAGAACCTGCACGTCACGATCAACTTCCTCGGCGAGGTGGACGACCGCGACCTGCACGGCATCTGCCGGGCACTCACGGTCGTGGCGAAGAAGGAAGCGCCGTTTCGGCTGGCGATCGCCGGCGTCGGGGCGTTCCCGACGCCGCGCCGGCCGAAGGTCTTGTGGGCGGGCATCACGGAAGGTGGCGATTCACTCGCACGCATTCACGATATTTCCGAACCGAGACTGCTCGAACTCGGGGTCTACCGCCGGGAGGAGCGCGGCTACACGCCGCACCTGACCCTCGGCCGCGTGAAGGACGAGGCCGACGGGCAGTTGCTGGCCCCGGAGCTGGCGAAGCTCGCGGGTTGGACTGGCGGCAGCGTGGAGGTGGAGGAGATCCTGCTCTTCTCGAGCGACCATCGCCGCGAGGGGCCGCTCTACTCGGTGATCGCGCGGGCGCCGTTGTCCGGCGATTGAGAATCGGAAACAATACGTTCACGCCCCCGTAGCTCAACTGGATAGAGCAGCCGCCTTCTAAGCGGCAGGTTGCGCGTTCGAGCCGCGCCGGGGGTATTTCCCTATAATCCTTGTAGCAGAAGCGTTTTCGCTTACTTCGGCAGTCGCCGAATGCTGCTCCGAATGAACAGTTCCGTGGAAGAATTCCACGGAACTCGGAGAGGCATCCGTGCGACCCAAAAACCCCACTCCGTCCTACAACCGCCATACGCAATCGGGCCGCGCCCGCGCCTGCTGGACCGATTCCAGCGGCAAACGACGCGAGAAAATCTTACCGGGAGCATTTGGTTCGACCGAATCGAAAACCGCATTCGCCAGACTCGTTGGCGAAGTAGCAGTATCTCCCACGGCGACGCCGGCAGACGATCCCTACGCGGCCGGAATCACCGTCGCCGAACTGCTCTTGGCATACCTTGAACACGCGGCGAAATACTACCGGGACGCGGCCGGCAACACGACGAACGAATACCGAAATGTTGCCAGTGCGATCCGATCCGCTCGCCTGCTCTATGGCGATACGCCGGCCAATACGTTTGGCCCGTTGAAACTGAAAGCAATACGCGAACAACTCGTCAAGGACGGCATTTGCAGAACGCAAATCAACAAGCGAACGGAACGACTTCGCCGGGCGTTCCGGTGGGCGACGGCGGAGGAAATGATTCCGCCGTCCGTCTATGAATCGCTCCGATCATTACCTGGACTGCGGGCCGGTCGGACCGAAGCCGTCGAACGCGAACCAATCCGCCCCGTAGATGAACTCACGATCCGCGAAACGCTGCCACTACTGCCTGCTCACGTTCGGGCAATGGTGGAACTCATGTCGTGTAGCGGGATGCGGCCGGGCGAAGTGTGCCGAATGACCTTGAACCAAATCGAACGCGGCTCGGCCGTCTGGATATACCGGCCGCGGCATCACAAGACATCGCATATCGGAAAGGGGCGGATGGTTCCCATTGGACCACGTGGCCGGGAAATCCTCTCCGCGTTCCTGGGAACGCAAATCCTCGACCCCGATGAACCGATCTTTTCCCCGGCACGGCAGCACGCGGAACGACTGGCGGAGATGCGGGGGAAACGACTGACGCCGGTTCAACCGTCGCAAGTGAACCGGGCGAAGAAACGACCGAAGAAGCAACCGGGCACGCGATATACGCCGTTGGTGATTGCCCACGCGGTCCGCGTTGCGATCAGTAAAGAGAACGCGCGGCGGAAGTTGGTGGGAGAGGAACCGCTCGAATGTTGGAACCCCTACAGGCTGCGCCACACATACGCTACGCGCGTTCGGAAGGAACACGGGCTTGAGGCGGCGCAAGTGATGCTCGGCCACAGCCGGGCCGACGTGACGCAGGTTTATGCCGAAAGGGACGAGACGCTCGCCGTGAAAGTCGCGGCGGCAATCGGCTGAATCGACGGCGGGTATAATCGGCACAGAGACGTGCGGCTGATCCCCGCATGAAGGCTCTGGCGGTGCTACTGATACTCGCGTCCCAATAGCATCGCCGGGCCGTCTCGATCACAGACGCGAGGCTCGGCAATGGCAAATCGCAATGCTAACGGCGATGACTTCAACCCACCGCACGTTCACGACGAAACCCCAATCCAAATTCCCCGCCCCGAACTGGCCGGCATCTTCGCCCGACGGTTCAAGGCGGCGGCGGAACAGTTCCGACGACCCACGCCGGGCACGCGGCTGGAGCGCCTGCACCTCGGCAACGAACGATATGCGGAGTATCCGGCTGTACTG
Source organism: Gemmataceae bacterium (assembly GCA_022842245.1). Lineage (GTDB taxonomy): Bacteria > Planctomycetota > Planctomycetia > Gemmatales > Gemmataceae > Limnoglobus. The sequence goes on from JALHPZ010000019.1 coordinate 38,504, forward strand.
CCGGGCAAGTGCGGGCAATGGCTCATCGACGCGAACGAGGCCGGACTCATTGGCGACCGACACAGGCAGCTACTCGATCTCATCGACTGGCACACACAAGCCAACACGCCTAAGCCCGACAATCGGGAATCGGTGTACATGCGATGCGCCGGCAATCTCTTCATCGACATTTGCGGCGGGCACACGATCACGGGCACGCTACGCGGAGAAGACGAACGCGGGCGGCTCATCATCGAAGATGCTCGCGAGACCGGCGGACTGCTCCCGCGACTCGACCCATCGCACCTGAAGCTCAGCGAAGTGGAGCGCTACGCGGCGACCTGCGAATGGCTGGCCAGCATCATCGGCGGCGGCAATCCCGCCGTCGTGCCGGGTTTCGCATCGCCCGACGAACTCGCCGAATTGTTTGGACTGGGTGCGGAATTGACACGGAAACGGCTTGAGAGGCACGCCAAGCGGTTCGTGGACTGCTACATCGAAGTGGATCAACCCAAACACGGCGAACCGACACGGCTCTACCGAACCGCCGACGTTGAATCTATTCTGAAATCGAAGTAGGCGGATCGTCCGCGACTTGTCCGCGACCGGATAATTCTCTCAAGCCTTTCAAGCCTTTTCGCGGGCAGTTGTGTCCGCGACTTGTCCGCAAACAATCAAAATTTTCTGGATCAAGAAAACGTCCCCATCTTCCACGAAGGGGACGTTTTTCATGTCCGACTCAGCTCCGCAAGTACTTCAAGAGATTCACGCCGGACACGGGCTTGGACTCGCACAAGCGGCTCGAACGCTTCCGGGCGTCGGCGGCGGAACGTGCGATCCAAGCACGATTTACCGGTGGGCGACCGCCGGCATCAAAACGGCCGACGGTAATCGCGTCCGACTCGAATCGGTCCGAATTGGCCGGCGATGCATCACATCCGGGCCGGCTCTCGAACGCTTCATTCTGGCGACGACCGCCAGCTACGACCCCGCCCCGATCCCCGCGCCCCGATCCCCGGCACAGCGGCGAAAGGCCGTCGAACGCGCGGAAAAACGACTCATCGAAATGGGCGCCTGAAACGCCAAACCCCGCCGGACTAGGGCGGGGCTGGCTCAATTCGACCGATCAAAACTTCGCGGACTGGACAAATGAGTTCTATCGCATCGAACCCGTTGCTTCAAGCGGCCTTGTCATACGCCGAAAAGGGCTGGGCCGTATTCCCGCTCGCACCGGGCACGAAAGTCCCCACGGCCGGAAGCGCCGGACACAAGGACGCGACGACCGACGCCGACACGATCCGCCGATTGTGGACCGCAACGCCGGCGGCGAATATCGGCATCGCGACCGGAACGCCGTCGGGCGTGTGGGTGCTGGACATCGACGGACCGCAAGGCGTGGCCGACCTCGACAAGCTGGAGACACAGCACGGCACACTCCCGCCGACGCGCGTCGTCGCGACACCATCGGGCGGCGGACACTTCCTCTGGCGGATGCCGGCCGGCATCGACATCCGCAACCGGCAGGACGTGGACGGGTGGGAGATAGACGTGCGGGGGACCGGCGGCTACGCCGTCGCCCCGCCGTCCCGGACGGTGGACGGGCCGAAGACGGTGGCGGGCGTGTACGCCGTCGCGACGGATCACGTGATTGCCGACGCTCCGCAATGGGTGTTGGACATGGTGACGCGGCGAGAGACGCCGGCACCGACTCCCCCGGCGACTCCGATACCGACGGCGACACCCGGCACGGATGCCTACACGCGGGCCGTGGCATACGTCGCCAAGATGCCGGCGGCAATCAGCGGGCAGAGGGGTCACGATGCGACGTTCACAGCGGCGCGGGCATGCTATACGGGGTTCGCGCTGTCCGTCGAAGAAACCTACCGACTGCTCCGCGATCACTACAACCCGCGATGCGTTCCGCCGTGGAGCGAATCCGAACTTCGGCACAAGGCGCAGAGCGCGGCGGACACGCCCTCGGACCATCCATGCGGGCACTTGCTCGCGCCCCGTGACGACCGGCGGGCGGCAGTGGCAGCCACGGGGGGGGCGGGCGTCCCCGCAGCGGAGCAGACGGCAGGCAGCGAACCGGCGCGGCCGCGCTTCGAGTGGATGGACTCCGAACAGTTCGACGACGGAGATTTCCGCCCCTGTTTCCTCATCGACCGGGTACTCGTGGCGGCTCAGCCGGCCGTTCTCGCCGCGCCGGTCAAGTCGTTGAAGACTTCGGTTGGCATTGACCTCTGTATCAGTTTGGCGACCGGAACGCCGGCTCTCGGACAGTTCGCCGTCCCGGTGCCCGTGAAAGCAGCGATTGCCTCGATGGAATCCGGGAAGAGCGCGCTTCAAGGCACGGCGCGGGCCGTCTGCAAGCAGCGGGGCATCAACCTACGTGACGTGGGGGCCAATCTGCTCTGGACCTTCAACGTGCCGACGCTCAGCGACAAACCCGCTGTCGCGGATTTCGTCTGTGGACTCATTGACCGGGGCGTGAAAGTCGTATTGCTTGACCCGTTGTATCTGTGCCTCGGCGACGTGGACGCGAAGAACATGATGGAAGTCGGGAAGGTGCTCCGCTCTGTTTCGGAGATGATGACTCCGGCCGGATTGCTGCCGTTGATTGTCCATCATGCGAATCGGGGCCTGACATTCGGCGAACCGATGGGCCTGGAGAATCTCGCCTATTCGGGCTGCGATGCGTTCGCTCGCCAATGGCTGCTGCTCTCCCGCCGTGAAAAGTACAAGTCTGATGGCGTCCACAAACTCTGGATGACGATCGGCGGCAGCGAGAACCAAAACGGCCTATTCGCGGCGAACGTGGACACGGGCACCATCGACACGGGCCGGCGCTGGGACGTGGCAGTCATGGATGCCGCATCCCTGCAACAGAATGCGGCCGTCGAACGCGAGACGAAGGCCATGGAGAAGACCAGCAAACAAGTGGCCGACGACAAGGCGAAGGTCTTGAAGGCCATCGACTCGGAGAAGTCCAAGGGCCTCGAAGCGGCGACCGCCACAGCCATCAAGAATCACGCCAATCTCTCGTCCAAACGAGTCAACGATGCGATTGACCGGCTCATCGACGAAGGCACCATACAGCCGCACGAATTCCGAAAGGGCATCGGCAGCAACGCCAAGCGGCCCGTGACCGGATACCGTCGGCCAGTGGTTGTGGAACAGACTGACATCAACTTCGACCATCCGGTAAAGGACGAAATACCGGATGGTAATCCCGGATGCCCGGATGGTTCGCCGGTCACAGGCAACACCAACCGGGAACCATCCGGGACAGTTCCCCCCTGTAAGGGGGGACTGTCCGGAAGCCCGGATGGTGGTGACCCCGAAACGGCCCCATCACCCAAAACAACTGGCCGACGAAGAAAGAAAGCAACTGTCCCGGATGGTGCAGTGCCCGCGTGACATTCAAACGCAAATCATAGGTTCTTCCGGCCGACCTCACGGCCGGGGGCCGACGGGAACTGTCAGACTATTAAACTCACTTTGTTTTTGGTCCGTCGATAGATCGTCGGGATCGGGGGGGAGGGAGGATAGACGATGGACGGGAAGATGCGTGTGCTAATGGCCATAGGCTTTGAGTTGTGGCTCTCGTCGCTCGGCTCCCGGTGCCGGGGCAAGCGAAACGACTAGCTGATAAGCTATCGGTCGGCATCATCCACCGGTTGAACGTGGTCGAACTCAAGAACTTGCCACAAAAACGTTCGGAGAAGAATCCGGCAGTTCTCAGCAGCGTATCGTTAATTTGGCGCTGCCACGTTCACCAAGGCCAGCACCTCGGGCAGCGGTTTCCTTCTCACTTTCGCCAGCGTCCGGCATGCGCTCATCAGCTTTCGATCGGCCAGTTCCATCCGCTTCAACTGAAACGTACATTCCGAACGGTTCAACTCGTTCGCCGAACCGGCAAATCGCGACTCGGCCCAGTTCACGAACAGCCACGCCAGCACGACTCGCTCGGCGACCAACTGCTCCAGCACGCCGCCGTTCGGCCCCGTCAGCGCGGTCCGCAACTCGCACGCGAACTGGACCAGCCCGCGCTGAATCGCCACGTTCTTGCCAGCATAGAGCCTGACCCACTTGTTCAAGTTCTGCCGACCGACATCGCCGTAGAGCGCCCGCGCCGCCGGATGAGCCAGGTACTCGTCGATCGCCGCGATCGCACCCGGATCGCCAGCCTTGGCCTTCTCGCTTGTCTCATCGTCGAGCGTTCCCGCGGCCGCGATGAGCGCCTCCGAGTCCCACGATCCCGTACCGCAGGTCAGTGATTGCGTCATGGTTCCCCCTCGTTTGCGGCGCCACTGCCGGCGGACGCAGTGCCAGCCGGCACGTTCGAGCGCCGCCGCGACCACGCGATCGACGCCCGCGAGCCATTCGCGTTCGGCTACCCGTTCGATCCGTGCGAGATCGTCGTCGATCGTGCGTGATCGTCGTTCCTGGGCTCGCGATTGCCGGTTGGCGTCATCGAGTTGCGCCGCGAGGATCGCGGTGCGACCGTGCCCGCCGTACTCTTTCACGACCCGCCCGCTCTTGCGGCGATACGTGTAGTAGTAGACTCCATTTCCGCGCCGCTCGATCGCCACCGGCGAACTCCGAATGTGTACGACACGCGAAGCGAGTGCCACGCTTCGCGACACCGAAACATGATCGCAGGAATTGCAAGAGCGTGGCGATGCTGGCAAAATGGGCATGGCTGAATGCCTTAGTGTCAGTTTCATTTCCTTTGAGTTTTCAACAGCTTCGCCTTCAACTCGCTTCGCGGGCGGGTCTTCCGGCCGAACTCCTTCGGTCGGCGTTTGACGGCCCGCGGCTCATACCGGCCCGGACGAACCGGGTGCACCAGCAACACCGGCACCGGCTCGTCCGCCTTCGCCCGCCGCAGCTTCCGCAACGCATCCACGAAACTGATCCGCTCCGCCGGCACACCCTGCTGCGCCCCCGCCGTCGCCATCGCGGCAGAACTTCCGCGTGACGCTGGCGAGCAGGGAGAAGAAGGTCTCGGGCAGTATTTGCACGGCCCGGCCGTAGGTGGAGCGATGGAAGTCGAGTCCGCCGAGGTGCCGCAGGTAGCTCACGGCGGTGCCGCCTTCGAAGTAGCGTCGGACCGCGAGCCGGACTGTGACGGCGGGGGTGAGGGCGCAATCGCGCCCGGTCAGGTTGAGGAGTCCGGCGATGGGGTCGATGATGGCGTGGGCAGGATCTGTTCAAGGTTACCCTTGATATGGGCGATGGCCTTGGCGGAATTGGTCATGGCGAGGTGCTGTCGAAAGGGATGGTGTGAGAACCCCACTCTGGCCGGTCGTCGCCACGTTTTTGCCAGCCCAACTCCCTGATAGGTCAACAAGTTAAGGATTCACGCAACGACATTCGACTTTCGAGCCTTAACCATTAACGACAGCTCAATAGTTATGGATGACGAAAAATCCGACTGTCATGATTATTGCTGATGTCGAGACCGATACCGAGCATCCCGTCGGCGCGCGCCCTTGAGAGCGGCCGCGCCCGCGAGATTGCCAATCTCCCGGCACCGGTTGCATTGGCAATGCCGCAATGGTCATCGGGGGCCCGGAATTGGTCGTGGATGGAACAGGAACACCGTCTCCAATAATTCCCCTGTGGAACCATCCCAATACACTGTGACGATTGATTACACCATGATCTCCCGCACGATTTCGCCCTTCACGTCTGTGAGTCGGAAATCGCGGCCGGCATAGCGGTAGGTCAGCTTCTCGTGGTCAAGACCCATCAGCGCCAAAAGTGTCGCGTGCAGGTCGTTCGTGTGCATGCGTCCTTCCACGGCCTTGATGCCGTACTCGTCGGTCTTGCCGTAGGTGAAGCCGGGCTTCACGCCGGCGCCGACGAGAAACATCGGGTAGCCGGTGATGTTGTGGTCGCGGCCGTCGGCGCCCTGCGACGTCGGCAGGCGACCGAATTCGCTGCCGAAGAGGACGAGGGTATCCTTCAAGTGGCCGCGTTGTTCCAAGTCCGTGAGTAAGGCGGCGACCGGCTGGTCGATGGAGCCGCAGCGGTCGATAAGGCCCTTGTGCAGGTTGTTGTGGTGGTCCCAGCCGGGCTGGCAGATCTCGACGAAGCGCACTCCGGCCTCGCAGAGACGGCGGGCCATCACGCACTGCCGGGCGAACGATCCGGCCGGGCCGTCCTTGATGCCGTAGGCGTCCTTCACCTTTTGCGGCTCCTTCGAGACGTCGAGCAGTTCCGGCACTTTGCCCTGCATCTTGAAGCCGAGTTCGTAGCTTTCGATGATGCCTTCGAGTTGGTCCGGCGCGCCGGGGCCGGCGAGGTCGCGGTTCATCGCCTGGATCAGGTCGAGTTGCTTGCGCTGGAGCGAACTCCCGGACGCGGCCTTGAGGTTCGGGAGGTTGCCGCGATCGTCGATGCGCGTGCCTTGAAAGTGGGCGGGCAGGAAGGCGCTGCCATAGTTGACGGCTCCGCCGAAGTTCGGTGGCGGGTTGATGGTGACGTAGCCGGGGAGATCCTGGTTCTCGCTACCGAGGCCGTAGAGGAGCCACGCACCCATGCTCGGCCGGGTGAGCGCGGCGTTCGCACTGCCGGTGTGGAGTTGCACGACGGCCTGCGGATGCGCGGGCGTATCGGTGTGCAGGCCGCGCAGCCACGTGAGCTTGTCGGCGTGCTTGGCGAGGTTCGGCAGCAGTTCGCTGAACCAGCTACCCGTTTGGCCGTACTGCTGGAACTTGAACTTCGACTGCGTGAGGACGCCGCCGCCGGGGCCGGGCTTGCCGTGGTCCTTGATGAGTTGCGGTTTGTAGTCGAAGGTGTCGTGGTGCGACATCGCGCCGTTCATGTGGACGAAGATGAGCTTCTTGGCCTTCGCCGGGAAGTGCGGCGCCTTCGGCGCGAGCGGCTTCGCGGCCTCGGCCTTCGCCTGCTGGCCGATGAGGCCGGCGAGCGCGAGCATGCCGAAGCCGCCGGAGGCGGATTGGAGCAACTGGCGGCGAGACGGAGCCAGTGCGGAATGCGGAGTGCGGAGTGCGGAGTGGAAAGACATGGAACAGTGCCTCGTTATGGTTGAATGAAATCGTTGAATGAGCGGAGCGAGTACGGTCTTCGGATTTCACTCCGCATTCCGCACTCCGCATTCCGCACTTATTTCAGGTACCGGAACTCCGCCGACCCAAGCAGGGCCTGCACCAGCGCGAGCCACGCGGCGGTCTTTGCGTCCTTCGGCTGCACCTCGTCGTCCGCGACGGCCTCGCCGGTCTGGTCGATCTGGTCCGGGTCGGCCGGCGGCTCCTCGGCCTTCCTCGACTTCTCCGGGGCCGGCTTTTTCGCGACCGGCTTCGCGGTGCGGAACTCCTCGCGGGCCGCCGATTCGTACTCGGCGACAAACGCGATCGCGCGGGCCTGTTCCTTTTCCGTCGGCAACCGGCCCAGGGTTCGTCGATAAATCCGCTGTACGCGATCGGCATCGCTCGACTTCGCGTCCTTCAGTTCGCGCTCGGCCAGCGCAAGAGACTGGCTGCGGACGAACGAGCTGTTCAAGAGGAACAGCGCCTGGCCCGGCACGGTCGTCGCGTCGCGGCTGCCGGAGACGAGGGTCTGGTCCACGGGGTCGAACGGCTCGAGCGCCTTCGGCGTGACGCCGCGCAGGAGCGGCAAGTAGACGCTGCGCGCGCGGCTCTTGTTGGCGGCCTCGTGGATGGCGTTCGCTTCGGGGCCGTTGTCGCGCATCTCGACCATTCGCATCGCCTTCGCCGGCGAACCTTCCGGCCGCTTCGCGTCCAGCGTGCCGGCGGCGGCCAGCGCCGCGTCGCGGAACTCCTCGGCCGTCAGCCGCCGCGGGGCGTGCCGCCAGACGAGAATGTTCGACGGGTCCTGCTTGCGGTGTTGTTCCGTCGCGTCCGACGCCAGTTGATACGAGCGAGTCAGCACGACGGTGCGGACGAGTTTCTTCACGCTCCAGCCGTCGTCAAGAAAGCGGCTCGCGAGGTGGTCTAACAACTCCGGATGCGACGGCGAATCGCCGGTGACGCCGAAGTTGTCCACGGTGCTGACGAGGCCGCGGCCAAAGAGATGCGCCCAGACGCGGTTGACGGCGACGCGCGCGGTCAGCGGGTTCTTTTCGCTCGTCAGCCATTGAGCGAGTTCGAGCCGGCCGCTCTGCTTCGGGTTGATGGTCGGCGAACCGGGAACGCTGAAGGCCGTGAGGTAGCCGCGTGGCACGGTTGGCCCGAGCTTTTCGGCTTCGCCGCGAATGCGGATCTCGGTGTCGCCGATCTGCTTACCATCCCGCACCCCGTGGGTCGCGAGGCCGCGCTGGGCCGGGTCCGTCAGCGCGTTCAACTCGGCTTGCAGCCGTTCGTATTTCAACCGGAGCGGCCGCTGCGTCGGCTGACCGTTGGCGGCCGGCTTCAGCCCCTCCGGCGTACCTCGGATCGCGTCCCACTTCTTCTTGGCCTCCGCGACCTCGGCCTTCAGTTTCTCGACTTGCTCCGTCGGAGCCGCGGGAAATGCTCCGCCGAGCTTTACAAGCATCTCGGGAGCGTAGTACGCGAGGCCACCGCCGCCCATGAGGTTCCGCACGCCGGCGGCGTTGTCGGTGCTCGTGAAGATGCCGGCCAGCGCGTAGTAGTCGGCCTGCGGAACCGGGTCGAACTTGTGGTCGTGGCAGCGGGCGCAGCTCACCGTCAGGCCGAGCACCGAGCGCGTCACCGCGTCGATCTGCTCGTCCACGTTGTCCATCAGGAAGCGGACCTTGAACCGCTGGTTCACGTCCTTTACGCCGAGCGCCAGGAAGCCGGTCGCGATCTTCTGGCGATTCGAATCGTCGTCGTTCGCGGCCGGCAGCAGATCCCCGGCGACCTGTTCCTGAATGAACCGGTTGAACGGCACGTCGGCGTTGATCGAATCGATGACGTAATCGCGATACTTCCAGGCGTGCGGGTACGGGATGTTGCGGCTTGGCCCGGTCGATTCGCCGTAGCGTGCGACGTCCAGCCAGTGCCGGCCCCACTGGTCGCCGAAGGCGGGCGATGCCAGCAGCCGGTCCACGACCTTCGCGAAGGCGTCCTTCGAATTGTCGTTGACGAATTCGTCGATCGCTTCCGGCATCGGCGGCAAACCCGTGAGATCGAACGTGACGCGGCGGATCAGCGCGAGCTTGTCGGCATCACCGACCGGCTTCAGCTTCGCCGCATCGAGCTTCGCGAGGATGAACCGGTCGATGTCGTCGGTCGCCCAATTCGCATCGGCCACCTTCGGGACTGCCGGAGTCTTAAGCGGCTGGAACGCCCAGTGTTCGCGCTTCAGCTCCTCGTACTTCTCCTTTTGCTTGCCGAAGGAAGCGGGCAGCTTCACCGGTGGCCAGACGGCGCCGTCTTCGATCCACTTCGTGAGCACCTTCACCTGCGCCTCGTCGAGGTGCTGGCCTTCGAGCGGCATCCGCCGCTTCGCGTCCTTTTGCGTGACGCGGATGATCAGCCGGCTCTCGGCCGGCTTGCCGGGCACGATCGCCGCGCCGGTGTTGCCGCCGGTCAGCAGGCCGTTGCGGTCGTCGACGCGCAACCCGCCCGCCGGCTTGGTGTCGGCCGAGTGGCAGGCATGGCAATGATCCACGAGAATCGGCCGGACCTTCTTCTCGAAGTATTCGAGCTTGGCCGGATCCGGCTCCGCCGCGGCCGCCGAGATCGACGTCGCCACGAATAGGGTCAGGAATTTAGTCATCCTCAACACGGGTCTATACCTCGCCATCGGTGTGGTGTTATTGAAGATCGCGATCCGACCGACCCACCGCGTTGCGTTCGTGGCTCGCGTCGCGTATCCAGACACGGCCGTGCCCTTCGCCGATCGTCGAGTACGTCTCTCCCCTCGCCTCGGCGATCGGAGACCGGTCGAATCGCGTGGACTTGCCGGCCCCGCTACTTCGCGGCGACCGTCAGTTTGACTTCCTCGGCCGAGGGCACCTGCACGGTCCAGCCCGCCTTCTTGAAATCCAAGTACCGGCCGTGGATCTTGGGTTTCTTCGTCTGGCCGTCACCTTCGTCAACAATCACGAGGCGCGCCGCGTAGGTGCCCTCGCGCGCCCCGGCATGCGTTTGGCCGTTCTCGTAGGTTTCCAGCTTGAACCGGCCGTCCGGTTCGATCACTCCGTAGGCGCGGACGCTGGGATTCGTGGCAAGGGCCAATTCGACATTGTGGCCGCTCAAGGTGGCGAGATCGCCGCCACTGTACACGATTTGCCCGGTAACTGCATGCTTTTTCTCCCCAGCCGCCCCACCGCAGCCGGCCCCCCCGACAACCGAAAGGATCACAGCCACTCCGAATTTCAATCGACGATCGATAGTCATGTCTCGTTCTCCTGGAATGGTGTGTAGTGCTCAATAATCGTTCGATACCACCTCGCCCTTGGCCCGCGTCACGAGGGCGGTCAAGGTGTCGATACTGGCCGTATTTCGGATGGATCGAACGCTTCCATCGACGAAGACGAAGTTCGTGATGCCGATGTGAGGCCCGCCAAAGCTGCTGTTGGCGAACGGAATGTTTTGATTGTTCGTCGGCAACAGCGGTCGAATATCCCCATTCACGTCGCTGATTCCCATCATGCGCCGGTGGGTGTTGCGGACTTGACTGTGTATGCTGCGATCTTCGTTTTTGCCGCGGAGGGAGTTCGGGCGAATCGATTTCTCGCCGAACATCGTGGTGTTGCTGGTGCCGTCGGTGACATCGGTGAGCTTCACCTGGTGCCGGTAGCTGACGAGCAGCGGGCCGACCGAATCGACCGTGACGACGGGCAGACTTGGCACAATCGCGCCCGTGGATGCGGTGAAGGCGGCGTGAGGACCAAAACTCGCTGCGTAGTCGGTGAGCGATCCGCCTGGCCGGGTCCCGTCCAGGATCTGGAAATCCGCTTGGCTCAACACCGGTTCCGGGCGGGACGGGCACAGGTAGATCTTGATCTGCGTCTGGTAGGCAGCGGGAACCTGATAGCCGACCAGACGCTTTTGGTCCCACAGGTTCAACACGTTCTGCTGCTCGATATAGGGCATGAGCAACGCCCCCCACGTCGGCCAACTGTTGAGCGTGGCCGTCTCCGAGTTGTCGCCGACAAACGCCGGGACCAACGCACCATAGGCATCGTGGTAGTTGTGCGCCGCCAGACCAACCTGTTTCAGGTTGTTCACGCACTTGATTCGCGCGGCCGCCTCGCGGACCTTCTGGACCGCTGGCAGCAACAGACCGATCAGGATTGCGATGATGGCGATCACGACCAGCAGTTCGATCAATGTGAAGCCGCCTCGACGGCGTTGGCGAGTCATGTCAGGTTCCTCCGTTGGAAGTTCGAATCAAACCGTTCCGGTGAGACGTCGTGCGTCCACGTCGTCTATCGCACTATGATGATGAACAAGATGATCTATATCAAGAACGGTTCGCGCTTTGAACGGATCGGACGGATCCACTCCGTTAAATTGACTGATGAAGTGACGATGAATCAGATTTCGTAAATAGTTATTGAAAATGGAGTTACGATCAATCAACTTGTCGGAACTGGTTGGTGTGACGAACTGCGCCAACCTGACAGAGTGGACCGGCGAAGTGCGCCTCAGATCGAGTAATCCAACTCCGACGACTTCGGCAGCAACTCGCTCAGCGTGAAGCGATCGAGGTATTCGGATCGCGACTTGGCGAGTCCTCTCCAGACTTTCTGCAGCGACGTGGCCATCGGTGAGGGGGCGATACTCCGTTCATCCGGTTCCTCAAGGCGATCGAGGACGCCGATGATGTCCGAGAGCGTAATCACCTCCGGCGACTTCGCGAGCTGGTAGCCGCCAGAGGAGCCGCGCGTCGTCGTGACCAGGCCGGCGGCCTTCATTTGCAGGAGGATCTGCACGAGGAACCGCTGCGGGATCGCGTGCTTGTCCGTCACCTCGGCCAGCGGGATCGGCTTGGGATCGCCGTAGCGAGTCGCGAGTTCCAACATGGCCAGACACGCATATTCTGCGCGGGCGGTAACGAGCATGGAGAGGCTCCCCCGGTAGCGGCCGAACGATTAGTTTAGCAATTCAGTCATCAATATAGCCTATCGCTCGATTCCCCGGTCGGCAGCATCGAAACGGCGATCCGAGCCAAGACTTGACGGAGTGGCCTCGCGAAACCGTTCGGTCGGATCTTCTCGATTGCACTCGGTCCATTGGTCGATATACTCTGTTCATCACTTACATTATCAACATGATTATTTTTCACGGAGGAAACGGGAATCGAACCGGACCGGCCATCGCTGCTTCCCGCCTTCGACGATGAACGCCTCGCGCAGTTCGAGGCGTTCGTCGCCGGGCTGCGGACGGTTTTCCACCGGGCCGACCAGGCCCTGCGGTTCCGCGCCTACCTGCGCGGGCTGCTGGAGCCGGCCGAGAGGAAGAACGTCGAGACGATTGCCGCGGCGGCGTCCTGCTCGATGATGGTCGAATCCGATCTCGCCCAGGCGTTACAACACTTCGTCAGCCAGAGCCCGTGGGATAGCCGGCGGTTGCTCGCGGCGGTCCGCCGGCAGTCGGCGGCGCGCCTTCGGGATACAGGAGCCGTCTGGGCGATCCACGACGGCGCGTTTCCCAAGAAGGGACAGCATTCCGTGGGCGTTCACCGGCAGTTCGCCCGCTCTGTCGGCCGGAAGCTCAACTGCCAGGTCGGCGTCTTCGTCTCGCAGATCGGTCCGAACGGCTTCTACCCGCTGGCCGCAAGGCTCTACCTGCCGGGCGCATGGCTGAAGGAAAACGGCAAGCTCGTGGAGAAGACGATCCCCGAGGAATCGCGAAAGCCGACCAGCAAGGCCGAGATCGCCTTGAGCTTGATCTCCGAACTGTTGGATGATGGCGAAGAGCCGCGGCCAATCGTGGCCGAGGCGGGCTACTCGGCCTCGGAAGAGTTCGCGAACGGTCTTGCCTCACGCGGCCTAACCGTGGCCGAGGATGCCGAGGATCGAATCGCGGTCGTGCTCCGCCGAATTGAATGGCTGAAGGGCGAACTGGGCCTCGATCACTTCGAAGGCCGGACCTGGCACGGGTGGCATCATCATGTCGGGCTTGTCTTTACGGCGTATTATTTCCTTGCGAACGGCGATCCGACCGCCGATTCTCCTCCATTTACTTCACTTCCGCGATGATGTTCGTCAGGCTGACGAAGTAAGCCTCACAATCCGCGCCAACTGATCCCGGCGGGTAGTCGGCGAATGCCCATTCGTTTATTTTCACCCTATCGAAAACGAAACGGCCGCAGGAATGTCTTCATTCCTACGGCCGATGGCACCAGAAGCGGGATTCAGTTAAGCGAGAAGGCCGGTTGCGTTGCCTGTTGCCAGGCCCGTTGGAGCCGGAATTGCTCCTGGGTCATCTCGGCGGCCCGACGGTAGATGTCTTGTACGAGGTCCTGCTGGCTGGCCGTCATTGAAGCGTACATCGGACACGGGACGAAGGCGGCGTCCACCGAACCCGCGAGAACGGGCTGGAACTGAGACTGACGGAGTTGGTTCCGGAAGCGATGCGTTGGCATGACGAATTCCTCAGTGGTGGCCAACCGATACATTACTAACATCGTCAAGTTGATCATCTATCTGAGGAAATTCTAAACCCTAGCTTCCAGAAAGCAAGGGATACCACAGGATTTTGATGGAAAATGTCAGTTTTGCGTTCGCAGGATCAACAGCACCGGTTCGCAGGATGCGAGGGAACTTCGACCGGTGCCTCACTCGACACCCCTCTGGAGATTGAACATGACCACGACCATGATGATGGACCGCACCGCGATGACCGGCATGACGGGCATGGGCGGCACGATGCCGATGGGTAGCGGCATGCCGGCGATGTCGCCGAACATGGTGATGGTGCCGCGCTGCACGATGAAGGTCGAGAAGTGCGCCGGCGGCATGAAGATCACCTGCATCTGCGACGACCCGACCGCCTGTACGATGATGCAGAACCTCTGCACGATGATGGCCGGCGGCATGTGCAGCGTCAGCTGCATGATGAACGGCATGATGGTCTGCTGCTGCAACCTGACAATGGGCGCCTGCAAGGTCGAGATGACCAAGGACGGCTGCTGCGTCACCTGCACCAGCGGCGACAAGGCCTGCTGCGACATGATCCAGGGCTGCTGCGACTGCCTGATGGCCTGCATGAAGGCCGGCTGCACCTGCTGCATGACGATGGGCGGCACCCCGGTGTGCTGCTGCTGCTGAGCACGCACTCGGTCTCGCGAATCAATCGGACGGGGGGCCGGGCCACCTTCGTCCGATTCATTTCTCGCAGTTGTATTCGCTCAAGTGAACCACTCGGATTGGAGTTCCAATTTCAACTTCGATCCCTTCGGATCACATTCGTTTTGTTCGCTCCGCCGACCTTCTTCCACCGCCGTCCACCTGGCGAATGACCGCGGCGTGACGATCGTGATGACGCTCGCGATGCGGTTGACTCCCTGTCGGGGATCGCCCGAAGCGGCAGCCTCGACAAGCGGTGCCAATCGAAGGACGACTGCTTCGAATTCACGAGCATCTCGAAAGTCAAAAGGTCACGGTAGTGGCGGCAGGCCGAGTTCCTTCAAGAATTCGTTGTGCTTCGCCTTCGACGCCCGGATCTCGTTCTCGATCTTCACCAGATCGCGATGCACCGCCTTCAGGTCGATCTCTTCCTCGGCCTCGGCCGTGCTCACGTACCGCGAGATGTTCAGGTTGAAGTCGTTCTCCTCGATCTCCTTCATCTCGACACGACGAGAATACCGTGGTTCCTCCCTGCGGTACTGATACGTGTCGATGATCTTGCGGATGTGCTCTTCCGTCAGTTGGTTCTGGCGCTTCCCCTTCTCGAAGTGCTCGGCGGCGTTGATGAACAGCACATCGTCCGGCTTCTTGCACTTCTTGAGCACAAGGATGCAGACCGGAATGCCCGTCGAGTAGAACAGGTTCGCCGGCAGGCCGATTACCGTATCGATGCTGCCGTCCTTGAGCAGCTTGGTGCGGATGCGTTCCTCCGCGCCGCCGCGGAACAGCACGCCGTGCGGCAGGATGATCGCCATCACCCCTTCATCCTTCAGATAATGGAAGCCGTGCAGCAGGAAAGCGAAGTCGGCCGCGCTCTTCGGGGCCAGTCCGTAGTTCTTGAAGCGGACATCGTCGCCCATCGCCTCGGTTGGTTCCCAGCGGTAGCTGAACGGCGGATTCGCCACCACCGCATCGAACTTCGGCATCTTGGCGGGGTTGAGTTCCCGCAGCATGTCCCAGTCGTTCGTCAGCGTATCGCCGTGGTGGATCTCGAACTCCGAGTCCTTTACCCCGTGCAGCAGCATGTTCATCCGCGCCAGATTGTAGGTCGTGATGTTCTTTTCCTGCCCGAAGATCTTCCCGATCCCGTGCGGCCCCATCCGGTGCCGGACGTTGAGCAGCAACGAACCCGATCCGCAGGCGAAGTCGAACAGGCTCTCCAGCCGCTTCTTCTTGCCGGTCTTCGGCTCCTGGCTGTCGAGCGTGACGATCGCCGAGAGGATGCTCGAAATCTGCTGCGGCGTGTAGAACTCGCCCGCCTTCTTCCCGGAACCCGCAGCGAACTGACCAATGAGGTACTCGTAGGCGTCGCCCAGCGTGTCGGCGTCGGTCGAGAACTCCGCCAGCCCCTCGGCGATCTTCTGGATGATCGTGCAGAGCTTGGCATTGCGGTCGGCGTAGGTCTTTCCCAGCTTATCCGAGCTGAGATTGATCTCGGAGAACAGCCCTTGGAACGTGCTCTGGAACGATTCTTCCTCGATGTACTTGAATCCCTTCTGCAGCGTATTCAACATTTCCGCATCTTGCGTGCGGGCCATGTTCGCGATGCTTGCCCAAAGGTGATCGGGCTTGATGACGTAGTGCACCTTGCGGCGCATCTGCTTCTCAAAGTCCGCCACATCCTTCTTGTTCGCTGCGTACCAAATTGCCAGTGGTACGAGTCGCTTTTCAGTGCTACCCTTGGGTGCCGTAATCAGCGCCTTCGATGCTTCGTCGCCATTCGCCTTCGGATAGTCCTTGCCGAGTTCCTTCTTCACCGCGGACTCGTAGTTGTCCGACAGGTAGCGAAGAAACAGGAACGCCAGCATGTAATCGCGGAAGTCGTCCGCGTTCATCGCGCCGCGCAGTTGATCCGCGATGGCCCAGAGAGTCTTGCCGAGTTGTTGTTGGTCGTTGCCGTTCATGGTTGGTTTTCGTCGCGCGTATTGTGTTCGTGTTGCAAGCGCCGGTCGTCGATCGCGGCCCGTTCCCGCTCGATTTCCCGGCGAAGCTCCTCTTCGGTCGGCAAGACAAGACGGTATTTGCTGGCGAACAACTGTTCGCTGCCGTGCAGCACGGAATAGCGAACCACCGACTGATCCTTGCTGCCGCACAGCAGGATTCCCACGGTCGGGTTGTCGTCCGCCCCGCGCTTCAGATCGTCGTAGATCCGGACATACATGTCCATCTGTCCGATGTCCTGATGCGTCAGATGCCCGGTTTTCAGGTCGATCAGGACGAAGCACTTCAGCAGGTAGTTGTAAAAGACGAGGTCGACGAAAAAGTCCTGCGTTTCCGTGCTGATGCGCTGCTGGCGGGCGACGAACGCGAAGCCCTTGCCGAGTTCCAGCAGGAATTGCCGCAACTGGTCCATCAGGGCTTGCTCGAAGTCCCCCTCCAACAGCCGCCCCGCGTCGGGCAGGCCGAGGAATTCGAGCATGACCGGATCCCGCACAAAGTCGCGGGCCGTGGGAGCCATGGCCGCATTCTCCGCCGGTGGCTTCTCCGGGCTGGACAAAAGCCGCTCATAGGAGAGCGTGGCGATTTGTCGCTCCAGCACGCGCGTGCTCCAGTTCTGCGTCGCGGCTTCCGCCAGATACCACTGGCGGGCATCGGGAGCATCGACCCTTAGCAGCAGGCGGTAGTGCGTCCAACTCAATTCGCGACGCAGTGCGTCGCGAATCGGGAATGCGAGGTAAAAGGCCCGCATGTGGCGCAGATTCGTGGCGTCGAAACCCTTGCCGAATTCACGGGTAAGGGAGTCGGCGAGGGTCGCCAGCAATGCCTGCCCGTAGGCGGCGCGATGCGATCCGCCTTGCTCGAATTCCAAGATGTGCCGACCGATTTCCCAGTACGTCTGCACCTGAACCGAATGGGCCGTCCGAACGATCCGTTCGCGGGCCTGGGCGATCAACTCCCGCAACGATTCCAGCAGCGGCCCCGTCTCCGCCGGTGCGACGAGTTCTCGTGGTTTGTCGCTCACGATTCAACCTCCGCCGCCGACGGGAAGAGCTGCTGCATCAGCCCCTTCTTGTGCGCCCGCAACGCGGCCAGCTTCTCGGACTGCACGGCAATACGACCATTGAGAGATCCGAGGCAATCGGCGATGCGCTGCTGTTCGTCGCCCATTGGGCAACGCAGCGGGATGCGAGCGAAGTCGTCGAAATACAGACGTAGGCGGTCCTTGGTGAGACCCCGCGAGTACGACGTCAGCAAGTGCAGAGATTCGGGTAACTTGAAGAGGTATTCAAAGAAGCGAGAAACGACTCCCTTCTCCGGAGCGAGCACGATGTACGCCGGGCTGACTAGGCAGTCTTCGGACGCGACGCCGAGCGCGCCCTGCCACATCCGCATCATGTTGTAGGCGATGTCGTCCTTGCACGCCTTCTTGTTTCCGGCCGCCTCTTCGATGTCATAGAAATTGCGATCAATCGAATCCCGCCGCACCATTCCGTCGTACATGGTGACGGAATAGATCGGCAAGCCATCCTCACCCTTGGTGATACGGTTCGCGAACAAGGTGCCCGCCTTCTTCTCTTCCCACTCCCCCGCGTTGCGGAACTCCGGGAAGCGCAATCGCGGCGTGGTTTCGCCGTCGCGTGGGAAGAGTTGTTGCATCAGGCCGTTCTTATAGGTCCGCAGCGACTCCAGCTTCCGCCCCTCCGCCGCGATCAGCACATCCAGCAACGAAAGGCAATCGGCAATCTTCCGCTGCTCGAGGGGCGAAGGGTAAGCAACCGGATACTCCATCATCAATCCGACGTCACCACGAGGCATCTTGACGCCCTTGGCACCCGTCATCACATGGGCAATGAATGACTCGCTCCTGAGCGCACAGGCGAAGTAATCGTTTCGAATTACCGGCTTTGCTCGAATCACGATGACATCATTCGATGCACCACCATCACGATCTGCGGCCCAAACCTTCTTCAAATATGGCCGTATATTGGATACCAACACGTCGTTGGTGCGGAATCGAGTCACGGAGCCGGTAGAGGGCAGGTTTGAAGCGAGAGTGATCCCGCCAAAATCGGAACGGATGTTTTCCGTGCTGACATAGTCCTCCAGCGCGAGACTGCTCGGCGAGACTCGTTCGTCCACAAGGTCGGCGACGTCGTTGAGTTCGGCATCGTTCCAGTCATCCCGGAACTCTGGAAACCGCAGCTTGGGCGTCAACGTGCTGTTCTTGCTCATGGCCGTCTCCTTACTGCTCGTAGGCGTTGAGGCCCGAAATCTCGCGGCCGTTGGCGAGCTTCTTCAGGAGGGGTAACAGGTCGTCCATGAGTGCCAGTTCCTTTTCCCGGCGTTCGCGCCAGCTGAGCTCCAGCGGGGCGAGCAGGTCGGTGAGTTGTTCGCCGTCAAAGACCATCCGGCCGAGGATCGTATCGACGAAGCCTTGCAGCGTGGCGGTTGCCAGGCCGTGCTTGCCGGCGACGGTGGCCAGTTCCTTTGCGTTCCGCTCATCCTTGAACTTCTGGTAGCCCTCGCGGACGGCCTTTTCATCGAGCTTCTTGCCGGTCTCCAGCGACTTGACGTAGTCAGTGATCAACTCGCGTTCGTCCATGAACTTGGCGTCGGCGGCGATCAGGCCGATCAGTTGTTCCCGGCTCATCTTCGCCTTGCCGGGGGCCTGCTGCGAATACTTGGCGATCAAGCCCATGATGTAGTCGTAATCGATCACCGCGGAGGCGAAGAGGACGAACTCGAAATCGAGTTGGTCCACGGACGGGTTGGGCGTGCTGCCGCCGGTCTTGCCCTGCTGCTGCTTGAGCCGCTGGGCCGTTTCGAGATACGCGCCGCGGAATCCCTTGAGCTTCTCCTTGGGGAGGATGCTTTCGATGGCCTTTTCGTTCTCCGGCGTGAGGTCGGTGTACTGGTCGAGCTGCGTTTGCAGTCGCTGCACTTCCTTGAACTTGTTGATGAAGGCGGCGCGGGCGTCGTCCCCCTTCAGGTTCGGCACGGCCTCGGGCTTCGGTTCGAGCTTCTGGGACGCCATAAAGGTGTTCAACTCGTTGACTGCGGTCTTGAGTTTCTCGATCACCTGCGGGGCCTTGTCCACGAGCCAGATCTCGCGGGCCTTGTCCGCCTTGGCACCGGAGAAGAGGGCGATGGCGGCATCGACGCTGTCCTGCTGGCCGCGAAAGTCGAGGACGTTGCCGTACGGCTTGGCGCCGTTGAGCACGCGGTTGGTGCGGGAGAACGCCTGAATTAAGCCGTGATGCTTGAGGTTCTTGTCGACGTAGAGCGTGTTGAGGAACTTCGAGTCGAAGCCGGTGAGGAGCATGTCGACGACGATGGTGATGTCGATCTTCTCCCGCCCCTTCTTCGGCAGGTCGGCGTTCGGGTACTGCTGGTCCTTGATCCGCTTTTGCACGTCCTGGTAGTAGAGATCGAACTCGTTGATGCTGTGATTCGTGCCGAAGCGGGCGTTGTAGTCGGCGACGATGAAGGCGAGGGCCTTCTTCTTCCCCTCGGGGTCCTGCTCGTTGTCGGCCTTCTCCTGCGGCAGGTCTTCCTGGATCTGCTGCACGTCCTTGTTCCCCTCGGCCGGCGGCGAGAAGACACAGGCGATGTTCAGGCGTGCGAAGTCGGGGTCCGCGATGGCGCGGCCGTTCTGCACGCCGTCGAACATGGCGAAGTACTCGATGGCGTCGTTGATCGACGCCGTGGCGAGGAGGGCGTTGAACCGCCGGCCGCCGGTGGCGGCATCGTGCTTGGCGAGGATGGCGTCGACGACGGCCTTCTTGAGCACCGTCCCGCCGGGGGCGAGGTCCTTCTTTCCCGGCTTGAAGTAGTCGACGTGGAACCGCAGCACGTTCTGGTCTTCGATGGCGTGCGTGATGGTGTAGGCGTGCAGTTCCTTCTGGAAGAGGTCGACGGTTGTCTTGTACGACGCCTGCTGCCCTTCGATCTTCTGCGCGGTGGCGTTTTCCTCGAAGATCGGCGTGCCGGTGAAGCCGAAGAGCTGGGCCTTGGGGAAAAACTCCTTAATGGCCTGATGGTTGTCTCCGAACTGCGAGCGGTGGCACTCATCGAAGATGAAGACGATCCGCTTGTCCCGCAGCGGTTCGAGTTGCTCCTTGTGGGTGGCCTTGCCCTGGCTCTTGTTCTGCTTGTTGCGCTTGCTGGACTCGTCCAGCGCGAGGCCGAGCTTCTGGATCGTGGTGACGATGACCTTGTCGGCATAGTCCTCCGAGAGCATGCGCCGAACGAGCGTGCCGGTGTTCGTGTTCTCCTCGACGCAGCCTTCCTGGAACCGGTTGAACTCCTCGCGGGTCTGCCGGTCGAGGTCCTTGCGGTCGACGACGAAGAGGCACTTCTCGATGTCCGGGTTGTCCTTCAGGAGCGTCGAGGCCTTGAAGGAGGTGAGTGTCTTGCCGCTGCCGGTGGTGTGCCAGATGTAGCCGTTGCCGCTCTGCTGGCGGATGCACTCGACGATCGCCTTCACGGCGTAGATCTGGTACGGCCGCATCATGAGCAACTTCTGCTCGTTGGCGACGAGCACCATGTAGCGGCTGACCATTTCGCTGAGGGTACACTTCGCGAGGAACTTCTCGGCGAATGTGTCGAGGTGGACGATCTTGCTGTTGTCCTCGGCGGCGAACTGGTAAACGGGCAGGAAGCGCTCGTCGGCGTTGAAGCTGAAGTGACGGGCGTTGTTGTTGGCGAAGTACCAGGTATCGGTGTAGTTGCTGACGATGAAGAGCTGCACGAAGCTCAGGAGTGTGCGGGAGTAGCCGTTGCCGGGATCGTTCTTGTACTCGACGATCTGTTCCATCGCCCGCCGCGGGCTGATGCCGAGCGTCTTGAGCTCGACCTGCACGACCGGCACGCCGTTGATGAGCAGGAGAACGTCGTAGCGGTGGTGACTGTTATCGGTGTTGATGCGGAGTTGGTTGACGATCTCGAACGTGTTCTTGCACCAGTCCTTGATGTTGACGAGCGTGTAGTTGAGCGGCGTGCCGTCGTCGCGGGTGAAGCTGTTAATCGTGCGGAGGGTGCGGGCCGATGCGAAGACGTCCGGCTTGACGATCTCGTCGAGCAAGCGTTGGAATTCATCGTCGGTGAGCCTGACGCGGTTCAACGCCTGGAACTTCTCCCGGAAGTTGGCCTCGAGTGCGGCGCGGTTGCGGATGTCGGGGCGGTATTCGTATTTCAAGCCGAGCAGCTTTTGAACGAACCGCTCTTCGAGTTGCTGTTCGGACGACATTTTGTGACCTCTTCCCGTTCAATAGACTAATGACGGTTCGATTGTTTTCAGGAAGTCCTTGTTCTCATGGGCGTCGCCCGACTTCGATGACTGGAACGCGAGATCATCCCTTGATCAGCTGCGTTCTGAGCGGAAAGTGATCGCGATAGCTTACCGTTCCCGTTGGAACTTGGCCAATTCTGGTAGCGATGCCCAACCCGCCCGTTCGCTCTCGTCGGCGCGTTGAGTAGCATGCCGACACTTCGCCATGGCTCGATTGATTGATCATCCGTATACTATTCCCGGGCAGTCGGCACGACGGGTTCGAAACCGTCGTGCCTGAAATACGATCCGGCCCGCCGCGTGACTCACCTCCGTCGGCGGGCCGGTCGGGCTGCGACGAGGTGAGCGAGAATGGATCGCGAACAAATCTTCGAGCACTTCCGTTGCCTGGTCCCCGATTATTTTCTCGATAGCGGGTTCCTCGCTCGTTGGGAAAAGACGTTTCCAAATCGGCATCCAACCGATGGCTTCGGATTGCCGATAATCGATCCGGCCTTACTTGCCGACCCTATCTTCCGATTCGCCAAGCAACTGAAGATCGTGTCGAGTTGGCAACGAGCCCGGAACCTTTTCACGTTCCGAAACGAACAGAACATCGGCGGCTACGAAGATTTGATCCATCTGGCCGCACGCGGGCGGCATTTCCTGAGTGAGTACGTCGAACGACCAGACTTCGTTCGCATCGCATCCGTCCGACGGCTTCGAAGTCCGTTCAGGCTTGTCGAGCGGGAACAGTTCGCCGGATACTTGAAGGGTCCGCCAGAAGTGCCCGTTTTCGACCGATCTGTTGGCTATTCCGGAGACTGGAACTGTTTCCACGTGCCGGAATCGGTCCGGACATGGGAGGAGATTAAAGCACAGACCGATTTTGGCAACGAATGGCTCGTCGCTGATTTCTCGAGTGTGGCGGCTGACGTTCTTGCCGATCCGAAGAACCTCGAACGGCAAATTATCATCGTGCTCTGGCCCGCGGGCGACCAACAGAGGCCGGAAGATGTTCTCCTCGGCTTGGTTCGCAACGTATGGGACGCGCTGCCGCGGATCGGACGAGAGATTGGATGCGAAGTCGAACTGCCACAGAGGCCCCGCCAACTATCGGGCATGGACCTGTTCAACGACTTGTTCGACAAATTAGACGAATGGCATCGGCGCGTCAGGCACAGTGACCCAGCGTTCGCAGAGTACTGTCGTGGAAGGGAATTCCTGTCCCAAGGGTTGCCTTACACGCCCAGCGATTCCGTGGATCGCGGTGAGATGAACGAACGAGTTACTCGAGAACTCGGACGGCTCGCAATATGGGCCGGGCAAATTATGGAGTATCCTTGCAAGAGAGGAACCAAAATTGACGGTTCCGATCTTCAATACGACGCGGATCTGACACTCGAAGCCGTTAGGGAACTCTTCTGTGAGGCAGCCCATTGGCTGGCGACGGTCGGCGAGAAAGGGCCAGACGCTCCCGTCGCCGTACCTACGGTGGAACAGTACCGCATGGAATTGCTTCGACTTGCAGAGTGGTGTAGGAATTACACGAATCGAAAGGCCGAAGAGTCAGGCGGCAAACTTCCCTTCAAGCCGGGATTTCTGAGCGCTGATGAACTCGCCGAACTTTTCGGGCTGGAAGCCGAAGCGACTCGCAAAAAACTCGAGCGGCATTCGAAGCAGTTCACAGATTGCTTCATCGAACTGGAAGGACGACGGCACAAAGAACCAAGACGCCTCTACCGTGTTGTGGATGTTGAAAATCTCCTGAAAAAAGGGTAGACGGTTTCGGGCATTACGTTTCACACTCTTCCTTAATCCCGATCCGGCGCGTTGAAGTGGAAGTCCACGCGAACCGCTGTACTCTACGTTCCACAGTCTTCCACGAAACCCGTGGAATTCCTCGAAATAGCCTTGTTTTCTGCAATGAATCCTCATTTCCGCAGAGGCGGGCCGACGATACAATTTCCTTAGAAAACGTGGTCATTCGGTGCGTTTTCGGGGTTTCCGTTTCGTGGCTTCTAAGCGGCAGGTTGCGCGTTCGAGCCGCGCCGGGGGTATTCATCTCTTCGCCTTTCGAATTGGCGGAAAACGCTAGGATTTCAGCGTATTCCGGAGCATTGTACGGAAGCGCCGCCCCGCCCCCAGCGGCGCTCATCTGTTCACCTTCGTTCACCTTTGTTCCGGAAAAGTGTCCAAGCCGGTGTCCAAGCCGAACGCTGTTCACCGCGTTCGCCAGACCGTCGAGGTCCGACTGGCCGTAGATCGCCAGCGTGAGTTTCGGATCGGAGTGCCGGGCCAGTTTCATCGCGTCTCCGAGCTCCACGCCCGCATGCCGGAGGTCGGCGACGTAGGTGTGCCGGATAGAGTGGAAGTCCACGACCCGGCCGCCCACTTCCACGGGGATCTTCGCCACGGCGAGGTCCATGCGGATCATCTTCGCGGCCTTGTCCCACCACCAGCCCGGGAACAATACGCCGGCCGTCGGCAGCGTCCGCAGGCGGTCGATCGCCCATTCGGGAATCGGCTGGAACGCCTCCGCGCTGTTCTTCGTGTCGCTCGCCGGGATTCGTATCACGGGCGGGTTTGCGTCCAGGTCCAGCTGGTCGGCGGTCAGGCTCGCAAGTTCCTGTGCCCGGAAGCCCGTGGCCATCGCGGCAACATAGAGCGTGCCGCGTTGCCGCCCGGACAAACCCTTGAAGGTCTTCTCCGAGGCGTCCGCAGCCGCGATCAGTCGTTCGGGTTCGTCGCCGACGAGGGGACGCCGCCGACGTTTCACGTCGATCGATTCGTTCAGCTTCTCAATGCCGTCCGTCGGGTTCGCGGCCATCCTCTTCTCCAATACCATCCACGAGAAGAAGGCGCGGAGCGTCGCGTGCGTCCAGTTCACCGTGCGGTTGGATCGCCCACCCGCCTTGCGGTCCGCGAGGAACTTCCGCACCGTGTCGGCCGTCGCCGCCGGTGGAAACACGACGCGAGCGAACGCGCGGTATGCCTCCACGATCCGGCCGACGTCCGCGATGTGCTTCTCCCCCGCGTCGATGAAGCGGAGATGTTCCTGCCAGTCGGCCAGGTGCTGCGAAAGCGGGGTGCGGGACGCGGCGGCGAACGGATCGACCGCTCCCGCCCGTCCCATCGCCGCATTTCGTAACAGGTCCGCCAGCATGATCTCACTCGCTCGTTTGTCGGTCGTCAGCGGCACGGCTTTTCGGCGCCCGCCGACGATGATCTTCGCGTACCACTTCGCGGTTTTCCGCGTGATCCACATTCCGTCGACGCGCTTCCTGTACGTCGGCCGGTAGATTTTCGGCATGGGTTCGCCCTCCGTGGGAGTGCGAACGTAACCCGTCTATGGGGACAGTCGCAAGGGCGACGTTCAGCGTTGCTTTCGTTGAATCTCCCGCCACACCGCCGGCCATCGCTCGGCGTCGTACAGTTCACCCCGCTCGTCGGGGTTCGCGAGCCATGCAGCCAGCTCCGCACTGCTCCATTTCGGCCGGCCCAGCGTCCGCCTCGGTTGCGGCCCGATGGCACCCAGCGCCCGGCGAGTGTGGAACGAGGTGCGACACAGGTTCAACCGCCTCGCCACATCCGCCGCCGTCAACATTCGATCCTCCGTCGCCGCCTCCATTCCCACCCTCCGATTGCAAGTCAAGGTGCCGGTGGGGACAGTTTCGGTCCGTTCTTCTCCTGCCACTGACGCGACGCCTCCAATGTCGCGTCCCTCGCTTCCTCGCGCTGCCGCTCGCGTTCGCACACCGGGCAGCGCCACTGGTAGATCGAGCCGTCGGAGTCGCGCCCGACGCGCACCCGCTCCAGCGGCGTGTCACAGCGCGGGCAGGTCAAGCCGCACCACCTTCTTCGTGGCAGTAGCAATTGGCGAACGCCGCCTCGGCCCGTTCGACGCACTCCCGGCAATGGAACTCGTACGGGTAGCGCTTTCCGCGGGCGGGCCGGACTTCGGCCGACTCCCCGCAGACCGGGCAGGCGAGGCGGATGACCGACGGGCCACCCGCAACCGGTGCCACTTCCTGCACCGGTGCGGGGGCCGTCGGGGAACAGGTCGACTGGTTGTGCCAAGGCATTTCGGGATCCTCCTTGTCGATCTCGCCCGACTCCACCAGATCCCGGAGGGCGATCAGGTGCTTGCACGGGTGGGCGGGGTCGTAGTTGAAAATCTTGTCCTCGCAGTCGCAGGTCGATTCGGCGGGTTCGCTGGCGACATAGCAGTCGATCGACTTGCCGGCCGGGCCGAACTCGTTGACCTTTTGCAGGCGGAACCCGCGACCGCCGCCGTACTTCGGATCGACGCGCCGCTCACGGACCGTGTAGATCGCGAGTTTGTCGCCGCGTCGGATTTCGGCCGTCCCGATGCCGGGCATCGAGGGCCAGTACCGGCAGGCGACTGGTTTTGTGGACGCGGGACGCGGCCGACGGAGTACACTGCACATGGGGATCTCCAATCACACTGGGGGTTCACCAGATGCCCGACGTGTTCGCAGCACGCCGGGCATCATCATTTCCACACCTTCACTCCGAACAGTTTCAGACGACCCGCCCCGGATTGTCGCCTATTGCACGTTGCGAGTCCGGGGCCGGGTCGCCGTGTTTCATTCGTGTGTCTTGAGTATACACATGCAGCGCACTCGGTCAACTCAAAATCGGCACATTTCGTATTTCTTCGCAAATTACCTTGTATACTTCGTGTGTGCCTGCAAGGAGATTTCGGACATGGGTAAAGAGAAGGCGTCCGTCGGAGACGGTGCCAGTAAAGGGAAGGCCCGGAATTTCAAACTGACCGAGGCGACGATGGACCGGATCAAGGCCATCGCGCGGCAGCGTTCGGCTGAAACCGGCGTCGAATGCAGCATGACGGACGCGGTCAAGCACGCGGTTCACAACTACGGCATCGGAAGCAAGGCGCAGGGGCCGGTCTTGCTCCCCGACTTCGGTGAAGTGCCTTGCGGTACGCCCATCGATCCCGGCCAGCCGGCCTACGTCATGGTGGACGTCCTCTCGCCGCTTCTACGAGGCGAAGGCCGGTTCCTGCTCACGGCACGCGGCGATTCCATGACCGGTAAAGGGTTCAACATCGCAGACGGAGACCGACTCATCGTTCAGCAGCAAGGTTCGGCTGAACCCGGCGATACCGTCATCGCGCTCGTCGATGGGAAAACCACCGTGAAGAAGCTGGCGACCGACCCGAAGAAACGATCCGGCGAATATCTACTTGTGCCCGCGAATGACCGGCACGAGACGCTGCCGTTCCGGCCGGAAAACGGGGACCGGATCATCGGCGTCGTGGTCGGGCTGGTGCGGAAGGCGTGACGGAACCTGAATCGCGAATTGTCACTCTGCGTCCCGGTTCTTCGTTCCGCAGCTTGTTTCGCTTCCGACTCACTGTTACGCTCCACATCAACCCGGCGACGGGGCTTCCTCCCCTGTGGAGCGGTCGCGCTACGCGGTGAGTGGCTGGTCTTTCTGGCCATAATGAACGGACCTAACCGCCGCAGCCGGGGCGATTCCAAAATCGTGACCCGGCAATCTACAAACGAAGAAACGCGCCGCCGGCCTCTCCCTCCGGCGACGCGCCCTGCACACCTGGCGTAACGAGGGTGCTTCCTACGGACCGCGCTTCACGATCGCCGCGTGCGCCGCGTTGATCGTCGCCGGCTGGTCGCTGAACAACTTCAGCAGCGCGAGCAGCCGATCGTCCCATTCGCTTTCCGTTCGCGGTGCGCGACGTTCGAGGTAGACGACGGCCACTTTCAGCACGATCTTGGCAATGATGCTCAACGTCAACGGGTCGAGTTGCGTCGTCTTCACGGCCTCTTCAATGTCCGGCAGGCACAGTGGATCGTTGTGCAACCGCTGAAGCACGGCGAACAGTTTTTGGCCGTCTGGGGTATCGCGGAGCCGCCGCCCATCACGCTCGAAATTCACAGCGCGACGAAGCGCGGACATCGCGTGCGGGCTGAACGTCTCGCCGGCGGCCTTCGCCGGCGGCGCGCCGAAGACGTCCGGGAAGTCTTCGGGGATGATGATGTAGACCTCGAGTTTCTCACCCTTCTGGACGTGGATGCGGCCGAACTGGAACCCGCCGCCTGTGGCGAAGATCAGCGCGATGATCCACTTCCAGTTCTTCTTCAAGAACTCGATCACTTTGGCCTTGTCCACGTTGCTACCCTCTGAGGTTGGTCGATTCCATTTCACGAGCCGATCCTCGCACCACGCGGCCACGAACATGATCGCGAGTAGGATTCGGCGGATGATGCGAAGGATCATGGTCAGCCTTCCCCGCCGTGCTCGGCCGGCGGCACGAACTCGCCCGTTTCTTCGAGGGACGGCGGCATGCCCTGATTCGCGATGGCCCGCTCGGCGTGTTCGCGCCACTGGCGGTATCGCAGGACGAACCCGCAGCCGTCGGCATCGACGAAAAACCGATCCTCGGTGCGGGCGATGGCGAGTTCCATCGGCGAGCAGGCCGACGAGGTGACGAGCGCGCCGCCTTCCGCGAGCAGGGCCGGGATCGCCTCGGTGATGTTCCGGGTCATGTCCGCACCCTCGGCGTCCGTCGATTCCAGAGCGTTCGCCACCAGCGGCGGCATCGCTTGCGGGTCATGGTCGTAGCCCCAGCGTGAGGGCGATCCAGAACACAATGCCGGCGACGATCAGCGCGAGCATCGCCTCGGGCGGAACGCTGTCGCGGGGATCGTCATCCACCGTTGCACTCCACGCACCAGAACAGCGAGCCGTCCGCGTGCCGGTCGTAGTACCGGCCGGCGATGATGACGCGGGTCGGTTTGTCGTCGGGGTGCAGGCTCTGCATCTTCGCTTCACCCTTCTCCGACCAGCACCGCCAGACGCCGACGATTTGCTTCTCGCCGGGGATCGTGTCCGAGAGTTCGATGAGCCGGCCCGTGGCCGATGCGACCGGCTTCTGGCCGACGTAGACGCGGAGCGATTCGCCGGCGGCGAGCTTCGCGACGGACTTCTCCAGTTCGGCGTAGGTCAGCTTTTCGACCGATCGTTTCGCGGCTTCCTTTCCCCCTTGAGAGGGAGGGGTCGCGCGCGGCATCGGCTTCGCGGGCGGGCAGAGTCCGCAATCGCACGCTTTGCCCATTGCCTCGGCGAGCGCGGCTTTCGCGGCTTGCTCCGGCGTGCGGGCCGGGCGTTCCCCGGCGACGGCGGGCGGGCTTTGCTTCGCGACGGCGAGCGCGAGAGCGGCGCGGGCGCGAGCGTCGGCGTCGTCGGCGGCGATCACGAGAGCGGGCACCGCGAGGACGGCGAGAATCGGAACGAGTCGGATCAGAGTCACCATGCGAGCACCTTCGGGTTATCGAGGGCGAACAAACGCTCCTTCCGTTGCGGCACGGGAGCAAAAACATCCCAGTCGATCTTGCGGGCCGGGAACCCCGTCACGCCGCTGAACGCCCAGCTATCGTCCTGGCGGAGCATCCGCTCGATCGTGCGAGAGTCCGTCCAGAATCCGGCCTTGTTCGGGTTGCCCCAGCCAGTCGGTCCCGTGTGGGCGTTGTCGCCCCACGAGTTCGTGATGTGGCCGTACTCCGTGCCGCCTTCGACGTGGTAGCCGTCGAGGGCCATGCAGTGAAACCACGTCCCCGACGGCCGGCAGACGCCGTTCGCGTCGCGGCGCATCGTGAACCCCTGATTCGAGCAGACCGCGATTCCGTAGCCATTCGCGAGCGCTTTCTTCGCCTCGGCCCACGTCCGCACCTGCGCCGCGTCGCCGACGGGGTACTTCTTCGCCTCCGGTTCCAAGTCGTCGGGAACGCCGGTCCGGCCCCATGCGCGGCAGCGAGCCACGTCGTAATTCGACAGGTCATAGCGACCCGTGACGCCACGCGGGACGATGCCCCAGCCCTTGACGAACTTCGCGGCCCATGCTCCGACACAGCCATCGCCCCGGATGCGACCGCCGCCGACCTCGACACGCCCGCCGGCGTAGATCACTTCCTGCGCCACGTCGCGGAACTCGCCCGGAAAGCCGAGCAGCACCTGATTCGCGAGCGTCATTTCGATGGCGTGCGCCGTGCCGAACGAGACGCACGAACCGACCGCCCCTTGATCGCGTTCCGGCGGGTTGGTGCCGTAGAGCCGGCGGTAGGCTTCCCACAGGTAAACGTGCTGCGGTTCTTCACCCTGCACGGCCTTGAAGGCGTCTGTCTCCGCGAACGCGGGCATCGTCGCCGCGACGGGTTGCCGGATCTCCGCGTCATCGACCCAGCCCATGCCGCCGATGACTGGATCGGGCGCGGGCGGTAGTGCGGCGGGGCGAAGTGCGAGGCACGCGACGGCGACGACGAGACAGCCGATCAGACCGAATTGCAGGCGTTCCCGGTGCTTGTTCCAACTCATTTCCCGCTGACCTCCTTCATCGTGCCGTGGAGTTTCGCCAACTCTTCCTCGAATTGCTTGCGAAGGTCGTCGGTGATGAATCGCCGCTCGCTACCGAAGATCCGTTTGAACTCCCCGTTCAGCCAAACGCGACCCGCCGGGAGTTCGCCCTTCGCGAGGAGCGTCTCGCCGGCTTCCTTGAGTTTCTCCGCGTATTCGTCGGTGAATTTGGCGTTCTTCATCGCGTCGATGGCGGCGCTGACGAGAGCCGTCAGTTGCACGAGCGACTTCTGGTTCGCCTCGGTGAACCCGCCGTCCTTCTCGACGGCGCCCTTGAGCTTCTCCGCGCCGGGCGACAACGGCTTCGGCGGCGATGGGGCCGGCGGAACGGGAGCCGGTGGCGTCGGCGTCGGTGGGACTGGCGACGGAGGCACGGGAGCCGGGCCGGGCGCGGGGCCATCGCCCACCGTTACGACAACCCACGCGCACGGCCCCTCGGTATAGCAGACGAGCGTGAACCGGCCTTTTGCCTCGGCGGAGAACACGCAGCCGCCCTTGCCGTCGGCGACGAGATCGGCCCCGACGGTGCCGGCCGCGAGTTCCCACTTCGCCTTGTCGCTGCCACCCGCGAACCGCTTCAGTTCGCCGACGCGGGCGGTGAACTCCTGCGGTTTGGCACGTTCGCCGGCCGGAACTTCCGCGACCTTCGGTGTGGTGATGGGAACGGGAACCGGGACGTGGATCGGTTGACCCAGGACGAGCGGGAGCAGGAGCCAATAAGGAGCCATCGACGCCTCTCCGACGCGGACGGAACAAGTCGTTGTGTTCGTCGTGTGCGGTCGCGAGAGTTGCCTGAGCGTGTTATGAAGCTGAATCAGAACAGGTCCGCGAACGCGGGGAGGAAGGGACGGATCGCGGGCGCGGATGGGGCAAACGAGAGTCGTCGCGAGAAGGAGCGGATTCGCGGATCGGCCTCCAAACTCTGCGAATACCGGTAGTCGCGCGCGGCCCAATCGGGCGGGAATCCTTTCGCGTGAATGCGAATACCCGCGAGGCTGCCGGGGAACCGGAAACTGGCGTTGTTCCCGAACTGCCCGATACCGACCGTTGTGATCGGCGTGGAATACAGAGTCCCCGCCGCAGACGCCCGCTCAACCCCATCGACGAAAACCTTGGACACACCACTAAGGTGAATTGCTACGCATCGGTGCCATTTCCCATCGTTTGCAATCGCGGTTGACTCGATGGCTTGCCCACCGGAATTCGGGTAGAAAGCAAGTTTGCCATTCGAGAGTCCAATCCAAATTAAGTTGTACCATCCAACCGCGACATAATTCCCGGCCCAACTGAGCGTCTTCCACCAAAACGCTACAGTCAAGCCAGCCGATCCACTCGGATTGTAAGCCGTAGCCGCTTGGTTCGACCCGTTGAGTTTCCAGCCAAGTTGTCCGCCTGGTGCGAAATCCACGGGTGGGCCGTTCAGGATGACTGCGTCGCGGCGGCGAACCGAAAAGTCCGGCATCAACGACGAACTGCCCGGCAAGGCGGGATGGCGCAGGTAAAGACCGCGCAACTCCGCGTTGTCCGGGTGATCCGTCGCCAACCTGCCAGCATCGAAGAGCATCAGGCCGCCGTCTGGTAAACCGGAGTCACGTCGATGACGTGATTGCCTCCGGTAGAATTCAGATTCACGCCGGTGTTGTGCGTGACGAACACGAGGAACTTCTTCGGCACGACGCCACCGAAGAGGGAGGCCACGGATACGGGACCGAACGGGTATTCGCGGTTGCTCGTCGTCGCGTCAACAGCCATCACGGCCGCGAGTTTGGCAAACCCGTCCCGAACGCCAGCGCTGGTGATCGTCTTGGCCGCGTCGGAACCGGTGAAGCCGTCAGGCCATGTCGGCGTGTCGTTCAGGATGGCGACGACGTAGATCCGGATTTCCGTGTTAATCGTGGGGGTCGTGCCGACGGTGATCTTCCCAGCCAGCAGGTAGTCCAGGTACTTGTTGCTGGTGTTGTCGATCAGCGTGGATTCCCGACCAGCCAGCCACGTTGAAGACGTGGCGAGCGAAGCCGGCGAAATCGTCACGGCCGACGAGGCCGCGTATTCGATCTTGATGTCGGCCATCAGTTGTTTCCGTTTCGAATCAGGCCAATCTCATTCGCCGAGACTTCCCGGCCGAGCAGTTCATCGGCCCGCGAGATCTTCACTTCCCCGGCGAGCAGCTCCGCGGTGAACTCGTCCGGCACAAGCCCCTGCGGCAGTTGGCCCAAGCCGGCCGAGAGTTCCGCGACGCCGGCTTTCAAGCCTTCGTCGCTCTCGACGACGAGCCAGATGGCGGCGAACAGGCAGTACAGCCCGAAATCCACGGCCCCGCCACCGTACGGGGCCGGCATCGCGCGCGTATCGACCACCCACCGAACGAGACCGAGGACCGCCGGGAATCGCGCAAGCGTCGCGGCCACGTGCCGACGCGGGACGTAGCCGGCCCGATCCCGGCGGTTGAAGACCGCCGCCGCGTCCGCGTCCCGGCCCTCCGCGACGAGCGAGGCCAGTTCCGCGTAGAGTGGTTTCGCCGGGTCGGTCCATTCGCTCGCGAGGCTCATACTTCAGTGCTCCACCAGCCGAGGTAGACCCCGCTGGAAATCCGCTTGAAGGTGTAGACCGTGTACTTGTTCGCGGCGGTGTTCGGCGCGGGCGTCGAACCCTGCCAGAGCACGCCGGAGAACATCGTCAGCGTTTTGCCGCCCGTGCCGTCCTGCTTGGCGATCAGGGAGAAGGTCAGCCCGTCCGTGTCGCCGGACAGCGCCAGCGTGCGGTTCCCGCCGAGCGTGACGCTGAATTCGTTCGCGCGATTGCACGGCAGCGTGATGGTCGCCCCGTCGGAAACGGGCAGTGGCGGCCGGCTTTGTCGCGACAGGATTTCCACGCGGACGTCGCTCCGATCAGCCGAGGACGACGACGGTGAACTGCGCCGACGACGGCGCGGCAGCGAATCGGAGCGTGACGGTGTTCGTCGTCGTGCGCTCCACGTCGCACAGGACCGTGTCGTACGGAGAGCCGGTCCGGTAGACCTGCACCGTCACGACCCGCGTGCCGAGGTTGTGCGTCACGGTGTATTCGGTGTTCGAGCCGTCCCCGACCGTCGTCGTGTACTTCAGTTTCCGATTCGCGTAGGTCGCCAGTTTGAGCGGCGTCACGATCCGGGCGTCATCGGAGCCGGCGTCGACTTCGCCCTGCGTCGCGAGTTCGGCCACGCCGGCCGTCGTTTCGCTCGCCGCCGCGGCGGCGGCCCCGAAGGAGGTGAACGTGACGGTCGACGAGTCGATGGTGCCGTTGACCTGCGTTTGCCGCCAGGACGTGCCGCCGTTCGCGGTGCCTTCCTCGACGACGACGACCGCGCCTTCGAGTTCGGCGAACGTGCTCGCATCCAGCGCGCGAGTCGCGGCCGATGCCGCGCCGTTCCAGACATAGAGGCCGTTTTGCGATCCGGTCGATTGATCCTTCGCGAGGAAGCGATCCCCGCTCGACATCGTGACGCCGTCGATGGTCGAACCCGGCGAGGCGAGGTTGATGTTCGCCGTGCTGGCGACGCGGACGGCGTCCTTCCAGTTCAGGCCCTCGACGGCGGAATTGAGCTGCGCGACGGTCGCCGGGTGTTGTGGGGCCGTGCCGTCCGGCAGATTGACGATCCGCGCGCCGCTCGTGAAGTCCAGGTCCTGCCAGATTTGGATCGACATTTTCGCCTCATAAGGAACAGAACGCGGTTCCGGTTTTCGCGGCCACGAACGAAATCAACGCCTGATTCGCGCTCGCGTGGGTGATCGCCGCGAGGATCTCCTGCCCGCCCGTGTCGCGAACGGCGATGACGGGCCGGGTGCCGAGGTTGTGATTCACGGTCCAAGTGCTCGCGGGCGACGCCTGAGTGTGTAGATAGCTGGCGCTGCTGGTTCCCGGCGGGCCGGGCGGACCGGCCTGAACGTCGATGACGGCGGGATCGCCATCCGAGACGACAACCTCGATGACGCCGCCGACCTCCACCTCCGACGCGACGGAATACTCACTGCGCGCGGTGATGACGTAGTCGGCCACGGGTCACTCCACGGGTCCGCCATCGGCGAGCACTACAACGGGAACGGTTCCGAGCCGCTTCCCCAAGCCGGAGTTTCCCGTCAGTTCGTCGGTCGCGAGGAAGACCTCGAGCGCGTCCCCCTTGGGGACGTTGGCCGGTTCCCGGGTCCACTCCGACGGCAACCGGAAGACCAGGTGGGAAATGCCGTCGATCGTCTCGGCGGCCCCTTCGTTGTCCGGTTCGCCCGGCTCATACTTCAGCCTTGCCCGGTAGTTCGCCCGCGTCAGGTACAGGTAGCCGGGTGTTGTGGCGAAGTTGACGTAACTGGCGTCCGGCTTCCTCACCTTGAGGACCAGCGCCCACGGTCTCCCCTTGATGATTGGCGGGATCGCAGCCATTCCCGATAGAGGGCGCGGGGGTTGCCTGACGGGATCGGCTTGGGATCAGAATCGGCCGGAATCGACGAAACCCGGGCAGTCCTGGCAGTCATCGCCCGGCACGGCTTCGGCGACCTCGCCGAGGTGCTCCATCACATCGCGTTGCCGCGAGCGGCATTCGTGCCGGCACATCCAGCCGCTCGCGCATCCGGCGCGCACTTCGATCCGGTCGCCCAGGTCGACGCAACGCCGCAGGTGCCGGCCGCCGGCCTCGCCACACTTCGCCGCCGCGGCGACTTCGCCATCCGATCGGACGGCGATCTCCAGCCGGAACCGCAGATGCGGACGGCGTGCCTTGCGTCGGGCGATCTGCCGCTCCCACTCGGCGCGACGAACGGCGATCCACGCGGCCGAGAACGGTATTTGTGAACGGTCTCGCTTGGCCTTCCCCATCAGACTTGCACTCCCGTGCCCCCGACGGTGCCGGTGAAGCACTGGCCTTCGAACGGTTCCCCGTTCTGGTAGAGTTGTTGGGCCGTGATCGCGAACGTCGCCGGATCGCAATCCGTCAGGCTGGTCGTCGTCGCCGGGTCGTCCATTTCCTGCACATACCCGCCGCATTCCCCGGCCTTGTAGAGGGTGATGTTCCCCGCGACGAACGAGCAACTGCTGTCCGACGAGATGCCCCAGCCGACCGTGACCGTCCAGCCGTCGATCAGGGCGGTGCCGAAGAAGTTGAACATCCCGCCCGATTCGCCGGTGTAGAAGACCTCCACGGTCCCGCCGTCGAGGAAGGCGAGGTCGCCCGTGCCGGCGAGCGTGAACAGGTAGTCGCGCGCGATCGCCGCGCAACCGGGGCAGTCCACGAACAGCTTGCAGCATTCGCAGCCCTCGGGGATCGCGAACGTCACGGTCCGGGTCAGGATGGGCATTGCCAGAGCACCGCCGTTTTGTCACGGATCTTGACGTAGCGCGTCGGGGCCAGCGACTTCAGCGGCTCCATGTCGGGGTGCAACGGCCGGTAGCCGCCGAGGAACGTATCGTCGCCGTCGGCCTGCTGGTGAACGTCCTGCGTGAAGCAGAGCCACTTCCAGCGGCCCGACGACCGGCACCACGCCACGAAGTCGGTGATCATCCGGTTCGGCCAGTGGTGCAGCACGTCCCGGCAGAGCAGCACATCCGCCGGCGGGAGCGAGTCCCGGTCGCGGTAGAAGTCGGCGACTGCGAAGGTGCGGTCGGGGAAACGGGCGCGGTTCGCCTCGATGACGCTCGCGGCGACGTCGACCCCGTGGTAACGCTCGAAGTGCAGCCGCGCGAGAATGGAGCCATCGCCGCACCCGGCGTCGGTGGCCGTCCGCCAGCCGCCCACGAGGGCGAGCGAGTTGATGAGCCAGCCGTAGTCTTGCGCGTCCGGCCCGACGCTGCCCATCCCCGACCCGCGACCCCAGACGTTTCGGCGGTACATGGCCGGGAACACTTCGGCGGCGCTCCGGTCACCGAACTGCTTCACCAGCAACTCCCAGACGCGATCCTCGGCCGGCAGGTGCCGTGCCGGGGCGTGCGAGACGTTGCGGCTGCCGGCGGGGGAGTCTTCGGGACGGAAGAGTTTCCCGCGACAGCGATGCACGATCCAGTCCCGGCCATCGGCCTGGCAGATGAACGCAGGGAAACGCCACGTCGCATGGCCGAAGCAGAGCAGGGGACCCGGCAGGGCGGCGAACGCGATCCGCCACGTGTCCTGGTCCCCGTAGCCGTGGTGGTAGTAGAAGTCGGAGTGCTGGTTCATCCAGTGGCTGAGGACCACCTGCCGCCAGCACGCGGCGAGGTCGATCATCAACTGCCCGCCCTGGATGGCCGGCACACCGCCCGACCCGGCCGGCCAGACGTTCGGCCACTTCACCGTCCGGTCGTTCCCCGGCAGGTCGATCCAGAACGCGAATTTCCCGGCGGATCGGGCCAGCAACGGTCGCAGGTCCGCCACGCCGTAGGCGTCGGCGTCGAGGTAGGCCACCCGGTCGAGCGCCGTGTGCGTCAGCGCGTAGTGCTTCGACTCCCAGCCGTTGAGGATGCGCGCGTCGCCCAACCGGTCGGCCATCGCCCGCGAGTCCACGATCCGCACGTCGAGGTCGGCCACGTCGGCCGGTTCGACCGGCTCGGCTTCCCCCCGGTGCCAGACTTCGATGGCGTCCGGGTAGCCGGCCTCGCGCAGGAGCCGGCAGCCAATCGCGATCCCCGGCCAGTACTTCCCCCCGCCACAGTAGAGGACGCCGTCGCCGCCCCCGCCGGCGCGGTCGGGCCAGCGGTCGCGGGCAAGGAGCGATTCCAACGCCCGGCGGTGCGCCCGGACCGTGTCCGACGCGGTGGCGCGGGCGCGGTCGAGGCCGGCCGGACCGGCGAGCGGATCGTCGAAGCCGGGCAGGAGCGGAGTCACGGGGAACCCCCGGTGGAACAGCGGGGCACGCGCACGATCCGGGTCGGGATCGACAGGGTGAAGCTGCCGGTGCAGGTGCCGCCGTCGTTGGAAATGGAGATGTCGCCGACGAACAGGCAGCCGTCGCCCGACCCGGACCCCGATTCGCCGGACCCGCTGGCCGGGCAGTCGAGGACGTGGATCTCCTCGCAGTCGTCCCCGGACCCGCTTCCGGAGTCGCCCGAATCCCCGGAGTCGCCACTGGTCACCGGTCCGGCGGGATCGTCGCGCGTCGTGTAGCAGGGAACGCTGCCGATACTGCCCTGTCGGACCACCTGATAGCGGTCGCCCACGACGAGCTTCCGGCCGTTCATGTCGTCGACGTAGACCTCCTCGCCATAGTCCTCCCACGGGTCGAGCAGGCATTCCCGGCGCTGGAGGTAGCCGGTGTAGGCGTTGTGGCCGACGCCGCTCGCCAGCGAACCGACGCCGGAGGGCCAGTTCCCGGACTCGTCGGCCTCGAACGCGGACCCCTCGCAATCGGAGCCGCCCGAACCGGCCGCGACGCGCGCGCTGCCGGTGATGCGGACGATGAGGTCGGTGTCGCCGGCGCTCGCGCGTGCGAACGAACCGGAGAAGCCATCGGCACCGCCGCTGAACGAGAAGCCTTTTCGGCCCTTGCGCAGGAGCCAGGAGCCGGCCGCCGGCCCCCATTCTTCGTTGAGGGCCGGTTCACCGTCGGCGGGATCGTAGGCGACGGGGCCGAGCGGCACGAACCGCACGAGGCCCCGCACGCCGTTATTCAGGGTTCCCGATCCGTTGACGTAGACGTGCGGATCGTCATCGGCGTTGGGCTTGCCAACCACGCGGACGCCGTCCGCTCCCGGGGCGGATAGCCGGACGAGTCCGTAGGGCGGGATGTCTTCGCCGGAGGAATTGAGTACCGGGATTCCCGGTACATTCAGGAACGGATCGCGATCCATGCCCGGTTCAGGGTCGCGGGCGTTGCCTGATGCGCGGCTTCCTCAGGCAACCACCGCGGCCCCGTGGACTCATGCGGTACGGGATCGACGGCACCCTGCTCGATAACAACGTCGTGCGTTACACGCGGCAGATCGAGGCCGTGAAGAACGCGCGCGGCGTTCCGCTCTCCCACCGGCACTTCCACAACGTCACCGTCCTGCTTGCGTCCTACCAGTCCGACACGATCGCGCGGCAGAAGGACTTTTCCCGGCAGGAGTGGAATCTCCGGTCGCTGTTGTCCAAACGGAACCGCGTGTTCGCGTTCTACCACGACGACGGCACGCCCACGGACGCCGTGCTGACGCCGGTCGGATCGATCTCGGGGACGGACTGCCTGCGGATCGACAATCCGGAAGAGGGCCGCGGCGAGTACACGAGCCAGCGGACGATGCGGTTCGTCGTGACGGGGACCTACCCCGTCGGCGATCCTCGCGGCGCGCTGGTGGACTTCAAAGAAACGCTGACGTTTCAGGGCGATGGCGCGCCGCCGTGGGAAGACGAGTGCATGTTCCTCGGCACGGTCGTCCGGATGGTCTATCTGCCGAAGAGCCGGTGTTTCGCGTTCCAGTCGGGTTCGGCCACCGGGTACCTCGACTACCCGAAGTTCGGCGGTCCGCACGGCGCGCCGGTGTCGTTCTGGCCGCAATGGTACAAGTCCGAACTGTCGCGGTACACGCTCGGCGACGCGGTGGGCGATGGCGACACGCTGACGAATTACCCGCTCAGTTGGAGTTACACGCACGCGCGGTGGGGCACGCCGTTCACTGGCATTCCCCACCAGTGGAAGTAAGGGTGAACGATGCCAAACAAGCGATTCATCGGCAACGTGGCCCCCGTCGCGGACGTGTGGACCTACACCGTCGTGACGGTCACTGCCGCGACCGTGCATGGGATCACCTGCAACGGGAAGACGATCTCCATCACGCTCGGCAGCGGGGAGACGACGAGCACGGCCGCCTCGAAGCTGCTGGCCGCGATCCAGGCGACGCTGGCAGGCGAGTTCCAGGAATACGTCTGGACCGTCGATGCGGCGGTCATCACGGGCACGGCGAAGACGGCGGGCATCCCCGGCACGTTCACGAACGCTTCGACCGGCGGGACGGCGGGCGCCTTGAATAATCCGACACCGGCGGCGGGTCCGAATTTCGCCAACCTTACGGGGAACTGGAGCGGGGCGGCGCTGCCCGTGGATGGCGACAACTGGTACCTCGACGCGAGCAGCCCCGACATGCTGTTCGGCCTCGAGTATTTCTTCGACAACACCATCCGCCCCGCCGCGATCTACATGGACGACTACGGCGGTTCCATCGGATTGCCGCCGGTGCGGGGATCGAATGCGTTCGCCATCGGGCCGTCGTCGGGCGTGAGTTACCCGGAATACCGGCCGCGATACCTCAAGCTGCCAACCGGCAGCATCGTGATCCACTACGGTCGGGGCCGGACGGTGCCGACGCGGGGGCAGTTCCACCTCGCGGGCACGGGCACGTCGATCTACGTTCATGGCGCGAAGCAGCCGGCCAACGGCGAACCGGCGAGCGTGTACATCCAGGGCAGCACGGGCCACCCGATGCTGTCCGTCACGCAAGGCTGGGTCGCCGTGGCAGAGGAATTCGGGCAGACGGGCGGGTTCACCGAAGTTCGCATCGGCGACGAAGGGAACGCCAGCGAAGACGCGAAGGTGATCTTCGGCGAAGGGGCGACCGTCCCGCTCGTGACGAACCTGAGCGGGCGAAGTGAATCGGCCGCGAGCATCAACTCGCTCTACATGGGCTTGAACGCCATCGAGCACGTTCAGACCTATGGAGACCTGACGGCGGTCGTGTACGGCGGCACCGTCATTCACAACTCCGACGGGACCATCGTCTTCGATCTCGACGGCGATCGGTCTGTTCTGGACTTCTCGAAAGACCCCCGCACGCGAGACGTTGGCTCCGGTTGCTCCGTGCTCAACGGTGCCCGGATGCTCGACCCCGGCAACACGCGGGGCACTTCGGAAATCGAGTTCGACGATACGAGCCTGCCCATCTCGAAACTGGGCCCGTCCGTCATCGTCAAGAAAGCCTGATCTGTTCCACCTGAGGATTCTCCGTGAAGACGCTGAAGTTGATCCGCGACGGGATGAACAAGCCGTTCAAGGTCGCGCCGTGGGGGCCGGACGAGGAAACGCTCGCCGGTACCTACCGGCCGATGACGCCGGCCGAGGTGGACGCGCTGCGGCTCGCCATCGCGAGCGACCGGTCGAAGCGCGTCCAGACGCTGGCCGAGCACCTGGCCCGGCACATCCTCGCGTGGAACGTGGATGGGGAGCCGCCGACGGCCGCGAACATCGCCCTGCTGCCGCCGGCGCACCTGGACGGGCTGGAACTGGTGGTGACCGGATACGTCGCATCGGGGGCCAGCGACGACGAAAAAAAATCCTGATCGCGGCCCGGCTGGCGCTGCTCGACCCGGAATGGAACCGCCACTGCGACGTTTGCCGCCGGTGGGAGTTCGACGACGACGAGGAGACGCCGGCCAATCTCCGGGGTCGGCCGCGATACGACGCCGACGGTCGGACGCCGTTGCCTCGCGTGACGGACCCGCCGTGCTGGCGCTGCCCGAAGGTGCCGCGGTCGGTCCGGGAGGAGCGCCAGCGGACCGGCAAGCGAGTCACGCCGGCCGACGCCATCGAGCCGGACGCCGATGCCCGGCAGGCCGTGGATCACTTCCTCGAATGTGCGGCGGTCGGCCAGTTCCCGGATGACGGCTGGGTGCGCCGGCACGCGATGCTGCTCCGTCCGATGCTCCAGCGGGTCGAGCAGGAGCCGGTCCGCGAGATGACCGACCTGCTCCGAAGATTCCTACGCAAGGTGAGCGATGCCTGACGCGATTCTCGGCCAGTGGTGTACCTATCCCGGCGTGCCGGATTTCGATTCGGCATCGTACTCCTGCACGCACGGCATCTCGCCGGGCGTCGTGATCGCGACGACCAAGATTCCGCCGGATTATGCGGCGCCGGTCGGCCCATTCGTGATCTCGGACGGCACGCGGTCGATCACGCTCCGCGATTGCAAGTACCAGCGGCGCGAAGGTCGGGGCGGCATGCCGGGCAGCGTCTACACGATGACGCTCCTCGATCGCCGCTGGCGGTGGGCGTTCGGCTCGATTTCGGGCAGCTACAACCTGAAGGACGACAAAGGCAACCTGGTGCCGT
Organism: Gemmataceae bacterium; assembly: GCA_022842245.1. Classification (GTDB taxonomy): domain Bacteria; phylum Planctomycetota; class Planctomycetia; order Gemmatales; family Gemmataceae; genus Limnoglobus. Next base: position 79,425 of record JALHPZ010000019.1, read on the forward strand.
GGACCGCCCGCACGCCGACACAGCTTGCCCGGTTGTGTCTGGAACGCATGGGCGAAACGGGCTACCTGATCGACCTGCCGGACGGGATCGGGGCGGACCAACTCGACCAGACGCGGGACAACCCGGCCCCCGGGCAGATGACCCCGCCGACGGGGACCAATCCGACCATCGAATGGGTGGACGAAGTGCCGGCCGTGGCGCTGGCGCGGTTGTGCGATACCTTCGGCCGGCGGGTCATCTTCGACCCGGTGCGGGACATCGTGGTGATCGCCCGGCCCGGCGACGGCGCGGAGTTGCCGGTCGATGGCTTCCTGCGGCCGAACATCTCCTACGGCGTGGATGCGTACGAAAAGCCGCGCGGCGTGGGCGTCGTTGGGGACAAGGTGAAGTACCAGATGCGGCTGAAGCTGATTCCGGTCGGCCTCGAATGGGATGGCCGGATCGTGCCGATCGAGGAACTGAGCTACCGGCCGCGTCGGACGCCGCAGCCGGGGCAATGGACCATCACCATCACGGAAGCGGACGCGGGGCCGTTCACACTGATCGCGACCGTCGGCGGCGTGTCGTTCGGGGCGCTCGTTGAAAACTCCGCGAACGACCTTGCAACGCGGGTGGCATCACTCATCAACGGAAATGAGACGCTCGCGAGCCGGATGATCGCCACCGTGAACACGCCCAACGTGGTGACCGTCACGGGTCGGCATAATGGCGAAGTAATCGCGTTCGCCATGGCGATGATCGGCGACAACGCGACCGTCAAAGTGGTGAATTCGCAGAAGCCGACGAAGAGTGCGTGGGACCTGTCCGTGCCCGGCGATTTCGGCGATGTGCAGCCGACGAGCCGATTGACTTACTTCGAGGCGAAAGACCGGGCGATGCAGTCGGTCTACCGTTGGTATCGCGTCGTGAGCGATGACATTTCCAGCGGGTGGGACAACTTCGCCCCGAAGAAGATCTTCGTGCCGTACTTCGGCGAAGTCGACCGCCGGCAGAATCTGGAGATCCTGCCGGACAAGGTGGAGCAGGTCGTGCCGGAAGCGGTCAACCCCGCGTTGCTCGACCCCGTGCTCGGCATCCCAACCGCCACGATGGACTACTACAACGGGTACAGCCGCGACCGGCAGGCCGTGGTCTACGGGGCCATCTGCTCCGAATGCGTTGGCCGGTGGTATCACCAGGACCGGAAGGACAACACGCCGGAAGGATCGGCTGTCGGGGTGCCGTTCACGGTGGATTCCGCGAACCAGATGGTGATCTTCAACGCGCCCGTCTTCAAGATCGTCAACACCAGCGGCACGACCCAACGGGACACGATCCGCCGGGCTGCGAATCTCTGCCTCGAAACCGGCGTGCATGTCCTCGACAACCAGACCTACGCCGCCGTGCGGTACAAGCGATGGATCGACTTCGGACCGCGCGAGCCGGGCAGCGAGAACCGGGACCGCAGCATCGAAGTGGACCTGACGAAGTATGGCATCAAGAAAGCGAAGCCCTACACCGTAAAGCTGCCACGGCGGCGGGAGAACGTGGGGAGCAACGACGTGCCGGCCGACGGAATCCAATGGTACGGGCACGCCGACGACTTGAAGATGGGCGTGATCGGCTACTACCAGTACGACGCGGCCGCCGACCGGCACACGCTCGTTTCGGCGAGCGCCGACGAGTTCGAGAAGAGGTTTCAGGACATGGCCGACAGTTATCTCGTCGGGCACATCCTCGAACACCAACTTGAAGACGGCCAGACGGCGAGCTATCGAGGAATTCACCCGCGATCGCTCGACGGGGCCGTGATGCAAGTCTCGTGGTCGATTGGGTCGGACGGGGCGCTGACCGTGGCGAGCCGGAACCACACGCACGGGTTTCTGGTGCTGCCGTACCCGGCGAAGCGGAAGGAAGAGAACCTCGAAGCGGATGCGGGGCGGGCGGCGTTGAACCTGCGGTCGCGGCCGGGTGATGCGATCCTGAGTCACCTCGAACGCGCGTCGAAGTTTGCGAAGTCGGTGATTCAGTTGTTTCGGTCGTGAAGAGGCCTCGGGTAGCGCCGGCTAGCGCGTTGTAGACATACGCCGGTAGTGGCCTACTCCAGTGTTGATCGAACGGCGGCTTCGATGACAGTACTACTTAGGGCGCGTCTGGCTCGTTGGATCGAAGCGTCTTGCCTGTTACGACGATTTGATATTGGCCTTTCGCTGTTCGGTTGACGTGTTCGCCGTCACCAGTCCTGATTGACTTCATTCCTTCGTGCCTATGCGTTGCGCCAGACAGTTCGTGCGTGGTGATGATTGTGGTGTACACATACAACGTCACGGCGTTTCCCTCTTCGTCTTCCGCCTGAAACTTGCGCGTCATTTCCTCGTGTTTGCGGCTCATAGGGATTCTCTACTGGTAAAGGGCTTGATCGAATAGGCATTCTAGACTGATTATACATCATGCCGAACGGCTCACGCAAGCGACTTCCCGACCCGATGCTGACCGCTCTCGCCATCGTCGAGGGCGTGACGGGCGAAACGCTGGTCGAACGACCGCCTGCACCGCTGGACGGGAATGGCCTGGCTGCGGTCACACTGGGGCGCAAGGGTGGGTTGAAGGGCGGGAAGGCGCGGGCCGCGAAGATGACGACGAAACAACGAAGCGCCGCCGCGAAGAAGGCGGTGCGGACGCGGTGGGGGAAGAAGAATTAGGATTGCATCTCGTCGGGCAAGTCGTCTTCAAAGTCAGGGAACGGGATACGCATTGTCTTCCCGTAGGGCGGGTATCGCCGGTCAACCCAATCCTTGAACTGCGCCCAATCCTTTGCCACGCTCATCAAGGCAACCACGCCTTCCAAGTGCTGCTTGAGTCGGGGGTGCCCACCGGTCGGCCCCGTAGTCAACCATTGGTGCAGTTTGCTGTTCGGTTTTCCGCCTTCGCTTCGCATTTGCTTCAGTTCCTTAAGTAAATCGGGGTGAATGCGATCATAGGTTAAGTCCACCGTCAATTTCGCGACTTGGGGCGTTCGCCTACTGCTTGATGGGTTGAATTGCCATCCTTTGAGACGATACAGATGCCGGTAGAAATCCATCTCGAATGTCCGCTCCCAGCGGGCCAATTCACGCGATACATACTGTTCCAGCAGCCGCTGAAGGGCGTCTCGCGTGCGGACGTATTGGAATCCTGTCGCCTCGTCAACCAGCGCGTCGATGCCCAAGTTCGCTAGGCCGGTCAGTAGCAGTTCGCACGCATCGGCAATGTGCTTCTGCTTCTTGTTTAGTTTTTTGGCCCTGCGGGCATCAAGGAAGATGCGGCAAACCACCGGGAGCAAATTGGCTTCGTAACCGTACCCCACGCTCCCAACCGTGGTCCGGTAGATAATCGGTTCGCTTGAAGATGTGGACAAATGCTTGTCTACAAAGGGCTTTAGGTTCTCAGCCGTCAAAAAAGGAGGGGTTTTGAAGAAGTCCCCATCCTCACTTCTGGCGGCTGTCTTAACGCTGCCAGTTCGACCTATGGCCTGAACAAAAGAGTTCTGGCTAAGCACTCTTCGCCCGTCTTCCAACACAGCACACGCGATCCTGTTCCCAGCAATGTCCAGCTCGCCGACGTGAGTCGCATACGGAGCATTCTTGGCCCATCGCCCTTCGGCAGCTTTCTTGGCTCTGTCGCGACGTTCCTGGGGGGTCATGTTTGCAGCAGCCGTCTTGCCGCCCTTCGACGCCATCGAATCGCCAATGTTCTTTTCGCTCATCGTCACTCCAGATAACGGAAACTGACCTTCCGCCATTATTGCTAACCGGATAGCATAATGTCAACATGCTTTCTAGTTAGCACACCGAATTATTGCGGACTCTTGCTCGGCGGTCGCATCAACAAGATGCCGGTTGTCGATGTCCAGTGCGATGAAGTTTGGGGCTTCGTGGGGATGAAAGAGAGGACCCGCGTTCGAAATTACCCCGACGCCGTTGCCGTTGGCGATGCTTATTGTTTCACTGCCATCGAACGCGAAACCAAACTTATCCTTGCTTGGCGCCTCGGCACGCGATCCACCGAAGACGCAATCCTGTTCGCGGAGAACTTGGCCGAAGCAACAACGGGCCGGTTCCAAGTCACGACGGACGGCTTCAAGCCGTACACCACGGCCATCCCAGATGCGTTGCCGTTCGCGGACTTCGCCCAACTCATCAAAGAGTACGCGACGAAGGGCGACGAAGGCAGGTATACGCCCGGCGAAGTCATCGCCACGAAGAAGAAGCCACGCAACGGCCACCCGGACGAAGACAAGATTTCGACCTCGCACGTCGAACGGAGTAACCTGACGATCCGAATGGGCAACCGCCGCATGACCCGGCTTACGAATGTGTTCAGCAAGAAGTGGGAAAACCATCTGGCGTCACTGGCCCTCACGTTCGCCTACTACAATTTCTGCCGTCCACACTCGACCCTGACGGAAGCGACTCGCGGTGAAGACAAGAGCAAGAAGCCTGTGCCGACGACGCCCGGAATGGCGAGCGGGTTAGAAGATCATCCGTGGACGTTGGAAGAGTTGATCCTGAAAACATCAACACTGGATTAGGCCACTACCAGAAATCGCATTCGATGCTAACCCAGTGTACTCGGTCCGCGAACGGACTGAACGTCCGTTGAGTTGCTTAGGCTTGCGGATTCCGTGGGCAGACTTCGCCTTCCGTAGGCAACTCGGATTGGGTGGGCAAAGCCAGTCTAGTTACGAAGATCGATCAAGCCGTCTTGAGACTATTCTTGCGCAGTCCTCCGCTCCAGGGGAGGCAATGCCCCAACTCATCGTTGCCGCTTGCTCCGCGATCTCGGCGCAGCTACCCGCCCCTTGCCCGGCGGGCGGGCCTGTGGGAGGATGGGGGCGTGGCCGTCCTTAAACTCCTTAAAGGGGAAGACATGCTAAGCGCCCTTGGCGATGGAAACAGTCAGAACTTGCTCAAACTGCTACAGGAGAAGTCCGACGATTTTTCGGAAGTGGTGATCGTTCCTCCGGGCTGGCGTGTAGCTGTAAACGGTTCGCCGATTAGTCCGGTGTTGGAAAAGATAATTTTAGTTGTTGCTAAAGTGGGCGGCGGCGTGATCGCCGTGACCGCCGACGTCGATATTGGTTTACTCCTAAACGACGGGATACTAGATCGAATGCGGATTCCTGTCCGTCTAGCTCGTAATCAGGATGAACCACTTTCCCCGGCCGATCTCATTCCTCCTAGCAGGGCCGCCTCCTGAACGAACAAAGCCCAGCCTTGTGGCCGGGCTTTTGTCTTTTACTCGACATTGTCAGTGGGAACCGATCTGACACTCCTGCTCGCCAACTCCGATTAAATGTGCAACTCGCCTTCCGGGGCGGTTAAATGAGCAAAGCCGCGGCTACTTGATCATCGGCGATGGAATCACCATCTCGACCGGCGACTCGCCCAGATAATCCCAATCAAGTTCCAGTGTCAGGTCGCCGGCGTCTTCTTCCGGCAGTTCGAACACGAGCGGATCGGCGTGCTTGGCCCGCGAGAGCTCGCGCGCCTCGGTGTTGCGTCCGTCCGGTGAATATCCTTCTTCGTCCGTCTCGATATGTTTGATGACGCGACCACGCCCGTCAGTCAGCTTTACCTTCGGCCCGGCGAACGTGCGGAACTTCACGGGCTTGGTTGCATCGTCGAGTGACACGGCCAATTCGATGACAAGATACTTCCGCGTTGCGAACTTGCTCTTGGTTCCGCTGACGAATCGTGGTCTGGCGATGCCGGCGGAGCGCAGGTCGATGACGACGTTGTTTCTCTGGACGTGGGTGACCGCGGGCGGCCTGATCGCGACCGGCTTCGGTTCGGATCGAGGCCCTGGCGATCGCGCCGCAATGCGTGAATCTGTACGAGCCTCGGTGCGCGGCGCAATAGGCGGCGGCGCCACACGAGCGTTAACGGGCGGATTACTGCCGCCACTTCCCGGAGCGGCACGAGTGTGGGCTTTAACGAGCGTTCCGTCTTTTCGAACGTAGGATTTGACCTGAACCGGTCCGCTCGCGACCGCCACGCAACAGCAAGCAAAGAAATGCAATGCTGCCAATGTCGTTCGCAACATGCTTAACCTCCCGTTCGGGTGACCGACGCTACGACGTAGCCAATGGCGATGATGAGCGCCGCGAGGATAATTCCCATCGGCACGTTGCCTTCGCGAATCAGTTTCCACTCGTCCACGCCGCGTGTCGCTAAAGTGAACAACTTCAGCGACAAGAACACGCCGACGCCCATCGACACCGAGCCGACGATGGCCCAGCCGAAGGTGATGGCGTAAGCGATGAGGAGTTGCTCCAGCATGGGCGACCTCAAAAAAGGCGTGAAAGGGATCGCTGGCTAGGGCTAAGAGTAGCAGTCCGAATGCCGCGTTGCAAAGCATTTCGGCGGCGATAGATCGCCGTCGACCCTACCCGTGACCTCGCCGGCCTGTTATTCATCGGACTGGCCATCGCCGTCGTACGGGCGATCCCGCTCATGCTGCTCGAGGACTACCGGACCGACGCCGTTCGGGGCGGCTCTGCGATGGCGGCCATCCGACAGGCGACCTTGCCGCTGAACCCCCGTCCATCTTCCCCAGCCGGTAAATCTTGCCGATGATGACCGCCGTCGCCCTTCACCGCGGTGGTGCCGTCATGTCCGCTCAGCCGTCCGTTGCCTGCCCGACCTGCGCCAAGGTCTACCCGTGGTCGGAGAAGTACGCGGGCGTGGTCGTGAAGTGCCGGGAGTGCCATTCGACCATGCGGTTTCCGGACAAAAACCCTATGCCGGTTGTGGAGCCGGAACCGTTCCGGAACATGGTTGGCAATGAGCCATTTGAGACGGAAAACGCTCAGAGTAACGCAAACCTGATTGAGTGTCCATCGTGCGGCCGAAGCGTTTCTCGACGGGCGAAGACCTGCCCCGGCTGCGGTGATCCGCTTGCCAGTCGGGGAATCACCAAATCTGGACGAAAGGTGTCGACCCTTTGGACGTTCCTTTTCGGCTTCATCTACTTCATGTACAAGGGATGGTTCAAGGCCGCGATTGTCCACATTGTCCTTGTGGTATTGACCGCTGGCCTCTGGTGGCTGTTAGTCCTCTTCTTTGCTCAGAAATTTGTCGATGCAATTGAAACTTGAGGTTATTGCTTATTGTTTCGTCTCATCATTTCATTCTCGATTGCCGCAATTTTTTTATCAATGATGCGACCGAAACCGCTTAATATCGTATCCACAAACTTCTGACTCAATAGTTGGTCGTTCGCCTGATCTGCTGCCTGCCTCTCCGCGTCACGGATCCCGTCGATAAATTTGTTTTGTGCCTGTTCGGCAGCCTTCCGGGTGTTCGGTAGTTTATCCTCGTTCGCATCGCCAAACTCTTTTGCAAAGTCGTAACGACCTGATTTCAAAAACTCTGCTTGTGCCATTTTCTCGTATCGTTCCGGGGCGAACGATCGAAAACGGACATCCTGCTCAGGCGTGAGGCTGCGCAGTCCGCCTGCCTGCGCCTGCCGGCTTGCGGCAACGCCCAAATCGAATTCGAGATTGCTCATTGCTCCATACTTTGCCGCCTGAGAGGCTGAACGCGACTCACGCTGCTGCGCAATATTCAAGTCTGCTCGCAGCACACCGATCTTCGCCTGATTCGCTTCCGCTCGTAGGCCGACGATTTTCCCTCGCGATTGTTCAATGTCCTTGTTCAACTTCTCCAGTTGTTGTTCGGCTTTCTGGATTTCGTCTAGTTTCAAACCGCGTTCACCTAAAAGGCGAGCGCGCTCCACGCCACCAGCGTTGCCCGCGTCTGTGGCGAGCCTCCCTGCGTCGATTTCCAGCCGCTGCCGGCGCCGCTCCAATTCGTCACGCATGGTTGTTTGGCGTCCCAGTACGTCTTCGCCAACCTTCAGCCCGCGTTCCGTGTCGATAACCGATTGCCGAGCGCCGAGCGTTTGCAGCGAACGGCCGTAGTCGAGTTCACCTTGCACCGTGCCCCGGTCGAAGGTGCCGACGCGGGCCATGCGGCCATCTGCGTTGAGGACGCCGGCGCGAGCTTCCAATTCCATGCGCTGAATGCGAACATCGTCGCGAAATTGCCGTTGTTCCTCTGCTCCTTCGCGGGCTATGAGTCGGCGACTCATGTCGTACTCAACCCGCTCTATACCCTGCGTACGGCCGCGAATTGTATCAGCGATGCCGAGTCCTTGACGGGTCAGCCAAGTCCCGTTCCCAATCGCCCTGAGTTGCTCGCCAGTCGTGCCACCTTGATATTCGACGAGTTCGGCGCTGTGTGCGGCCCCGATAACCGCGCTGCCGGTTGCCAGCGCCGCCACCGCCGGCACGCCGTACCGCAATCCCGCCGCACCCAGCCGGTACGCGCCGGCCCCGGCCGCCGCCAGCATTCCCGGATCGGTCCGGTGCCGGTTCATCGTCTGCATCATCTCGTCCTGCGTGCCGCTGTACCGCGCGTGCCGCAACGAGTCCATGCGGTAGGAATCGACCATCATGCCCGTGTTCGGGTCGATCATCCGCCGGGCGCTTTCCGCGAGCGCCGCCGGGTTCCATCCCGATGAGGGCGTGCGGCCTGCCTGCGCCAGCGCCCGCGAGTCCCACCCGGACGGACCGCCGGCCGCACCGCCGCTGCCGCGCATGCCCGCCAGTGCCACGGCGGGATCGCGCCAGCCGGTCGCCGCGAGGGCGGCCATGTTCATCGCGTGCGCATCGGCCGGCCCGTACGAGCCGCCGGCCATCGAGGGGAAGCCCATCGCGTGCATCGAGGGGGGCGCGTGCCCGCCCCAGCCGCCGGAGGGGCCGCCGACGGACTGCTTCAGGTCTTTCGCGGCGTTGGCGGCACTCTTGGCGTTGTCGGCGATTTTGCCGAGCTGCTGGGACGCGCCGGCGTCGGCGACTTCGAAGCGGAGGACGACTTTCTTTTCGGAAGTGGTGGACATGGAATCCAACCTTCACTTTCCAATTACAATCAGGGAATCGACCAAGGAGCACCTCGATGGCCGAAGAGCATTTCTTTCAGACACCCATCTCGGTTCCTGAACTTGATCCAGCATTCAAGAGAGACGCATTGAGTTTCGCCAATGCCTTCGAGTGCATCCTCACGATCGATGGTAAACCACAAGGATTCATGATTTCCGAACTGACGGAGGATCAATTGCGGTTGGAGGCGAAGAGGATTGCAACCATTTCCAGTCGCCAGAGGCGAGAACGCGAAATCTTCGACTTGATCGGCGCGAACCTAGTATCGATCCTAAAAGCTCAAGAAATAGTGCGAGCATTTCTCGCCCACGATGACGCTCTTCAGGGATTATTTCAATTCTTGTCCCAAGTTGAGGCTTATCGGATGCGTGCGCCCGAAACTCCTCAATCGGACGGCCCCCAATCAGGTAATTCATGACGGTTCAAGCCTCCCTTGTCGTTCGATTTCCGGCACAGGCATTGTTGAAACGATTCTTGGAGGCGAACCCGGAGTGAATTCCACTCGCGGGTATTTGGCCAAGATTCGGTTGAGCAATTCCATCACTTCGCGATCCTCCGCTTTGCTCATCGGCGCTCTCCATAATGTGCAGGCAGAGGTTCGCCTTTCATGAGGATCTTGCGAGACTCCGCGATCAATTCTCGGAGGTAATCTCCGTCGGGAACCTTGTAGGTGTCCGATTCGGCGTTACCCTCGATCCACGACAAGCCGACCTCGCAACCAGCGAGAAGTCTCGTGCAAAGCTTGGCGAGAACGGCTTCCTTGGAATCGCTCATTACGAACCCGCCGCCTTGACGCTCGCCGTCAGTTCGCTGCCGTCGGCGACGGCCCCGGCGCTGGTGGTGGCGCAGGCCATCAACTCGACGTCGTAGCGGATTTCCTCGCGGCCCGGGACCACGGGCGACCGGTTCAGCGGCGGGATCAGGTTCGGCAGGTTGAACTGGAGGTACCGCTCGTTCGCGCCGCTGTCGTAGGTGAGTTTCAGGACAGCCGTGCTCAGTTGGGTCGTGCGCAGCGTCTGGTGGAGCGATCGGCCGTTGCCCCACGGGGTCGAGAGGCCGAGCATGGTCCGGCGTCCGCTGGACGGGAACTCGACCGGCGTCAGGCTGCCGCTCATCATGCGCGTGCCGAGCAGGTTGTCGACGGAGAGCGCGAAGCGGTAGAACTGGTAGCCCGTGCCGCCGATGGTGAGCGTGCAGTCGGCGAACCGCCAGAACTTCTGCCGGTCGTAGGTCAGAGCGGGCCAGGTGTAGGCCGTGTTGATCGCGGCATCGCGGTCCTTGCCGACGAGGTTGAGCGTGCAGCGGAGGCGGCTGCCTTCTTGGGCCGTGAATACGGCGCTGGCGACCTTGCACTCCCGGAAGATGTGCAGGGCGGTTTCGCTCGCGCCGTCGGTGCCTTTGAGCGCGAAGACGTCCACGCTGGGGATCAGGTTGCCGAGGGTGAAGGGCGTCACGCCGGCGACGGGTGCTCCGGCCGCGGCACCGAAGATGCGCGGCAGCCAGGCGAGCAGGGTTTCCGGCGTGGGTTCGAAGGTGATCGAGCCGCCGACGCTGCGGCTCATCTCGAGCATGCGGTCGGCCGGTTCGGAGCGGATGCCCGTGATGCCGGCCGACTGTTCGCGGACCTGCGAATCGGAGATCCCCTCGTCGAGGAATTCGATCATCTCCGTCGGGTCGGTCGGCGGGCTACCGGGACTCGACGCGGCGAATCCGAGTTTGCTGGTCCAGCCCATGCGGACGAGGTCAGGCATGATCCACTCCCTTCCGGTGTTCGGTTACGCGCTGCCGGTGTAGGCCCGCTCGACGCGCGCCCAGGCGATGATCGCCACGGCCGTCGTGAGCTTCTCGTACTGCGGCAGTTCGAGGTTGATGATCGGGTTCGGTACGAACTCGCACTGCCAGACTTCCGGCACGCCGGCCAGGTGTTTCAGGTGGAACCGGCCCCGCACGCGGTCGCGGAATTCGATCGGAAGCGTACCGGTCCGGTCGTTGGGCGTGTTCACGGGTCCGACGCCGTGCATGGCCACAAGCACCGGATACCCGATGTCGTCGCTCGCGTTGGTGCCGCCCCGGAACTGCTCCTCGCCGCCCTCGTATGTCACGCTGAGGCAGGGCAGGACCGCCTGTTTCGGTTCCCACAGCTCCATCGCGTAGGCGCGGTTCCACGGCGGTTCCACGGGGGAACCGTCGGCCAGTTCCACGCCGATGGCCCGGAGTTCACTCGCGATGGCCTCGCGGATCCGTTCGTGGATGGGCGGCGTGGGCATCAGCCTTGCCCCCCGGAGTAGTGGTCGACGAGCAGGTCCGCGATGGCGTCGACTGCGTCGTCGCTGAAGCCGACCGGCCGGGCGGGAACGACGACCTTTTTGCAGAACAGGTAGTGCCGGATCACCTTCATCCGCTTGCCCTTGCCCTTGCGTTCGTACAGGCCGCCGGGTGCCGCGAAGAGCGGTCGCGGGAACCGCCGGGGTCCGTAGCGCGCCGCCTCCTTCGTGAGCGGGATGGTGAGCGCCTTCGCCCGCACCGGCCGGATGATCGCGCCTTGCTGGTGGACGCGGGCCGACTGGTGGGATGAGGAGACGATGATCCCCTTCGGGTCCGGGTCGGACTGGTAGCTGTTCGCCAGGATCCCGGTGTTCAGGAGCGGCCGCCGGCCGCCTTGCGGTCGCGGGAATCGCAGGTCCGGCCAGGGGACGCCGCGTTCGTCGTGGCCGGCGTAGAACTGCCTCCGCACGTCCGAGACGAGCACCTGCGACGCGGCCGGGTACAGGGACGCGGGGAACGGACCCGCCGCCAGCTCCGCGGCCGCGACCGCCGACTGTTCGGCGAGTTGTTCGGGGGTCAGCCGCCGGAGGATCATGCGTCAGCCTGCCCACGGGTAGGTCACGTCGTCGAGCGCTGAGAGCGTGCCGCTTGCGATGGCCCCCTGCCCGGTCGGATCCTGCTGGGCCTGTTCGTCGACCACGGGGAACCCCTTGAGTTCCTCCATGGCCAGTTCGCCGAGTTTCTCGATGGCCTCGATCCCGTACTCGTTGGTCTGCGCGCCGTCGAGCAGCGCGTAGAAGACCGCCAGCCGGCGCGCCAGCGGCGGGATGGTCGGATCGGCCGCGAGTTGGGCCGGCGTGTAGCCCTTCGCCAGCAGCGCCCGGTGGATGTAGGCGTTCGCGTTGTTCGCCCCCGCGTCGCACAGGGGTGTCCAGCGAACGCCGGCCACGGCCAGGAGTTCGTCCGGGTCGCGGCTCAATCGCGCCGCCACGGCGGTGAAGACCTCGGCGGCGTTCGTGTACGCGGGCAGTGTCGGCACGGGCTACTCCGGTGCGGTCGCCGTCGCCGGGCCTAATTGGCCGGCGGCGCGGGCGGTTTGCGGTCGTTGATCTCGCGGAGGGCGAGTTCCTGCTCGGCGATGATCGCCTGGGCGGCGTTCAGGTCCGCGCTCCCCTTTGCGTTGGCGACCTGAAGCCGGTCGTTTTCGGCTTCCAGTTCGGCGACGCGGGCCTTCAGCTTCGCGACCATCTGCGGCGCGTCCCCCAGGGCCTCCTTGAGTTTGGCGTTCTCCTTCGCCAGCTCGTCGTCGTCCATCGTGGACACGTCGGCCGCCGCGACGAAGTCGACCGTGACCGCCTCGGACGTTTCGGCGATGGAGCCGAGTTCGAGATGGCGCGGAATCTGGTTCGGGCGGAAGAATTCGGGCGGCACGACGCTGTAGCGCGGGAAGCCCATGCCGTTGTGGAGCAGTTTGAAGTTCGTCGCCATCGGATCGATCCTCGGAGCGGGAAAACGAAAACGGCGGGCGGTGAATTCCGTCCGCCGTACGGTGTTGGGTCGGGGCCGGCCGATCAGTAGGCGTTGATGACCGCCACGGCCTCGGGATAGTGCGGCACGGGTCCGCCGTTGTGGCCGGCTTCACAGACGACTTCCGGCGGGCCTTCCCGGTCGCGGTTGTCGATGACGCGATAGTGCTCGCCCGGCGCCGAATTCGGGTTGTAGGCGTTCCGGGTCTGGCGGTACTCGCCGATCGGTTCCCCGTCCTGCCGCACGCCGATGAGCAGGATCTTTCCTTCGGGCACGTAGAGGGTGAAGTTCCCGGTCTCGGGGAAGTAGCCCTCGTCGTAGATGGTCATCTCCGGGATGCCGTTGGCCAGGAACAGCTGATTCAGTTCCTTGAAGCTGTTCGCGGTTTGCCCCACATCGAACCGTCGGCCGCCGATGTCGTTGGCGTTCGTGTTGTTGAGCATGGTGATGGCCGTCTTCGACGACATGACCATCCAGCCCTTGTCGAACCGCACGCTGTAGCCGCGCTGGTGGAGCGTGGCGATCTGGTCCTGGAGGTAGCGGCGCGGGGTGCTGTTCGCGAGGTCGCTGAACAGCGTGCCCGGCGTGAGGGCGTTCACGTCGTAGACCGGCTGGTAGTACGGCACGCCCTGGATGTTCTTCGCCTCGAACCCGCCGGTGAGCAGGAAGGTGAAGACGTTGTACTCGATGCGGTCCAGGTACCGCTGGGTGAGGAATTCGGAGGCGCGGCCGGTCTGCTTGCCCTCCGAATCGAACTCGGTCCACGAGCCGGTTTCCCGCTTGTTGACGAGTTCCTGCTCGTTGATCCGGTAGGCGTCCCCGTAGTAGCCGGGGGACACGATCCGGGATTCGAAGCCGGGCTTGTTGACGGTACCGGGCGAGCCGCCGACGCCGCGGGCGAATTGCAGGCCGCGCGTGACCTGGTTCCGCTCGTATTCGAGCGTCGTCTCGTTGACGTTGACGATCGGCATGAGTTTCAGGCCGAGTCGTCCCTCCTTCATACGGGGGAGCCGCAGGTCGGCCACCTTGCGGAGCGCACGCGCCCCGCCCACCTGGAAAGTCGTCGTCATCGGTTCCTCCGCGCCGGCCGGGCCGGCGGTCTGAAGTCGGGTTGAAGTCGAGGTCGAGTGCCGCGCCGACGGAGCCGGCGCGGCGTGGGTTCATCCGGATCAGCGGATCTTCAGGATCGCGCCGTTCGAGTTGTAAGCCGCCCCGGAGACGATCGCGCCGAGCTGGGCGGCGTTGGTCGCGTCGAGGCCGGGCAGGAGCAGGTTGCCGCTGGCGTCGGTGGCGAGGAACTCGCCGGCGTTCCAGGCCATCGCGGTGATTTCGTCCGTCGAGCCGTGCTGGTCGCGGATGCAGCCCCGCATGTCGGTCTGGACGGCCATTTCGAGGATGGCGCGAGCGGTGCCGCGGCCGTTGGCCCCGCCGGTGGAGTAGGCCGCGTAGCAGCCGACCGCCCCGGCGCTGCCGTGCGTGGTCTGGGCGATGGTGGGGGCGGTGCCGCCGGTGATCGCGCTGACGATCTGCGGGAGCGAGAGTTCGCGGTTCTTGTACTCCGTGCCGCTGAAGGTCAGCGTGAACGGGCCGGTGCCGGTGACGACGACGGAGCCGGTGCCGAGGACGGCCTGAATGGCCGACTGGATGGCGGCGGCGGCGGCGTCGAATGCGATGGCTCCGGTGATCTGGCCGTCCGGGAAGAGCAGCTTGAACGAGCCGCCGGTGCCGGTGCCGAAGGTCAGCGTTTGGACCTCGTTGCGGGCCGCGACCTGCACTTCGCTGAGCACCTGGCCCTTGGAGTACGAAATGCCGGCGGGCAGCCGGACGGCGATGCGGCTGGCCAGGTGGCCGTTGCGAGCCGGCCGGATCGCGTCGACGTCGAACGATTTGGTCGGGGAAATCATCGGTCAATCCTGCGGCCGGGCCGCGTCGAGGGTGAATCGGTCGGTGGGACTCGCCGCACACCGGAGGCGGCGGCGCTTGGTTCGGTGGCCCGCCTTGCGGCTCAGGACTTGAGCGTGTCGAGCGTGGCACGGCCTCGGCCGGTGGCCGCCAGCGCCTTCTTGCTGAAGGCGTCGAGTTCCGCGTCCGCCCCGGTGTCGGCCATCGTTTCGGCGAGGAGCGGGTTCGCCGGCCGGGCGAGAAGAGCCGTTTTCCAGAGGTCGAACGGCGTCTTGCCGTCCTTGCCCGCCCCGGTGCCGGCGGCGAACTTCGTCACGTCGTCCTTGCCGACGCCAAGCTCGATCTGGTCGTCCTTCTCCCAGGGTTGCAGACGGCCCTCCTTGGCCGCCTGGTTCACGAGTTCGGTCACGGTGCGCAGCTTCTGGGCCTTCCGTTCGCTCGGGTAGTCGCGGGCGAACTTCACCGCCTGCTGGACGTCCGCCTGCATGCCCTGCAAGCCTTGGAGCGTCTGTTCCATCGCTCCCATCCGCTTCGTGCAGTCCTCCGCGAAAGCGGCGAACTTCTGGCCGAGGTCGTCGGTTTGGCCCGTGGCCGGTACCGGCGGCGGCGTCACGGGTGCCGCCGCGAACTTCTTCTTCATCGCTGCGGCGAACGACTCGCCGCCGAGTTGGTTGATGAGGGCCTGGAGGGCTTCGTCGCTCAGGCCCGCGATGCCCGGGTCGCCCACGTCGAGACCCATGTCCTTGAGTTGCTGGAGCAGTTGATCGCGCACGGGTACTACCTCGCTGAAACGGACGCGGCGCAACGTGCACCGGCGGCCAAGGATGGTTCGATGTTCGCCCCGTTCTCGCCGGCTGAATTCCGCCCGGGGCGATGGCAGGCCCCGGACGCCGGGCGGCTCCTCGCCAAGGAACGCAATGCCTTCGAGCACGGGGCCGGGGATCGTCTTCGCCGGGTCGTCCGGGTCGGGCACGTCCCAGACGAGTTCCACGGAACCGTCGGGGTACAGGCCCTTCGCGACGGCGTCGTAGAAGTCGAACTTCTCGCCGTCGGGGCCGATGCCGACGCAGGGGATGTTCTCGATGTCGATCGCGAACCCGCCGCCGGGCGCCTCGCGGCAAGCCGTGATCCGTCCCGCGGCTGGCAAACCCAGCGATTTCGCGATGCTTTGATCGTCGTCGTGGCCGATCTTGCCCTTCGCTTTCACGAAGGCGTCCGGGCCGACGGAGAGCCGCCGGAAGTTGGCGACCACCTGGCGGCAGTCCGCCGCCGTGTAGAGCCGCCCCTTGTGGTAGCCGGGAACGAAGACGGTCCAGTTCGTCACGCGGAAGTAGTCGCCGTCCCGCTCGGGAGCGGGCATGGCGAAGAACGACGATTCGGCACGGGCGACCATGCTGGGAGATGGGCTGCGGGAGTTGCCTGAGTGAAATGGACGGATCTCGCTCTTTCGGCGAGCTACTTGATTGTCTTCGGTCGCTTCCGGATCTGCCTGTACCTGGTCGGTTGATGGACGCAAGTGGCCTGAGGTTTCTGCGTTAGATATTCAGCCATTTCGAGGCGTATTGGCTTCGGTTCAGTACTGTTCGGTTCGAGTTGGTAGCCCACTGCTCGGCCGGCGGGTATCATTTCTGCCAGTTGCGTCGTGGAGGCCCACCACATGCCCGATCCGGATCTTACAGCCTCCATCGCTGACCCGAACATGACAACCGCTAGCATGTCTGCGATTGCCGCCGACGCCTCCGCATCATCGGTTTCTGCCGGGCGCTACGAACTCGGCCCCGAACTCGCCCGCGGTGGGATGGGGGAGGTCTACCGCGCCACTGACAGCGTGTTCGGGCGCGAGGTCGCGGTGAAGGTGCTGCAAGAGAAGTACGCCCCGACCTCCGGCACCGCTTGTCGCTTTGCCGACGAGGCTCGCATCAGCGGGCAGTTGCAGCACCCGAACATCCCGGCCGTGCACGACCTCGGCACCCTCCCCGACGGGCGGCCGTTCATGGCGATGAAGCTGATCAAGGGCGACACCCTCGACGATCTGCTCAAGGCCCGCTCCGATCCATCGGCCGATCGCGGACGGTTCGTGGCGGTGTTCGAGCAGGTGTGTCAGGCGTTGGCGTACGCGCACGCCCACAACGTCCTCCATCGCGACCTGAAGCCGGCCAATGTGATGGTCGGGGCGTTCGGCGAGGTGCAGGTGATGGACTGGGGGTTGGCCAAGGTGCTCGGCACCCGAGACGCCGAGGTCACCGACCCGGACGCGACGGCCGCCCCTACGGTGGTGCAGTCGATCCGGCAGACGGACAGCGCGTTCACGCAGGCGGGAAGCATACTGGGCACGCCGGCGTATATGCCGCCGGAGCAGGCGGTGGGGGCGATTCACAAGGTGGACGCGCGATCCGACGTGTTCGGGCTGGGGGCGATCCTGGCCGTCATCCTGACGGGGAAGCCGCCGTTCGTGGGGAAGTCGGCTGCCACGACGCGGTTGCAGGCGGCGCAGGGGGATGTGGAGGAGTGCTTCGCCCGGCTAGACGCGAGCGGGGCGGAACCGGAACTGGTGGCGTTATGCAAGAGGTGTCTCAGCAAGCGGCCGGACGACCGTCCGGCGGATGCGGGGGAGGTGGCGCAGGCAGTGGCGTCGCTCAGGGCGGCGGCCGACGAGCGAGCGCGTCAGGCGGAGTTGGAGGCGGTGCAACTCGAAGGCGAACGGCAGAAAGCCGAGGTGCAGGCGACCGAGCAGCGGAAGCGGCGGCGGGTGCAACTCGCCCTGGCCTGGGTTGTGGTGCTGGTGGCGGTCGGCGGCGGGGTCGCGGCCGTGCAGGTGCAGGCCCAGCGGGAGCAGGATCGGATCGCGGCGGACCAGCAGACCCGGCAGAAGGAGCGGGAGACCCGTGCGATCTCGCTTGCCGCTTCACTGGCTTCGGCGGAAACGCCCGTCGTGCCCCGCATCCTCACAGACCTGGCCGACCTGCGTGAGCTGGCCCGGCCGAAGTTGGCCGAACTGGCAGCACAGCCGGTGAACACCAAACCCGGACTTCACGCCCGACTGGCGTTGCTGCCCGACGAACCCGAACGGGCGAAGGAACTGACCGCCTATCTCCCCGCCTGCCAGCCGGAGGAGTTGCTCACGCTTCGCGAATCCCTGATGCCGAACTCTTCGGCTTTGGCCCCTGGTTTGTGGGCTGTGCTGACGGACGCGAAGACCGACGCCGGCAAGCGGGTGCGGGTGGCCTGTGTTCTGGCGGGTTTGACGCAGGACGATCGGCGCTGGGCAACCGTGGCCGGGGATGTGGTCGGCGGCGTGGTGAAGGAGAACCCGTTGCAGGCGGCGGTGTGGGCGCAGGCCCTGGATCCGGTGCGGCTGGCTCTCCTGCCTGCCCTGCTGAAGCGGTACACCGACTCTCGCACCAAGATCGAGTCGGGCACGCTGGCTGTCACCGACCTGGCCACCGAGGCGACCGCCTCCGACCTGACGGCCAGCCTGCTCGCCCGGTACGCCGCCGACCGCCCGTTGGAGCTGGCGGAACTGGCTATGACTGCCGACGCCCGGCACCTTCCGCTGTTCGCCGGTTTGTTTGACACCAACCGGGGAGCGATTGCCCCGCGGCTGGAGGCCGAGATCGACCGTACGCTCCCCCCCGAGATGCCGTCCTCGGACCCTCAGCGGGAGACGCTGGCGAAGCGGCAGGCGAACGCGGCGGTGGCCCTGTTACGGCTGAACCAGCCGGCGAAAGTGTGGCCACTGCTAAAGCACAGCCCCGACCCGCGGGTGCGGAGCTACCTGATACACCGCCTGTTCCCGCTCGGGGCCGATCCGGCGGCGATCGTTCAGCGGCTCGACACTGAACCGGACCTGTCGGCCCGAAGGGCGTTGCTGCTGGCGTTGGGTGAATTCGACGAGGCGACGTTTCCGGTCGCGGCCCGCACGGCCTTGCTGCCAAGGGTGCAGGCGCTGTACCGGGTCGACCCGGACCCGGGGCTGCACGCGGCGGCCGAGTGGTTGCTACGGCAGTGGAAGCAAGACAATTGGATTCGGCAGCAGAACGCTGCCTGGACGAAGGAGAATGAGGCACGGGAGAAGGTATTGGTGGGCATCGCTACGGCGGTGAAAACAGGCGGGGCGCAGGCCCCGCCGCGGTGGTACGTCAACTCGCAGGGCCAGACATTCGTGGTGATCCCGGGCCCGGTGGAGTTCCACATGGGCTCACCGTCAACGGAGAAGGAGCGGTACGACAATGAGGTGCAGCATCGGCGGCGGATCGGGCGGTCGTTTGCGATGGCGTCGAAGTCGGTGACCGTAGAGGAGTATCGGCGCTTCAACCCGAGGTACAGCGTTACGGAACGCTTTGCTCGGGAACCGGATTGCCCGGTGGTGTCGGTCACCTGGTATCAGGCCGCGGCGTACTGCAACTGGCTAAGTGAGCAGGAGAAAATTCCCAGGGATCAATGGGTGTATGAGATCAAGGGAGCAACAGACATCAAGCTGAAGAAGGACTACCTGAGTTTGACAGGCTACCGGCTCCCGACCGAAGCGGAGGTGGAGTGCGCAATTCGGGCGAGAGCCACGACCAGTCGTTACTTCGGGGAGACAGAGGAGTTGCTGAATTGGTATGCGTGGAACTTGAAAAACTCGTCGGAACGTACGTGGCCTGTGGGTCTTAAGAAGCCGAATGACTTTGGCCTATTCGATGCTTTGGGGAATTGTTTTACATGGTGCCAGGAAGCGTATGCTGATTATCCCAGGGCTGAAGGGGGTGAGGCGGTCGACGACAAGGAAGGATCATTATTGATCATTAGCACACGTATTCATTTGTTGCGTGGCGTCTCGTTCATGAATCCTGCGTCGTACGTCCGCTCTGCCTCCCGTGGCATCGACTTGCCGACGAGCATCAACCTCTTCAACGGTTTTCGTCCGGCGAAGACTTTTACGCCTTGATTGCTTGACTGCTTTTCTGTTTGATTTTCTTCCTTTTTGCCGGTCGTTTTCTGTCTTTAGACCTATCGGTAAGCGGTCGAAAAGTGATTGACACGGGTTCTGACGCGCCGACACCGGTGTCAGTGGTGTCCGTTTCTCCGGCCGTCGGAGGTGGTATCCGAAGATGCTCGTGCTCCATCAAAACGATCGACGACTCGCATTTGCTTTCGGTGGTGCATACTCGGGTCTCAGACTGATCCGGGAACGGAACGCTTGAAAAACTGCCCGACTCAGCTGCAATCACACGATTTTGTGATGCTCGAATCTCAGCCCGCTCCAATAGCAATCACCAACTCGTCTCCATCACGGCTCTGGTCTCCCGAAGCCGTTCCCACTGCCGTCGGGTGAGCGGCCGTTTCGAGCAGCGGCAGTTCCAGGGACGGTTGCCGCGTACGGATGCGAAACTGGCCGCACCCGGGTAGAACTTGCCGAACTTCGGCCGGTGGTCGTCACCTTCGCGGCCGTCGCGGATGCCCAGGTACTCCCACGCCGGGAACAGTTCCTGCATGTCGGGCGTCGCCAGCTGCCGGTCCATGCCCGTGTGGTAACTGTCGAGGACGTTGGTCCGAAAGGCCATCTCCGCGTACTGCGGGTTTCGCGGACTCACACCCGCATCGTCGAGTACCTGCTGGATCAGTTCCGGCCCGCGCAGGGGCGTAAAGCCCCGTCCTTCGGGGTCGCGCTGGCTGCCGCTGGCCATGTGGAGCGCCAGCGATTTCTGGACCTTCGCGAGCATGGATTCTTCGGTTGCCGCGGCGAGCGTGAAGGCATGGCGTTCCATGCGCGGCCCGTATCGGCCGGGGTCGAGTCCGAGTTGGGGCACCAGATCGAGGAAGTAACGGAGGGCCGATCGGGGCGGTCGGGGCGGAATGGCCGCCGCGAACCGTTCGTAGACTGCGAATCGCGGGGCCGCGGATGCGACGGCGCTGAACCGCACGGCGCGCGGGCGAAGATGCTCGCCCCGTTCGATCGCGCGTTCCGCCCGTCGGATGGTCGCGGTCCGGCCGAGCAGGTCCGCCGCCGTCGAGGATGCCGTGAACGCGGCGATGAGCCGGCCGAGTTCGGCGGCGGTGAACAGTCGGCCGTGCGGGAGTGATCCGGCTTTCGCGTGGCGTTCGACGGCCGACTCGACCGTTGCTCGGAGGGTGCGGATGCCGTGATCGACGACGTCGCGCAGCAGCTCGACGGCGCGGGCGCCTGTCCGGCCGGGCAGCGTGAAGGCCTTGCTCGCGCCGGCGACCGGAAGGGCGGGAATCATTCGTCGTCCTCGTCATCGTCTTCGTCGGCTTCCTCGTCGGCCTTCGCACGGGCCTGTTCGGCGAAGGCGGCGAATTGCTCCACGGTGAGGGACGCGATGGCCTTTGCGTCGTCGTCCCGGCCGGACTCGCGGAGCTGGACGATCAGGGCCGCCATTTCCTTCTGCAACCGGGCCGCCTCACCGGGTTTCGCCGGCTCGACGATTTCGTACGCGATGTCTTCGCCGTGGAACCGTGCGTCCAGCAATTCCTGGGCGCTCTCGTCCGCGAGCGCTTCGATGGCCTTCCAGTAGAGGGCCTGCATCTGCGGCGGGAGATCGTCGAATCGGTCGGCCGCCTCGGCGGCATCGCGGAACGCCTCGAACTCGGCGAGTTTTGCCTCGGCCGCGCGCTGGAAATCCTCGCCCTCGAGCGATTCGTCGTCGACGTGCCAGTACGGGGAGTTGATCGCGATCCCCGCTTCCTTGCTCCAGTCGGGATCGATCGTTCGTGCGATATCGGGCATCACAGATTGTCCTTTTGCACGGCCACGATGGACCGGTTGAGAAGCACGAAGTAGTTGTTCGCGTCGGATCGAATACCGTCGTAATTCCGGAGCGCGGCGTAACGGCCGAGGTCGCTGATGACCTTGCTGAACAAATTGTACTCGTGGAACGTGATCGCGCCGGACAACCGAAGCCGTGAGAGTTCGGATAGGTCGGCGCGCTGTTCCTGCTTCAGCGTCGTGTGATCGGCGATGCGGGCCGTCGGCGGGATTGCGAATCGGGTGATGTGAGGGCCGTAGTTCCTGGCCTCGCCGTGGGCCCACTTGTGATCCCGGTTGTTGCCGACGAAGGCCATGTAGGTGCCGTTCCCGAACAGGCCGGTACCGTTGTAGAGGTCGCCGGTTCGGAATTGGTCCTGAATTGCCGGCCCGGAGATCTTGGGCGTCGAGCGGACTCCGCGATACGCGACCATCCAGCCCTGCTTTTCGAGCGCATCGATCTCGTCGGAACTCGCGACCTGAGCCGGAGGTCGAGCGAACCCGGATTGCTCGCCGATTCGGCCGAGAAAGGCGTCTTTGTGGCCGCCGCCGGTGTCATGGGGGAGACGGGGAATCCGCCCCGTTTTGCTCTGGAGCACCTTCGTGATCGCGGAGCAGTCGCGCATCTTGTCGAGGATCGTGTCTCCCTGGAAATCCCGAGGCGCTTGGCCGCGCTTCCGCGTCGGCTTGGGCGCCGGGGCCTGGGCCTTGATCACGGTGGGCTTGGGCTGGAGCGGGACCGATCCCTTGGGCACCTGATCCAGTTCGATCCGCCAGACGCCGCCGACCTGTTGAACCGATTTGACCGTGAACTCGCTGTTGTGGTCGAGCAGGAGTTCGTTCGCTTGCGGGTAGTGCGAGTGCGGCTTCATGTCGAGGCCGCGCGTGGCCGCGATCTTGAACTCGACGTTGCCGTCAAAGAATGCTTCGGGAGCCCCCACCGACGTGGACTGATAGCCGGCCAGCCGCATCGCCTGGCCGTTGGCGCTGGCATCGCGGAAGTGCTGGAGGAATCGGGGGAGATCGGCTTTGGCGATGGTGATGCCGCGGTAGGTCGTCACCGGTGCCGGGAAATCCGTCAGCCGGCTGAAGACCGACTGGAGATCGGCGTGCATCTTGTCGAAGCCCGCCGGCGGCTGTCCGTTGGAGCGAAGCCCGGCGTTGAGCGGCTGGAAGGCGATCCCGGTGTATTGCTGAACGGCTGTCCGTTCGTCGGGAGACAGTTGCGGGCGGGCCGCGTCGGCCAGTGTCGGGTTTGGTCCGCGCTTCGCGCCCTGGGCGAAGAGCGGGTACATGGGCGCCGACGCCCGCATGGATTGCAGGAATTTCAGCGCGCGCGTGACTTCGAGGGCACCGACGGTCCGGGCGTCCACGTGGCCCCGGATCGCCATCAGGACCTGGCCGGCCTGCGCGTTCTTCACGATCGCCGCCGGATCGTCGCCGAACTGCGGCAGAACCGATTGCACGACCTGAACCAGCTTGTACCGATCGGCCCGATCGCCCGTGACATTGGTGGGCAACGTGGCGGGGAGCGGCGGATTGAGCCGGGCCGACGCTTGCGGCGCGGCGGAAGTCGGTGCCGGTGAGGCGGGAACTGCAGGAGTCGCCGGCGCCACCGAAGGGGCGGGGGATGTGGGAACCGGAGCCGACGGGGCGGGTGGAGAACTCGGGGTGGCGTTGACGGCGCCGCCGGTGATCGCCGCCTGCCGGGCCTGAGCCAGCGCGACGATGTTGTTGACGAACACCGGCTTCATGTTGTTCGTCACGATGCCGAGGGTGCCGCGGAGCTGCCGGAGGTCGCGAACGCCAAGGTTCATCAACTGGCCGTGCAGGGACGCCATTTCGGCCGCCGTCAGCGGCTGGTTGTTGTGCAGGCGGCCGAGCAGCGATTGGACCTGCTGGAGCGGTGCGCTGGGCGGGTGCGGAACAACCGGCGGGGAAGCCGGCGCAGGAGTCGCGGGCGCGGCGGACCCTGAAGCGCCCGAAGGTGCGTTCGCAGGCGGAGCGGCCGCCGGGGCTGTCGTGGTGGCTCCGGGCGGTTGTGGGCCGTAGAAGACGCGACCGCTGCCGGTGTCCTTCCAGCCCTTGCCGCCCCGGGGACCGGTGTAAGGCACCCAGGCGAAGCGTTCGGCCGGGTGCGAGAAGTTCCGTCGCAAGCCCAGCTGCGCGGCCTCGTCGCCGGTGGCCGCATCCAGGAACTCGACGGGCAGGCGCTCGACGCCGCCCCGTTTGGCCATGTCGAGGGCGTGGTGGCCGTCGACCACGTACACCCGACCGTCCGCCGGATCGAGCCAGACCCCAAGCGGTTCCGCCCGCTCGGGGTCATAGTCTTTTTTTGGTCGATCCCGTTCGACGCCGGTGATGGGGTCGGTGTCGGGCCGCCACTGGAAGCGGCCGGGATCGAGGTGGAGTTGCGCCGTGGGGATCGAGACGGCGCGCGAGAACCGGGCGAAACCGAGCGATTGCGAGTCCGCGCCGGGCGTCGGATCGGTCGGGTCGCCGGGGCCGAACAGTCCGCCTCCTCCGGTCGGTGCGGGCGCCGGCGGTTGAACGGCATCCTCGTCACTCGCCGGCGGCGGAATCTGGGAAACGTGATAGAGCCATGCGGCGCTGATCGGCTGACGGAACTTGGTGAGCAGGCTTTCGGCCACGTTGAGCTGGGCCTGCGTCTCGTTCCAGTTCACACCGCCGAGGACGATCTGCGGCATCCCGACGGTGGGCCCGAAGTTCGGGACCACAAGATCCGGCACGAGCTGGTGCGTGAGGGAACGCCCGATCGCCTTGGCGAGCAGGTACTCGGCGTCGTTGGACGCCATCTTCCCGATCTTCGAGTCGCCGCGGCTGTCGCTCCCGGTGCCGTTGCCCTGGAGGAACGGCAGGTAGGAGCCGCGAATCGACAGGAACACTTCCTCGCGGAGCTTGTTGACCTTCTTCTCGAAGGCGTCGAACGACGTGGCCGACGCCAGGTTGAGCAGGTCGACTTCATCCTCGGCCGGCGTCACGATCCAGCCGCCGGCGCGACCGGCCCGCAGTGCGGCTTCCATGGCCTTGCGGTTGAGCGGATCCTTGACTTTGCCTTTCAGGAAGGGGCCGGAATAGACCTTGAGCGCCGCCGCCCAGAGCTTGTAGGCGTCCTCGATCAGGTAGCAGGCCCGGTAGACGGCGCGCGAGTCGGCCTGGCCGAACGGGTTCTCGAACAGGTCGTTGTGGGTGAAGAGGATGACCTTGCGGGGATCGTGGGGCACCAGTCCCCGGACGCGCGAGACGATGGCCGCCACGTTGCGGTAGACGTCGAGCCGGAGGCGGAGCTTCTCGGAATCGCGGGACTTGACCGCCTTCAGGCCCCAGAGGCCGCCCCACTTCGCATGGTGTTCGACGGGCTGGAGGATCTTTTCGGATACGCTCCAGCCGTCGATCAGTGCCGGGCGCAGGCACTTGTAGATCAGGCCGTCCCAACCGTGCGGGGATCGTTCGACGGTCCACTTCACGAACTCGGCGGCGCGTTGGTCGAGCGGGTTGTCCTTGTCCTCGGGGATGACCGCCACGTCGAGGCAGGCGACCGCGGCGACCTTGCCGTCGATCGCGGTGCGGAAGGCTGGCTCGCGGCGATGGAACTCGCGGAACGCCTTGCGGATCTCGTCGGTCTCGCGGCCGTCGTTTTCGAGGTCGAGGGGGCCGACGAAGTTCGGCGGAATGTAGCTGTCCGTGCGGATTTCGTCGCGCAGCGGGGCGGGATCTTTCGGAGGCCCGTAGATTTCGGACGGCGTGGGCGAGCGGTTGGGGTCGAGAAAGGCCCGGAACGCGGAAGTCAGCCGATCGATCAACGGCAAGCGCATGGCGGGACTCTCGCGGAACGTATCCGGGAGAGAGGGGCGCGGGGGTTGCCTGAGGGAGCGAGCTGTGTTTCACGACGAAAGCGGATTACTGTCGCGCTGCGCTGGCGTAAATGTGTTATGTCGCGCCGCGCGAGGGTTCGCAAGGAAAATACGGACGGCGTCGAGCGGAAAATCTCTCGATTTGGAATGGGAATTGTGTTGGACTTCGCTGGATTGCCGCCGGTATTATCGAGCGCAGTGTGGCAGAATTACTAGTTCGTCCCCAGAATAGAAGGTGGTCATTTCGTGAACATCACTGGAGCGTACAAGATCAGCCTTGAGCTTACTGCCAGAAAGCAGCTTCTCGGATTGATCGATACCGCGAATCGCCTCACCGGTGGTGCTGTTGACATCCCACCTGACTTGGAAGGACAGATAAGAACAACCTTAGCGCAAATGCGACAACATCAGGCGCTGTACGACGCCGTTCGGCTGACTGTCGGCGACGATACGATTGTCCTCGAAAGCGGCGATGGCGAGATGATGTACAAGCGCCAAGGCATCCGCAATGTCGGCCCAAACAGAGCAACACTGGACTTGCAGGCAGAGGAAATGGGTGATTTAACTTGGGACATTGTGTTCGATGGGCAATCGCTTCTTATCGATAGCTTTGACGGAATTTCCGAATACGCATTCACAAAGCAGGAATAGGACGAACAATCCGTTGCACACGGAGCCGCGGGCAGCGCGGATTTGAAATGGAATGTCGTTCGCCGCGGCCCGGTGAACGGTGCCGTTCGGCATGGCGGAGGGCGTTGGTGTGTGGCAGGCGACAGCAGAGAACCCCTGGCCGCGCCCTTGGCCGGAGTCGGTGCCGCTGACGCCGTGCGCCGCCCTGCCTCTCACCGAGCCGCTGCGGGAGCGGTTGCGGCAGATCCGCGAGCACCAGATGGCCGAGCATCGCGCCGGCCGCCCGCAACTGGTGTGCGGGGTGTTCTACGACGAGGAAGTCGTCTGCTTGCGGGCCGGCGGCGGGCACGCCGCGTACCTGGGCACCGATGGCCGAGTTCACTACGAGAATTACGGCGAAGGCTTCGACAAGGTGGTGCTCACCGACCCGCGGGACGTGGCATCCACCATCGTCAAGTGCTCCGCCGACATCGGGGTGCCGGAACTGATCGACCTGCTGCCGGCCCGGCCCGCGAACGGGTTCGTCTGCCGGCTGTGCGAGGGCAGCCGGTGGGAGTCGCCGGCCTCCACGGGCGACCCCGACGGCCGGCCGTGGTGCTGCCGCCGGTGCCGCGGGCTGGGGTGGACGCTGGCCGAACCATCCGCTGCAGCAGACTCAGACGCATTTCCTCCGCGTTGAACACATGCGGATTTCGCGTTGAAAACCCTTTCTATTGTGGTGAAAACGAACTTCGAGCAGGGCAGTCGTATTGTACCCGACGGGGCTTCGAAGTTGCCACGCCGTTAGCAAAATGTTGGCATATTTTGGAGTAGTTATCCCTCAGTGACTGATCGAAATTCGGCTTAGCTAAGTGGCTATCCGGAAAGTCCATTTTCGCCGGATTTTAGCCTGACAGTCCTTCGAAATCCCGAGGAATCGAGACTTTTCGGATAGCCACTCAGTTCTTCAGAATCTCTACGGAATCGAACATTTAAACTTCAGTGTTACGTCGTTAGCGGCATCTTTAGCGGGACCATCCTTCGGGATCAGAGTGATTTTCGCGGACCAAGTGCCATCCTTTAATGGACTGGTGTCATTAGTGAAGCCACCAAACGGATTTACTCGCATAAACAACTCTTTCACGACTTCGTCCATCATCGCTTTTTCGATTCGATAGACACCGCCTTCATTCGTGATGATAATTTTCTCCGGCATCTTGTTGGCCCCAAGTGTCTGAAGATCGACCGCGACTGGGCAGTCTCGGAACATGAAAGTCAAGCGGACAGCAACTTCCTTAGGTGCTCCATCGCCTGCCCATTGCGCAAAGACCGCGTTGCTCACGTTTTTCGATTCCAAGTCAAACGTTCCACCCGTGTCATCACGAGACTTTTTGGCGTAGGTCACGGTCGTTTCGGTCTTTAGCGGCAACCCGGCCGCTATCGTCGGGGCGGGCTTCTGCGAAATGTCCGGAATCGTGATCTCGCGCGACACTCCGTATGGCGTGGCGACATGGACATTGAGCACCGCTTGTCCGTCTGCCTGTTTGAAAGTCATCGCGTTGTCTGGGATCTCGACTCGCATCACCTGACGACTGATCATCCAGTACTTATTTCGTGGGATTCGTACATTGCCGACTAGCACTGTGGTCTGTGTCACGCTGAAGTGATTGCCGACAAGGAATAGCGATGTTCCGACCTTGGACTGATCGACACCAGGTGCTCCATACCAGCCGTACAACTCGGGGGCGAGATCAGTCGTTCCGTGGATGAACAGTTCGTGCCCACCAACATTGCTTTCCACCGGCACTTGAGCCGTGAGTGATTGCATTGGGAGACGGTTCGCCAACTGCTCGACTCGGTTCCGTAGTCGGCGATCATCGCCGTCACGGTAGCAGTTCGCATCGGTGAGGTAGATGCCTTGTGTCTGCGCCGCTTTTATCGTCCGGCTCAGGTGCAAGTGCTGGGTGTGATCGAACACCTTGTGCTTCGGGTTCGCAAGACCAAACCAGTTCGTCGTTGTTTCGATGGCCACTTGGGGCACGAACGACGGCATTATGACGAGCGCTGTACATTCGCGCATTCCCGGTTCGAGTCGACGTTCTCGGAGGAGCATGTTCTTGTTAGGCCCACCAATAAGCTGATCGCGAAGCAACACGGTTGCGTTGCTGCGAGTTGGAGGCGTCTGAAAACGTGGATAGAAACGCCAGCCGAACGTATTCTCACCATGACCAAAACCGATCTGTGTGCGATTGAGGTCGATCGTCTCGTACTCTGCTTCAAGTCGCCGGGCGAACTTGTTAAACGTGCTGCCATTGATTCGGCTGGACTTGAAGGCGATGGCGAGCGCAAGTTGTGTCTCTCGGCGGGTACTGAGTGAATCGGCCAAGTTCTGTTCGTCGTTTATCGGATCAAGTGCGAACACCTTGATCGGCCAACGCTGCTTGACATACCGGTTGAACGACTCGCGTTCATCGGCCCGCGGGCAGGGCAAGTAGTAGCCGACCCACTCCTCTGTGCAGAACGGTTCACAATGCTGCTGGGTTGCCGTTTCTTTCATATCCAGCATCATGCGATCGTTCAGCAATGCCGACTGCACAATAATTGCCCAGGCACAGGCAACGGTACAGGAAAATTGGGATTGTCGTTCAGTGTTGCCCTCAGCGTACGAAACTCCCGCCTTTTTCCTCATCATTTCACGGAATCGAGTTCGTTCCGAATCGAGCGAGACAGCGTTACGCGTACGAATCATCGTCACAAGTTCTTTCTTGCAAAATTCCACCCATAGATCTGCATTATCTGGTTCCTTCAAGAGACGGTACGCCGCGTCGAGTTCTTGAGCGAGGTACGCCTGGATATCGGGCAAGTGGGCATAGCCCTGTTCCTTAATTGTCTGACCCAAGGCACGGTTCGCCTGAAAGGCGATCTCGAACGGGAACGCAGCACCATAGACTTCAAAGAATTGCGAATAGGGAAGGGCTTGTTTATTCCGGGTACCTGTTGAGTAGGGCAAATTCACTGCGCGAACCGAAGCTGTGATTTTATCAACATTCTCTATTAGGCGATTCAATTTGATATTCTGCGCAGTGCTCTTGGCCTTGCTGTCAATATTCACATTTTTCTTCGTACCAATTATTTTCTTTGATATTTCGTCCGTTCCATCCAGCGCATAGATTTCGAGGTTGGATTTTCCGGCGAGCGCTTTAAGGTCGATCGGATCAGAGACCAGTTTTGTCAGCTCGGTCCGTTTGGCTTCACCTATTTCATCATTTGTGACGTTCAAACGCGTTTGAAGAGCCGCCGGAAGAGCTTGGATATCTTTATCTACGGAATGATTATTAGTAAGTTTGCTGGCAATGGTCTCAAGTTGTGTCCACGAACGCGCCACAAGGCGATTATCATCTATTAGAAGCTTGGAGACGTCGCCATCCAGAAACTTTGTTAATGGAAACCCTAGCTCCTTCACCAGATCGTTCATTACGAAATTGCGGAAAGTGCTTGGCAGCAGTTCGCTTGTGAGCACCGGCTCGATCGTGATCGTCACTTCGGCACCATGGGATCGGTCCGTGCGCTTGCCGGGTAACACTGAAACTGGCAGACGGATTAAGTTGAGTGAATATCCCGGGCTGTCGGCCGTATCGTCGCCTTCGTTATTCCGTCGAATCTGCGCGAGGTGGTTGAGATAGCGCTGCTTCTGATTGAGGAATTCCGTTGGTTCGAGACCAATGCCATTCTTCTTGAGGTTGGGATCGAAGCCAATCCGTTCGAGCTTTGCATCGGTCGTTGAGAAATTCGGATCTTTTTTGACAAGTGACGATGCATCCACCGCTGTCGGAGCTTCTATCTTGGCAGGCGGTGGCGAGGGGGGCGGGAGTGGAACAGGATCGGCTGGACCTTCATTGACTGTCCGTGAGCCGATCTTTTTCCCGTTTGCATCGAGAATATCTTCCGTCGATTCCCGTGATTTAATAACGATGGGTGGGTCGGCGTATCTAGGGCCAGACGTCGCGGAGGGTGCCGCTGTCGTTTTTACGGGATCTTGAATAGCTATTCCCAGCGAAAGTGCGAATGAAGCCATCGCCTGATCGCTCCGCGCCTGAGCCCCTTGCAATGTGAGTTCGAATTGGTCGAGTTCTTTCACCATCTCCCTTTCGAACTCTTCTCGGTAGCGAGTCAACCGTTGCTGTCCCCAGATGTCAGGTGATTTCACCGTCACACTGCCGTACCAATCGATGTGCTTCTCAAGATGGTCGAGATCGGTCGCAAGCGACATCATTGAAGGATCACTGTTAACTTTCGGCTCACGATGTGAAATCGGAGCCGTACAGTCGCCATCATCGCATGTTTTCACGCGATCCTTAAGTGAGTGACATCCTGCTTGCATCGTCGCTGCCCCTGCCAGCACGCAGTAAGCCCAACGATTCGACCAGAACCGTGCCATGACGACCCCCATTTTTTGCCACTTAACCTGTCCACCTTTAAGGCGATTAAGCCATGGCAGAATTTTTCGACAACAGGCTGCGTAGACCTTGACGGTTAAATGAGTCGAGTTGATGGAAGGCTAAAAATTTTGCTGATCTAGTCTCTAGTGCGTCACCCAGTTTAGCGTCCTAGTTACCCAAATTGCCCTTCTAGACATTTCGCCTGAACTCGATTGGTCAATTCAAACTCACGCCCTGCTCCTTTGCGATCTTCTGGAAATACCACGTGAGCAAGCCGCCGGGGTTGTCGATCGCCTGCGATTGTCGAGCTTCCTTGAGCAAGCCCAAGGCTCGGTCGATGGCTCCCTCCCCTAACCGCTTGGCACATTGCGTCCACCACGCTCGGTCGTCGCTGGAGCCAACGGCTTCGATGATGCGTTCAATCTGCTGGCGGAGTCCGGGAGCCAGTTCGCGGGCGGCCTGGGCGTAGAGATCGCGGTCCTGCCGAGGGGCTTGTTTGCGTTCGAACACTGCGAGCCATTTCCCGTTATTCGACTTCTCGAAGCGAAACCCGGCGATGATCGGAACCTGCTTGTCGAGCAATCCCTGAGCGGCACTCTTGAGGGCTTTGCGAGCATCGATCTCGGTCGCGGTGCGAATCGGCAATGCCTGAATCAGGTCTTCAACGAAGCGACGGTGAAGCTTTTGCGAGACGAACTTCTTGGCGAGATAGACCGCCAGGCGTTGTTCCATCGGCTTGAGCGAATAGAAGAGTTCATCGCGGAAGCCAATCGAGAAGAACCCGCGAGTCCGGGCGATCTGCTGGAGCACGGGGCTGACTTCGAGGAAGCCGAACGGTAACTCTTGATCGGTATCGTCCGGGTGCGGTTTGAAGTAGAAGACGCTGCCGAAGAGTCGCCACTTCATGTCGATATAGGCCCTGCGCTCGCGATGGTAGAAAGCGTTCTTGGCGTGGAAGTCGTAACCGCGAAGAATGTCGATGTCACGGCGGACACGGTCGTAATCCTTGGCGGAAGGATGACGTTCTCCGCGTCGGGTAAGCAACGATCGCACGGTGCCGAACTCGATACGGGTGCCTCGGGCTCCCTGTTCGCAGTAAAGCTGCAGAAGGTCATAGAGCAAGAGTTGTGTCGTGGCTCCGCCGAAGCCGAAGGCTCCGGGATAGACTTTCCAAGTCCGGGTGATCGGCTGGCCGTTCTGGCCCTTGATGGTGTCGCTATAGGTCAGCGGATCCCGAGTCGGTTCCGCCTGGCGGTTCTTGTAGAGACTAAAGAGCGGAAACTCGGCGAGGTCGAAATCGAAGCGTCCACACGGTTCATCATCCGAGTTGGCGGGGTTGACGTCGGCGATTGGTCGAGACTTGGCGGCGGTGTTTCCGTGGGGAGTGACGTTCTCGCCCCGTTGGAGCCACGTTTTGAGAATAGCGTGGATCTCCCCCTTCTGACTCTCCCCCACTCCCATCCTTCCCCGCATTTGGCGTTTTATTGCATTAGTATTTAGATCATTACTATTTTACCTGTCGAGTTCGACAGCGTTTTAGCAGAGTTAACCCCCCATCGCGGGAGTGAAAGCACGCGCCCAAAATCCGAAACGGGAGTGAAAGCACGCACATTCCGAACCTATCCGGGAGTGAAAGCACGCACTCCCCGAAGCTCCACCTTTCCGACAGTCACGCCGCGAAGCAAGTTCACGTCTGATTCTCGTACCGGTGGGAATCGCTATCGAAAGGTTCATTTGATCGGTCGTCCTCCGGCGAGTTCCGCTTCGCGGGGTGGATATTTTCCGCCGTGTTCGCGTTCGTGCTTCTCAATGGCAAGCCATATCCCCTGCTCGGCGATTCCGGCGATGGTGAGCTTGGGATTCCAGTAAGCGGCGTTCTTTACGCGATCGGCGAGATCCGGGTTCAAGTGGACGGTGAGCTTCTGCTTCGATCGTTTCTCGGCGGCAACCGGTGCAACGGTCCTGGCCTTTGGCTTCTCCGCTTCGACGGTTTGCTCCGGTCTTCGCTCAACGTTCGGCGGTGCTTTGATCACGGGCTTCGGGGCCGGTGGCTCCGAGAAGTCGAGTTGGTTCGGCATCGGGATCACCGTGGCGAACGGATCGTTCTTGATGGTGCTTTTAGTCGTTGGCGACTTGCTCATACTCAAGTGGTTCCTCCTGGTCTTGTTTGGCTTCGTACTCGTTCAACAACTCACTGGCGAGATCGCGATAATCCTGGGCTCCGCTGCTCGTGTCGGCATACGACGTGATCGGCTCGCCCATGGAAGGACACTCGGCGAGTCGGATGTTCTCGCGGATGGTGGTCCGGCAAGTTTCCGGGAATCGCGCCCGAAGCTTCTGCACGATTTCGGGACCGTGCTTGGTCCGTTGATCCAGTCGACAGGCCAGGATTCCGGTAATGTTCAGTTGCGGGTTGAGCCGCTTCTTCACGAGATCCACGGTCTGAATCAACTGGGCGAGTCCTTGCAAGCCCATGACGTGAGCTTCCACGGGAACCAACACTTCACGAGCGGCGGTGAGCGCATTCACGGTGAGCACGCCGAGTGTCGGCGGGCAATCAATCAGCAAGAAGTCGAAGTCGTCTTCGATGTCGGCAAGTTTCTCGCGGAGCACCGTCTCGGCTCCCGGTTCTGTGGCGAGTGCCTTCTCGGCACCGACGAGCCAAGCCGAGGAACCGACTAGCGACAAATTCGGTGTCGTGGTGCCGTGAATGAGCGAACGGATACCGGTTTTCTCCGTCTCGGCGAAGAGATCGAACACCCCTCGCCCGACGGTGTGCGTGGCCAGCCAGGTCGTGGCCGAATACTGCGGGTCGAGATCGATGATCAGCACTCGCTTGTTCTTCTCGGCCAGGGCGGCTCCGAGGCTCACGGTCGTGGTCGTCTTTCCCGATCCTCCCTTCTGGTTGATGACCGCAATCCTTCGCATCTCGATTTGGCTCCTTCTGACCATGGCGGCAACCCGGCAACGCTGCCATGCGGTTACGCGGCAAGGCTGAGGTTGCGGGGGTTTCCGGTGATCCGTCAATACGGAAAATCGGGGGTTCCCGCTTCGCTGCAATCCGGCAACACCGGAAAAGCGGGAACACGGTATCCCGGCAAGACCCGTCAATCCGCAACCCGGCAATACGGAAACCTCCGCCAAGCGGATACCTCGGCGATGCGGCAACACGGCGTTGCGGAAACGCTGGCGTTTCCGCGTTGCTGCGGATCATGAAGTGAAGCGTCCCTTCAGAATCATGAAACCCTTCTGTCCTTACTCCGGGTCGTCCGAAGTCTCTATCTCGTCACCTCGTTCATCCTGAGCGGTTTGGCGCGGTCGAGAATCGAAGGCAGATCGACGCTCCGCATCACCATTCGGGCCGGTTCGCGTTTCCGGTTTGGATACTTGAGTTGGGCGGGTTCGCTGCCGACCTATCGCGATAGGGGAGATGTCTGTGAGATGCGGCTGCGTGTGTTACTCGACGAGAGAGCTCGTGGAACACTCCGAATGTGGAGTTCGGGATTGTGCTGCGTCTGATTGTTCAGAGTGATGGGGCAGCCGCCCGGTCGTACTACCGGGGATCGAGTGGCGAGTATTACGCCGAGGGGCAGGAGCATGCCGGCGAGTGGGGTGGCCTGGCGGCGGAGCGGCTCGGGCTGGCCGGTCGAGTCGCGGGTGAAGCCTTCGATGCGTTGTGTGAGAACCGACACCCCACGACTGCTGCCAGGATCACGGCTCGAACCAAGACGGTTCGGCGCGTCGGCTTCGATCTTAACTTCCACGTGCCCAAGTCCGTCTCGGTTGTTTACGGTCTCAGCGGGGATCGTCGCATGCTTCAGGCCTTCACCGATTCGGTTCGCGAGACGCTCGACGAAATCGAATCCCTGATCCGCACGCGGGTGCGAGTCGGTGGCCGCGATGAAACGCGGACAACCGCGAATTGGCTCTATTCGCTCTTCGTTCACTGCACGACTCGGCCCGTCGATGGGGTTCCGGATCCGCATCTGCATGCCCATGCTTTCGTTTTCAACCAGACCTTCGATGAAATCGAGGGCCGGTGGAAAGCGATCGAACTGGGCGAGGTTTACAAGAACGCGCCTTACTTCGAAGCCGGGTTCCACGCTCGGCTGTCGCGAAGGCTCGTCGAACTCGGCTTCGATGTTTACCGGACCGAGAAGGGCTGGGAACTGAGCGGCATCCCACAAAGGGTACTCACCAGTTTTTCGCGGCGAACATCCCTCATTGAACGACTCGCTCGCGAACTGGGAATCGACGATGCCGAACTCAAGGCCGAACTCGGAGCAACGACACGGGAACGTAAACAGCTTCAGTTGACGCTCGAAGAACTGCGGGCCGTTTGGCTCGCTCGACTTCTGCCCGAGGAGCAACGGGCAATTCAGCATGTCATAGATCGCGATCTCCTGGTTCCGCTCACCGATCCGCTGTTCGCGGAAAAATCGGTTCGCTATGCCGTCGAACATGCCTTCGAGCGCACGGCGGTGCTGCCGGTCAACCGGCTCTTGGAATCGGCTCTGCGGTTCGGTGTGGGGCAAGTTACGATCGCGGAGATCCAGGCTGCCCTTCAACGTCACGAACTCATCATCCGCGATTACGATCAGGAACGGCTCGCCACTACGCCAGAAGTCCTGGCCGAAGAATCGCGGATTCTGAAGTATGCGAAGCAGGGGCGGGGGAGTTGCTTTCCCCTTGTCGTCAACGCTTCGCGACTTGATCCCAGGCTCTCGGCGGAGCAAGCCGCGGTCATCGGACACGTGTGGGATTCCCGCGATCGTCTAATTCTCATTCGCGGTGTTGCGGGTTCCGGGAAAACCACGCTCATGAAGTCGTGCATTTCGGGGATCGGCGAAAACGGCAAGGCGGTGATGGTTCTGGCTCCTACGGCGGATGCCAGTCGAGGTGTCTTGCGGCGCGAAGGCTTTGCCGATGCGGATACGGTCAGCCGGTTCCTTCTCGATGAGGCATTCCAAGCTCGTGCTCGTGGCGGTGTCATCTGGGTGGATGAAGCGGGCCTCCTCGGCCTGAAAACACTCGATCAGCTTTTTCAGATCGCGTCTCGGCTTGAAGCCCGCGTCGTTCTCTGTGGCGATGAGCGTCAACATCGCTCGGTGGAACGCGGCTCGCCGTTGCAACTCTTGCAAGAGCACGGCGGTTTACAGGCCGCCACGGTTCGCGACATCCGCCGTCAACAAGGTCGCTATCGTGACGCGGTGAAGCTTCTGAGCGACGGGCGCACCACGGACGGCTTCGATCTGCTCGATCGGCATCTGGGGTGGGTGAGGGAACTCGCCGAGGAAGACCGCTGGCAAGTCATCGCCGACGATTACACTCGGTTGAGTGGTCAGGGGAAAACGGTCCTGGTGGTCTCGCCTACGCATGCCGAGGGTCGGCTCGCCACCCATGTGCTTCGGGAACGACTTCGAATCGATGGTCGACTCGACTCAAAGGAGCTGGCAATCTCGTCTCTCGAATCTCGTCAGTGGACGTTGGCGGAACGTCAACAGCCGCTCTTCTATCAACCGGGCGACGTCATCGAATTTCACGCCAAGGTCAAAGGCTTCCGCGCCGGGGATCGGCTTCGAGTCATCACCACGGGCCAAGGATCGGTGGCGGCGGTACGGGATGATGGTTTGGAGACGATCATTCCCGTGCGCCTGGCGGAACGGTTTACCGTTTATCGCGAACGGGCGATCAAGGTGGCGGTCGGTGATCGAGTTCGCATCACGAAGAACGGTTCGGACCGGAATCGAAAACGGCTCGCCAACGGAACGCTCTCCACGATTATTGGCGTCGGACCGAATCAGTTGACGCTCGAAGACGGCTCGGTACTCGCTCGGGATTTCGGCCACATCGACCATGGCTATGTGATCACAAGTCACGCCTCGCAGGGGAAGACCGTAGACCATGTCCTGATCGTTCAGTCCTCGTTTTCCTTCGCGGCGTCGAGCCGTGAACAGTTCTACGTCTCGGCATCGCGGGCACGCTCTTCGGCCACGGTTTACACCGATGACAAGCGGCGGCTTCGCCAAGCGATCGAACGCACGGAGTCCACACGATCGGCCACGGAGCTGACTCACCACGATGTTCCGCGCCGCGAAGTCTGGCAGGCCTGGGTGAAAGCCCGGCTCCAGTGGCTCTCGAAATTGTTTACTTCCGTTGAGAAGGAACGAACTCCGGATCGCAACGTCCTCGTGCGGAGCGTGTCATGAGTCACGATCCGCTACTCGAACATCGCTTGAAGCTTCCCGTTCAGCCGGAGGCCGATCTCCCGGACGTTTACGCGGCTTACGGCGTGGCGACTCACTTCGGCGAAGTGATCAGCATGCTGCGGATTCGGTTGCGGGACGATACTTGGCGAGCGTTCCCGTACTACGGGCTGACGTCGATAGCCTACGATCCGGCGCTCGGGATCGATCTGGTTTTCGTGACGACGACGGTTCGGCTGAAGGGCCGGAATCTATACCCGTTGTTTTCGCTCCTGAGCGATCACGCGGTGCGGTGGGTCTGGGAAGCGGATCGGGCCAACTGGCTGAATACGCCCGAAGCGTCCACCGTCATCGAGCGGATCGAGTTGGGGCCGGAAGCCTCGTCCACCGCACGAAGTTTGCGGATGTAAACCGTCAACCGGGTGAAGAAATCCGAGAGTGCATCAGTGTAGCAGGTTGTCTGCATTCGGGTGCGGCGGCTTGTCTCAGTTGGTCGACTTGGCGGTTTTCGTTTTCTTCACTGGTCGCGTTCTTGGTATCGTTTTCGTATTCGTCACTGGCGGTAGTGGGGCAATCACTGGCGGCGCTGGCGGGGGCGGTGGGTAGTCGAGATGTCGACGAATCGCCATTTCGATGACGTGCCGAATCTTCTCGTCTCGCTCTCGAACGAATGCCCGCAATCGTTCGAGCAACGCCGATTCGATTTCCAAGTTCAGTTGACCGGTTCCCGGCGTGGCTCTTCGTTTACCCATGGCTCGATTTCTCCGACTCGAAAAATTACGTGTGTCTCTAGAGAAACACAAGTCACTTTGTTGACAGTGTCTCTAGAGACGGTGTAGAGTCCGTGTAGAGATTGTCCGTTGGGGGAACATGATCACACTGAAGCATCTTGACCGCACGCCTGCACTTGCCGAACTCAAAGTGAGCTATCGCCGGGGGCGACCGAAGAACAACTCTCAAGAGAGATTGCCGCTCAAAATTATTTCTCCCTTGAGTTGCGAGCAATACCTTCGGAGCGTCTGGGATGATGACACGATCGAACTCCGCGAAGAATTCATTCTGCTTTGCCTGAACGGTGCCAACGAGGTGCTTGGTTGGGTGAAACTGCATACGGGCGGGATCAATCATACCCCGGTCGATCTGCGATTGGTGCTTGCTGTCGCGTTACAAACAGCAAGCTCAGCGGTCATCATCGCCCACAATCACCCTGCCGGGAGTTTGGATCCTTCGCAACCTGTAAACGCCGATCGAGAAGTGCAGCGCTCGCCGATTGAGAAGTGTGGCGCTCGGTGACAGTTTACCTCCTGGGATCGGACTACGCCATCCGATCCGACCAGCCACTTTCATCCCTCGG
>JALHPZ010000020.1 GCA_022842245.1 Gemmataceae bacterium
CCGCCGCCGGGCGTCCCCGGCCGCGCGCGCCAGCTCCGTCCGCCGCGCCCGCTCCTCCGCACCGGTCCGGTAGGCCGCGAGCGCCGCCGCCAACTCCCCCGCGTTCGTCGGCCGGTCCGCCGGTTCCACCGCAAGGCAACGCTTAGTCAGCGCGATCAACTCCGGGTCCGCCCCGCACGCGTCCAGCCGCGCGAACGCATCGTCCACCTTCCCCCGCGCCGCCAACTGGCGCGTCGTCTCCGCATCGCTGCCCACGAACGGCGGCTGGCCCGTCAGGATCACGCACAGGATCGCGCCCAAACCGAACACATCCGAGCGCTCGTCGATCCGGTCCACGGCGCCGATCGCCTGCTCCGGCGGCATGAACGCCGGCGTGCCCATGAACTGCCCGTACTGCGTGCTCGCGTCGGAGTTCGAGTCCCGATCCGATCGGATCTTCGTGGTCTCGTTCGACTCCGGCCGCGGCGTCGGCGATTCGCCCAGCACCTTCGCGAGGCCCCAATCCATCACCTGCGTTTCGCCGAACGCGCCGACCATCACGTTCGCCGGCTTCAAGTCGCGGTGGATGACGCGCCGGCTGTGCGCGTAAGCCAGCGCCAGCGCGATCGCTTCGAAGATGAGCAGGAAACGCCCGCGCTCCGCCGCCGGGTCGGGCCGCGCCTTCAACAGCCGATCGAGCGTTTCCCCCTTGATCAGTTTCATGGCGAGGAACGGCCGGCCGTTCGGCAGCACGCCCACCTGATGCACCGCCGGGATGCCCGGGTGCTGGAGCTGCGCCGTGATGCGGGCTTCCTCGAGGAAGCGCACGGCCGCGGTGCCGACGGCGGGGAACTGATCCTGCAACAGCTTGACGGCGACTTCGCGACTGAGGCTGAGATCGAACGCGCGGTAGACGACGCCCATGCCGCCGCGGCCGACCTCGTCGCGCAGCTCGTAGCCCGCCGGCGCGGCCGCGCCCGACAGCGCTGCCGATAGGGTTTGTTGGTCCGCGCCGGCCGCTTGCGTCCGCTCGTAGGCCGGGGTCGGTTCGTCGAGGTGGGGCATCGCTCGGCCGCTTGAGGAAGGTCGAAATCGATTCGGGACCGCGTGTCATGTTACACCATGCCCACCGCACCGGGCCAGCCCCGCGCCGATTCCGGGCCGCCTCAATCCAGCAGCCCCGCACCGAACGCCCGCTCGACCGACTCCGCCGTCGCCGGCTTCGCGTGCTCCTCCCCTTCCACCACGTCCGCCGCGTGCGCCTTCGCGATCGTCTCCTCCGTGCTCGCCGGGTCCACCTTCCGGCACGCCTCCGTCAGCTTGTCCGCCAAGTCGCGCAGCTCCGCCTTCCATTGAGCCGGGTCGATCCCCGGCGGCGTCAATTGCACGAACTCTTCGATCAGGAGGATGAAGCGCAGCAGGTGTCGGAAGATGATCCCTTCCTGTTTCGTGAGATCATTCGACGTGACGTACTGGTTGAAGTTGCCGCCGTAACGCAACACTTCGCCGGCCGCCCAAACGGATTGCACCGTGACGTCCGCGAGGTCCGGGAACTTCGCGTCGAAGAGCATCTTCGCCTTTTCGGCGAGCGTCGGCGGGCGCTCCTCGAATTCCTCTTCTTCCTCCTCCTCTTCGCCCTCGACCTTCGGCGGCTTCGCCTGGATGAGCCCGCGCGCGATCAGTTCCGGGTCAAGCATCTCGGTGGCGAGCGGCCCCGGGGGAATGTCGCCGGGAATGCGGACGAACTTGAGCAGCGGCCGCGGAATCTCCAGGACCGATTCGAGAAGCTGAATGCGTTCGTCCGGGTTCGCCTTGCCGAGGAGATCGACGAGGAACGCGCCGTAGATCGGGTGGCAGGCGCGGAAGACGAGCAGCTTGTCCAGTTCGGGAGTCGGCACGGCGCGCGCGGCCTGGTAGCGCGGCTCGGCCGTGGGTATGCCCGCGGCGTCCCCTCCCCCTTTCTTGTCCCCTCTCCCCTTGAGGGGGAGGGTTAGGGTGAGGGGTGGGGGCAAATGAAAACTGGTTGCACTCCCCGTCACCCCCACCCCGCCCTCCCCCTTCAAGGGGGAGGGAGAATGAGTCGATACGCCCGGTTCTTCCTTCGGCGGTTCCGGCTCCAGTGTCACGAAGCCCCTCTCGTGCAGCGTCATCAGCATCCGGTCGAGCTGCTTCATACCGGCCTCGATGCGCGGCTGATCGAGCAATCGTTTCCGAACAACGTTGCGGATCAGATCCACCTCCGGCGAGACCTTGAGGAGGTACGCCAGCAACCGCCACGGCAGCGGACCCTTGCTGTACAGCCGCGCCGGCGGGGCGGCCTTCAGCTTGTCGAAATCCGTTTCGGTCCAATACTTCCTCGTCGAGTTCCGCGTCGGCTTCTTCTTCAGGAGCGCCTTCTTCGCTTTCAAAAGTCCCGGATCTTTCGTCGTCTCCGGAATCTGATCGTACTGCTTCTTCCACTTCGCGATGCGGATGTCGTCCTCGTGCGGCCCGGCGTAGACGTGGCCTTCGGTATCGAATTGCGGTCGGCCCGCGCGGCCGAAGATCTGGTGCGCCGAACTCGGGTCGATCAGCTTCTCCTTGCCGAACGGCCCTTTCACGAGCGCCGTCAGCACCACCGACCGCGCCGGCAGGTTGATCCCGGCCGCGAGCGTCTCGGTGCACAGCGCGACGCTCAGGAGCTTCTGCTCGAAGAGGCGCTCGACGACGCGCCGGTACTTCGGCAGCAGCCCCGCGTGGTGGACGCCCACACCCCGGCGCAGCATCTGCTTGAGCTTCGGCCCCACGCCGTGCGGCCATTCCAGCTTGTCCACCTCCGCGTTCAACGCCGACTTCTGCGCCGGGTTCAGCAGGTCCAGCCCCTTCAACTGCTCCGCGATCGACCAGCATTCGTCCCGGTTGAACGCGAACACCAGCGCCGGCGTCTTGCGCGTCGCATCGTCCCCCTTCGCCATCTCCACGAGCAGGTCGTTGAGGTATTCGTCGGGGCTCCAGTGATACGTCAGCGGAATCTTGCGCTCGCGGCCCTCGGCCAGTTCGAGCTTGCGCCCGTGGCAGCGCTCCAGCCAGTTCAGGAACTCGACCGAGTTCCCGACCGTCGCGGACAGCAACAGCAGCCGGATATGCTTGGGCAGCAGCGCCAGCGAGAGCTCCCAGACAATACCGCGCTCGGGGTCGGCGAAGCTGTGGAACTCGTCCATGACGACGGCCGAGACGTTGTGGAAGTCGAACCCCTCGGGGTGCAGCAACCGGTTCAAGAGAATCTCGGCGACGACGACGAGCACCTTCGCGCCCGGGTTCACCTTGCGGTTGCCCGTCACGAGGCCGATCGACTCCTTCGGGAAACCCCAGCGCTCGGCGGCGGCCTGCATCTCCTGGAATTTCTGGTCGGTGAGCGCGATGAGCGGTGTGGTGTAGTAGGCGACGGTGCCCGAGTGAAGTGCCTCGTACAGCGCGGCCTGCGCGATGAGCGTCTTGCCCGTGCCTGTCGGCGCGCAGACGAGCACGCCCTGTTCGGAGGTGAACCATGCGAGAAGCGCGTCTTCCTGCACCGGGTACGGCGGGTACGGCAGTTGGTCGAGGTAGCGGGAAGCGAGTTCGTCGCGCGTCGGGGGTGGCATGCGGATTATTATCCGGTTCCGGACCCGGACGGACTCCCGAATCGGGGAATCGGCACAATGTCTTTCCGCATTCCCCGCGCCAACTTTCCAATCGTCTTGAAAACTGGAATCGTCCGATTCCCGATTGCAGAGTGGCCAAAAACGACGGAACGATCTGCACAGAACCGAACTGTCGAATGTCCGAAATCGTACCTTTTGGAAAGATTCTTGCAGGAATTTGTTGACTTGACTCTTGCTCAAGGTTAGCATCGGCTTTGAACGCTGGATTGCTTCATGTTCTCCGTTCGACTCCCATCATCGATCCGATTCGCCGTGGCAGGTTTCCTGCTCGCGTTCGCGTTCGTTTCGAGCGAAGGGAAAGCCAACGCGGGTTGCGGCGAACCGATGCTGACCCTCGGCGGTCACGGCGCTCATGACGATGCCTCGCCGGATCGGCCGAAGACTCCTTGCACCGGCCCGCATTGTTCCGAACGCCCGACCGCGCCGCCCGTCCTTCCCCCGTCGATGCCGACGAAACTGCACACCTCGCAGGAAGCTTGCACGCTCTCGAGCGTTTGGAAATTCTCGCCGTTCCGTGCCGATGCCTTCCGATCAATTCCCGATTCCCTTGGCCGGCCTGTTCGCCGGTCCTCCGTGCCATTCCATCCCCCCCGATCCATCTGATGGCCGACCGGTGAATGCGCGCCTGCGCTCGCGCGGAGGTTCCGCAGCGCACGCCTCCGTAACCATCGCGTCGGTCGTTCGCGTTCGCGCACGTTCCGTGCAGCCCCGCTCCCTTCGTTGACGGCCGGACTCCGCGTCCGCGC
This sequence comes from Gemmataceae bacterium, assembly GCA_022842245.1. Lineage (GTDB taxonomy): Bacteria > Planctomycetota > Planctomycetia > Gemmatales > Gemmataceae > Limnoglobus. Next base: position 4,406 of record JALHPZ010000020.1, read on the forward strand.
CACGATTTGTTCCCGATGAATGCGCGGCCGCTTCGCGTCCGCGCGGATTCTTCCCGCGTCCCCGATGGGGTCCGCGTACGTTCTCGTTCCGTTTCATTCTTTCATCCAGGTGTTTCCATGGTCACACGTTCCCGCAAGGGGTTCACCCTGATCGAACTGCTGGTCGTCATCGCGATCATCGCGATCCTGATCGGTCTTCTGCTGCCAGCGGTGCAGAAGGTACGCGAAGCCGCCGCCCGATCGCAATGCACGAACAACCTCAAGCAACTCGGACTTGCCACGCACAACTTCCACGACGTGAACGGCCACCTGCCCGCGTCCGATGCACGGTCGACCGGTATTTCGGCACATGCGTATCTCCTGCCGCACATCGAGCAGGACAACATCTTCCGATTGATCGATCTCACCGTGAGCCACAACCACGCGAACAACGCAAACGCGCGGGCGCAGAACATCAAGACGTTCCTCTGCCCGTCCGACCCGGTGACGCAGGTACCGGCCGGTTGGGCGGGCAACAACTATCGCACGAATTCCGGTGATACGCTCCTGAACGGCCAGCCGTCGACCACCGGCGCGAACTCCACGATGCCGCGGCCGAACGGTCCGTTCGTCCCGCAACTAATCACCACGCGATTCGCGTCGATCACCGATGGCCTGAGCAATACGGCCGGCTGGAGCGAGCACCTCAAGGGCGACTTCAACCAGGGCCAATCGACCTTTACCGACACTTTTGAGCCCGGCACCTATCCGAACACCGCGGACGAATCGGTGGCGATGTGCGCCGCGGTCGACGTGAACAACCTCAGCATGCAAGGCGTCTCGGACGTCGGCGCGCCGTGGCTGCGCGGCTACCACTCGACCACGAAGTACTATCACGTTTCGCTGCCGAACACGCGGTCGTGCATGTACCCGCCCGGCCGCATCGCGACCACCGCGAAGAGCCAGCACTCCGGCGGCGTCATGGTCGGGATGATGGATGGCTCGATCCGCTTCGTGCCGAACTCGATCAACATCGTGGCGTGGCGCGCGATGGGGTCCCGCGACGGCGGTGAAACCATCATCGAGTAATACCCTTGGCGCGCGGCCCGATCGGGCCGCGCGCGGACATTCCCCCAACGGAATCCCGACATGCTTCGCTTACTGGTTCCGTGCCTGGCGTTCGCGCTGGCCGGCTGTTCCTCTTCCGATCCGCTTTCGATGGCGACCACGGCCGAGAAGTCGCGCCCGGCGCTCGACGCTGCGCTCGGCGGCTGGAAGGCGGGAAAAACCGAGGCCGAATTGAAGGGCCAATCGCCGCCGGTCTACCTGATCGATGCGGACTTCAAACGCGGTGCCAAACTCACGGATTACAAGGTCGAAGGCGAAGGAAAGCCCCACGGCACCGGCTTCCGCTACGACGTTTCTCTCACCATCGATGGCGGCAAAGGCGCGAAAAAGGTCGCCTATCGCGTCGTCACCGAACCCAACACCGCGATCTCCCGCGAGGACGATTGACCATGACTCCGCTGATCCTCTCCACGCTTTTGTTCGTATCGGGTGACACCCCGCCGGCGGCGGCACCCAAACTTGTACCCGCGACGCGCGTTGAAGAAAAAGAGGCGATGGAAGCGCACAAGACAGCGCGCCCGCGCCTGCCCGCGCCGCCCGAAGCCGAAGGCCGCGGCGTGAACAACGGCCGCTTCCGGCAGTATTACCTCGGCCACCTCGGCGGCGGGTTCGGCGGCACCGGGACGGGCACGGGTGGTGCCGGCGGCAACCGGACCGGCGCGGGCCGCGACCCGGCCATGACCCTCGACAACACCTTCAAGGTCAAGCTCTTTTGGATCGCGTCCCGCGCCAACAACTGCTACTACTGCCTCGGCCACCAGGAGCAGAAACTCGCCGTCGCCGGTGTGAGCGACGACGAGATCGCTGCGCTCGACGCCGACTGGTCCCGGTTCACCGTAGCCGAGAAGACCGCGTTCGCGTTCACGAAGAAACTTACGCAGACGCCGCACCTCGTGGGCACGTCCGACCTCGACGCGATGAAAAAGCACTACAAGCCGAACGAGGTGCTGGAAATCGTAGTCACCGTCGCCGGGTACAACGCGACGAACCGCTGGACGGACGGATTGAACATCCCGGCGGAGGCGTCGGGCCAGTTCCGCCGCGAAGACGGCAAGGAAGGGCCGGACCTGAGCAAGTTCACGACGCCGACGAGCGCGAAGTTCAAGGACATCGTGTCGCTGGTGGCACCGCTGCCGGAGAAGTGCGTGAAGGGTTCGCCGCCGTCGTGGCCGGCGCGGCCGGCGCTCGAGGACCGCGCGGCGGTCGAGGCGCACTGGAAGGCGGCTAAGGATCGCACGGCCGCGCTGCCGTTGGCGGAGGAGAAGGCGGCGGCGGAACTCTGGAAGGGCGCGGGCACCGCGCCGCAGTGGGTGCGCCTGCTGGCCGTGTTTCCGCGATCCGGCGAATCGCGCGTGTCCGGGATGAAGAATGCCGCCGAAAAGGGGTTGCTGCCCGCTCGCGTCCAGGCGGAGATCGCATGGACCGCGGCGCGGGTCGACCGCGCGTGGTACGCCCTCGCCCGCGCCAAGGCGCGATTGAGGGCGCTTGGTTTCACCGACGACCAGATCTTCGCCCTTGACGGCGACGCGAAAGACCTGCCGGAATCGGAACGGCTCGCGATCGCCTTCGCCCGCAAGCTTTCGATGGCGCCGGCGACCGTCAGCGATACGGACGTCGAAGGCCTTCGGAAGCACTTCAAGGACAAGGAAGTCGCCGAGATCGTACACAACGTCTGCAACGCGGCGTTCCTGAACCGCGTGACCGAAACGGCGCGGCTGCCGCTCGACTGATATTCCTCTCTCCTACGGATACTCACATGAAACGCGTTCTCTTGACATTGTTCGGCGGATTCGCGGCGAACGCCGCGTTCGGCGCCGACCTGCCGACCAACGAACCCCGTCCGACGCCGTTGACGCGGCCGGAGATGAAGCAGTACCTCGAAGACATGAAGGCGCGCAAGCCGCGTATTCCGCTGCCGGAACTCACCGAGGAAGACAAGGCGAAGCTCGGCGAGCGCGGCGGCGGCTACGAAAGCCGACTGCGCTACCATTACATGCCGCAATCGGGCGATGGCCGCGGCGCAGGCGGCGGTCGCGGGGGAAGCGGATTCGGCTTCGGTCCGACCGGCACCGAGGCAACGCTCGACAACACCTTCAAGGTGCAACTCTTCTGGCTCGTGTCCCGCGCCAACAACTGCCAGTACTGCCAGGGCCACCAGGAGAGCAAGCTGCTCCGCGCCGGCATGAAGGAAGACGAGATTGCGGCGCTCGACAGCGACTGGAACGCCTTCGGCGAACCGCAGAAAGTCGCGTTCGCGTTCGCGGTGAAGTTCACGAACAACCCGCACCTGCTCAACGATGCGGACATCGAGGGGCTGCGCAAACACTTTTCCAACGAGAAGATTCTGGAAATGATCCTGTCGATGGCGGGGAATAATTCCATCAACCGGTGGAAGGAAGGCACCGGCGTGCCGCAGAACGAAGGCAGCGGCGGCTTCGGCCGCGGGGGCACCGAGCGCCCGGCGACGACGGAGAAGCACACGTACCTGACACCGACGGCGGACAAGTACAAGAGCGCCGTCACGAAGGTGTCGCCGTTGGAGATCGATCCGAAGACCGGCGGCCCGTCGCGCGCGACGGTCTGCAAGCGCCCGGCGCTCGAGAACCGAATCGATACCGAAGCGGCGCTCGCCGCCGCGGCGAAGCGGACGCCGCGCCTGCCGCTCGTGGACGACGCCAAGGCGCGCGCGGTCGTGCCGGCCGACTATCCGAAGGGCGAGCTGCCGCAATGGATCCGGCTGCTGGCGACATTCCCGGAACAAGCGAAGTCCCGTGTCGCGAGCCAGATCTCGGCCGAAACGAAAGGTGACCTGACCCCACTCCTCAAGGCGCAGGTGAGCTGGATCATCGCGCGGCAGGATCGGGCCTGGTACGCCACGGCGGAGGCCAAGAAGCGCCTCGCGGCGCTTGGCCAGACCGACGATCGGATCTACGCGCTCGACGGCGACTGGAAAGGTTTCACGCCGACCGAGCAAGCGATGTTCACGGTCGCGAAGAAGCTGGCGGCCTCGCCGGTGGTCCTCTCGGACGACGATGTGGCGGCCGCGGTGAAGCTCGCCGGCCCGCGCGACGTCGTGCAACTGATCAGCTACGTCACCTCGCGCGCCTCGTTCGATCGCATCACGGAATCCGCCGGCCTGCGGGCGGAGTGACCGCGAGAGGGGATCTTCGGGGAGCGGGACGCGAGTCCGGCTCCCCGTTTCATTTCCGTGTCAGCTTGTACGCGGCAACGGCGTTCGCGCCGAACACCTTGTCGACCGCCTTCTTTTCCGTCAGGTAGCGTTTCGCCAGCGAGAACACCGTATCGAAACTCGCGTAATGATCGCTCACCGGCCAGTTCGAACCGAATACGACTCGATCCTCGCCGAACGCGTTCCAGATGGCATCGACTGTCGGCCGGTAGAAATCCAATTCCTTTGGCGCCGCACCGCGCTTCCGCGACCCCTCGACGAGTGCCGACAGCTTGCACCAGACGTTCGGCTGCGCCGCCGCCTTCAGATTCCTGACGTACTCGTCGGCCGGCTTCTTCCCGTCGATCGTCGGGTTGGCCATGTGGTTCACGACGATCCGCAGCTTCGGCAGCTTCTCGGCGAGCTTGGCCACGTCCGCGAGCAGTTCCGGCCCGCCGTTCACGTCCAGCGCGAGGGCCTTCTCCGCGAGACGCGCGATGTTCTTCAGCACGGCATCGTCCGCGAGGGCCTTCTTCACCTCGCCGTGCGCGTTCCGGATCCCGCGAAAGAGCGGGTTCTTCGCGAAGCGGTCGAGGTTCTTCGCGAAGTCGGCATCGGTCGGGATCAATCGACCGACGACGCCGAACAGGAACGGCTCGTCCTTCGCGAGGTCGAGCAGCCATTGGTTGTCTTCTACGAGGGGCGACGCCTCGACGACGACGGTGCCGGTGACGCCGAGCGGTGCCGCCATCTTGCGGTATTCGGCCGGGAGCACGGGGCGGTAGAGGACCTTGTCGTCCTTGCCCGGCCACGGCACGCCGCCGGGGCGCGTCGGGTCGTAGAAGTGCGTGTGCGTATCGACGACGACGGGCGCCGGCGCGGCGGGGACCGGGGGAACGATACCTGCGACGGCGGTCGCGGCGAGCCATTCACGGCGGGTCAGGGTCATGCGGAACGTTATATTTGATTGTCCTTGGCGCATACAATTTCCCGACGATGGCCAAAGCGAAACCCAAACCCGCCGACGCGGCACCCCCTCCGCCGGCCGAGTACACCGTCGTCGCGCGGCGTTACCGGCCGCAGCAATTCGCGGACCTGATCGGCCAGGAACACGTCGCGAATGCGCTCGTCAATGCGCTGAACTCCGGCCGCGTCGCCCACGCCTACCTCTTCACCGGTGCCCGCGGCGTCGGCAAGACCTCCAGCGCGCGCATCCTCGCCAAGGCGCTCAACTGCGAGAAAGGGCCCACCGCCACGCCGTGCGACCAGTGCGACATCTGCAAGGCCATCGCCGTCGGTGAGGACCTCGACACCATCGAGATCGACGGCGCCAGCAACAACAAGGTGGAGGAGATCCGCGACCTTCGCGGCAATGTCGGTTTCCGCCCCGCCCGCGCCCGCTACAAGATCTACATCATCGACGAAGTCCACATGCTGACGACGCCGGCGTTCAACGCGCTGCTCAAGACGCTTGAAGAACCGCCGCCGCACGTCAAGTTCATCTTCGCCACCACCGAGGCGCAGAAGATCCCGATCACGATCCTCTCGCGCTGCCAGCGGTTCGACTTCGCCCACGTCTCCACCGCCAAGATCTTCGCCGCCCTGAAGAACGTCGTCGCGAAGGAAGGCCTCAAGGCCGACGACGAGGCGCTGCACATCCTCGCCAAGCGCGCCGCCGGCTCGATGCGCGACTCGCAATCGCTGCTCGACCAGATGATGGCGTTCAGCGAAGGTCACCTGACGGCCGAGAAGCTGCACGCCGTCTTCGGCACCGCCGGCGACGACCGCGTGGCCGCGCTCGCCGACGCCATCTTCGCCGGCGACGCCAAGGTTGGGCTCAAGATCATCCACGACGCGGCCGCGCGTGGGATGCAACTCGGCGAACTGCTCGACCAGCTCGTCGACTACTGGCGCGGCCTCATGCTCCTGCTCACCGCCGGCCCGGACTACGGGGAGATCGAAGCGACTCCGGCCCTGCTCGCCAAAATGAAGGGCCACGCCGCCGGCACCACCCTCGACACCGTCCTCGCCGGCCTGGACATCCTCGCCGCCACCAAGCAGAAACTCCGCGCCAGCACCCACGGCGCGGTCCTCATCGAGATGGCGGTCGTTCGGCTGGCGCGTTTGGGGGAGTTGCTTTCGGTCGGGCAACTGGCGGCCGCCGTCTTGGGGCAGGGCTCGTTGCCGGCGGCGAAGGCACCGGGAACCTTGGCGGAGGCGGCAAAAAAAAAACCACTGACAGCCGCTGAGGATTCGAAGCCAGCGGATGGCGATCACACCCTTCCGGAATTGTGGTCGTTGTTGATTGAAAAGCTGGGTCCGATACGCGGAAATCACCTTCGTCAAGCCGGTTTGCCTGCAATTTTGGGGCCAAATGCACTGGCAATTCGCGTCCCCGAAGAGTATAATTCCGCGTATGATTCACTGGCGACGGAAGCGACTCTCGAATCCATTCGCCAACATTTACTCAAGCTGACGGGTCAGGAGTGGTCCGTTCGGGTTGAAAAGTCGAAAGATCAGACCCCGAAACCAGTTGCGACCGACGCCCCGAAGGCGAACGAGCCTGCGCCGCTCCGCAACAAGGACCTGATGGACCTGCCCCTGTTCAAGGCCGCCGCCGAAGCCTTGGGCGCCCAGATCGTCAAAGTCGATCCGGGTTTCAATCCATTGGCCATGCCGGCTACCACCCCGGACGCCGTTCCGGTCGCCACGATCGACCTTCCGACAGATGACGAGGACTGACCATGTTCAAGGAACTCGGCTCGATGATGAGCCTCCTCGGCAACAAAGGCAAGATCCAGGAGGAGATGCAAAAATTTCAGGAGTCGATCGGCAAAATTACCGCCGAGGCGGCTTCCGGTGGCGGGCTGGTGACCGCGAAAGTCAGCGGCCGGATGGAACTTCTCGGCGTGAAATTGTCCGACGCCGCAATGCAATTGAACGATCGCGAAATGCTCGATGACCTGATCGTGTCGGCCGTCAACGCCGCGATGGCGAAGTGCCGCGAACAGGTCGCCGCCGAAACGGCCAAGATGGCCGGTTCCCTCGGCCTGCCGCCGAGCATGCTCGGCGGACTCGGCGGGTGAAGGAATTCCAACCATGACGGTATCGGTCCCCGCGATCCAAGGTCTGCTCGACGAGCTGGAGAAACTCCCCGGCATCGGCCCGAAGAGCGCCGAGCGCATCGCCCATTTCCTGCTCGCCGGGGACCGGAAAGTCGCCGCCGGACTGGCCGCGGCGCTCCGGGCCGTGGTGGAAAAGGTGCATCCCTGCCGGGAGTGCTACAACCTGACGGATGGCGAGCTGTGCCCGATCTGTTCGAACCGAGGGCGCGATGCCGGGCAGATCTGCGTCGTCGAGACGCCGCGCGACGTCGGCCTCTTCGAGAAGGCCGGAACCTATCGCGGCGTCTACCACGTGCTCGGCGGGCGCCTCGCCCCGCTCGAGAACGTCGGCCCCGAAAATCTCACGCTCGCGCAACTCGTCGGCCGGGTCCGCCGCGGCGGTGTCCGGGAAGTGATTCTCGCCACCAGTCCGACGCTCGAAGGCGACGGCACCGCCCTCCTGGCATCCAACCTGCTCGCCGGCACCGGCGTCGCCGTCACCCGCCTCGCCCGCGGCATCCCCTCCGGGGCGTCCCTCGAACTGGTGAACTCCCAGATCCTGGCCGATGCCTTGGATGGGAGAAAAGCCTTTTAAGAATGCGGAATTCGGAATGCGGAATTCGGAATGGAAAACCGAAAACCGGCCGACCCCGCGATTGGAACAGTGTGGACGCGGTCTTCGGATTTCGGATTTCAATCCGCATTCCGAATTCCGCATTCCGAATTCAGGGGTATCGGAATGAGTGGCATGAACCTCGGGATGGGTCTGCACCAGAAGCAGACGATGGGGATGCACCTCGCGCCCCGCATGATCCAGTCCATGGAAGTGCTTCAGCTTTCCGTCATGCAGCTTCAGGAGAAACTGACGACCGAACTGCAGGAGAACCCCTTCCTCGAAGTGCGCGAGAAGCACGCCACCCACGAGGCGCCCGCCGACGGCGAGTTCAACGCCGATGCCCCGCTCAAACACGACAACACCGGCGACATCGAATTCGCCCGCATGGATGAAATCAACCGCGACTGGGGCGACCACTTCAACGAGGAACACCGCCCCAGCCGCTCCCTGCGCGACGAACTCGGCGACAAGAAACTCGAAGCGATGCAAAACGTCGCCGACGCGCCGCAGTCCCTGCAGGAGCACCTGACCGAACAACTCGGCATCCTCGACCTCACGCCCGAGCAGTACGAACTCGTCGAATTCGTCATCTCCCACCTCGACGAGAACGGCTATCTGCTGCACCACGATCCGGAACGCCGCACGCCCCGGCCGATCCCGTTCGACGAACTGGCCGTCTCGTTCGAGACGATGACCGGCCGCGCCGTCACCCTCGCCGCCGTCGAGGAGGCGTTGCACATCGTTCACAAGCTCGAGCCCGCCGGTGTCGGTGCCCGCGATACCAAGGAGTGCCTGCTGCTGCAGGTCGACGACGACATCGAGCACGCCGACCTCGTCGCCGCCATCATCCAGCACCATCTGGAGGATGTCGCGCACAACCGCCTGCCCGCCATCCAGCGCCGCACCGGTGCCGACATCGAGACCATCCAGGAAGCCATCGACGAACTCAAGCGGCTCGATCCGCGCCCCGGGGCGCGATTCGTTTCCGAAGGAACGCAATTCGTCGTCCCCGATGCCGTCGTCACATGGGACGACGGCGGCGAATTCGCCATCAAGCTCACGAAGGACTGGACGCCGAACGTCCGCGTGAATTCCCGTTTCGCCGATCAGCTCAAGGACAAGACCGTCGACCCGAAGGTCCGCGAGGAACTGATCAAGAAGTACCGCATGGCCAACTGGCTTGTCGAGGCGATCGAGCAGCGGCGGAATACGCTCACGAAGGTGATCCGCGAGATCATGTCCTACCAGCGCGGCTTCCTGGAAAAGGGGCCAGACCATATTCAACCGCTCAAAATGGAGCAGATCGCGGAGAAGGTCGGCGTGCACGTGACGACCGTGAGCCGCGCCGTGGACGATAAGTGGGTGGAGACACCGCGCGGCGTCTTCCCCTTGCGGCGGTTCTTCGGCGGCGGAACGAAGAACGCCCAGACCGGCGAGGACGTCGCCTGGGAGACGATCAAGCAGAAGCTGCAGGAGATCATCTCGGCCGAGGACAAGGCGAAGCCCCTCTCCGATGAGGAGATCGTCGACAAATTCAAGGCCTTCGGCCTGACGGTCGCTCGCCGCACCGTGACGAAGTACCGCGAGGCGATGAACATCCCGTCGAGCCGGCAGCGAAAGGACTGGGCGCGGACGGGATGAGCTAGACAAAGGTCAAACAGGTTTTTCTTATGATCGTTAGCACACACGAGCCATATTTTAACTTAATTCTACAAATTATTTGCTTTTTCGCTTGACCCCCCCCCCCCCCCCCCCCCCCCCCCGTTAACGTGGGAAATGCTTCGTGCTTTCCGGTGATTCCAATACGTTCGTTAAGCGATCGCGTTAGTTCTCAAAACGTGAAGACACACAAGGCGTTCCTCACTCGATAGGGAGCAGTACGTATGTCGCGATCGATTTCCAAGTTGTTCGTGATCGGCTTAACAGCGAGCGCGATCCATTTCATTTCGTCAATCGGACTATTTAACCCGGATATGATCGACGCCAGTGGCGGTGACCCAGCGGAGACATGCACGGGTAAAGAGACGACTTCAAACTGCGGTCATAAGCCAGGGATGACATGCAACACCGATTATGTCAAGTATATTGTCAGCAGCGGGACCGATCGAACCCGTACGCCCGGACTTTCGGAACAAGCCAGCGAATGTTTCATTGATCTCGATAACTGCAAGCAACCAGACCGTTTCCCTGCATTGCTCGGTTGCGAAATGCCTTCTCCATGATTTCGAACCGGTGCATGGGTGCGTGGCGTGTACCGCTTTCGGACGAAGAACCTTTGTTCAGACCGATGATGAACTGATTGAGTCCGCGAGAAATGCGGAATTCCAGCTTGTATCGATATCACCTTCTTGCGGTCAGCTTCTATTGGGATTGGCACTGATGAGCGTGTGAGCTCATGCCAGAATAATCGGTCCCTGGGTCCACATCCATGTTTGGTTCAAATATACTGGCGATTGGAATTGCAATAATTTGCACGGCACGCTCCGTTCAGGCAGAAGATGCAGCCGTGGGCCACAGAATCCGCACGGCCATGCGCCACTTGCGCGATGATGTTCTGGATCACAGTATCGTACGCATGCAGGGCGGCATGGTCGTGACAAAGAACAAATCGATCCTGTTAAGGGCGTCGCACATCATGACCTTTGCCAAGTTGGGTTCCATTGTCTTTTCTGAGAATTCAATCACGATTCATCCGCGAATGATGGATGATGGCCGAACCGCGCCAGCATCGATCTTTCACGAACAGAAGTACATTACCAACGGGCGACGGTGCTTCGGCGTTAAGTTCTCGCTCGACGACAAGAAAGAGCGGAGAATCAGATCCATCAGTGTCGATCCGAAGCAAACATATGAAGCGGGTCTCCGGGCCGTCACGCGGCAAGTTCGATTGGATTCGATCGTTTCCACGTTTGGACCGACCTCAAAGAACATCGTTGATTTGCTGGAAATCCCGCCATCGAGAATCGTTCAAAAGGACGCCGGCGCGACCGCGGTTGAATACGTCACGGAGTTTGGTGTCCTGACGGGCACGATGAAGACAATCGCCGGCCGGGAACGGATCACGGAAATCGAATTCCAACAAAAAGCGACTGACGTCTATACGCATCTCTCGAACGGTTCCACTCTGGCAGACGTGAGAGAAGCGGCCATCGGTGCTGTTCCCGAAGGGCTGATTTCAGCATCGTCGGGATTTCGGGTCATTTACTCGGATCATAAAGACCGACCGTTCGACGTTATCGTCGTCCACCAGTCGCAGTCGTCCGCGAACGCGGTACACCGTTCCGAGTTCACCATTCGCTTGGTTGAATACCGGAAGTGCAACGACGCGGCCGAGATCGAGGCATTGAAAATTCCCATTCCGGATGGCGAGCATGTCAATTCGGTGGACCCCGAATATCAATCCCTCGCGCTCTCCTATCAAAAAGGCGATGTCGTTCGACAAGTAGATGGGGCAGCCTTACAAGAGTTTGTCGTGGAACGACGATCGCGCGGAGCGTTTGTATATGTACCTTTAACGTTACTAGCAATCATCGCGTCGTTCATCGGTTTTCGCTATCTTCTCAAAAGATTAGCGGCCAGGCGTGGGAATCCAGCATAATGCGACAACTATTGATCGGTACGGCAATCGTGTTGATGTCGCTCCCGTCTGATGCGGCAGATCCACCATTCCCCGTGCATTTAGTCGACGAATCTGGCGCCAATGATCTCTATTGCGGACTCTACTGCGTACATCAGGCGGGACGCTTGACAGGACGACCCGTTGATTTGAACGCGCTGATACGGCCGGACCGATTGAGTGGTGATTACGGAAGTACTCCGCAGGATATCGTCCGCTGCTGTGAAGAATTTGGCATTCCATGCCGGCTGATGGCCAAAGCGACATACCTGGACATTTGTTTTATCGGCGTCCCGGTTATTCTACTCATCAAAAGTAGCCCGGATGCGCCGCGCGCCAATCATTGGGTGCTGGTAATCGATATTCAATCTGACAGTGCGGAACTATTCGATCCGAGTTTCGGCCGAGTGAGAATTCCATCGGCGGAACTACAGTCGCTTTGGAGTGGCCACGCAATCGTTATCCTACAACCTTCCGACGGGCTTGAGGTTCAGATTATTTCGTCGATCAAAAAGATTGGGGTAATTGGCATGGCAATCGGTTTGTTGATGTTTATTCTACGGGCGCTCTCCGGTATGCATTTGCATCCATTTTTAGTGCTGACCGGTACCAGTTTAGTGGTTGCGAGCTTGGCCCACAGTATCGACCCAGCCGGTTTCCTCCGCAACGGAAGAGTTCTCGAACAAATCGAGGGAGTCTTTTTTCCCCGAATTCCCGCGAAGTTATCCCCTGCGGAATTGCTCGCCGCTCCGACGGACTTCGTTGCAATCGATACCCGCACACCACCACAGTATTTTCACGGAAGACTGCCGGCGGCCACGAGCGTGCCCATCTCGGCTTCATATTGGAAGAAGGCAAAGATATTGGAGGTCATCCCCTCAGGCTCGCATGTCGTTCTCTATTGCAATAACAAGGAGTGCACTTGGGCTGAAACCATGGCCAAGTCTTCACTTATTCGCCGGTTCGCCTCGGTCTCCACACTCGAAAACGGAGTCGAGGGCTACGTTTCGGCCGGCGGAGTGTTGGCGCGCGGCCGTCCCCAACACTTGGAATAATCATGGAGACGTATCGTCAATCGGAGGTTCCACCCGAATCGCAGCGACGCTTCCTTTGTTTGCGCACATTCTCCCTCGCTGCGTCGGCAACGGTAGCCGCGATGTTGCTACTCTCGGCACATGCACACATTCTAAACTCGTACCAGCTATTGAACAGCATCCTCGAGTATCGACTCTTCCCCACGCGGTTGGCCGTGGTGGTTGCCGCGGTACTTCCATATCTACAACTCACGCTTGGAGTTGCCTTGCTGTTCGTACCGCGCATTCGACGACACGCGATCGCCATTTGCGTACCTCTATTTACGATTTTCTTAGTCGTCCAATTCTCGGCCCTTTTTCGGGGCCTCGACATTTCTTGCGGTTGCTTTGGTTCGAACGGAGAGAAAATTGGTGGTAAGTCGATCGGAACAGCGGGAACTGGACTGGCGCTATCGATTCTAGGATACATGGGAATACCAAGTTCGACACGCCCATCATTGGTTTTAGCGAAACGGTCTGGATTTACGATGGTCGAATTGATTGTAGCGATGGCCATCGTTTCGCTGTTGGTAGGTCTGGTCCTGTCTGCCGTTCAAAACGTGCGGGCTGCCGCGGCACGAACCAACTGTCAAAACCGTCTCAGGCAGATCGGTTTGGCGCTTCATCAATACCATGGGTCAAACGGCCTTCTGCCACCTGGATTGAGCCTTCGCCACGAGAACGGAAAATATCCCTACCTCGGCTGGACCGCACGGATATTGCCGTATCTCGAAAAGCAATCCGTGTGTGATGAAATTCAGACAGCGTTTACAACGGATCCGAATCCTCTCGTTTTCCACGGCCACGCACCGCACGCAAAGCTGTTGGCTACCCCTATCGTTAACTTCGCCTTCCCAACTGATCCAAGGACTCCAGGGCCGGGGTTAGTGGGCACGGTCTCAGCCGCATACACATCTTACTTGGGTGTCGAGGGTACGAACCAATCTTTGCGCGATGGCTTGCTCTACAAAGATTCCTTGGTGAGTCTTTCCGATATTATCGACGGCACAAGTCAGACCTTGTGCGTCGGTGAGCGCCCCCCGTCGGCCGATCTTCGCCTCGGATGGTGGTATCGGGGTTGGGGGCAAGCGAAAGACGGCTCGGCCGAAATGCTTCTCGGCGTGCGCGAGCGGAATGTTTCAAGGCCCGAGTGTGACACTACCGAATATCATTTTTCATCCGGTCGCATCGATCAGATTTGCGATGCGTTTCATTTCTGGTCTCTTCATTCCGGTGGGGCGAATTTCGCCTTTGCCGACGGTTCGGTGCGATTCCTCCGGTATTCCGCGAACGACGTGATGCCGGCATTGGGCACGCGCGCCGGCGGCGAGACGGTCGTCGTGCCGGAATGATAGTCGCTGCTCGCTTTTCCGAATTCCATCGGTTATCGTAATCTCTGCCTCCCGAACTCCCTTCTCCCTTATGGAGCCTCTTCCATGTTTGCGCGCGTCCTCCTCATCGCCGTCGCGGCGCTCATCGTTCCCACGGCGTCGGCCGCCGACAAGAAACCCGCCTCCCTGCGCGACTTCCCGTTCTGGAGCGCGCCGAAGCAGCCGCACGCCCGCGCCTTCGTGCCGGGTTTGAACGCTGTCCTCGGCATCACGGCGGATCAGGCGGAGAAGATCGAAGCCGCCTGCCGCGAGACGATCGACCAGCCCGAAGCGCGCGTCAAAGGGAGCGGCAGCAAGGCCGTCGAGAAGGCACACCAACTCGTGGCCGAGATCCTCACGGCCGAGCAAAAGAAGAAGATCGAGACGATCAACGCCCTTTATGCAAAAGTGCTGGCGGCGACGGCGAAGGAGTTCCAAGGCGATTTCATCGACGCGAAGGGGAATGACGAGGAGACGAAGCGCATCCGCGAGCGGCAGGCAGAGGCGATCCGCGAGGGCTTCCAGGAGAAGCTCGCGACGGTGCTGTCGAAGGACGAGATGAAGGCGGTGAAGGCCGCCGCCGAACTGGAGGCCAAACGGGCGGCTGCGGCGAAGGACAAGCCGAAGAAGTGATCGGACGGGCGCACCGAGTATTAAGGCCGAAACTGAATCGACGCAACTCTTTGTCTGCCAACGAGATAATTGGGTCCGCCAATTTGGAGTGGGTCCGCCGGGGGGTGGCGCGGGAGCGGCGGACCCATTTTCGACTCCCGTTGGAGGCTACAGGGTTCAGATGGTAACGGACGAGAAGCCGCCGTCGACGACGAGGTTTTGCCCGGTGACGAAGGAGGCCGCCTTCGGCGAGGCGAGCCAGACGGTGACGCCGGCGAGTTCGTGTGCTTGGCCGAAGCGGCCCATCGGCGTGTGGCCGATGATCGCCTGACCGCGTTCGGTGTAGGTGCCGTCCTCCTTCATCAGCATCCGCCGGTTCTGCTCGGCGGGGAAGAAGCCGGGCGTGATGGCGTTCACGCGCACGCCCTTCGTGGCCCATTCGCGCGCCAGCCACTGCGTCAGGTTCAGGACGGCGGCCTTCGAGGCGGAGTAAGCCACTACGCGCGACAGCGGCAGGATCGAGGCGATCGACGCGATGTTGATGATGCTGCCTTTGCCCGCCTTCACCATCGTCTCGCCGAAGACCTGGCAGGGCAGCAGCGTGCCGCCGACGAGGTTGAGATCGAAGACGGCGGCCCAGCCCTCCAGCGGCAGCTTGCAGAAGTCGCCGCCGGGCGGGATCGTGGCTTCGGGTTTGTTGCCGCCGGCGCCATTGACGAGCACCGTGACGACGCCCCATTTCGCAAGGATGGCATCACGTGCCGCGGCGATCGAATCCTTGCTCATGGCGTCGGCGGCGACGAACATCGCCGTGCCGCCAGCGCCTTCGATGCGCCGGACAGCCTCCTGACCGCGCTCCGCGCTGCGGCCGATGACGGCGACCTTGGCGCCGGCCGCCGCGAGCGCGTCCGCCATCGCACCGCCTAGCACGCCCGTGCCGCCGAATACCGCCGCCACTTCGCCGGAGAGGTTGAACAGATCGAACGCCATCGGTGGTGATTCCCAAGTATGCGCCGAACGATCGATGCGCGTCGGCGTGCGGCTATGTTAATCGCCCGAGCGGTCGAATCCAGACCATGGGGCGATGAACCGGGAAACGAAAAAGCCCGCAGACGCGAGTCCGCGGGCTATGGGTGGATTCAATCCGTCGGCTCAGTGCGTACCGCCGACGAAGACGCCGCCGAGGAAGCTCGGATCGAACGCCTGGATTCGGTAGATGTCCTGGAGCGTGGCGAAATCGATGACGCGGACGAGCGGATTCTCGCCCGGCCCGGCCGAGACGACGTAGTCAAGACGGCCGTCGTTGTTGCCGTCGATCGAATCGACGCGAACGCCGCCGCGGAAGCCCGGGTCGAACGCGAAGAACGATTGGAGTGCGTTGGGCGTCGGGTTGAAGGTCGCCAGGGCGGCCTGGGAAAACGCCTTGACCACGGGACCGCCGCCGACGCCGGTGCCGGTGAGGACCTCCGCCTTGCCGTCGCCGGTGAGATCGCCGACGGAGGCGAAAACGCCGCCGCGGAACGTGGACTCGTAGGCGAAGAAGTTGGCGAGGACGACCTTCAGGTCCGCACCCGAAAAGACTTGGACCCGCGGACCGCCGCCGATGCCGGTGCCGGTGACGATATCGGCGCGGCCGTCACCATTGACATCGCCGGCCGCCACGAGAACGCCACCGCGGAACGTATCTTCGTAAGGGAAGAAGTTGGCGATGCTGTCGAAGCTTCCGCCGCGGAAGACCTGGACGCGGGGGCCGCCGCCGAAGCCGGTGCCGGTGACGATATCGTCCTTGCCGTCGCCATCGATGTCGCCGAGGGCGACGTAGACGCCGCCGGTGAAGGAATCTTCGTACGGTTGGAACTGCGAGATTTGCAGGCCCGTGGTGCCGTCGTAGACCTTCACGAGACCGGGCATGCCAACGCCAGGCGCGGTGACAACGTCGGCCTTGCCGTCGCCGGTGACGTCGCCGGTGGCCACGCGGACGCCGCCGGTGAAGCGCGGGTCGTAGGCGTTGAACTGATAGAGGAACGTACCCAGTTGATCGTAGACTCCCACGGACGGCCCGCCTCCGGCGTCGGCGCCAATGGCGAGGATGCTCTGGCCGGGAACGATCGGCGGGGGCGGGGGTGGGGGCGGCGGCGGGGGCGGGGGCGGGGGCGGAACCGGTGGCACGGAGGTACCGGTTCCGGTGGCGAGGAAGTTCACGCCCGTCACCGTCTCGCCCATCGCGATCGCTTGGGTGATGATCCCGTTGCTCGGCACGCTGAACTGGAAGTCCTTGCCGTTCGGAAGCGTCAGCCGCAGTTGGTAGGTTCCGATGGCCAACGGCGTCCCGGCCGGCGGTGAGCCGAACAGGTAGGTGCCCGTCGTATCGGTGGTGAACGTCTGGATCGGCGTGGTCGCGAAGGTTCCGTCGGGTTGCCGCAGGAACAATCCGATCGAGGCGCCGGCGATGCCGGGTTCGCCGGCGTCGATGATACCGTCGGCGTCCTGATCGAAGACGACCGTACCACCGATCTTGCCAGTCGGGATCGCGGCACCGGTACCGGTGACGAAGAAGTTCACGCCCGTGACGGTTTCCCCGGCCACGATGGTCGGGTTCAGGATGCCGTCGGCCGGCACCGAGAAGGTGAAGTCCTTGCCGGTGGGCAGCGTGATGCGGATCTGGTGCGTGCCGTTCGGCAGACCGAGACCGGCGAGGGTCGAGCTTTGATCGAAGGTGAAGGCCCCGCCATCATCGGTAATGAGGGTGACGTTTGCCTTGGCGGGCAGGCTGCCATCGACCTGGCGAAGGAAGAGTTCGACGGTGGCGCTGCCGACGCCGCCTTCGTTGCTGTCCTGCTTGCCGTTGCCATTCTTGTCGAAGATCACCTGCCCGCTGATCGCGCCGGTGGAGGCATCGACGCGGCGGAAGAAGCTGTACCGCGAGGTACCGTCCGGGCCGTTGTTGACCGTCGGCCCGAATTCGCCTGGCGCGGTGAGGTCGGTCGCGGTGGCGACAACGACACCGGCCCCCGGATTCGCGACCTGATCGGGCAGCGGCATGTTGTTCGGCAGGCGGAACTCGCCGGGTGCGAAGACGACGTTGCCGTCGGCGTCGGGCTGCTTGACTCCGACCGAGAACAGGATCGAACCGTTCCCCTGGAAGTCGGTGTTGATGATCTTCGAGCCGAGGAAGATCTCGCCGTAGCCGGCGACCGAAGTCTGGAGTGCGGTCGGGTCCTGATCGTTGAAGTTGGGGTTGTAGTAGTAGTCGATCCGGTAGGAGCGGAACGGCTTGGCGATAAGGGCGGTGTTGAACGACGAGCGGTCGAGGGACGACTGCACGACCTGCAACAGCGGGAAGTTTTGCAGGAGGTTTGGCCCGTAGAAGCGGCCACCGACCACATTGTTGAACGTGTTGATGGCGCCGTTGCCGTTCGGCGAGCCGGGGTTGAGGGCGAATGAGTTGAGGAAACCATCGTTCGGTCCACCGCGACCGTGGTTGCCTGGAACGGGCACATCGATGCGTTGGTAGCCAAAGCGGTACGTGCGCGAAATCAGGTCGGTGCCGCCCAGGGTTCGCGTGATGAAGTCGATGCCCGCGTTGCCGTTGGTCAGCTGGGCCGCGAGGTTGTCGACGAGTCCGCCGCCGATCCCTTGATTGATCTGGGCACCATTCTCGTAGATCGGCTGGGCGAGGATCCGGTTGTCCTGCGGGGCCCGCGGGGTCGGCAGGAACTCGAAGAGTTGCGGGATCGGCTGATCGCCGCGGGTGAAGTTCCCGCTACCATTTCCATCGGCGGCGACGGCCTTAATGGCGCCGGTAGGCCAGGAGAAGGTATCCGTTCCGTTATGGGTGCCGAGCGATCCGTCTCCGAAGCGGAAGACGCTGCCGGTCGGCAGTTCGACTTCGAGGTTGACGAGGGCACCGGTGCCGTCGGAGACGCGGCGAATGTTGTCCCGCGTGACGGTGATCGTGCCGGGGCCGACCGGGGTTTCGGTGGTGAAGACGACGGAATCGACGCTGATGAGCGAGAGCCGATCCTTCGACCCCGGGGCCGGAGCCTGGAGGATGATCGTGCGGTTGTAAGTGCTCCCCTGGACGCCGGCGATGTTCGGAGTCTCGTTGGGAATGATCGTCGGCGTTCCGGTCCCGGCGATGCCAAGGCCGGATTCGTTGTTGAACGCCGTGACGGTGAGGAAGCCGACCTTGGCCGCCCCCGCCGGCGGATCGGGGATCTTGTTCAGACCCGTCGGGATCTGGACTCGAATCGTCTTGCCGTTCCCTTCGACGACCGTGTTGAGGTTCGGGAAGTCGAAATTGACGAACGGCGGGGGCGCGGCGGCGTCGCGGTAGAACGGGGCATCGTCGGCTCCGAGGGATACGACGGCTTTGTTGTTATCGAAAGCGATGCCGCTGAATCGGATATTGCGGACGCCATAGAAGGTGCTCCCGGCGGCGGCGGTCAGCGTGATTTCGGTCCCGGGCAGCAATCCGCCGCCGTCCGGGGCGCTGAAGACGAGTGGTGGAGTGGCCGCGATGTCGATCCGTACGTCTTCTTGCGAATCGAGTGTGGACTGGAAGGTCTTGGAACCGAGCGTCGTGAACGTGGGCACCGACACGGTCACTTTAGCACCGGTGATGGCGTTCACACCCGTGAAGAGCCCACCCGTGTTCGGGATGTTCGTCGAGATTTCCTCGTCCGAAATCACAAAAAACTCACCATCGTCGGCGTCGAGGGTCAAACCGCCGATGCTGACCTGGCTGGCACCGGTGAAACCGCTGCCGAAGATGCTGATCGGCACGCCGCGAAGCAATCGGTCCTCATCGTTGGTCACGCCGACATCGGGGTCCTTCGCCTTGGATACGATCCGGTCGATGACGGGCTGGGCGTTCTGGATGACTTCGATGACGTCGCCATACCGGAATTCTTGACCGAGGATGTTCACGGCCGTGCGGATGGTCGTATCGCCGTTCGAGCCGAAGTCGCTGACGGCTCCGACCGCTGCGGTGCCGAGCGTCTTGGTGCTGGCGTACACTTCCACGCTGTAAAGGCCCGGCGCGACCGTCGGGATCGTGAAGGACAGATCGCTTTCCCGGAGCTTCGCTTCGGTCGCTGCGCCGATGATGTTGCCTTGGGCGTCGATCGGGGTCATTTCGACGCGGAAGATACTGCCGAGTCCGCTTCCGTTCAGGAAGAACTGCGAACCGATGATGCCGATGTCCGGCGAGGTGACGGCCGGGCCGACCCCTTGGATGTCGAAGAGTTGCGGCGGCGCAGCGGAGGTGATGCGGAAATCGTTCGGGCTGATTGCGAAGCCGCCGGGTGTGACGACCTTGATCGTTCCGGGACCGGCCGCATCGGGGACGACGGCATTCAGTTGCGAGTCGGACACGACAGTGAATTCGGCCGGGATGTCGTTGAAAAGTACCTGAGTCGTCCCGGCGAGCGCGGTGCCCTGGATGGTGATCTGCGCGTTGCGGACGGTGCCGGGCGAGCTAAAGGTGATTTGCGGAAAGGCCGAGGGCGTCACGTCGAACGTGGTGCCCATGGCGGCCGGCGAACCCGTCGGCTTGGTGACGACGATGGTGCCGTTCGAGGCCCCCGCGGGCATCGTGAAGGTGATGCGGGTATCGGCGACGATGTTCAACGAGCCGACAGCAACACCGCCGATGGTCACGCCGGTGGCGCCGGCGAACCCGGTGCCGGTGACGGTGACGAGCGTGCCGGGGGCCGGCAGGATTCCCGAGAGTGCCAGGCCGTTGGTGGCCACGCCGGCGGCGGTGACGACCGCAATCGTTCCGTCTTGCGCGAGATTCGGAATGCGGAATTGGATCTGGTTATCGCTGAGGACGGTGAACTCGGTTTGAGGGACACCGCCGACGACGACTTGCTGGGTGCCGGTGAAGCCACTCCCAGTCAGAGTGACGAAGGTGCCGATCGGTCCGCTGGTCGTGGAGATCTGGTTGAGAATCGGCCCTTGCGATGCGAGGACGGTGAACGGTGCCGAGGTCACGGTCTGGCGAGCACCGCCGGTGAGTCTTGACGGTACCTGGATCTGGATGCCGCCGGTCTTGGCACCGGCGGGCACGACGGCGGTCACGAGCGTATCGCCGACGACGGTGAACGATGCGGCCGGAATGAAACCGCCGGCCACGGCTGGGAAGAACACGTCCTGCGTGCCGAGCAAGCCGTTGCCTTGCAGTTGAACAACTGAACCGACGATGCCGGACACGGGGTTTGGCAGCGCGGCTTCGCTGATGTTGGGCACGCCGCTTGCCAGGATGGTTGCGGCGTTGCTCGCCTGCCCGCCGGGTGTGGTGACGAAGAACGGCCCGGTCGACGCGCCGACCGGTACGGTGATGCGGATCTGCGTGTTGCTGAGGACTTCGAACTGCGTGACGCGGACGCCGAAGCCGTCGCGAGGATCGCCGAAGAGAATCTTGCTCGTGCCAAGCAGCCCCGTGCCGGTGATGATGACCTGGCTGTTGCGGAAGACGCCGGAGATCGGATCGACGGTCGGGAAGGGGGACGGCGCGACGGTGAACCCCTGCGGCGTGGCCGAACCACCCAGCGATTGCACGACGAGCTGATACGAGCCTTGCGACAACTGAGGAATGACGGCGGTGATCGTGTTGTTGTCGATGACGCGGACGCGGGGCGAGGCGACTCCGCCCACCAGTACCTGCAGGGTCGATTGCAGGTTCGTGCCGGTGATCGTGATCGTCGAACCGACAACGGCGTTGCTCGTCGACAGGGAGGTCACCGAAGGCACGGCAGCGGGTAGGATCTGGAACGACTGCGGCGAGAGCGCGGTGCCACCGGCCGTGGTGACCTGGATTTGGCCGAGGACCGGGTTGGCGTTCGCCGGCACGCGCACGCGCACCTGGGTGGGGCTATCGATGATGAAGTCCGCCGTCGCGAAGCCCGACGAACCGTTCACCACGCCGAAGCGAACGAGGCTCATGCTGGTGAAGCCCGAACCAGAGAGGATAATCTCCTGGCCCGGTACGCCGCTGGTCGTCAGCAGGTTGTCGATCGATGGCGGCGGTTCGGTAACGACGACGAAATCGCGCACCGTGACGTCCGAACCCGCGGGGTTCTGGATCGTGATCGGGCCGGTCGTGGCATCCAACGGCACGAAAGCTTCGATCCGCTCGCTGGACGTTCCGACGTCGAGAACCGAGAACTTGCTCGCCGGTTGCCCGTTGAACAGTACCTGGAGCGTGCCGCCGAAGTTCTTGCCGGAGATGGTGACAAGCTGACCCGTGGTCCCGGAACTGGGGGTGAAGGTCGAGGTATTTTCGAGGATCGGCTGGGGAGTCGGAAGAACGACGACCTGCAGCGCGTTGTTGACGGTGCCGGAGAGCGGGAAGACGCCGCCGGCGGAACTGACCTGAATCGTGCCGGTGACGGCCCCTTCAGGCACCGTGACCTGCACGGTGGCGTCGTCGATGATCTTGAACTTGCCCTGGACAAGCGACACGCCGTCTTCGGTGGCGAAGAACGAAACGGCGGTAGTGCCGAGGAGGTTGCGGCCACGCAGGGTCAGGGTGGCACCGACTTGGACTTCCGCCCCGCGGACGGTGGTGGGCGCCGCGCCGTAATCGTCGGGGTCAATGCCAGCGAGGTTCTTGAAGTTGCCGGCCGAGTCGCGGCGCGGCGCCGTGGCACCGAGGTCCACGATGCTGATGCCGCCGCCCGCTACGCCGCCGATGAAATAGTTCGGCGAGTAATGGTCATAAAAGATCGGCACGACGAAGTCGCCGGCTTCGCCGCGCGGTGTCGGGTTCGGGCGGAAGTCCGTCTTCGACGGGTTCGGCGTCTCGCCGATGCGCACGCCGTCGTGCACGTTGAAACGGATCAGGTTCGCACTGTCCGGGGTGAGCGGGTTGCCGATGAGGTTGCTGAATGCGCCGTTGAAGATTTCGATGCCGTTGTGATTCGGAATCGCCTTCTCGCCGGTGACGTCCGTCCCGATGAAGTTCCCTTGCACGAGGTTCTTGGACGTGCCCGGGTCCATGATCCGGATGCCGGGGCCGACCGCGGCACCGGTGAGGTCGCGTTCGCGGCCGCCGCCGTCCGGCGCCAGGATGAAGTCCTTGCGGTATTCGGGCGTCCCGGAAATCACGTTCCGGTTGATGTCCATCGTGATTGGAATGCCGCCGGGCGGGTTGGCGTTGTTGAAACGAATAATGCTTCCGCCCTCGCCGATGAGCCGGCCACCACCGTCGACCAGTGGTACGCCTGCGGCGTCCGTAGTACCCCCGATGATGTTGTTGCTCGCCCCGCCGATGAGCGTGATGCCGCTGATGACGTGCTTCGCGTCGCCGCTGTTGGGCACCGGACCGGCGTTCGTCAGTTCGTCCGGAGTGCCTGGCGGGCGAGCCTGCAGAATGATCGGGTCCTTGTTCCAGCTCAGCGTGCCCGTGATGTCGGTATTGATCCAGTTCCCCAGGATCATGTTGTTCTTGGCGTTTACCCCGACGAGGTTGATCGCCGAACCGGGGAACCCGGTGATGACGAAGCCGCGAATGACGTTGTTCTGGCCGCTGACGTTGAAGGCACCGATTTCGTTCGGAAACGCACCCTTGTTCGGGTTTGGCAGGAGCTGCACGAGCGGCCGCGTGCTGGTGACGTCGACGCGCGGCTGGGTCGTCGCGTCGATCGTCACGCCTTGCGGGTCGGTGAGGTCGGGCAGCGTCGTCGCGAGAATGATCGGGAAATACTGCACCGTCGGATCGTTCGGCAGGGTCGGCAGCGACGGACTGATCGGAATGTTGAAGACAATGTCGTCGTGACCGGGGTTGTTGTTGGCCGCCAGGATGGCCTGACGCAACGACAAACCGCCTCCCTGGTCGGTCACGCTGTCCAAGATGTTCGTCACGACGAACGTCGCAGGTACGGAACGGTCTTCGAGCTGGACGAACTGCGGCACGGTCCGGGTTTTGGCACTCGGTCGGGCCTCCGCCGCACCGTGACCAAACAACCGCCGCGTAATCCCGCGAAACCGGGCGAACCGAGAACCCATGGTTCGATCCTCTTGGACGACTTCGAAACGAGTACTGTACGGTGAACGTCCGTCGCGCATTAAGACGGGTCCGCAGGGTCGGCGGATTGGCCTCCAACCCCCTTTTACGCGCGATTCGCGCGCGTTCTCCCGTCGGCGACGGACTGCGTCGATAGACTCTAACCGATGGAACCGATCGGACTGCGACGGAATCCCCGCGTCGGGCGAAAAATCCGGTCGGCCCCCACGCGGCGGAGCAGTTGCACGCTTCGCCCCGACCGCGGGGCTTGAACCTGTCCCGGCGATTCCCGCAGTCGTAGCGCCGAAACCGCCCCATTGGCGGTGATTCTGGCGGTCGCGTGCCGTTTTTCCTCAAGATCCAGCCGGGGCCTGTCGTGACGCCGCACTCAGCCCTTGCCGACGGCCGACTCGCCGACGCCCTCGCACAGCAACTCACCGTTGCGGAATCCGGCAATCCCGCTGCGCTCCTCTTGCTCTTCGAATTGCAACTCCTTGCCGAACGGCACCGCGACGCCTGGGAAACCCTCGGCCGGATCGCCAGCGCCGACGCCGATTGGCCCGCCGCCCGCCGATGGTATCGCCATCTGGTTCGCGCCGCGCACCGCCGCCATCGGACGGACCGACCGGTCTTTTTCGGCGAGATCCCCCGGCACGCCCGGCACCGCCTTCGCGCCCGCGATCCCGCGAGGGCGCTCGCCGCCATCGATCGCGCCGACGCCGCGGCACCGCATCTCGTCGGCCACGTCGACGGCCGCGAGTTCGATGACCTCCGTGACGCCGACGATCGCCTCGCCTCTGTACTCGAAGTGTTCGTCGATTCAAGCTATTGTTGGCTGCCGTGGGAAGACGTGCGCCGAATCGAACTCGCACCCGCAAACCGCGTCTTCGAAAGCGCATTCCGCCCCGCGCGCCTCCGGCTCGCCAGTGGCGACGAACTCGCCGCCGTCCTGCCACTCGTCTACGCCCGCGCCGACGAGGACTGGCAGCGCCTCGGCCTCGATACCGATTTCGTATCGACCGACGCGGGTCCGCCCCGCGCGGTTGGCGCAAAACTGTTATGGCTGGGCGAGGAGGAGATACCGCTCGGCGAGATTCGCCAACTAGACGTGCGGCCGTGGACCTGATGCGGGTCAGCGCCGCGGCGATCCGTCGAAGACGGTGGCGCCGGAATGCGATCCGACGGCGATGATGCGCTGGCCGTCGGTGCTGAATCGCACGCGGTGCACCGGCTCTTTGTGCGGGAGTTTCAAGCCGATCGCCTCCAGGCCGGTCCGTACATCCCAGACCTTGACGGCGCTGTTCTCGCTACCGCTCACGAGTCGGTCGCCGGCGGCATTGAACGCCAGCGACGTGACGCCGGCGGAGTGGGCCGCGAGTTCGTGGTGCGCCACGAGGCGGACCGGTTTCTCGCCGATCGCCATCGGCACGTTCGCGAGTTGGATCTGCCACGAACCGATCGCGTGCGCGACCTGGCTGCCGTCGTGGTTCAACGCAAGAGGTCGGATCATCACGTGCGGCGTGTGTTGCGTGGGCATCATGGCGATCTCCCGGCCGCTGTCCACATCGTAGATCTTCATCGCGAAGATTCCGTTGCCAATTGCGATACGCTTCCCATCGCCGGAAAGGGCGGCCATCGCCTGATGCTGGAACGGAATTCGCCGCACGATTTCACCGGAATCGACCGCACAGATCACGACGTCGCACGTGAGGTCGCCAGTTGGTTGGACCGCCACGAAGCGCCGGCCGTCTTGCGAGAAGGACGTGCTGAACCGCAAGACGCGCGGGATCGGTAGCTTGCGGACGAACTCACCGGTCGTCCCGTCACGCAGTTCCACTGCGCCGTTCGCATCGGCGACGGCGACGGCGACGAGCGTGCCCGCCGGGTGATAGCAGACGTCCGAAATTTGGCCTTCGACATTGAGTTTCGGAGCTTGAAATGTGTTCGTCGTGCGGTCGTGGATGGACAGCCCCATCGGATTGTTCAGCGACGCAATGGCCATGCGGCCCCCATCGTCGCTCACTGTGCCGGGTAGGAGGCTGTACATCGGCACCGGATAGGATTGGATCGGGCCTTCGTGCCTCAGCGACCAGACAATCACTTCGCCAGCCTTGTCGATCGCGAGCAAGCGCTCGCTCGCCGGGTCGAACAGCAATTGCCGGATGATGGTCCGATGGCCGTTGTACCGCCGGACGAGTTCCCCCTGACTCCATAGCGAGATTTCGCCCCCTTCGCCGGCGGTGGCGAGGTATCGGCTATCCGGCGAATACGCCATTTGGAAGAACTGGCCGGTGTGGATTGCCGGATGGACGCGGGCGGTCGATTCGTCCTGCCCGACGGTCCAGAAGACGACGTCGCCGCCGTTGCGGATGAACGCGGCCGTTTTTCCGTCTGGCGACAGGATGCCTTGGTTATGATTGTGAATCGCGGGCAGGCTCCGCGGCTTGAAGTGCCCGCGAATCGTGCCGGTGTACGGTTCCCAGACCGTGAACTGGATGTAGTTGTCGGAGTCGGTGGTCATCACGAGCGAGAGGCGTCCGTCGGCTGAAAGGGACACGCTCGGAATCCCCGGTGTGCGGAGCGGCAAATCCTTGAGGATCTTGCCGTTTTTCAGGTCGAGGGCGGTGGTCTTCGCGTCCTGCCCGTCGCAATGGACGATCGCGGTCGAGTGATCGAGCGAGAGATAGCCTTCGAAGAACATGCCGGAGAACTCGTCCCACCGGCCGAGCAATTTGCCTGTCGTCCGGTCCCAGAGTCGGGCGGTGCCGTGTTTGACGAAGGATTTGCGGTTCGGATCGAATTCTTGATCGGGATTCGGGGTCGTTTCCAGGATGCGGGTGCCGTCGGCGGAGAGGGCGAACATTTCCAGGTTGTTCGCCTTGAACTGGAGCCGGGGCGCGCCGGGTACGGAAATGACGCGTCCGTCGGACGCATCGCGGAGCGCGACGGCGCGGCCGATGTCGAGCGTGACGAGCCGGTGCGGGTCGGTCGTGAAGCCGACCTTATGGCAATCGGGGATCGTGAACCGGGCGATCTCGGGATGAATCGTGCGGTAAGTGTGCCACCAGGCCCAGTCGCGTTGCGATTCGGGGCACTGCTTCAGCAGCCGTTCGGCGCGCATCGCGTTGCGATCGAGCGCCTCGCGGTATGCCAGCGAGACTTCGTGAAAGTACTTGGTCTCGACGAGTTGTTTCTGAGCCCCGGCGAGCTGCTCGCGCGCCAGCGTTTCGTTCGCGAGCGCCCCGGCGAGTTGGTCGCGCGTCGATTCGGCTTCGCGGCGGGCACGGTCGGTATTCGTTTGTTCTTCCATCAGTGCCGCGTTCGCCGTTTCAGTCTTGCGCTGGGATTCCACCGCCTTCCACCAGAGCGACGTGACGACGGACCCGACGACCACGAGGGCGAAGACCGCAGCGCCGAGGGCATAGGCGGCCGCAACCGCCGGCCGGCGCTTCGCCCAGCGCGCCGCTCGCTCGAACCGCCCCGGTGGCCGCACCGACACCGGCTCGTGCCGCAGGAACCGCAGCAGATCGTCCGCCAGCGCTGCTGCCGTCGTGTAGCGGAACGCTGGATCTTTCTCCAGACACTTCAAACAGACACGCTCGAGGTCCGCGGGAATATTCGCCCGACGTGTTCGCGGCGGCGGCACCGGGTGGAACAGCACGCGGTTGATGATTTCCCAACTCTCGCCGTCGCGGCCGCAGGGCGGCTCGCCGACCAGGCACTCGTACAGGATCACGCCGAGGGCGTAGATGTCCGCGGCCGGGCCGGCATACTTCGTGCGCCCGCTCGCCTGTTCCGGCGCCATGTACGCCGGAGTCCCCATCACGACCTGCGTCCGCGTCAGGTTCGACGCCACGCGCTTCGCCAGGCCGAAGTCGGTGATGCGAGGCTGGCCTTCGGCGTCGAACAGCACGTTCCCCGGCTTGAGGTCGCGGTGGACCACGCCCTGATCGTGCGCCGCCTGCACCGCCCGCGCCAGAAGTTCCACAAGCGCCGCCGCGTCCAACACGCTCGTCGGAGTCGTCAGCCGCGACGACAATGTACCGCCGGGCAGGTACTCCATCGCCATGTACGGCCGACCGTCCGCCTGCGAGAACTCGAACACCTGCACGACGTTCGGGTGCTGGATCGCCGCGACCACCTCCGCCTCGGCGTAGAACCGTGCTACCTCGATCGCGTCTGTCGGCACCTCCGGCGGGATCATCTTGAGCGCGACGGTCCGCTTCAGTCCTTCGTGTACGGCCTTGTAAACAACGCCCATTCCGCCCCGACCGACTTCTTCCAGCACGCGATAGCCCGGCACCTGTGGCAGGACCGCCGAGCGCGGCAACGCCCCGACTGGAGGCGGCGTGTGCGCCGGAGCCGGAAGATCGTGAATGTTCGACGACGATTCGGCGACATTCGCTGGGCGGCAGCGCTGCGTCTCGTCGGGGCGGGGTCGGTCGGTCGGCGACATGGCACCTCGCGAAAGGGGTGCCGAAGCTTAGTTCACGCCGCCGCCCCGCGCGGCTGCGGCAAGAATGTTAATTTGGGAAAATCGAACTGCCCGCCCGCTTCGATCGGAAGGTGCGGTAAGCAAGGGTGCGTTTCGACGACTGCTCCCGCATGCGTCGCTTACGGCTTCTGGCCGCGTGCCGTGGACAGGGTCGCGTGGCGCCAGTCGTCGTCCAGCGCCTTGATCGACGAATAGCCGTACTGCCGATCCAGCGCCTTCTCCAGACCGTAGCGGGACGCGTCCATCAGGAAGATGCGGAAGGTGTTCGCGTCTTTCCGCTTCACGAGGTGCTCGACGAGCGAGGCACTCTCGACGTAGTACGCGGTCACGGTTTCGGGTTTTGGGGGGCCGGCGAGGTCCAGGAATGCGGAAACGGAATAGAGTTCGCCGGCGCGGTGGCAGCGTTCCAGCGTACGCTGGCAGCGTTCCGACTCCGACGTTGTCGCGAGCACGGCCATGCCGATCGCGGCCCACACGGGCGGTGCGCGGTCCGGGAAGAGGTCCGCGAGGATCACGTGCGTTAGCTCGCGCGGCAAGGCATCGTCGCCGGCAGTCGCATCGTCGGCGCGCAGGTCGATCCGCCGATCGCGTACCTGCTTCGCCTCGAACTTGATGAACGCGTGCCCGGTGGCCTCGGCCGGCTGCTTCGTGGACGCCGCGAATTCGGCCGCGGTCGGGTGCAATACGAGATCGCACTTCGCCGCCCACGTCGACACCTTCGGCGACGCCCAGCGCGTGAAGATCGCCAGCCGTGCCGCCTCGGCCTTGGCGAGCAGGTCGCGCGCGAGGTCCGGCGTGCCCTGGAATCGGATTCGGAAGTTCTCGGAGTCGATCGCGGTCCAGCGGCTCTCGGCGATTTCCGGCGACTTCGGCTTCGCCGGGGACGGTCGTCCGCCGACGTCCTGAATCAACTTCCGCCCGGCGGTTTGCAACTCGGCGTGTTCCGGCGCGAGTGCGAGTGCGTCCTCGATCTCCGCCACGGCGGCCGCCGTCGCGGCGGCGTCCCGCTTCGACTGGTTCCAACCGTCCGCAGCGAGTTTGACGCGGCAGTATGCCCACGCAGCGAACTGATTCGCCGAGAACGGCTCCTTCGCCTCGTGCGCGCGGCGAAACAGCGTCGCCGCCTCCGCGTAGTTCTTCGGTTGTCGGCTTGCGGCCTGAAATAACTCCGCGGCCTTTTTCAGCGTGTCCGACGGCTCGCTCGACCTCGCCTCCTCGATCTTCCGTGCCGGCACCGGATCCGCTTCGGTCTTCGCCTCCGGCGCGGGGTAGGACTTGTTCAGGATCGCCAGCTTCGACTCCAGGTCGGCGATTCGCTTGGCGTCCGGCGTTCGAGCCAGCTTCTGCTTCTTCAACTCCTCGCCGTAGGCTTGCCGAAGCATCGTCAGAAAATCGGCGTCGCCGTTGATCTTCGCGAGAACACCTTCGAGTGCGGTCGCGGCGTCCGCGGGTTGGCCCGCCGCGAGGTGCGCCTTCGCCTCCGCCATGGCTCGCTGGATCGCGAGCGACTTGTCGAGGGGCGTCGGTTCGGCGGCGAGCAGGAAGCCGGCGAACGCGAACGATGCGAGGGCGATTCGAAACATGGCGGCATCCCGGCCCGGCCGGCGCGACTCCTTCGCGCCCGAAGCGGACGCACAGATGTACTCAAAATCGATTCCTCGGGGCAAGACGAAGCACACCGGACATTGCCGCGCCGTACCGTTCCATACGATTGCAGCATGAGTAACGGAATTCTTGCCGACGGCTATCGATACGCGGGCATCGTGAGCGGCCTCCGAAGCGAGCCGAATCGCCGGGACCTCGCGGTGATCGTATCGGATCGCCCTGCCGCGGCAGCCGGGGTGTTCACGCAGAACCAGGTCTGTGCCGCGCCGGTGCAGGTGAGCCGGGCACGCCTGCCGCGCACGGATGCCCGCGCCGTCGTCATCTGCTCCGGGAATGCGAACGCTTGCACGGGCGAGCAAGGCCTGGCCGACGCGCGGCGGATGGCGGAATTGACAGCGAAGGACCTCGGCTGTTCGCCGGAGCAGGTCTTGGTGGCGAGTACGGGCGTGATCGGCCGGCCGTTGCCGATGCCGATTCTGGAGGCGGGGATACCGAAGGCCGTCGCGGCCGCGACGCCCGGCGCGGCCGCGCTGGACGACGCCGCACATGCGATCCTCACCACCGATACGAAAGTCAAACTCTCGACCCGCCGGTCCGGTGGCCACGCCCTCACCGGCTTTGCGAAGGGGGCCGCGATGATCGGCCCGAACATGGCCACGATGCTCGGCTTCGTGATGACCGATGCCCCCGTCGCCCCCGCCGACCTGCATCGCATCCTCAAGGCCGCCGTCGAACCGACCTTCAACTGCATCAGCGTCGAGGGGCACACCAGCACGAACGATACGGTATTCCTGCTCGCGAACGGGACCGGTGCGCCGCTCACCGGCGCGGCACTCGACGCGTTCGCCGCCGACGTGCTCGCCGTCTGCGGGGACCTCGCGAAGCAGATCGCGGCCGACGCCGAGGGAGCGAATCACCTCATCACCATCAATGTGGTCGGTACGCGCACCGACGCCGAGGCACGGACGGTCGCGAAGGCGGTCGCCGATAGCGCGCTCGTGAAGACGGCGGTCTTCGGCGCCGACCCGAACTGGGGGCGCATCGTGTCCGCGGCGGGCTACGCCGGCGTGCCGTTCGAGGAGCGGGATCTGTCGCTGAAAGTCGGGCCGTACCTGCTCTACGAAAAGGGCCGGCCGCTGCCCTTCGATGCCGCGGCCGTCTCGGCCTATCTGAAGGCAAATCGCGACATCCCGTTCGACCTGACCTTCACGCTCGGCACCGGACGTTGCACCTTCCACACCTGCGACCTGACGCACGAATACGTCTCGTTGAACGCGGACTACACGACGTGACGCCGCTCCTGAAACTCGACGGCCTCCGCCGCGACTTCGGCGACTTCACGGCCCTGCACGATCTTACGTTCGAGCTGCCCCCCGGCCGCATCGGTCTGCTCGGCCCCAACGGTGCGGGCAAGTCCACGCTCCTGAAGATTCTGCTGGGCCTGATCGCTCCCACCGCCGGCACCGGTGCCGTCCTCGGCGAACCCCTCGGCGGCGACCGCGACTCCGCCAACAACTGGCGGCTACGCCGGCTCATCGGTTTCATGCCCGAAGCCGAAGCGCTTGTCCCGGGCCTCACGGGCGTGGAATACGTTACCCTCGCCGGCGAACTCTGCGGACTCGGCCGACGCCAATCGCAACGCCGGGCGCACGAGATCCTCGGCTACGTCCAGCTCGAAGAGGCCCGCTACCGGCGTGTCGAAGAATACTCCGCCGGCATGAAGCAGCGCGTCAAACTCGCGCAGGCGCTCATCCACGACCCGCCACTGCTGCTCCTGGACGAACCGACGAGTGGTCTCGACCCCGCCGGCCGCGATGCCATGCTCAAGCTGATCGCCGAGTTGGGCCGCGACCACGGGAAGTCCGTGATCCTCTCGACGCACCTGTTGGCGGACGTGCAGGCGGTGTGCGAGCGCGTGGTGATCGTGGCGGGCGGCCGCGTGCGCGGCCTCGGCACGGTCACGGAACTGTGTTCCGTCCGCGCCGACCGCGTGCGCCTGCGCATGGCCGGCGACCTCGCGCGATACCGCGACACGCTCGAACGCAGCCGCGTGGCGATCGTCGCCGACAACGGCCACGGTGAATGGCGCGTGCAGGTGCCGGCCGGCTGGTCGAACCGCCGCTTCTTCGAACTGGCCTGCGCCGCCGACGCCGTCGTCCGCGCCATCCTGCCCGACGACGAAACGCTCGAAGAACTCTTCCTGCGGATGGTGCAACCCGACGCGACGGCACCCGAAAAGTGAGTCCGCCGCCGGCGCGCCACCCCCCGCCGGACCCACTCGCGATTTCCGGAAGCACTTCCGTCAGATAACGACTTGCGTCGATTCCGACGATTGGTGGAACGAAAAAACGACGACCGACAACGCCGGCTTCCGCCGCCATCGGGTTATAGTTCAGTAAATTCATCCGCGAGGTGCCGTATGCGTTCCGTTTGCGTCTTCTGCGGGTCCGCGTCGGGCGGGAATCCGGTCTTCGCCGAAACGGCGCGGGCGCTGGGCGCGGAACTGGCGCGCCGCGGCCTCGCACTCGTCTATGGCGGCGGACGCATCGGACTCATGGGCGAAGTCGCCATCGCCGCCAAGGCCGCTGGCGGCACCGTCGTCGGCGTCATTCCCGAACGCCTCGCCGCCAAGGAAATCGCCTACGACGACGCCAGCGAGTTGATCGTCGTGAACACCATGCACACGCGCAAGGCCATCATGGCCGACCGCGCCGACGCCTTCCTCGCCCTCCCCGGCGGCTTCGGAACACTCGAAGAACTCTTCGAAATCCTCACATGGGCCCAGCTCGGCATTCACGCCAAGCCCGTCGGCCTGCTGGATGTCGCCGGCTTCTACACCCCGCTCCTCGCGTGGCTCGACACCGCCGTCGCCGCCGGCTTCCTCAAACCGAAACATCGGGATTTGCTCATCGTGCGAAGCGACGGGACCGCGTTGCTGGACGCGTTGAACGACTGGCGGCCGCCGA
Organism: Gemmataceae bacterium; assembly: GCA_022842245.1. Taxonomy (GTDB): domain Bacteria; phylum Planctomycetota; class Planctomycetia; order Gemmatales; family Gemmataceae; genus Limnoglobus. The sequence continues at coordinate 37,149 of JALHPZ010000020.1, forward strand.
CGCCGACGGAGAAATGGATGACCCCGGCCGGCCGATGATCGGCCGGCCCAAAGAGTGCGTCAGGTTTGTTGGTGGGACCGTAGCCAAGGCCGTAGCCAAGACGGTTGGCGTTTTTCAGTCTGAAGGTCCGATGTGTTGGTAGGACCGTAGCCAAGACGGTTGGCGTTTTTCAGTCTGAAGGTCTGATGTGTTGGTAGGACCGTAGCCAAGACCGATGGCCCTCTTCAGTCCGAAGGACTGGGAGTGCGTAGCCCAGGGCGAGCCGTCTTCGGCGACGCCCTGGGTGGTCCGTTGAAATTCATGGCAGTCCGAAGGACTGCGACAGATCCCCGAACAATGAGCGTTTTTGTCTCAGCCCTTCGGGCTGAATGTTTCGTTTGGCGTAACCCAGGGCGTCGTCGCAAAGCCTCCTCGCCCTGGGCTAAGCACTCCCAGTCCTTCGGACTGAAGACGGAAAACGAAAGTCTGACGATGGAAGACGGGAGACACGTGCACGGAAGTCTGTTGACGGAAGTCTGAAAACGGAAGACGCGCGGACGGAACCTATCGTCTACCAACTTTCGTGACGCTCCCCTCGCTCAATAATTCAACTGGAATTGCGCCCGGATCACGCTTCCGTCGAAGTTCCGGTACGGCACCATGCCCGGCGTATTGATTGCGTTCAGGTTCACGCCGTCGACGAAGCTGTACTCGAGAACGAGTTCCATCTCGCGGAAGATCTGCCACTCGACGCCGAGGTCGAGCTGATCGTGCCGGCCGTAGGGGGCGTTTGCCACCGAGCGGTAGCCGCCCTCGTAGTGCTGGAAGCGGACGTACGGCGTGACGATGCCGTAGCAGTTCGTTTCGATCTTATACATTCCCATCGCGTAGCCACCATTGAGGGTGCGGGGAACGACGGCCGTCTGGGCGTCGTTCAATCCCGGCCCCGTGCCCCAGTTCCATTCCGCCTGGAAGCCGAACGGCTGCGGGTAGTACACGAACGTGGCGCCGATGCGGCGATCGACCTGCCCGCGGCGATCGCCGCTCGTGCGCGTGCCGGCCGGGATGATCGACGGCCCCATCCCGAGCGCCCGGATGCTCGCGCCCTCCACGAGGTATTCGCCGGTGTAGCCTTGAATGCTCGCTTCCACGACCTGCCCGTTGGCGAGCTGCATCGGCCAGGTGAAACGGGCGACGGTGTGCAGGTTCAGGTTCTGTTCGAAGAGCTGGCCGCCCTGACCGTTGTAGAAGCCGAGGCCGAGGATGCCGTAGTTGCCCGACCCCTTCAGCCCGCCGTCGACGAGGTTGCGCAGGAGTTCCTGCTTCTCCTTCGGGGTCCAGTAGTAGAAGACGCCGAGGTCGCGCTCGTTCGGGCTGACGCCGGTGTTGATGCCGTCGGTACGGTCGAGCGGGACGCGGTTCTGGCTCGATTGCATGTTCTCGAAGCCGTAGGGGACCTTCGACAGGCCGACGCGGAAACGGTGGACGCGCTCGGCATCGAGGTGCACATCGCCATAGAGGTCGCGCAGCTGGGCGAAGAAGACGCTCGTGTTGCTGCCCGGAATGACGGCGGCGAAGTCGGGCTGGATGTAGATGGACAGGTGGTCGCTGACGTCGCCGAAGAGGATGATCCGGTTCCGGCGGATGGAGAAGTTCTCGGCGGTGCCGTTGACGGAGCGGTCGGCGAGGAGGTTCGGCTCGGCGCCGAGGAGATCCTGCTCGACGGTGCGGGCGAAACGGAACTGGCTGTAGCCGCGGAGCGAGAGTTTCTCGTACCACTTCTTGCCGGACTTCGTGGCGGGGTGGAGCGAATCGAAAAGCGACTTGAATCCGTAGTCGTCGTTCTGATGGAGCGAGTCGGCGAGCGGGTTGGGCGGCGCGATCGGCGCGGGTTTCGTCTCCGCCGGTTTCGGGTCCGCCGGCACCTCGACCGGTTTGGGCTCCGCCGGCACGGCCGCGGTCACCGGCTCCGGCGGCAGCACCGGTTCCTGGGCGACGACGGCGCGCGCGAGCGCGACGAACAGGACGAAGGCGAGTCCGATCCGCACGGCGATATCCCCGAGGTGATTCCCCGGCGGGCGGATAGCCAATTATGAAGAATCAATCAAGACGAGATGAAGCGCCCCGCTGGTCGGCGGGGAGTCTTCGGGCCGAAGGATTGGGAATGCCTAGCCCCAATACCGTATTCATACGCCCCCCCAAATAATACCGACCGGTCGAGTCATGAGTTCTGATGACAAAGTTCACGGATCGATCGGACAACGTACCGACAATTAATTATTTGGAACGAAAACATGCGTTGGTGGACATGGATCGACGGGTTGTCCGACGTGCCAGCGAGGGAGGACTCCGATGGCCCGTCTTCAGTCCGAAGGACTGGGAGCGCTTAGCCTAGGGCAACGCCCTCGGTACAAGGCAACCTCCCCGCAGCCAGAAAGGCTGCGACACGGGACCGAATAAACGATTCACCTACCTCGGTAACTGACTTTCCGAATATCGATGGCCGGTCGATCGGATTAGGGCCGTTGCAGGCCGCCGGCGGGGAGGATGCCCTGGATGCGCGCCCGCGGCTTCGTCAGGTCCACGAGCACCGGGTTCGGCGTCGTCACTTCGCTCTTGTTCCCGGCCGCGTCCCACGCGGTCATGCGCAGGTACACCTTCGCCGGCACGCGATCCGGCAGCTTCCATGCGAAGCTCCCCGTGTCCGCCAGCCGCACCGGCGCGTCCGAACCGGCGCCGGCGACGATCGCCCCGCCCGTCTCCGCGCCGATCGACTTCCACGGCCCGGCCGGCGTCTCGCTCCACGCCACGGCGACGCCGTCCTTCGCCGGGTTCTTATCCTCGATCTTCCACTTCAGCGTCAGCGTGCCGGGCTGCGCGGCGTCGGCGTCCGGGGCGTACATCTTGATCGACGGCGGCGTGAGGTCGACGAGCACGCGGAAGTCGGGCGCGGCTCCTTCGGCCGGCGGGTGCTCGCTGATGCCCGCGCCGCTGATCGGCACGAGCCGCAGGCCGTACACGCCCTCCGGCTGCACATTCCCGCGCGCGTCGAGCGCCACGCGAAGCGGCCGCTGCTCGCCGTCGTGCACGCTCCACTTGTTCCAGCTCTTGCCGTCGTCCCGCGTCACGTAAAGTTCGATCTTGCTGATGCCCGACGGGCCGGCTTCAAGCTGGTACGGCAGGTCGAACTTCAGGTAGTTCACCGCCGTGATCGCCGGCAGTTCGGCCGACGCGATCGGCGCGGGCGGCGACGTCGATGCGATGGTGTTTGACAGGGCGGACGCCGCGGGAGGAATCGCCGACAGCGCCGGCGGCGTGATCGACGGCAGCGCGAGCGGCTTGGCGGAGTCCTTCGTGAGATCGAGGACCGGCGCGGACGGGCCGGAGGTCTTCGGCAGCACGGGCGCGGGCGCGAGGGTCGGCAGCACGATGCCGGCCTCGCCCGTTGGCAGTTTCATCTCGGGAGCCGGCAGCACCGATGCCGGCGCGAACGACGTCGACGTCGTCCCGGCGATGTCCTTCGTCTGCGTCGCGGTGTTCCCGGCGAGATCCTCGACCGTCACGCGCACCGTGAGGCCGGTCGTCACGCTCGTGGCGAACGTCGCCGACCGGCGGTCCGGATTCGCGATCGGTACCGTCTTCCAGGCCGAGTCGAGATCGCCGAGCGGCTTCCATTCCAGCTTCGTCTTCGCGTCGGCGGGGTTGCGGTCGTCCACGCTCCACGCCACGCGCACGTCGTCGCCGGTCTTCTCGGCGGTCTTGATTGCGAGCACCGGCGCCGTCGCGTCCACGAGCAGCTTCTGGAGCGGGGCGGTCTTCGTCACGTCGGCCGGGTCGCGCACGCCGCTCTTGTAGACGATGACCATGTTCACGAGGTAGAGGCCGTCCTCCTTCGCCACGTACGGGATCGACTTGGCGTCCGGCGTGGCGGTCGCGCCGAGTTCCCACACGCCGCCGTTCTCGCGGCTGACGTAGAGTTCGATGGAATGGATCGTGTTCTTCTGGTCGGCGTCGACGTTGAGGTCGAAGGCGAGGTTGCGGGACTTCATCGTCTGGTGGTCGGTGCCGCCGGGCTGCCCGACGGCGGCGCGGGGCAGCGCGAGCCACGCCACGGCTGCGACGACGAGCAACCCCGCGAGTCCGTTTCGTGCCGTGCCGCGCATGACCTGTCCCCGCCCGAGATTCCGGTTCCTCCGCTTGTATCGGCCGTTCCGACGGGAAACTTGAAAGAATTGCAAATTCGACTCAAGTCCGATTTGCCACGGATGAACGTGGATGAACACGGTTCGAGAGTTTCTAAATTGAACTCATCTGTGTCGGTCTGTGTTCATCCGTGGCTTATTCTGGCGGTCAACTATGCGGATTCTCGTGACGGGCGGGGCGGGGTACATCGGGTCCCATACGGTGAAGTTGCTGCTCGCGCGCGGGCACGAGGTCACGGTCTACGACAACCTTTCGGCGGGGCACCGCGCGGCCGTGCCGAAGGAAACGCTTGTCGTCGGCGACCTGAAGGACATCGACCACCTCGACCACCTGCTGCTCGTGAACCGCATCGAGGCGGTGATCCACTTCGCCGCGAGCGCGTCCGTCGGCGAATCGACGACGAACCCGAGCAAGTACTACCAGAACAACCTGCTGAACAGCCTGAACCTGCTGGATCGCGTGCGCCGGCTCGGCATCGGGCGCTTCGTCTTCTCCAGCACCTGCGCGACCTACGGCGTGCCGGCGACGGTGCCGATCGCCGAGACGGAACCGCAGAAGCCGATCAACCCGTACGGGAACACGAAGCTGGCGTTCGAGCGGATGCTCGCCGACTACGCCGCCGCGTACCCGATCGGCTTCGCGGCGCTGCGCTACTTCAACGCCGCCGGAGCCGCGGCCGACGGAACCCTCGGCGAGGTTCATGACCCCGAGACGCACTTGATTCCGTTGGTCATTCAAGCCGCGCTGGGCAAGCGGCCTCACGTCGAGATCTTCGGCACCGACTACCCGACGCCCGACGGCACGTGCATCCGGGACTACATCCACGTCGAGGACCTCGCCGAAGCGCACCTGTTGGCACTCGAGGCGATCCGGCCGGGGAAGGGCCTGGCATACAACGTGGGCCTCGGTGCGGGGGCGAGCGTGCGCGAGGTCATCCGCGCCGTCGAGGAGGTGTCGGGCAAGATTGTGCTGGTGAAAGAAGGCCCGCGCCGCGCCGGCGACCCGCCGGTCCTCGTGGCCGCGTCCGACGCGATCCGCCGCGAGTTGGGCTGGGCACCGAAGTACCCGACGCTGAAATCGATCGTCGAGACCGCGTGGCGCTGGCACCGCACGCACCCGAACGGGTACGCGAAGCCGTAGGGATCGCCGGGTCTGCCGAGTCTTCGTAATCCACGGCGGACCGAAGTTTTTGCCCCGGAGGGGCAATGGTTTGTAGCCACGGGTGGAGCGAAGCGGAACCCGTGGTACCCGTCAGACTGCCCCTCCGGGGCAGAAGCGATTGCTTTCGCAGCCACGGGTTCCGCTTCGCTCCACCCGTGGCTACAGCCGGCGGCCCCTCCGGGGCCAAAACCAAGGACATCGCTGCTGCCATCGGCAACGGCCCATCACAGCTGCCCATCGACTCCCAATTGGTGGAAGTAGTGCTGCACGTCCTTCTGGTTCTTGAGCAGCCAGTCGATCGTCGGCTCGCCCTTCATCGCCTTGCGGATCACCTTCACGGTCGCCTCGCGGTGGACGTCGAAGAGCGCCGCGTGGTCCACTTTGTCCGCGTTCAGCACGGCCGGGTCGAGCCAAACGCTGTAGATGATGCCGAGGTCGTTCGCGAGCTTCTTGGGGATGATCTTCTCGCGCACGCTATCGAGCACGCCATGGGCGATGGCGGCCTGCACGGTGCCCATCAGGATGTTCGTGTAGCGGTTGTCCTTCACCGTCACCTTGCTCACCATCAGCGTCGCCGGCTTCACCTGCACGTCGCTATTCAGGATGGCGAAGACCTTGGTGTGCCCCTTGGTTTGGTCGCCGAGCAGCGTGGCGAGGGCGGTGCCGACCGGCCCGGCGAGGCTGCCGATCACGATTTCCGGTTCGGCGCAGAGGTAGTCGATGGGGCCTTCGACGAGGGCTTCGGCGGTGCGGTAGATCAGCTTGGCGGCCATGGGGCGCTCCGGAGGGGAATCCGGACATTGTGGGAGCGGCGCGGCGGACCGTCCAACTGCTTCATTCACTCTTCGTACAGGAGCACTTTCGCCCGTCGTTCCCTGTACTTCGCGAGGTCGGGCTGCCACGCCTGTTCCAACTCGGCGACCGGTTTCCCGGCGAGCACGCCGTCGAAGGTCGCCTTGTGGAGGAGCAGCGTGTCGAAGCGCTTCGGGTCCCATTCCTTCGCGTAGGTCTTCCGCAAGACGGTCGCGATCGTCAGGCCGACGTGGACGGGGCGCAGAGCGTTCCAGTCGTCGACGAGGATGTCCACGCCGCCGCAGTCTTTGTCCTTGTGAACGGACGAGATCGGCGAGCGGTTCACGGGAACGAAGCGCAGGCCCGGGATACGCTGGGCGTTCAACGCCTGCGCCAGCTTCCGCGAGTCGATCCAGGGCGCGCCGATCCATTCGAAGGGGCGCTCGGTGCCGCGGCCGACGCTGATGTTCGTCGTCTCCAGCAGGCCGATGCCGGGGTAGAGTAGCGCGGCCGTGAGGTGCCGCATGTTCGGCGAGGGGTTGCGCCAGGGCAGGCCGGTGCGGTCGAGCGTGTCGCCGCGCCGCCAGTTCTCGCACGTCACGACTTCGAGGTTGGCCCCGATGTTCCGCTCGACATTGAACAGCGTCACCAGTTCGCCGATGGTGAGGCCGTGGCGCAGCGGGAGTTCATGGAAGCCGACGAACGAGCCGCGGCCCGGATCGCGCACGGGGCCTTCGATCAACACGCCGCCGATCGGGTTCGGGCGATCCAGCACGACGATCTTGATTCCTTGCTCCTTCGCGGCTTCGAGGCAGAGGCCGAGGGTGCTGGGGTAGGTGTAGAAACGGCAGCCGATGTCCTGGATGTCGTAAACGAGCGTGTCGATACCTTTCAGCGTCTCGGCCGTCGGCTTGCGGCGCTCGCCGTAGAGGCTGTACACCGGCAGGCCGGTCTTCTCGTCCTTGCCGTCGCCGACCTTTTCGTCCTTCTCGCCGCGGATGCCGTGCTCGGGGCTGAAAAGCGCGACGAGCTTCACGCCGTCGGCCTTGGCGAGGAGGTCGATTAGCGGCGTGCCATCGGACGCGCGGCCGGTGTGGTTCGTCACGAGGCCGACGGACTTCCCCTTCAGGATGGAGAACTTGTCGCGAACGATCACGTCGGTGCCGGTGAGGACCGGCTTCGAGAGCGACGTGCGCTCGGTGAAGACGCGCTCGCCGTCCTTCGTGATTGCGCCGGCCACGATGGTGGCGATCTGTCGGCGAAGTTCGGTCACGTTCCCCTTCTTCTCGTCGGGGTGAAGGCGGTTCGTGAGGATGACGACCGCGGTTTTCGAGGGGGGATCGATCCAGAGCGAGGTGCCGGTGAAGCCGGTATGGCCGAAGCCGGTGGCGCGCGGGAAGAGTTCGCCGCGCGGGGCGGAGTAGCTGGTGTCGACGTCCCAGCCGTGGCTCCGAAGGCCGCCGGGGACGGCATGCGGTTCGGTGAAGCGCTTCACGGTGAGCGGAGAGAAGATGCGGACGCCGTCGAGATCGCCGTCGCGGAGGAGCATCCGGGCGTAGCGGGCGAGGTCGTCGGCGGTGCCGAAGAGGCCGGCGTGCCCGGCGACGCCGCCGAGGGCGAAGGCGCGCGGATCGTGGACGGTGCCGGCGATGACCTTGCCGTCGCGGATGCCGGTGACGGCGAAGGGGCCGGTCGCGGGCTTGTAGCCGGTACCCGTTAGCTTCAGGGGTTTGAAGACATTCTCGGCCGCGAACTCGTCGACCGGTTTCCCGGAGATCCGCTTGACGAGTTCGCCGAGGACGATGAAGCCGACATCGCTGTACTGGAATCGCGTGCCGAGCGGGGCGTTCAGCTTCAGCGCGGCGATGCGGGCGAACATCTCCTCGCGCGTGCCGACGTAGTCTTTGATCGAGTTGTCGGGAATGAGGCCGCTCGTGTGGAGCAGGCAGTGCTCGACGGTGACGGCTTCCTTCCCATTTGCGGCGAATTCGGGCCAGTGCTTCGCGATCGGGTCGGAGAGCTTCAGCTGGCCGCGTTCAATGAGGAGCCAGATCGATGTGCCGGTCGCAATCGGTTTCGTGAGCGACGCGAGGTCGAAGACGGTCTCGAAGGTCATCGGCTCTTTCGTCGGTACGAGTTGCCGGTGGCCGAAGGCTTTGCGGAAGACCACGGCGTCGCCGTGGACGACCACCACGACCGCACCGGGGCAGTTTGCCTTCTGGATCGCCGCTTCGACGACGGCGTCGATGCGAGCGAGGCGCGAGGCGTCGATGTCGGCGAACGTCGGCAGGGCCAGCACCAGCGAGACGAGGAACGCGAGCGATTTCATGGGTTGCTCCCTGCGATTCGATGGTGGAATGGTATGCGAAGTTTCGAGGGTATCGGAACCATGCAAAATGCGAAATGAAAAATGCAAAATGAGCGTTCCGTTGGTATCCTCTCCTTCGACCCCATCGCACACACACCGGGAGCCGACCATGCCGTCCCTCACCACGCGACCGGCCTACCTCGCGCTGAAGGCCCACGCCGACGCGATCCGGAACCAGCACCTGCGCGACCTCTTCGCCGCCGACGCGAAGCGCGGGGAATCGCTGACGCTCGAAGCCGCGGGCGTCTTCCTCGATTATTCCAAGAACCGCGTGACCGCCGAGACGATGAAGCTGCTCGTGAACCTCGCGAACGAATGCGACCTGAAGGGCCGCATCGAGGCGATGTTCACCGGCGAGAAGATCAACAAGACCGAAAACCGCGCCGTGCTGCACACGGCCCTGCGGGCGCCGAAGGGTACGACCGTCAACTGCGACGGCAAAAACGTCGTTCCCGACGTTCACGAGACACTCGACCGGATGAGCGCGTTTTGCGACCGCGTGCGGTCCGGCGATTGGAAAGGCCACACCGGCAAGCGGATCAAGTCCGTCGTCAACATCGGCATCGGCGGCTCGGACCTCGGCCCCGTCATGGCGTACGAGGCCCTGCGGAAGTACTCCGCCCGCGACATGCAATTCCGCTTCGTCTCCAACATCGACGGGACCGACATCGCCGAGGCGACGCTCGACCTCGACCCGGCCGAGACGCTCTTCATCGTGGCGTCCAAAACGTTCACGACGCAAGAAACGATCACGAACGCCACCACGGCCCGCGACTGGCTGCTCGCGGCGCTGAAGGACCCGGCGGCCGTGGCGAAGCACTTCGTCGCGCTCAGTACGAACGCCGAGGTGGTCAGGAAGTTCGGCATCGACACCGCCAACATGTTCGGCTTCTGGGACTGGGTCGGCGGCCGCTACAGCATGGATTCCGCCATCGGCCTTTCGACCATGCTCGCCGTCGGACCGCAGGGCTTCCGCGACCTGCTCGCGGGCTTCCGCGCCATGGACGAGCACTTCCGCACCGCGCCGTTCGAGAAGAACCTGCCCGTGCTGATGGGCCTGCTCTCGGTCTGGTACGTCAACTTCTTCGGCGCGGAAACCGTGGCGATCCTGCCGTACGACCAGTACCTGAAGCGCTTCCCGGCGTACCTGCAGCAACTCACGATGGAGAGCAACGGCAAGAGCGTGACGCTGGAGAACACGAGCGTCGACTACGCCACGGGGTCGATCTACTGGGGCGAGCCGGGCACGAATGGCCAGCACTCCTTCTATCAGCTCATCCACCAGGGCACGCGCCTGATCCCGTGCGACTTCATCGGCTTCCTGAAGTCGCTGAACCCGCTGGGCAGCCACCACGACATTTTGATGGCGAACCTGTTCGCGCAGTCCGAGGCGCTCGCGTTCGGCAAGACGGCGGAGCAGGTGAAGGCGGAGGGTCACCCGGACTGGCTGGTGCCGCACCGGACCTTCGCCGGTAACCGGCCGTCGAACACGGTGCTGCTGGAAAAGCTCGACGCCGGCGCGCTCGGCAAGCTGGTGGCGCTCTACGAGCACATCGTCTTCACGCAGGGGGCGATCTGGAACATCGGCTCGTTCGACCAGTGGGGCGTGGAGTTGGGGAAGGTGCTGGCGTCGAAGATCCTGCCGGAGCTGCAGTCCGCGAGCGAGCTGAAACACGACAGCTCGACGAACGCGTTGATCCGGAAGTATCGGGCCGCGCGGTAATGGAAAGGGGCGAAGCCCGCGGACGAACGTCCGCGGGCTTCGTATCGGTCACTTCAATTCGATCGTGAAGTCGTTCTTGTCGCCTTCCTTGACTTCCAACAGGATGTCGGTCGTGCTCGCGTTGTTGTACTTGGTCGGGATCGGCGATTTGAAGCCGCCGGCCGGTTCGGGAGCAAGTACGCCCGGTTCGATTTCCTTGGCGATGTTGACCGAGACGAGGACCTTGTATTTGCCGACCGGCGCGCCGTCGTCCTTGTTGTAAGTCGTCAGGATGAAGCTGCCGACGCCGTCGGTGGTGCCGCGAGCGGACACGGTCTTGTTGTCGAGCGGCAGGAAGGTCACCGCGGCATCCTTCACGGGATTGCCCTGGTACTTGACGATACCGCGGGCGGGTACGGTCTTTTTGGTTTCGAGCGGTTTGTTGTCGCCTTTTTCGCCACCTCCGCAGCCCAGAGCAACGATCGCGAGGAGGGCGGCGCAAGCGAGCGAGGATTTCCGAAATCGCATGGGTAGACTCCGTGAGAGGGTGGGTCCGACCGGTTCTACGGTGGAATCGTAGGTGATGGTCGGCCATGGGACAAGAAACCCACCGGGGTAGCCCCGGTGGGTTCGGGATCTGTCAGTAGAAGGTGGGAATCAGTTGTCGACGACGGTTTCGCCGCCAGCGCGGGTGCCCATCGCACCGAGAATTCCGTACGGGCTGAAGGTCGTGAGGTTGATCCCGGTGGCGTTGGGGTCGCCAGCGTTGATGCTTTCACGAATGAAGCGGACGGAACCGTCGCCCATGAGCGCGACGCAACCGCCGCTGTGATTGCTGCTCATCGGGTAGAGGCCCGGTTGGGCGTCGTGGGCGTTCCAGGCGCAGGAGACGCTGTTCGGCGGAGCGTTGGTGGTCAGACCGCCGAAGCCCATGCCGCCGTCCGGCCAGCGGACGCCGGCCCAGGCGCTGGGGGTGGAGGCCGTCCAAGTTCGCGTTGCGTTGTTGAACAACGAGAGGCACTGGTTGGGGGTGGTGAACCAGGAGCCACCTTGTTGCAGGGTCATGGTCTTCTGGATGGTACCTTGGCCCCGCAGGCGTTCGGACATGGCGATGGTATTCGAGAGACCATCACTGACGTCCGCGAACCGGAAGCCGCGCAGTTGGTAAATCGTCACGCCACCCGAGTTGTTGGCCTGTTCCAGACCGAACATGCCGCGGCTTCGGCCGCGAGTCGTGTGCAGGTCGATCGAGTCGCCGCTCGAGAACATGTAGCTGGTGTGTTTGATGTTGGCGGACAGGCCGTCGATATCCGAGGGGCACAGGAAAGTCGGCGTAGCGGTTTGCCAGGGGGTGTAGCTACCGTTCCATGGTTCCGGACCAGTGGCCGGGTAGGTGGTGGTCCCGATGGTCAGCGGATTATTGATCTGGTTGAAAAGGGCATTTTGCTCGATGAACGGCAGCAAGGCGATCAGACCGCTTTTCCGACCACCATACCCGGTCGGGAAGTGGCCTTCGCGTGCGGGCATGTAGCCGACGGAATCGTGGTGCGCGTGGACCGCGATGCCCAACTGCTTCAGGTTGTTGGTACACTTCGCGCGGGCCGCGGCTTCGCGGACTTTCTGGACGGCGGGGAGGAGCAGGCCGATCAGGATCGCGATGATCGCGATCACCACCAGCAACTCGATGAGCGTGAAACCGGCTCGCGAGCGCTTGTCGCGCCGCAGCGTGAGAGAGGACATGAAACGGACTCCATGAGAATGATGGAATGAAAAGTATCGACCCATCAACTTCAAGTATACCCGTCCGATTCATTCGCAAGCAAGCGCGAATGATAAAAATCCGTTATTCTGGGTCCTGATTCCGGAACTTCTCCGTTTGGGGCGTGTTGTTCGCCCGTGGCGCGAGGCGTTCCACGTCAGGCCAGTATCGCCGGTAGGACGTATCCCTGGACGTCCGTCAATCGGCGGTCGATGCCGAGAAGGAGCAGCACCGTCGCGTGGATGTCGTAGACCTCCGTCGGGTGTTTACGGTCGCCGGCTTGTAACCGAACTCCATCATCCGGGGCACGATCGCATCGTCCGAACTGGTTCTCCGTGGTTGGATCAACTGAACTTCGCCACGTCGATCACCAAGTCTTCTCCTTCCTTCACTTCCACTTCGATTTTGGATTTGTCCCGCTTGTATTTGCCCTTGAAATGATCATTTCCCCCCATGGGACCCATGATGATCTCAACCCGGTATTTGCCCGGCGGAATCCCCTTGGCATCCGCGCCGATCAACTCGAAGGAGCCTTCCGAGGCATCGATGATCTGAGCTTCGATTTCCTCGCCGGCGTCCGCGGTGCCCACTTTGATGAAAGTCACCGTCATACCGGGGTCGCCGGGCGGCAGATTCTTGGCTTTGATTTGGATCGGCAAGCCGTTTTCGAGAATCCGCCCTTTGGGTTTGCTTCGGCCTTCGGCGGTCTGCCGACCGGACGAACCGCATCCGGCGGCGAGGATTCCCACGAGCAAAGCGAAAAAGATCTTCGCCTTGCTGGAGACTGGTGTTTGGTTCCGGTACATGGCGAGAGCCTTGGAGGAATTGAGGGACGGGACGAATGAAAAACCAGCCCGGCGAGTGACCGGGCTGATGGACGGCATCGAAGATCAAAGAAATTCAATAATCGCCGAGAACGCCACCGTCCGACTTGTGCCCGAGCCGAAAGAACGTGGATGTCGATCCACAACAGGAGACTCTGAAACTGATGAAGCGCACGGATCCATCTCCCAAGAGTCCCATGAAGCCGTTGGGGTGGGCGCCTCCGAATCGGCCACCGCCGTCGTTGTTGTCATCCGGGAGCGGGGCGAGGTGCGTCTGTCGCACGACGTCGTGATCCCAACCGGAGGAGTATCCTTCGTTGTCGTCGCTGCGGAAGCCGTTCGCCGTTTTGTGTCGCTTTTTGTCTCCGACCATCAGGGTGTTGGAAAGCCCGTCTTGGACTTCCGCCAGGCGTAACGGTTGCCGTCGGGGCGTGCCGGGAACGTCCTGCCCCCCGTTGAACGTGCGGACGATGATGCCGTTGTCGTTGCTGTTATTGGCGATCGACCCGGCATAGTCGGTCTGCCCGTGCGTTCCGCAGCCCGGGTATCCGGTCGTGGGAATGTACCACGACGAGCCTTGGATATGGGCGGTTGGCCCCCGGCGAGACGGGCAGAAATAGGTCTTGATGACGGCGGCCCGCGCCTGCGCCATCTGCCCGCCGATGGTCGAGGCATTTCCGCCTTTGTAGACGTTGTCCTGTTCGATGTACGGCAGGATCTGGAATCCCCATCCGGCCCGTTGTTCGCGCACGTCCTGCGGGGCCCCAGCCGCGGCGGCGGGGTTGGGTGCGGTCCCGATGACGGGCGTACCGTAGGTTGGTCCCGCTCCCCAGTGTTGGCCACCGGACGGCAGGTAGCCCGTGGTGTCGTTGTGGTTGTGGAACGCCAGTCCGATTTGCTTCAGATTGTTCGTGCACTGTGCACGTGCCGCCGCCTCGCGGACCTTTTGAACAGCCGGCAGAAGCAGACCGATGAGGATCGCGATGATCGCGATGACCACCAGCAATTCGATGAGCGTAAACGCCGATCGAATGCGCGCCGAAGGACGGGAAGATTGTCGGTTCATGAATGAACCCTCGAGATGAAAAGTGACGGGCGAGGTGAATGAGTGATGAACTCATTAAACCTTAATTCATTAAAACGCTCACAAACTAAACGAAGGGGGAGTTGGCGTGCAAGCAAAAAATGAAAAAAATTCTCATTTACGGAACCTTGGCGATCCTTACGGGTTGCATTTGGCCAAGTCGCCGGTTTGAGAATGAACGGATTGGCCTTCGAATTCCAAGCGGTTCCGACACAAATGAACCGCTGTCGATCTGTCTTCCGGATTCGTTTTCAAGCCAGTAAATCACGAAGGACGTGCCCGTGCACGTCGGTCAGCCGGCGGTCGATGCCGTTGTGGCGAACGGTCAGCTTGGTGTGGTCGATGCCGAGCAGGTGCAGCACCGTCGCGTGGATGTCGTAGACCTCCGTCGGGTGCTTCCGGTCGGCGGGCTTGTAGCCGAAGTCGTCGCTGGGGCCGAACGCGACGCCGCCCTTGATTCCGCCGCCGCAGAGCCAGTTGGTGAAGCAGTACGGGTTGTGGTCGCGGCCCTTGCCGCCCTGCGAGCTGGGCATGCGGCCGAACTCCGTGGTCCAGAGGACGATCGTGTCGTTCAATAGGCCGGTCCGTTTCAAATCCTGAATGAGCGCCGCCGCGCCGCGCGCCATGCCGTGCGCCAGAGGGCCGTGGTCGCGCTTCACGTCCTCGTGGCTGTCCCAGTTGCGCCGGGGGAAGCCGTTGTCGTTGCCGCTCCAGATCTGCACGAAGCGAACACCGCGCTCGAGCAGCCTTCGGGCGACGAGGCACTTGCGGCCGAAGTAGTCGGTCTCCTCGATCGGGTTGATCTCCTTGTCGAACGTCCCCTTTCCGTGGTCGAGTCCGTAGAGCGCGAGGGTTTCCTTCGTTTCCTTCGAGAGGTCGAGGGCCTCCGGCGCGGCAAGCTGCATCTTCGCCGCCAGCTCGTAGCTCTTGATGCGCGCCTCCAGCCGGTCGTCGCCGGCGCGGTTCGCGGCGTGCTCCCGATTCAGCTTTGCCATCAGGTCGTGCCCGGCCGCGTCGCCGGCCTTCGTGACGAATCCGGCGCGTTCGTCGGCGAAGAGGTCCTCGATCGGCGTTTTCGAACCCGGATAGATGGCCGTGCCGGCGTAGCGAGACGAAAGGAACGCGGAGTCCCAGTTCTTGGTGCCGTTGGACGCGAGGCCGCGGTGGTCGGGCAGGACGACGAACGTCGGCAGGTTCTCGTTAAGCGAGCCGAGTCCGTAGCCGACCCAACAGCCCATGCCGGGGAAGCCGGGGCGGTTGAAGCCGGTGGATTGCAGGAGCGTGCCCTGGCTGTGGACGCCGGTCTTGCCGACCATGTTGTGGACGAACGCCATCTCGTCGACGACGGCGCCGAACGGCGCGACCGGTTCACCGAGTTGTTTACCGGACTGCCCGTAGGGCTTGAAATCCCAGACGGGGCGCAGCCACGGGCCGAGGCCGTTCTGGAACGCCTCGACGTGTTCGCCGAAGTTCGCCTCCTGGCCGTGGCGTTTCACGAGTTCCGGCTTGAAGTCGAAGAGGTCGACGTGGCTGGCACCGCCGGCCATGAAGAGCTGGACGACGCGTTTGGCCTTCGCGGGGTGGTGCGTCGCCGCCGAGCCGATCATCGACGCGAGTGCAATGCCGCCGAGGCCGCCGCCGGATTGGAAGAGGAAATCGCGTCGGTTCATGGTCAATTCTCTCGTGGAGCGCGGCCGTTCCGGCGCCGGGCGATGGCGGATCGGGAGCGTCGGACGGTATTGTGGCGACCGATGCGGAGAGGACGAAACCGTCCCGCGCGGTTCGACGGATCGATCAGCCGCGCACGATCGCCTTCACGACTTTCCCGTACACGTCGGTGAGGCGATAGTCGCGGCCGGCGTGGCGGTAGGTCAGCTTTTCGTGGTCGAAGCCCATCAGGTGCAGCACCGTCGCGTGCAGGTCGTGGACATGGACCTTGTCGTGCACCGCCTTGAAGCCGAAGTCGTCGGTCGCGCCGTGGGCCGTGCCACCCTTCGCGCCGCCGCCGGCGAGCCACATCGTGAAGCCGTGGTGGTTGTGGTCGCGGCCGTCGCCGCCCTCGGTGGTGGGCGTGCGGCCGAACTCGCCGCCCCACATCACGAGCGTGTCGTCGAGCAGTCCGCGATTCTTCAGGTCGGTCAGCAGCGCCCCGGCGGCGAGGTCCATGTCGGCGGCGAGCTTGCGCGTCGCGGCGTTGTGGTTGCCGTGAGTGTCCCACGGCTGGCCGTCGCCGTAATAGATCTGCGTGACGCGGACGCCGCGCTCGGCCAGGCGTCGCGCCAGCAGGCAGGCGTTGCCGAAGTGGGTGCGGCCGTACATCTCGCGCACCTTCACCGGCTCGCGGTTCAGGTCGAACGCGTCGGACGC
This sequence comes from Gemmataceae bacterium, assembly GCA_022842245.1. GTDB lineage: Bacteria > Planctomycetota > Planctomycetia > Gemmatales > Gemmataceae > Limnoglobus. Next base: position 53,388 of record JALHPZ010000020.1, read on the forward strand.
TTCGGTCTGCATCCGGAAGGCGGTCTCCATCGTGCGGATGCGGGCTTCGAGGGCCGGGTCGCCGCCGCGCTCGGCGGCGTGGTCGCGGTTCAGTTCGCCGAGCAGGTCGAGTTGCTTGCGCTGCTCGGCGGAAGTCGTGTTGGGGTTGTGAAGGTTCGGCACCATCTTGCGCGGGTCGAGGTTCGAATGGTTGATGTACGTGCCCTGGAACTCGGAGGGCAGGAACGAGGCCGACCAGAGTTCGGCGAAGCGCACCGGCCGGCCGGGGCAGAGCACCACGAATGCGGGCAGGTCGGCGTTCTCGGTGCCGAGTCCGTACGTGAGCCACGCGCCGAGGCTCGGCCGGTTCGGCGTGAGGACGCCGCTGTTCATCATGAAGAGGGCCGGGCCGTGGTTCGGGTTGTCGCCGTGAACGGCGCGCAGCACGCAGAGATCGTCTGCGTGCCGGGCGATGTTCGGCATCAACTCGCTGACTTCGAGTCCGCTCTGGCCGTGCTTCGCGAACTTGAAGGGGACGTTTAATAAGCCCGAGGTGGGGCGCTCGGTGCGGAGGTCCACTTCCTTGGGGCGCTGGCCGGCGAACTTGTTGATGGCCGGCTTCGGATCGAGGAAGTCCGGCCCGAACGCGCCGCCGTTCATGAACAGGTGAATGATGCGCTTGGCCTTCGGCTGGAAGTGCGCGCCGCTCGGAGTCGCCGCCGGCGCGAGCAAGGCCGCGAGGCCGAGGGTGCCCATGCCGCCGCCGAAGCGCTGGAGCGCCTCGCGGCGTGAGGGTAGTGATTCGGAATTCGAAGTCATCGATGGCTCCGTCTTTGTGTCTTTGTGTCTTGGCTTGGCACTTCTCCGCACCCGGTCGTGATTCAGGTCGATTTCCGCCGGTCTTTCCTAGACTCTATCCAACGGGTGAGGTAGTTCGCAGCCATCACGCAGCTCATGCAAAGGAAGAAAAAGACCGCGACCGCGAGCAGGATGAACAACGTGATGGTGTTGTTGAGGTCTTCCAAGGCTACCTCACTCTGCACTGGTATCAGTCGACAAACTGAAATTCGTTGCTGCCGAGCAGCACGTGGGCATAGCGGTTCCAGGCATCCGGCTTCTCGTCGACATATTTCAACGCGAGCGAGACCTCGCGTTCGGTCGGCATTCGATTGAACAATAACGAATAGGCTCGCTTCACGCGATCCGCTCCCCCCGTTGGTACGTCCGCATCTAGCCGCTTCGTGAGCGCGGCCGCCTCCTGTCGGAGCAGCGGGCCGTTCAGTGCGAAGAGTTGCTGGAGCGGCGTCGTGGTCGGAATGCGGTTCGCGCTGTGGGTCAGCGGGTCGGGGAAGTCGTGCAGGCGGAGCAGGTCGGTCAGATCCCGCCGGCGGACCTGTCCGTAGAGCGTGCGCCGGCGATTGTTCGCGTCCGTCAGATCTTGCGCCGGGCCGCCGAGTTCCTTATTCAGCGTGCCGTTGACGGCGAGCATCGCATCCCGCCAGGATTCGACTTCGAGCCGGCGGCGGTTCATCCGCCAGAGCCAGCGGTTGTCGGGGTCGATCGCTTGCTTCGCCGCGTCGGGAGCGCTCGCCTGCTGGTACGCCGCCGAGAGCATGATCTCGCGGTGCAGCCACTTGAGCGACCAACCGTTGGCGACGAACCGCGCCGACAGGTCGTCCAGCAGTTCCGGGTGTGATGGTCGCTCGCCCTGCCGGCCGAAGTCGCTGAGGGTGTCCACGATCGCGCGGCCGAAGTGGTGCTTCCAGACGCGGTTCACGATCACGCGTGATGCCAATGGAGCACCGTCGGTCACGATCGCTTTCGCGAGTTCGAGCCGGCCGCTCCCCTTCGAGAACGGCGGTGCCATCTCGTTCGACAGCACCGTGAGGAAGCGCCGCGGCACGACGGGGCCGGGCCGGTTCGCATTGCCGCGCGCATGCATGGCGATGTCGTGGCCGACGCCCTCCTCGTATTCGAGCCGCGTCTTGTTCGGCCCGCGCGACACCACCGAGACGTGCCCATCCACGACGCCGCGCACGGGTACGTCCTTGAAGCCGGGCGTCTCTTCCAGCTTCTTGATGCGAGCCGTCAACTCGTCCAGCTTGGCCATGAAGTCGGCCGGTGCCGGCTTCATGGCCTTTAAGGCCTTCATCTGCTCCTGCAAGACTTGAATATCATCCACCGCCTTCCGCACGGCTGCGGCTTCCGCATCCGGCAGTAGCGGCAGGTCGACCATTCGAGTCCCCGCGATCACGCCGGCCAGTGCGTAATAGTCCTTCGTGCTGATCGGATCGAACTTGTGATCGTGACAGCGGGCGCAGGCCACCGTGAGGCCGAGGAATGTGCTGCTCACCGCGTCGATCTTCTCCTCCCACTCGTCGGCGACGATCGACCTGATGACGTCCACGTCGAGTTGCAGTTCCTTCCAGTAGTCCGGGCTGCCGCCGAGGAAACCGAGTGCCGCGCGTTCCTTCGGATCGAGACCCGGCTCGAGGTCGGCGGCCAACTGGCGAATCACGAACTGGTCGTACGGGAGGTCATCGTTCAATGCCTTCACGACCCAGTCGCGGTACGGCCACGATTGCCCGCGCGGCTTCATCCACGATTCCGGCACGTCGCAGTAGCGGGCGAGGTCGAGCCAGTACCGCGCCCAGCGCTCGCCGTACTGCGGGGACGACAGCAACCGCTCGACGAGGCGGGCATACGCATCCGGTCTTTGATCGTGAATGAACGCTTCGACATCTTCCGGTGTCGGCGGCAGGCCGGTCAGGTCGAAGGATGCGCGGCGGATGAGCACGCGGCGGTCGGCCGGTTTCGAAGGAGCGAGTTTGTTCCGCTCCATCGCCGCCAGCAGGTAGGAATCGATGCGGCGCTGCGGCCACTTCGCGTCCCGGACGGTGGGAAGCGGCGATTCCCGCAACGGTCGGAACGACCAGAACTGCCGGGCTTCGGCCGAAGAGGGATCCAGCGATGCCGCCGCTTTCGCACCCTCGGGGTAGACGGCGCCGTCGCGCACCCACTTTTCCAGAGTCTCGACCTGTTTCGCGCCGAGCTTCCCTTTCGGGGGCATCTGCAATTCGGCCTTCGTCGCGTGGACGGCCGCGATGAGCAGGCTCTGCTCCGGCTTGCCGGGCACGATCGCTGGGCCGGATTCGCCTCCCGTCAGGATCGCCTCGCGGCTGTCGAGCGCAAGCCCGCCGCGCGTCTTCTTGGACTTGGTCGAATGGCACCCGTGGCAATGTTCGATCAGCAGCGGCCGCACTTGCTTCTCGAAGTACGCCACCGCCGCGGCGTCCGGCTCCGCGGCCCCGCTTCGGCCCATAACCACCAGCAGCAAGATCACGAACGGGATCGAATGGCGCATTCGCGGGACCAGCTTTTCGGATGCGGAAGATTCCACCCGGCAGGATATCATTGTAACGCCGCCCGGCACACGACCCAAGCGTTTCCGCCGCAATCGCGACTCCCGCCCGAATCGAGGCCAACATGAACCTCACCCCTCGCAACCGACGCGAATTCCTGTCGGGCGCCGCCCTGGCAGTCGCGGGCGGCTTCGGCCCGACCAATGCGGCCGGCGCGGCCGACGGGCCGCCCCTCGCGAAGCTCGAACCGGCGCTCGCTCCCAAACCGCGCGTGGTCGACCGGCTCCGGGCGCTGAAGCCCAATCACGCGGTCCTCTTGGGCAAGGCCGACGTCGTCGGAGAGTTCAACGACACCGCGAAGAAATACGACCTTCACAAGACCGGTCCGATGGGGCGCGACTTCACCATCAAGATGTGCTGGGCACCGGATCGGAACCGGGCGCTGTTCTGCGGCGCCAACCACGGTGTTCCGCATCGACTCAACGACGTCTGGGAGTTCGACCTGCCATCGCTGACGTGGGCGATGCTCTACGCCCCGGACCTGCCCCGCGGCTACGGCGACCTCGGCAAGGATACGTCGGACGTCGAATTCAAGGACGGCATTCTAATCACGAAGCGCGGCGGCCCGGCGGTGATCGCCCACACCTGGTGGGGGCTGACCTACGACCCGCGCAAGAAAACACTGCTCTTCATGAACACCTGGGTCACGGATCGAAAGAAGGCCGTGACCGCGCTGGGTGGCGACCCGGCGGATCTCTATTCCGGTCCGCCGTTGTGGGCGTTCTTCCCCGCCGAGAAGAAGTGGAAGGCGTTCCGGTCGCCGAAGCCGTACCCGGTCGCGATCTTCGGCGGGATGCTGGAGTACATTCCCGAACTCGGCGGCAGCGTCTGGCACGCGAACAACTGGCAAATGCATGGCACGTGGCTCCACGACTACGAAAAGGACACTTGGAGGGATCTGAAGGCCAACGGCGGCGGAAAGCCGTTCGAGACGGAGGCCCCCGAACCCGAACAGATCGGCTACTACGATCCGGTGCGCAAGATCGTTGTCGTGCAGCGTCACCACGACACGCACCACTACGATCCGAAAACGAACGCGTGGAAGAAGGTACTCGTGGGCGACAAGGACGACGGGAAGTCGCCCTACGGCCACGACGCCCGCGCCGTCTTCCATCACGACGCGGCGAGCGGGCACGGGCTGCTGGCGCAGTTCCAGACCAACACGCTCTGGGCGTACGACCCGGACAAGACGAACTGGACGAAACTCGCCCCGGAAGGCGACCCGATGCCGACCGGCGGCAAGCGCCTCGCGTATTGCGATCCGTCGTCGAACGCGCTGGTCGTGATCGACGGCACCACGGTTTGGGCGTACCGATATCGGGCCGGATGACTGGCGGTTTACGGGAGCGGTCCGGGGTCGAGGCCGAGGGAGATGAATTCCCGGCGGAGGTTGTCCAACTGCCACTGGCGCGCGGCACGTTCTCCGTCGATCAGCAGGGTGAGCCGGCACCCATCGTCGCTCAGGGCGAGCTGACGGACGCCGCCGCCGACGCGGAGCGTCAGGACGGGGTTGAAGTCGGCGTCCCACACTTTCACGGTCCGGTCGGCGGATCCGGTGAGGATGAGTCCGCCGGGTCCGACGGCCACGCCGCGGACCGCGTCGCGGTGGGCGTTTTGCAGCCGGATCAGTCCGTCACTCCGAGCGACCCAAACGCCGCCATCTTCGCCGCCGATCACGGCCACTCGCTCGTCGGCGCTTTGGGCCAGAGCGGTGACGGGCTGACCGACCGTCCACTCCCGCACCGGTCGGCCGGTCGCCGGGTCCAGCGCGAACAGCCGTCCGTCCCGTCGGCCGACGAGGATGCGTCCCGCGCCGGCCACGATGGCCCGGAAGCTCATCCCCTGACTTTGAATGTCGGCGTCGTTTTCAAACACGCGAGCCGCTTCCCATCGCGGAGACGCGAACACCGTGACATGATCTTCGTCCACCGCCCAGGCCCGGCCGTCGGGCGCGAATTTCAGATCGACCAGGTTGGGAATGTGAACTTCGTGGGTGTCGTTGAAGCGCAGCAGGTCCAGTCGGGAATTGGCTCCGGAGTGGTTCATCGCTCGTCCGCCGTTCGGCCCCCACGCGAGGAGGGAACCCCATCCACTCCCGCGGAGCCGCTCGTTGCAGGTCCACGTGCCATCGGCCAGGGTCCACTCGGTCCGTTCCGATTCGGACTCGGTGCGGTCGCCGATCAACGCGATTCGGGTTCCATCCGCGGACGCGGCGAAGACGCGCGCGACGGCATAAGGACCGACGCCGATCGTATCCACCAGTCCGCCCGTCACGCGGTACAGGGCGACACGGTCGATCTCGGCGACGGCGAGGAGTCGGCTGTCCGGGCTGAACGCGAGTCGAAGACTTCCGGCCGTATGGGTGCGGTCGACCATACGGAGTCCGGCGACGGGATCCCAGAGGCGGACATGGTGATCGTGTTCGCCGCTGGTCGCGACGAACCGACCGTCGGGTGAGAACCGGAGATCGGTCATTTGGGGATTTTCGAGAGCCGCCCGACCGGGAGAGGCGAAGGGCATCCGGAAACCGCGTGGATCGAGGGTGGAGAGAACGGCCCGGGGAGTGAAGCCGATGCCGAGGTGGAAGATGGACTGACCATCGGGTGCGAGGGCGAAATTGCCGCTGATCGGTTGTGTCGTGGGGCGTATGGCGCCGGTGCGAGGTTGGAACGCATGGAGCCGCCACTCGTTGCCGTTGGGATCGGAGTGATACACGGCCAGGGCGGCCTCGGACGGTAGGGCGGTGACGGACGGCAGAAGGGTTTGCGACTTGTGGAGGCATCCGCTCCACGTGCCGACATCCCAGCCGCGGACCACCTCCCGACTGGCGGAATAGAGGCGGCGGGAATCGTCGCTGAACGCCAGCCGTCCGATCCGAAGGTCGCGCGGATTCGCTTCGTCTGTGGTGTGCGCGTTCCAGACGGCGGGCGGTTGGTCCGGTCGGGAGAGGTCCCAGGCGGCCAGTTGACCGCCGCGCGAGCCGGCCGCCAACCAACGACCGTCCGGGCTGACGGCGACGGCGCGCAGTCCGTCCGGCTTCTCTTCGCGGGTCGCCCAGTCGGCGCTCAACCGCGCGGTGAAGGTCCGCTCCTTCTTTCCATCGTGGATTCGGTACAGCCCGACCCGGCAATCGTTTTCGAAGGTCTGCCATTCGGCAACGGCCAATCGCTGGCCATCCGGAGTGAACGCGACCGCGTAGGGTTTTCCACCTTCCGCGAGGTCCCGAACGGGGCGGAGGTCGGTGGCAGCCAGGGCGGCGGCGGCTTCGGATCGCAGTTCCGGCCAGGACGTTGCGGCGTCGGGATGGGCCGCCAGTACCTTCAACGTGGTCAGGTTCTCGTCGGCCCATCCCGACGCGGCATCGGCGCGGTGCTGACGGACCCGTTCGAGGGCGGCGTGGAATTCGCTCACCCGGGCGCGTTCGCCGGCGAGCGCCGCCTGAGCTTCGGCGGCGCGGCGGTCGGCGGCCTCGATCGCCAGCCGGTCCGCCGAGTCGATGACCAGTGCGGGCACCAGCGCCCAGGCGATCAGGGCGAGGGCGACGGTGCCGGCATGCACGGGTTTGCGAAGCGCCCAGCGCGCGACGGTGGTGAGCGGGCCGACGGGTCTCGCACGGGTGGGAACGCCGGTCAGGAAGCGTTCGAGGTCGTCGGCGAGGGCGAGGGCGGAGGGGTACCGATCGGCCGGGTTCTTGGCGAGGGCGGTCAGGCTGATAGCGTCCAGATCGGCCGGCACTCCCGCGCGCCGCAGCGAGGCGGGCGCTTCGTGCAGCACGCGCTGCAGCACCGTCTCGCCCGACGGATTCGCGAACGGCGGGCGCCCCGCGAGCAGTTCGTATAGGATGACGCCGAGCGCGTACACGTCGGTGCGGGCGGTGAGGTTGCGGCGGTCGCCGCGGGCCTGCTCCGGGCTCATGTAGAGGGGCGTGCCGGCCGGGCGATAGGTGGCGGTGTGGTTCGGATCGTCGGTGAGAATGCGGGCGATCCCGAAGTCGGTCACGACGGGGACGGGGTCGGCGTCCGGCGACAATCGCATCAAGACGTTCGCCGGCTTGAGATCGCAATGGAGGATCCCGCGCTCATGGGCATGGTGGACGGCGCGGGCGATATCGCGAACCAACCGGGCGGCTTCGCGCGGCGGTCGGGGCGAACCGTGGCGCGCCAGCCAGCCGCCGAGGGTCGGCCCGTCCACGAATGCGGACGCGAGGTATGGCAGACCGTCGATTTCGCCCGCTTCGTAGACCACGCTAATGCCGGTATGTGTGAGCACGCCGGCGGCGCGGGCCTCGCGCACGAACCGTTCGCGGGTGGCAGGATCGCTCAGCACCACCGGTCGCGGCACCTTCACCGCGACTTCCCGACCGCCGATGCGCGGGTCGGCGGCGAGCAACACGATTCCGTACGATCCTTCGCCGGCACGGGCGAGCAGCCGGAACCGGCCGAACAGCTGGCCGGGATCGGCGCGATCGGGCAGTTCGGGCAGCGTGAGAATGCTGTCGAGACGTTCCAGACCCGTAAGGAGTCCGGTCAAGCCGAGCAGCCCGCCGCGCGCGAGGGTCGGTCGGTCTTCGGAGGAATGGAGTAGCGTTTCGCGGTCGGACATGGGGTCGATCAGACCATTACGGCCGGGTTGAGGTCGCGATGTTGCGCTCGGGTCGGGGTTGTTCCGGCGGACTCCAACTCGAAGCGGACAGAGCAGGAAGGTGAACCCACATGATCCTTCGCATCCTGCTCGACTCGGTTCGTCCGATGGGCGGCGTCGCGCGATGGAACGCACGTTCTACTGGCACATGATACCTTCCAATGCTACCACCGATGCCAGCCAGGTACAAGATTCGACCGCGTCCCCCCCGCGTTCCGGGTCGGCTTCGCCACTGCGCGTGAAACAATGGTCGGCTTTGCCGGTACTCTTCAGTCCGAAGGCACTGGAGTGCTCCGCCCAACTGAGCGGCTTTGGCGATGCCTCGGGTCGCCACGGCATCTCCGGGCAGTCCGAAGGTTCGCGACAGCCGCGACTTCGATCGAGCCTATGTGTCTGTCCTTCCGGTTGACCATTTTCCTCCGTGCCATCCATGGCGACGATGCGCGGCCATGTCGCCTTGGGCTAAGCACGGCCCGTTCTCCGGACCGAAAGCACGCGGACCTCGCATACTTCCACCCACTCTCGTGATTCCTGACCGCCGCGTCGGATTGCGAGGGCCGTCCTCCGCCAGTCGCAATCTGGCTAAAATGTCCGCCGGCGACGACCGCGTTCCGGCGGCCCAAACCGTTCCAATAAGGGGATCCGGCATGCGATTGGCCACCGTCCTCACACCGCTGTCGGACGAGAACCTGATACTGGCCGCCCAGTGCGGGGTCACGAATGTCGTCCATCGCTACCCCGGCGACGACCCCGCGACGCTGCGGGCGGCGAAGCGACGGATCGCGGACTTCGGGTTGAACGTGACCGTCGTCGAAGGCTATCTGCCCATCGAGAACATCAAGCTCGGCATCGACGACGGGCGGGAAATCGCCTTGTTGAAAGCACTCGTCCGCCAGATGGCCGAGCTGGACATCCGCCTGCTCTGCTACAACTTCATGTCCGGCACCGACTGGGTCCGCACGCGGCTGGACGTGCCGGATCGCGGCGGTGCGAAGGTGACGGCGTTCGACCTGGCGGAAGCGGACGCGGCCGTACGGCTGGGATACAAGCCGGCCGATGAAGACACCGACGAGCTGGCGCGCCGGCTGACGCCGGCGAAGCTCTGGGACAACCTCGAACGTTTCCTGAACGAACTGCTGCCCGTCGCGGAGGAATGCGGCGTCACTCTGGCGATGCACCCGGACGACCCGCCGCTGCCGGCGTTGCTCGGCAAGCCGCGCATCATGCACTCGGTCGAAGGCTTCGAACGGCTGGTGCGGATGGTGCCGAGTCCGTCGAACGCGATCTGCTTCTGTCAGGGCACCTTCGCGGCGATGGGCGTCGACATCCCTGCGACGATTCGCCGGCTGGGGCCGCACATCCAATACGTCCACTTCCGCGATGTCCGCGGCACGGCCGAATCGTTCGCCGAGACCTTCCACGACAACGGCCCGACCGACATGGCCGCCGCGATGCGCGCTTATCGCGAGATCGGCTTTCACGGACCGATGCGGCCGGATCACGTGCCGCAGATGGTCGGCGAGGACGACGGCGAGCCGGGCTACACGATGCTCGGCCGGCTGTTCGCGTACGGCTACATGCGCGGCCTGATGCACGCCACCGCCTGATGGGAACCCGCAATGCCAGACCGCGACCACGGGCGGCTTCCCGACTGGCAGTCGGGCGACCTGCCGGAACCATTGCCGCCGACGGGGCGGAACATCCTGCGCACCATCGGCCCCGGCGCGATCCTGCTGGCCGGCTCCATCGGCGGCGGCGAGTGGATCGTTGGTCCGCTCATGGCGGTGAAGTACGGCACAGAGATACTCTGGATCGCGACGCTCGCCATTTTCCTCCAGATGATCTTCAACCTCGAAGCGATCCGCTACACGCTCGCCACCGGCGAGCCGATCCTCTCTGGCATCCTGCGGCTGAATCCGGGCCCGAAGTTCTGGGCCCCGGTCTTCGTCCTCGCCGGTATCGCGCAGCTCGCGACGCCGGGGCTTGCGCTCGGCTGCGCGAACGTGCTGTTCGCTGCGCTCGCCGGTCGGGAAGCGGCCGCCGGCGACGCCGGGCCGCTCATGGGGATCTCGTACGGCGTGCTCGCGGTCGCCGTGGTTCTGCTCCTGTCGGGCAAGTCCGTCGAGTGGACGCTCGAACGCCTCTCCTGGGCGATGGTCGTGTTCATCTTCACGTTCCTATTGGTTGCGAACGTCCTGTTCGTTCCACTCGATGTCTGGAGTCGAACGGCGGCCGGCTTCCTGCTGCCGCAGGCGATCCCGGCCAACATGGATATCCTGCTGCTTGGCGTCTTCGCGGCGACCGCGGGGTCGGGCGGCCTCGGCAACCTCGTGGTCTCGAACTGGGTGCGCGACAAGGGCTGGGGCATGGCGGCGTCCGTCGGCTCCATCGGCGGGGCGTTCGCCGGCAACGGCAAGCCTCTGGCCTCTGTGGGCACGGTCTTCCGACCGACGTCGGACAACCTGAAGAGGTGGAAGGTCTGGTGGAAGTACTGCCTGCTCGACCAGACCGCGCTCTGGGCCGGCGGCTGTCTCGTTGGCATGTTCCTCAACGTGAACCTCGCGCTGGCGATCGTTCCCGAGAACACGCAAATCTCCGGATACTCGGTCGGAGCGTTCCAAGCGCGCTATATGGCCGAGCAACTCTGGGTCGGATTCTGGGCCTTGTGCCTGCTCAACGGCTTCTGGATTCTCTTCTCGACGCAACTGGCGAACATGGACTGCCTCGCGCGCGCCGTGACGGACATCGGTTGGGCCAGTTGGCCCGGCCTGCGGCGCCGGCCCGCGAGCCGGCTGTATGCCGGGCTGCTACTGCTCTTCACGTCGTGGGGCGTCGTCTCGCTGACGCTTGGAGAGTCGGCGCTCGGACTCTTCAAGGTGCTGGGGGTCGTGGCGTGCCCCGTACTGGCGGTCGGAGCATTCCAGATCCTCCGGGTGAACACGCGCTTCCTGCCGCCGCCGCTTCGCCCAACGTGGTGGCGGCGGATCGCGCTGTTCCTCTGCGGAGTCGTCTACTCGGTCCTGGCGATCGCGTCGATGGTCAGTCTGCTCAAGTCCGGGGGATGATGATCATCCGACGCGCTGCGGCATTTCGTCGGTTCAATCATAGAATCGGTGAACCCAGCCACCACAAAACTCTCAGACGGCCCCGCATGTTCGACTTCTATCCGCTGTACGAAGAGCACTTCGCCCAGGTGCAGCTGTGCCTGTTCATGATGGGCATGGGGGCGACACTCACGGTCGGCGACTTCGCGAAGGTGCTGCGGCGGCCGCGGGCGCTGGGGGTCGTCCTCGCCTATCAGATACTCGTCTCCCCGCTCATCGCCTTGGCCGTCATTCAGCTGTTCGGATTCGCCGGCGGCATTGCCGTGGGCCTCATTCTCACGGCCGCGATGCCCGGCGGGGCCACGGCCAAGGCGTTCGTCGTGCTCGGGCGCGGCAGCGCGCCACTCGCGATCTCCCTGACCGTCGTCTCGACGCTCGCCGCCATCGTGACCGTGCCGATCACCCTCCAGCTTTTGGCGCGCGACTTCATCCCCGCCAGCTTCGAGATGCCGACGGCACGTATCGTGCGCGATGTGGCCTGCTTCGTGCTCGCCCCGCTCGCGGTCGGGATGGCGCTCGGCGCGCGCGTCCCGATGCGGCGGTTGGTCCTCAGCCGCTGGTTGATCCGAGTCGGCTTTCTGGTCGTATTCGTGATGATCGTCTGCGCCCTCGGGAGCCAGCGCATCAAGCCCGGCGATCGCGGGATGATCGTGCCGATCGCGATTGTCGTCTTCGCGGTGCTCTGCCAGCAGATCGTGATGCTGCCGTTCCGGATCCTCGGCTGGCCGCGTGCCGAGACCGTGACCGCCGGCATGGAGATCACGATGCGGAACATGAACCTCGCGCTCTTACTGAAGGCGAGCCTGTTTCCGGATCGCGGCCCCGACGAGTTGGCCGCGATCGGCACGGAAGTGATGTTCGTGGTGCTCTTCTACGCCGGCGCGGCGTTCTTCATCGGCTTGCCGCTCGCGCTCAATTTCCTGCGCATGGCCCGCCGGGACGAACGTCGCGCACTCCCGCCGTCGTGACTTCTCGCGTTTCCGTCAATCGACGAAGACGAACTCGTTCAGGTTCAGGATCGCCCGGCAGGCGTTCGGCAGGCCGTGCTCCTTGGCGTAGGCCGCGAGCGCGTCGGCTTCCGCCGCGGTCGGATCGCGGCCGAGCGCCAGCCGGAACGCGGCCGACACCTGCCCGCCCGTGTCGTTCGCCAGCTTTTCCACGCGCGCGGCGAAGTGCTTCGCCATCGCCAGCGACAACCGGTTGTTCATGAGCGCCAGCGCCTGCTGCGGCGAGAGCGATTCGTTCCGTTTCTCCACATTCAGCGACGGATCGGCGCAATCGAACGAGGCCATGAACGGCTGGAGCTTCGAGCGCACCGTGAAGCGGTACACGGCCCGCCGGTGCGCCTTCGCGTCCTCGGGGTCGTGGAGGTGATACTGGTAGTGCGGCGAATGCTCCGGCTTCTCGACCACGAAGTCCTGAAAGCTCGGCCCGCCCATCGTTCGGTCGAGTTTGCCGGCCGCCACGAGGATCGAATCGCGCACCGCCTCGGCTTCGAGCTTGCGCCGGTTCTGCCGCCAGAGGTAGGCGTTGTTTTGATCGAGTGAGACATGAGTTTTGAGTTCTGAGTTCTGAGGAAGACTCGAAACCTGTCGATAGGTCCTCGACATCACGATCAATTTGTGCAGCTTCTTGAGCGATCCACCCATCGATGACGGGGAACCTCCCGCAGGTTCCCCCTGCAACCCCCTCCCGCTGTCGCGGAACTGCGTCGCCAGCCAGTCGAGCAGTTCGGGGTGCGTCGGCAGTTGGCCCATCCGTCCAAAGTCGTTCGGCGTATCGACGAGGCCGCGGCCGAAGTGGTACTGCCACACGCGGTTGACGATGCTGCGCCAGGCGAGCGGGTTGTCCCGGTGGGTCAGCCACTTCGCGAGCGCGGCCCGGCGCTCGCCCTCGGTCGCGTTCGGCTTCAGTTCGAACGGCACGCCGAGCGCCGCGATCGCGCCGGGCGCCACCGCCTTGCCGGGCTTCGTGATGTCCCCCCGTGGAAGCAGTCGAATCTCGCGCGGCTGGCCTCCGGTGCCAGCGAAGTTGCCGGAGCCTTGGAACGCCGTGCCGATGTACGCGACCTGCCGCGCGGTCATCTTCTTCAGTTCGCCTTCGGCGGAATCGAACTCGCCCCGCAACGCCGCCAGCGTCTTCGCTTCGTCGCCGAGCGCCTTCGCCAGCAGGTCGTCCCGTTGCTTCGTCAGCTTCGCGATCTCGCCGGCGACGAGCTTCGGCCCCGGCGCGGCGATGCCGTCGGTGAGGTTCGCCTTCCGCCAGCGGACAGGGGCCTCGATCGAATCGAGCGCCGTCACGGTTTTCCCGCGGGCGACGTTCGTGCCGGCGGCGTCGTAGGCTTCGAGTTCGGCGAGAGCGAAGATGTAATCGTTCTGGCGCGGGGCGAGCTTCGTCGCCGTGACGCGGAGGTATCGTCCGGCCTTGCCGTCGATGGCGATGCTTACCGGGGCCGTGAGCGGATTCGCAAAGTCGGCGGCGGTCTGATCGAGAAGGATCGTCGCGGTCCGGAAGGACTCATCGTCGGAGAGTTCGACCTTGAAGCGGACGGGGAAGCCGAAGCCGGCGCCGATCTTGTTGAAGTCGTCGTCGCAGCCGCGCAGGACGATACGGTCGAGCTTGACGCTCGTGCCGAGGTCGACCTGGACCCATTTCGCCCGATCCTGCTTCGTTTCGATCGCCGAGTGGTATCCGTATTCCGGCTTCTTCCCGCCGCCGACCTTCGCGCCATCGGCGATGCGCCGCTCCAGTTCCGCGTACTCCGCGCCGGCCTTCGCGCGGGCCGTCGCTTCCAGCGCCGCGATCCGGTCGCCGGCCGACTTCCGCTTCGCCTCCAGTTCGGCCCGCCGCGTTGCCACCTTCGGATCGGCATCGTACGCGCGATCCGTACGGTCGATCGCCGCGAACACGGCTTGCAACGCGTAGTACTCCTCCTGCGAGATCGGGTCGAACTTGTGGTTGTGGCATTGGGCGCAGTGGACAGTCAGGCTCGCGAAGGTGCCCATCGTGTTGGAAACAAAGTCGTCGCGATCCAGGTGGCGGGCGATCTTGCCGTCGATCTTCGACTCGGGCAACTCGGCGTGGCCGATGAAGTCCCACGGCCCCGCGGCGAGGAACCCGAGCGCCTCGATGCCGTCGACGGTGCCGGGGAACAGCACATCGCCGGCGATCTGTTCCTGAACGAATCGCGCGTAGGGCTTATCCGCGTTGAACGCGCGGATCACATAGTCCCGGTACGGCCAGGCGTTCGGCCGGGGTTTGTCCTTGTCGTAGCCGTGCGTCTCGCCGAAGTGGACCACGTCCAGCCAGTGTCGCGCCCAGCGCTCGCCGTGGTGCGGCGACGCGAGCAGGCGATCCACCAGCTTCTCGTAGGCGTTCGGCGAGGCGTCCTTCACGAACGCGTCGATCTCCTCCGGCGTCGGCGGCAGGCCGATCAGGTCGAACGACAATCGCCGGATCAAGGTCCGCCGGTCCGCTTCCGGCGAGGGCTGCAATCCCTTCTCCTTCAGCTTCGCGAGGATGAACTCGTCGATCGACTTCCCGGACGACTTCAGCGGCTTGAGCGACCACCAGTCGCGCGGATCTTTCGCTTGCGATCCGTCGTCGGGCCATTCGGCGCCGGCGTCGATCCAGGCGCGCAGGGTCGCGATCTCCTGCGCGGTCAGCTTCCCGCCCTTGGGCGGCATGACGACATCGGGATCGGCACTGCTCACCCGCTGCAGGAGCGGGCTGTCCTTCGCCTTCCGGGGCAGGATGGCGGCGCCGCTGTCGCCGCCTTGCAGGGCGTCGGCCTTGCGATCCAGGCGCAGGCCGCCCTTCTGCTTCGCGTCCCCGTGGCACGTCACGCACGCCTTCGCGAAAATCGGCTTCACGTCCTTCGCGAAGTCGGCCGCGTCGGACCGCGCCGCGAACATCAGGAATGGAACAAGCATCCATCGGATCGGCATGAAGGGCCTCGTCGAACGGAGGGCGCGGCGGGAACGTTTATTGTCGCATCCGATACCGGTACGAGGCAACCGTTTCCCGACCGGTTCACAAATCGTAGGTTGGGGAGCAATGGCCACCGAACTGATTTTTCCCGTCGGCGTGCTGCACCGGAAGCTTGGCCCGGGCGCGGTGCTGGCGGAACCGTTGTTCGCGCCGGAGATCGCGCGGCTGGCGGGATCGCGCGAGCACGCGGCGGCGGCGCTGGTCCGTTCGTTGAAGGAGTTCCTCGGCGATCGGCCGCCGGAGGATCTGATCCGTCGACGCCGTGCGACGGCGGCGCGCGAACTCCGGTTCACCCTCGAACTCGATCCGCCGAGGGCGAACCCGGGCTGGCGCGAGGCGGTGGTCCTGGAATTCCACGCGGCGGTGTGGGAAGAGGCCGGGCACGTGCTCGCGTGCGTGCCGGCGCTCGGTATCGAGGTGATCGCGGGGCCGAAGGACGACCTGGACGATCGGCTGAAGCGCGAGGCGCTGGCGGCGCTGCGCCGGCGGGACGCGTCCGCGAACCTGCGGAACCTGGCGTGGGTGCAGACGACCACGGCATTCCGCATCGAGTGGATGGACGTACCGGTACGGCGGTATTCGTTGAAGCAGCGGGCCGAGCGCGCCGAACGGGACGACGAGGAGGACGACCGCCGCACGGCGCTGCAGCAGGTGGGGACGCTGCTCGTGACGGCGGAACAGGCGCCGGTGTATGAAGTGGACGAGCGGCTGCGGCCGATCGTGGACGCGCTGACGGCGAAGCCGCCGCAGGGCGTGCTGCTGGTGGGGCCGAGCGGGGCGGGGAAGACGGCACTCGTGCGCGAGCTGGTACGCCGCAAGGCCGAGTTCGGGCTTGGCGACACGCCGTTCTTCCAGACGAGCGGCTCGCGCATCGTCGCCGGGCAGTGCGGCTTCGGCATGTGGGAGAAGCGCTGCCAGGAGATCGTGAAGGACGCGATGAAGCGCAAGGCCATCGTGCATCTCGGCTCGCTCGTCGAACTGATGGACGTCGGCAAGAGCGAGTTCAACGCCTCGGGCATCGCGACGTTCCTGCGGCCCGCCATCGCCCGCGGCGACCTGCTCGCCATCGCCGAATGCACGCCGGAGCAACTGCCGCTCATCGAGAAGGAAAACCCGCAACTGCCGGACGCCTTCCGCGCGGTGACGGTGGAGGAGCCGGACCGCGAGCGCGGCCGGCGCATCCTCGCCGCCGTGGCGGCGGACCAGTCGCGCCGCCCCGTCGTGCCGGCGGCGCTCGATACGGTCGACCGGCTGCACCGGCGGTTCGCCACGTACTCCGCGTATCCGGGCCGGCCATTGCGCTTCCTGCAAGACCTGATCCGCGACGGCGCGCGGGGCGACGCCGTGCGCGAGCTGGACGTGTATGAGGCGTTCGCGCGCGAGACGGGCCTGCCGCGCGCGATCGTCGACCCGGACGAACCACTGGACTTGCCCGCGACTCGCGACTGGTTCGCATCGCGCGTGGTCGGACAGTCCGAAGCCGTGGAACTCGTCGTCGACCTGCTCGCGACCGTGAAGGCGGGCCTGACGCGGACCGACCGGCCGATCGCGTCCCTGCTATTCATCGGCCCGACCGGCGTCGGCAAGACGGAACTGGCGAAGGCGCTCGCCGAGTTCCTCTTCGGCTCGCGCGACCGGCTCACGCGCTTCGACATGAGCGAATACGCCGATCCGGTGTCGGTCCGCCGGCTCGTCGGCGCGGGCTTCGGCGCCGAGGGCCTGCTCACCGCGAAGGTCCGCGAACAGCCGTTCGGCGTGCTGCTCCTCGATGAGATCGAGAAGGCGCACCCCGCCGCGTTCGACCTGCTGCTGCAAGCGCTCGGCGAGGCTCGCCTCACCGATTCCGGCGGCCGCCTCGCCGATTTCCGCAATACCGTCGTCATCCTCACCTCGAACTTGGGCGCGGAGTCGTATCGCTCCGGCGCGCCGGGCTTCGGCGGCAGTGGACTCCGCGACGCGAAGGAGCACTTTGCGAAGTCGGTCGAGAAGTTCCTCCGGCCGGAACTGTTCAACCGCCTCGACCGGATCGTGCCGTTCGGCGCGCTTCCGGCCGACGTGATCCGCGCCATCGCCGACCGCGAGTGGCGGAAGGTTTTGGCGCGCGACGGCGTGCGCTTCCGCGACATGACGGTGACGACCGGCGACGGATTGCTGGACCACCTTGCGGCCGTGGGGTTCGACCCGCGCTACGGTGCCCGGCCGCTGAAGCGCGCAATGGAGCGCGAACTGCTTGCCCCGCTGGCGCGCCAGGTAAACCGCCACGGCGGCGGCGTGCCGCTCGTCGCAGAGGTCGGCGTGCAGGACGGCGCGGCGTTCGCCGCCGTTCGGCCCGTGCAGGGGGCGAAGGCGCGGCCCGATGCCGCCACCGAGACTCCCCTCGGTGCCGCCGCCCTCGCCGCGCAGGCGCAGCGTCGCTGGCACCAGGTGCTCGCACAGTCCTCCACCGTGCGCGAACTCGAGAACGACGTGACGCGCCTGCTCCAGCGCGAGCGCCGACTCCTCGGTCGGCAGAAACAGGGCCGCAAGCTCGGGAAGGAATTGCAGCAGGTACTCGCGGAACTCGGCCGGCTGCGCGACGTGCATGCGGAGGTCGGACGCACCCGCGCGGAGTCGGAACGCTTCGAGGACGACGCGCTCGCGGCGTACTACGCCAACGGCGATGCCGGCGACCTGCCCGACCGCGCGAAGGCGGCCGAGGCCGAATGGGATCGCTTGCTGCTGCGGCTCTACTCGCTGCACGCGCCGAAGGCGTCCCACGTGGCGCTGCACATCTTCGCCGAGTCACCGACGACGCGCGCGGACCTCGCCAACGGCTACCGCGCGGTCGCCCGCGCGCACGGCTTGCGCGTCGAGGCGATCCGCTATCGCCTGCCCGGCGCGCACCCGCCGCTCCGGGAACCGGAGAAGCTCCCCCCGCAGGCGCACAAGAAACATCCCGCCGCGACGTATTGGCACGAAGACCACCTCTACGCGAAGTCCGAGACGCCGCACCGCCTCGTGCTGTGGCGCGAGCATGTGGCAGCGAATTTCGATCCGTTGGAACAGGACGACGTGATCGGCTTCGGCCTCCAGTTCCGCGGGGACCAGGCGCACCTGCGCTTCTCGGCCGAAGCCGGCTGGCATCAGTTCGACAAACCCTCGCCCCCCGACGCCGACACCGCCGACGCGATGGTCTTCGCCAGCTCCGACGAACTGGAAGCGTACCTGCCCGACCCGAAGTTCGCTCGCAAGGGGTCGATCGGTGCCGAGCAGCCCCGACGGAACTGGAACCGTGCGAAGGGAATGGTCTGCGATTTCGATTGGATGAAGGTGCAGCACACTCCGTTCCTGTACCGCGACGGCGAGCCGTTCGCGAAGGTGCTGGTGGCGGCGCTCGACCTGACGGTGCGCGTGCGGTTGACGCAGATGATCGTGGAATGAGTCTGGCGCGATAAAATCGCCCCGCCCCGCATTGGGAGACCCGATGAACCGCGAAGACCCGTTCGGCCCGCCGCGTCGGCCCGGCTCGCTGGGTCGCCTTGCACACTACGAGGTCGAGGCGTTCCTCGGCCGCGGCGCCTTCGGCACCGTCGTGCGCGCGTTCGACGAAAAGCTCCAGCGGCAGGTTGCGATCAAGCTGCTCTCCTCGAACTTCGGACCGGAGTCGAGTGCGTACCAGCGCTTCCTGCGCGAGGCGCGCGCCGCGGCCACGATCCGCCACGACAACGTCGTACAGATCTACGCCGTGGAGGAGACGCCCTGCGCGTACATCGTGATGGAGTGCGTGGCCGGCGAGACGCTTCAGGATCGGCTGGATCGCGACGGCAAGCTGGACGTGGCCGAGGCCGTCACGATCGCCGCGCAGGCGGCGCGCGGGCTGGCGGCGGCGCACGAATGCGGCCTCGTCCACCGTGACATCAAGCCGTGCAACATCCTCGTCGAGACGATCGCGGGGGAGCTGCGCGTGAAGATCGCCGACTTCGGCCTGGCGCTCTCGAAGCAGGACGCGCGGCTGACGCAGAGCGGCATGGTCGCGGGCACGCCGATGTACATGGCGCCGGAGCAGGCCAGCGCCCATACGCTCGATGGCCGTGCCGACCTCTTCAGCCTCGGCAGCGTCCTCTACGCGCTGCTCACGGGCGTGGCGCCGTTCGGCGACAGCAACCCGTCGCTGGTGCTGGGGCGCATCGTCGGCCACGAGCCGAAACCGCTGCGCGAGCGGGCACCGCACGTGCCGCTGGCGGTGTGCAAGGTCGTCGCGAAGATGCATGCGAAGAACCCGGAGCACCGCTATCAGACGGGCAAGGAAGTCGCCGATGCGCTGCTGAAGGCGCTGAACGAACCCAATCCCCCGCCGAAGCCGCCCGCGTCCCGCGCGCGCCGGCTCGCGCTCGCCCTTGGCGTCGTCGCAGTCGCCGCGATGGGTACTTATGCGGTGATGGGGTGGTCGGGTGGCGGCTCGACGTCGACCGGGGATCCAGCGTTGAAAGCGCCGCCGCCCGAACCATTGAAGGAGTTGCCACCGAAAACACCGCCGCCGAAGATCGCGCCCAAGCCGGCCTATGTTTGGTCGAAACCCAAGCCGCTCCTCGGAATCAACACTTCCTCACGCGAGCTTGCTCCGACGTTGTCGGACGACGAATTATTGATTGTCTATGCCGGTTTCGATGGCCTCTACACCGCAAAGCGCACCGACCGCAGTGCCCGGTTCGAAAACAAGGAGAAGCTGAATCTGCACCTCGATCCGGGCGTCGTTCCCGATATGCCCTCGATCACCGGAGACGCATTGAGGTTGATCTTCCTGGCTCGCTCCGATACCGGCGTTACACTCCGGGAGACATCGCGTGCGACGCGCGACGAACCCTTCGGCAAACCGAATCAAATAAATGGCATCACGGCCGGGGATCACACGCCTTATCTGTCCGGCGACGGGCGAAGCTTGTTCGTGCAGCACTTTGTCGAGAATGCATATCGGCTCTGGGTCTACGAACGCAAGGACCCGGCGAGCGCATTCGACGGAGGCAAGAAAGTCCCGGTTCGAGTTCCATCCGATCAACATGGTGCCGCCAGTTGGGTGTCACCGGATCGGCGCGAACTCGCGGTCACGAAAAGCGTGGATCGGATTAATTCGAGCTGGATGCTCTCGTGGGACACGATGGAGAAATTCTACGGCAGGCCAAAGACTTTGAATGTCACACACGACATCGGCAGGCCGTGGTTCAGTCCGAGCGGTGGAACAATGTATTTTCACTCACGCGACCAGATCGAGGGAGCCTCTGGCGACCTTGATATCTGGTACTCCGAATTCGTGCCGAAAGAGCGACCGTGACGCCATCCCCGACGTGCCAGATCTGCGGCCGCGCCGCCGGGCCGTTCGTGCCGGCGGCGGTGATCCGTCCCGCCATCGTGGACCTGATCCGTACGCAATGCCCACAATGGAGCTCCGACGGCTTCCTCTGCCTCCTCGATCTGAACCGGTTCCGTTCGCAGTATGTCGAGAATCTCCTTCTCGCCGAGAAGGGGGAACTCACCGACCTTGAACGCGACGTCGTGGAGGCGATGGCGCGCCATGAAACCGTCGCCCAGCATGTGGACTCGGAATATGAGCAGAATCTGACCCTGGGCGAACGCCTCTCGGACCGGATCGCATTCTTCGGCGGGAGCTGGAAGTTCATCATCGCCTTCTTCCTCCTGCTCGCGGCGTGGATCGCCGTCAATTCCGTTCTGCTCCTCTGGCAGCCGTTCGACCCGTTCCCCTTCATTCTGTTGAACCTGATCCTGTCGTGCCTCGCGGCGATCCAGGCACCGATCATCATGATGAGCCAGAACCGGCAGGAGGCGAAGGACCGGCTGCGTTCGGAACACGACTATCGCGTGAACCTGAAGGCGGAGTTGGAAATCCGCCACCTGCACGAGAAGGTGGATCATTTGCTGAACCATCAATGGGAACGGCTGGTCGAGATCCAGCGCGTGCAGCTGGAGATCATGCACGAGTTGCTGGATGCCCGACCGCCGCGCGAGGATGCCGGGCCATGATCTTCCGCATCCCCGTCGCCGTGACGCAGACGAAGACCGGCTACGCCGCGCGGCCGCTGTTCTTCGACAAGCCCGCGCGCGACGACACGCACCTGCACCGGCTGCTCGCCCGGCTCGGCCGCGACCTCGTCGAACGGCTGGAGACGCTCGGCAAGGCGGCGCGGCACGACGAACTCGCGCGCTGGACCTTCGCGCCGAACGTGAGCGCCCACCGCCTTGCCTTTAAGATCGAGCTGCGCCGCCGCGTCGCCGACGTGAAGTACCTGCTGGTGGCGTTCGAGCACCTCGGCCGCAAGCTGGGATTCGCCACGGCCGTGCCGGAAGTCTGGTTCGAAGTGGCGCGCGGCGAGTCGCTGGAGGCCCGCGCCGCCGAGGTTCTCACCGAGCACTGGCGCGGTGTGGAGCGCGACGCGGACGACGCCGAGGACGTGAAGCCGGAGCGCCTGAACCTGGCGGGCAAGGCCTGGGTGCAGACGCTGGACGTGGCGGCGCGGACGAACTTCCGGCTGCCGAAGGAGTCGGAACTTCCGTTCCTGTTGCTGGGCCATTCGGGTCAGCCGGACGGCGCGGCAGAACTGCGTCGCGTCGGCCGCTGCCTCGACCAGCTCTATCCGGACGAACTCGACCGTGCCGCCCTGCGCGAGCGCGAAGTCGCGGACCTGGTCCGCCGGCTCGGCGCGCGGGACCGCCGGCCGGTGCTGCTGCTCGGGCCGCGGCAGTGTGGCAAGACCGCCATCGTCCACGCCGCCGTCGCCGCCCGCGTCGCCGCCAAGGAACGCAAGGACCTGCACAAGGGGAACGTCTGGCTGCTCTCGCCGCAGCGGCTGATCTCCGGCATGTCGTACGTCGGCCAGTGGGAAGGCCGCCTGCTCGCCATCCTCAAGCACGCCCGCAAGCGCGGGCACGTCCTCTACTTCGACGATCTTCTCGGCCTGTTCTTCGCCGGGCAGACCAGCCAATCGAGCCTCAGTGCGGCGATGGTGCTGAAGCCGTATCTGGACCAGAGGCAAGTACGCGTGCTGGGGGAGATTTCCCTCGAGCAGTTCCGCGTCCTGCAGGAACGCGACCGGGGCTTCGCGGATCTTTTCCACATCCTGCCCGTGCGCGAGCCATCGGACGCGGACACGACGCGGATCCTGATCGACTGCCAGCGGCGGCTGGAGGGCCGGCACGGTTGCGCGTTCGCGCCGGACGCGTTGCCCGCGGCCGTCGACCTCGCGCGCCGGTACGACCGCGGCGCGGCGTTCCCCGGCAAGGCGGCCGCGATCCTCGCGCGCCTCGCCGTGCGCGCCGCCGCGAACCGGATCGATGCGCCCGGCGCGGTCCAACTCGTGCGCCAGCGGCCGACGGTCAACCGCGACGCCGTCCTGGCGGACCTCGCGGCGCGCAGCGGCCTCTCGCTCGCGTTCCTCGACCCGAAGGAGCGGCTGGACCGCGACGATGTGCGCGACAAGCTCGCCGCGATGGTCGTGGGGCAGTCGAACGCCGTCGAGGCGTTGGCGGACGTGGTGAGCGTGGCGAAGGCGAGGCTGAACGATCCAGACCGGCCTCTGGCGTCGTTCCTGTTCCTCGGCCCGACCGGCGTGGGCAAGACCGAATGTGCGAAGGCCGCCGCCCGGATCCTCTTCGGCGACGCCGAACGCCTCCTCCGCGTCGACTTGAACGAATACAACCAGCCCGGTTCGGCGGCGCGGCTCGTCGGCACCTTCGCCCAGCCCGAAGGCCTCCTCACCGCCGCCGTCCGCCGCCAGCCCTTCTCCGTCATCCTCCTCGACGAGATCGAAAAGGCCGACCGCGACGTCTTCGACGTGCTGCTGCAACTGCTGGGCGAGGGCCGCCTCACCGACGCCCTCGGCCGCACCGCCGATTTCACCAACGCCATCGTGCTCATGACCTCGAACCTCGGCGTGCGCGAGGCCGAGGGGAACCTCGGCTTCGGCTCGCCGGCCGAGAAGGACGGAGCGTACGAGCGGGCCGCCGAAACGTTCTTCCGCCCCGAATTCTTCAACCGCATCGACCGCGTCATCCCGTTCCGCAAGCTGGAACGCCGGGAACTGGCGCGCATCGCCGAACGGCTCGTTGGCGAGGTCCTCGCACGCGAGGGGTTCGCCGGCCGGCAGTGCGCCTTGAACGTGACGCCCGAGGCGATCGCACGCATCGTGGATGCCGGCTACGACCCCGCGCTCGGCGCGCGGGCCATGAAGCGCGCCGTCGAGCGCGAACTCGCGCGGCCCGCGGCGGCGAAGCTGGCGGCGCTCGCCCTCGACGAGTTCGCAATCGTATCGGTGAAGGCCGCCGACGAGGGACTCGACGTGACGGTCGGCTCGCCGGGCTTCGCGCCGCGCCTCCCGCTCCCCACCGGACGGACCTTCGACGACCGGTTGAACGACTGCCACGATGCCTACGAAACACTCGCGGACCGGCTGACCGCGCTGCGCCCCCGTGGCCCGATCAGCGGCGCGATCTCGGCGGATCAGGAGCGCTACTTCGCCATCAAGGAACGACTCGATTCCATCGCCGCGCGCTTCGACTCCATCGAGGAACGCGGCGATCGCGAACGGCTCGCGAAGATCGAAGGGATCAGTTCGCAGGGCCTCGGCCGCCGCCCGCGCTATCGCATTCCCACGCTGCCGAAGAATTACAACCCCGACGGTCGGTCCGCGCTCCACCTGCTCGTCTCCGCCTTCGGGATGGAGGAAGCCGTCGAGGAACTCTTCGCGAGCGCGGTACCGGTGGAGGACGACGAGGAACTGGTCGAGTTGGAACAGGAACTTGCGCTCGCGCGGCTGATGGCGGACGCGTCGGCGGACGACCGGCCGACGTACCTCTGGTTCCGCGACTTCGCCCGCGCCAACGTCGCCCTTCGCATCGCGGCGTTCGTCCGCACCGCCTGGCGCAGCGCGCTCGGCGTCGACCTCGCGCCCGTCGAGCTCGGCCCCGATTCGTTCGACGCCGTGCTGAAGGTGTCCGGCGTGCACGCCCGGGCGCTGGCCAGCACCGAGGCGGGCACGCATCTCTGGCTGCCGAAGCACGGCGGCCCCGCGCCCGTGCGCGTCGACGTAGTGGATGCCTGGCCGGCGACCCTCGCCGACCCGCACGCGTTCGGCCCGATCGTGCGCGTCCACGCCGAAGGCCGACCGATGGTCGACGTCCGCACCGGTCTGGTGATGTCGGCGAAGTTCGACGAAGCGACCTTCCGAAGCTTCACGCTCACGGCGATCGCGGCGCAATTCACAACCTGACGATTTCCGCCTGCGGTGCTTCCGGAAATACGGTATCGGCGACGAATATCTGCCCTGCGTGCGGCGAGTCGGCCCGCAGGTTCGCGGGCATCCCTTCCGTCGCCGTCGTCAGAATCAGCTTCACCCCATCGGGGCGCTGTGCCAGCAGCGGGCAGGTGACACGCGGCGAGCCGGGTGTCTCCCAGCGTTGCAGGAGTTCGCCGGTACCGAGGCGGTACTGTTCGGCCACGCCCACACCACCGCGATGCGGGTTGTAGAACGCGACGATGGCCGTGCCGTCGCCGGCGTCGCACATGCCGTCCGGGAAGGCTTCGTGCGATCGCAGGTCCACGGCGACGCCATCGTCGAATAGTTCGCGACGTTCCAGTTCGAAGCGGTACTTCGTCACGACGCGCCGCGGCGTGTCGATGTCGTAGAGCGTGCGGCCGCCGTTGGCGAAGACCTTCCCGTTCGAGCAGGTCTGCCCCGGCGCGAGCATCGAGAGCTGATGGTCCGCGAGCGTGAACAGGTAGAGATGGCCGATCGGTTCGGTGAACGTCACATCCTTCGTGCCGAACACGACGGCGCGGCCGCCGGGCACGATCTCGCCGTCGTTGATGATGGTGCGCGGGTTCGTATCGGGCAGCGTCGCGAACGGCGTCCACAACCCGGTGGCGAGGTTGAGCGTACCGACGGCTTTCTCCAGGCCGACGAAGACGGTGTCCGGGGCATCCGTCGGGAAGACGAAGCCCGGCCGCGCCGGCAGCGTCCAGCGGCGGCGTTCGCGCGAGTCGAAGAAGTAGGCTTGGATCGAGCCGCGGGGCGCGTCCGGCGCGGTCTGGATGTTCACCCACACCAGCGCGTCCCGACCGAGGACAGTCGCGAGCCGCGGACCTTCGGGCAGGAACTTGTCGGCTTCGATGTCGCCGGCGACGAGGAGTCGGGCGGTCATGGTCGGCGTCATCGCGTTCTCCGTCGGATTCGTACCTTGACACGGTACGAAGAACGGGAGGGCGGGCGATGCTGCGAGGCAAGACGGCGCTGGTGACGGGGAGCAGCCAGGGGATCGGCCGCGCGGTCGGCGCAGCATACGCGGCGGCCGGCGCGCGCGTGGTCTTCACATCCGAGAAGCCTTATCCGGGCGATCTCGAACTGACACCGGGGTGTCATTACATCGTCGCCGACCTCTCGCGCGAGGGACAGGCCGAACGATTGGTGGCCGAGGCGTGGGAGAAACTCGGCGGTATCGACGTTCTCGTCAACAACGTCGGCACCTTTCGCGAGCCGCCGTTTCTCGAATTGGATAAATGCGATTTCGATTTCCTGTTCAACCTGAACGTCTGGTCGGCCATAGTCATGACGCGAGAGGTGGTCCGCCGCGCCGTGGCCGCGAAGCGCGGCGGGCGCATCCTGTTTTCGACTTCGCTCAACGGGTCGCGGTCCGAACCGGCACACACGCTCTACGACGCCAGCAAGGGGGCGATCAACGCGCTCGTCCGGCAGCTGGCGGTGGAACTGGCACCGCTCGGTTTCACGACCGCCGCCGTCGCGCCGGGACTGGTGGAGACGCCGCTGACCGACTTCGGCCTGCGCTCCGATCCGGCGGCCCGCGACGCCATCATCGAGCAGATTCCGATCCGCCGCATCGCGACCGTGGACGACCTCGCGGGCTGGTACGTCTTCCTGGCGTCGGACGCGGCAAGCTACGCGACGGGCACGATCGTCAACGTGGACGGCGGTCTGGACGCGCAGCAGATGCCATCTCGCCCCATCACCGCAGCGGAGCGGGGCTGACTCACCGCTTGGGCGTGTATTCCGGCGGCAGGAGCAGCGCGATCGGTGGCGGGCGGTCGTCGACGCGCGAGGCCGGCTTTGCCAACGGGCGGCGCTCTTCGCGAACCTCGCGGTCCGGGGCGGCCCCGCGATGCACGATCGGTGCCTCCAGCTTCGGCACGCCCGACAGGCCGCTCATGCGCACGTCCACATCCCCGCCGCCGGCGCGGCTGGCGAGTGCCGTTGTGCCGCTCGCCTTCCCCTTCGCAACGCGTTGCGGCGGCGTGCGCAGCGAGTCGATCCACTTCTCTTCCAATTCGTCCACACTCTCGAAGCCGTAAACGTCCCGGACGGCGGCCTCCCAGTTGCGGTTGTCGTTCTTCATGCCGGTCCGCACGAACTTCAGGAACTTCGTCCGGCCTCCGTGCTGGTTGATCAGGTAGTCGCAGATCGAATAGCCCTGCGCGTAGACGACGATCATGTCGCGCGGGTATTCCTTGAGGGTCAGCAGGACGCGGAGCTTGATGCCCCGGCCGCCGTTGAGGATCTGCCGGCAGCGGATGTCGTGCTCGAAGCATTCGTTCTCATTCTCGCTGAGCACACTGCCGCCCTCGTCGGCCCAGCGGGGCACCGCCTGGCCGAAGTGGTACGCGAGCACCGTGTGCGTCACTTCGTGGGGCAGCACGCTTTCCAGGAGTTGCTTCTGCTCACCGAAGATGTGCATGGATTGCGAGAGCACGCCGCCGCGCCCGCCCGCGCTGCCGAACGTGAACGTCGTCGCCCCACCGGCGTCCTTCATGCGGATCTCGACCTTCAACGGGCAGCGCTGGTTCCAGTTCGGCATTGTCTCGCCGAGCCATTCCATCGCCTTCTCGCGGCGGTAGTGCTCGGCCATGTCGCCGAACTTCTCGGCCAGGTCCTTGCTGGGCGCGGTGACGCGGAAGTTGGTGGTGACGTAGGCCCCGGAGCGGTCGAATTCGCCCTCCGCGGCCGTGGCCGGAAACGATGCGAGAAGTAACGCGGACGCGAGAGCGAACAGCCGACGCAGAGTCATTCCCTTGACCTCCGTACGGAACCGACCGGAAATTCTGGGCAGAGTCTAGACTCGAAGGAACTTTAACCGCAAGCCCGATGCCGTGCGGTCCGTTCATGGGGAAAGAAAACGATTGTTGGGGCGAATCGTGCCGGCACGCGGGCGTTTGGGGCGCATGCGGGTCGTGCGGGCGGGACGGCGCGGGCCGGTTCGACGCGGCAAGTCTTACATTTCGGTTTGATTTGACCCGAAGTTGTAAAAAGTACCAGGAACAGTACAGGTTCGCATATGTCGCAATCCACAATTACGCCCGGTGCCGCGCTCCGCTTGGCCGTCGAGGCCGAGCGACCGTTGCAGGTCGTCGGCACGGTGAACGCCTACTGCGCGATGCTCGCGGCGCGGGCCGGATTCCGCGCGCTCTACCTCTCCGGGGCCGGCGTCGCGAACGCCTCGTTCGGTCTGCCCGATCTCGGCATCACGAGCTTGAACGACGTCTGCGAGGATGTGCGGCGGATCGCGGCCGCGACCCCGGTCCCGCTGCTCGTCGATGCCGACACCGGCTGGGGCGGGGCGTTCTCGATCGCGCGCACGATTCGAGAATTGAACCGCGCCGGGGCGGCGGGCTGCCACCTCGAAGACCAGGTGCAGGCCAAGCGCTGCGGGCATCGGCCGGGCAAGGCGCTCGTGTCGGCCGGCGAGATGAGCGATCGGATCAAGGCGGCCGTGGATGCGCGGACGAACGACTTCGTCATCATGGCCCGCACCGACGCGCACGCCAGTGAGGGGCTGAACGCGGCCCTCGATCGTACCTACCAGTACGTCGAAGCCGGTGCGGACATGATCTTCGCCGAGGCGCTCGCAACGCTGGACGAATATCGCGCGTTTACTTCGTCGCTGTCGGTGCCGGTGCTGGCGAACATCACCGAGTTCGGCAAGACGCCGCTGTTCACCGTGGACGAGCTGCGCTCCGCCGGCGTGCGGCTCGTGCTCTATCCGCTGAGCGCCTTCCGCGCCATGTCGAAGGCCGCGATGACCGTATTCGAAACGATCCGCACGCAGGGGACGCAGGCATCGGCCATCGGCGCGATGCAGACGCGGGCCGAGCTGTACGACGTGCTGAACTATCACGACTACGAGCGAAAGCTCGACGAGCTGTTCGCGCAGGAGCCGAGATGACCGAACCGACGTTCAAGCCGAAGAAGTCCGTCGCACTCTCCGGCGTCGTCGCGGGGAGCACCGCGCTGTGCACCGTCGGCCGCAGTGGCAATGACCTCGAATACCGCGGCTACGACATCCTCGAACTGGCGGCGCACTGCGAATACGAGGAGGTCGCGCACCTGCTCGTCCACGGCACGTTGCCGACTCGCACGGAGTTAGCGGCCTACAAGGCGAAGCTGCGATCGCTGCGCGAGCCGCCGCCCGTCGTGCTCGCCGTGCTGGAATCGCTCCCCGCGACGGCGCACCCGATGGACGTGCTGCGCACCGGCGTCTCGGCCCTCGGCTGTGCGACGCCGGAGAAAGAACCCTTCTCCCCCGAAGCCGGCCGCGCCATCATCGACACGCTCCTCGCTTCGCTCGGCTCGATGCTGCTCTACTGGCATCACTTCTCCAAATCCGGCAAGCGCATCGACGTCCGCACCGAAGACGATTCCATCGGCGGGCACTTCCTGCATCTCCTGCACGGCAAGCCGCCGTCGGCATCGCACGTGCAGGCGATGCACGCCTCGCTGATCCTGTACGCCGAGCACGAGTTCAACGCCTCGACCTTCACGGCCCGCGTCATCGCCGGCACCGGGTCGGACCTCTATTCCTGCATCGCCGGAGGCATCGGCGCCCTGCGCGGCCCGAAGCACGGCGGCGCGAACGAAGTCGCGGCCGTCATTCAGAAGCGATACTCCTCCGCGGACGAGGCCGAGGCCGACATCGTGAAGCGCGTGGCCGCAAAGGAGATCGTCATCGGTTTCGGCCATCCGGTCTATTCGATCTCCGATCCACGCAACGTCGTCATCAAGCGGATCGCGAAGGAACTCTCCGACGAGGTGAACGACACGGCCATGTACGACGTGGCCGAGCGCATCGAAGCGGTGATGATGCGCGAGAAGAAGATGTTCCCGAATCTCGACTGGTTCAGTTCCGTGGCGTACGAACGAATGGGAATCCCGGTGAGCTTTTTCACGCCGCTGTTCGTGATGGCGCGCACGGCCGGCTGGGGGGCGCACGTGTTGGAGCAGCGAGCGGACAATAAGATCATCCGCCCGAGCGCGAACTACACCGGCCCCGACTCGCGGGCCTTCGTGCCAATCGAAAACCGTTGAACCACGAAAAACACGAATAAGACGAATGAAATCCAAGAAATTCTGTTCTTGGTTTTGACTGTTTTCATTCGTCTTATTCGTGTTTTTCGTGGTTAGAAATCTGGGGATTTATGAGCCACGACTTCACGAGCGCGGTCCGGCCTGAAGCGGATGGGCTGCTGCAGCAGATCGCCGATTACGTCCTCGCGACGGATCGCATTGCCAGCCCCATCGCGTTCGACACGGCCCGGCTCTGCCTCGCCGATTCGCTCGGTTGCGCCTTGCTGGCGCTGGATTATCCGGCCTGCACCAAGCTGCTGGGCCCTGTGGTGCCCGGCGCGACAATGCCCGGTCGCGGGGCGCGCGTGCCGGGCACGGGCTACGAGTTGGAACCGGTGCAGGCGGCGTTCAACATCGGAGCGATGGTGCGCTGGCTGGACTTCAACGATACCTGGCTCGCCGCCGAGTGGGGCCACCCGTCGGACAACCTGGGCGCGATTCTCGCCGTCGCCGACTGGCTTGGCCGCGGCGGAACTCCGCTGACAGTGCGCGATGTCTTCGTCGCCATGATTCAGGCCCACGAAATCCAGGGCGTACTCGCGCTGGAGAACGGCTTCAACCGCGTCGGCCTCGACCATGTGCTTCTCGTGCGCATCGCCTCGACGGCCGTGGCCACGCGGATGCTCGGCGGTAACCGCGAGCAGATCGTGAACGCGCTCTCGAATGCCTTCCTCGACGGCGGCGCGTTGCGAACCTATCGCCATGCGCCGAACACCGGCTCGCGCAAGAGCTGGGCCGCCGGCGACGCCACGAGCCGCGCCGTACGCCATGCGCTGATGGCGCTGACCGGCGAGATGGGCTATCCGAGCGCGCTCTCCGCGCCGCGCTGGGGATTCCAGGACGTGCTCTTCAAGGGGAACCCGGTGAAGTTGGCGCAACCGTTCGGCACGTACGTCATGGAGCAGGTGCTCTTCAAGATTTCCTTCCCCGCCGAGTTCCACGCCCAGACCGCTGTCGAAGCCGCGATCCTGCTGCATCCGAAGATCGTGTCTCGTATCGACCAGATCGCGCGCGTCGTGATCGAGACGCAGGAGAGCGGAAAGCGGATCATCGACAAGACCGGCCCGCTGGCGAACCCGGCCGACCGCGACCACTGCCTGCAATACATGACGGCGATCGGCCTGCTGAAGGGATCACTGACGGCCGAGGACTACGAAGATTCCGCGGCCGCCGACCCCCGCATCGACGCATTGCGGGCGAAGATGATGGTCGTCGAGAACCCGCAGTTCACCCGCGATTACCTCGATCCGGCGAAGCGCTCGATCGGAAACGCCGTGCAGGTCTTTTTCTCGGACGGCACGTCGACAGAGCGCATCGCCGTCGAGTATCCCCTCGGCCATGCGCGCCGGCGCGAGGAAGGGATTCCGGTCCTGCTGGCGAAGTTCGAGGCGAATCTGGCGGGCCGGTTGCCGGAAGGCCGGGACACGGCGATTCGGAGCCTGTTCGCCGATCCGGCGTCGCTCGCCGCGACCCCGGTCGTGCGACTGATGGAATTGTTGGCGGTTAGTTGAACTTCGAGATCTTGTCCACAAGGTCCTTCACGCCGTCCGGCTTGCAAAGGTACCAGCCGGACGCGGCGACCTTCGCACCGTTCATGCCGACCTTTGTCACGACCACCAGTTCCACGGGCTTGGCATCCTTGTCGGTTGGAATCAGTTCGAGCGTGCAAAGCGGGCCGGTTGTAATCGAAGACACCAGCACCTTCCGGTCCCAATCGTTCTTGAGCGGCACCGCGATCACGCGGTTCGCGACCTTCGGCTTGCGAGACAGTGCCAGCTTCTTGCCCGCGTCGACGGTCCAGGATTCCGCGGCGGGCGCGTCGTCCTTCCCCTTGGCCTTGGGGTCGGGCTTCTTGGCCGGCTGGCCCTCGATGTTCAGTCCGGCGAGCGGTCCGGCCGAGGTCGAACCGGTCTGATCGCTGCGGACCCGGATCGTGCACGGGGTCTTGTTTTCAATCGAAAACTTCACGATGTCGCCGTGGTAGATCTGCCCGGCGATGACGTTCAGTTCGTCGGAAAATGACAGGACGACGTTGCTGCGCCAGGCCTTCAGCCAGTCCGCCTGCGTCACGTCGTCGGGCACGGCGATGAGGACCTTCTCGACCTCGGCGGCCATGGCGGCGGCCTTCGGGTCGACCTTCTTCTTGTCCTGGGCGCGGGCGTCGGAGAGGAAGCCGGCGAGGACGAGGAACAGGAACGGCAGGCCGATCGCGTGGAGCGTTCGCATGGGAGAACCCCGTGGAGCCGGGATCGGCCGGGAGGTTTGGTGAGTACGCCGATCACCGGATGCGGCCCATCGTACCCGTACCGGACGGGATCGCAAGCGATTTCGTTACTTCACCGCCAGAACGGCGTCGAAGGCGTCTAGCCGAAAGCCATCCGGCTCGTGGGAATCATGAAATGGATGGAGTATCTTTCTATTGCAGGATATTATGGGAATGGAGGTGCGAACGATGAATAGCCATGAATCCGACGCCGATCGCATCGCAAAGCTCGAAGCGGAGCTGACACGAGTCAAGACCGAACGGGACCTGTACAAGGGATCGGTCTCGGCGTTGCTCCGCGAATCGCCCGTATTCGAAATTCCGACCGACGAGGAATTGCGCCAGTGCGAGACGGGACCGTTCGGTGAATCGATGTCCGAGATCCTGGCCGAATACCGAAAGAAGCTAGGCGCGTCGTGAAAGACGAACGATATCGAATCGTGAACCTGCCCTTGGCGTCGGCGCAGCTTCGGGCGATCCTCGACGCCGCATCGAAACAGGGCCGTTTGCAGGAGGTCGTCGAAGCCGGTGAATGGATGCACTCCGAACTCGAAAGAAACCCCATGGATTTCGGCGAATCCCGTGATTACAAGATCGCGTCGCAACTCTATATGCGGGTCGGGTTCGTCTCTTCGCTCTTTGTGCTGTTCGGCGTACACCAATCGCGGAAAGTCGTCTTCGTTTTAAAGATCGGCTGGAAAGGTTAGACGAGGCCGAATCCTCACTTCACCGCCAGAACGGCGTCGATGGGCGATGGCGTGCGGCAGCCCGTCACTTCGCGGAACCCGGCGGCCAACAAAAGGGATTCATACTCGCCGAGCGTGCGCTCGCGGCCCTCGGTGCACGTCAGCATGTTCAGATCCTGCAGCTGCGCCCAGCGCGGGCCGGACTTGTCCTCCCACAAAAGCTTCTCGGCGATGAGCAATCCGCCGCCCGGCGGCAGCGCGTCCACGATGCGCTTCAGCAGTTTCTCGCACTTCGCCGTCGTCCAGTCGTGAAGGATGCGGCCGAGGGCGTAGAGGTCCGCCTTCGGGAGATCACCCGTGAAGAAATCCCCGGCGACGACGGCGATGCGATCCTTCACCGGCGATGCGCCGACGATCTCGTTCGCCAGCGGCACGGCGGCGGGGAGGTCGAAGACGATGCCGTTCAAGTTCGGCCAGCGCTGGCAGAGGGCGATCGTCAGGTGCCCGGTGGCGCCGCCGAGGTCGGCGACGAGACGGAATCGCGAGAGATCGAAGGCGTTCGCGACGTGGGGCGAGCTGAGCACGCCGAAGCCGTGCATGCCCATCAGGAACTCGCGCTTGCGGGCTTCGTTCTCGAAGAAGCGGTCGAAGATCGGGCCTTCGGTGCCGTAGGTCTGCTTCCAGCGGTGGGTGCCTTCGCGGACGGCGTCTTCGAGGTTGGCCCAGAGTTTCCAGATCACATCGTTCGAGTAGTTGATGTACCCGGT
This sequence comes from Gemmataceae bacterium, assembly GCA_022842245.1. Classification (GTDB taxonomy): domain Bacteria; phylum Planctomycetota; class Planctomycetia; order Gemmatales; family Gemmataceae; genus Limnoglobus. The sequence goes on from JALHPZ010000020.1 coordinate 86,636, forward strand.
GAAGCGATGCGGGCTGGCGCTCGTAAGGTAGGCGTTTGCGGCCGGGGTGTTGGCGTAGAGGTCGCCGGACTTCGTCAGCAGGCCGAGGCCGACGAGCGCGTTGAGCAGCCGTTCGAGCGTGTCGGCGTCCGCATGGATGTCGGGTGCCAGTTCGTTCGCGGTCTTCGGCCCGTCGGCGAGGCGGTCGAAGACGCCGAGCGAGACGCCGGCGAACATCGTCTTCGACCGGCGAAAGGCTTCGATGTAATCGAGGACGAGCGACGGGTCGGGCGGCGTGAGGTCGGTGGCCATGCGTGGTTACTTCTTTTCGACGAGTTCCCAGGAAACGTCCCGGCAGGCGAAGTAGATGTCGGCGGCGCGGAAGTCGTGGACGCCGGGGCGCTCGCCGGACACGAGGGACCAGGCGTCGAGGGCGACGAAAAACTGCCCCTGGAAGTAGCCGAAGTGCGCATCGGGCAGCCGGCCCGGCACGCCGCCCGGCCGCTTCTGGATGCGCAGTTCGTCGACGGCGGTCAGGAGCAACCGGAGTCGGACCGGCTTCGGCTGATCGTCGAGGTTCTTGATCGCCGGCACCACGCGCAGCACGACGTCCACATCCAGCCCGCCCTTGCGGTAGCGCTGACGGAGGCGCAGGATGCGGCCGCCGGCGAAGCGGAACCGTCGGGCGAAGTTCGGGAGTTCGAGCGCTTGGAGGTTCGTCATGGCTCACACGTAGGAATCGAAGACGCGGACCTTGCTCCAGTTCGGCTTCATCTCCTCGATGAAGCGGTTGTGCGTCGCGTCGGTCTGGTAGGCGTCGTGGTCGGCCTTGGTGTCGAAGACCAGGTGCAGGCCGACGTCCCAGTCGCGGTCGTTCACCTCGCGGTCGAGTTCGGCGCACAGCGGGCCGGCGGCGAAGAAGGCGATCCCCTTCTGGACGTTCAGGTATTTGTGGCAAGCGGCGACAAGTTCCGCGACCTTCGCGGGCGAACTGTCCTTGCACTTGAAGAAGACGTTGTGCGCGAGGCGTTGGGACACGGCACGATCTCCGGGGAGGATGCGGGTTAGTTTAGGGATCGGGAAACGAAAACCGCCGGGAGAATTCCCGGCGGTTCCTCGATGCGCGATCGAATTTACTTGGCGGGGACGATCTTGGAGACGTCCTTGGCGATGGCGTCGATGTCGCCATCCTTGATTTCGCCCTTCTTGAAGCTGTAGTTCGCCTTCACCTTGCGCTCGGTGTAGAGCAGCACGGTGACGTCGGCGTCCTTGGCGATCTTATACTTCTCGGGGCCGGCCGGGTTGTCCACGGAGAGGACGAGGTGCTTGAGGCCTTCCTTCTTGGCGACGGAGGCGAGCTTGTCGGCGAGCTTGTCGTCGTCGCTGAGGTAGACGGCGTAGCTGCCCATCTCGGCCTTTTCGTTCTTCGCGGTCAACTCTTCGAGCTTCTTCAGGAGCTTGACGGTCTGGGGGCAGTCGGCGCTGCGGGCGAAGACGACCGCGACCGGGTTGTCGCCGTTCTTGCAATACAGGCAGGCCTTCTTGCCGGCGCTTTCGCCGTTGACGTTGAGCGGGTGGAACGGGCCGGGGACGGTGTCGCCGGTTTGGGGGCCGGACTTGATGTCGCCGGCGAAAGCGACGCCAACGGTGGCGGCGGCGGCGAGAACGGCCGCGAACAGCATCTTCCGCATCTCGAACTCCTGGGAACTGAGAGAGACTGAAACGACGACCCGCCCCTATGGCGGATCACGGCCGGATTATTCTAGTCGGGGAATCCCGCGCGGGAACCCACGGCCACTGGCGAATACCGCCGACTTGACGGATTCTTTCAGGAATCGGGAAAAACCTTGCCGATTCACCGGGACTTGCGGGCTTCGGCGCGGCCCAGCCAATAGAGAATTGTTTTCATTTCAAACGGCTTAAGGTCCGGCCTCAAGGAAAGGATCCGCGCGGCGATTCCGGCAAGGTGGGGCGTCGCCCAGCTCGTCGCCGGCTCGCGCGCGAACGGTCCCAGGTAGCCCCGGCCGTGCGCCTGGAACTCAACCCGATCCCGCAGGTGGTAGGCGAATTCCAGCGGATCCGCAAAGAGGCCTTTATCCACCGAAAAGAGAGGCGCCGCGAACTCGGCCGGATAGCTGCGCGTGATCGGGTGGTCGTTGTTCGCCGCCGCGAAGACGAGCACGTCGCGAAAGTACGCTTCTTCAATGGCGCGGAAGAGTTGCTGGCGCTTCGGCAGTTGTTGGAGCCGCTGTTCCGGTACGCCGAGCGAGAGATTGACCACTTTGACCTTCCACACGTCGAGGGCGTATCGGAGGGCCGCGACGACGGTCTCGACTTCGCAGGTGCCTTGCGGGCCGAAGATGTCGGCGCTGTAGAGCTTCGCGCGCGGGGCGACGGACAGGATGATGTCGGCGACGGTGGTGCCATGGGGCGAAGACTGATGCCCGTCGTACGGGACGATGTCGGGCTTGGGTCCGCGGAAGCCGATGCCGTCGATGGGATGGATGGCGAGGCCCGCCTTGGCGTAGCGCTCCTCGAGTTGGGACCGCTCGATGCCGGAATCAAGGACGGCGACGGCGACCCCCTCGCCGGTGGCGCGCGGATCGCGCAGCAACCGTTCGGGTGTCGCCAGGGCCAGCATCTCGTCGAGCGCGCTCACGGTGCCGTCCCGACGATTCGGTCGAGGAGTTCCCGCAGTTCGTCGATTTGGCGGGCACAATGGCGGACCGCGTCGGGGCCGTGCCGCAGCGCGAGGCGGCGGACGGCCTCCAACAGTTCGAGGCCGGTCGCGGAATCGACGACGGCGTTGGCGGTCGCGTCCAACCCGGTCTTCAGCCGTTCCATCGCGGCTTCGGTCGGCGCGGGGGGCGCGAGGGCGCTTGTCACGGCCTGGCTGGCGGCCAGCGCGCACTCGACCGCGTCGAAGAGCAACCGGTGCGTCTGCCGCTGCGCCAGCCCTTGCCGCAGTAGCTCCGCTCCCAGTTCGGCGGCCACCGCCGCGGTGCGCCGGTCGTCCTCCGTGAACGCGGGCTTGTCGAACATCTCCAGGACCACCTGCACGCCGGCGCCGACCGGCATCCGCGCCGCGAGCACGGTCTTCCGATTCTCTTCGAAGGGAAACAGTTCCAGCCCTTCGACGCCGGACGCGAAGTCGTTCATGAGGCACGGTTCGTCGTGCCCGATGACGCTGGCGGCGAGAGTGCGGGCGAACGCGGGCGTAGGGGCGTGCAGCTTGCGGCCGTCCGGCGCGTAGGCCGCGAGTGTCTCGGTGCCATCGGGCGCGACGTGTCGCACGACGAGCGCGCCGTCCGGCGCGCCGGTCCCACGCAGCAGGAACTGGAACAACGAGCGCACGGCGTCCGGCAGGGGCACCGGATCGTTCAATGCCGCACTCGCCCGTACGATGGGAAGCACGTTCTCGACCGATTCGCGGAACGCCGCCACGCGGGCGTTCAGCTCGCGCTGCCGTTTCGCGGGCGCGATCCGATCGAGTTGCTTGCGCACGGCGGCGAGGAACGTCTCGCGCGTGAGGTTCTGGTTCTTGTCGAGGTAGTCGCGCACGCCCATGCGAAGGGCATCCAGCGGCGTGGCCTGGTGCGCGAAGCCGGTGACCAGAATCGCGACAATCTCCGGGGTGAAGACCACGAGGTCTTCGAGGAGGCGCAGGCCGTCGCTGCCGGAGCCGAGGTTCCAGTCGAGCACGGCCAGGTCGATCGGATTGTCGTTGGCGATGCGGAGCGCCGCCTCGGCATCGGCGACGGCGAAGACGCGCAGGTCCAGCCCCGAGCCGAGGAGCCAGTCGTGGAAGGTGCGGCGGACGGAGTCTTCATCGTCGACGACGAGTACGGTCGCGTTCATGGTCGGGGCATTCTACGGCTGGCGAGGCTGATCCGGTTCGACGAGCAGTTCGCGCGCGGCGGCGAGGAGACGTCGACGGTCGATCGAAGCCGCTCCGAACTTCGCCTCGTCGCAGCGGTCGAGGATCGGGCGGAAGCGGTCGAGCGGCGGGGCGTCGCCGAGTTCCGGCGTCGCGCGGCGGGGGGCCGGCAAGCCGTAGGCCGCCTCAAGGTGGTTACGAAGTAGAATCGCCAGCTCGCTGGCGAAGGCGTCGTCGTCGAGCGCGTCGGCGCGGGCATCGAGGGCCGCGAGCCGTTCCGCGGAGGTGGGCGCGGGGGCCGTCGCCCTGCGCCGCCGCCGGACCGCGCGGACGGCGGCGGTGAGGGCGATCCCGAATGCGACGAGTGCGAACACGGGCCAAGTCGGTCCGCCGGGTGCCGGCGCAGGCGGATCTTCGTAACCGGTGATCGGCAATGCATCGCTCGCCTGGGCATTCTCGAAGCGGGTCTTCACGGTGATGGATCGAGCCGGCAGTTCCAGCGACGCCTCCGCGGTTCCGCCCGCCCGCACCGGGAGCGACACGAACGCCAGGGGTACGCCCTCGCCCGGTACGTACGGGTCGAGCCGCAGCGATTGCGTCCAAGCGGCACGCCCGTTCGCGAGTTTCTCTTCCGTCGGGCGGCCGAGCGCCGTCACCTTCCACGCGCCCGCGGCGGTTGGGGCGAGCCAGTTCTTCGGCGCGGCCACCACCAGCGGTGCCGGCCCTTCCACGCGCATAGTCGCCGTGAGTGATTCCGAAAGCCAGATCCACTCGCGATCCTTCGCGGGCCGGGCGAACTCCAGCGTGGCGCTCGGGTTCATCCGTGCCTCCGGCGGCGCTCGCGCAGGCGGAAGAACTTTACGAGTTCGTCGAAGTGCGAGCCATCGGTGTCGGCCTCGACGAGGTCCACCTGCGCCGTGCGCGTGAGCTTCGTGAATGCCGCGCGCCGCTCGGCGGCCCGGGCCGCGAACGCCTCCCGGAAGCGCGGGCGGCTCGTGTCGATCAGGAGTTGTCTTCCGGTCTCGGCGTCTTCGAGCCGCACGAGGCCCGCGTCCGGCCAGGTGCGCTCGCGCGCGTCGCCCACGCGCACGGCCACGAGATCGTGCCGGCGCGCCGTCCGGCGAAACGCGTCTTCGTAAGCGTCGTCCGTCAGGAAGTCCGAGAGGAAGAAGACGATGGCGCGCCGCCGGAGGGCCTTGTTCAGATGTTCAAAGGCGGCCGTGAGGTTCGTCCCCTTGTGCTCCGGTTCGAAATATAGAATGTCGCGCAGGAGTCGGAGGACGTGGCGCGTCCCCTTGTTTGGCGGTACGTAACGCTCGATCCGATCGGAGACGGCGAGAAGGCCGACCCGATCGTTGTTGTTGACGGCGCAGAAGGCCACGAGTGCCGCGATTTCCGCGGCGACCGTTCGTTTCGTACGCTCGCCGGTGCCGAAGCGCCCGGACGCCGACACGTCGACCGCGAGCAGGATCGTGAGTTCGCGCTCCTCGACGTACCGCTTGAGGTAAGGGCTGCCCATGCGGGCCGTGACGTTCCAGTCGATGCCGCGCACGTCGTCCCCGGGCTGGTACTCGCGGACTTCGTCGAAGGCGAGACCGGTGCCCTTGAATGCGGAGTGGTACTCGCCGCCGAGCAGGGTGGCGACGGCGCGGCGGGCGCGGATCTGGAGGCGACGGATCTGCCGCAAGACGTCGGCGGGGAGCATACCGTGATGATAGCGGGTTCAGCCGGGGGTCGCGGCGCGGCGGAGGCGGTCCTGCACGGCGGCCCAGTCGGTGGAATCCGGTGGCCGCACAACGGCGATGCGATCGAACCGGCCATCATCGAGCGCGTGCAGCGTCGCGTACAGGTTCGCGGCCGCGACCGTCGGATCGGTCCCCAGATCGACGACCGTGCCGGTCGCGCCGGCCAGTCGCTCGGCCTCCGCACGATCGGCCGCGATCACCACCGGTGTGCGTGGGCTGTAGTGCTTCGCCATCAGCCCGGGCGATTTGGCGATCCCCTCGACCTCATGGCCGATACCGACCGGCCCAACAACGCGTTCCAGCATCGTCGCCGTGATCGGGCCGGGCCTCAGGATGCGTACGCCGTCGGACAGGTCCACGACGGTGGATTCCAGCCCGGCGCGGCAGGGTCCGGCGTCAAGGATCGCATCGATGCGCCCGTCGAGGCCCTTGAGGACGTGCTCGGCGCGCGTGGGGGAAAGTTCGGTGGAGCGATTCGCGCTCGGTGCCGCCAGGGGCGCGCCGACGGCGCGCAGCAGCGCCCGCGCCACGGGATGGTCGGGGCAGCGCACGGCCACGGTGGGGCCGCCGGCCGTCACGACGGCGGGCAGGTCGTCGCGTTTGGGGAGCACGAGCGTCAGCGGGCCGGGCCAGAACGCTGCCGCCAGCCGCGCCGCCGCGTCCGGCCATGAGGTTGCAACGGAGAGCACATCGTCGGGGTCCGCCACGTGCACGATGACCGGGTTCGTCGCCGGCCGGCCCTTCGCCGCGAAGATCGCCTTCACGGCGAATTCATCGCGCGCCACCGCACCCAGCCCGTACACCGTCTCGGTGGGGAATGCCACGAGCCGCCCGGCGCGCAGCAGCGCCGCCGCACGCTCCAGCGTTGCGGGGTCGGGATTCGCGGGATCCACGGGCCAGATGGCGGTCACGAAGGCGTCTCCGGGGAATTCGGCGCGGACTCGCCGACCTTTCTAGACTACAATCACGGTTCCGAAACCGGAGATCGAACAGGATCGCCATGCCCCCCGCTCGCAGCAGTATCGCGCTGCCGACACCGACACCCGACCAGCGACGCATCGCGATCGAGAACTTCGACCGCGCCCGGCAGGTCATGGCGAACGGCGACTTCGACTACGCCATCCAGCTCCTGCTCACCTGCTGCAAAATCGATCCCGGCAACTTCGGCTTTCGTCAGCTCCTCCGCCGCGCCCAGAAGGAAAAGTACGGCAACAACCTGCGTGGCAGCCGTTTCGCGTTCCTCTCCACGCCCCGCATGAAGGCGCGCGTGAAAGCCGCCAAGGCCTCCGGCGACTACGTCAAGGTGCTCGAATACGCCGAACAGGTTCTCGGCAAGAACCCCTGGGACACCGGTACTCAGATGGACATGGCCGAGGCGTTCGACGCCCTCGGCCTTCTGGACCTCGCCGTCTTCAGCCTCGATCAGGCCCGCCAGAAAGACCCCCGCAACGCCACCCTCAACCGCGCCCTCGCCCGACTCTTCGAAAAGCGCGGCGACTTCCAGAAGGCCATCGTCCTCTGGCAGCTTGTCAAGGAAGTCGCCCCCAACGACGTCGAAGCGTCCCACAAGGCGAAGGACCTCGCCGCCAGCGAGACCATCGCCCGCGGCAAATACCAGGAATCGGTCGACGGCACGAAACCGTCCCCCATTCTCGACAAGATCGAACAGCAGACCACCGACAAGGTCGACAAGCTCACGCGCGAAACCGAGGCGATCCAGAAGCGCATCGAAGCCGACCCCACCGAGCCGAGCCTCTATCTCCAACTGGCACTCGCGTTCCGCAAGGCCGGGCAGGAGGAACGCGCCCGCGCCACGCTGCAGCAGGGTCTGGGGCCGACCGGCAACCACTTCTCGCTCCAGCTGGAGCTGATGGAGTTGGACCTCATTCCCCTGCGCAAGAATCTCGAAATCACCGAGACGAAGATCAAGGCCAAGCGCGAACGCCGCGACCCCGACGACGTCTTCGACGACGGCCCCACCGAGGAAGAACTCGTCAAGCTCCGCGCCAAGCAAGTCAAGGAAATCAACGCCCGCGAGATCGGCATCTTCCGCACCCGCGCCGACCGCACCCCCGCCGATCTTTCCCTCCGACTCGAACTCGGCACCCGGCTGCTCAAGGCCGACCTCATCGACGAAGCCATCGCCGAACTCCAGCATGCCCGCCGCGACGAAAAGATCAAGGGCATGGCCGCCTTGTACCTCGGGCTTTGCTTCCGACGCCGCGCCAACTGGCGACTGGCCCAACGAAACTTCGAAGAGGCCCTCCAGAGTCTTTCCTCCGGCGACGAACTCGCCCGCAAGGAAGTGCTCTTCCAACTCGCCACCGGTTCCGCCGAGATCGGCGAAGTTCAACGCGCCATCGACCTCGGCCACGAACTCGCCAACATGGACTTCAGCTTCCGCAATATCGGCAAGCTGCTCGACGAATGGCAGAACCGGCTTCAAAAGGCATGACGCCCCACGTCATCCGCTTGCGCGGCTTTTGGACGCGCGAAATCCTCCCCGACGGCCGCGTCCGCCTCGCCCGCCCCTTCGGCCGGCCGCGCACCCTCGACGCGAACGAGACGGCCTGGATCGTCGGCACCTGCGGCGACGGCGTCGCCTTTCTCAACGGCGAACCCCTCGGCCCGATCCGCGCCGGCGAATCGTTCGCCTTTGAAGTAACCTCGCACCTCGCACCGCGAAACGTGATCGCGTTCGAAGTCGCCCGGGGTGACTCAGTCGAAGTCGCGCTCGAGATCCGCGTCGGATGACCGCCCCGAAACCGCCGCGCCGTTCCACGCCTTCGCCCGTACCATTTCCCCCACCCTCCCGCCGGGATCTCTCCCATGCGTGCGCTTGTCATTTTGATGCTCCTCGCCTCCCCCGCGTTCGCCCAACGGGAGTTCGGCTTCGACAACACGAAGTCCTCCGGGCAGCCGTACCTGAAGCCGGAGGAGACGGTCGCGAAGTTCAAGGTCGCGCCGGAGTTCGAGGTCAAACTCTTCGCCGGCGAACCGCTGATGACCAACCCGATCGCGTTCACGATCGACGAGAAGGGCCGCACGTGGGTGGTCGAGAGCTTCGAATACCCGAAGCGCACGCCCAAGGGGAAGATGCCGCGGGATCGCATCGTCATCCTCGAAGACACCGACGGCGACGGCGCGGCCGACAAGCGCACCGTCTTCGCGGAGGGGAAGGACTTCCCCGAATCGTTCGACATGGCCAGCGGCATCGAGGTCGGCCACGGCGGCGTCTACCTCGGCGCGCCGCCGTACCTCTGGTTCATCGAGAACAAGGACGACAAGCCCGGCAAGTTCGAGATCCTCGCCAAGGGCTTCGGCAGCCAGGACACGCACGAGACGCTCAACACCTTCCAGTGGGGCCCCGACGGCTGGCTCTACGGCCTGCACGGCGTCTTCACCCAGAGTAACGTCAAGACCGCCGACGGAGCCGAAGTAAAGATGAACGCCGCCGTCTGGCGGTTGCACCCGAAGACGAAGAAGTTCGAGATCTTCAGCGAGGGCACCAGCAACCCCTGGGGCATGGACTGGCGGAACACCGACGGCCAGTTCATCCTCGCCTGCTGCGTCATCCCGCACCTGTACCACATGGTGCCCGGCGGCATCTACCAGCGGCAGGGCGGCACCAGCGTGAACCCCTACCACTACGGCTACCTGAAGGAGATCAGCGACCACACCTTCCACCGCGAGTCGGGCTGGGCGCACGCCGGCCTCATCTCGCTGGACGTGCCGCACATGCCGGAGCGCTTCCGCAACAGCGTCATCTTCGGCTCGATCCACGGCTGCAGCATCAAGCAGAACATCCTGAAGCCGAACGGCAGCAGCTACATCGCCAGCCGCGGCGACGACTTCCTGGTCAGCGGCGACAAGAACGTCCGGCCGATCAACATGAAGTGGGGCCCGCTCGGCGACATCTATCTCATCGACTGGCACGACCAGAACCCGTGCCACCAGACGAAGCCGGACGATTGGGACTACGAGCGCGGGCGCGTGTACCGGATCCAGTTGAAGGGGACGGTCGCGAAGAAGGCGGAGGATTTGGGGAAGAAGACGCCGGAGGAGTTGGTCAAGCTGGCGATAGCAGATGCCTCTCTTCGTGGCGCGGCGATTAATCCGTACCTGATTCGTACGGCACAGCGGTTAGTGCAACATGCGACTGGCGAACAGAGAGAGGCCGCGCGAACGGCTTACATTAATAGCCGACAGATTGACGGCAGCTTCTACAGTCAACTGCTCGCCAACGCATTCGATGTCAAGCCGAACTACAACAGGTTTCATGCTGGCGAAACGGAGCGTGCCGCTTGGATACGGGCTGAGGCTCAAGATCGCCCGTCGGAAAAATTACTCGACACGATCAGAGCAGCTGTAACGGATACCAATGCCCGAGATTCGGTTGAGCGGAGAGAGGCAGCATCCGCCGCGATTCGCCTCGCCGGCAAGCACGACGTGACGCCGCTCGTTCGCGCGCTCATGTCCCGCAAGGAGGACGCGAACGATCCGCTCATCCCGCACCTGACGTGGATCGCGTACGAGAAGGCGCTGATGAAAACGTCGGCGAAGGCCGGCGGCACGGACGCGAACGGCAAGCCCGTCGCCGGAACATCGTCACTCGACGCCGAACTGGCATGGCTCGCCGAGCAGGCGCCGAACAATATCTTCGTCCGCGATCAGATCATCCCCAAGGTGATGCGACGGCTCGTCGCCACCGGGAAAGCCGAGGACCTGGAACGTTGCTTGAAGTTCGTCGGCGACGTGACCGACACCAACACACGCGAAAAGGCTCTGGACGGTCTGGCCCTCGCTCTCGCCGGTCAGACGGTCAAGCCACCCGAGAGCTGGCGGAAACTGCAGAACGAGTTGCGAAAAGAACCTCGCCTCACCACGCTCACGAACAAGATCGCCGTGTCGTTCCGCGATCCGCAGGTCTTCCAGCGGATGCTCGCGCAGATGACCAACGCGAAACAAAAGGAGGAGGTCCGCATCGAGGCGATCCGCCAGGTCGCCGCCTATGCCGACCCGAAGTCCGTCGACGGCCTGCTCGCCCTCGTGAAGGAGGAGAAGTCGGACGCCATCCGCATCGAGGCCGTCCGGGCGCTCGGCGGCATCAACAACAAGGACGTCGCCATCGGCCTCGTGTCAAACTGGGAGAAGCTCTCGCCGCCGGTGCGGGCCGAGGCGATCAACGCCCTCGCCGGCCGCAAGGAATGGGCGGCCGCGCTGCTTTCGGGCATGGAGACGAAAGTCATCGACCGCGCGCTCGTGACCGACAACACCATCAGCCGCATCCAGGGGTTCAACGACCGCCGGCTCAACGAGATGATCGAGAAGAGCTGGGGCCGCACGCGGCCGACACCGGGCGAACTGACGAAGCTGATCGATATGACGCGCGCCGACCTGCACGCGAAGCCCGGCTCGTTCGCCCGCGGCGCCAAGGTGTTCGAGACGCAGTGCTCGAAGTGCCACAAGTTCGAGGGGAAAGGGAACGAGGTCGGCCCCGCGCTCGACGGCGCCGGCCGCGACATCGAGTACCTGCTCGGCAACGTGCTCGATCCGAACCGCGTCATCGGCGCGCCGTACTTCGTCCGCCAGATCAACACGCTCGACGGCCAGAGCCTGCAGGGCGTTCTGACGGAGGAGGACGCGAACTTCATCACGATCAAGGTCGAGAACGCCGTGCTGAAGAAGATCGCGAAGAAGGACCTCGACGGGCCGGTGAAGGTGCTGGAGAAGTCGATGATGCCGGAGGGGCTGGGCAACAACCTGACGCCCGAGAACTTCCGCGACCTGATCCGCTATGCGATGGCGCACCCGTTCCTGACGGAGGTGACGGTGGACGGGAAGGCCGTGAGCGCCCCGGTCGGCGGCCGCATCCCGCTGCCGGCATCGAAGGACGGCAAGACGATCACGATCGCAGCGAAGTTCATGGCGACGGCGGACGTGAAGACGAAGCTCTACGTCGGCGCCGGCGACGCGTATGCGATCAAGCTCGACGGCCAGGCCATCGGCAAGGGCACCGGCTTCCGCTCGATCAACCCGGCCCCGGACCGCGAAGAGTTCGAAGTGTCGATCCCGAAGGGAGACCACGAGCTGACGATTGAGTTGCAGCACGCCGGCGCGGCCCGATGGATCACCGCGCGATTCCTCGACCCGGACCGCAAGTTGCGTCAAGCGGACGGGAAGTGACCTGGCTTTCGCCAGATCGTCGCCGCGAGGAACCCGCCAAGGGATTCTTCGCGGCGTATTCGTTCCAGTCCATTCGACAGTAGAATCGGAACAGGATCGACGAGGGTGCTGGCCGGGATGCGTGTCGCCACTTTGAAGAACAGATACATCCCTGCGAGCAGCAATCGCGAGACCGGTCCGGAAAGCGGTCCGTTGGGTTCGCGGAAGTCGCCGACGATCCAGCGGCCGCCGGGATTCAGCGCCGGCACCAGTCGCGCGATCAGGCTCTTCAATTCCTTTTCCGGAAAGCAATCGAGGAAGAAGTTCGTGACGATGGCGTCGTAACCTTCCGTTTCGAATGCCGCCGTCCGGGCGTCTTCGACACGGAAGTGCGCATGATCCGAAGCAACGCGGTCGCGGGCCACTTTCACCATCGCCGGGCTGATGTCGAGCGATTCGATGCGGGCGGTCGGGTTCACATTCAGCAGCGCTTCGAGAAACCGCCCGTCGCCATCGCCGAGGATCAGGATGGATTCGGCTGACTTCATTTCTTCCAGGAACGCGATGCGGCAGCGGTGCAGGTACGGACCGAAGCTGAGCCTTTCCAGCCATTCATACGGTGCCGCCAGCCGGTCGAAGTTCACACGGTTCACAGCGCGGCCTCGACGGCCAGCGGCAGGATCAGCACGGCGTCGGCGAGCACGCGAGCCGCGCGAGGCCGGGCACGCAGGAACAAGTGGACCGCCAGCAGCAACGCGAGCGAACCGACGAGCGCCATCGCGACCGGGCCGGGCGTCGCCGCGCTCAGGATCGCGACGGCCAGGATCAACCACCAGCTCTCGCCGAGACCCGGCTTGGAGTGTTCCCAGCGATCGATGAGACGGCAATTCAACCAGCAGACGACGCCGAAGGCGAGGATGGCGGGCAGCCAGTCCATGCGAAACGCCGGCGACGCGAGCAGGGGCACGGCCACGCCGGCGGCGAAGCCGATGCCGACGAGCAGTTCCTTGAAGCCGGACTTCGCGAGCATGCCGGGCGCGAGGAGATGCACGAGGGCGAGGTAGCCCCCGATCCCCGCGGCGACGACCGCGCCCATTTCGACCACGCGCATCGGAAGAAAACAGATTGCCACCATGACGGCGAGCAACGAGACGGCGACCAGGACTTGCAGCAGCGCGCGGTTCGCGCCGGCCCAGCGATGCCGCTCCGTGCGGTTCTCGCCGCGCCGGGCGTCCCAGCTTCGATCCAGCAGGTAGATGCTCCAAACGACGAGGGCGAGCGTGACGGAGATGGGGAAGTAGAGCGGCACATCGAACCGCGAGGCGAGGAACCGCTGCCAGACGACGGCGACGAACGGCGCATCGAGCGCGAGGAGATTCGGCACCAGCCACCAGGGGGTTCGTTCGATTGGTTCATTCAATTCGAACGTCTCACGAAACGGGATGCTTCGCCAGGAACGCCTTCACCTCCATGATCGCCTCGTCGGTCGCGTCCTCGAGCAGGTAGTGGCCGCAGTCGGGCCACGTCTTCGTCTCCGCGTGCGGGTAGAGGCGCTGCCACTCGGCCAGGAAGTGGCGGTCGAAGACGAAGTCCTTCATCCCCCAGAGCAGGAGTACCGGCACGTCGCGGAACTTCGCCGCGGCTTCTTCAACGCCGACCACGATGTCGTAACCGGGATCGGTCGGCTTGAGCGGGATTGTCTGCACGAACTTCAGCACGGCGATCCGGTTCGCGGGCGAATCGTAGGGCTTCAGGTACATCGCGCGCACATCCGGCGGCAGCGGCTTGCGCCGCACGCACCACTTCGCGGCCAGCCGGCAGAAGGCGTTCCGATTCAAGATGAGCCATTCGCCGAGTTTCGTGTTGCGGCCAAGCCAGAGGCTCCACGGGAACCCCTTCGCCTTCGGCAGCCGCGTGCAGCCGGTGTTCGTCGCGACGATGCGCGAGATGCGTTCGGGGTGACGGGCGGCGTAGCCTATGCCGATCATGCCGCCCCAGTCCTGCACGACGAGCGTGATCTTCTCCGTGATCTTGAGATGGTCGAGCAAGGCTTCGAGGTCGTCGATGCGCGACTTCAGAGAGTAATCGTAAAGGGAAGTCGGCGGCTTATCCGATAGCCCGCAGCCGATGTGGTCCGGCACGATGCAGCGGTTCGATTCCCGGAGTGCCGCGATGAGGTTGCGGTAGTAGAAGCTCCAAGTCGGATTACCGTGGAGCATGACGACGGGCGGCCCGGAACCTTGGTCCACGTACTTGAGAAGGTGGTTCGAATTCGGAATTCGGAATTCGGAATTCGGAATGAACGACGCTGGATCGGAATTCCGCATTCCGCGTTCCGCATTCCGCACTGGATTCACCACTCGATCCCCAGCATCATGCAGTTGAGGCCGCTGCCGATGCCGAGCCAGCCGACGCGGTTGCCGGGGACGAGGAACTCGCGCTCCTCGGCGAGGGCGGCCGTCAGGGGCAGCGAGACGGTGCCGATGTTGCCGAGGTAGGGGAAGGTGCTGAAGTCCTTCTCGATCGGGATGCCGAAGGCCTTGAGCATGGCGTCGCGGTGGCCGGCGCCGACCTGGTGGCAGATGACCTTGTCGAGTTCCTGGCTGGTCCAACCAAACTTCGTGAGGAACGAACTCCAGGTGCGGTAGCCGAGGTCGATGCCGTATTTCAGCACTTCGCCGGCGTGGGTTTCCATGAAGGGCATCATGACGTGCTTCATGCCGATGTCGATGCCCTTCTGCACGATGGCACCGGCGTTCGAGCCGAGGTAGCGCTGCACGGCGTGCGAGAGGTCGCCGCTGAGGAGCCGTTCGATCGGCGGCGGGAGCGCGGCCGATTGCAGGCCCCAGCGGCAGAGGGCGTGGTGCTCGGGGGCGTTCTTGGTCATGCCGCCGACGAGCTGGCGGCGTTTCTCGGCCGAGAACTCCTTCGAGGTCACGAGCACGGCCACCGCGCCGGAGCCGCCGGTGAGCGTGGCGACCGAGGAACGGTAGAGCTCCATGGACTTCGTTTCGACGAGGCGGTCGATGACGTTTTCGTTGATCTCGCGGGCCGACTCGCAGGAGACGACGAGTCCGGCGTCGGCCTGGCCGAGTTCGATCCGGTTCGCCACCTCGACGACGCCGTTGAGCACGCCGAGGCAGGCGTTGCTGAGGTCGTAAATGGCGGCATCGCCGTTCAGGCCGATATTGGAGGCGACGGCGCAGGCGGTGGCGGGTTCGAAGCCCTCGCGGCAGACGCCGGCATAGATGAGGACGTCGAGGTCCTTCGGGGAGAAGTTTCGGCGGGCGAGCGCCTTCACGGCGGCGGCGGTGGCGCCGTCGGAGACGGAAAAGTTCCGGTCCCACCAGCGGCGCTCGCCGATGCCGGTGAGCAGTTCGAGCTGTCCGGAGACGAACTTGTGCTCGTCGTAGAACGGCTTGAGGCGCGCTTCGAGTTCGGCCGTGGACACCACCACGGGAGGCAGTTCGTAGCCGAGCGATTCGATGTGGACGCGGGAATAGCGCATGGCGGGTATCGATGCGGAGGCGGGCCGGGTCCGTCCGGTCGGCCGGCAAGCCGGCTCCGCTACTCTAGCGTGAATCCGGTCATCTGGTAGATGATTCGGCCATCGACGACGAGGAATCCATCGGCGGTGAGTTTTCGGTTCACCGGGTCTTCCTCGGTCACTTCCAGCACGACCGTGACCCGTTGATCGACCGGAAGCACCTGTCCGCGATAAGTCCATTCGTGTTTTCGATTTAGGGCGACGGTCCGCCAGCCGTGGGGCGGCGGCGGGCCGAATTTTTTCCAGGCGACATATTTGAGCAACTGGAGGAACGACTCCAAACCGAGCGAACCGGGCCAGACCGGATCTTGGTAAAAGTGCGCCTGGAAGAACCAGAAACCGGGATCGACGGCGATCGAACCCTGGACAAGCCCCAGCCCCTTCCGGCCGCCGCGCGGAAGGTAGCCCTCGATCGCGTCGACCATGCGAAGCTGGGCGGCGGGGAACGGCGGGTCGAACGGCAGCCGGTCGGGATTCGCGCGGTCCTCCGGCGCGAGGAACGGCACCTTGGCGGTGGGCATGCCGACCTGGTTGGCGAGCGCGTCCTTCGTGAAGAAGCCGAAGTAGGTGGTGCCCTCGTAGACGGTGCCGCGGTCGCAGGCGACGGTCATGGAGTAGTGCTGGATGATCATGCCGGCGGAGGACGACACGTTGGTCATGGTCACGTTCGTGGTCAGCGTGCCGATGTCGGGGCCGACGGGGAGGAACTGGGTCGCTTTGCCGCCGAGGTTGCGGAAGGAGAGGTCGACGGGGCTGGTGAGGGCGGAGCCGCAGTAGGCGGCGAGCCAGCCGCAAGGCTGGAGGGCGATTTCGAGCAGAATGCTGAACGGCATGGTCGGCGCGCGGTTGGCGGCGAAGTACCACGCATCCGGAGGCACGTCGTAGAGCGCGGTGCAGGCGGCGCCGGCTTTCAGCACGAACGGCTCGCCCGTCACAGCCGTGATGCAATCGAGGAACTGGTACGGCGGGCCGGGCAGGCGGGCGATGACGCGATCGCGATCGAAGACGCGGTACGGCTCGCCGAAGGCTTCCGATGGGTTGCCATTCGAGTAGGCCAGGATCTTTTGGGTATCGTACTTTGGAGTGCGGAGTGCGGAGTGCGGAGTGCGGAGTGAAGACCAGATCGAAGACAGCTTCTCACGCGTGAGGCCTGACATGCGCAGGGATAGGTTCGTGATCTCGACGATCGGTTTGCCGTCGGCGTACATGAGCGCGTCGGCGATGGCATACGGCGCGGGGCCGAAGCCGAGTTCCTTGACGCTGATCTCGTAGGTGACACGTTTCGTGGATTCGAGAACCTGCCCGCGGCACTTCAGGCGGCTGTCCACGCCCGGCACCGGTTCGCAGACGACTTCGCCCTCCTCGCCGATCCAACCGATACGGGCGAGCAGGATGCGCAGCGTGTGCAGGCAGCACTCGTACATCAGCGTGCCGGGCATCACCTTGTCGTCGACGAAGTGGCACTCGATGAACCATTCCTTCGGCCGCAGGTCGTACTCGGCGCGGATGAAGCCGGTGCCGAAACGCCCGCCCGCCGGGTCGAGTTCGACGACGCGATCGACGAGGCGGAGCATGCCGCCGGGCAGCTTGAGCGGGCTGCGCAGCGCGAGGTTCGCGAAGGCCGGTCCGAACGCGGCAGCGTAGTCGCCGGCACGCAGCGACTCGACGCCGGCGTCGTCCACGGCGCAGCGCGACAAGGGAACGAGATCGCGCCAGTCGGCGGGTTTCTTCCCGGGCACCGGTTGCTTGTCGAGCTTGGTGTGGACGATCCCCTGTCCGGCCTCGAGGGCGGCCTGCGTGAAGAACCCGGCCACGCCGTTCTTCATGCTCAACAGCGGCTTCCCGTCGATCGTCCCTTCGAAACGGAAGCGGAACAGCCAGGCGTCGGCCTGGTTGAAGAATCCGTCGATGTGGATGTCGTATTCGATGCGCTCGCCGACGCGGGGCAGCTCGCGGTGGAACGTGACGACGGCGTCGAGCAGGCGATAAACCGCGCGGCCCTTCGTGACGAAGTCGATGCCGAGGAAGCCGGAGAGGAACAGGTCCGCCTGGCCGGCCTCGACCGTGACGCTCGTCGGGCAGCGCCCGGAATCGAGGTACCAGCGGCCGGCGTGGACGGTGTGGTCGGTGACGCAGCGGCCCGACGCCAGCGAACGCGGCTCGCCGTCGATGCGCAGGATGCGATCGACGAGCATGAGCGGTCCTTCGGGCAGCCGCACGCGCGTGGGGTGCGCGTCGATGGGGGCGAAGTCGGGGCCGAGGACGTCGCCGATCTTTCCGACGGCGAAGGCGGTGCATTGCTCGAAGGTGAGAGTGGTGGGCACTTGTTTAGCGGCGACGTGCAGCGGAGCGCGGGGGACCGGCGAGTCGATCGGGTTCGATTCATCGGTCAATCGCGTTTGAAGGGAGAGCGCCGCCACGCTCGTATTCACGAGAGCGTTCTGCAGTTGAAGGAACATCGCGTGCGCGTCGGCGGTCGCCTGCTGGCCCGCCATCGCGGCGTGGACGAACGGCGACCAATCCGCAGCGGGTTGCGCCACCGGCCGGGGGGCCGGGCGCGGCGTTTGCGTCAGCGGCGCCGCGATGGCTTCCACCACCACCGGCTCGGCGGGCACCTCCCACGGCAGCAGTACCTCGTCCACCGGCACATTCCGCGGCAATTCCGGGGCCGGCGTCCGCCGCCGGATCGGTGCGGCCGTCGGCACGATCAGCTCGCGCTTCGCGGCGGCCGATTGGATCCGGTGCCCGACGCACGGCGACTCGCCGCCATACAGTGCGGCCAGATCCACCGGAACGCGCTCGGCGACGAGCTGCGCGAGCGCCCGGAGCACGAGCGAGACCGAATCCTGCCGCGGCGCGCAGACCGACCGCGCCACGTGCGGACGTTCGCCGAGCGTGGCCGTGATCATGCGCGACGTGGACGCGCCCGGCCCCATTTCGAGGAACACGCGTACGCCGTCCCGGTAGGCCGCTTCGACGACGTTCGGGAAGTCGATCGTGCCGACGAGGCCGGCCGTGATCGAGTCGGCCGCGTTCTCGCTCGTCATTCGGTATTCGCGGCCCCACGCGCCGCTGTAGAACCGCGTGCGCGGCGGCACCGTCGTCGGCAGCGTGTGCAACTCGCGGTACTGGCGCTCGACCGGTTTGCCCGCCTCGCAGTGCGCGAGTGTGACGCCCGACACGGGCAGGAACGGCTTGCCCATCGCCAGTGCGAGTTTCTCCACGTCGGCGCGCAGCCCGCCGATCACGCACTCGTTCGGCGAGGTGACGATGAGCAGGTACGCCTTCAACCCCGGCCGCAGGTGCGGGCGCACGTCGTCGGGCGCCGCGGGTGTCAGCCCGACGACCCAATCGATCGGTTCCGAAGTACCGAAGAACTCGCGGGCCGAATCGTACGGCGGACCGAGGTCGGTGGTGAAGAGCGTCGAGTTCCGAATCCGTTCGTACATCTCGTCGCGATCGGTCCAGACGCGCAGACCGAAGAGACCGGCGGATTCGCCGAGGCTCTGGCCGAGCATCGCGTCGAAGGCCACGCCCAACGAGGCCATCAGGTCGGCGGTAAGAGTGCCGAGGGCGACCTGGCCGAAGAGGAAATCGCGCGGCGCCGCGGTGTCCGGGATCGTGTCGGTCCAGAAGAGGTGCGGGGCATACTGCGATCGCAAGTGGCGGTTCTCGCGCTCCTGGCGGCGGAGGATGTTGGGCCAGTGCGCGCCAAGATCGCGGCCCATGCCGGCGAACTGATTGCCGGAGCCGGGGAAGACGGCGGCAACCTTTCCACCTTGGCCAAGTGGATACGGATTGAAGAAGAGTCGATCGCGCCAGGCCGGCGGCAACACGACCGGCCCCGCGAGCATCCGCTTCGCAAACGGGATTGCGTCGGCCAGTTCCGCGGCGGAGCGGAGCACAAGGGCGACGGCGAGCTTGCGCCGCGGGTCGGGCGGCACGCGGCGGAACCAGCTGCGTGCGAGGGCCTCGATCGAGGGCGAATCGGGGGAATAGCCGGCACCGAGTCGAGTGAGACCGTCGGCGAGAGCGGCGTGGGAATCACCGTCGACGACGACGATGGCTTCGGTACGGGAACCGAGGGGTTGGAACCGTTCGAGGTCGGGTGCGTCGACGGTGGGGCGGTATTCTTCCAGAATGGCGTGCGTACAGGAGCCGTCGAGGCCGAGGGCGGCGACGGCGGCACGCCGCGGGCCGTCGGCGCGATCGTGCAACCAGTAGCGAGGGGCGTTTCCGGCGGCGTCCGGGGGTAGGATGCGCCGATCCAGTGCGAGGCACGCGCGGACGAGGCCGACAAGCGCCGACGCGAAGCCGGTGCGGCCGACGACACGCCCGAGATCGGCGACCGCCAACGGCGCGGCGCGGCGCGTCTGCCCGTCGAGCGTCGCGAGCGCCTGGGCTTCAGCGGGTTCGCCGGTTGCCTCCAGATAGTGGATCTGGGCGGGATCGACGGCCCCGTCCAGGCAGGCACGGAGCAACGACGACGCATAGGTTGCCGCGTCCGGTGCGTCCGACGCGACCGGCCCGCCGCCGGCGGAGCCGACGCCGCGGACGATGGCGTAGATGCGGTCGCCATCGCTGCGTGCCGTCGAGAGCCGCTTGAGCACCACGGCGGCCGCGCCGTCCGCGTCCGCCCGTGCGCCGGTCGCGCGCGGATCGGTCGCCAGCTCCACGCCGCCCACCACTGCGCGGTCCAGTTCCTTCGTCCGCAACGCTCGCACGGCGATTTCCAGCGCTCGGCCCGCGGACGTTTCCTCCCCGCAGATCGTGAAGCTCGGCCCGCCGAAGCGGAACGCCCGCGCGATCCGGCTCGCCGCGATGCTACCCAGCGCGCCCATTACGCGGTTCGCGTTCAGGGCCGGGCCGGCCGCGTCCGGGTCGATCCCCTGCTTCCGTGCCGCCCAGCGCAGGTGGAAGTTCGTCGTGTTCAGGTCCAGCCCTAGTCCGACGAACACGCCGCTGGCCGGATCGCCCTCCTCGGGTTCTTCTGTTCGCCCCCGACAATCGTCGAGCGCCGCCGCCGCCACCTTCAACGCGAGCAACTGCTGCGGCAGCAATTCCTCCAATTCCTTGGGCGGAATGCGGAACCGTTCGAGCGACACGCGCAGTTCGGCGATCGTACGACCGACGACGGTGCCGTTGAACGTCCACTCTTGAAACTCCCGCGTCGTTTCCGAATCGCCGCAGTGCGCCGCGAGGCCGACGATCGCGACGGCGCTCTCGTCCGCGTCCGTCGGTTCGTCGCTCAATTCCTGAAGGCGCGCCTGCATCCTGCGAATCTTCGAGAGCAGCGCGCTGCCGGTGCCGCCCGCGTCGACCGGGCCGACGGTGCGAGGCTCGTAGGTCTGGCCCTTCCACTCTTCAAGCAGCAGGTGCGCGTTCACGCCGCCGAACCCGAACCCGCTCACCGCCGCCCGGCGTGTGGCTCCTCGCCGCCGCCAGTCTTCCGACTCGGACAGGACGCGGAACGGACTGGTGCGAAAGTTCAACTTCTCCGCCGGCTCGGCGAAATTCGCCTGCGGCGGACGCTTCCCGGCGGTCATCGCCAGCACGACTTTCATGGTCGCCGCCGCGCCGGCGCCCGTCAGCAGGTGGCCGACCGTCGATTTCACCGAACCGATGACACACTGCCCCGGCGTCCAACCCGGTTCGGACCGCCACAACTCCATCAGGCTCTCGAATTCGACCGCATCGCCCACCGGCGTGCCGGTCGCATGGCATTCGATCAGGTCGATGTCCGTCGGCCGCCACCCCGCCTGGCGATATGCGGCCCGCATTGCGCGGAGTTGCCCCTCGACGGCGGGCGCCAGCAGGTTGCCGACGCGGTCGTTGGAAAGCCCCGCCCCGGCGAGCACGGCGAAGATCGGATCGCCGGCCGCGACGGCGTCCGAGAGCCGCTTCAGCACGAAGATGCCGGCACCCTCGCCCACCACGAGACCGTCGGCGGCGCGGTCGAACGGCGAGCACCGGCCCGACGGTGAGAGAGCACGCAGCTGCGCGAAGCCCATCTGCGTGTACTGGCAATCGGGCCGCGAGCAGCCACCCGCCAGCATGGCGTCGGCGCGGCCGGCGAGCAATTCGTCCGCCGCCAGCTTGAGTGCGTACAGCGACGACGCGCACGCGGCGTCCAGCGTGTAGCCGCCGAGGCCGAGGCCGAGCGCCTTCGCCAGCAGGCCCGCGGGAAGCCCGGCCGGGTGGCGGTTCCACCGGTGCGTGCGCCCGTTCGACTTCAATCCGATGGCCGGTCCCAGGATCTCCCGCGCGAGTGCGTTCGATTTGTCCGTTGGCAGGCAGATGTTGCCGAGCACCACGCCGACCTTGCGCCGGTTCACGTTCCCGGTGTTCGCGCTGTTCCACGCACGGCCGCCAACGTCGAGCACGAGGTGGAAGAGCGGATCGAGTTCGCGCAGCAGGGGTGCGGGCACGTCGAGGCCGGCGAGGTCGGCGTCGAAAGGGTCGAGGAAATAACCGCGAGGGGAATAGACCGTGTCGGGGTGGGCGATGCGGGGGTCGGCGCAGCGGTCCGGGGGCAGGTGCCAGCGTCCGGCGGGGACGTCGCGCGAGCCGTCGTGCGCGGCGGCGACGTTCCGCCAGAAGAGTTCGAGGTCCGCCCCGCTGCCGGGAAACCGACCGGCCATGCCGACGATGGCGACGCGATCCGTGGTGGGCATGGTCAGGATGTACTTCCGGCGAGGTTGATGGCTCTACTGGAAATGGTGCGAACTGGAGGGCGGTCGAACAGGGCGCGGATCGGAATCGCGAGGGGCAGGGGTGCGGGCGAGGCGTGGGAACGACGTGTGGAAAAGGGTTTTGAAGGGAATCGAACGGCTACCGGCGCGGCTGCCGCGTGCATTCAACGAAATCGCCCCCGGCATCGGCCGGGGGCGCGCTCGTTTCCGGCCAGGGCCTACTTGCCCTTCTTGTCATCCACGGGAATCGGCGCCGGCATCTTCTCCGGCACCGCCGTACCGTGGATCGGGGCACCGGTCGGGCGGTAC
Source organism: Gemmataceae bacterium (assembly GCA_022842245.1). GTDB lineage: Bacteria > Planctomycetota > Planctomycetia > Gemmatales > Gemmataceae > Limnoglobus. The sequence continues at coordinate 108,950 of JALHPZ010000020.1, forward strand.
GGGTTGCCCGCGCCGAGGTTGACGTTCGCGTTGTCGGGGTGATGGTAGACGTCGCTCATCCCGCCGACGTGCTTCCGCTGGCATCCCAGGCCCGCGGCCAACGCGCCGAGCAGCAAAACCGGTGCGACAAAACGGCGCATGATCGTTCCCATCCATGGGTGCGGGTAAGGTGGTTCGGGACCCCGGTACCATGGCCGGGCGGGGCCGAGGGTGGGATCGATCCCTGCCCGGCCAACGGTCACGGGTCCGGTCGCGACCGACCGCCGAAGCGGACGGACGCGACGGATGCGGCGGCCCGCGTCCGTGCGGCGAACCACCGTATCGCCAAACTTTTCCGGCTCGCGCCGAAGCCGTTCGACACACCAGATATCGTCCTGCGGGTTTTGCCGAATTGACCCTTTTCCCGGATTCGTCCCAGATTTCCGGGAAAGTCCGTACGAGTCTATCCTTCCAGAAGCGCCATCGCCGCGAAGCGTTCGAGATCGTCGTTCCCGATCCCGAATTCGGCCGCGAGGGTCGCGCGATCGGTGCGGCCATCGAGGCGCGCCAGCCGGGCGCGCTCGGCGTCGTCGAGCCGGACGATGCGATGCAAGCGACTGACGATTGCGCCGCCGTTCGAGGCCTGTCGGCGGGCGAGGGGACAGGCACGAGGTCGGTCGCCGACGCCGGCGGAGTACGCGGTCGGTTCGGCGTAAACATGCCACACTTCCTCGATCGTACCCTTCAACACGATCTGCATGAGCAGGTGGCGCGACTTTTCCGGGCCGATTTCGAACCCGATATAGTCGCGGATATCCGGCAGGAAGGCGTCGGGCTGCAACCGGCGGCCAGGCACGGCTCGCAACCGCCGGAGGAATTGGCGATAGAACGGATCGTGGATCTGCACGACTTCGCCGTCCTCTTCGCGCCGGGCTTCGTCGAAATCGGTCGCATCGACGTCGGCGTTCGGATCGACGAGTTTGACGCGCGGGCTGAGCCAAAGTTTCCCGACGGCCGCGGCGTCGGCGACCCGAGGGATCGCGCGGTCGGCGCGGCAGACGATCGATTGCCGCAGCGAGCGCTGCCAGCGGTAGTCGTGGTATTGTTCCCGGCGGACCAGGTCGTCCCCGACGACGTCGAGAGCCGTGCGATCAGCACCAAGTTGGGTGAAGGCGCTGGTCGAGAATCGCGATTCGGCGACGTACTGCAACCCGTGTGCGGCCAGCCGGGCCGCGAACTCGCCGAAGGCCAGCGCCTCGTTCCGCTCGGCGAGGTACTCGTGCAGGAGATAGTAATCGGGTTCGTCGGCGAGGGACTTCGCCAGGCTCGCGACCTGGCGGCCGTAGGGCGAATCGGGGTCGGGCAGCGATGCGACAAACGCCGCGAGCCGTTCGCGCGCCGCGCGGGCGCGGTCGATCGGCGATCCGTCGGCGGGGACGGCACCGATCAGGAAATCGCGGACGACGCCACGGGCGTTCCAACCGGGTTTGGCGTTGAAACTGATGTAGGCAAGCCCGTTAGGCGCGAGTCGGCGGCGGATCAACTCGAGCAGCGCCGTTTGCGCGGCCGGCGGAATCCACGAGTAGACCCCGTGCGCGAGGATGGCATCGAAGGGGCCGGTGGAGTCGTCGAGTTCCTCCAGTCGGCCGACCTGAAAGCTCGCATTCGTCGCCCCGATTTCATCGGCGAGTGCGCGGGCGCGGTCGATCTGCGTGGAGGACGCGTCGAGGCCGAGGGATTGCGTTTCCGGCAGTGATCGGCTCATCGCGAGGAGGTTGAACCCGGTGCCGCAGCCGACTTCGAGGACCCGGCCGCCGGCCAGCGCGGGCGGCGCGAGGCCGCACAGGACCGCGATGGCGCCAAGATGCGCCGGGTGGGTGTGAAAGTAGGCAATGTCGCCGTAGGGAAGTTCGTCGTAGGACTGGGCCATGGTTGTCTCGCGCTCGCTATCCCGCTGGGATACGAAGCCGGGCGGCGCGCGGATTGGCGATTCCGGGGACGGCGCGGAATCGCAGGGCGAGGAGGAATCGGAGGAAGCGGAGCACTTCGCGGAAGCCGAGCTTGGATTCGCCGGCGGCGCGGGGGTGGAAGGTGATCGGGCGTTCGCCGAGGCGGAAGCCGAGGCGGTGGGCGCAGTAGTTGGTTTCGAGGATGACGGAATAACCGCGGGATTGCAGGCGGTCGAGGTCGAGGGCTTCGAGGACGTCGCGGCGGAAGAGGCGCAGGCCGTTGGTGGCGTCGGCGATCGGCAGGCGGGCGATCCATTTCGTGAGGGTGTTCGCGACGCGGCTGTTGGCGTGGCGGTGGAGGTTCCAGCCCTGGATTTCGCTCGTCGCGAGGTAGCGCGAGCCGATCATGCCATCGGCTTCGCCCGCTTCGATGGCGGCGCGCAGTTCCTCGAACACCTGGGGATCGTGCGACCCGTCGGCGTCCATCTGGCCGATCAACTCCGCGTCGGTCTCGAGCGCGCGGGCGAAGCCGGCGCGCACGGCGAGGCCGAAGCCCTTGTCGGCGGTGCGCAGGATCAGGTGGACGCGCGGTTCCTTCGCCGCGATCGCGCGCACGACGTCCGCCGTGCCGTCCGGCGAGTTGTCGTCCACGACGATGGCGTGGTACTCCGGACCGACGGCGAGGACGCGGTTCAACAAAGTCCCGATGTTCGCGGCTTCGTTGTAGGTGGGTATGACGATGGCGATGCTCATGCGGCCTCCCGGATTGATTCGCCGGCCGAACGCCGGATCGACGTCGCGCGTTCCGAGCGGCCGAAATACTGGTGGATCGTGTCCACGACGTGGTCGATGCCGTCAGCCGTGATCGACTGGTGGCAGCCGATGTAGAAGCCGCTTTCGTTGAGCCAGCGGGCGACGGGGTAGTGCGGCTCCAGGTCGCCGAACATCTTGGTGTAGATCGGTTGATTGATGAGCGGGAGCAGGTCGCGCGTCTCGACGCCGTGGGATTCGAGATGGTTCACGAGGTCTCGCTTCGAGCCTTCGCGCAGCACGAGCGGAAAGAGCATGAAGACGTGGTCGCGGTCGGCCGGCACGGTCGGGAGCTGGATCACGTCCGACAGGCCGGCGAGGCGTTCGCGGTACTGGCGGGCGATGCCGACGCGGCGGGCGATGATCTCGTCCTTGCGTTCGAGCTGCGCCAGGCCGATGGCGGCTTCCATTTCGGTGCAGCGGAAGCTGTGTCCGAGGTGGACGAAGCGGAAGCGGCGGGCGGCGATCTCGAAGAGTTGCTTCCCCTTCACGCCGTCGTCGTCGTCGATGGAGAGGTAGATCGAATCGCGGCCGTGGTTCATCAGGCTCTTGAGCATCACGGCCAGGTCGGGGTCGTTCGTGGTGGCGAATCCGCCGACGCCGGTGACGATGTAATGCGCGATGTAGGTGCTGAAGCAGCCGATGTCGCCCCACGAACCGACCTTGCGCCCTCGGCAGTTCGCGAACATCGTTTCGCAGGAGTCCTCGACGACTTTCAGGTCGTGTTGGCGGGCGATGGCGTCGATGGCGTGCATGTCCGCGGGCAGGCCCAGCAGGTGTACGGGTAGGATCGCGCGGGTGCGGGGCGTGATCTTCGCCTCGATCTTCGCCGGGTCGATGTTGTAGGTCAGCGGGTCGACGTCCACGAAGACCGGCGTCAGGCGGTTGTGCAGCACGACGTTGCTGGTGGCGACGAACGTGACCGCCGGCACGAGCACCTCGTCGCCGTCGGCCCAGCCATGCAATTCCTTGAGCGCCGCCAGCGAGATGTGCAGGGCGCTCGTGCCGCTGTTGCAGAACACGGCGAACTTGCAATCGTGCTCGGCGGCGAAGAGATCCTCGAACTTCCGCGTGAACGGACCGTACGACAGCCGGTTGCTGTCGATTACCTGGGCGAGGTATTCCTTCTCCTTCGCGCCGAGTTGCAGGTCGCCGACGGTGACCTTGAAGTTCGGGTCGGGCCGCGCGGCGCGCGGGCTTTCGGCGGATCGTTGCATTGTGGCGTTAGCCGGCATGGAAGCCCTCCGTGGCTCGGTCGGCGGGGTCGGTCGGGGTGGATTCGCGCAGTTCGCGCAGACGGCAGGCGAGGCAATAGGCCGTCAGCATCAAACCCAGGATCTTGAAGCCGAAGATGACCGAATGACTCATGGCGAACCCGACCGGCTGAAGCACAAGGCATGCCAGCGCCAGCCCGGCGTGAACCGGAAGCGGATCGCGCCGGTCCCACACCGCCAGCATCGCCATCGGGAGGAACACGAGATTGTAATCGTTGGCGACCTTCGGCACGAAGGTCGCCGCCGCCAGCGTCCAGAGCAGGAACGGCAGGATGGCGGCGCGCGGATCGCGGCAACGGTACAGGCCGAGGCTCACCCACGCCAGCAGCGAACCGATGATAGCGCCCGCGGCGACCGGGCCGGGAATCTTCGCGAGCACTCCCAATCGGGTCCCTTCCCACGTCGCTTTCCAGCCCCAGGGGATCGAGTGGATCATTGGCGGCGCGGCCGGCAGCGTATCCACCTCGTGCAGGGTTGTGAGTTCGCGGAGGTTCGCCTCGAAGATCGGCAGGTTGTGCGGTTGAAACGAAAGAAGGAGGGCGACGAACGCGGTCGTGCAGCCGAGGGCACGCCAGCGCCGAAGCGCGAACGGCGCGGCCAGGAGCAGGCCCGGATAGATCTTGAGGCAGATCGCCGCCGCGAGCGCGTAGCCGACGAGCAGGTCCCACCGCCAACCGCTGCGGCGCAGGCCCCACGCCGCCAGCAACAGGTATGGCACGAGCAGCAGGTCGTAGTTCCCGCGTTCGAGGGCGTACGACGCCGGACCGCTGCACACGATGGCCGCGACGGCGAAGAACACCGGTACTGGCGATAGGCCCAGCGCCCGCCGTGCGCCCCACGCGGCGACGCCGCCCAGCGTCGCGAACGCGCCAAGCGCCACCGTCCAGACCGCGATCGCTTTCCCCACCGGAAGGAGCTTGCACCAGAAGAAGAACACCAGCACGATCGGCGGGTAGCAGAGTTTGCGACCGATCGGGTCGCCGAAGTTGGCACGGTACGGATCGCCGCCGGCGAACCAGAAATTCACGGCCTGGAAGTTGTGCAGGAAATCGAGCGAGAGGAACGCGAACGGATCGTACCACGTCGTCGGCGAGCCTTTGACGTGCCACTTTAGAATCGCGTAGCGCCAGTAGAGCGCCCACCAGACGAGCGCCGCGAGGCCGACGAGGTTCCAGAACGCGTGCGCGGACCACACGCTGCGAACGGCGGCGCGCAGGTCCGGCGCGTGCGTTCGATCGAGCCATCCTATTCGCCGTAGCAATCCGTGCACCGCGCGCCCCCGCGTCCCCGCGTCCCTTCGGAACGAACGGCGATTGTGCCCCGGCGGCGCGCGGAGCGTCAAGGCGAGTTTAGCCCTAGCGGGCCGGTGCAAAGTCCCAAAGGCCGAGGCGGGCGGTGCTTTTCGCGTCGGCCGATCCGGCCATCATCATGCTGCCGGGCATGCCCATGCCCATCCCCGCCATCCCCGGCGCGTTCGTGGGCCGTTCGAGGATCGCTAGCGTCGGCCGGTCCGGTGCGAACGCGAGCGCCACGCTCATCTGCGTCTCCCACTTGCGGATCGGCTGGCCGCTCACGGTGTCCAATACCGTGACGTAGCCCGTCCACGGCATCGGGGCGGGTGGTCCGCCGCCGTGTTCGTCCGACAATCCGCCGGCGCCCCCGAAGATCGCCTCCGCCTTCGCTGGCCGTTCGACGATCGCCACCCGTTTACCGTCGTGCGACAGGAACGCCTCGTTCACCCGACGATTCGCCGTTGCGGGAAACCGGCGGACCTCCCGCCCCGATATCGCGTCGTGGATCGCCACGCCGTCCGAGGTCACGATCGCGAGGGTCCTACCTTCGCGGCTCGTCACGGCCTGCACGTCGCCGAACGGGATCTTCTCCGCGGGCATCCACGTCCAGAGCTTTCGGTTGTCGCGCGTGCTCCAAACTGTCAGATCATGGAACTGTTGAACTTCGATCACATGGGGCGGCGTGCCGGCACCGCCCGGATCGTTTCGCTTCCCCGTGAGATGTCGTGCGGTCACGGCCATCGAACCGTCGGCGGCGAGCGCGAGCAGATGCTCCGTCGTTCGAAAGAACGGGACCCCGACCGGTCCGGTCGTGAAGTCGATCTCCCGGACCTCCGTCGTCCTCGCCGCCGCGTCGTAGGAAGTGAAGAGAACGGACCGGCCGTTCGAGGACAACGTCGGCATCCGGGCGGCGGGGTCGGTGAGTTCCACTTCGCCCGTCACCTCCTTGTTCGCCGCCTTCACGACCTGGAGCTTGTTCTGGACGTTGATGCCGCCGGACTCTTCCAGATGGACGACGAAGGTCGACGCGTCCTTTGGGTTGATGCCGACGACGGAACCTTTGAGCGAGGCATCGCCGCCGGCCCGCAGCCGGGTTTCGTCGGTGCGGACGATGGAAACCGACGTGGAAATCGTGCCGAACTGGTTTCCGTTGGATCGCGGATCGACGCCGGAGAGCAGAATGGTCCGGCCATCGGCCGACCAGTGCATCGTTTGATAGCGCGCGGAGACTTCGACGATGCCGCGCTGGCGGATCGCGCCGGCGGTCGCCGGTGCGGGCGCGGCGGGGCGTTCGACGGGCGCGGGCGGCGCCTTCGCGGTCGGGAATTCCGGCGCGGGTTTCACGGGGTCGCCCGCGAGGCCGAAGCCGAGGGCGGTCGCCATCGCCGCGCCGCCGCCGAAGAGCGCCAGTTTCCGCATCATGGAGAATCCCTCGCGAGTGAGTTCGGCGACCGGAGCCGCCACGGGTCCGCCGGCCGCCCAGGCGGCGGCCGTGTCGACGGTCGATCGAACGAGCGGGTCGGGCACCGCCGCCGCCGCGACCGACGCCGAGAGCGCCAGAGCCGGGG
>JALHPZ010000021.1 GCA_022842245.1 Gemmataceae bacterium
GCGGCACCGCCGCGACGGCCGGCTTCGGCACCGGCAGCGCGGGCCGCGGCGACAGCGCCGGGTCCGCCGGTCGGGAGATCGGTTGCGCCGGTCCCGCCGTCGGGATCACCACCGTCACGCCGGGGGCCGCCTTCGGCTTCGGCGCGAGCGCCGTCGCGTCCACCGGGGCCGGCGGAAGCACGCCCACGCGCGGCAGCGGTTGGTTCTTCATCGGGTCGCCGAACACCTTCGCCATCACGTTGGGCGGTTCGTTCGGCAAGCGCGACGCCATCCCGGCCAGCAGCGGATCGGTCTTGCGGCCCCGCGCTTGTGGCAAGCCGTTCGCGGCCGCCTGGTCGACGGGTACGAGACGTTCTTTAACCGGGGTGGTGCTCACCGTTCGCTGGTTCGGGAACTGGCCGAAGAGCGGTCGCGGCGTTCCGGGCGCGAACGCGGGCGATGCGGATGCGGGCAGCGACGCGCCGGCCACCGCGGCAGGAACCGCGGGCAGAGAAGCGGACGTTGGCGTCGGTGCGGTCACGCCGACCGATGGCGTCGCCGGCGCGGCCGGCTTGCCGAGGAACGCCGGATTCGTCAGCGTGTAGATCGTGCCGGTGCCGAGGTCCTTCACGTCGGTCAGGATCGAACCGTCGGGCTGCGTTTCGCTCTTGAGGACTTGCACGCGACGTTCGGGCTGGCCGGCGGTCTTCATGACATACACCGGCCCGCCGCTCGGTGCGGTCGCCGGCGCCTGGCCGAACACCGGAACGACCCCCGTCGCCCACGCAGCCGTCACCAGTGCCAACCGCGCCTGCCGATTCATGGACGAGCCTCCGTGCCCACCCGGGCGCGAAGACGCGCCGGGAGACTACCGTGTCTCTCGTTTGTATCGGTTGTTCGGATGAGGAAACTTGACGGGATTGGGGAAAATCGACCGGCGCGTCACGCCTTCGCGGCAATGACGCGGTCCGGTACGGAGAGACCGCGGCGCGCCAGCGACGGGGTGCCGAGGTGGCGGTCGAAGAATTCCACGAGTTTGTCGTGGTAAGTATCGCCGGCGATGTGCAGCGCCATGTTGTGCTTGGCGCCGTCGACCATCCAGAGTTCCTTGGCGGCGGAGCGCTTGGCGAGGCCGACGAGCGTTTCGGCCATTTCGGGTTTGATGTAGGTGTCGCCGCCGCCGTGGATCGCGAGCCAGGGCTGGCGCATCTTGCGCACGGCCTTCTCGACCGACACGAACTCGACGCCGCGCTGCTTGCGGACCTCGTCGAGCGCCGCGTTGCCCAGCAGGCCGTAGAACCAGTCCGGAATGCGCTTCCGCAGCCATTCGCGGCGCTTGATGTAGATGCTCACCCATTTGCGGATGAACGGCACCATCGTGGTGTAGGTGGCGAACGCGCCGTCGGTGGCGACGCAGCGGACGCGGCGGTCCTCGGCGGCGAGCAGCAGGCCCAGGCTGCCGCCCTTGCTGACGCCGAAGAGGCCGACGCCGTGCGGGTCGGCATCGGGCCGGGAATGCAGGTATTCCAGCGCCGCGCGGGCGTCCGCGAGGTCGCGGTCCGTCACCCATTGCAGCGGTTCGTAGGAGGCGTCCTTGTCGCTGTCCCCCTGGTTGCGGGGTTCGTAAGCGAACACGTCGTACCCGTCCGCCCGCAGGCGATCGCAGTACGACTGGCTGGACCAGCGATCGGAGCCGAACTCGAGGCCGAAGAGGATCACGCCCTTGCGCTGCGACTGGGTCGTCGGGAGGTAACAGCCGCGCAGGGTTCGGCCTTCGGCCGTGGGGATGCGCACGTCTTCCGCGTCCGCGTTCGGTTCCCCGCGGGGGATCACGAACAACGGCTTCTCCTGGAAGATGCGCGTGATGACGTGGACGTAGTACCGGCGGTAGTACAGGTAGCAGGCGAGCACGAACAGTGCCGTGATGGGCACCGGACCGAACACGAAGATCAGGACGAAATACATCCAGTCGGGCACTGGACCAGTCTCCGGAGGGAAAACGATTCAACACCGGTCAACGTTCAGGGTAACGGGAAATCCGGAAAAACTTGTCCGGAAAAACCCGTCCGAACTCAAAAACGGCTGGCGATCAGCGTTATATTCTGTCCGCCAAACCCGAAACTGTTGGAGAGCACATTCCGAATGCCCGCCTTTTCGCGGGCGACGTTCGGCACGTAGTCGAGATCGCACTTCGGGTCGGGCGTCTCGTAGTTGATGGTCGGCGGCAGCACGCCCCGCAACATCGCCTGGATGCTGAGGATCAGCTCCACCGCGCCCCCGGCGGCAATCAGGTGTCCGAGCATGCTCTTGCTCGAACTCACCGGGATTTTATAAGCTTTCTCGCCAAAGGCACCCTTGATCGCCGCGGTTTCGCACTCGTCGTTGGCGGCCGTGCTGGTTCCGTGGGCATTGATGTACCCAATGTCATCGGGTGCCAGCCGGGCATCCTTGAGCGCGTCGCGCATCGCTTTGACCGCGCCGCGGCCTTCGGGGTGCGGGTCGGTCATGCGGTAGGCGTCGCCGGTGGTGCCGTAGCCGGTCAATTCGGCATAGATTCGCGCGCCGCGCTTCTTCGCGTGCTCCAGTTCCTCCAGAATGACCATGCCCGCGCCTTCCCCGAGCACGAACCCGTCGCGATCCAGATCGAACGGGCGGCTGGCGCGCTTGGGTTCCGCGTTGCGCGTCGAGAGCGCGGTCAGGCGGTTGAACCCGGTCACGCCGAGCGGGTGGATCATGCTGTGCGCGCCGCCGGCGAGGATCAGGTCGGCGTCGTCGTGGCGGATGAACTCGGTCGCCTCGCCGATGGCCTGGGCGCTGGCGGCGCAGGCGGTCAGGCAGGTGAAGTTCGGCCCGAGCAGTTCGAACTCCTCGGCGAGGTGCCCGGCCGTGGTGTGCATCTCGAACTCGGCTTCGCGGCGCGGGTCGAAGAGGTCCTTGGCGGCGCGGCAGAACTGGCCGGCGTCCGCGCGGAAGCCGTTGGCGTCCGCGGCGCGGCCGATCGAGTCGATGAGGCTGTAGAAATCCTCGGCCCCTTCGCCCGAACCCAGGTACACGCCGAACCGCGTGCGGTCCACGCCGGCGGTCTGCAGCAACCCGGCGTCCCGCAACGCCTGTTGCGCCGCCACCAGCGCGAACTTGGTATTCTCGCCCGCCTTCACGTACTCGGCGGCGTTCGGCAGCCAGTCGTCCAGGCGGAATCCCTTCACCTCCGCCGAGATCTGGGTCGGAAAGGCCCGCGCGTCGAACCGCGTGGTGTAGTCCACGCCGCACTCGCCCCGCAGCGCGGCCTCGAACGTCGCCTCGGGCGAGTGGCCCAGCGGCGTGATCGACCCGATCCCCGTGATGACGACGCGACGACGCATGGTTGGATCCAGACCTCGAACGACGGAAGCGATCAACTCGCCCCCAGAAAGACCGCCAGGAACAGAACGGCGGCGCCGACCAGACACGACATGCCGATCGCCCAGCCGCCCCAGTAGCCGTTCGGGCGCTCCGCGCGGCCGAGCGTCCGGCAGAACCGGACGTGCTGCCAGGCCGACCCCAGGATCGCCATCGCGCCCAGCACGACCAAACCGGCACCGATGAGGGCGGCACCGCGCGTCTCGACAGGCGCTTCGGAGTTCCTTCCCACCAGCCGCAGGAACAACCCGAACCGGGAGACCACGAAGCCGAGGCCCGCGATCGTCAGGCCCGTCCGCAGCCAGGCGAGCAAGGTTCGCTCCGCGGCGAAGAACACCCGCGGATCGTTCTCACCCACGGTCCGTTCCCCCGTCGAGGGTCGGCAATCAATCCTGCCAGCGCTTCACGACCGCCACGGCGCACTGGCCCATGTCGGTGTAGTTGATCTTCACGGCGTAGGGCTTCGCCACCGGCCGCGGCGCGCCGACGTGCACGGTCACGGGGCATTCCGTCCCCACGTCGGTGCAGTTCTGCGTGCCGGGCAACTCACCATGATGGAGCGAGAGCACCGTGGCCGCCAGTTCCAGCGCGCCGGAGGCCGCGCCGGCATTGCCCGTCTGCCCCTTGAGGGCGAACACGGGCACGCTCTTGCCGAAGACCTCGTGGATCGCGCGGGCCTCGAAGGCATCCAGGGCGATCGAGCCGCCGGCGTTCGCATTCACATGATCGACATCCGCGGGTCCGATGCCGGCATCCTTGAGGGCGTTGCGGATGACGCCGGCGAGCACCGGCCCGCGCTTGCCGCGATCGAAGCCCGACGCGAACCCGGCGAGTTCCGCGAGAATCGTCGCGCCGCGCTTCGTGGCATGCGACAACTCCTCGAGGCCGAAGATGACCGCGGCTTCGCCGGCCGCGACGCCATCGCGGTCCCGGTCGAACGGCCGGACCGCCGTCGCGGGGGCGGCGTTGTTCCGCGTGAACGGGACGAACAGGTTGTTCCGCGTGAAGCTGAGCGGATTGATCTTGGAGTCGGTGCCGCCGACGAGGAAATAATCGGCCGCGTCGCGCTGGAGGAGCCGGAACGCTTCGCCGAGCGCCAGCGTGCTGGCCACGTCGCCGCCGGTGATCGTGTTGTTCGGCCCCTGCGCGTCGAAGAAGATCGACACGTGGCACGCCGGCATGTTCGGCAGATACTTCAGCATCCACAGGGGCGTGATCTTTTCCAGCCCTTCGTGGCCCCACTTCGCCATGTCGATGACGCGGGACGTTTCGGTGATCGTATGCTTGGCGGCGCCGGCCAGATCGTCCAGTTCGCTCGCCACCATCACGCAGCCGATCTCGATGCCGAACCGGAACGGATCCATGCTGCCCGGCTTGGGACCGCCGGCGTCCATGGCAAGTTGGGCGGCGCAGAGGCCCATCTGCACCGTCTTGGCCATGTTCTTGAGCGATTTTCGGCCGTCCTTGTTGGACGCCGGAATGTACTTCTTCGCGTCGAAGGGCTGCGGGAATTCGCCGGCGATCCGGCACGGCAGCGCGGAGGCGTCGAACGCCTGGATGGTGCGGATACCGACGGTCCCGGCGCGGAGGTTGTCCCGGAAGGCGGGGCCATCGCCGATCGGCGTGATCGCGCCTAGGCTGGTGAAAACGGCCCGGCGGTGCGGTGCGGACATAGTGGCCACGCTCGTTGTCGATGCTCGTCCGGTCGCCGTCACGCCGGGGTTTCCGGCACCGCGACCCGCTTCGCGATACCCAACAGGTATTTCAACTCGCCGCTGAAGACGAAATTATGATCGCCGAACATCTGGGCGGATCGGTTCTGGTCCAGGTGGGCAAAGAAGATCTCGGCCTCCGCGATGGGGTCGCCGTCGGAGGTCACGCGGCCCTTGATGACCGCCCCTTCGGGCCGCAGGTCCACCATCTCGGCCGTGTACGTCAGCGTTTCGCCGGGCATCGCCTCGCGGTGGAACTTCGCGTTCGGGATCTTCGCGAGGACGACCTTCTCGCGGAAGTCGTTCGCTTCGCCGACGAGGATGCCGCCGGTCTGCGCGAGGCCTTCGAGAATCAGCGGCGCGGGCATCACCGGGTAGCCGGGGAAATGCTCGCCGAAGTGATCCTCGGCGTGGCTCAGGCACTTCACCGCCGTCGCGGACTTCTTCGATTCGAAGTGCGTGAAGCGGTCGATCCAGATCCAGCGCATGATGGTCTCGCGGAAGCCCGGGGATGATCATCCCCGGGCTTCTCTTACGCGCCCAGTTTGGCCTTGAGGTATCGGACGATCAGGTTCACCGTGAACAGGTCGCCCATGTTGTCGAGTTTCGGGTCGGCCGCGAACTTGTCCAGTTCCGCCGGGTCCGCGAACGGCATCTTGTCGCGCAATTCCGCAAGGCCCTTCTCGGTGATCTTCCCGCCCGCCACCAGCGACGGATCGCCCTGGAAGATCGACTCCGGGAACAGCTCGCCGCGCGGAATCTTGATCCCGAACTCGCGCTCGAGCCGGAAGACGATGTCGAGGAAGTCGATCGACTCCGCGCCCAGGTCCGCCTGCAGGCGGGACGAAGCGGTCACTTCGTCGTCGTCGCGGTTCAGGGCGTCGACCAGCGTCGCCTTCACCTTCTGGAAAATGTCGTCCTGCGTCATTGCATATCCCTCATCCGGTCACCGCGCCGAGGCTCAGGCCGCCGTCGACGGTGATGACTTGTCCGGTGATGTACGCGGCCCCCGGCCCGGCCAGGAACGCCACCACGTTCGCGATATCGTCCGGCTGCCCCAGACGGCGCAGCGGGACCAGTTTCTTCTCGATGAAATCCCCGGCCTTTGAACGGACCGCCTCGCTCATGTCCGTCGCGATGAACCCCGGCGCCACCGCGTTCACGGTCACGTTCCGGCTGCCCAGTTCCACCGCCAGCGCCCGCGTGAACGAGTTCACCGCGCCCTTGCTCGCGGCGTAGTTCGTCTGCCCCTGGTTCACGTGCTCCGCCGCCACGCTCGAAACGTTGATGATCCGGCCATAGCGCTGCTTGAGCGCCATCTGGTTCGCCACCGCCTTGCAGAACCAGAACGTCCCGTTCAGGTTCGTCTGGATCACGGTGTTCCAGGCGTCGGCCTCCATGCGGATGAACAGACCGTCCCGGATGACCCCGGCGTTGTTCACGAGGATGTCCACACGGCCCCAGTCCGCCAGCACGCCGCCCACGACCACCTCGGCCGCGGCCGGATCCGCCACGTCGGCCTGGATCGCCTTCGCGACCCCGCCCGCCGCAGTGATCTCCGCCTCGAGCGCCAACGCCGCGTCCTTCGCTCCGCGATAGACGAACGCCACCTTCGCGCCTTGCGCGGCGAGTTTCTGCACGATCGCTTTGCCGATGCCCCGGCTGCCGCCGGTGACGAGGGCCACTTGGTCCTTCAACTGCATGTTTTCTCCGCCCATGCCCACCGCGCTCCGCTCCGAAGACTCCTCGTCGCGGCTAAACGATTCCTGCCTTTAACTCCGCACTCCGCACTCCGCACTCCGCACTGGCCGCAATTCCCCGGTCAACAGCGCCAAGCGTTCGCGCCAGTGCTTGAGCAACTTCTCGTCCGCCGCCACCCCGGCCGGGCCGCGTTCGCTCAACGAGTAACCTCGGAGCGTGAACTGCGCCGAAACCGTCGCTTCGCCGGCGTCGTTGGTCCCTTTTCCGCGGAACACCGCCGTCGCCCCTTCGTCCTTCACCAGATCCACGCTCACGTCCAGCCGGTGGCCGGGCTGCATGAACGTGCCGTACTTCACGTTCCGAACCTCCCGCAGCACGATGGCGGGATGCCGGTAATCCGTCGACGCCCGCCAGAGCCACGCGGCCGCCTCGACCAGCGCCTCCAGCATCAGCACGCCCGGCATCACCGGGAAGCGCGGAAAATGGTCCGCGAGGTATTCCTCCCCGAGCGCCAGGAACTTCGCCGCCCGCAGGTTCTTGCCCGCATCCCAGCCGTCAATTCGATCGATCAACTGGAACCGCATCGCTGCAAGCCCTGCCTCCGTCTTCCGGCGACGGTCCGATTGTCCGAAAGACTGAAATTCTACCGATGACGTCGGTTTCGACAACCCGGCGCCGTGTCGGGACTTATCGTCCATCCTGAGGATTATCGCGAACCTCTTCAACCGGTAGAGTCTGCGAAATCGCCGGGTTGCCGGTTGGACTCTGCTTCGCTTGCCTCATGACGGGGTTGGGACGGATTTGACCGCCGCGACGCGCGGCCGGGGAATCGCTACAGCTTCACATCGGAACCGAAAGTGTGAACGAATCGACGATCGTCATTTCATCCGATCGCGCGCCGCTATCGCTTCCCGCGTTTGCATCGCTCCCGCGGCTCCGCCGGCCAGTTCGCGGATCACGCTCCGCGCCTCCGCCGTCCCCATCCATTCCAGGATTTCGACCGCGCGCACCGCTCGAATCGTTTCCGGGGTCGGTTTTCGTCCTTGCTTGAGCAACGTCTCGATCCGCTCCCGCACTTCGGCGGAATCGGTCGATTCCAGGACACGCGTCAGTTCCGGGACCGCCAGTTCGCCGAGCGCCCGCAGGTCTTTCGACGCCTTCTGACGGTCGGCGAACGCCGGCGCGTCCAGGTTCGCCAGCGCCCGCGCGAGCGCGGGGGCGTCCGGCGGCGCGGCCGGTTTCACCCGCTCCTTCAGAAAGCGAACCGCTTCGGCCGGTACCCGCGCCATGCGCCGCGCGCTCCGGTACGCCTTCGTCGCGTCCGCGCCGATGAGGTCCCGCCAGGCCGCCTCCCACTCCTCGGCGCGCAGTCCCGCCGGTTCCGAATCGCCGGTCAGGTCCCATCGGATGACCGGCCAGCCCGCGCCGGCCACCGCCAAAGTGCGACCGTCCGCCGCCAGCGCCAAGGCGGGCGCGTCCTGGTACCCCAACGCCAGTTTCGACCGGACCTGACCGGTCAGCAGTTCATACACGCGGACTTCACCGTCGACCGTCCACGCCGCGGTCCGGCCGTCCGCCGCCAGCGCCATCCGCGGTCCGGACCCGTTCGCCACCGGGCCGACGCGCAGGAGTTCGCGCCCGGTTTCCGGTTCCCCGATCAGCAGGTTCTTCTGCTGGTCGCCGTCGCGCGTGGTCGTGGTGAAGGCGATGGCAAGGCCGCGACCGTCGGGCGTGAACGCCAGCCGTTCCGCCGGACCGCGCAGCGGAATCTCGCGCAGCGGCCGATCGGTGGCGAGCGAGAAGATCTCGACATGCCGGGCGTCCGAGACGGGGTCATACCCTTCGGTGGCGGCGAGGCGTCCATCGGTGCTCATCGCGGCCACGGTGCCGGCGCCGCGGTTCGCGAATCGGCTGCGGATCACCTTCGCGGTGCGGGTGTTCATCTCGAAGCGCGTCAGTCCCTCCTCGTGGACGGCGACGGCGGTGCGGCCGTCCCCCGACAGCGCGCCGAGCCGCTTCAAGCCGGAGGTCGAACGATCGAACCGGAAAGTCGCCGGGGTCCCGCCCTCGAGATTCCCGACCGAAAACTTTCCTTCGGTCGCTGACAGGTACGATTGTCGATCGCGCGCCAGCCCGATCACGGCGTCGTTCCCCGCCGGCCGCAACAGCGTCGCCGTCGGTTGGTCCTCCTTCCAGACGGCCCAGCCGCCGTACTCCGGCAACCGGCCGACCAGCGCACCGTCCGGCGCGAAGTGGAGTTCGTCGGGCAGCCCCGGCAGGTCCGCGGAGATCGCCGCGAGCGTCGCCGGCCCGTCGGCCGGGAGGTCGTACAGGACCACGCCGTCGTGCACGCGCGTGGCGATCCGCCGCCCGTCGGCGGACACCGCGGCGCGGTCGGCGACGGGAACCGGAAACTCCCGCTCCCGTCGACCCGTCTCGACGTTCCACTCCGCGACGGCGCCGGACTCGGCCACGGTGAGGAGCCGGCCGCCGGGTACGAAGCCGAGCGCGAGCTTCTGCTTCGGCAGGACCGGCCGGGGCGTGCCGGTGCGCCCGTCCCACACGAGGACGCACTCCTGCCGGCTGTTGCCGGCGATCCAGCGGCCATCGGCGGACATCGCCAGACCCGACACGCCGGCGCTGCGGATGTCCGGCGGGCGGTCGAGTTCGCGGATCCGTTGCCCGGTCGCGCCGTCGTGGAGCGCCAGCGCTCGCTCGGTGCCAACCACGACGCGCGAGCCGTCCGGCGCGATCGTCGGCGGCGCGTTCGGCTTGCGATCGAGCGTGACGCTCCAGAGCTTCGCGCCGTTGGCCACGTTGAAGACCGATACCGTCTTGTCCCGTTGCACCAGGAGCCGCGAACCGGCCGCGTCGAACTCCGAGTGGTCGACCGCCGGCGCGTCGATGACGGTTTCGGAGACGATCTTCGCGCGCTTCGGGTCGAACCGCGAGACGAAATGCCGGGAGTTGTCGGTCTCCGATTTGGAATGGAAGAGGAGCAGCGCGCCGTCGTCCCGCAGTCGACCGCTCTGGATGCCGCCGACGGGGTACTCGGCATGGTGGATCGTGCGGCCGGTGGCGAGGTCGAACCACCAGAGTTCGTCGCGGCTGGCGGCGAGAACGACGAGCTGGCCGTCGGGGGAGAATTGCAGGCCGTGGGAGGAATCGCTGCGGGAACGGAGTCGCGGCGAGCCGAGGCGGGCGATGGTGCCCGCGGGGAGCGCCCGCCCGGCGTTGAGGTCGCCGATCGGTTCCTTCTTCGGCGGGTCGGGGTTGAACGGGATCGGCGGCTGCGCCGCGAGCGGCGCGCCGAGCAGGACGATCGCGAGGAGCCACCAACGCATCGGGCACCCTCCGGGAGTGAGCGCAATTAGACCGCGCCGGACGGACGTTGGCGAGAGCAACCGCGCCACCGGTGCCCGATTCGCGCGCAGTCCGTCGATGCCGCGACTGGATTTCCCCTACGAATCCCAGTCGGTCCGCTCTGGCATCGAACCTGCAACTCCCACGCCGTCCGTCCTCTCACGACCGATCCCGGCGGCACTCCCCCTCCGCCGCCGGGCCAAACCGACACAAGGATCACGAAGGAATCATGAACGAGACTTTCGGCTTTCTCATCGACATGGACGGCGTACTGTACCGTGGCCCGGAACTCCTGCCCGGCGCCGGCGAGTTCGTCCGCCAGTTGCGGCACCGCGACATCCCCTTCCGCTTCCTCACCAACAACAGCCAGCGCACCCGGCGCGACGTCGTCGCGAAGCTTTCGCGGATGGGCATCGACGTCGAGGAACAGCACGTCTTCACGAGCGCCATGGCCACGGCGCGCTTCCTCGCGCAGCAGAAGCCCGACGGCACCGCCTTCGTCATTGGCGAAGGCGGACTGCTCACCGCGCTCCACCAGAACGGCTACGCCGTCGTCGACCACGACCCCGACTACGTCGTCGTCGGCGAGGGCCGCACCTTCAACCTCGAACTCGTCGAGACGGCCACGCGCATGATCCACGGCGGCGCGATGCTGATCGCGACGAACCTCGATCCGAACTGCCCGACGCAGAACGGCGGCGTCCGCCCCGGCTGCGGCGCGATGGTCGCCATGCTCGAACTCGCCACCGGCGTGAAGGCGTTCAGCGTCGGCAAGCCCAGCCCGGTCATGATGCGCGCCGCCCGCAAGGAACTCGGCCTCGCCACCGACGAGACGATCATGATCGGCGACACGATGGAGACCGACATCCTCGGCGGCGTGCAGCTCGGCTTCCACACCGTGCTCGTCCTCAGCGGCGGTACCCGGCGCGAGGACCTGGTGCGCTACGCCTATCGCCCCGAGACCGTCGTCGCGAACCTCGCCGAGTATGGCGAAATGCTGGCGCGCCACGACTGGCACCCGCCGCACCTCGCGGACGAGTCCCGCGACCTTGTCGCTGTCTGAGCGACGGCGGCGTTTCGCTACAATGCACCGCGTGGCTTCCCTCCCCCATCGGAGATTCCCATGCGGATCACCCGGTTCTTGCTGACGCTCGGACTCGTCGCGGTCACTTCGCTCGCCGCGACGGCCGAGAACAAAAAGCTCCTGCTCGTCACCCACAGCGGCGGCTTCATGCACGACTCCATCGGCGTCGCCGAGGATGTCCTCAAGGAGATCGGCCCGAAGAACGGCTACGACGTGACGTGCTGGCGCTTCACCGGCGACCCCGACGCCAAGGTGAAGTACAAGCCGAAGAAGGACGGCCCCGAAGTCACGACGACCGCCCTCGAAAAGTACAGCGCCGACTACCGTGCCCGCACCGGCAAGACCGTCGAGAAGGAGAACTGCGGCCGGATCAACAAGGAGACGTTGAAGAACTTCCACGCGGTGCTCTTCTTCACCACCGGCAACCCGACGACGAAGGAAGAGCTGAACGACCTGATCGAGTGGACCCGCGCCGGCGGCGCCTTTGCCGGCACCCACTGCGGCTCGGACACGCTCTACAACCTCACCGCCTACGGCGAACTCCTCGGCGCGTACTTCAAGACGCACCCGCCCATCACCACCGTGAAGGTGAAGATCGAAGACCCCAAGCACCCCGCCGCCGCCGGCTTCACCAACGGCCAGTCGTATAAGGACGAAATCTACATCTTCCGGGACGAACCCTACAGCCGCTCGAAGCTGCACATCATCTTCAGTTGCGAGGATGGCTCCTTCAAGCCGAACGCCAACCAGTCCCGTAAGGACAACGACTACGCCCTCGCCTGGTGCCGGGAGGAAGGCAAGGGCAAGGTCTTCTACACCGCCTTCGGGCACATGAAGGAAGTGTGGAAGGACGAGGGCTTCCAGAAGCACCTGTTCGGCGGGTTGAACTGGGCGACCGGGCAGCTCCCCGGCGACGCGACGCCGAGCGCGAAGATCAAGTAATCGCATCTCCGAAGCCCGGTCGAGGACCGGGCTTCTTCTTTTCCCACCTGCCATGTCCACCATCGCCGCCGCCGAGCGCTACGATCCCGCCGACGACCTGGTGCTTCTCACGACGTATTTCAATTCCCACGGCTACCGAACCAAGCGCTGGAATTACGATCGGTTCCGCGAGCGGATCGACGCGAGCGGACTGCGGCTCATGACGGTCGAATGCGCGTTCGGATCGGAGGCCTTCGAGCTGCCGGCGGGACCGGGCGTGCGGCCCGTCCGCGGCCGCGATCTGATGTGGCAGAAGGAACGCCTACTCAACCTCGCGATCTCCGAACTGCCAAAGTCGGTGCGGAAGGTCGCGTGGCTGGATGGCGATATTCTCTTCGAGCGCCCGGACTGGGCGGTGCGGACGGCGGAGCTCCTCGACGAGTATCCGGTCGTGCAACTCTTCGATCGCGCGATCCGGCTGCCGCGCGGGCAGATGGCCTACACCGGCACCGGGGACGCCTGGGCGAGCTTCGCGGCCGTGTATCGGCGGCAGCCCCAGCGACTGCTGGCGGGCGACTTCGCGGCGCACGGGCACACCGGGTTCGCGTGGGCGGCCCGGCGGGACTGGCTGGACGCCCACGGGTTGTACGACGCGTGCATCGCCGGCAGCGGCGACCACATGATCGCGCACGCCGTCTGCGGAGACTGGACTTCGCCGTGCATCCGGCGCATCATTGGGGACAACAACCGGCACCGGGACTACTTCGCCGCCTGGGCGAAGCGCCAGTACCGCGACGTGCGCGCGGCGCTCGGCTGCGTGCCGGGCACCGTGCTGCACCTCTGGCACGGCGACATCGAGAACCGGCGCTATGTCCTGCGCAATCGCGAGCTGGCGGAGTTCGGTTTCGATCCGGCCGCCGACGTGCGCGTCGGGGCGAGCGGTTGCTGGGAATGGAGCAGCCGCAAGCCGGCGTTGCACAAGTGGGCGCGGGACTACTTCGGCCACCGGAACGAGGACGGCAACCCCGACACCTGAGGGACGATCATGGGCCTGATTCGCTGGCTGTTGAATCTGCTCCTCGGTTCGAAGGCGGCGAGTCGCCGGGCGGGCGGTACGGAGGAATCGATCGAGGACGTGGCCGATCGGATCGATCGGTTCGGGGATCGCTGCCGGAACGCCGGGGATACGGCCGGGGCAGATGCGGCACGGGACGCGTCGCGGAAGGCCCGGCGGGCGCGGAGCGTCGAGGCGGCGTGGCAGATCGAACGCGACCTGCTCAACAAGCGAGGCCACCGCGAGCCGAAGATCGTCAAACCGCTGACGGGTCGGGATTCCCGCGGTGAGCCGATGGTGCGCTACCGGAACGAGACGCGCGTGGGCGGTTCGGTGGGCTGGCGGAACAACAATCCCGGCTACATCCGCTGCGACGACCGGTTGTCGCGTTATGGCGCGATTTCGTGCGATGGGGAGTACGCGATCTTCGAGGATGAGGCCGCTGGCCGGGGCGCGATGGTGGAGTATTTGCGGCAGGAATATCCGAGCCACACGCTGGAGGAGGCGCTACGGATGCAACTGCCGGCGGAGGCCGGCCCGGACGCAGTGCAGCGGATCCTGGAGAATGCCCGGCTCGAACCGGGAACTCGCGTGGAGGAACTGACGCTCGATCAGATTGGCACGGTGGCGGACACGTTCCCGGACATCGCGGGCTGGCGGCTGGGCGAATCCGTGGAGGCCGTGCCCGGCGAATCGAGCGGCCCGGCGTGGGACGATCCCGCGCCGGGGCCGGCGAGCGACAACAGTTGAGGGCGGGGTTCACCCTCCCGGAGCGATGTTCCGCATGCGGTCGAGCAACTGTCGTTCGTTGTCCTTGGAGATCCAGCGGTTTTCGTCCGTTTCCGAGCCGTCGGTCACGTATTCCCAAAGGTACTTGAATTCGCCCTCGGTCACGAGCCAGCGGGCGACGGCGTCGGGGCCTTGGGCTACGGCGGGGATCCGTTGCTTCACCGTAGGGTCGGTGGCCGCGGCCTTCACGAGTTCGGCGGCCCGCGCGACCACGCGCGGATCGAGGACCGTGACCAGCGTACCCGCGACGCGACGCGCCAGATTCAACGCGACGATCTGGCGAAGGGCGTCTTCGTCGGCGGCGGGGATGACGCCCCGCGCCGCAAGCCCCTGCTTGCGCGCCAGCGAATCGACTTCCGGATCCAGTTCGAGCAGGCGCGTCAGCTGCATCTGGGTTTCGAGGAGATCCTCCTCGGCCTTCTGCGAGCGGTTGCGGTGGTACGCGGGGAACCGGCGCAGGGCCTGCCGGTAGAGGTTGATCCCTTCCGCGTAGAACTTCTTGGCGCTGGGCTTGTCCCCGGCGGTATCGGCCTGCTTGGCCTCCATCAGCTTCTTGCGGGCGTCGATCATGATCGGGTCCCGCTCCGTCTCGCTGCTGCTCACGAAGTACTCGATGTTCGTGACCGGCAGTTGCTGGTAATAGGTTCGCAGCGCCATGCGGGCGTCGCGGCCGCGCTTCGTCAGCCCGCGCATCTTCAACTGCTCTTCGTCCATGTTCAGCAGGTTGTAATCGTCCGGCACGCCCTGGGCGTCGCGTTCGAGGTTGGCGAGGGTTTCCGGCGACAGGCGCAGGCCGTTGAGGCGCGCGTGGTCGGACCAGAGGGCGAAGGCGCGATCCCACTCGACCTGGGAATTCGAGGGGGTCTCCAGCGCTCCGTCGACGCCGCGGGGGAACCAGCGGTCGGCCTCGGAGTCGGCGCGGAGGTCCGGCCGCCATTTCGAGTCGGCGTCGAACCAGCCTTCCTTGGTGTGGCGCTCGGCGCGATAGGTCTGCACGCGCGGACACGCCTGGCGGAACAGGATCAACATCGGCGATTTCGGAATGCGGTACTTGAAGCGATCCACCCCCTTCAGGTCGGGGGCGTATTCCGGCAGGCCGCTCGCCGGCGTCGGCGGCAACGGCTCCATCGAATACGCGTACCACGCCCCGGCCGCCTGGAAGGCGTCGAAGGAATCGTTCGTCTCGGACGGGGCGACCATCGCCGTGAAACGGAAGCGGTCGGCGAGCGCCTTGGCCGAACCCGACTCCGGCAGCTTGATCGGCAACGCCGGGAACTGCTGCTCCGGCGCAAAGAGCCGGTCGTTGCGGTTCTTGTCGAAGCGCGTCGGCACGTTCTGGTTGTCTTCGAGGAACTGCACGATCTGCTCGGGCCGCGTGTACCCCAGCTGGTCGTAGAGGCGGCGGCAGAGCTGGGGGTTCTTGCGGGCGAAGTCGCCGAACTCGGCCAGGTCGATCTGGCCGTCCTTGCGGAACAGCTTCGCGTTGCGCTCCCCGGGCGGGATGTTGCTGAGCTGGAACAGCGACGACAGCGTGCGGACCTTGTCCGAGACGCTGAACTTGTTCTGGTAGTAGAAGCCGATCTGGTAGCGCATGTCCGGGGATTTCCGGTTCATGCGCTCGCCTTCCGCCAGCAGTTCGATGCCGCGGGTGATGTAGAAGTACATGTCGTTGAGGCGGTCGTTCTCGACCGACACGTTGTACGACAGGTTCCAGCTCTGATAGATCCAGGGCGTGGTGAAGTTCGGCTGGAGGCGGGTGACGGTGCGGACGAGGAACTCGAATTCGTGCCACTCGTTGCGCTTGAACTTCTCGATGGCGGCCTTCCAGAGCGCCGTGATGACGAAGCCGCGCGAACCGAGCGTGCCGAGGCGCATCGCGGTGCTGGTGATCTCCGGGTCGCCCTGTTCGAGTTCACGAAGCTCGAGCGCGTCGGCGCTGGCCTGCTTCTCGATGGTCCGGCTGTAGAGCCAGTCCGCCGCCGCCGCCACGGCGTTCGTCGCCGGTTCGGGCGCGACCGCCTCGTCCGCCCCGCCGCGGCGCAGCTGGTTCAGGTAGGTCGCCCGATCCTCGTTCGCCAGTGGCAGGGGGATCTTGCCGCGCCAGAACAGGCTCAGCGTGAACAGCCCGATGATCAGCAGGAAGTAGGTCCACTTCCGGCGCGTCACGGCTTTCTGGAACGGATTGGCCATGTTGATACGGACTCCAATAACGTCTTGGCGAGCGGGGGGCGTCAGCCCCCTGTTTCTTTTCGAGCAACACGAGAAACAGGGGGCTGACGCCCCTCGCTCGCCTTTACGCCGCCACTTCGCGGTTGCGGATCAGGTAATACGACAGCAACGCCCACGGCAGCAGATAGCCGAACAGGATGATCGCGTTCACGATCAGGTACTCGACGTTGATGTTGAAGCCTTCCTTCAGGTAGTTCGTCCACGTGAACGCGTCGATGTTCGGCACCACGTTCTCGTAGCGGCGGAACACCCACTGGAAGATCCGGTCGCCGATGTCGATGGTGGTCTTGGTGGCCGTTTGGTCGAGTTGCGACGTCGGCGTGCTGGCGGAGAGCAGCCGCGTGAGCGATTCGAACGGACCGCCGCCGGTGCTCTGGCCCGTCGCCACGTCCCGCAGGTGCTCGGAGAAGTAGGCGCTGATATAGAGGAACATCGTCGCCAGCAGCGAGATCACGCCGGAGAGGTACGTGCTGAGCGTGACGGCGATGCCCACGAGGATGAGCGCCCGGCAGAAGAGGCCGACGGCGTTCTTGAAGTAGTTCTCGCTGAACGATCGCTCGCTGTCCATCAGGTAGAGATCGCCCTGCGCCATGCCGAGCATCTGGCCGCCGGAAAGACACTTCACGTAGACCGTGACGCGCGGCGCTCCGCCGGGCGGGGTGCCCGCGCGGGCGTTGCGGAACAGCCCGGACGGGATGCGGATCGACGCGGGGTGGTAGTCGTACACTTCGACCGAGCCGACTTCGTAGAATCCGAATTCCTCGGCCAGCCCGTCGGCGAGCTTCCACGCCTCCGGCACTTCCGGCTTCGCGTACGCCAGCGACGGCGGGGCGTTCGGACCGCCGACCTCCTTCTTCCGCAGCTTCTCGTCGATCGCGTTCCGCTTCGCTTCATACGCCGCCTGCTTGGCGGAATCGGTCCAGCGCCACAGCCCGTCCTTCACGTCCGCGGGCGGCGGTTCCTGGCCGCACTGCCACGTCACCACGCGGATGTTGATGTCCACGCCCCGGTTTTCTTCCCCCTTGGTCAGCCGGAAGATGTCGAAGGTGAATTCGCACGGCACGGAATCCCGGCCCGGATC
This sequence comes from Gemmataceae bacterium, assembly GCA_022842245.1. Classification (GTDB taxonomy): domain Bacteria; phylum Planctomycetota; class Planctomycetia; order Gemmatales; family Gemmataceae; genus Limnoglobus. The sequence goes on from JALHPZ010000021.1 coordinate 17,313, forward strand.
CGCCAGCGATGCCGGAACCGCATCGAACGACCAGAGCGCCCGTTCGGAGGTCGACTTCGAACCGCCGATGTACTTGCGGTACTCGAACTCGCGACCCACGTTCACGCCGACGTAATCCTCTTTCTTCGCCTTGAAGTCGATCTTTCCGCGGATCGGCACGCGCGCCCGCTGGCTTTCCTCGACGGCCTTGGGATCGAACGTCGTCCCGAACGTGATGTACACCCAGCCGACCAAGGTCATCAGCCCCAGCGCGATCGACACCAGCGTGCCGAAGCCGAGGAACCGGCCCAGCACGATCTCGAACCGCTCCACCGGCTTCGTGACGATCGTGTAGATCGTCTGCTGCTTGATGTCGTCCGGGATGCGGAACGCCGAAATGATCACCGCCGGAACCAACAGCAACAGCGTGCTGGCGAACGCCGTCACGTCCAGCGTCAGGCGGATTTCATCCTCCGGCTTGTTGTTCGGCAGGAACCACTTCACCGGGAACAGGAAGATGCCCATGAAGATGAGGAACACGACGAACAGCCGGTTCCGGATGGCTTCCTTCACGCTCAGCTTGGCGATCGCGTAAATGCGGCGGAAGCGGAGCTTGAACAGGTCGCGGACGAACGGCTGGCCCAGCCCGAGCAGCGCGAACAGTCCCCCGGCGGCGAGCAGCAACGGCTGAGGCCGCAGCGAGAGCTTCGGGGGTACGTACGCCATCGCTTCCGTGGCGATCGCCGCCGAACGCTGCTCCTGGATTTCCTTGCCGATGCCGGCGATGAAGCAGGCCGCGAAGGCGGCGTAGCACAGCAGCGATACCACCGCCATCAGCAGCATCGACGACGACAGCGGCATGCGCAGCTTCGTCGATTCGGAGTTGTCCGACGTGCCCCAGATCGCCGTGAGCAGGTACGCGAACAGCCCGACGGCGGCGAATCCGCCGGCGTCCTGCAGCCAGACCTGCACGAGGCCGGGCAGGTGCTGGAACGCGAGCGGTTCGCGGTCGAGGATCAGAATGCCGAACAAGGCCGGGCCGGTCATCGCGAATCTCAGAAGTCAGAGGACGGAAGACGGGGATCGGAACGACGATCAGCTCTTCGCCGCCGCGTCGGTCGGCGGCAGGTAGCGGCGGCCGGGCCGCGCCTTCGATTCCTCGATGATCCGCAGGAAGAGGTCTTCGAGCGTGCTCTTCGGGTGGCCGTAGTCCACCACGGTGCCGCCGTGCTTCTCGATCACGCCCCGCAGGTCGTTCTCGAGCGCCGGGGTCAGTTGCAGCCCGCTCGCCTGGATCTGCACGCGCTGCTGGTCTTCCACCAGCTTCTCGACCGCGCCGAGTTCCTGCAGGTCCCCGTTGTGCAGAATCGCGATCCGCCCGCAGACGTCCTGAACGTCTTCGAGGCGGTGGCTGCACATCAGGATCGTCTTCCCCTTCTTCTTCAGGTCGAGGATGAGGTCCTTCATCCAGCGGGTGCCTTCGGGGTCGAGGCCAGAGGTCGGTTCGTCGAGGATGACGAGGTCGGGGTCGTTGATGAGCGCCTGCGCGAGGCCGATGCGCTGCCGCATGCCCTTGGAGTATTCGCGGAGGATGCGCTTCTTGTCGCGCGAGAGGCCGACCATGTCGATCAGCTCGGCGGCGCGCTTCTCGCGGACGCTGGAGGAGATGTTGAACAGCCGGCCGTAGAAATCAAGCGTTTCCTCGGCGTTGAGGAAGCGGTAGAGGTACGATTCTTCCGGCAGGTAGCCGATCTTTTCGTTCTTTTCGACCTTCGCGGCCGGCTGACCGAAGACGAAGGCGTCCCCGCCGGAGGGGAAGAGGAGGCCGAGGAGCAGTTTGATGGTGGTGGTTTTGCCGGAGCCGTTCGGCCCGAGCAGGCCGAAGATTTCGCCCTTTTCGATGGTGAGGTCGAGGGCGTTGAGGGCGGTTTTCTTCTTTCGGCCCCAGAAATCGCGGTAAATCTTGGTGAGGCTTCGGGTTTCGACGACGACTTCGGCCATGTTCGCGCTACTCCACGCCAGGGGCTTGGGGGCAAATACGACGCCCATCCGCCCAAGGTTCGCGCGGGTTGTTGTATTCGGCGCTCCGCCGCGCGGGCAGGCGGGACTTGCCGCAACGGCGGGACAGCTGCCCCCTGCCGAGCGTACCGTGCCGCCGGGAGCGTGAAATGGTTCGTGGCCGCCCGCTTGACCGGGCAACACGGATGGAATGCGATTCCAAAGTCGTCGCGGATGATGTGTCGGCTGAGCATGGGCGAGCCGCGGAACGGGAATACACCCGCCCCGCGATCGCAGTTCGCCCAAGTTCAGCCAAGACGGCCTACTTCTTCGGCTTGGATTCGAGTTTGATCTCGATCGGCTTGCCGTCGCCGGTGACGCTGAACGAGAGCTTCGTTTGCGTGGGGTTGCTGTAGATGGGCGGAAGGTCGTTTTTGATGTCGGCGTCGGTGATCGCGCCGACCGGTTCCTGGCCATTGGCGGGCAGGGCCATCTTGCTGACGGTCACTTTGTACTTGCCCGGAGCCAGACCCTGCGACTTCCCATCGCCGCCCACGATCACGAACTTGCCGTCACTACCGGTGCGGGCCTGGCCGCCGATACCGCCGGCTTCGGCGTAGAAGGTCACGGCGGCGCCATCGAGCGGTTTGTCGTCCATGGTGACGACGCCATTCACGGGGATGGTCGGAACGGTTCCGCCACCACAGCCCGATGCCAGGCACAGGGCCAGGAAGACGGAGCCGAATACGATCGCGCGCATGGAATCTCCTGGTGGATATAAGACTGGGGGAACAGACAGGGCCGGGTCGAAACCCGGCCCCTGCACAGTGTATGTTCGCACAATGCGAATGGCGAAGGCACCGGATCAATCGAGGCTGTTGGGGACCGAGCCGTCCGACGCGAGGGCATAAAGCCGGAGCGTGGTGGCGGGGACGCGTTCGCTCACGAAGCGCACCGAACCGTCGCCCATGGTGAACTGAGCGCCGCCCGGGTGGAGGCTACCGACGCGGCCCCAATCGCCAAGGCGGCCCGGACGCGGCGGGTTGGAGCCGCCGGGCGTACCACACGTGGTCCACGATGCGCTGTACGACCAGTCATTGATGCCCAGACCGCTGGTGGTCTTTTGCGGGTCGAGACCCGTCTGCACCCAGCCGCGGTAGCCCCACACCGGCGACCAGCCGTTGCAATACGGGTCGACGGTCGTTTCGCCGATCATGAAGGTGTTGCTCGAACCGTCCTTGATGTCGGTGATCTTGGTCTTGCTGTTTTCACCGGAAATGTACTTGGCATTCGTGGCGGCGTTCTTCCACCAGTTGCAAGTTCCGAAATCGCTACCGGTGACGGTAATGAAGTCGTAATTCGTGCGATAGCCGGGCAGCGAGGTCGTCGCACCGTAGCGGTTCGGGGGCGCCTGACCCGTGCTCGTGCGGCTACCGTTGTCGGAAGGACAGGTGAAGACCGAAAGCGGCGTGTTCATCAAAGCCATGTTCGCCGTCGGGCTTGGACCGGCGAGGACGCCATTCTGGTTCCGCGTCGCGCCGCCGTTGTCCTGCGTCACGTCGCAGAACGCGAGGCTGAGGTTCAGTTGCTGGAACAGCGCTTGTTGTTCGATGTACGGCAACACGAGCACCCAGCCGCTCATGTTCTTGATCGAGGTCGCCCCCGAACCGCCGGCCGCCGAAGCGCACATGCCATAGTCCACACCGGCTGGCGGCAGGAAGCCGTAGGAGCTTTCGTAGTTGAGCATGCCCAGCCCGAGTTGCTTCAGATTGTTCTGGCACTTCGTGCGGGCCGCGGCTTCGCGGACCTTTTGCACGGCCGGCAGCAGCAGGCCGATCAGAATGGCGATGATGGCGATCACGACCAGCAGCTCAATCAGTGTGAAACCGCCACGTTTCACACCCAAGCGAGAACGAGAACTCATGGGGAACCCCCTGAAAGAGAAAAGCGGACCGAGTATCGAGGAATAAAAGCAATTGGCGAACGGACCGAAGAGGTGGAACGCGCCAATTATTTCGGGATTTCCAGCGAACGGAACTTCCCTTCTACACAGACTAATCGATTTGGCAGGACAATGCAACGATTGATTCGCGGAAGCATTTGATTTTCTTGGTTCGCGGTCCCGCCCCGGAAATCCGGCCGTGGAGAAGACGGGAAGACGGCGGGGAATGCCGTGGCGCGAACGTTTTTCCCTTGGCTTCCCGGCCGTTGCGTCCGTCCACCCCGTCGGCGAGTCGATCGGGCGGTTGAACGCCATCGGGCGGCGATTTGACATTTGTACACCATCGCTTAGCCTTCGCGCGTTCCGCTTCGGAGCGCCGCCATGCCCGCCCGCGACCGCAAGCCACCGCCGCAGTTCGACCGCGCCGCCGAGCACCGCGCCCGCGGCCTGTCGTGGGACGCTGCCGCCCGCGAACTTGGCCGCAACGAGAAGACCCTGCGCGAGTGGGCGAAGAGGCTCCCGCGCGAATGGGCCGCCGCCCTGCGCCGGCTCGAATCCATCATCACGCGCGAAGCGACCGCACACACTGACGATTTCGATCATACCTGAGTTGTGAATAATTAGCAAAAGCATCCCAAAATATTAATTTGTAGCATCTCGAACCGTAGTCCCACCTGCCCGGACTATCTTAGGGAAGAACGAATGATAATCATGCTCGGCACGATGAAGGTTTGATAGGTGCAATTTGAACTCGGCAACCACCTCTTCGGTTTTGATATTGAGCTTCGCTTTGAGTTCGTCAATCGCTTTCTGGAGTGAAAGTCTGTCAGGGTTGTCGTCTTCGGTTGTTTCGCCATGCTTCATTTGCGCATCGAGCAATTGCTTTAATTCATTGCGGATTTTCGCTAATTCAAAAAATTGAACCTGCACGGGTGATGTCTGACCTGCCAAACGGTTTCGCGCTTCGGACCAAGATCGCCGTCGATTTCGGAACGAATTCATCATCAGAAAAATATACAATGCGAAGCCAGTGAATAGGAAATAATGCCCTGAAGGTGGAGCAAGATGATTCAGGACTTGGCAAAAAGCAAATAGATTAACAAGAATCGCACCACTACTAATTATCATGAAGACGCAGGTAAAGAATACAGAATAAATTCGCGGAGAATATGCATCGGATTCTAAAACATATAAAAAGACGTTTAATAGCAAAGACGTCCCGAACCACCAAACTGCGCTTCGCAGTAGCGGAGATAAGTGGTCGACGGAAATTATTTGACCGATCATCCCGGCAGAGACGATGCCAAGAACGGCGTGGATCCTTGCAAGGCTCACTTGATCTACTTTATTTCCATTGCTTTCTGGCATCTTTTTGCTCCAAATCGTGCATTGTAAGGGAATTCGTGCCGAAAGAGCAGGGATTTGAACAAGGTTGCGTAAGTATGTGCCTTAATCGTTCCGAACTCGATAACTTGACATTAGTCCACTATAGCTTATCCCTTCTCGTCCCGTTTCTCCACTCTTTTCTCCGGGAGGTGCCCGATGGTCTCCCTGCGTGTGTCCATTGATCCGCGGTTCCGCGAGGCGGCCATCAGCGTCGCCCAGGGGAACTCGTTTTCCACGGCGGCCCGCGAAGGGGGCGTGCCGCTGGACGAACTGCATGCCTACCGGGCGGCGAATTCCGTCGATTGGGAACGGTTCGTCCGCAAGGAACGCAAGCGCTGCCTCGGACAATCCGGCTCCGAGGCCATGTTGGCGTTGCGCAATCTGCTCCGCAACGAGGACGACAAACTCGTGCTCGGCGCGGCCGTCTGCCTGCTCAAGGTCTGGATGACCACGCTGCGCCACAGCAAGGCTTTCGAGAAGGCGATGCCGTTCGACCTGACCGCGCTGTTCAGCGACCTGAAGGGGAAGGTGACCCGTGAGCAACTGCACGCCGACATCGACACGATGCTGGACGACGACGATGGCGAGCCTGGCGGCAATGAGCCGCGCGGCGGCGGACGACCCAAACCGCTTCCTCCAACTCTGCCTCCCGACGCCCCAGGCGGAACTGCACCGGGCGATGCAGGACTTTCTCACCCGGCACCGGAAGGCGCTCGTCGAACTCCCCCGCGACCACGGGAAGACGACGCAGGTCTGTCTGCGCATCGCGTGGGAATTGGGCCGCAATCCGATGCTGCGGGTGAAGCTGGTCTGCTCGACGGACCAGCTGGCGATCGACCGGGTGCTGTTCATCCGGCGGCAGATCGAACGGAATCCGATTGTCCGTCTCGTCTTCCCGCACCTGCGGCCGGGGAAGCCGTGGGCGGCGGAGGGGTTCACGATCGCGCGGCCGGGCGACGGCATCGGGCCGAGCGTCGCCGCGTTCGGCGTCGGCTGCGCCTCCACCGGCACCCGCGCCGACCTGCTCGTCTGCGACGACATCGTCGACGTCGCCGCCATCCACAGCCGCGCCGAACGCGATCGCGTCAGCGCCGCCTTCCACGACAACCTGCTCAACCTCCTCGAACCCGACGGCCGCTTCTGGGGCCTCTTCACCCCGTGGCATGCGGACGACTGCAACGCGCGCCTGAAGCGGACCGGCGCGTACGCGCATTTCCGCCGCGCCGTGGGCCTGGACCTCGAACCGGTCTGGCCGGAGAAATGGCCGACGGACAAACTCGCCGAACGGAAGCGCGAGATCGGCGAAGCCGCGTTCGCCCGCGGCTACCGGCTCACGCCGATCGCCGAAACCGAACTGCTCATCCGCCCGGAGTGGGTGCGAACCTGGACGGAGCCGACGGCGTGCGACTTCACCCTGCTGGCGGTGGACCCGGCGACGAGCGCGCGGACGGAAGCGGACCGCACGGCGTTCGTGGTGCTCGGCCGCGCCGGCACGGAGGTGCGCTGCCTGGCGGCGGTCGCCCGGCGGCTGGCCGCGCCCGAACTCGTGCAACGACTCGACGAACTGGACCGCGCGTGGCAGCCGCAGGTGATCCTGTTCGAGTCGAACGGTGCGTTTATGGCGATCAAGGACCTGCTGGTGCGGCACGCGCGCTTCGGGCCGAAGGTGAAGGGGATCGTGCAATCGCGCCGCAAGGTGGATCGCGTGGCGGCGTTCGCGGTGTCGGTGGAGAACGGCGCGTTCCGCCTCGGCGAGGGTCAGGGGGAATTGTTCGACGAGATGACGACGTTCCCGTTCGGCGAGCGGGACGACCTGGTGGACGCGGCGGCGATGGGCACGGCGCACCTGCTGGCGGGCGCTGCGGAGCCGCGGGTGTGGGTGTGAGCGTTTTGCATTTTGAATTCGGCATTTTGCATTGGTCCGAACATGGCGCGCGTTTTACCGGGGTTCACGATGATTGAAACAATTCAAAATGGAGAATGAAAAATGCAAAATGGGAAGCCCATCACGATCCGCTATCCGTTCGGGGCCGCGCGGCGGAGTTTGGCCGTCGGCGAAGTGGCCGACCTGTTCGGGCTGGACGGGTCGGAGGCGGACCACGTCGTCGCGGAGAACCTGGAGCTGGATGCGCGGCCGACGGACGTGGTGCTGTTCACGGGGCCGTCAGGGTCGGGGAAGTCGAGCGTGATGCGCGAAGTCGCACGGCGGCTTGGGGCCGACGATGCGGGAAGTCTGGCGTTGCCGGCGGTGCCGTTGGTGGAGGCGCTGCCGGGGGCGGTGGAGGACCGGCTGGGGACGCTCGCGGGCTGCGGCCTGTCGGAGGCGCGGCTGTTGCTGCGCACGCCGGCGGAGTTGAGCGAGGGGCAGCGGTATCGCTTCCGCATGGCCTACGCGCTGGCGATGGCGCGCGGGCCGATCGTGCTGGACGAATTCACCGCCGCGCTCGACCGCACGCTCGCGCAGGTGGTGGCGTTCAACCTGCGCAAGCTCGCGACGCGCGCCGGCATCGGCGTGCTGGCCGCCACGACGCACGAGGACATCGCCGCCGACCTGAACCCGGACGTGCGCGTGCGCTGCCGCGGCGAGGGCGCGATCGACGTCGAATACCGGACGGTAAAAAAAAAGCGATCGGCTTCCACGATGAGCTTTGGCTCTCGGACGGCACCCGATCCGACTGGCCGTACTTCGCTCGGTGGCATTACCGCTGCCACGGCCTCGGGTTCACCCGCCGCGTGATCCTGCTCTGGCACGGCGCGGATCCCGTGGGCATCTGCGTCTTCGCCGCCCCCGCCGCGTCCCTGACCCTTCGCACAAAGCACTTCGGCCTCGCGAACCCGCGCACCGGCGTGGCGCTCGCCGCCCTCAACCGCCAGCTCTGGCTGCTGTCCCGTGTGGTGATGCACCCGACGTACCGTGGCGCCGGCATCGCGGCCGCGTTCGTCCGCCGTGCCTGCGAGCTGTGCCCGGTCGACTGGATCGAAACGCTCAGCGCGATGGGGCGGAGCAATCCGTTCTTCGAGCGCGCCGGCTTCGCGCGGGTGGGCGTGGTGCGGCACACGCCGGGCGGCAGCCTCCGCGGCGCGTATGGCCGCGCGTCGAAGCGATCGACCACGCACCGGCACGCCGAGCCGGCGTATTTCGTGTTCGACAATCGACGTCGGCGGCTTGCATCTGAATAAATGTATCGTATCCTCGGCCGTCCGTTTCCCACGGAGTGGCCACCATGATCCCGCTGTTGATCCTCCCGTTCACCCTGGCCCAGACGCCGGAACCGACCATCAAGCTCCCCGCCGAGGCGAAGGGCCAGCCCGGCCGGATCGTGCGGCTGACCGCCGAGACCGCCAGCAAGCACGTGCGCTGGCACCTCGTTTCCGACGACGCCGACCTCGTGCCGTTCCCCGAAGGCAAAGTCGCGCTGTTCACCGCGCCAAAGGCGGGGCGGTACACGGTGCTCGCGTGGACGGCGGCGGGCGACGTGCCGAGCGACGCGGCGAAGTGCGTTGTCGTCGTCGGCGAGCCGGTCGTTCCCGCGCCCGCCGACCCGTTCGCCCGCGATCTGAAGAAGCAATTCGTCGACGACGGTTCCGCCGACAAAGCCAGACATCTCGCCCAACTCGCCGCGCTTTATCGGGAAGCGATCGTGTACGCCGACAAGGCGGACGTGACGACGGCCGGCGATCTCGCGAACCGGATTCGCACGGCGGCGTCCACGCTGATTCCCGCAGATGCGCTCGTCGGCGTGCGGAAGCGGATCGCCGAGGAGATCGCGAAGGAGCTGCCGCTGGATGGAGACAAGCCTTTGGACGCTGCGACGCGGGCGAAGGCGGCCAAGCTGTTCGAACGGATCGCGGTCCGTCTGGAGGAACTGAAATGAAAGCCCGCATTGTGCTTGGCATTCTCGTTGTCTCATTCGCCGCGCTCGCGCTGATTCCATCGCGGCCGGAACCGACCGCGTTCGGCTGGGTGCCGGACGCGGAGCAGGTGCGCGCCGTCGCGGCGACGCTGCCGCAGCCGGACTTCGCGGCGACGCCGGCGTACCGGGACGTCTACGCCGGCCCGGACGATGTCTTCCTGTGGGACGCGGCGCGCAAGGTCTTGGGAAGACTCATCCCGCCGCGCGACCAGGGGAACGTCGGTTCGTGCGTCGCGTTCGCCACGGCGTCGGCGATCGAGCACCTGCTCTGCGTGCAGGCCGCCAACGGCGCGAACGAGGAGTACCGCGACCTCGCGCAGGAGATCATCTACGGCGGCTCGCGCGTGGAGATCGGCGGCGGCCGGATTCGCGGCGACGGCTCGGTCGGCGCATGGGCGGCGAAGTTCGTGGTGGAGTACGGCGTGCTGCCGCGGGGGCTGTTCGGCCGGTTCGACCTGCGCGCCTACGACGTGCCGCGCTGCCGGGAGTACGGGCGCACCGGTGTGCCGGATGAACTGGAACCGGAAGTGCGCAAGCATCCGGTGAAGGCCGTGTCGAACGTGAAGACGTGGGACGAGGCACGGGCGGCGATCCGCAACGGCTACCCCGTCATCGTGTGCAGCAATCAGGGGTTCCGCCCGACGCGCGACGCCCACGGGTTCTGTACCCCCGGCGGCACCTGGTACCACTGCATGGCCCTCGTGGGCGTGCGCGGCGGCGACCGGCCCGGCGGCTTCCTGCTGAATTCGTGGGGCGAACGCTTCCACGCCGGCCCGACCGGCCTCGGCGATCCGTCGCCCGGCGGCTTCTGGGCCGACGCCCGCGTGCTGGACCGGATGCTGCGGCAGGGCGATAGCTGGGCGTTCAGCGGCGTGAAAGGGTTCCCGTCCCGGAAACTCGACTGGTACGCGGGCGCGAAGTCGTCAGGTCGTCAGGTCTTCAAGTCGTCAAGTCCCGAAAGGAGGATGCCATGCGTTCCGTTTTCGTTCTGATCCTGATGTCGAACGCGGCCATCGCCGCCGAGCCGGACGCGGCACGGCTTCGCGCCAAGGCCGCCCTCGCGCTCGCATTCGCGCCGCCGACGTACGCCGAACAGTACGCGAAGGCGATCCAGGAGAAGAAGCCGCTCGTCGTGTTCGTGGGTCGGCCGATTCAGCCCGTCGGCAGTTGCGTCTGCGTGGCGTGCGATTCGTTCGCCGACGTGAAGACCGAGGGCGTGGTCATCGGCCTGCCGGACGGCGGCGGCCTCCGCCGCGTGGATCTCCCCGGCGAACCGACGGCGGAGACGATCCAGACGACCATCGCGGCAGCGAAGCCGGATCGACGCTCGGCGCAACTTCCCACGCGAGAATGAGGAGTGGGGAAGCGAAGTCGAAAACCCGATACAATTTTCCGCGATCGGGTTTTCGTCTTCACTCCGCATTCCCCACTCCGCACTCCGCACTGGATTTCTCCCATGTCGATCGCCACGCGGCCCCTCGGCAAGACCGGCGTGAACGTCTCGCTGCTCTGCATCGGCGGCTGGCATATTGGCCAGCCCGCCATCACCGACGATGCGTCGATCCGCCTGATGCACACCGCCATGGACGAGGGGATCACCTTCTTCGACAACGCGTGGGACTATCACTGGGGACGCAGCGAGGAGTTGATGGGGAAGGCGCTCGCGGAAGGCGGCCGGCGCGAGAAGGTGTTCCTGATGACGAAGAACTGCGGCCGCGACGCCGAGACGAGCCGGCAGCACCTCGAAGACAGCCTGCGCCGCCTGAAGACCGATTGCATCGACCTCTGGCAGTTCCACGAGATCAACTACGACAACGACCCGGACTGGATCCTCGAGCGCGGCGCGCTCGCCTTCGCGCTCCAGGCGAAAAAGGAGGGGAAGATCCGCTTCATCGGCTACACGGGGCACAAGTCGCCGCACATCCTGGCGAAGATGCTGCCGCTGTACGACTGGGACACCTGCGAACTGCCCATTAACGTCTGCGACCACTTTTACCGGAGCTTCGCGAAGGAACTGCTGCCGGAACTGCTGTTGCGGAAGATCGGACCGATCGGCATCAAGAGCCTTGGCGGCGGGAACCTGGAGTTGGGCGGCGTATTCGTGAAGAACAGCGTCTGCACGCCCCGGGAGGCGATCCGGTACGCGCTCTCGCAGCCGATCAGTTCGCTGGTGGTCGGCATCGACTCGATGGAGATCCTGAAGCAGGACGTGGAGATCGCGAAATCGTTCTCGCCATTGGAAGGGGCGGAGCTGGAGGCGCTGTTGGCCAAGGTGAAACCGGTCGCGGGCGACGGACGCTACGAGTACTTCAAGAGCATGCAGACCTACGACGGTCCGTACCACCGCGAGCAGCACGGTTTCGCGGTGTGAAGCCCGTGCGAATCCGGTGGAGTTTTGCCCGTTTGCGCGGTATGTTGTCCGGATACCGCCAACGGGTCAATCGATGAACGGACGCCGACCGGAGAACGCACCGCCGGATGTGGACACGCGTACGCAGGTCCAGGCCGACGTACCCGCGCCGGCGACCCGCGACCTTTCGGCCGACCCGACCGCCGTCAGCCCCGCGCTGCCGGTACCCGGCGGCGTGCCGGGGTTCCCCTTCTTTTCGCCGCCCCAGGCCTCGGACGAAATCGGCCGCTTCGGCGACTTCCGCGTCTTCGCCAAACTCGGCGAGGGCGGCATGGGCTACGTCTTCCGCGCCGAGGACCAGGTGCTGAAGCGCACGGTGGCGCTGAAGGTGATGCGCCTGGAGATCGCCCAGAAGCCGCTGGCGGCCGAGCGCTTCCTGCGCGAGGCGCGCGCCGCGGCCGGCCTCAAGAGCGATCACATCATCACCATCTACCAGGTGGGGCAGGTCAACGGCGTGCCCTACCTCGCCTCGGAATTCCTCGAAGGTACGAACCTCGATGACTGGATGAAGAGGCAATCCCGCGCCGTGCCGCTGGCGCAGGCGCTGCGGATCGCGCGGGATACGCTCCGCGGCCTCGCGAGCGCGCACGAAAAAGGCCTCATCCACCGCGACATCAAGCCCGCAAACCTCTGGCTCGAAAAGGGCACCGCGCGCATCAAGCTGTTGGACTTCGGCCTGACGCGCAGCGCCGACGGCGACATGCGGCTCACCGCCGACGGCGCCGTCGTCGGCACGCCGGCCTACATGTCCCCCGAACAGGCCGCCGGCAAACCGGTCGACGTCCGCTCGGACCTGTTCAGCGTCGGCACCGTGCTCTACACGCTGCTCTCCGGACGGAACCCGTTCAGCCGCGGCGAGGTGCTCGAGACACTGCGCGCGGTTTGCTTCGAAGCGCTCCCGCCGGTGACCGGCGTTCGCACGGACGTGACCCCGGAGTTCGCGACTTACCTCGAGCGACTGCTGGCGAAGGAACCGGATCGACGCCCGGCGAACGCCAAGGAGGCCCTGCGCGAGCTGGTGGCGATCGAGAAGGCGCGGCAGTCGGCCGCCAAGCCGGCGGCGTTCACGGCCGTGATGCCCGCGCTGGAAATGATGGCGCCCCCGGCCGCGGCGGCCCCGGCTCCTCCCGCCGCCCCCAAGGACTGGCAGGAGCTGACGAACAGCGAAGGCATCGTGGTGAAGCCGAAGCCGCCCCCCTCCGCCAAGACGCAGAGTTACCGCAATTTGCCCGCCGACTCGCCGGAGACCAAGACCCGCGGAACGACGATGATGATCGCGGCGGGCGTCGTCATGATCGTGGTCGCGGCGGTCGTCTTCGCCCTGATACTCTCGAAGTGAATCGAAGTGACCGGCGTTCGATGCCGAAGGAAACCGACCGATGGCCGATCGCCGACCCGATTCCCCTGCGCCCACCCCGCCCGATGCCACGCGCGAGCAGACGTCGCCGCCGCAGACGCACGACTTCTCGATCGACCGCACCAACCCCTCGTTCGGGTCGGTCCCCTCGGTCGGCGTGCCCGGCTTCCCGTTCCTCACGCTCCCGCAAGCCCCCGACGAGATCGGCCGGCTTGGCGATTACCGCATCCTCGGCAAGCTCGGCGAAGGGGGCATGGGCTTCGTCTTCCGCGCCGAAGAGACGGCGCTGCGCCGGCCGGTCGCGCTGAAGGTCATGCGCCCGGAAGTGGCTGCGAAGGCGCAGGCCGCGGACCGCTTCCTGCGCGAGGGCCGCGCCGCCGCGGCGCTCAAGAGCGATCACATCATCACCATCTACCGCGCCGATTCCGCCAACGGCGTCCCGTACCTCGCGATGGAGTTCCTCGAAGGGCTGCCCCTCGACGCCTGGATGAAGCGGCAGACCAAACCCGTGCCGCTGCCGCACGCCCTGCGCATCGTGAAGGACACGCTCCGCGGCCTCGCCACTGCGCACGAGAAGGGCCTCATCCACCGCGACGTCAAACCCGCCAACCTCTGGATCGAGAAGGGGAACTCGCGCATCAAGTTGCTGGACTTCGGACTGACGCGCAGCAACGACGCCGACATGCAGCTGACGCAGGAAGGCGCCGTCGTCGGCACCCCCGCGTACATGGCACCCGAGCAGGCGTCCGGCAAGCCGGTCGACCCCCGCGCAGACCTGTTCAGCGTCGGCGTGCTTCTCTACCACCTCCTCGCCGGCAAGAACCCCTTCGCCCGCAAGAGCCTGATGGAGACGCTCGGCGCGATCGGCTACGAAGTGCAGCCGCCGTTGGTCTCGGTGCGGCCCGACGTGCCGAAGGAGTATTCGGATTTTGCGGACCGGCTGCTGGCGAAGCTGCCCGAAGGCCGCCCGGCGCACGCCAAGGCGGCGCTGGCGGAACTGGTGGCGATCGAGAAGCGGGTGCAGGACGGCGGCCAGACGCTCGCGCACCCGGTCGTCGCCGTTCCCGTGCCCTACGCGGCCCCGCAGGTCTGGGGCGAACTCGACTTCGACGCCGCGCCGACGGAACGCTCCGCGATCGCGCGGTCCGGCGTCGCCCCGCCCCCTGCCGCCCGAAAAGACCGCTCCGCGCTCTACTACGGCGTCGGATTCGTGATGTTCCTCGTCGCGCTAGTCGCGCTCACGCTGGCCTTCACCGGCGGCGGGAAAACCAATCCCGGCACCGGCTCGCCCGACAGCGCGAAGGTCAACGAACCGAAGAAGGACGCGAAATCGTCGACCGGCGTGGGAAAGAAGGCCACGACGAAACCGCCGATGGACCCCGATCGCAAGGCCGCGGAGTTCGTGCTGTTGAACGGCGGCATGGTGACCATCGGCAACCGACGGTACGAGCCGAAGGATGTGGACTCGCTGCCGGCCGAGCCGTTCAAGTGCGTGGCGATCGAACTGCCCGCGCGGGAACTGTCCGACGCCGAGGCGCAGTGGCTCTTCGAAGCGGACGGGTTGAAGGCCCTGAACTTCAACGCTTCCCTGACGGAAACGAATCTCGCGAGGCTGGTGAAACTCCCCGCCGCCCGCTCGATCACGAGCCTTCAGGTCAACGCGTCCGAACTGACCGACGCCGGACTGCGGCTGTTCCGCGAATTTCCCCTTTTACATGATCTCGCGTTGCACAACTTTCGGAACTCCGGTGCCGGTTTCAAGGACTGGTCCGGATGGGAGTTGGCCTCCCTCAACCTCCGCACGCAGGCCGGCTTCGCCGACGACAACCTGAAGTTCCTCAAGGATATGCCGAAGCTTGGCAACATCACCTTGGCCGGCCCCGCCGTGACCGACAATGGCGTTCGCCACCTCCAGGGTGTGTCGACCATGCAGGACGTGAACCTGTACTTCACCAGGGTCACGGACGCCGGCATCGCCGCGCTTGAATCGCTGCCGAACATCGAGTACTTGCGGGTGCAATCCGAAGGGTCGCCCACCGTCACCCGCGAGTGCCTGACGAGCGCGGCGAAGATGAAGAAACTCCGGTGCCTCGTCCTCGACGTGCCCCTGCGGGACGCGGACATCCCGCTGCTCGTGATCCACGACAACTTGGGCGAAATCGTAATGAATTGCCAAAGCCCCGAATTCACCGATGCCGGGCTGACAGCCCTGACGGGGCTGAAATCGTTGAATTCACTCGGGCTGAACGGCACTCGCGCCACGCCGGATGGCGTGCGGAAGTTCAAGGCCGCCCGGCCCACCGTGAATCTGCTTGGCGATCTGCTCGCGCTCGCCGACCCCGACCGCGCGGCGGCGGAGTTCGTGCTGGCGCGCGGCGGGTCCGTCGATCTCGTCGGCGGCGGGACCGTGCGCGATGCCGCGAGCCTGCCGAAAGACCCGTTCAAGATCATCGGCGTCAATGCGGCGACGGAAACCGCTGCGATCATGGACGCCGACCTTGACCGCTTCCGCGACCTAACCGACCTGCGCGACCTCTATATCAAGGGCCCGTTCACCGATGCCGGCGCGGCGAAGATCGCCACGTATCGCGCGGTGGGGTCGTTGCGCGCTCTGAACCTGGGCTCGCCAGAGCTGACCGACGCCGCGTGCGCGGACCTCGCGAAATGCCGGGCGCTCACACGGTTGGACCTCCTGAGCCTCAAACAATTCACTGGCCGCGGACTCGCTCACCTCAAAGACTCCAACATCGCATGGCTCGCGATGATCGCGTGCCAGGGCATTCAGCCGGCGGAACTCGCGAACCTCGCCGGCCTCCCGAAACTGACCGAACTCCACATCCAGCACACGACTCTCTCGGACGACGCCCTCCGCCACGTCGGTTCCCTAAAGGAACTGAAGAGCTTTGGCCTCTACTTGATCCAAGGTCTCACCGATGATGGCGCGAAGCACTTGGAAGCGATGAAATCGCTCGAGTCGCTCAACATTGAACTGACGCCGTTCGGTGCCACGGCCTTCGAATCGTTCGCGAAGCTTCCGAACCTGAAAACGCTTGGCGCGAACAATTCCAAACACTTCACACCCGCGGCGGCGAAGGCGATCGCGAAGGCCCCGGCGCTGGCCATGATCGCCCTCGAAGCCTCGAATCTCGACGACGAAGGACTGACGGCGCTCGTCGAATGCAAGACGCTCAAGACCTTGCATGCCCGCCAGTCGAAGGTCACCGCCGCCGGCGTGGCGGCGTTCCGCAAGGCGCGGCCGGACGTGGCGCTGGCCAGCGACTTCCCGGAAGACAACGACCGCAAGGCCGCCGAGACGATCCTCGCGCTCGGCTCGCTCGTCGTCGCCCGCGTCGATGGCGTCGAGAAACCCCTCCGCAACGTCGACGAGTTCGCCGGCAAGCCGATCGAAGTGGTGAGCGTGAACACCAACCGGAACAAGTTCGTGAACGACGACACGCTGGAATGCCTGCGCGGCCTGAAGCACCTCACGAGCGCCCAGCTGACGAACTGCGCCGCCGGCGACCGGGCGCTCGAGTGCCTGAAGGAGTCGACGAAGCTCGAAACGCTGATCCTCTACAACTCGAAGATCACCGACAAGGGGCTGGAATCGCTGGCGGGCCTGTCGAACCTGAAGAACCTGAACATCACGCAACTGCCCAACTTGTCCGAGGCGGCGGTGAAGGCGCTGGCCGCGAAGATCCCGCAGTGCCGCATCGCCTGGAACGGCGGCTCGATCGAACCGACGAAGTGAGGTCGGGCGAGCCAGGCCGCGTGAGCGGCCGGGTTGGTCGCGTCGAGCCGACACCCGGCGGCTGACGCCGCTCGGCTCGCCGGTCACGGCGTGGCGTCCGGCGAATCCGGCGAGCCGGGCCGCGTCAGCGGCCGGGTTGCGTTGGCGAGCCGACACCGGACACCGGACGCCTTACGGCGTTCGGCTCGCCGGGTTTCCACCCAACCACTATCGTTTCTTGTTCGCCGCAACGGGCTCGGCCACGGCGACCTTCGCCGGCTGGCTCCGCCAGTACTCGCGCGGGATCAACCCGACGGCCATGAGCGCCAGCTGGCTCAGCCAGAACCAGCGGCAGCCGGCCGCGAGCCGGTTGTCGAAGCCGTAGGCGTGCAGGCCGATCCCCAGTTGGTTCGTGCCGAACCAGCTCCACGCCGTCACCATGTTGCCGAAGAGCGCGAGCACCGCCATGCCGCGCACCTTCACCATGCCGCCCCAGCGGGCGTGCAGGATCAGCGCGTTCCAGATGACGATCAGCACCGCGCCGTTCTCCTTCGGGTCCCAGCCCCAGAAGCGGCCCCAGCTGTAGTCGGCCCAGATGCCGCCGAGCACGGTGCCGACGAAGCTGAGCAGCGTCGCGAAGCAGATGACGCCATACATCATCTGGCCGAGGGATTTGTTAGCTTCCTCGGTCAACCCCTGCTGTTGGAATCTCAAGGCTAGATCGGACAGCGTGCCGTCGGTGACGAAACGGGCGATCATCAACAACGCGAAGACACCGCCAGTCAGAATGATGCACGCGATCCACCACAATCCGCGAATGGATTCATTGGGATTCGTGTACGCTTGGATCCGATCCATAATGAGGAAAACCACGGCGAAACAGATCAAGCTCAAACCAACCGCAGCCCACAAGTAAACCATGTATCCGAACAGGCTGTTGTCCCGATTCGCCGACAATTCGTTCGTCACGACTGTAATCAGCATGCGAACGATCCAGAGGGTCGCGATCATCCCCGCGACGAGCGTGGCGGTGTAGCCGAGCGTCACGGTGGTGACGTGCGTGGCGAGCCAGAAGTTCGTATCCAGCACGGCGACGAGCATGGCCATCGTGTCGCCGCTGCCGCCGAGGAAGTGCGCGAGCTGGAGCGTGGCGGCGCCGACCGTGCCGGCCACGAGGCTGCCGACGCCGTTCTTGTAGTACCACTCCAGCAGCAGTGCCAGCCCGACCGCGCCCCAACCGATGAACACGGCCGAGGCGTACAGGTTCGTGACCGGGGGCCGGCCCTGCACGTACATGCGCAGGACGAGCGCGAGCGAGTGTACGGCGAAGGCGAAGACGCCGAGCCAGAACGCCGCCCGCAACAGCGGCCGCATCCAGACGATCCACGACACGAGCGTCATGATCACCATCGGCAAATACAGATATTCGCAGTGGTAGAACGGCGCGAACTGGCCGAGCCACTTCGCCTCGAGCTTGTTCTTGAACTTGTCCTCGTCGGAGACGTGCGCGAGGAACTCGGACTGGTACGTTTCGAGGAACTTCGCGTTGAATTCGCCCTTGTCGCGGCGGGCGGAGTCGAGGATCGCCGTGAACGTCGCCGCCGCCGGGCTGACCTTCTCGCGCCGGCCGCGGCCTTCCTGCAACAGGTCGAAACGCAGCTTCTGCTCCGTCTCTCGTTCGATCATCTTGCGGCCCGGTTCGGGCATGCGGCTGAGGTCGCCGAACTGCCGTTCGTACTTCTCCCAGATCGCCTTGCGGGCCGACTCGTGCAGGTCCACCTGTTCCTGTTCGGAGAGCGTCTCGGCGGCGCGGAGGTCGATCGTCGCGAGGGCTTCCCAATCGCCGTTCGGGGACTGCGGCGGGATCGGCCGGACGACGTTGCCGCCGGCGCGCTCGGGCGGGGTGCGCACGAGGCGGGCGAACTGCTGCTGCTTGCGGGAGATCTCCTCGAGCTTGGCGTCGTAGAGGTCGAGCGCCTTGCCCTCCTCTCGCTTCTTCTCGGACTTGGCGAACTCCTCTTCGAGCTTGCGGCCGTTGCGCAGGATCTCCTTGAGGGAGTAGCGGTAGAAGCCGGGTCGGCGCGGGAGTTCCAGCACGCCGAGGAGCTGGTCGTGCTCGATGCGGAAGATCTTGTAGTCGGCCGCCTTGCCGTAGTAGGCGTCGGGGTTGTCGAAGACCTGCACGAGCCATTCGACGGCGCTGGCGACGACTTCGCCGTTTTCGTTCTTCACCTCGGTGAGGCCGCTGATGGATTGCAGCGAGGTGCGCGCGAGGGCGTCGAAGGGCATGACGCGCCCGCCCTCAAGGACGGGCAGCCGGCCGATGGCGGCGTAGTCCACCCCGCCCGCGGAGGGCTTGGGCGGCGCGGCCTTGCTGAACAGGTACCCGCCGAGGACGAGCACCACCAGGAGCGGGAAGTATTTTTCGAGCGTGGTCGAGTTCATGCCGCCACCGCCTTCGGTTTGTTCAGGAAGCCGGACAGTCGGAAGCCGAAGTGAACCAGCATGCCGAGCGTCACGAGGATGCACGAGATGTACGGGATCAACCGCCCGCGGTTCTCGACCACCTGCAGCACGGTGCCGGTGTCGCCGGGGAAGAACTGGTGCTGGTAGAGCGAGTCGTCGCCGAGGCGAAGCGGGTTGTTCATCCAGATGCGCACTTCGCGGCCATCGCCGCCGGCCTGGTCCCGCACGATGACGGTGCTGGCGAAGTCGCGGGCGATCTCGGTGCCGGGATACTTCCCGTGTTCGAACTTCTGGAGTTCGATCGTGTAGTCGCGGAAGACCCGCTTGTGCCGCAGCATCAGCCAGTAGGTCTTCCCGCCGACCGTGACGGTGCGTTCGGCGAAGGCGAGGAACCGCTTGTTCCGCTCGAAGTTCGGGTAGAACCAGAGCGAGAGGAAGTGCTTGCCGAGGTCCTTGCCGGTCTGCTTGTCGAGCGCGCGAACGATCACGGACGGGGCGTCGGAACGGGATTCGGTGTCGACGCCGGCGCCCTCGGCCTTCTCCGCGAAGCGGTACCACCGCCCCTGCGGGATGCCGAAGACGAACTCGCCTTCGGGCCGCGTCAGGAACTCCTCGCTGGACGTGTTCGGCCAGTACGCCACCACTTCCAGATCGAACGGCAGCGATTCGTGCTGCACGGTGCCCGGCTTCTGGAAAAACCGCATCGGCACCACCGTCGTCGTGTCGTGGTCCTTGTCCGACGGGTCGACGATTGCGATTTCGAACTCGCGCGTCACGTCGAGGAAGTTCGACTTTTCGCCGATCTTCAGGGACATGGTCGATTCGACGGCGTAGAGGCCGGTGACGAGTTCGCCGATCATGAGCAGGATGACGCCGGCGTGCAGGAGGATGACACCGGAGCGCTTCCACGTGAGCTTGAAGCGGACGAGGTGCGCGGCGACGAGGTTGGCGAGCATGGCCGCGCCGAGGGTCCATCCGCCGGGGAAGGGGAAGGCGAACGGCCACGGCGAGCCGTCTTTCGGCAGGTCGAAGAAGACGGTGCCGAACTTGCGGATGAGGTCGAACGGTATCCAGACGATCGCGGAGCGGAAGTATTGATCGACGACGGTCCAGAGACCGGCGGACATCATGGCGACGGTGCCGAAGAAGACCAGCACCATCGAGAGCGCGAACAGCACCACCGTGAGCTGGAGCGACGCGAGGGGCTTGAGGACTTTGTGCGCGAGCTTCCGCCAATCGGTCGGCGGAGTCGCGTCGGGGTGGACGTTATCGGTATCCATGGGATCGGTCTCGATCGTGGGTCGTGGTTTGGAATCGTCTCGCGCTCGGCTCCGTAGACTCCGCCTCGCGGCTAAACGGGTCGGTCGTTTGTTTTCATTCCGAATTCCGAATACCGAATTATCGTCCGCCCATCATGCGGCGGGCGGCGGGGTTGCGGGGGCCTTTCAGGTCGGCGAACAGCCCCTTGATTTTGTCGGCTTCGATCGGCTTGGTCAGGTTCGGCAGGTCGGCGCGGGTGAGATCCTTGTTGCCGAGCAGGTCCACGTGCCAGCGGCGGACGTTCAGGAACGGATCGCCCTGCGCGGAGGTGACGGTGATTTCGAGCGCCTTGTCGCCGTCGATGAGGATCGTCTCGGCGGGGCCGGCGATCATGATGCCGTTGAGGGTCTGCCCCGGCCTTCCGCCGCCGAGCTTCCACCCCGCCGGCGGATCGAAGAGCGGCGCGTTCTGCAGGCCGTTCGGGAACCGCACGGTCGCCAGCATCTTCACGAACTTGTCCTTGTGCGGTTCGAGCTTGTCGGCCGGGCCGACGATGCGGAAGAACCACTCCGGCTGGTCGGCGGGGAACATCGCGCCGAGAATGCGGAACTCGCCGGTCGCCGGCGCGTCCGGCAGCGACGCCTCGGCGCGCGGCGCATTCGGGTTCGGCGAGTCCGCCGACTTCGGCGTCTGGTAGGTTTGAATGTCGTCGGGTTTCTGGCAGCCGACCGCGGCCAGCGCCAGAACCACCACCATCGCTCGCAAGATCATCGGGAACCTACAATTCCAAAGGGCTGTCGGGCGGGAACCGTCCCCCGTCCGCGTCCATTTTGGACCGGTCGGGTCAATCGCGTCAACCCGACCCCGTGGGGTGGGCT
This sequence comes from Gemmataceae bacterium, assembly GCA_022842245.1. Classification (GTDB taxonomy): domain Bacteria; phylum Planctomycetota; class Planctomycetia; order Gemmatales; family Gemmataceae; genus Limnoglobus. The sequence goes on from JALHPZ010000021.1 coordinate 38,633, forward strand.
TCAACAGCCATTCTACGAACGAAAGTCCGCGCGGAATCGACGAAACTGCGCCGGGGGAATCCCCTAAACTGCCAAGGTCCCAATCCCGCGCGTTCCCGCCATGCGTACTCTTCTCGTTTTCCTGCTCGTTCCGTCGATCGCGTCGGCCGGCGTCTATGCCACCGCCGAGCCGTGCCCGTTCGCCATCAAGCCGGATGGTACCGCCGAGGAGCTGTCCTTCAAACCGGACAAATCCGGTCGCTTTAAACAGGAACTGACGAAATACGAGTTGATCCTGAACCCGGAGAAGAAAAGCCCGGAGCGGGACGCGGTGCTCGCGCGGCTGGCGAAGGACGCGCCCCCGGCCGACCGTGCCGCCGACCTGATCCGCCTCGGCCGACTCGACGACGCGCTGAACCTGCTGGAGCCGCGGACGCGCGACCGCGTGCCGGACTTCCGCGTGCTGGCGAACCTCGCCCACGCCTACGCCGTGCGCGGCGACTACCCCGACGCCCTCCGCAAGCACGCGGCCGCGTGGCTCGATGCCGAGTTCCCGACCGAACTGCCCGGCACCACCGCGGCGCAGTTGAAATGGCTCAAGCGTGTCGAGAAGGATTTCTACCCGCGCTGGCTCAAGCTGCACCGCGACCGGAGCGAGAAGAAAGGATCGCCGGACGCCGAAGAGGTCCTGCCGCTCTTCGAGGGCAAGCCGCCGGCCGACGCGATCGCGATTACGCAACAACTCCTGCTCTGGTCGCCGAGCGACACGCAGTTGCTCTGGCTGCTCGCGGAGCTTTACGCCGCCGACGGCCGGTTGCGCGAGGCGGAGAAGATCTTCGACGATTGCGCCTGGAGCCGGTCGTACTCGAACCGGAAGCTGCTGATGGCGCACCGGGAGGCGGTGCGGCGCGCCGTGGCGGCGCTGCCGCCGCCGGTCGAGGAATCGCTCGTGCTGCCGACGACCCCGGACAAGCCGAAGAAGGAGGCGACGCTCGAGGACATCGGCCTGAGCGAGAACAGCCTGATCGCCTTCGGCGCCGTCTTCGGCTCCCTCGCCGTGTTGCTGATCGCATTGCAGATCCGCGCGATCCGACGCCGCTCGCGGAAGCAATAAGTTCGAGATCGCGAAAGCCCGAAAGGACGAAAACCCGAAATCGCCAAAATCGGTATCGTGTTTTCGTCCTTTCGGGCTTTCGTGATCTCTTTCCTGGCTCTGCGAAGTGGATATCCTTTCACCATGAACGAATACTACCCCAAGGCGCAGCGGCACCTGGCGAAGCGATGCCCGACGATGAAGTCGATCATTGAACGCGTCGGCCCGTGCCAGCTGACGCCCCGGCCGGACGAACCGCTCGCCCTGCTCGTTCGTTGCGTCATCTCGCAGCAGATTTCCACCAAGGCCGCCGACTCGATCCATGGGCGGCTCGCCGCGAAGGCGAAGGCGCCGCCGTTCACCGTCGCCAAGCTCCGCAAACTCGCCGAGAACGACTATCGCGAATGCGGCCTTTCGGGCGGGAAGTTCCGCGCTATCCAGGCGATCCTCGATCGGATTGATTCCGACCGCGCCTTTCTGAAGGAGCTGCCGACGCTCGACGACGACGCGTTCCGCGCGTCGGTCACGTCGATCAAGGGTCTCGGGCCGTGGTCGGCGGACATGCTGCTGATGTTCGGCTTCGGCCGGCCGGACGTGCTGCCGGTCGGCGACCTCGGCATCAAGCTGGCGATCCAGGACTTGTGGGAGATGGACAAGCTGCCGACCGCGGCCGAGATGCACGCCATCGCGGAGCCGTGGCGGCCGTACCGAACCGTGGCGTCGTGGTACCTGTGGCGGACGCGCGACGATTCGTGGTGATTCCCGACCGGAGGCCGCACCGTGCCGATTCAGGCGATCGTATCCGGAAGTCCGAGCCTCGGGTTCGCGGGCGAACCGGCGGTCGAGCCGTTGCGAAGCTGGCACCGGGAGCTGCACGGCCCGGAGGGCTGGCGCGCGTGGTGGATCCTGCCGACCAGCCGTCGCCGCCGCGCCGTCGCGCGCACGGTGTCCGCCGCGGCGCGGCTGCCGCGCGCGATGACGATCGAAGGACTGGTACAGCAACTCCTCGGCTTCTCGCGCCTGCAGGCCCGCACGATCGGCAACACGGGCCGCCTGCTGCGCCTCGCCCGCGCGTGCCAGCAGGTCGACTCCCGCAATCCCCCGACGGTCGGCCGCGTCCTGCAGCTCGACGCCATCGCGGACCGGTGGCGCACCACGACCGAGACCGCGCCGGCCGGCGGCACGGGCGCGATCCTCGCACGCTACGATGAGATCCTTCGCGCCGAAGGCGTTCTCGACGCGCCGGCCCTGATGCGGGCGCTGGCGCGCGAACTCGCCGACCCCGACTCCGCGCTGGCGCGTCGGCTCGCCGGCCGATCGATCGTCTTCGATGGTTTCGAGCGCTTCGCCGAGGCCGAACTCGACCTGATCGACGCGCTCGGGCGCGTCGCCGACGTGCGCCTCTGGCTCGTCGGCGCGCCGGGGCACCCCCACCGCCCGGACGCCGAAGCGATCGTCGCCCGGTTGCGGATCGCGAACCCGATCGACGATCCGCGCGAGGTATCGAAGCCGTCGCACATCGACTTCCACGAGGCGGCGTCGCCGGAGCGCGAATGCCGCGCGGTCGCCGCGCACGTCAAGGACTTCGTCCGATCCACCGGCGCGCGACTGGCGGACGTCGCCGTCGTCATCCCGGACGACGCGTACCTGCCGCCGCTGGAGGACGCGTTCGCCGCGGCCGGGCTGCTCGCCACACCGGTGGCCGAGTCGTTCGCGCTGGCGGCGTCCCGCCCCGTGCGCGCCCTCCTCGCGGCGCTGCGGCTCGTCCGCCGCGGCTGGCCGGCGGACGCGCTCTTCGACTTCCTCCGCCAGCCCCTCGTCCGCCGCCGACTCCGCCACGACTGGGCGCTGGATCGACTCTCGACTTCCGCCCCGGTCGAACGGTCCGACCTCGATGCCTGGCTGCGGCGCTGGCGTTCCGCCCCCGACGACGATCGCGTGATGGACCTCGTGGATTCCATCGAAGAACTCCTCGCGCCGCTGCGGGACCTCGACGCCGACGTTCTTCCGGATCGTTTCGCCGCGCTCGTCGCCACACTCGGACGTTGGCTCGATCGGCTCGGCCTCGGCGAGCGCCTCGGACCCACGAACATACCCGATTGGACCGTCGTGCCGGCGCGGGAGTGGGAAATCGACCAGCTGGCGTTCAACAACCTCCGGGATGTGTTCGATGAACTACGCGCGACGCCGCCGGCGGACCTGCCCGCGCGGGCGGACGGCACGGTGGACGTCGCAGGCCTGCTGAAGCTCGCGCTCGCCGCCGAGTCGTTCCAGACCGGTTCGCACGACGACGCCGGCGTGCAGATCGTGCGGGCGCGCGCCGTGCGCGGCACGCGCTTCCGCGCCGTCTACGCCGTCGGCCTCGTCGAAGGCCTCGTGCCAAGCGACCCCGGCCGCCCGGCCGACGACGACGCGCTCGCCGACCGCAAACGCGCCTGGCGCGACGAGTCGCTGCGCGAGCAGCACGGGCAGTTCGTCCAGCTTTTCGCCAGCGCGGCGGAGCGACTGGTGCTGTCGCGGCCGCGCAGCTTCGACGGCGTGCCCGCGCGCGAGAGCCGCTTCCTGCGGGAAGCGCGGGGCGAACGCGAACTCCGGCCATTCCCTTCGGTTCCGGTCGCGGACTTCCGCGATGCCCTCGCCGATCCCGCCGTCGCGGCGGCGGAACTCGCCGCACCGCTCGAAACCCGGCGACTGTGGCGCACGCGGCCGGCCGACGATGCCCTGCGCATCGAAGACTGGGCGATGCCTGTGTTCGCCGAGCGCCACCCCGCGCACAAGGCGTTCGGCGCGACCACGCTCGAACAGTACGCCGCCTGTCCGTTCCGGCACTTCGTCACCCACACGCTCCGGCTGGGGGAACTCGAAGACGACGACGAAGCCCGCCGGTGGGGCACGCTCGTCCACGCCGCGATGGACGGTGCCTACCGAGCGAAGGACGATCCCCGGCCGATCGACGTGCGGTTCCGCGACCACCTGCGCGCCGCGTTCGACTCGGCCCAGCCCCGCTTCGACAGCACCCGCCTGCACGACTACGAATACGCCTTCTTCGCCGTCTATGCCGCCGTCTCGGGCTTTCTCGCCGAGCACGGATTCACCCAGCAGGAATCGGAGTGGGAACAAAAGGACTTCGAACTGCCCGATGGCGTCGGCGGGTCGTTCCGGCTGCACGTGAAGATCGACCGGATCGACCGGCGCGCCGACGGCGCGGAGTTGATCTGCGATTTCAAGACGGGTCGGATGATGGGGAAGAAGAAGATCGCGGAGCGGCTCGAATCGGGCCGCGCGCTGCAACTGCCGCTGTACGCGCTCGTCCGACAGACCGCGACGGGCCGCCCCGTCGCGCACGGCGTCTACGTCCACTTCCATCGGGGCATCCAGGCCGATCCGGCTTTGCCCGCGAAGTTCCTGATCCAGATGCCGGAACTCGCGCCGACCCGGGACCGCGTGAAGCTGCCGTTCGATCCGGCCGCTGCCGGGCAAACGGCTGCCCGGCTCGTGGGGGAATTGCGCGCCGGTCGGATTCCCCTGACCCGGTTCGACGTGGACCATTCCGACCCGGCCTGCGCGGCGCACTGCCCGGCGCGCCACGCCTGCCGGCACCAGAAGGGCTATTGATCCGCCATGGCCTTCCTCGACACGCCGACTCTCCGCAAACTCCACGACGAGCAGGCGCACGCCCTCGATTGGACGCGCAGCCTCGCCGTGCGCGCCAACGCCGGCAGCGGCAAGACGACGGTGCTCGTCGAGCGCATCGTGCAGCTCCTGCACGCCCACCGCGACCTCACGCTCGACCGGATCGTCGCGATCACCTTCACGCGCAAGGCCGGCGCGCAGCTTCAGGAGCGGTTGCACGCCGCCCTCGCCGCGTTCGCCGTCGGCGGCGACGCCGGCTTCTGGCAGGCCCGGCTCGACGAACTCGCCGGCTGCCCCATCGGCACCATCGACGCCCTCGCGCACCAGTTGCTCCGCCGCGGCATCGAAGCCGGACTCGTGCCCGACCTCGACCCCGCCTTCGGCATCCTCGACGGCATCGAGCGCGCCGAACTGATCGACCTCGCCCTCCGCGAGACCGAACTCGAACTGGCCGACTACCCCGATTGGGACTGGTGGCTGCGCACCCAGGGCCGCAACGAACTGACAAGCGCGTTGCGATTCCTGCTCGCGCGCGGCCCCGTGCCCGCGCACGCCGAAGTCTCCGAAGCGGACATTCTGAACCTGCTCGACCTGCCGGCGCTGCGCGATCCGCTGGCGCGCATGGCCGCACGGCGCGGCGCCTTGAAGGCGGAACTCGCGGCCACGCTCGCGGAGATGCGCGCGTCGAAGAAGGGCGAGGGGAAATTCGCCGGCAACATGATCGCCGCCATCGCGGACTGGCTGCCGCGCTACGATGCGATGTCGGATCTCGGCCTCGTCGAGAATCTTCGTTCGGCCTTGTACACCAAGGGCGAAGGCACCATCCCCACGAGCGGCTTCGCGGACAAGAAGGGCGTCTACTTCCCCAAGCTCGACGCGATCCAGCGCGAGTGGGCCGCGTGGATGCCGGGCTGGGGTTTCGATTCCGGCGAGTTCGACGGGTTCGAGCAATCGCGCTCCCTCGCCGCGATCCACGCCGTCGCGGAGCGGCATTATCGCGCGCTGTGCCGGGAAGAAAACCGCTACGATTTCGGCTTCCTCGCCGAGCGCGTCGGCCGGTTGCTCGACGGGTCCGCCGCGGCCCGGCGCCTCGTCGCCGATTACCGCTTCATCCTCGTCGACGAATTCCAGGACACCAACGAAACGCAATGGTCGCTCGTCGCGCGGCTCGCCGGCACCGACCCCGGCGGCGCGGTGGCCACCGACCAGCTCATGATCGTCGGCGATCCGCAGCAATCGATCTATCGCTTCCGCGGCGCCGACCCGACCGTCTTCGAGCGGACCATCGCCAAAATCCGGGCGGGGAACCAAGGCCGGCTCGCGATGCCGACCATCGCCGACGGGCAACCGGGGGCGACGCCGTCGACTGTCGAACAACGCGAAGGCCTGATGCGACTGCGGCGGAACTATCGCTCGCACCATCCGTCGCCGTTGTTGGCGATCAACGCGATCTCGGAATTCGCATTCCGGGCGGTGGGCGAGAAGAATCCCCAGCTGCTGGAGCCGGGCCGCACCGGGGACGATTCCCGCGCGGAGGTCGTCTATCTGTTTCCGCCGGCGGACGGAGACGCGGGCGAGGAGCGGCCGACGGAGGAGCCCGACGATGCGGCCGCTCCGGCGGAGACGATCGACGGCGACCAGTTGAAGTACCTCGCGAGCGAACTGCATCGCCAACATGCGAACGGCTATGCGTGGGGGGACATGGCGATCCTGCTCCGCAGCCGCACCACGCACTTCGCGAATCTCGAAACGATCCTGCGCGCCGCGGGCATCCCGTTCCGCCTCGCCGGCCTCGGCTTCTGGACGCGGCAGGAAGTGCGCGACCTCGTCGGCCTCGCCAACGCACTCGCGAATCCGTCGGATGAACTCGCGCTCTTCGCCACGCTCCGCGGCCCGCTCGGCGCGCTGACCGATTCGGAACTCCTCGTACTCTCCCAACACGGCGGGGGACGCCTGTTGGAAGGCCTGCGCCGCGTTGCGGTCGGATCGGCTGAACCGTTTCCGGAGGATCGCCGGGCGCACCTCGCGCTGGTCGCGGAGCGCCTGGGGCCGGGCGGCCGCTGGCGCGCGCGTGTCGATCGCGTGCCGCACGCCGACCTGCTGGCCGCCGCCCTCGCCGAAAGCGGCGCGTGGGGAGTCGTCGCCGACGGGCCGGACGCGGCCGAACGCGCCGCCACCGTGGAGCGGTTCCATGCCGAACTGCGGCGGATCGAGGCGGAGCATCCGGCCCCGCTCGCGGCGATGGCGCGCCGACTGACCGCCCTCGTCGACGACGACGCGGAGGAGCCGGCGGACCGCGAGCCGGACGACGCCGACGCCGTGCAGGTGATGACCGTCCACGCCGCGAAGGGGCTGGAGTTTCCGGTCGTCGCCGTCGTTGGGTTGGAACGGAGATTCCGGGACGACACCGGGCGCGTCCGCCTCTTCGATCGCTTCCAACACGTCCGGCCCGAAGCGCGCGACGACGCCCTCGCGGTGCGCCTGCACGGCCGGCCGATCGTCAGCTTCCTCCATCCGACGAATCCCCTCGCACGGGAACGGCCGCTGGCTTACCAGGCGCTCGGCGCGATCGAACGCCGGCGGACCGACGAAGAGGAAGCCCGCCTCCTGCACGTGGCGCTCACGCGCGCGGAATCGGTGCTGATCCTCGCGGGCCGGGGCGTGAAAAAGGATAAACCGCCCGCGCGTTCGTGGCAGGCGTGGGTCCACGACGCGCTCCGCATCGACGCGGACATCGCCGAGGGCGTACACGAACGCGTCGGCGTTCCGGTGCGCGTGGTCCGGTCGCCCGGCACGGCATCCGCCGCCGTGCCGCCGCCGCCGCCCGTTCGCGAATACGACCTCGAACCGATCGCGGAGGAACCGCTCCGGCGCACGATCGCCACGACGGCATTGTTCGACTGGCTGAACGCCGAGGGCGATGCGCGCCTCGAACGGGAGTTTCGCGAGTTGCATCGGCTGGGGTTGCGCCCCGGTGCCCTTGTCCGCGCCGACCGCGCCGATTCATCCGGCGAATTCGGGAAGATCGTCGGCACGCTCGTCCACCGGGCGCTGGAGTTGGGCGCGGCGCTGCCCGCGGATCGCGAGGCGCGTCGGGAGTTCCTCGCGGTCCGCGCCGCCGCGCTCGCCGACGACGGCCTGGATCGCACCACCGCCGACGCGATCGCGCAGGCCGCGCTGGCGATCCTCGACGAGGTCCTCGCCGATCATCCGTTCCGCGAACTGCTCGACGCCGAGGGGGAATCCGAAGTGGACTTCGCGCTGCCGCTCGGCGACTGGGTCGTCACCGGCAGGTACGACCGACTGATTCGCGACGGTGCGGACTGGGCGATCGTCGATTGGAAGACCGATCGCGGCGCGCCGGACGCGATCGTGGCGAAGTACCGCGACCAGATGGCGCTCTACGCGGCGGCGCTGTGGGAATCGCGACCGGAGGCGGACCGGCCGGCGGCCGTCGCCGTGCATCTGGCGATGACCGGCGCGCGGGCGATCCGCACCCTGCGGTTCGAAGCGGGGGAACTGCGCGCGGTCCGGGAGAGCCTGCGCGCGCGGCTCGAAGGCTTGGGAAATCCATCCGACGCGTGACGCCGCGCTCAGGCCGCCGTCTTCAGGCGGATCGGGCCGATCACCGTCGAATCGACCGTCGGCACGAGGCTGTACAGCTCGCGCAAGGTCTGCTTCAGCACCGCGCCGACGACCGATTCGGGATCGGCCTGGCGCACGAGCGCCGCGATCTCGCTGGTGGCCCACGCCACCTCCGCGGAATCGATCACCGGCGACGACGGGGCAACGGACGGACGGACTTGCGTCTGCATGGCCGGGAACCTCCTTGTTCGAATCGGACCAAGCCGGATTGTGTGCGGAAACGGAAGTCCGCTGCAAGTCCAATTGACTCCCGCCCCGACCGCGGCTATTTCCCCCGCCGCTTGGGGGGATGGGGACATGCAGCTTTCACTCGCGCGGCTCGCCCGCGCGCTCGTCCGTCGCGTGCCGCTCGCGCGCCGCGTCAAACGCTACCTGCGGCCCGCGCCGCCGCCCACGGCGCTCGCCGATCCGACCTTCGACGCCCGCAAACGCGCGAAGCTCGAACGCATCCGGCCGCTCCTGCGCGCCGACATGCCCGCCACGCGCGACCCGCGCTTCCACGACTTCCTCAGCGACGAACTCCGCAAACAGTTCCACATCGTCGACACCGACAACGTCAGCGCCAACGAATACGACGAAACCGCCCGCGCCATGATCGACGAGTTCCGGGAGGGTCTGATCCTCGATTGCGGCGCGGGGCTGCGACCCGTCTACCACGACAACGTCGTCAACTTCGAAATCTGTCCGTACCCCACCACCGACGTGCGCGGCGTCGGCGAACGGCTCCCGTTCCAGGACGGCGTCTTCGACGCGGCCTTCTCCTTCGCCGTCCTCGAACATGTCCGCGATCCCTTCGCCTGCGCCCGCGAGATCGTCCGCGTCCTCAAGCCCGGCGGCAAGCTCTACTGCGTCGTGCCGTTCCTGCAACCGCTCCACGGCTACCCGCACCACTACTTCAACATGACCCACCAGGGACTGCGCAGCCTCTTCGAAGACGCGATGACCATCGACCGCCAGGACGTGATCGCCAGCGGCAAGCCGATCTGGACGCTGACCTGGTTCCTCAACCGCTGGCTCGCGCAGCTCCCCGCCGCCGCGCGCTCGGAGTTCGAGCAACAGAAGATCGGCGACCTGCTGGCCGACTCGCGCGAGTATTTCGAGAAGTCGTTCGTCCGCGACCTGCCGCGCGATGCGAACTTCGAACTCGCCTCCACGACGGCGCTGTTCGCCACGAAGCGACGGTAATAACTGTCCGTAGGCGTTCGAAACATGAAAATTTACCCGTAGGACGGACTTCTAGTCCGTCTTTCCTAGCTCGGACGGACTAGAAGTCCGTCCTACGGGTAAATCATTTCGTGCCACTCGCCTTACGACGCTCGAATGGCTCCGCCTCCCCGGGCCGCAACGACTTGTTGACGACAAGTCGGATCGGCGAGCCGTGTTTGGCGTCGACCCTGCGGTGCACCCCGAACAGGGGCGTGGAATTCCGGCTTTGGAATGAACGGGCGCGAGGTTACTTCGGCCGCTTCGTGTGCCAGTCCGTGGCGGCCTCGTACATGCGCGCGATGCGCAGCATCCGCTCTTCGTCGAACGGCGGCGACAGCAGCTGCAACCCGATCGGCAGGTTCGACTTCGTGAAGCCGCACGGGATGCTGATGCCGGCGATGCCGGCGAGGTTGCAACTGATCGTGTAGATGTCGCTCAGGTACATCGACAGCGGATCGTCGCTCTTCTCGCCCTTCTTGAACGCGGCCGTCGGGGCCGTCGGACCCATGATGACGTCGCATTTTTCGAAGGCCGAATCGAAATCGTTCTTGATCAGCCGGCGGACCTTGAGCGCCTTCAGGTAGTAGGCGTCCTTGTAGCCGCTGCTGAGGGCGTAGGTGCCGAGCATGATGCGGCGCTGGACTTCCTTGCCGAACCCCTCGCCGCGGCTCTTGGCGTAGGTGCCGATGAGGTCGGCCTTCTGCTTGGTGCGGTGGCCGTAGTGCATGCCGTCGAAGCGCGCGAGGTTCGACGACGCCTCCGCCGTCGCCACGATGTAGTAGACCGCCACGGCGTAGTTCGAATGCGGCAAGGACACGTCGACGAGCTTCGCCCCCTGCTTCTCGTACTCCTTGAGCGCGGCGCGGATCGCGGCTTCCACTTCCGAATCCAGGCCTTGGCCGAAGAACTCCTTCGGCACGCCGATACGCAGGCCCTCCACTTTCTGGTTCAGCGTCTTCGTGTAGGCCGGCACCGGTCGGTCGATGCTGGTGGCGTCGTGCGGGTCGTGGCCGCTGATGATTTCCATCAGGAGCGCGTTGTCGGTGACATCGTGGGTGAAGGGGCCGATCTGGTCGAGCGAGGAGGCGAAGGCGATCATGCCGTAGCGGCTGACGCGCCCGTAGGTCGGCTTGATGCCGACGATGCCGCAGAGGCTGGCGGGCTGGCGGATCGAGCCGCCGGTGTCGGTGCCGAGGCTGACGGGCGCGAGGCACGCCGCGACGGCCGCGGCCGAGCCGCCCGACGAGCCGCCGGGGATGCGCTCGGTGTCCCACGGGTTGCGCGTGGTCTTGTAGGCGCTGTTCTCGGTGGACGAGCCCATCGCGAACTCGTCCATGTTCGTCTTGCCGACGATGACGGCGTCGGCCGCCTTCAGGCGCGCGATGACCGTGGCATCGTAGGGCGGCACGAAGTTCTCGAGGATCTTGCTGCTGCACGTCGTCGTCAGCCCCTTGGTGCAGAGCACATCCTTGATGGCGATCGGCACCCCCGCGAGCGCGCCGAGCTTCGCCCCGCTCTTGCGCTTCGCATCGACGGCCGCCGCCTGCGCCTTCGCGCCGTCGGCATCGACGCGCATGAACGCCTGGATCGTGCCGTCGCGCTCGGCGATGTTCTTGAGGAAGGCGCCGGTAATCTCGGCGGACGACGCTTTCCCGGCAGCCTGCAGGGCGAGCAGTTCGGTCGCGGTCTGTTCGGTCAAGGACACGGCAAGTTCTCGGCAGTCGGTGGAGCGAGAGGAGGACGTAGGGGGTTAAATTATGCCGCGAAGCGGGAGGTTAAAGGGCGCGCGGGGGGCGGGAGGGGGACGATCGGTCTTGGGATAGGCGGTTGGGGGGCGTGAGAATGGTTGGCATACCAGCTTCACAGCCCGAAATGCTTCATCACGGCATGAACCCGGTCGGAGTGATGAGTGATCTCAAGGAACGTGCCGTTGAGCGGATCAACCTCGCATGGGTTGCCCTCATCCCAAGCCAGCCACTCGACAGGGATGCGCCACTCCTCTACATTCGCGCCTTCTGTAGCGTAGTCACGCAGCCGTCCGGGGTGATCCTCGAAAAGTAGCTCCATGCGGCTCTCCGTGACTCGACCGACGCCAATGACGCCGAGTCGCATGGCATACATGACTATCGTGTCGCCACGGCGAACCCGACGCATGTGGTCAGTGTAGTTGAACGTCCCCTCCCGATGATCGGCGAAGCTCCACGCGGCAGCAAAGCACCGTATGTGCATTCGCTGTTCGAGGCCGTTGCCGCCCGGCAGTCCGCCACGATTGGTATTGCACCAAAACACGCGGGCTTTCGGGTCAGGAGTTTTAGCCGCCATACCTACCTCAAGTTTGAACGCCCGTTCACTCCTGCGGTCGCATTTGAGCGTAACATATGGGCGGCCTTTCGTTTTGCGTCTTACTTCTTATGCACCCACTCGCTCGGGAGATAGCCAGTTTTGCCTTCGTGTTTACCATCCATGACTCGGACCTTCGTAGTCAAGATGCCGGGTTCCAATACCGATACCGTCGTGTTTTTTGCGCACACCAAGAGCCGACCGCTTTGGATCATCTGTTCGATAGCTTGCTCATTCTTGGCGCGTGAGAATGCGGAAAGTTCGTCTTGAGACTTTTCGTCAATGGTGACCCAAACAGTACTCTCACCATCGATTGCTAAGGTAGCGAGATCCCCTCTTTTCGGTGCCGACTTGCCGCCGCCCCCACCGCAAGCGATAATCAACGCGATCAAGGGCAAGCAGATCAAAACCGAGGTATAACGCAACAGCATTGGATCGTACCTTGGCAGTTATTCAGTCGTGTTAATCGAACGCCGAACAGTTGATTCTCCCAATTCGCAGATCACATCATACCGAACTCCGTACTTGGCATCCAACCAATACCGGCGTCACGACAATCGCTCGGCAACCCTCTCCCACCCCGTGTCTTCAGGCCGAAGGCCTGGGAGTTCTCAGCCCCGGGCAACGCCCGGGGTCGCCGCGCCCGCAAGCCCGCAGCCGGAACGGCTGCGACACGAACCGCCCGCTCCCGAAGACCAATCGCTTCCCCCTTCGGCGCTCCTGTCGCAGCCGTTCCGGCTGCGGGTGGTTGCAATCCCGGACCCCGGGCGTTGCCCGGGGCTATGCACTCCTAGGTCTTCGACCTGAAAAGGGGGTGGCCGGGCGAAATCGCTTCTTGAGAGAACGGGGCGAAGCCCGGGGACGAACGTCCCCGGGGAGTCGCGAAGTATTTCGAGGAGTCGCGGCGACGATGGCCCACTCCCGCGGACGGTCGTCCGCGGGCTTCGCCCTCGGATGGCTGCCCGGGCTTCCGCCCTCGTGCTTCTCATCCCCAGCGTCGGCACACACAACGCCCTCCGCTACCCGTACACCACCGCGCACCCGTGCTCGACGCTGATGCGGAAGGCCTCGAACATCGTCAGCCAGACCTTCCGCTCGATCCAGTACGGGTGCGAACCGTCGGCCTCCTTCGAAATCGCCCACGCGGCCTCGTCCGAAAGCTTCCCCTCGCTCAACTCGATGCCCAGCAGCGGGGCCGTCTTCACCAACTCCGCAAGCGCCCGCTGGCTCGAACCGAGGTTGCGACCGGTCAACCCGCCCTTGCGATCGTCGACCAGTATGTCCGGGAAGTCGATCGGCACGAAGTACCCCTGCGTGTCCGAATGGCAGATGATGTGCGACTCGGCGAAGGTGTATAACTCGGCATCGACGCGCTTGTCCTTGTACGGATCCTCCCCCTCGCGGACCGGGCGGAACTCCTTCGGTGCCCGGCGGGCATACGCGATCGCGCGGTAGAGGTACGGCGTCCAGGCGTACGGGAAGGATGGACACGACCCGCGGAACGGGATGTCGGGCAACGTCTCCGGTTCCTTGTGCTTCGGCAGGCCGTTCGCGGCCAGCAGCCGGTTGATGTGGCGGAAGTTCTTGCGGTCCTGCTTCACCGCGTCGGGATCGGCCTCCGGGCCGCCGGCCAGCACGCCCACCGCGATTGCGAGACCCATGTTCACTCCTCAGGTCCAGACTTTGCGGGTCAGGAAAGTATCTTCGTAAACGTAATCACATTTATTCAGGCCGGGCGCAAAACTCCGTACCGATTTCGTGGGTTCGTCGATGTCTGACACGGTCGAAATCGACGTAAGTCCTTACGGGGCCTCTGTCGACCGGAGTGGGTCCGGAAAACGCGAGTGGGTCCGCCGGGGGGTGGAGCGGGGGCGGCGGACCCACTCGGGGCGGCGGGGTGAAGACAGGGGAGGTGCCGCGTTCACACGGGCAGTCGTCCGCAGCCTTCGCCCTCGATTTACTTCCCGCGCTTCACCACCAGGCGCTCGCCGCGGCGGTACGATTCGGCCGTCAGGCCGGTCGGATTGCTGCGCACCGTGATCGCGCCGGAGGTCCAGGTGTCCCACACCGGCGCGCCGCCGGCGTCGCCGGGGCGCACGGCCGACTCGGCGCGGTTGCTCCGGCTGACCACCACGAACGCCGGCGTACACCATCGTACCAGCTCCGGCGCGAACGCGGCCCGGCTGCCGTGGTGCGGGGCCATCAGCACGTCGCACGGGGTCGGCGGCAGGCCGAGCAGGCGCAAGGCACCCGCCTTCTCCAGGTCGCCAGTGAGCAGCATCGAGTGATTGCCGTGCGTCGCGTGCAGCACGAGGCTGCGTTCGTTCTCCGCGCCGTCCGGCCCCTCGCGCGGCGGGTGCAGCACCGCGAAGGACACCGCGCCGGCGGCGAAACGGTCCCCGGCGGCCGCGACGCGGCTGGGAATTGCCCGCGCGCGGATCGCCAGCAGCACCTCCGCGACTTCCGGTGTCGGCTTCGTGGCGAACGATGGCGTCATCGTTACCTGACCGACGGGGAAGCGGCGAAACAATTCCGTCACCCCGTTGAAGTGATCGAGGTCGGCGTGCGAGAGGAAGAGTTCGTCGACGCGCGCGATGCCGCGCTTCCAGAGGTAGGGGGCGATGATCCGTCGCACGGCGTCCGGCCCGGCCATCGTGCCGGCGTCGTAGAGGAACGTGCGGCCGTCGGGCAGCTCGAGCACGGTGCAGCCGCCGTGGCCGACGGCGAGAAAGGTCACGCGGAGTTCGTCGGTGGCCGGGCGTGGCAAGCCGACGAGGCCGAGGCCGAGCCACGCGAGCAGCAGGTAGAGGAGCCGGCGGTCCGCGAGCAGGATGTAAGCGATCAGGATGCCGTAGAAGGCGATGGTCCACCCGAGCGGCGGCGTGGGAACGTACACGCTCGCGCCGGGGAGGGCGTCCGCGAAGCGGACGAGGGAATCGCACCACGACAGGCCGACGCCGACGATGAATCCGAGAGGCGGGATCGAACCCACGAGCAGGAGCAGGAAGCCGGCGAGCATCGCGATGGAGGTGAGCAGGATGAGCGGCGGGCCGAGGACGAGGCCGGCGGGAGGCACGACATTCTGGCGGAGCATGACGATCGGCGCGTTCGTCACGGTGAGGACGAAGGTGATGCCGTACCAGACGAGCATGGCGCGCAGCAGGGCGCGCAGGAGTTTCTCGAAGGTCGAGCGTGATTCGGCGAGGAGCTGCTCCATCGGCGTGGGTTCCTTCGGTGCGAACCAGCGGACGGTGCCCCACATCAGGACGAAGACGGAGAGGAAGGAAAGCTGGCAGCCGGTGGTGAAGGGGTCGGTGGGGTTCCAGGCGACGACGGCGAGCCAGGCGAGGGCGAAGGTATTGGCGCGGTGGACGGGCCGGCGGAGGAGCAGTCCGCCGCAGGCGATGGCGACCATGATCGCCGCGCGGGCGGCGGAGGGTCGCAGCCCGGTGAGGACGGCGTAACCGACCACGAGCGCGACGACGGCGAGGGCACCGGCGCGTCGGCGCACGCCGACGATGCGCAGCGTCCACCAGACGAACCCGGCGAGGATGACGAGGTGCTGGCCGGAGATGGCGAGTACGTGGAGGACGCCGGTGCGGGCAAAGGCGTCCCATTCGTCGCGGTCCATCGCGGAGCCGTCGCCGAGCAACAGCGCGCGGGCCAGTGCGGCCTCGCGGGGCGGCAGGGCGTCGTCGAGGAGCCGCGTGAAGTGCCCGTGCAATCGGGCCAGCACGGCCCAGCGGCGGCCGCGATCGTCCAACCGCGCCACGGTGTCGTCGGCCTTCGTGCAGCGCAGCTCACCGCGAATACGTTCGTCCTGCAGGTGCTCCGCGAAGTCCCACTCGCCGGGGTTCCCGGGCGGCGACGGACGGGAGAGCAGGCCGGTCGCCTCGATCTCGTCGCCGACGCGCAGGGCGTCGAAGGGTGGCCGGTCCGCGGCCCCGACGATCCGTTCGACGGTGAGTCGCAATCGACCGGAGACGGGAATCCAGCCGCCGGTACCGTCGGCGAGTTCAGTGGCGTCGAGGATCGTGGTGGCGCGGTCGACGCGCCGGGCCGGGCCGAAGAGATCGGTATCGCTGCGCCGCACGACGGGGGGCCGGTCGAGGAGGCCGCGGACGCGGGCGACCGCCGGCTGCTCGCCGAGGAATCGGCCGATGTCATCGGCGGGGAAGACGTTTCGGTGCGTGTGGTGGTGCGCCGCGGCGAGTCCGGCGACGGCGATCCAGAACCCGATGGGAACGCGGGCGGCCAAGCCGGCGATCAGACCGAGTGCGGCGGCGAGGAACGCGAGCGCGAGAGGCGGGCCGACGAAGCGATCGACGATCAAGCCCGCCGTCGCGGCGAGTGCGAAGGGGACGAGCGGCGCCCGCACGAACTCCCGCCACGGCGGCGGCGCGGACGGCGGCGGAAGGGCTTCGATCATCGCCGCATCATCCGCGAACGATCGGCGGGGTCAAGCGCAAATGCGATCACTCGTCGATCCTCGCCATGCGCCCGACAATGGGCGTATGGAATCCGTCCGAGTGAATTTGGGGCCACGCTCCTACGATATCCGATTCGCCGGGGAAGCAGGCAGTTTCGCCGATTTCGTCCGGTTCTCGGTGCCGCGCGCCCGGCATGCCCTCGTCGTGGCCGACGCGCACACCGCGCCGCACGCCGAACATGTGCGCGACGCCATCCGCGCCATCGGCATCCGTTCGGAACTCGCGATCGTGCCCAGCGGCGAAGCGACGAAGTCGCTGGAGCAGTTCGGGAAACTGCTGGATGCGCTCGCGGACCTGCCCGCCGACCGGCAGACTCCGGTCTTTGCCGTCGGCGGCGGTGTCGTCGGTGATCTCGCGGGTTTCGCGGCCGCATCGTACAACCGCGGCCTGCCCCTCGTCATGGTGCCCACCACGCTCCTGTCGATGGTCGATTCGTCCGTCGGCGGCAAGACCGGCATCAACCACGCGAAGGGGAAGAACCTGATCGGCGCGTTCCACCAGCCCGCCGGCGTCTGGATCGACCCGGCGTTCCTGGAGACGCTGCCGGACCGCGAGTTCCGCAGCGGCCTTGCCGAAGTCGTGAAGTACGGCGTGATCCAAGATGCCGAATTCTTCGCCTGGCAGGAAGCGAACGCGACGGCGATCCGGTCGCGGGACCGCGGCGCGATCGAACGGATCGTGGCGCGGTGCTGCCGGCTAAAGGCGGACGTCGTCGAGCAGGACGAGCGCGAGGAGACCGGCCTGCGGGCGATCCTGAACTACGGCCACACCTTCGCGCACGCCTTCGAGACGCTCGGCGGCTACGGCGCGTGGCTGCACGGCGAGGCGGTGGCCGCCGGCATGGTCTGCGCGTCGCGGCTGGCGGAACGGCTCGGCCGCATCGACGCGACCGTCACGCGGCGCCAGGTGAAGCTGCTCGAAGCGTTCGGCTTGCCCGTACTGCGGAAGCCGGATTGGCCGGCGGACGCGCTCATCGACATCATGCGCCGCGACAAGAAAGCCGCGGCCGGCCGGCTGCGCTTCATCCTGCCGACGAAACTCGGGCACGTGGAATTCGTGGACGATGTGCCGGAGGAACTGGTACTCGAAATCTTGAATTGGAACCTGAGCGTTTAGCGGCGAGGCGGAGTCCGCGGAGCCAAACGCGGAACAGGGATCGCCCGTCGTGCTCGGCTCCGCGGACTCCGCCTCGCCGCTAAACGTAAACACCATGACCCGCGAAAGTGTCGTCGATTTCCTCCGCGATCGCGTCTATCTGGCGAAGCTCGCCGCCATCATCCTTTGGGTCTGTTACGCGCTCAGCATCCTCCTCGGGGACGGTTATGGCACCTTCAACCTCAAGGGCGAAGTCAACGGCGCCGACCACCTGGCCTGGTACACTGCCGCCCGGCTCATCGCCGAAGGCCACCCCGACAAAGTGTACGACTACGACTACGTCGCCCGCTACCAGCATGATCTCGTTCCAAAGGAACGCTGGAACTCGCTGATGGCGTACCGGAATCCGCCGTTCTACGCGCTCCTCTACCTGCCAACCTGCCAACTGCCGTTCACCGTGAGTTGGGCACTCTGGTGCCTCATTTACTTGGTCTGGCTCCGACTCGCCGTGCGCTGGCTCGGTGGCGACCGTCGCGATTTCCTCTGGCTGCTCACGTTCTTTCCCACCTTCACCGCCTTCAGTTACGGACAGAACAGCCTTATCAGCTTCACGATCCTCGCCGCCACCTACCGCCTGCTGAAGGACGACCGCATCTTTTACGCCGGCCTCATTGCGGGCCTGCTCTGGTTCAAGCCGCCCATGCTCACCGGCCTGGTGCTGTGGGGCCTGCTCGACTTCCGCCGATTCTGGCCCGCCGCCCTGGGCGTCCTGCTCACAGGTTTGATCCTCACGCTGGGCACCTATCCGATCGTGCCCGAAGTTTGGGACGGCTTCATTCGCAGCCTCACGGGCAATGTGAAATTCGACAACTTCGAACAATTCAAGATGCACAACCCGCTCGCGTTCTTCCGGCTGCTCGCGCCGGACGCGAAGGCGTGGCATTGGCCCCTAGCCGCGGTTTGTGCACTGCTGGCTATCGCATGGTTCGTCCGCGTCTGGCGCGTGCATCGTTGCGACCTGCCCGTGATGTTCGGCGCCGTCGTCTTCGTCACGCTCTGGGGTTCCCCGCACGCCCTCATCTACGAGTGGAGCGTGCTCGGCGTCACGGCCGTGCTCTGGTGGCGGAAACTCGCGACCGACGCTCCGGCACGGTTCGTGCTGTTCGGTACGGCGTGGCTGGCGTTCTTCCTCAGCACGCACTTCGCGGAGATGCAGGTGAACAACACCGGACGCGCCGTGCAGGTCAGCGTTCCAATTCTGGCGGCGGTGGCGGTGTTCGCCCTCAAGTTCCTGGCGCGCGATTCCGCCGCGCAGGGCGGAGGTGTACAATAACGACCATGACCCCGACGATTGCCGAACCCATCGTTGCGACCCCGCCGCCGAACGACGCGCCGCTTGATGCGTTTCCAAATCGGAATCTGTTGACGGCTGCCGACTTGGCAATGTTGCCCACCGATCTACCCGGCGGCACGGTTAAATATGAATTGAACGATGGATTGCTGGTCATCATGGCTCCTCCCGGCGATTTCCACGCTCGGTATCAAGCCAAAACGATCATCCGCTTGGACCTTGCCGAATCCATGGGTATTGGAGAAGTCCGTGGCGAGGTCGGTATCGTTCTCCGACGCAAACCCGATCGCGTTGTAGGGGCCGACGCGGCGTTCATTCTGAGGAAGTCGTTACCGGCTCGGATGTCGCCCGAAGGCTACCTCGAAACCATCCCCGAACTCGTCGTCGAAGTCCGCAGCAAGAACGACACGAACGCCGAGATCGTCGCCATGGCCGAGGAATACATCGCCGCCGGCGTGCAGGTTGTCTGGGTCGTCGACCCGCTCGCGCGGACCGTCGCGGCGCATCGGGCCGATACCTCCGTGCAGGTCTTCCGCGGCGACGAACCGGTCACGTGCGACCTCCTGCCCGGCTTCGCCGTACCCGCCGCGCGGTTCTTTGATGGCGTCTGACACCGGCCGATTCTGACGATTGCGGTATGTCCCGCCGCCCCGGCGACGCCCAGCGCCCGCTTGACCTCTTCGCCCTTTCATCGACAATAACCGTTCCTCCCGCCCACGTGCCTCTCCCAACACGGACACCATGCCTGACCGACGCGTAGGAATCTGGCTCATCGGCGCCTTCGGCGGTGTTGGCACCACCACGGCTGTCGGCCTCGCCGCCCTCGCCAAGGGCCTCACCTCGACCACCGGACTTGTCACGGAACTCCCCGCCTTCCTCGGTGCCGACTTCGACGCTCCGGCAACATTCACGGTCGGCGGCCACGACATCCGCCAGACCACCTTCGCCGCCGCCGCCCGCGAACTCCACGAACGCTCGAACGTTTTCTCCGCTCCGCTGCTGGCCGCCATTGAAACCACGCTCGACACCTGGTCCAAGAATGTCCGCCCTGGCGTGATCTACCACGCGAATGCCGCCATCGCAGCCATGGCGGACCGCAAGGACGTGCGCGCCGCCGCCAGCCCCGCCGCCGCCATCGAACAAATCCAGTCCGACCTCCGCGCGTTCCAGCGCGAGCACCGGCTCGACCAACTCGTCGTTGTCAACGTCGCCAGCACCGAACCGCCGTTCGAACTAACTGAAATCCATCACTCACTCGAGAAGCTGAAGGCGGCGCTGGCGAAGGATGCCGCCGAACTGCCGACGAGCAGCCTGTACGCCTACGCGGCGATCGACGCGGAATATCCGTACGTGAACCTGACACCCAGCCGCGGGGCGACGATGCCCGCCTTGGAGGAATTGGCCATCCAAGAAAGCGTGCCGACATGCGGGCAGGACGCCAAGACCGGCGAGACACTGATGAAGTCGGTGCTCGCCCCGCTCTTTGCACGCCGCAACCTGCGAGTGCTGAGCTGGGTCGGCCACAACATCCTCGGCAACCGCGACGGGCAGGTGCTCACCGACCCGCAGAACAAGGCCAGCAAGGTGAAGAGCAAGGATGCGCTCGTCGCGGAACTACTCGGCTACAAGCCGCAGACGATCGTCAGCATCGAGTACGTGCCGTCGCTCGACGACTGGAAGACCGCGTGGGACCATATCCACTACGAGGGCTTCCTCGGCACCAAGATGACGCTCCAGTTCACGTGGCAGGGCTGCGATTCGATCCTCGCCGCGCCGCTCGTAATCGACCTCGCCCGACTAGCCTTGCGCGCCCAGCGCCGCGGCGAGAAGGGCAACCTTCCCGCCCTCGCGTGCTTCTTCAAGTCGCCTATCGGCGTCGCCGATCACGACTTCGGCCGACAATTCGAAATGCTGGAACAGTATATAGCCTCTGATGAACGCAGATAGACGCAGATTTGAAAACAGTTTTCATTGTTTGATCCGCGTTCATCTGCGTATATCTGCGGCAAAAATTAGGACCTTGACATGAAGCTCGCTTTCTCGACCAACGCCTACTTGAATCACTCCTTCGCCGAGACCTGCAAGCGGCTCGCGGAGATCGGCTATCGCGGTGTAGAGATCATGGCCGACGTGCCGCATGCCTGGCCGGCGTATCTGCTGCCCGAGCAGAAGGATGGCATCCGCGAGGCGCTCAAGAAGCACCGCCTCAAGATCTCGAACATCAACGCCTTCATGATGCACGCCGTCGACGATCCGCGGCAGAAATACTGGCATCCGTCCTGGATCGAACCCGATGTCAATTATCGCCGCATCCGCATCGAGCACACGAAGAAGGCGCTGACGCTGGCGAAGGAACTCGGCGCACCGTGCATCACGACGGAACCCGGCGGCCCGCTCGAAGGCCGGACGTGGAAGGACTGCCTCAAGCTGTTCGTCGAGATGCTCAAACCCGTTGTCGAGCACGCGGAGAAGGTCGGCGTGCCGCTGCTCGTGGAACCGGAGCCGGACCTGCTGATCGAGACGGCGGACCAGTATCTGGAGTTCTCCGAATACTTCCAGACGCCGTTCCTCGGCTTGAACTTCGACATTGGCCACTTTTATTGCGTGAAAGACGACCCCGCCACCACGGTCCACAAGCTCGCGCCGCTGATCCGGCACGTGCATCTGGAGGACATCGCCGCGACGCGGGTCCACCACCATCTGATCCCCGGCGAGGGCGTCATCGACTTCGGCGCGACCCTGAAGGCGCTCGACGAGGTGGGCTATCAGGACTGGGTGACGATCGAGTTGTATACCTGCCACGAGAACCCGGACGCCGCGGCGAAGACGGCCCGCGAGCGCGTGCTGGCGATCGCGAAAAAGGCGGGCGTGGATCTCTAGAAGCGATTATATTACTGGTAATTTTCTCGACTTGTTTGAGCTATTACGATGGCTACGAGTCAGTCAGCTTCAAAGAAACCGTTGCCAGACAATATTCGTGTGATTATCGAATGTCATAGATCTTGGCTCGAAACTCGTAATTCGGAATCGGTGCTCGGAAGGAAAGCGATTCTTGCTGGTCAAGATCTATCCGGCGTTGAATTGAAGGATATCGACTTATCCGAGGCCGATCTTGGCAATGCTAATTTGTCCGATTCACTTATTGTCAATGTAAACTTCAAGAACGCTATTCTAAACGGAACAAATTTTTCTGGATCAACATTCAGTTCTGTCGGTTTTACGAATTGCCATTTTTCGAGTACCAACCTATCGAAAGCTTTCCTTTATGGAGCGGATTTGTCATACTCAAAAATTGACGGACACACCAACTTTACGGATGCAAATCTGAGCTGTGCAGATCTTAACAACACAATAATCTATAGCGCCAATATGTCCGGAGCCAACTTGAACTTGGCCGACTTGACGGGGGCGTCTATTAGCTATTCCAATTTCTCCAATTGCGATCTCCGGGGCACGAAGGGTCTGAGGTTAGATTATTGCAATATTCGTGAAGCCCAGTTTACACCTGTTGCTTCACGCTGGTGGGCCCATCTCTCAAATCGTATCATTCGACCGCTGCACCTGTGGCTGGATCGGATAGGTCGACGCAAGGCGGCGAGATATTTGGATTTCCCGTATACTTATAACGACCCTTGGTCTGTCTTGCGTCAAATCTATTCCGGGCCACGAGTATTATTCCTGTTCTTCTTCGTAGTGCTGTTTACTCTTCCGTACTTGAGCAGGGCGATATTGCTCAGCACGGTTTCGTCTGTCGAACAGAGAGCAATCGATTCTTGGGCTCAAGGCAAAGGCCATTGGCCAAACGCCCATAGCGCTATAGCGCGGCCAGGTGCCGACGCGATTCCGACGCCATTTGAGAAGCCAGAGGATTGGATTCGAGCGCATTCGCATCCTAAGCCGCTTTGGATGATCTTATTGAAATGGGATCGAGGTGTCGTTTGGCCCTCCGCTCTTGCAGTATTATTGATCATTTACAACATTGGTATTTACTGTCTAATCACGAGTGTAGGGCCGCTGCGTGATGAGGAAGAGCGATCTGGTTGGTCGCCGGAATGGAAAGAATACTCTTATCTAACTTGGATACACCGAATGGTAACTATACTGTTCTACGTCTCTTTTGCTTCGTTCTTGTGGAACAGCTATGAACTGCTTAATGAGACGGTCTGGATTCCCATTCAGTAAACTCGATCACTTCCCTCCATTCCTCCCGTCCAGCGCCTGGCGGACGGCCTTGCCGAGGCCGCCGGCGGTGTAGGGTTTGTCGAGGAACAGCACCCCGGCGCCGGCGGCGGCCTTGGCGCGGTCGGCCGAGTAGCCGCTCGCCAGTATGACCGGCACACCGGGGTCGAAGGCGCGAATGCGCTTCATCGCGTCCAACCCGGACAAGTTCGGCATGGTCAGATCGAGGATCGCCAGCTCGAAGGGCCGTTCGGCCGCCTCGAACAGTTCGACCGCCTGCTGCCCGTCCTCCGCCAGCGTCACCGTGTAGCCGAGTTGCTTGAGAATCGTGCCCGCGAGAGTGCGGATCATCGGCTCGTCTTCGGCGACGAGTACGCGTTCCCCCTGGCCGAGGGGAGAGGGGGCCGGGGCTGGAGTGGCCGTCCCGACGGGCGACTCTCCCTTGAACTTCGGCAAATACACGTCGAAGGTCGTGCCTTTCCCAGGATCGCTGTCGCAGGCGATCCAGCCGTCGTGCGCCTGCACGATGCCGAAGACGACGGCGAGACCCAGTCCGGTGCCCTGACCGGTCTCCTTGGTCGTGAAGAACGGTTCGAAGATGCGATTGCGGATCTCGGCCGTCATCCCGGTGCCCGTGTCGCGGATGCGCAGGCGCACGTACTCGCCTGGTTTCGGCCCCATTTCGGGCGGCGCGTCGGCGGGGTCGATCGTGACGTTGCCGCTGCTGATGAACAGTCGTCCGCCGTCGGGCATCGCGTCGCGCGCGTTGAGGCAGAGGTTCATGAGGATCTGCGTCACCTGCCCGGCGTCGGCCCAGGCCCACCAGCCATAAGGCCGCGGTGCGGCTTCGATGACGATGCGCGGGTCGATAGTGCGCCGCAATAGGCCGATCGTCTCCCGAATCAGGTCCGCCGGGTCCACCGGGCCGAATTGCAGAGGCGCCCGCCGCGCGAAGCCCAGCAACTGGCTCGTCAGGTCCGCGGCACGCTTCGCCGCTTTTTCCGTCGGCCGGAGCAGTTCATCCAGCGGTTGCCCGCGTTGCATCTCCCGCGCCAGCTCCAGATTCCCCAGCACCACCGTCAGCAGATTGTTGAAGTCGTGCGCCACCCCACCCGCGAGCTGGCCCACCGCCTCCATCTTCTGCGCCTGTCGCAGTTGGTCCTCCAACCGCTTGCGGCTCGTGCCGTCCCGGCCCACGACCACCAGGCCCGCGATCGCCCCGTCGTCATCCCACACCGGCGAAATCAGGATGTCCAGCAGCACGTCCTGCCCGTCCGGGTAGCGGATCCATTCCTCCTGCCGTGCCGAGTTCCCCGTCCGAATCACGCTGTCTTCGAGGATGCGGATGCGTTGCGCCCACGGCGCGTCGAACAGCTCGTCGCAGGTCTTCCCGAGCATGTCGCGGATGGACATGCCCGCCAACTGTTCGAACGCCGCGTTGCCACCGGTGATGCGCTCCTCGCGATCCTTCTGGCAGATCACGTCCGGGATCGCATTGAACAGCGTCTTCAGGAGGGCATTCTGCCGCCGCAATTCTTGTTCGGTCCGTCGGCGGTCGGTCACGTCGCGGAAGTTCAGCACGACGCCGCGCACCGCGTCGTCGTCCAGCCGGTTCACGCCGACCATCTCGATGTCGCGCACCCGACCGTCGGCGTGCTTCGCCCGGAACAGCGATGGAATCTCCGCACCGGGGTTTGCCAAAATCTCCTTCAGCTTGTCCTTGGCCGCGGGCCGATCCTCGGAGGTGACGATCTCCAGGCACGATCGACCTTCAAGTGCGAGCGGCGTGTGGCCCAGGATGCGCGTGACGGCCGGGCTGACGTACCGCACCGCGCCGTTCGATTCCACCACCAGCGTTCCGTCGCCGGATTTCTCCACGAGCGCCCGGTAGCGCATCTCGCTCTGGCGCACTTCGCTCTCGGCCTGCCGCGCCCGCGCCAGCGCCGCGCGCCGGTCCGTGTCGTCCCGTACCGTGTACAGCGCGATCGTCTTCGGCTTCACGTGCAGCCGCGTCACCGTCACCGTCACGGGCAGCCACCCCGGTGCCGGTTTGATGCGCAGCTGGAAGCCCCCCTTGCCGTGGAAGACCGTCGTCTTGCCCGCCGCCCCGCGCAGCCGGTCCGTTTCCTTCGAACCCTGTTCCAGCCGAAACAAATCCGTGGCGCGGGCACCCACCAGTTCCGCCTTGTGAAACCCCGTCAATCGCAACGCCGTCTGATTGGCTTCCAGCACGAAATCGGTATCGGGATCGATGAACAGCAACGCATCGCCGTTCTCGTCGAACAGCGTGCGCGCAAAGTCGGATTCATCGAAGGGAATCATGGGGGACCTTGTCCGGGATGGCGTTGGTCCCACCCATTGGGCAGACATGGGCGTTGTGGCCTCGATTCCGGCATGGCGGATAAGGGAGAGTTTAGCATGGCAAGCGGTGACGGCACGATCAATAATAGCCGTTCTACCTATTCTCCGTTGGGTTCCCTCATGACTTCGTTTCCCGATCGCCGTGATTGGCTCCTTGGCACCGCCGGAATGGGATTCCTCGCCAGCACCTCCGTCGCCGCCGATCCCACCCCGGCCCCCAAGGCCGAATCGTTAGGTTACTGCCTGAATACCAGCACCGTCCGCGACAACGGCAAGTCCCGGCCGATCCTTCAACTGATCGACATCGCCTCCAAGGCCGGCTACCACGCCATCGAACCCTGGATCGCCGAACTCGACGCCTACGTCAAGGACGGCGGCGACCTGAAGGACCTCGGCAAGCGCATCGCCGACGCCGGCCTCAAGGTGCCCAGCGCCATCGGTTTTGCCGAATGGATCATCGAGGACGAGACCCGACGCAAGAAGGGCCTGGAGACCGCCAAACGGGACATGGATTGGGTACAAAAAATCGGCGGCAACCGAATCGCCGCCCCTCCCGTCGGCGCGACCGGCGGTACCAGCGCCCGTGACGACCCGAAAAACTCGAATCCCGTCTTCGACCTCGTCGCCGCCGCCGACCGCTACCGCGCCCTCCTTGAACTCGGCCAGTCGATGGGCGTCACGCCGCAGGTTGAAATCTGGGGCTTCTCCAAAACGCTCCGCCGACTCGGCGAAGCGTTCCTCATCGCTTCCGAGTGCGGTAAACTCGGCGGCTGCATCCTCCCGGACGTCTACCACCTTTACAAAGGCGGTTCCGACTTCCACGGCCTCAAAATGCTCGCCGGCGGTACCATCGGCATCTTCCACGTCAACGACTACCCGAAGAAGGACCGCGCCGCCATCACCGACGCCGACCGCGTCTACCCCGGCGACGGGGTCGCCCCGCTCAAGGAGGTCTTCCAGGCGCTGAAGGCCATCGGTTATCGGGGCTATCTCTCGCTGGAGTTGTTCAACCGCGACTACTGGAAGCAGGACGGCCTGACCGTGGCGAAGACCGGCCTGGAGAAATTGAAGGCGGCTGTGGCGGCGTAAGTGTCACTCCGGCACGTCGTAGCGGGCACGCTCGACTGGTGTGAGCGTGCGGGGGGCACGCTGCGACAGGACGGCCACCGGATCGGCGGGCCAGAGGCGAACGAACCCGTCGTCGCCGGCCGTCACAAGGCTGCCATCGGGCCGAAACGCGGCGTACCGGATCGGCGTCGGTGAACGGTGGACAATGCGCAATTGGCCGGAGGCTAGGTCCCACACGGCGTCGGTGCGGTCGTCCGCGAAGGAGAGCAGCCGCGCGCCGTCCGACGTGAAGGCGACGCCGCGGACGGGAGCTTCGTGGCCGATCAACTCCCGAACGATGGCACCGGTCCGGACATCGACGAGCAGGACGCTGGCGGTGCAGGGCACGGCGATCCAGCGGCCATCCTTGGAATAGACGGGCAACGCAGTCGCCGGACGGGGAATCTCGAACTTCACGGTTCCCTTCGCCGAATCGCGCAGCGTGAGCTTAAGGCTGCCCCATGTCGCCACCGGCACATCGACCGGCGCCAGCGCGACGGCGTTTTGCCAAGTCCTTTCGTTCGCTTGCCACGCCTCCGCGCCGGTTGCCGCGTCGTGAACGATGGCGCCCTTGGCCGTCGAGATTGCGAACTGGCTGCCATTGGGAGCGATCGACGGCACCGCGCTGCCCTGCACTCGCTCGGCGACTTCGTACGCGATGCGGCGCGTCGTCGCGTCCCACACGCGCACCCAGCCATCGAATTCCGAACTCGTCCTCGACCCGCTGACCGACGCGCCGAGCGAGCGCTTGGAACCGTCCGCAACCGTGAGGATGCGCCGCCCGTCTGGCAGGAACGCGGCGAAGCGCGCCCCGTAAACGTGTGTCGGGAACGAATACAGGTCCTCGCCGGTCTTCGCGTCCCAGACGTGGACGGCCGAGTTGTTGACGACCTTGCCGCCACGGCTGCCGGTCGTGACGTCCGAGGCGGTGACGATCTGCGTGCCATCGGGGTGGAAACGGATGGAGCGAATGTTACCGAGCACGGCGTCCTTGCCGATTTCCGCGAGCTGCGCACCGGTGCGCAGGTCGAGGATTCGCACGGTGGCGTCATCGCCGGTGCCGGCGACGGCAAGCCGCGCGCCGTCGGGGCTGACGTCGAACGCGGCGACTCGCGGCGCACCGAGCGGGACGAGCTTCGCCGGTTCCGGCGGCTTGGCGATCGACCAGAGGCGCGCGGTATGATCGCTCCCGACCGAGACGACGGCCTGACCGTCGAGGAAACCGGCGTCGAGAATGCGGCCGCGATGGCCGAGAAAACTCGCGAACCCGCCCGCGCCCTTGTGCGCTTCACCGGGCCAGACGGAGAGGTCCGTCGCGCCGATCACGAGCCGCCAGCGTTCGTCCCTCGCGTGCCGCACGGCCTTCTTCGCCCCCGCTCCGTAGCCGTTGATAAATGTGGGCGCACCGGCACCGGCACGGTATTCGTGCAGCCGGCCGTCGTCGCCCACCGTTTGGATCGTTTGGCCGATCGACGTGAAGCTCACGTCGTTGACCGGTCCTTCGTGTCCGGTCATCAGGTACAGTTCCGCGCCGTCCTTCGTGGCGTCCCATACGCCGGCGAGCTTGTCGGTGAAGGCGAGGGCGACATGCTTGCCGTCGGGGCTGAAGCGGCCCTGCGTGACAGTCCAGTTGTGGAAGAGTTGAGTGACAGTGCGCTTGCGGCGCATGCCGGCGATCTGCTTGCCGGTGGAGGCGTCCCAGACGCGGGCGGCGAAGCTGTCGCCGGCGGACGCGGAGCCGGACTGCTTTCCGACGATGTTCACGAATCGGATCGGCCGATCGGTCGGGCCGGGATCGAACCGGGGCGGGTTCGGCGCCTTCTCGAACTCCTTCCAACTGTCCTCGAATTCGATTAGGCCGGAGGGCAGGGCAAGGATGCGCGTGCCATCGGGGCTGTAGCGGGCGAGCAGGAGCGAGCACTCGTGCGCCATGGGCGGGCCGATCGGTTCGCCGGTGGTCGCATTCCACTGGCGGGCAGTGCCGTCGAAGGACGCGGTGAGGATGCGCGAGCCGTCCGGGCTGAATTCGATGGAGACGACGCGCTCGGTATGTCCGCGAAGGTGAATGAGATCGCGCCCGGTGGCGGTGTCCCAGACATAGACGGCGCGGGCGGTGTAGAGGGCGCGGTCCTTCTTCTCGCCGTCACCGATCTCGGCGAGCATCGCGCCGATCAGGGTGGTGGCGGCCTTGGTACCGTCGGGGCTGAGAGCGATCGCACCGACGTCGAGGCCGTAGCCGGGCCAGGAGATGCCGGGCTGGCCGGTGGAATCGAAGATTGTCACGGCGCGCGCCTTTGTGCGCTCGCCGTGGTAGCCGTTGGTCACGGCGCAGGCGAAGCGCTTCCCATCGGGAAAGACGGCGAGCGGCGCGGCGATGTTCGCGATCGTCTTCGTCTCGTGCAGGGCGGCCGTGGCGTCGGCGAGGGCGGCGAAAGTGAGGTGGTGCGGGTGCCGCTTCACGCCTTCGATTGCCAGCAACAGGGACAACGCCGGATCGGTGCGCAGGGCATTGGTGGCTTCGGCCCCGAGTCGGAGGCCGTCGGCGCGCACGGCGGCCTTCTCCTTCGCGATGCGTTCCGTTTCGGCGCGCGCCTGTTCGGCTTGGGCGGTTTTGCGGGCGGTCTCGGCCCTCGCGCGCGCCTCGCTCTCGGCGACGCGGGCGGCATCGGCCTCCCGTTTCTCGTCGAGAGCCAGCCGCCGCGCCTGATCCGCGGCGTCCCGTTGGTGCCGCGCTTCAACCAGACCCCAGACCGCGCCGGTCAGCCCCGCTACGAGCGCGAAGAGAATCGCCAAAGAACCGAGCACGGCGGCGCGGTGCCGGCGGGCGAACTTGCGAAGTCGGTAACCGGCACCGGGCGGCCCGGCGCTTACCGTCTCGTTCGCCAGGTGCCGCTGGATGTCGGCCGCCAGCGCGTTCGCCGAATCGTATCGCCGGGTGCGGTCCTTCTCCAACGCCTTGAGAACGATCCAGTCCAGTTCCTGCACATTCGACACGCGCAGGTTCGCCAGCTTGGAACTGGGTGGCGGCGGCTCTTCCTCGCGAACGACGCGCAGGATTTCGAGGAGGCCGGCGGCCTTGAGCTTGGCCCGGTCGTGCGGCGGCGCGCCCGTCAGCATTTCATAGATCAGCACACCGAGGGCGTAGACGTCCGAGCGCGTGTCGATGTCGGCCGAGTCGGCGGCCTGTTCCGGCGACATGTACTCAGGCGTGCCGACGATCGCGCCGTGGCCAGTCTGCAGCGTCGTGTCGGTCAGCCGTCCGCCGGCGGCCTTCGCCACGCCGAAGTCGATCACCTTCGGCACCGGCTTTCCGTCATACTCGGCCACCAAAACGTTCGACGGCTTGATATCCCGGTGGATGATCCCCTTCTGGTGCGCGTGCTGGATCGCCTGGCAGACCGGCACGAACAGCTCCAACCGTTCCTTCGCTCCGAGGCCCTTCTCGACGCAATACCGCGTGATCGGCTCGCCACGCACCAGTTCCATGACGAAGAACGGCCGACCGTCGTCCGTCACGTCGGCGTCGAGCACCTTCGCGATGTTCGGATGGTCCATCATCGCCAGCGCCTGCCGCTCGGCTTCGAATCGCGCGAGCACTGCCTTCGTGTCGGTGCCCGTTCGAATAAGCTTGAGCGCCACGAGCCGGCGGACCGGCTCGGTCTGCTCGGCCTTCCAGACGGTGCCCATGCCGCCTTCGCCGACCGGTTCGATGAGTCGATATCGTCCGGCGAGGAGGCGATCGGCGTCGCGCGCGTCGTAGTCCGCCGTGCGCACGCTCGGTACGAACGATTCCGTGGGCGGTTGCGGGTTGGGATACGGGTCGGGCATGGTTCGGCCTCGGTCGTGCGATTATCGCACGCCGACGGCCGGAACGGAACAGACGGATCGGGGAATCAATCGAGCCAGTTGGCGAAACGCAGGCCGGGGATCACAAGATCGTCAGGCCCAGGCGAACGGCACGGCGTCAGCGTGCCGGTGCGACCACTCCCTCACCGGCACGCTGACGCCGTGCCGTTCGCCGATTACTTTTTCGTCTGGCCCCGCGCGAAGATGCTCGCCACGAAGTTCAGCACGTCCGTCGCGCTCGACTCGTTGTAGCCGTAGTTGCGAATCAGCCGGCTCTTCACCACGTCGATCTTTTCCTGAGTCGCCTTGTCCACCACGTTCGAGACGATCGTACTCAGCTTGATCGAGTCCTTCTGGTCCTCGAACAGCTTCAGCTCGAGCGCCTTCTGCAGGCGTTCATTGGTGCGGTAGTCGAACTTCTTGCCGTCGATGGCGAGGGCGCCGATGTAGTTCATGATCTCGCGGCGGAAGTCGTCCTTGCGGCCGTCGGGAATATCGATCTTCTCCTCGACGGAGCGCATCAGCCGCTCGTCCGGTTCGACGTAGTTGCCGGTGTAGCGGTCGCGGACCTTCTCGCGCTGCGTGTAGGCCTTCACGTTGTCGATGTAGTTGCCGCAGAGCTTCGCCAACGCCTCGTCGTCGGCGGCGATGGCGCGCTGCACCTCGTTCTTCACGATGTCCTCGTACTCCTCGCGGACCACGGCGAGCAGTTCCTTGTAGTAGCGGTACTGGTCCTCGTCCTTGATGAGCGAGTGGTGGCGGAGGCCGTCCTCCAGCTCCTTCATCACCATGAACGGGTTGATGTTGTCCTCGTCCGGGTGGGCAACGAGGGCGTTCGAGATCTTGTCCTGGATGTAGCGCGGGCTGATACCGGTCATGCCTTCGTTGACGGCGTCGCGCTTCAACTCGATGACGTTGTCCTCGGTGAAGCCGGGCAACGTCTTGCCGTTGTAGAGCTTGAGCTTTTGCATCAGGCTCAGGCCGGCGTGCTTCGGCGGGTTGAGGCGCGTGAGCACTGCCCACATGGCCGCCACCTCGATCGTGTGCGGAGCGATGTGCTTGCCGCGAACGCGCTCGGTGTTGAAGTCCTTCTCGTAAATGCGCACCTCGTCCTTGAGCCGGGTGACGTACGGCACGTCGATCTTCACCGTGCGGTCCCGCAGCGCCTCCATGAACTCGTTGTTCTGCAGCCGCTTGTATTCCGGTTCGTTCGTGTGGCCGAGAATGACTTCGTCGATGTCCGTCTGGGCGAATTTCTTCGGTTTGATCTTGTGCTCCTGGCTGGCGCCGAGGAGATCGTAGAGGAACGCCACGTCGAGCTTGAGCACTTCGATGAACTCGACGATGCCGCGATTGGCGATGTTCAGTTCGCCGTCGAAGTTGAACGCGCGCGGGTCGCTATCGCTGCCGTACTCGGCGATCTTGCGATAATTGATGTCGCCGGTGAGTTCGGTGCTGTCCTGGTTCTTCTCGTCCTTCGGCTGGAAGGTGCCGATGCCGATGCGGTCCTTCTCGCTGAGCACGAGCCGGTAGACCTTCACTTCCTCCGCGAGCATTTTCGTCCAGTCGCCGCCGTACTTGGTCAGTCGCGTCTTGAACTCGTAGCGGCTGTACGGTGAGAGATCACCCTTGATGGCGATGTCGTACGGGTAGGGTTTGGCGCAGTTTTCGTTGAGCATGGCGAGCATCTTGGGCCGTTGCTCGTCGGGGATGAGCTGGAGTGGCTCGCCGTGCATCGGGTCCTTGGTCCATCCGTTGCCGTCGGCATTCTTCCAGGCGAAGCTGTAGAGTTGCCCGCCGTCGGTGCGGGAGTATTCTTCGAGGCCGCGCTTGAGGAGGCGGGCGATCGTGGACTTGGCGGAGCCGACGGGGCCGTGGAGGAGGATGACGCGGCGTTCGGTGCCGTAGCCGAGAGCGGCGCTCTTGAAGGTGTTCACGAGTTGTGCGATGCGGCGGTCGAGGCCGTAGATGCCGTCGGCGTGCTTCCCGGCAAACTCGGTGAAGAACTTGTAGCGGGTCTGCTTTTCCTTGTTCTCGTAGACGTCCTCGGTGCCGTGGCTGAGGATCATGTCGTAGAGCCGCTGGAAGGCGGTACGGGTGACACCGGGGTTTTTGAGGACGATGTCGAGATAGTCCGCGAAACCGCCTTCCCAGTGGAGCTTCTGGAAATCGGTGGTGTCGATTTCGGTACGGAGGGAGTCCAGAATCGCCGTTGCCGTGGCCATGGGATTCCTCGATGTCAATCCGCCGGAGTCCGGCGGCGGGGGTGTCGGTCGGAGTCGCTCGGCGTCCCGGCCGGGGTCTGGGCGCCGCGGAGAGCGGCCGGGACGTGAACCGGCCATTCCAGCCGGTTGTTCGCAAGGGAAGCCAAAGCATTCTACGCCAGTGCCGGCGACCGATTCAATCGAAACAAGGAGAGGCGACCGGACCGGCAGGTTCGAAGGACCATCAGATTACCGCGTGGACCATGCCGAATGCAACGTGATTCGGGTGATCCGAGATTACCAGGACCGGACTTGACTCGCGAGAAGATGGGCAAAAATTGCGGAGAATGTGAATTGCTCCGGCTGTGCGGTCGATAACAGATTTGCGGATCGAAGGGCTTCAACCGCGCGCCCTCCGCGCCGCGAACGGAATCGAACCATGCACGGAACACGGCATTGGCTTGTCGCCCTCGCGGCATCGGCGTTTCTCGTCGGCGGCCTGCGCGCCGAGACACCCGAGATCGAAGTCTACGTCGGCACGCGCAAGGTCCAGCCGAAGCCGCCTGCGGATCCGGCTGCCGCGCCGCGCGCCGTCGCCGGCCTCGTCGAGACCATGCGGTCTGCGACCGGCTCGGCGATCGACTCGGCGAGCCGGGTGACCTCGCGGATGCTGGAGCGTGCCATTCCCCGATGGGAACTGCCGACCGTTCCCGTCGTGGTGAACGTCACGATTCCGCCGTCGCCGCCGTCGCAGTCGTCGATCATGCCGGCCGGGGCGTTTCAGCCCGCGGGTCTCGGCGGAGGCGTCGGCACGCCAGGCCTTCTGCCCTGGGTGAAGGCGAACGCGACCCACGAACTCGTCCCTGTCCGCAGTGAACCGCGCGAGGAACCGAAGCCGACGATCATCGTCGTACGCGAAGCCTCGCCGGTCGTGCCCGTCGACGCGCCCGGTATCCGCCTTTCGAACGAGGTCCTACTCGCGACGGCGGCTCTCTTCGGATTTGCCCTCATCGGCACCATACTGGTCGCGACCCAGCGTTCGGCGGCCCGGACGCGCCAACCGATGCCGCTCGCGGTGGCCGCCGGTCACGTCGCCGTCGGCGGGCGCGACGCTGGACCGATGCCACAGGCCGAGAAGTTCGACCTCGGGCCGACCTACGCCGAACAAATCGTCCAGCTCAAGGTGGCCGAGAAGGCCGGCGAAGACGCCATGATGCTGAACATTCTCGATCAGAATCTGTCCCTGCGGGCCGAACTGGCCGACCAAGAAACCACCCACGGAGAACGATAATGTCCGCTTCCAATGCCGTGTTCGTCGGGATGGATCTCGGCACGTTCAAGACGTCCGTCGCCAGTTCCACGGGCTATCGCGACGTGATGCAGACCGCTGTCGGCTGGCCCAAGGACCACGTCGCCCGCACGTTGCTCGGCCGCGACCTGGTCTTCGGCAAGGACATCGTCGAACATCGCCTGGCGCTCGACGTCGTGCGCCCCTTCGAGAAGGGTGCGCTGAAGTACGTCGACGGCAAGGCCGCCGGCCTCGACGACAAAACCGTGAAGAAGCACGCCGACGCCACCCGGCTGGTCGTCGAGTACGCCGTCAAGATGGTCCACCGCGAGCCGGGGCGACCCGTCTTCGGCGTCATCGGCGTCCCTTCCCGCGCGAACACCCTCAACAAGAAATTCATCCTCGACGCCGTCGACGGCATCTTCGAGTCCGTTGCGATCGTCTCGGAGCCGTTCACCATCGCCTACGGCATGAACCGGCTGACCGACGCGCTTGTCATCGACATCGGCGCCGGCACCATCGACATCTGCCCGCTGTTCGGCACCTACCCCAGCGAGAAGGACCAGGTCACGCTCTCGATGGGCGGCGACCTCGTCGACGAGGAGTTCGAGAAGAAGCTCAAGGCCAAGTACCCGCAGGCGCAGGTGTCGCGGAACATGGTGCGGGAGATCAAGGAGAAGTTCGGCTTCGTGAACGACGTGAGCGAACAGGCCGTCGTGCAACTCCCGGTCAACGGCAAGCCGACGAACTTCGACATCACCGAACCGCTCAAGGCGGCATGCAATACGATCGTGACGCCGATCGTGAACGCCGTGCGCGAGATGATCGGCCAGTTCGACCCGGAATTCCAGAGCCGGTTGCGGCAGAACATCATCCTCGGCGGTGGCGGCAGCCAGCTCAAGGGACTGGACCGCGTGATCGAATCGTCGCTGAAGGACTACGGCGGCGCGAAGGTGACGCGCGTGGGCGACGCCTCGTACGCCGGCGCGGTCGGCGCGCTGAAACTGGCCATGAACATGCCGAGCGAAGGCTGGACGCAACTGAAGGGCGCCAAGGGCCGCAAAGCGGTCGCCGCCTGAACGCAGATTCCCCCCGAATCGGAGACCTGACATGACGCCGATGCCATCGTTGCGGTTCTGGCTGGCCGCGGGCTGCGCGGGCGTGGCGGCTTCGAGCGCCGCCGCCCAGGCCCCGTCGATCCCGCCGCCGAAGATCGACTTGCCCATTTCGACGACCATCAAGCCCGCGCCGGCCGCGCCGCCGCTCGTGCTGCCCGCCCGCGTCGCACCCGTCGAAAAAATCGGCGCCGCGCCCGTCGAGAAACTGCCGCCGGTTCCCGACCTACCGACGCAACAGGCGCCCGCGCCGGTCGAGTCGGCCTTCGCCGTTCCGTGCGAGACCGCCACGGTATGCCCCACGCCGGGCGTCCGGAAGCACAGCCACGAAAAATGCGACTACACCAAGTCGGGCAATCTGCGGACCTGCAAGATCCCGCCGACCGGCGCCGTCGCGAACGGCGCCGTGGTTCGCAGTATTTTCGAGCGCCAGAAGCAACTCGCGATGGCGGAATACTTCGTCGTATACCGCGAAGACTTCCTGATGAACACGGCGACGATCAACGATACAGGATTGCGTCATGTCTCCGGGATCTACAAGCGGCTCGACACGATTAACGATTCCATCCTGGTCGAACCGACGGGTAACGCGAAGTTGGACGAGCAACGCCGCGATGCCGTGATTCGTGCGCTCATCGAACTGGGTGCCCCGAGCGGGGTCTCCGGCCGGGTCGCCGCGGGGACCACGCGAGCCGAGGGCCTGCGGTACGAAGACGTGCCGTCCGTCGGCCGGCGCAACCCGCTTGCGGGAGGCGGGGGGTTCGGCTTGAATGGTGGCGGTGGGGGCGGTGGCCTCTCCGGTGGGTTTGGAGGATTTGGCGGGGGGATTCGCTAAGTCCATGTCCGTCGCGGCGACCAAGCCGCGACGGGACACCCTCATTCGGCACCGCTGTAGATGGGCGTCGATAGATCCTGAAGCTTGACAAGATGGTTGGCTCGCGGCGATCGGTAATACGTGTAATCCACACCGTAGATGGATTCGTCCACATTATGCCGGTACACGCCCATCCAACTCCACTTGCTCTCGACGACGACAGGCTGGCCCGGTTCCACGGCGCGAACGATCGCGGTATGAGTGATTCCGACGCCGTTGCGGTAGATCGCCAAGTCGCCCGGCAATGGCCTGGTCGTGGGTTCGTAGCCATTGTCTGCGAGGATCATCTCAACTTCGGTATTCGTGAGATTGGTACGGCCTCCGGTAAAAACCCAGCCGTGGCAGTTGGTGTCTTCCGTCGGCTCGCCGGTGCGAACGGTCGCGGGCGAGACGCGGACGATTGACAGGCAACGCGATTCGCGCTCGCGAAGTGTTTCAGTATCCCGACGACTCGATGGTCGCCAGAGGGTCAGGGTGCGGCCTCGGTCGGTGTGTGCGGTGAGTTCCGGATCGGGTTCCCGTTCCGGAATGTAGCCCGGAAGCGTCATCGCTTCCGTGTCGGCATCCAGTTTGTCGTTCAGGGCGGTCTCGTAGCGAGCGACGGCGGCGCCCAGCATCACGGCGCCGAGCACAGCCACCGCAGCACCCGTACGGCGTGACGAGCCGAGATCCCACGCCGCACGACGGGCCATGACCGCCAGGATCAGACCTGTCGCCCCCGCGGCGACGGCTGCATACGCGAAACGGTCGTCTTCGATCAGCTTCGCGGAACCAACCAGTGCCAGCCCCAATCCCATACCCGTCAGGGCGATGCGCCACGGCAAGGTCATACGGGGAAGAAGGATTTGAACGATCCCGACCACCATCAACCCCAGACTCACCGGGGTCGCCATCATCAATTGCCTATCAAACTCTTCCATCTCAATTCCTTTTGCATCCGACGGAATATTCCACGAAATATTGATAGCACGGCCATGGTTAGCAATCAGTGAGACATCAGGTGAGAAATCACTGAGAACCCAGCGCCAAAATGAAAGCGGGCCGCCCCGTTGCGGGACGGCCCGACGCTCGTTCGCGAGCATGAATCACGGAAGCTCGACCTTCTGCTCGGCGGCCCGTTCGCGGAGGAGCTTCATCCCGCGGACGTTGATCTGCCGCACGCGCTCCTTTGTGATGCCGAAGTGCTGGCCGATCTGCTCGAGCGTCATCTGACCGCCGCCCGCCAGTCCCGTCCGCATCTTGATCACGTCCCGCGTCCGGCTGTCCAGGTGGTCCAGCAGGTCATGGACGCGAGCCTTGGCGGCGTCGGCGACGGCGAGCATTTCATGCTCGTCGGTCCGGCCGTCCTGCCGCGCGTCGAACACCTCGTCGGCACCGGTCAGGTATCGCTGCCGCCGCGTGTTCTCGTCCGGGATGCTGCGGGCGAAGTTCTTCATCACCGCCCAGGTGGCGTAGGTGCTGAACTTGTTCCCGCGGCCGTAGTCGAACTTCTCGACCGCGCGCATCACGGAGATGTTCGCGTCGGACTTCAGCTCGTCGAGATTCTGACCGACCTGCATGTGCTTGGTCGCCAGGGAGTGCACCAGCCGCTGGTTGCACTCGATCAGCAGGTCGCGGACCCCCTTGATCGCGTTGTGCAGCTCGTCGACGCGCTGGATGTCCTGCACGCGCGCCCGGCTCGGATCGAGATTCGCGCGCAGCTTGTGCAGCTTGTACTTCAGGAAGTTCATCTTCCGGAACAGGTGGGCCTCCTGTTCGCGCGTCAGCAACGGGCGCTCGTACAGGTACGCCATGTGTGCCTCGACATCCTTGGGCGGTCGCATCGAGCGGACCTTCTCGAAGAACTCCTCCTCGCCCGGCATCGGGCCGAGGATGACGGATTCCTTCGAAGGATCCTCGAATTCGGCGTTATGGATGTAGTCGATCGGCTGGGCGACCAGGCGGGTCGCCTTCACTTCGTTCACGACCCGGTACACGCTGGACCGCGTGCGGTTGAATTTCTTGGCGATGGAATCCACGGTGGTACCCTCCTGGAGGGCGGTGTAGATGCGTTCCTTGTCGGTCGCATCCAACGGGCCGGTGTGTTTGGGAAAGACCGCCGCGTCCGGGTGCGTGCGATCAAAGTTGCGGATCGTGTATCGCACCGCCTCCGGGGAGCGATGCAGTTCGCCGGCGATCTTGCGGCTGACATCGACGAGCGATTCGCCGCGGGACGCCAGTTCGCGCGCCGTCAGCACGATTTTCTCTCGCTCCGGCTCGCTGAGGTGGCTGAAACGGGCCCCTTTGGCGACCCGGTCGCCGTGCGACGCGGCGAACGCTTCGACGCTGGCGAGCGGGAAACCAAGCTGGCTGCGGCCGTTTGCCTTGAACCGCCGCGCCACCAGGCCGCGCAACCGCCAGCGGCCGATCGTCTTCTGCGAGACGTTGAACCGGGCGCAGATCTCCTCCAGCGTCAGCATCTCCTCGCCGACCTGTTCGCGCGGGACCGGCGGCAGCGAACGCTCCACCTTGATGATGAACAGCGCGAGGTCGTGCTTCAACTCGTCGCCGCGGATCAACAGATCCGGATGGGCGTTCGAGCGGAACTCGGTCAATCGATAGCAAACGAACTGGTACGGATATTGTTTCGTCGGCTCGGTTTCGGCCAACAGCTTCTCGGCGTTCTTCAATTGCTCGCGGCGCTTTGCCGGCGGAGCAAAACGGACCTGCTGGGCCGTCAGCTCTTGCAATGCGGGATATTTGAAAGCGTTCATCGCGGTGTCCTCCCATCCCGTGGTCGGGAGATCAGGTCTCCCGAGTTGATCCGTCATTCGCTCCAAAGTCGGTTCGATTGGCCTACCGGGGAATACACTGTCCCGGACCGTTTCTTACCCGCTCGGGTTCGGGCGAAAAAAATCGCTCTTGCAGGATCGAATCCCGAACGGTATTGCGAACCATTCCGAGGGTTTCGCGAGTCCCCGGTCGACGTCTCTCAGTCGAGCAACATTCGCGCCGGCTCGCAAACAATCTCGTGGTCAGACCTGCTCCTGACCGTAACCGCTAATGAGTCTTCGCTTTGCGGCAGCCGGGATTTTTCGGATTACCAAGTGGCCGCTGATCACCCATTGGCCGCGCGGCGGTCGTTCTGCCTTTTACCGATCCCGTGTGTAGTTTTGCACATGGGTGTGGTGAAAAACACCAATCCGCAGAGTTTTCCCAGTCGCCCGCATTCCCCTCGTTTCGCCTGATCGGTTCTGTTGACTCTCGAACGGTCGATTTCCTTAAGTTTGCGCCGCGAAAGACCGACACGGCGCGATTACGATGGACGGACGACCGTTGCGACTCTTCAGGACCTACGTTGATGTTCCGCTGTTCGTTGGGTCTGTTGATCCCGTTCTCATTCCTAGGTGTCGTTCCGGCAGCCGAACCGTACGTTCTGGCGGAGTCGTTCGCCACGGGCGCGATTTATCGCGTCGAGCAGAAAACGGAGCTTTCCGGCCGCCTGGCCCTGACCAAAGACGGCAAGACCGAAACGATCCCGCTCACGGGAGGCGGCACGATCGTTTTCGATGAGCGCGTTCTCGATACCGACGAGTCGGACGCCCGAAAAGTCGTGCGCCAGTATCGCACGTTCGAAGTCCGCCGCCAGCTTGGTAGCCGGCAACAATCGGCCGAGTTGCGTCCGGTGGTCCGCCGGATGGT
The DNA here is from genome assembly GCA_022842245.1 of Gemmataceae bacterium. Lineage (GTDB taxonomy): Bacteria > Planctomycetota > Planctomycetia > Gemmatales > Gemmataceae > Limnoglobus. The sequence continues at coordinate 78,120 of JALHPZ010000021.1, forward strand.
CGTGCTGCGCTCCGCGAAGGGGAAGTCGCCCTTCTCGCCCGACGGTCCGCTCCTCTGGAGCGAGATCGACGCGGTCCGCACCGATCCGTTCCTGCCGGCGCTGGTGCCGGGACTGTTACCGACCAAGCCGGTCGCGGTGAACGACACCTGGCCGATGGCCGCGGACGCCGTTGCCGAACTCACCGACCTCGAGAAGGTGACCGGCGGCGAATACACGCTCAAACTCGTCGGCGTCGTCACCGTCAACGGACGCCGCCAGGCGCGCATCTCGCTCACGGGCACCATCCGCGGCGTCGACGACAACGGACCCTGCAAACACACCCTCGACGGCACCGCCTATTTCGACCTCGATGCGAACCGCTTCGCTTATCTCTCCGTGAAGGGCACGCACGAACTGCTGGACGGGTCGGGGAAAACCGTCGGAACAATCGAAGGCCGCTATACACTCACGCGCACCGCGAGCGAGTCGAAGGAACTGGCCGACACGGCGCTCCAAGGTATCGTTCTCAAGCCGACCGAGGAAAATTCCCGCCTGCTGTACGACAATCGCGAACTCGGCGTTCGCTTCCTGTACTCCCGTCGCTGGCGCGTCGGGGCGGTGCAGGGCCGGCAGGTGACGCTTGACGGCCCGAACGGCGCGGGCGTGCTTCTCACGGTCGAAACGGCGAAGACGCTGCCGACGGCGGACGAGTACGCGAAGGAGGCCGCGGCGCAGCTAGCGAAGTCGGCGAAGGACGTGGCGGTGCGCGATCGACCGCGGCGCGTGGCCGACAATCCGGCGCTCGACCGATTCGTCCTCACGGCGACCGCATCCGATGGCGCGGTGCGGATGGATTACGCGGTGCTGACGAACGCCGATGGAACGGGTGCTACGGTCGCGGCTCGACTGCCCGACGCCGACGCGAAGGAATTGGTTAAGGACGTGGACCACCTTCTCAAAACGCTGACCGTGGGTCGGAAGTGATTGGTAGGTCGGGCCGAGTCTTCGAGGCCCGACACGGGAATCTAATGTGCAGCGAAGGCGAAGCGGGCAAGGCCGAACATCAGGGCGAACAGGAACCCGTGGACGAAGTGCCCCGACCCGTTTGCCGTTCCTTCCTTCGCCGTCCACTTCGCAATCAGGTACGAGACCGCCCCGGCGAGCAGCGGCGCCGCGATCAGGTTCGCGATGCGCAAGGCGAAGAAGGGCAGGAACAGCTTTGGGGCGATGAGCGTCGAGATCCAACCGAGTCCGCCCCCGAAGAAGATATGCAGGAGCAGGATCGCGCAGCCGTCTTCGCGCTTCGAGTTGGTTGCACGTCCGATGCCGTCGAGGAGGCCGCTGCCCACGACCTGGATGAAGAACTCGAAGAACAACTGCAGGACAATGACGAGAATCTCTTCCACGGCGGTACCTCGCTCGATCCCGGCAGTCTACCCGAACGCTCGATCGTCACCAGCGTAGAATTCCCACCATGCGAACCCTGGCGATCGGCGACATCCACGGCTGCTCCGCGATGCTGGACGACCTCCTCGCGGCCGTCCAACCCACGCCCGACGACCGGCTCGTCTTCCTCGGCGACTACGTGGACCGCGGGCCCGACTCTCGCGGCGTGATCGATCGCCTGATCGCGCTGAAACAGAATCCCAACGTCGTCTGCCTGCGCGGGAACCACGAACTGATGATGGCGCGATCCCGCCGCGACAAGTCCGAATACAAGATGTGGTACGCCGTCGGCGGCATGCAGGCGCTGGCGTCCTACGGTCCGGCGCCGGGGAAAATGGGTTCCCTCGCGGACGTGCCCGAACGCCACTGGCGGTTCCTCGAAGCCGAGTGCGTCGACTACTTCGAAACTGATTCGCACATCTTCGTCCACGCTGGAGTGGCGTACGACGTGCCGATGGAGGAACAGGACGAAGGCGCGCTCTTCTGGGACTTCTTCGATCCGGACGCGCCGCCGAACCACGTCTCGGGCAAGACCGTCATTTGCGGGCATTCGTCGCAGAAATCCGGGAACATCCTCGACCGCGGCACCGCAATCTGCATCGACACTTTCGCTTACGGCGGAGGCTGGCTCACCTGCCTCGACGCCGACTCCCGCGCGTTCTGGCAGGTCAACTTGCTCGGCAAGGTGCGCATCGGGCAACTGTAAAACGTATCGCGCGACGACCGCTTGCGGTTCAGTCCGCGATCCGCGATAATGCCGGTCCTGCCGTTCCCCATTCTCCGGGTCGAATCGATGGCTCTCCCGCCGTGTCCGGGTCCGAAACTCTCGCGCCGCACGATGATCCGCGCCGGCAGCGCCGCCGCACTTGGGCTGTCGCTCCCGCAACTGCTCCGCGCCAACCCGACGAAGACGCATGCGGACCACTGCATTCTGATCTTCCTGAACGGCGGGCCGCCGCACCTGGATATGTGGGATCTGAAGCCCGAGGCGCCGGCGGAGATTCGCGGCGAGTTCAAACCCATCCCGACCTCCGTGCCGGGCGTGCAGTTCGGCGAACGCATCCCGAAAATGGCGAAGTGGATGCACCGCTCCGCCCTCATCCGTTCGGCGCATCATAGCGTCAACAACGCCCACGCCGCCGGTGTCTACACCGCGCTCACCGGTCACGACCGCGGCGACAACTCCGCCGCCACCTTCTCGCCGAACGACTACCCCGCCATCGGCTCCGTGATGGGGATGCTCAAGCCGCCGAAGTCCGCCGTCGTGCCCTACGTCTCGCTGCCGTACGTCACGAAGGAAGGCGCGGGCGGCCCGCCCCAGCCCGGCTTCTACGGCGGCTTCCTCGGCAAGCCCCGCGATCCGTTCTTCATCCTCAAGGACCCGAACGCGCCGAACTTCGACATGCCCGAACTCGCGCTCGGGCCGGACATCGACCCAAACCGCCTCGACCTGCGCAAGCAACTCGTGACCAAACTGGGCGGATCGACCACAAGTCTCGAGCACGACGCCATCCAGGCGAAGGCGTTCGACCTGCTCACGTCGCCGGAGATGCAGAAGGCCCTGCGCATCGACAAGGAAACGCCGAAGGTGCGGGACGCTTACGGGCGGAACATCTACGGGCAGAGCGTGCTGCTGGCGCGCCGGCTGATCGAAGCCGGTTCCCGCGTCGCCTGCATCAGTTGGGCGCCGGACGCGAACGCCACCTGGGACACCCACGGCAACAACTTCGGCAAGCTCAAGAACGAACTCCTCCCGCAGCTCGATTCCGCCGTGGCGAGTCTCTTCGCCGATCTGGAGGATCGCGGGTTGTTCGAGCGCACGCTCGTCGTCATCATGGGCGAGTTCGGGCGTACGCCGAAGGTGAACGCGAACGCGGGTCGCGATCACTGGAACTTCTGCTATTCGCTGATGCTGGCGGGCGGCGGGATCCAGGGCGGGGCGGTGCATGGCGCGAGCGACAAGATCGGCGCGAAGCCGAGCCGCAATCCCGTGACGCCGGCGGATGTGATCGCGACGGTGTACCATTGCCTGGGGATTCCGCACGACACGGAACTGCGGGACCGCCTGGCGCGGCCGTTCACGCTGGTGCCGTGGGGATCGCCGATTGCAGAGTTGGTGAGTTGATGGTGGCCAGGACCTCTTCGTGCACGAACCGGTTGAACTTCGGCGAGAACGACGCCTGCCGCAACTCCCAGTGCGTCCGCACGTACTTGAGCGCGAAGGCCGCGCGCATCGACCCGAGCATCGACTGCCAGTAGTCCTCCGGCACCGTGTCGATCACGGAGAGCACGCGGGATTCGTAGAGGAGGAACGCCTCTTCGTACAAGTTGACAATGCAGTTCGCGAGGAAGCGATGCGGGTGCGTGGGGCCTTCGGGGTTCGTCGGATCGTCCTCCGCGGCCGTGTACTCCTCGCGCTTCATCCGCTCGAAGAGGTGCGGGTGGTCGGCCAGCTTGAGCAGCACGCCCTGGAAGCGGCCGTAGATCTGGCTATAGGCTCCGGCCCGGAGCGAGGTGAGGACGGCGAAGGTGCTGACGAAGCCGCCGGAGAGGATGACGAGCGTGGCGACGCGCAGGGCGATGTCGGCGAAGTCGTACCAGTCGCGGACCTTGGCGGGTACCGGCGTGGCGGGTGGAGGTGCCTCGGCTCCGCCTTGCGCGTAGACGACGCCGACGGCCAAGCCCAAAGCCGACGCCACGACCAGGAGCAACACCAGGGCGATCTTGCGTTCCATGACTACTTGGACAGGTCCGGTACGACGAAGTTCGGGTTCGCCGGCGGATCCTTGCGCAGCAGGTCCACCGGCACCTTGACTTCGCCTGCGAGCACCTTCGCGGGGTCGTCGATCTTCATCGCCGGCAGCTTCTCGGGAATCGTGAGGCCGGTCGGCACGATGAGATTGTCCACGATCGCGGTGGGAGACGGAGCCGGTGCCGCGACGGCCGGCGCGGCCGGCTTCGACAGAGTGCCCGCGAAATACGCTCCACCGACGGCGGCGAGCACCAGAACGACAATCAGGGCCTTGCGCATGGGTTACCTCCGAGGCCGCGGACTGTAACGGCTGCGAAGGATTCTGTCGAGGGGGAGTGGACCGCGCCGCGCGGCTGTGGTTCGGCGCTCTGGACGAGAGGTCGGTTTTCGGGTAATTTTCCCGTCGCCGGCCGGTCGATGGAGTAGAATGGCAGCGTCGAGCCGGTCGCCAGCTTAACGAATCCGCTAACGAGGTGTTCCCATGACCGAATACATCATCGAATACATCATCGAGTGAAAGCCACCCCGGACGGGTCGGCTTCCCCGAATCGAATCCCACGCACACGAGCCGTGTTCGGCTCGTGTTTTCATTCCCCGACCAATCGCTGGAATTCCGGCCGGTTCCTGATCGGATTCCATTCCCGCTGCTGGTCCATGCGCGCCAGGGACTTCAATCCCGGCCAGATCTGGATCGCCTGATCGAGTATCCGGATCGCCTTGGATTCCAGTTCGGCCTTGCGCGCGTCGTTGGCCGGGAGGTCGTTGGCCTCGGCCATGTGGAAGCAGGCGATGTTGTAACGGAAGTCGGCCTCGTCCTTCGCGGTGAGGCTGCTGGATCGGCGCATGGCTTCGATCGCCTCCTCGCAAATCCGGATACCCCGTTCGTACTCCTTTTTCTTGATCGCGAGGAGCACGCCGAGGAGCATGTTCGTCTTGCGGCGGTCCGGTTGGAGTTTGCGGGCGGCCTCCAGGAGACGAATGGCATCGTCCACCTCGTGAGGCGGCGCATCGGGCAGTTCGGCTTGAATGCCGGCAATCTCCGCGTTGATGATCGCGAACAATTCAAGGCCTTCAGTCTTCCGGGCCGTCTCGTCGAGTTTCTGCTGGTCCAGCCCCTTCGATTTCTGGTCCGCCTCGCGGAAGCGATGGCTGAGGATCAGCCGCATGTAGAGGTAGCCGTAAAGGAAGCCGCAGACGGCGAAGAACAGCACGAGGCCGCAGGCGAACGCGCGGGCGCTCGGATCGCCCATGTCTTTGGCGATATAGTCAGCGAGATCGACCATGTGGCCGGGGATCTTGCGGAGTTCCACAAGGCCGAGGCCGACGATGATTTTGGATAGCCAGTCGGAAATCTGTTCAAGGTTGGTGTTGATATCCAATCCGTAGCCATCGGTGCCGCGGGGGGCGGACTTGGATTTCGCGGGATCGCCTGCCTTCGTCGGGTCGATGGTTTCGGTTTCCCGTTCGACCGGTTCGCCCTGACGGATACGCGGCAGGCAGAACAGGAAGCCGGTCAGGGTGCCGAGTGCCAGCGTGCCAAGCGCCCAGATGAGCGGAATCAGGACGCGGCTGGCATTCGCGAAGAAACCGTAGAACGCGATCCCTATGAACCCGGCGATGATGACGCGCGTCAGGATTCGGCGCCCTGGCCAGTCCTCGTCCACCGGACGTATCTCGGATAGGGCCGGAGAGTCGGGTCGAGGCGCAGGGTCGGACGACGTCGCCTCGGTGCGGCGTGCGAACTTCGGCGGCTCCTCGCGAAAGCCCAGCACGTACCCGAGTCGAAGCCAGAAAGGGCGGAAATCAAACATCGTTCCACCGGCCACGCGGGCGTCTTAAATTATCCAGTCAACCCATTTTATCAGATGGTAATGGCCAACGGATTCGACTGTCAAAGGAAAAGTCTCGTTTCGGCGTTGTCACTTCACCCAGCTTCCGCCCCTTGCCTTGCCGGAACGGATCGCCTAATCCAGTCGATGCCGGACGGCCCACCGAGTTGCACCCACGATCCGCCTCGCCGAGACCGTGCCCGCCATGATCGTCGTTCAAGACCTTTTCAAATATTACGGCGAATATCCCGCGGTCCGCGGCATCTCCTTCGAGGTGCCCAAAGGCCGGGTCGTCGGATTCCTCGGACCGAACGGGGCCGGGAAGTCGACCACCATGCGCATCCTCGCCGGCTTTCTCACGGCCACGTCCGGCAAGGCCAGCATCGACGGCCGCGATGTGTTCTGGGACCCGATCGAAGCCCGCCGCCGCATCGGATACATGCCGGAAAGCTGCCCGCTTTACGGCGACATGCGCGTCACCGAATATCTCAAGTTCCGCGCCGGGCTGAAGGGCCTGGGATGGAGTACCCGGCGCAAGCGACTCGAATATGTTCTCGAACGTTGCTGGCTAAAGGATGTGAAGTCCCAGCTCGTCGGCACACTCTCGAAGGGTTACCGCCAGCGCGTCGGTCTTGCCGACGCGCTGCTCGCCGACCCGCCGGTGCTGATCCTCGACGAACCGACCGCCGGCCTCGACCCGACGCAGATTCGCGAGACTCGCAAGCTGATTCGCGAACTCGGCCAGCAGCACACCATGCTGCTGAGCACGCACATCCTCTCCGAGGTGGAGGCCGCGTGCGATTCGGTCATCATCATTTACCAAGGGCAGGTCGTGGCTGACGGATCACTGGCCGCGGTCCGCGAGCGCTACGGCAACCAGAACCTTGAAGACATCTTCATCCGCCTGACCGGCCAGGAGGGGATTTGAGAAATGCGGAGTGCGGAGTGCGGAATGCGAATTGAAGACCGCTTGTTTGGTTGCCAATCCGAGTTCCGAGTTCCGAATTCCGAATTCCCAACGCCATGAGACCCACACTGAGCTTAATTCAACGCGAATTCACGGCGTACTTCTTCTCGCCGATCGGGTTTGTCACGCTCGCGGTGTTCCTGCTTGTGACCGGGCGGTTGTTCGGCCTCGCGCTCGGCCTGCTGACGGAGCCGGGACCGCGCGGGACCGAATTCCCGATGCAGACGCTCCTCGGCGACGAGAAGTTCTGGCTCGTCTTCCTGTTCATTCCCCCGCTGCTCACGATGCGACTGCTCGCGGAGGAGCGCGGCACCGGTACGCTCGAAAGCCTCATGACCGCACCGATCCGCGATTGGCAGGTCGTGGCGGGCAAGTATCTCGCGTGCCTGCTCTTCTACGTGGTCTTGTGGCTGCCAACGCTCGCGTATCTACCGGTGTTGCTGGATCTCGACGCGAACTGGAAGCCGCGCATCGACCCGTGGCCGGTGGTGACGTCATACGTCGGCGCGTTCTTCGCAGGTGCGATGTTCCTGGCGATTGGTCTCTACGTCTCGAGTCTGGTGAAGAGCCAGCTCGTGGCGGCGATGATCGCGATGATTCTGAGCCTGGTGTTCGTAGTGGCTGCGTTCTGGCGGCCGGAGTACGACGCGGGATCGCTGACCACGCGGATCGTCTATTTCCTGAGTGTCCCGGAACATTTCCGCCGGGACTTTACCCGCGGCATCGTCGACACGCGGCACCTGACGCTCTACGGCTCGATCACACTGCTCTGCCTGTTCCTGACAGTGCGGAGTTTGGAAGCGAGACGATTGCGATAACCATTTTGCATTTTCAATTCCTCATTTTGCATTGGTTCGAAAACGGTTTCCTCGTTCGGACCAATGAAAAATGAAAAATGCAAATGATGAGGGACACGATGGCTGACGCACGACAGCGCACGACGCTCGGCAACCTGTTCCGCTTCACGATCCGCGCCCTCGGCCTCACGGGCTTGCTCGCGGCCGCGATCGGTGGCGTGCTGCTCGCCACGGAATCGCCGAATCTCGGTCCCGTCGAGTCCGTCGGCGCGGGTGCGACGGCGGTTCGGAATCAGTATCAGACCGCCTTCTCCGGCGGATTTGGCGAGGGGGCGAAGTTCGCGAGTTGGATCCTTGGCGCCGGCGCCGTGGCCGTGCTGCTGTGGGGCGCGGTCGAATTGCTTGGCGCGCTCATGCTCGTCACGGGTCGCCGTACCGCGGTGGGTGCGAACGGTTGGCTGCAGACCGGTCTCGCCGTCGCCCTCGTGCTCATCGTGAATTTCTGGTCGTTCTCGCACTTCCAACGTTACGACTGCACGCGGGACAAGCAATTCACGTTGCCGCATGATGTCCGCGACGAACTCCGAGCGATCACGCGACCCACGGACGTGATCGTTCTCAAGCAACGCAAGACCGACGCCGTCAACAATTCGACCGACGACAGCCTCGTATCGGCCGCCGACCGAAAGGTGACCGAGAAGGTCCGCGACCTCGTCGACCTCTTCCGCGAGATCGGCCCGCAGTTCCGCGTCACGGTCCTCGATACCACGGACGAGAGCTACCTCGACCAGCTCGACGAGCTGACGAAGGAGTCCCCGAACCTCCGCGCCGCGCTCGAGTCCGCCCCGGAGAACAGCATCTTCTTTCACGCCGACGGCAAGGTTCAGCGATTGAGCTTTGGAGAGTTTCTGCTGCTCGACAAGACCGCCTCGCAGGAGATCGTGAAGCGTGCCGACGGGACGACGCAAGCCAAGAACAAGAATCTCGTGCTGATCCCGCAGGGGATCCGCCCGTTCGCCGATCGCGTCTTCAAGCTCGGCGAAAAGAAACCGAAAGTCGGCCTGCTTATCATCCACCCGTTCTTCGCGTCGCAATCCGCCGGCGACGAGGAGGCGGATCGTTACACGAGCGGCGGTCTGCGGCGGATGCTCGAGCGCAACGGCTTCGAGATCGTGGACGTGTTCACGCGGCGCGGCCTCGGGCGCGGCGCGGGCACCGCGGCCGGCGACACCTTCGCGGAAAACGAACTGACCGCGCTCGAGAACGCTTACGCCGTTCTGAGCGCGCGTCAGCCGCGCCTCGAATTGCAGCTGATGGCGTTCACGAAATCCAAGGAAACCGTCGACAAGGAACCGCTGAACCAGATCGCCCGGAAGTTGGAGTTCGTGAAGTTCAACCAGGAATTCGAGACGGAAGACGATCGCAAGGCCGCCTCCGAGTTCCTGGTCGAGGCAATCAAGGGAACGCAGGATCGTCTGAAGGCGAATCAGGAGGAGTTGGACAAGATTCGCCCGAAGTATTTCGACGCGATGAAGAACGAGCGGGCCGTGGAATCGCGGCGGACGACGGATGTGAAACGGAAACTCGCGCAGGCCATCGCCGACTGCGACGTGCTGATCGTGCCGCGGCAGACGACGCCGAACCTCGTCGCCGGCGACTACCTGCCGAATCTGATCTACGCGCTGACCGAGGAACAGGCGGATGTCGTGAAGGATTTTCTGAAGGCCGGCAAGCCGGTGCTCGGTCTGTTCGGCGCGGTCAATCCCGCGGACACGCGGCCGATTCCCGGCTTCCCCGAAGATGCCCTCGAGGGTGTCTTCAAGCGGCTCGGTTTCGAGTTCAGCAACCTGACCGTTATGTTCGATGCCGAAACGCGCGCCATGATCGAGCAAAGCGGGGAAACGCTCCGTGCGGGAGGAACGGTGACGGTACCGCCCGTGACATTTGATATTCCTGGGAAGAACAAGGCGCCCAACCCGATCGCGGCGGCCATGCTGGTATCGGGTCGCACATCGGAGGCGCAGGCGCAACTGCGGCGGAACTGGTTCCGGCCGATCTATCTCAATTCTCAAGTGGCGGCGCGGCAGAAGTTCACGGCGACGATCGCGGAAAGTTCGAAGGACGCGTGGGGCGAGGACAAGCCGGTTCCCGAAGGGGACTATGTGCCGGAATATTCACCGCCCAAGCCGGACGATCCGAAGCGCGGCACGCGCGACGAGGAGCGCAAGGGACCGTTCCCGGTCGGTGCCGCGATCGAGCGCACCGTGCCGGCGGAGTGGTTCCTCAACAAGGACACCGCCCAGAAGGCCACGGAGCAAGCCGCGGCCACAGTCGGGGCCGCGATCGGCAGTTGGGGCGGCCTCTCGCCGCTCGTCGTGGAACCGGAGTTGTACGCGAACGTCGTGAAGCCCGAAGACCGCCCGAAGACCCCGAGCGTGCGCGTGGCGGTCTTTGGCCACGGCGGCCTCATCGCGGGTCGAACGCTCGATCCGGCCCACGAGAAGCTCATCGTCCACACGCTCAACTGGCAGCTCAAACGCGAGGATCGTCTGCCGAAGGATCTGCCGGCCGAAAAGAAATGGCAGTACCCGCGCGTCACGTTGGATGAAAAGCAAACGTTGTACTGGAGGCTCGGGACCGCCATCGGGCTGCCGATGCTATGCGCCTACCTCGGCGTGCTGATGCTGATGATGCGGAAAGTCAGATAGGATCAACACCGACTCACCGCGCCAGAACGCGGAGGACGCAGAGAGAAGTATCGATCACGATCGGATTCGTTGTCTCTGCGATCTCCGCGTCCTCCGCGGTGAAAAACTCTTCAACCGAAAATTGCCATGCGCTGGTTCACAACGATACTCCTCGCCGTTCTCGTCGCCGGGTCCGCCTTCTGGGTCTGGAAGGGCGACGCCCTCGCGCCCTCCCTGGGCGTCGGCACGCCGGTCGCACCGGCATCCCCGGCCGTCGAAGCCCTCGCGCCGCTCAATCCCGCCGACGTGCGGACCGTGTCCCTTACGATCGACAAGGACACGCTCGCGCTGGTGCGCGGAGCCGATGGTGTTTGGACTCAACCCGGCAACTGGCCCGTCCGCCAGAGCGAAGCCGAAGCGCTCGTTGCCGCGCTGGCCAATCTGAAATCCCGCTTCCAACCGGTCGCGCCCGAAGCCGACCTGAAGCCCTATGGCCTCGACGCGACTCAGAAGCCGATCGTCGCGAAGTTGGGCACTGGCGCCCGAACCGTGACGCTGACCCTCGGCCGGCCGGAGGCGAAACCCGACGAACCCGAATACGCCCGGCCGACGTGGGTAAAGGTCGACGACCACGCGGACCTCCTTCGCTTCGATTCGGACCTGATGCAGGTCGTCGCCCGCAAGCCGGAGGAATACCGCCGCAAGCAACTCTTCCCGGAGTTCGAGCGCGTGAAGCTCACGGGCGGAGAATCCCTCGCGCCGAACCAGACGCCGCCGCCGGGAGGCCGCTGGGCCGTCGCGAGCAACGATATCGTGGCGGTGAAGCTGGAGACGGCCGATGCCGGCGTGGCCATCAAGCGTGTGGCGCCGAACCCGCAGCCGAAGCCAGAGCGCGACTCCACGGGCGAACCGGCGCTGACCGCGAACAAGCTCGCGACGGTCTGGGAACTGGAATCGATCGGTGTCGGCCAGGCGAACAAGACCTACACGGCCATTCGCGATCGGCTCGACCCGGCGAAGCTCCGCGGCATCCTCACGGCGATCCCCGAAATCTGGGTCGAGCAGTTCCTGCCCGCGAAGCCCTCTGCCGAGACCGGCCTGGACAAGCCCGAACGCGTCCTCGTCGTCACGCGCAAGGCCGGCCCGACGACACTGCGGGTCGGCAAAGTGTCGCGCACGATCGTGAAGCCGGGCACGCCCCCGCCGCCGGCCCAGCCGTTCGCCCCGCCGCCGCCTCCGCCGCAGCCCACCATCGAGACCTATCACTTTGCGAGCATCGACGGACTCGACTTGCTCTTCGAAGTGAAGGCCGACAAGTTCGCCGACCTCTTCCCGAAGGCCGACGACCTGCGGGATGCCCAGCTCGCCCGCTTCGAGACCGACGATGTGCAGAAGGTCGAGATCGCGCTCAAGGGCCAGACGCCGGTGACGCTGACGAAGCGAAAGGGCAATAAGAACGCCGAGAAGGAGGACGACAAGCAGGACCGTTGGTACGTCGGCGACATCCTGGCCGAGTCGACGAAGGCGACGGAACTGATCGACGCCCTCGCAAAGCTCGAGGCGAAGAACCCGGCCGGCATGGCCGACCCGCTGATCGTCGCGCAGCCGATGGGCGAGAAGAACGTCGTGGACAACCCGTCGCCGATGGCGCTCGCCTCGATGGGGATCGACGGCACGAGCGCGATCACTCTGACAATTCAGGATAAGGCCCCGGAAGGCCAGACGCCGCCGGCCCCGCAGACGGTGAAGTACCTGATCGGCAAGCACGACGTCGACAAGAAGAAGCTCAACGTGCAAGTGGCCGGCTGGCCGCGCGCCAACGTCGTCGCCGACGACGCCAAGAAGCTGATCGACCGTCCGGCCCTCGCCTATCGCGGCCGTCGGCTCTTCGACACCGCCGAACTCAAGCTCGCCGGCCTGACCGTGACAAAGGGCGCCGATGTCTTCGCCCTGACGAAAGCCGACACGAAGTGGAAGCTGACGAAGCCGCTGACCATCGACGCCGACGACGCGAAGGCGAACCAACTCACCGGCGACCTGACGCGCCTCGAAGCCACGGAGTACGTCGACGACGCGCCGAAGCCCGAAGACCTCGACAAAAAGTATGGTCTGGCAAAGCCGACGATGACTGTTGAACTCGCCTTCGGCACCAAGACCGAGAAGATCGAAATCGGTTCGTCGCCGGAGTTCAAGCCCGAATACTACGCCCGTCGAAACGGTACCGGCTCCATTTTCACCGTGCCGAAGGCGACCATCGACTCGCTCAAGGACGGCGCCTTGGCGTTCCTGCCGCTCCAACTCTGGAGCGTGCCGGCGGACAAGGTAACGGCGATCGAGATCGCGCGGAACGAGGGAAAGGAAACGTACAAGCTTGCCGGCGAGGGTGCGAACTGGAAGATTTCCGGCCCGTTCGACGCCCCCGCGCCGTTCCTCGCGGCGAACGCGGCGGCCTCCGCCGTGGCGAGCCTGCGGGCCGAGAAATACGACGCCGCGACAGTCGATCCCGCCAAGCACGGGCTCGACAAGCCGGCGATCAAGCTCGTCGTTTCCTACAAGGAGCCGAAGGCCGACGACCCGAAGATCGAAACGCCGGTGACGCGGACGCTCCTGATCGGCAAGGCGACCGATGCGCCGAATACCCGCTACGCCAGGCTCGCCGACGGGCCGAACACCGCCGTCTTCACGGTGAACGATGCCTTCCTGAAGGACGTGGACAAGCCCGCGCTCGACCTGCTCGACAAGACGGTGCTGAACCAGAAGCCAGATGCACTCGTGAAGGTGCAGATCGTCGGGCCGAAAGCGGACGAGAACGTGACGCTCGCGAAGGACGCGATGGGCGCGTGGAAGGCCGAAGGCGCGACCTTCGCGCCGGACAAGCCGACGGTCGATCAACTCCTCGGCTTCCTCGCCCGCCCGGCGGTCCGCGAGATCGTCGCCTACGGCCCGGCCGTGAAGTGGGGCGACTTCGGCTTGGACAAGCCGGAGTACACGATCACCGGAACCTTCACCGCCGACGGCAAGACCGAGACGCACGCGGTGAAGCTCGGCAAACCCAACGGGACCAGCCGCTACGCCCGCGTCGACGACGGCCCCGCCGCCGTGCTGCTCGCCGATCCGGCCGCGCAGGCCCTCGCCCGCGGCAAACTCGACTTCGCCGACCGCGCCCTGCTCGCCTTTGACGCCCCGGCGCTCACGACGCTCGTTCGCAAGATGGGGGCCGATGAACTGGAGATCACGCAGGGGGCGACGGTCGGCTGGGACATGGTCAAGCCGGCGAAGTTCAAAGCCGACCAGACGATCCTCGACGATCTCTCCGATCAACTCTCGAAGCTACGGGCCTCGAAGGTGGCGGCGTTCGCACCGAAGGATCTGAAGCCGTTCGGCCTCGACGCCCCGGCTGCGACCCTCACGCTCAAAGTCGGCCTCGACAAGCCGGTGGACAAGGTCCTCAAGATCGGCAAGCCGGTCGACGACAAGCAGCCCGAGGGTGATCGGTTCGTCCTCGTCGACGGCGCGAAGGATGTCTCGGTCGGCGTTTTGCCCGGCTCGCTCGCGAAGCGGCTGCTGGCCGAGCCGCTGAAGTTCCGCGACCGCGCGCTCGCCCGCTTCCCGAAGGCCGACCGGATCGAAATGACCCGCGCCGACCGCACCGTCACCTTCGCCGAGATCAACGGCACCTGGAAGATGGTGCTGCCCGTCGAAGCCGAGGCCGAGCAAGCCGACATCGACGAGTTCATCAACGCCCTCGCGAAGCTCCAGGCGGAGGAACTCGAGGCCGAGAAGCCGAAGGACCTGAAGCCTTACGGACTCGACAAACCGGCGGTGAAATGGACGCTCAAGAACGGCCAGACGGAAGTGCTGAGCCTTCTCGTTGGCAACGAGAAGGGCGGCAAGGCGTTCGCGAAACTCGAGAAGGGCGACCTCGTGGCCGTACTTGACCGCGCCCTGACGGCGAAGGTGACGGGCGAGTATCGCAAGCGCACGGCCTGGACCGGCTTGGACGCTTCGCAGGTCGAAGCGATCGACTTCCAGGCCGGCGAACAGAAATGGAAGTACACGAAGGTCGGCGCGAACTGGGTCGACGCCGCGAAGCCGACTGACCTCGTCGACCCGGCCGCCGTCACCGAACTACTCGATGCGCTCGCCGGCCTCAAGGCGCAGCGCTTCGCTGCCGACAAGGGTGTCGACCTCAAGCTCTACGGCCTCCTACCGCCGCAGCGGACGATCACGATCACCCAGCGCGGCGGCGTGACGAAGACGCTCCAGATCGGCCGCGAAGAGGGCGGGAGCAATGGTACGCGTCTCTATGCCCGCGTGGACGACAAGGCCCGGACGGACGTTTTCATCCTTGGCGAAGCCGACGTCCGCAAGATCGCGAAGGACCGGGCGGGGTTCCTGAAGAAATCACCGTGATCGCGGCGGCGGCGCGAGTTCCGGCGTTCGTTGTGCCAGGCCGGGTTCCGTGTACGGCTGGCCTTGCTGGAACAACTCGCGCTGCTTCCGCATCTGCGGCCCGCCGCGCATCTCGATGTTCGGGAAGTTCAACGCCCGATTTTGCACTTCGATTGCTTTCGCGAAGTCCCCGGCGGCGGCGTGGGCGACGGCGAGCGTGTCGATGAAATTCGATTCGTTCCAACTCGTCACCTCGCACGCGCGGGTTGCCAGTTCGATCGCCCGCTTTGCGTCGCGGAATTCCACCGGCCCCGCCGCGAGGATCCACGCCAAGCTGTTGATCGCCGTCGCGTGCCCCGGATCGCGCTCGATGGCCTGCTCGAAGCAGCGCATCGCGCCGAGGAGATCGCCTTGCGCCTGGCGCAGGTCGCCGAGGTTGTACCACGGAGGGGCATAGCGGGTGTTGATCCGCGTGGCCTCGAAGAAGCAGGCGAGCGCCCGGTCGGGTTGCTGCCGGTGCTTCCAACAGAAGCCGAGATCGAGCCACGCCGTGACGTGACCCGGATTGTATCGCAGGGCCGTCTCGGTCTCGGCCGTCGCCTCGTCGAGCTTCCCTTGCAGTCGAAGTTGATAAGCGATGTCGAGCCTCGCATCGACGTAGGTCGGATCGACGGCGATCGCCTCGCGGAACTTGGCGATCGCCTGGTCCTTCTCCTTGCGTTGGAGGTGGATGCTGCCGATGTTGCGGATGGGAATGGCGGCGCGCGGGTTGAGTTGGCAGGCGCGTTCGAAGCACTTCAGCGCCTCATCGAGTTGCCCGGCCTGGCGGAGCACCATGCCCAGGTTGTTGTGGAAGTGGATGTTGAGCGGATACGGTTCGGTGGCCTCGCGGTAGGTGGCGATGGCGTCGGGAAGTCGGCCCGAATCGCGTTGGGCATTCGCCAGCAAGATCCAGTTGAGGTCGTGCTGGGGGTGGATCCGGGTGGCCTCGCGGAAACTCTCGATGGCGGCGGCGGGGCCGTCTTTCCGCAGGAGCACGATTCCTCGAAGGCCCGGCAGGGAGTACGACACGGGATCGAATTTGACCGCGGTCCGAAACGAATCCAGCGCGTCATTGTAGTCTTTGGCATCCAATCGGGCCTGGCCCAGTGAATAGTGCGCGATCGGCAAGTCGGGTTCGATCCGCAGGGCTTCGCGAAGCCGTTCGACGGCGCGCTCGTACTGGCCCTCGGCTCGATCCAGGTTCGCGAGATCGACAAGCGCCACGGCCAGTTTCGGATTGACACGGAGCGCGTCCTCGAAGTGTCTGCGCGCCGCGGAGTTGTTATGACGGCCCAGTTCTAACGTCCCAAGGTTGCGGTGGGCATTGGCATACGTGGGATCGAGGCGGATCGATTCTTCGAAGCTCTTGCGGGCTTCGTCGAAGCGAAAGGAGTCGCGCTGCGAGATACCGAGGTTGTTCCACGAGATGGCGCTCTTCGGCGCCTGGCGGATCGCCTCGCGGAAGTAGAGGATGGCGTCGTCGTAGTCGCCGCGGTGGTGCAGCGCGAGGCCGATGCCGTTGAGCGGATAGATGTTGTTCGGATGGGCCGCGAGCGCCGCCTGGAACCAGCGCAGGCGTTCGTCCGCTCCGGTACGGCGATTGGTCGGGAACAGGTATCCGGCATTCACTAATACGGCCGGGTTGTTCGGCCAGCGCAGGACGACGCGATTGACGATATCGCGGCGGATCGCTTCGGGTACCGGACTGGCCCACGCGGCGAGGCCGACGAACCCGGCGGGCTGTTCGAGGAACTCCGGTCGTTCGATCATCGCGGCGATGCTTTTGGAATCGTTCGCGACGATCGCGGCGCGAAAACGATCGCGGTAGGGGTCCGGGTCCACCTTCGCGAGCACCGTGGCGACATCGGCCTCGCGATACACCCAGAGCATCCGTTCGTAGATGTCGACGACCCGATCGCGCAGGGGCGAGTCGGCGAGCCGCGCCGCGATGGCTTCGCCCCGATCCGGCATCGGCAACAATCCCAATTTGGAGAGCGCCACGACAAAGCGCTCGATGACAAGCTCTTTCGCGGGCATGAAGCCGGTGTCCCGATCGGGCGTCCAGCGGTATTCATCGATGGCGATCAGGTCGCGCAGGAACATCACGTCCGCGCCGAGGCGGCCGAGTCGCCTTTCGTGTTCGTCCGCGCCGCCTTCGGCCATCAGCCGTTTCGCCTGATCGATCGCCAGCGCCGCCGTTTCCAGGTCGTCCCGACGCAGCGCTCCTTCGCCGCGCTCCAACAGGGCGGCGGCGGCGGCGGCGTTCGCCGACTTCCGCTGCTGGTCTTCCAGTTCCCGCCTCAGTGCTTCGGCCTTGCGCTGCTCCGCCTGGTGATCCAGCCACCACGCGAACGCCCCACCCGCAAAGAGCAGGAGCGCCACCGCGCCCGCCAGCGCCGCCTGCACGCGTCGGCGCTTCCGCAACTCCTCCGCCTGCACCCGCGCCCGCTCGCGTTCCAGCTCGGCGCGCTTCGCGCGCTCCTCCGCATCGGCGCGAAGCCGAGCCGCTTCCACAGCCACCACGTTCGCGTCCGCCGGCCGGTCCGCCTTCTCCGAACTCAGGCACCGCTTCGCCAGAGCGATCCACTCCGGATCGGCCCCGCACGCGTCCAACCGGGCGAACGCGTCGTCCAGCTTCCCCTTCGCCGCCATCTGCCGCGTGCTCTTCGCGTCCCCGCCCACGAACGGTGGCTGGCCCGTCAGGATCGCGCACAGGATCGCCCCGAGGCCGAACACGTCCGACTGCGCATCCACGTCGTCGATCGCGCCGATCGCCTGCTCCGGCGGCATGTACGCCGGCGTGCCCAGCACGTCGCCGTCCTGCGTCACGTCGTCGGTGGAATCGGCCGAGCGGCGGATCGCCGTGCCCAGCGCCGTCGTCGCGTTCGGGTCCTCCGCGACCATCCTCGCTTCCGGCCGGTCCAGCACCTTCGCCAGGCCCCAGTCCATCACCTGCACTTCGCTGAAGCTCCCAACCATCACGTTCGCCGGCTTCAGGTCGCGGTGGATCACGCGGTGCGCGTGCGCATACCCGACAGCCTGGCAGACCGCCTCGAACACACCCAGCTTGTTCGTGCCGTCCCGCTCCTTCAGAATCTCCTCGAGCGTGCGGCCCTTCACGAGCTTCATGGCGAGGAACGGCCGACCGTCGGGCAGCGTGCCGACGTGGTGGATGGGCGGAATACCGGGGTGCTGGAGCTGCCCGGTGATGCGGGCTTCGTCCACGAACCGCCGTGCCGTGGAACTGCCGATCGGGTAGTGGTCTTGCAGGATCTTGATGGCGACTTCGCGATCGAGCGCGCGGTCGCGGCCGCGGTGAATGGTTCCCATGCCGCCGCGGGCGATCTCGACGCCGATCTCGTAGCCGGTGTCGGCAGGGGCACTCGGCTTGGTTGCCGGCTCGTCCGACGGCGATGGCGTGGGGGCTTGCGTGAGGTCGTCGCTCATCGCGGCAGCTCTCGGAATCGGGGAGAATCGCTCGGAGGCGGTCGATGAAAACGAATTGTAACCGTTCGGCGGCGGCGCGCCGATTCAAAATGTGGCTTGCGAGACGGGAGCGTATGGGAATCGAACCCACTGGGAGCGTTGTTCACACCCCCCGCCGGTTTTGAAGACCGGGGCCGGCACCAGCCGTACAAACGCTCCCAAGATTGGCGGCTCCGGCCAACGGCGATCGTCGTTCCGGGGCCGCGATCCAAGCAGTTACACCCCCGCCACTTCCCAGCCCTTGCGGTACTCGCGGCTCACGAACTTGTTGGCGGCGGACTCGTTCGTGATCAACATCTTTGCGGCGTCCCATTCCAGCGACTTCTCCGGGAATCGCGTCGACAGGCAGCCGAGCAGGATCGACTCGGTCATCGGGCCGGCGAAGGAGAACGGCGCGCCGGTCTTGCCGACGCCGCGGCAGGCGTCCACGAACTGCAGGTAGTGGTTCTCGCTCGGCAGTGACGGCAGGTCCTTGCGCTCCTTGTACTTTTCCTCCGGCAGCAGGATCGGCATCCGTCCGCCGTCGTACGGCGAGTAGAGCACGCCTTCGGTGCCGATGTAGATGCTCCCCTGGAACTCCAGTTTGTGGTCGCCGAGGTGTTTGACGATTTCCGCCGGCGGCCGGCGCTTGCCGTTCGTCCAGTACAGTGTCACGTTGTCGGTGGTATACTTCGTTTCGGGGAAGACGAAGGTAACGGCGGTTTCGAGGCCCCAGCTATCGGCGTGGGCTTCCTCGCCGGTCGACTTCACGGATTTGGGTGCCGTGAGCGCGAGCGAACTGAAGACGGGGTCGAGGATGTGGCAGCCCATGTCGCCGAAGGTGCCGGTGCCGAAGTCGAGGCGCTTGCGCCACTCGCCGGGGTGGTAGTAGCCCTTGATGAAGGGGCGTTCGGCGGCGACGCCGAGCCACTTGTCCCAGTCGAACGTCGCGGGAACCTCGTCCTTGCGATCGGGCCGCGGCTTGTCGTCGCCCCAGGTCTTGCCGCTCCAGCTATGCACTTCCTTCACCTTGCCGATGGCGCCGGACTGGATGAGCGCGACGCAGGTGCGGTGCTTCTTGTCGGCGTGGACCTGGATGCCCATCTGCGTGACGACCTTCATCTCGGCGGCGACCTTCGCCATCAGCCGGGATTCGGCGATCGTTTGTGTCAGGGGTTTTTGCGTGTAGACGTTGATCCCCTGACGCATGGCACGCAGGCTGATCGACGCGTGCATGTGGTCCGGCGTGCTGATATTGGCCGAGTTGAGGTTCTTTTCCTTGTCGAGGAGTTCGCGCCAGTCGGTGTAGACCTTCACGTCCGGGAAGCGGGTCTTCACCTTGGCGATCCGGTTGGCGTCGACTTCCGCGACGGCGACGAGCTTGACGTGCGGGCTGGCCGTGAGCGCGCCCCAGTCGGAGGCGCCCATGCCGTCGGCGGCGAAGCTGGCGTGGTAGAGTGTTTCGCTGGGGGCGGCAGTGGCGTGGTGTCGGAAGACCATCGGCGCGGCGATGCCGGCGGCCGCGGCCTTAAGGGCGGAACGGCGGGTGATTTTTTTCATGGTCGGATGTCCTTGAATTGGGAGATGGGCGAAGCCCGCGGACGAACGTCCGCGGGGCAGTCGAGTGGTTACTTCAGAGCCTTGATCGCCACGTTCTTGAAGGCGACGGGGTCGCTGTGGCCGGCGAAGCCGAAGAAGCCGGTCGTGCGCTCCTTGCCGGGGTGCGGCGAGTTGGCCATGTACTCGGTGATCTTCGAGAGGTCGGTGTCGAGGATCAGGTTCCCGTTCAGCTCGACGCGAATGGTGGAGCCTTTCACGACAACGTGCTGGAAGTTCCACTCGCCGATGGGGCGGTGGAAGCCGCGCTTGGCGGCGGCCATGCCGTAGGCGGAGCCGTGCGCCTGGCGCGGGTCGATCCCCTTGTAGTCGTCGTCGAGGACTTGCAGTTCGCACATGCCGACGTAGGCGGTGTCGCCCATGCCGGGGTAGCGGATGGCGAGGCCGTTGTTGCCGTTCTTGGGCAGCTTGAATTCGAGGAACACTTCGAAGTCCGAATACTCGTCCTTCGTGCGAAGGACGCCACCCTTCTTCGGCTTGCAGACGATCGCGCCGTCCACGACTTCATAGTTTTCGACCGCGCCGGCCCAGCCGTCGAGCGACTTGCCGTCGAAGAGCGGCTTGAAGCCGTCCTTGTACTTCTCGGCGAGGTAGGCATTCGCCTCGGTCGCGTTCAGTTCCTTCACGAAGATGTTCCGCCAGCGGATTTCGCCGCCGTGGGTCTGCAGGAGGACCTTGCCGAGCTTCGGAAACGGCTGGTCCTTCTGGAAGAAGTTCTCCATGAGGGCGTGGTCGACGACGAGCTTGTCGTTCAGGTAAACGGTCGTGCGGGCTCCGACCTGGATGATGCGGAACTTGTTCCATTCGCCGAGCGGCTTGTCGGCGAGGACGAGCGGGTCCTTGCCTTCCTTGTACTTGGTGTTGTTCCAGAGTCCGCCGGAGCCGAACTTCTTGCCGAGGCCGGTCGGATCGGCTTCGGTGGAATCCCAGATCTGCACCTGGGGCTGGCCCTTGAGGTAGATGCCGGAGTCGGCCTTGGGGACGGTCTTGTATTCGATGTGCAGTTCGTAGTCGCCGAGTTCCTTGTCGGTGGCCAGGTACGCGCCGTGGCCGTCGTTCACCAGTTCGCCGTTCTGGACGGACCAGTGCTTCTTGGCGTCCTCGGTGAAGGCCTCGATCTTGGCGGCGCGTTCGGCGGCGGGAAGCTTGGCGAGGTCGACGGGCGAGGCGCCCTTGGAATGGATGGCCCAGCCGTGCCAGCCGGCAAGGTCCTTGCCATTGAAGAGCGCGGTGAATCCCGGGGGCGGGTCGGCGGCGCGGACGGCGAATGGTACGACGAGCAGCAGTGCTGCGAGCGTACAAGCACGGAGGAACATGGAGTGCGTCCCGATGAGGAAAGGTTGGCCGGACGGCCGGGGGTGGGTGACGGCAAGGATACGCGGCGGGACTCGGAACGCCAACCGCGCTAACAGTCTGCCGGCACGCCGCGCAAGGCTTCATAGTGGGGCAGTACGTATTTCACCACGAGGGTGAGGTGCGCGAGCGTGCCGAACAGATCGCCGAAGTGCAGCATCTCGTGCGGTCCCACGATGGGCAGGCCGGCGTCGTCGCGCAGGAAGGTCGGCCATTTCATCGCCTCGCACGCGGCGCCGCCGATATAGCCCACCGCCAAGGCGATGATCCAGAACAGGCCGCCCCAGCCGAGCAGGCGAAAATACGCCCGCAACGGGATGAGGCTGATGACGCCGAGGCCGACGTAGAGGCCGATCAGGAGCAGATACGGCGGCTTCGGCAGCAGCCAGAGGCACGCGGTGCCCGCGGCGGCGAGCGCCACCATGCCGCCGAGCAGGAGGTTACGGGTTCGTGGTGAGAGCAGATAGACGGCGATCGGGACGTTCGAACCGACGATGAGCCAGAAGATGGCCGATTGATCGAGGAGCTGCCAGACGCGCTTCGTATCTTCCGAATCGTGGCGGATGCCGTGGAAGAGACCGCTGAACAAGTAAAGCGTGACGCCGCTGATGGCGAAGGCCAGAAGGCTGAACCGATGGCCGAGCGGGTGGTGCGCCGCGAGGCGCAGCAGGTACAGCCCGACAAACACCATCCAGAACGCCGCGAAGAGGTGGCTGTACGAACTGACCGGATTATGGAAATCCATCCGCTGCCCCTCGTTGACTCCCGCGCCCGAACCTGCGAAACTGCCCTTCCCGCCGGTTCGCCCCTTCCGAGGCCTCGCGATGTCCCGACCTCTCTCCGCACTCGTCGTCTTGCTCGCCGCCGGTTGGCTCGTTGCCCAGCCGCCCGCCGAACCGAAACCGCTCCTGATCTTCAAAGGCCACACCGATCCGGTGTACGCCGTCGCGTACTCGCCGGACGGCAAGCTCGTGGCCACGGGGAGCTTCGACAAGACTATCAAATTGTGGAACGCGGCCGACGGCAAGGAATTGCGCACGTTCGCCGGACCGCAGGGGCACCAGAGCCTCGTGCTATCCATTGCGTTCGCGCCAACCGGCGACCGGCTCGCCAGCGGCGGGGCGGACAACTTCGCGAAGATCTGGGACGTTCCGAGCAGCAAGCCGCTGCGGGAAGTCGCAGTTGGCGGGTCGGGGCCGAAGACGACCGTGGCCGCAGACGGGAAGGCCTACGCCGTCGGCAGCGCCGACGGCAAGGTGCGCATCTTCGCGACCGCGGATGGAAAACAAACGGTGGAAGTGCCGACGGCCGGCGGCGCCGTGCACGCCCTCGCGTTCGTGCCGAACCAGCCCGCGATCGTGTCGGCGGGTGCCGATCGCATCATCCGCTACTGGAGCGCGACGGACGGCAAGCCGCTCGGCGCGATCGGCACTGGGCCGGCGGAACTCAACGGACTGCTCGCCGTCGGCGGCAACGTCGTTACGACTTCGGTCGACGGCACGATCCGCGTCTGGCCGAATACGGCGACGGCGCCCAAAAAACTCGCCGAGGTTCCCGCCGCGATCGGCTCCGCGCTCTTGAGCGCCGACGGAAACATCCTGTTCGCCGCGACCGCCGACAAGTCGATCCGCTGGCTCAACACCGCCAACGGTCAGCCTACGTTTCCCGCCGCGGTGTTGCCCGTCGAGCCTACGGCGCTCGCGATCGCCGCGAACAATACCGCCTACGCCGTCGGCACCGTCGATGGCAAAGTCGCGGTCTTCGGCAACGACGGCAAACCGAAGGGCGAACTGCTCGCGCACGCGGGAGCCGTGCGCGGCATCGCATTCCACCCGAACGGCACGCAACTCCTCTCTGCCGGCGACGACGGACTCGTAAAGGCGCACACGTATCCCCTGGTGGCCGCGAAAGCGCTCGCGCACGTGGACGCCGCCACGGCCTTGATCGCCCATATCGATGGCAAGCGCGTCCTCACGGGAAGCAAGGACAAGCTCGTTCGCATCTGGAACAACGGCGCGGCCGAGAAGACGCTCGCCGGAGCCGAAACGGCGATCGCATCGGTGATGATGGCGAACGACCTGATCGTGGCCGGCGAAGCGAACGGCACGGTGCGGCTCTGGACGGCATCGAGCGGACAGCCGCTCGCCGCGATTCCGGCGGCGCACGCGAAGCCGGTCGTCGCGCTCGCGCTGTCCGCCGATGGCCAGCACCTCGCCAGTTCCGATGCGGCCGGGCCGGTGAAAGTCTGGAAACTACCGATTCCCGCGAAGGGGATGAAGGTGGAACCGGTGGCGACGGTGCCGCTCAAGGGAGCCGTGCGGGCGCTCGAAGCGGTCGCGGGTCAGCCGCAGTTCCGGGCGACGGATGAAACCGGTCTGGGATTGGTGTTCGACAAGTTGACCGGGAAGGCCGTGACCCCGCCGGAAACGGTGGCCGGGAAGTTGACAGCCTTCGCGAGGTCGGCCGCGAAATCGGTAGTTGCCGTTTCGAACGGGGCCGTCCACAAACTCGTCGTCCGCGGCGCGGACAACAAGGTGGCGAAGGAGATCGCGACGATCGGGCCGACCGAAGCCGTCGCGGTATCCGCGAGCGGAACGCGCGTCGTCGCGAGCGTCGTCGGGCCGAAAGGGCGGTCGCTGATCGCCTACGACGCCGACGCCGGCCGCGAACTGCAGACGCTGCTCGTGCCGACGGTCGCCGTCAACGGCCTGGCGATCTTCGCCGATAACAAGACCGTCGCGATCGGCCTGGAGGACAAATCGACGCCCCTGATCGAACTCGCGACAACGGCCAGCCTCCCGGCCCACGCGGGCGGCGTACGGCAACTCGCGATCCTTCCGAACGGCGATCTCCTGACCGCCGGCGCCGACAAGACCGTGAAGCAATGGTCCCTCGCGACGGCGAAGGAGACGCGGACCTACGGCACGCTGCCGGACGCGCCGAAGGCGATCGCCCTCGCACGCGATGCCGCGGTTCTCGCCGTCGCGACCGGTAAGACGGTCAAGCTCTGGCAAACGGCCGACGGCAAGGAGCTCCCGTTTCCCGCACTCGCCGTCGATGCCACGTCGCTCGCGTTCAGCCCAGATCGGCTGAACCTGCTCGTCGGCTCCGTCGACAAGTCGGCCGCGGTGTTCGCCGTCGCGACCGGCCTGCCGCTCCAGTTCTTCCCGGCCGCCACGAATCCGGTCGCCGTGGCCTATCACCCGAATCAACCATCCGTGACCGTGATCGAAGAGAAGGCGGCCCACCAGCACCCCATCGCGATCGTGCGCTCGCTGAAGGAAGCCGAAGTCGCGCGCGGCGGCCTGACGACGATCCCGAACACGAACTCGCTACTCGCGCCCGGTTCGACGAAAGCGCTTGGCCGCTGGAACGTCGGCAACCTGCAAAAGGAAGCGAACGTCGAGCTGGCCGGCCCCGCAACGGCGATCGCGGTGAGCCGCAACGGCCAGCTCCTCGCCGCCGTCGACGCGGCCAACACGGTGCAGGTCTACACGATCAACAACGGCCAACTCGCCGGGTCGTTCAAGGCGTCGGCGAAGGTGGCCGAGCTGGCGTTCCACCCGAACGGGCAGTCGCTCGCCGCGAGCCTCGCCGACAAGACCGTCACGGTCTGGAACACGCTGTTCAACCCCGGCCAACCGTTGCCGGCGGAGTTCGGCACCGTCGTGCAGACGTTCCCGCACCCCGCCGCCGTCGCCTCGTTCGTTTACCTGAGCGAATCGCAACTGCTCACCGGCGCCGACGACGGCATCGCCCGCGTCTGGACGGTCGCGTCCGACCAGCCGAAGTCGATCCCGCACCCGAACCTCGTCGACTGCGTCGCCTTCAACAAGGACGGCACGCAACTGGCGACGGCGTGCCACGACGGCGGCGTCCGCATCTACGACCTCACGAAGCCCACGCCGGCGCTCCTCAAGGACATCAAGGCCCACACGGCGATGCCGCTGCCGCACCCGGTCTACGTCGTCGCGTGGAGCCCCGACGGTAAGCAGATCGCCTCCGGCAGCTTCGACAAGAGCATCAAACTCTGGGACGCCGCGAGCGGGAACCTCGTGCGCGAGATCAAGGGCTTCCCCGAACCACCCCCGGCCGCCGGTCAGCCGGTGCCGCCGGGCCACCGCGACCAGGTCTTCTGCCTCGCCTTCTCGAAGGACGGCAAACTGCTCGCCTCCGGCTCCAGCGACCGCACGGTGAAGCTCTGGGACGTGGCGAGCGGTAACCTCGTGCGCGACTTCCCGCATCCGAACTTGAAGTCGCCGGGGCCGGGGCAGCCCGTGCCCTCGCACGCCGGATTCGTCCATGCCGTGCGCTTCACGGCCGACGGAGCCTCGCTCGTGACGGCCGGCACTGCCCCGCGGAACGCCGGCGCACTCGCGATCTGGAACGTCGCCGACGGCAAATTGAAGGGTGCCGTGGACGTATCCTTTGGCCCAATCTATTCGATCGACCTGACGGCCGACGGGAAGAACGTGCTGGTCGGCTGCGGACCGCGCGTCCGCACGGCGAGCGAAGCCGAGGCGTACCTGCTGCCATTGCCGGGACGGTGATCGGGATGCCGGGCGAACCACCGGATGATTTTGGATTTCGCGATGGGTTTGTTATGCTGGTCTGCGGAGGTGGACGCGATGGGCAAGTTGCTCGAACGGCGGACGAAGCGCGAACCGATTCCCGAACTGCGCGACGGCGACCGCATCTCCAAAAGCGAATTCTGGAGGCGCTACGAATCGTCCCACCGTGTCCATCGCGCCGAACTCATCGACAACGTGGTTCACGTCATTGCGGCGTCCCCGATTCCCGGCCAGGAGCGAACGGTGGCCCCCATCAGCAACGACGGTCACGGAGGTCCGCACGGCGATATCCTCTTTTGGCTGGGTTGCTACGCCGTAGCGACACCGGGCGTCCGTTCGAGCGGTCCCACCACGATTCGCGGCCTCGATCCCGGATCCAGTCCGGAACCCGATGCGAGTTTGCGAATTTTGCCGGAGTTCGGCGGACGAACCCGAACCGATGCCAAGGGATATCTGGATTGCGGTCCCGAGTTGATATTGGAAATCTCCAGCACGACGACGCAACTCGATTTGGGTGCCAAACTCCGTGTCAACTGTGCCGATGGAGTACCCGAATATTTCGTCTGGCGCACTCGACATCAAGTGATCGACTGGTTCGAACTCGTTCGAGGGGAGTACGTGCCCCTCGAACCCGATGCCGACGGCTTCCTGAAGAGCCGCGTCTTCCCCGGCCTCTGGCTCGATCCGAACGCGATGATCGCCGGCGACATGGCGAAGGTGCTGGCCGTGGTCCAACACGGGATCGCATCTCCGGAGCACGCGAAGTTCGTCGAGAAGCTGCGCAAGAAAGCCGCGAAGAAGAAGCGGTGAAAAGAATGGTCCGCAGATGACGCAGACCTTCGGACGCTGATGAAGATGATGAAAACATCGGTGTTTTCTCCTCTTTTACAGCGTCTTCCCAACTGCGTCATCAGCGGGCCATGAACAACTTCGTCCCTGCCATTCCGACAGCGACGCGCAATCTTGGCACTCTCGTCGCGAATCCGCCCTTCGACGTAATTCCATCTACCACAACACTTTACCATTATCAACCGGCGCAGGCACGGCGATTGCATATCACCGGCCACGGACCGCTATTCCCACAGCCGGAGAGACCCGCGATGGCCCTGCAACCGATCGGCGATCGGATCATCGTCAAGCGAGAAGAATCGGAAGCCAAGACCAAGGGCGGCATCATTCTGCCCGACGCCGCTCAGAAGAAGCCGCAGACCGGCACCATCGTCGCCGTCGGCCCCGGCAAGCTCAACAAGGACGGCACCCGCACCGCCCTCCAGCTCAAGGCCGGCGACAAGGTCCTCTTCACCTCCTGGGCCGGCGACGAGTTCAAGGACAAGAAGAACAAGGACGAAGTCCTCGTCATGCACGAATCCGATGTACTCGCCGTCATCGAGTAATTGCGAACCAGACCAGTCGAATACACAGTTGAATCACTGCTGCGGCAGGGCTTGAACTCGTGTTGAGCTTGTACCCGGCCGTAGCCTAATTGGCATCGTTCGCGATGCAGAAAGTGGAGCGTCAGTCCATGTCCGCCAAACAGATCGCATTCGATCAAGAAGCCCGCGAAGCCATGAAGAAGGGCATCGCGAAGCTCGCGAAGGCCGTCAAGGTCACGCTCGGGCCGAAGGGCCGGAACGTCATCATCCAGAAGTCGTTCGGCAGCCCGACTGTCACGAAGGACGGCGTCACCGTCGCGAAGGAAATCGAACTGCCCGACCATTACGAAAACATGGGCGCCCGGATGGTGAAAGAAGTCGCCAGCAAGACGTCCGACGTCGCCGGCGACGGCACCACGACGGCCACGGTTCTGGCCGAAGCGATCTTCAACGAAGGCCTCAAGGCCGTCACCGCCGGCACGAACCCGATGCTCATGAAGCGCGGCATGGAGAAGGCCGTCGAGGACATCGTCGAGAAGGTCAAGAAGGCCAGCATCCCCGTCAAGGGCAAGGCCGACCTCGAGAACGTCGCCACCGTCGCCGCCAACGGCGACGAGAAGATCGGCAAGATCATCGCCGAGGCGATGCACAAGGTTGGCAAGGACGGCGTCATCACCGTCGACGAAGGCAAGACCATCGACACCGACCACGAATTTGTGGAAGGGATGCAGTTCGACCGCGGCTACCTGTCGCCGTACTTCGTCACCGACCTCGAGACGATGGAGTGCGACCTCGACGACCCGTACATCCTCATCTTCGAGAAGAAGATCAGCACGAACCGCGACCTCGTGCCGGTGCTCGAGAAGGTCCTCGGCAAGGGCAAGCCGATCCTGATCATCAGCGAGGAAGTCGAAGGCGAAGCCCTGGCGACGCTCGTCGTGAACAAGATGCGGAACCCGAGCTTCAAGGTCTGCGCCGTGAAGGCGCCCGGCTACGGTGACCGCCGCAAGGCCATGCTCGAAGACATCGCCATCCTCACCGGCGGCACCGCGATCTTCGAAGACCTCGGCATCAAGCTGGAGTCCGTCGAACTCGAACACCTCGGCAAGGCCAAGAAGGTGAAGGTCGACAAGGACAACACGATCGTCATCGACGGCGCCGGCAAGAAGGACGCGATCAAAGCCCGCGTCGCGCAGATCCAGAAGGAACTGGAGAAGAGCACCAGCGACTACGACAAGGAAAAGCTCGGCGAGCGCATCGCCAAGCTCTCCGGCGGTGTGGCGAAGATCAACGTCGGCGGCGCGACCGAGAGCGAAGTGAAGGAAAAGAAGATGCGCGTCGAGGACGCGATGCACGCGACCCGCGCCGCCTTCCAGGAAGGCATCCTCCCCGGTGGCGGTACGGCGCTGCTTCGCGCGTCCGAAGGCCTCAAGCCGAAGGACCTGACGAGCGACGAGGAAGTCGGCTACAACATCGTCGTCCGCGCCTGCAAGGCTCCGATCAAGCAGATCGCCGAGAACGCCGGCAGCGACGGCAACGTCGTGGCGAACGAAGTGCTGAAGAACAAGGACGCGAACTTCGGCTACAATGCCCGCACCGACAAGTACGTGGACATGGTAAAGGAAGGCGTGATCGACCCGACGAAGGTGGTCCGCAGCGCCCTGCAGAACGCGGCGAGCGTGAGCACGCTGCTCCTGACGAGCGACGCCCTCGTGGCCGACGTGCCGAAGAAGGACAAGGCCGCCGCCGGCGGCGACGACCACATGGACTGAGTGTAGTCGGTCGGAATTGATTTTCGGGCGAAGCCCGCGGACGACAGTCCGCGGGCTTTTTCGTTTATCGGCTGCGGGCGGCGGGGGCCTGTTCGCGGTATTGCGACTCGATCGCGCGCCATCGGGCGGCGTCTTCGGCGCGGCCGGCGAGTTCGTGCAGGAGGGCGACGCGCCCGGCGGCCTCGCGCAGGCGGATGCCGCGCCACATCGGCGGAATCTGATTCGCTTTCGACTTCAGGTCCTCGAAGGCGGGTTCAAGCAACTTCTTCGCTTCGTCGTAGTCCTGGTAGGCGAGCACGGCGCGGCCGAGGCGCGAGCGCGTGTTCGCCACCAGCCACGAGGCCTTGTCCTGCCGCTCACGCACCGTCAAAAGTTTCCGAAGCATCGGTTCGGCCTGTGCGAACTTTCCTTGCGACTCGAGCGATTGCAGCAAGAGGTTGACGGCCTGCACGGTCTCGCCGTTCTCGAAGCCGAATTTCCGCTCCCGCAGGCGGTAGCTTTCGTGCAGCCAAGGTTCCGCCTCCGCGGGGCGATTCTGGCTCATGAAGACGTAGCCGAGGTTGTACAGGCTCATCATCGTGTCGCGGTGGTCTTCGCCGACCGCGCGCTTCAAGCCCGCGATGCACTGCCGGAAGATCGCCTCCGCTTCTGCGTAGCGCCCCTGCGCCTCTCGCAGCGTGCCGACGTTGTTCAAGGCGTAGAGGTACTGGTAGTCGTCCGCGCCGTGGCGGAGCCGCTTCGCTTCCAGGACGCGATCGTAGAGTGGTTCCGCCTCGGCCGTGCGACCAAGGAAGCGGTACATTTCGGCGAGGTTGGTCTGGCAGTGCAGCGTTTCAGGGTGAGTCGGGCCGAAGGCGCGTTCGAGTCCATCGATCGCCCGCCGGTAGAGCGGTTCCGCGTCCGCCGGTCGATTCTGTGCTTGGCGGAGCATCGCGACGTGGTTGCAGAGAAACAGCGTTTGCGGGTGCTGGGGGCCGAAGTGCCGTTCGCGCGCGGCGAAGGCGGCCAGCAAGACGGCTTCCGATTGGTCCAACCGGCCGATGTTGCGGTAAAAGCTGCCGAGATTCTGTCGGGCGACCAGCGTCTCGTTTTGGTTCGGGCCGAGTGCCTTCTCGAGATTGCCCACAGCTCGAATGAACAGGCGTTCGGCCTCGTCGAATCGGCGTTCGTGCTGAAGGATCAACGCCAAGCCGTTGATGGCGAAGGACGTGGACGGGTGTTCGGGACCGGCCGTCTTCTCCCAGGCGGCCATCACACGCCGAAAGATCGACTTGGATTCGGCCAACTCGCCCAAGTTGCGCAGGCTGTCCGCGAGGCTCATCCACGCGTCCAGCGTGTCGCGGTCCTCGAATCCGTTCGCGAGTTCCAGCCCGGCGGCCACTCGTCGGTAGAGCGCCGCCGACTCTGCGTAGCGGCCCTGTTCGTCCCGTACCCACGCGAGCCGTTTGACTGCCTCCAGAGTTAGCGGGTAGGCGCGGCCCAGCACGGCCTCGCGCCGACGCACCACCGCTTCGACTTGCGACTCCGCCTCCTTCAGCAATCCTTGCTTCCGGTACACTTCGCCGAGCATCAGCGGTAGATGCGACAGCTCGACTGCCGCGTCGCCGATGAGTTCGCGCCGCAACACGACGGCGCGCTCCAAATGCATGCGGGCCTTCGGATAGTCGGACATGTCGAGGTACGCCGAGCCGATCGTTTGTCGGATTTCGGCCTCGATCGACGGATCGTCCCGGAATTGCTCCGATAACTTCTCCGACGCCCGCTCCAGCGCCGCGCCGATCGTCAGGTTTGGGTCCGCCGCGCCCGACCGCGAGAATTGATCCCACGGGCTGGCCTGCGAAATCACGTCCTGAAGAAACCCCTTGACCCGTTCGGCCGTCTGCTTCTGACGCACCGCCTCTTCCCGCTGCTCGACCGCCTTGAGCTTTTGATCCACCGCGACTCGCTTCTGCCGGTCCGCCTCCTCGCGCGCTTCGCGCTCTTTCGCCTCCGCGTCCTGCGTCAGCTTCAACTGTCGCGCCGTGTTGGCCTCGGCGTCGGTGGCGCGGATCGCCTGCCACGTGGCCGCCGCCACGCCGGCGCCCAGCACCGCCACGAGC
>JALHPZ010000022.1 GCA_022842245.1 Gemmataceae bacterium
CGGCGGAGACGGGCGCACGGACGCCGGCAACGGCGGGGCGGTCGGCGCGGGGATCGGTGCAGGCGCCACAGGCTCCGGCGCGGCGGCCACCGGTGCCGGCGGCGGTTCGACCGGTGTGGCTGGCAGCGAGGCCGCGACCGGTGGCGGCGGAGCTTCTTCCCGCGGCGGAGCGACGGGGGCGGCCGGCGCTTTTGGCGTGGCCTTGCCACTCAGGTTCTGGATGCGATTGCCCCCCATCTTTGGCAACTTCGGCGGGAAACTCGGCAGCGGGGGCGGTACCGTCGCCACCGGTTCGGGGACCGGCGCCGGTTCGACGGGAGCCGGCTCTTCGGCTACGACCGGATCGTCCACGACCTCAGGCTCGGGCGGCGCTTCCGGAGTCTCGACGAGATCGGCCACCGGTTTCACCGGTTTCGATTTTGGCAACGTGATGATCTTGGATTCGATTTTGGCGGGAAGTGCGG
Source organism: Gemmataceae bacterium (assembly GCA_022842245.1). GTDB lineage: Bacteria > Planctomycetota > Planctomycetia > Gemmatales > Gemmataceae > Limnoglobus. The sequence goes on from JALHPZ010000022.1 coordinate 465, forward strand.
CCGGAATCTTACCGGGTGCTGCGGCCGGCATCGGCATCTGACCGAGGGCCGGCCCGCGCTTCGAACGCTCCTTCAGAGCGCCGACCTGATCGAAGGTCAAACCCTTGAGTTGGTTCTTCACCTCGGAGAAACCGAGTTCCTTGCAATAATCAAGCAGCTGCTTGGACTCGATATCGAGTTCCTTCGCCAGCTCGAATACACGGATTTGCTTTTCTTTCGTACTCGAATTCGACAAGCGCAGCTCCTTCGGGGAGGCATGGCCCCCCTCGGTTTCCCGCCGGACGCTCCCGGTCCGGGAAGCGCTCGCAGGTCATTCTAATCCGAATCATAAACCCGAACAGGGGGGCCTTCTGCCACGCACGGTTCGGGGAAGTTCGCAGGTAGTCCGGGTGTCGGCTGGTCATGCCGACGGCTCCGCATCGCCCACGGCCACGGCGACCGGTTCCTCAGTCGTCTCGGACGGTGACGGTTCATCCTCGCCGGACCCCACTTCCGCAGTGGAGTCGGTCGTCTCGCTGGCGGCCGCCTCGGCGTCCGCGGCGGCTTTGGCTTCGGCCTCGGCCGCTTCGGCTTCGGCCTGCGCCGCGGCCACCGCTTCGGCTTCGGCCTGCGCCGCGGCCGTGGCCGCACGCTCCTCCTCGACGCTCGCCTCCATGTGGTCCGCGTACTCCTCGGCGTACGCGATCACTTCCTCGGCCTGCTCCTCGGGAAGACCCGTGAACGACGCGAGATCGGGGCCGTCGATGAAGGTCAGGTCGTTGTACGAGAGGAAGCCTTCGCCAATCATCGCCTGCACGTGCTCGTCGGAGACGTTCGGCAGCTGCGCGAACCAGCGCTCGGCGCGCTCTAGGCCCTCGGCGAGTTCCTCGTGCGTCATGATCTCGATGTCCCAGCCGACGAGCTTGGACGCGAGCCGCACGTTCTGCCCGCGCCGGCCGATGGCGAGCGAGAGCTGATCCTCCGTCACGAGCACGAGCGCCCGGCCGAGCCGTTGATACGTGAAGACTTCCGAAATCTGCGCCGGCGAGAGCGCGTTCGGAATGAGCACTTGCAGCGAGTCGTTCCAGCGGACGATGTCGATCCGCTCGCCGTTCAACTCCTCGATGATGTTCTTGATACGGCTGCCGCGGACGCCGACGCACGCGCCGACGCAATCAACCTTGGAGTCGATGCTCGACACCGCGAGCTTGGTGCGGTAGCCGGCCTCGCGCGAGACGGCGCGGATGTCGATCGTGCGGTCGTCGATTTCCGGGATCTCGTCTTCGAACAGCGCCTTGACGAAGTCGGGATGGCAGCGGGAGAGGATGATCTTCACGCGCTGGCCGGCCTTGCGAACCTCGATAATGACGGCCTTGACGCGCTCGCCGAGGTGGTGCGTCTCGCCGGGGATCTGCTCGCTGCGCGGCAGCAGCGCCTCGCTCTTGCCGAGCGCGACGATGGCGGTGCCGGCGTCGATGCGGGTGATCTGGCCCTGGATCAGTTCGCCCTTCTTGCCCGAGAACTCGTTGAAGACCGTATCCGATTCGGCTTCGCGGATCTTCTGGATCATCACCTGCTTGGCGGACTGGGCCGCGATGCGGCCGAGCGTGACGGGGTCGATGTCCTTGGCCTCGCCTTCGGGCGTGGTCACCTTCGCGGAGATCTCCCCGGTGGCGCGGTCGATCATGACGAGCACGCCTTCTTCCAGCCCGAAATGCCGCTCCGCCGCGAGTTGAATGGCCGATTCGATGCCGCCGAAGATGATGTCGCGGGAGATCTTCTTCTCCTCGTGCATCTTTTCGACGAGATCGAGAATGGCCTTTCCCGTATCGGGCTTCTTGAGTTCCGGCATGGTGTGAACCTCGGCGGTTATCGAACGCTTCGCCCAGTGTGGTCGAACCACAAGCAGCGGTCAACGGGCGCAAACCAGTTTTCGGGATGGCCGACCCGGGGCGGCGCGTTGGACGGCCAGCCCGCCCGGACGCGGTCTCGACCGCGCGCCAGAGTGAGCAACCGTCCGCTGCCGACCGGTTCGGCCGAGACGACCGGCCATCCGATGAATCGTGCTCCGGGTTCGGAGCCGGTATCGGATGGCCGAAGAAAAACGTCTTCGGGCCGGATGCCGAGCGTCAGATTGGGAGTCGGTTGAATCGCAATGCTCCGGGCCACTGCCGGGGGCACCGCCGCTTCGACCGACCCGTCCGCGGAGACGAAAGTCACCACCGCGGACTCGCCGCCACGCACTCGCCCATCGATCAAACTCAACTGGCCCAGGGCTAACGCCACGAACCGGTTGCCGGGGCGGTCGGCCAGTTCCTCGGGGGTGCCGAGTTGCTGAAGCCGTCCGTCGCCCAGCACGCCGACGCGGCGGCCAAGGGCCAGGGCATCGATCGGGTCATGAGTGACTAGAATCATTGTTGCGGCGGAGCGGGTCAGGAGCAAGTGCAGTTCGTGACGAATTTCGGCGCGGAAGACCGGGTCGAGAGGGGCGAACGGTTCATCGAACAAGGCCAACGCAGCTTGCCGCGCCAGCGCCCGCGCCAGCGCCGCGCGCTGCGCCTCGCCGCCGGAAAGCTGGTGAGGGAAGCGGTCGCCGAGGCCCCCCAGACCGAAGCGGTCGTCCACGGCCGGGAGTTGTTCGCGCAATCGGAGGTGGGGGTAGAAGGACGGCCGCTGCGGCACGAATGCGATGCCGCGCTCGTGCGGCGGCACGTTGTTCAGCACTCGTTCCCCCAACCGGATTTCGCCCGCGTCGGGCCGCTCCAGACCGGCGATCAATCGCAGCAGCGTGGACTTCCCCGAACCGGACGGTCCGAGCAACACGAGTTGATCCCCCGCCGGAACGTCCAGATCCAGTGGGTGCAAGCCTACGTCCGGCGTGTGCCGTTTTGTCAATCCGCGAATCGAGAGCATTGGGTCCAGCGGGATACGGGGCCGGAAGTCGCATAATGATCTTACGGATCGTCCGCTTCCCCCGCGACCGCCCGCCATGCTCACCACCGAACTGATCGAACGGATCCTCGCAACGGTACCGCAGCGGCGCATCGGCCTCGTCGGCGACCTGTTCCTCGACCGCTACTTCGATATCGATCCGGCACGCGATGAACCGTCGGTGGAAACGGGGCTGACGGCGTACCAGATCACGCGCGTGCGGTCGTACCCCGGCGCGCTGGGCACGGTGCTGAACAACCTCGTCGCGCTCGGCGTCGGCCAGCTCGTGCCGATCGCCATCCTCGGCGACGACGGCGAGGGGTACGAATTGCGGCAATGCCTGGCCAAGATGCCCGGCGTGAGCGGGACGGGCCTCATCCTGGCGAACGACCGACGCACGCCGACCTACGCGAAACCGATGTACGGCGATCGCGAACTCAATCGGCTCGACATCAAGAATCGAACACCGACGCCGGAGCGGTTGCAGGATCGCGTCATCTCCATGATGGACGAACACTTCCCGACATTCGACGCGCTCCTGGTGCTGGATCAGGTGAGTGAAGAAGACTGCGGCGTCATCACGGATCGCGTGCGAAACCGGATCGCCGAGTTGGGGGCCGCACATCCCAAGCGGTTCATCCTCGCCGATAGCCGGGAGCGGATTGGACGGTTTGCGAATGTCTGCATCAAGCCGAATCAGGCGGAGTTCGCGAAGGCGAACAATCGGTTCCTCTGTTCGAACCGGCACGTGTTCCTGACGAAGGGCGCGGAGGGGATCGAAGTGATCGAACCGAGCGGTCCGCACGGGTACGAGGGGTCAACCGACATCCCGGCGTATCCGGTCGACGGGCCGATCGATATTTGCGGTGCCGGGGACAGTTGCAGCGCCGGCATCGCCTGCGCGATGGTGACGGGCGCGGACGCCGTGGAGGCCGCTGCGTTCGGCAACCTCGTGGCCTCCATCACCATCCAGCAGATCGGCACCACCGGTACCGCGTCCCCGGAACAGGTCCGGGCGCGATGGCGCGAAGTCGAACAACTTCACCGCGACGACTGATCCGGTCACTCGGCCAGTTCCGTCTTGTCGCCCTCAGTGTCCGGCGCATCCTCCGCATCGTCCTCATCTTCGATTTCGACCGTCGGCGGCGGGACCGAGTTCTTGAGCGCCTTGTTCGAACCTCGCAGGATCATGGCGCCGATCAGGCCCAGCACGGGTCCGCCGGCCAACCCGATCCACCAGAGCATGGAATAGGTCGCGCCCTCGCCGGGCTTGGAAATCGTCAGCGGGAACGTTTGCTGGACCGAATCCGTTCGGGTGGAGAACACGTCCCCGCTCACGGACGGATATTGCACGTCGAGCGAGACGTGGAGCTGGATCGTCTTGCCGGCCAGATTCGGATCGTTCGGAAGGGTCGCCTTGGCCCAGATCCACGGATGGGTGTGCTTCTCGCGGGACTTCACCCGCATCTGCTGCCCCCACGTGGCCTCGCTGGACGACGCGGCAATCGGCGTCTCTGCGAGGCCCAGTTCCTTGGCGTTTTCGATCTTCACGACGGGCGGGGCGTACGGAAGGTCGATATCCATCATCCCGAGATTCATACCCGGAATGTTCGGCATATTCTTTTGAAAATTGAGCTTCGAGACGGAGCGCCAGTAGCTCTTCGCGCAGTCGATCCGGGTGGGGAAGTAGAGTTTGACCTCGTCGCCGGGCGAGAGGACATCGGGTTTCGTATCGGTGTTGAAGGCGAGACCGTTCAGTGTCTGGAAGCCGAAGGGGAGCAAGGCGACGGCGACGGAGAGCAGAACGACCACAAGGCCGACGAGCACGCCGCCGCGCACGAGCGGGATACCGGGGCCCATGCTGGCGGTGTCGCCGGGCTTCACCTGTTCCAACGAGCCGTCGTCGAGGTACTTCTGGAGCTTGTCGAGGTTCTTCTCGGTGTTCCGATTGTTGTTCTCGAACGCGACGAGCACCTGCAGGAGGGCGGCGACGCCGAGAATCCCCGCCACGATGAAGGTCGGCACGTTGCCAGTCAGGACATACGTAATGCCGAGGACGACCGGGGCGATGCAGGCGAGCAGCGCCAGCACGCCGACGACGGTATGCGCCGTGGCCTTCTCCTGACCGATCATGTCCGCCTGGACGCGCCCGCACGTCGGGCAGGGCCGCATGTCGACTTCGGCGCCCACGGCGGATTCGATCTTCTTGTTGAGCGCGTCGAGGGCCTTGCGTTCCGTCCCGCCCTGCCCCTGTAGCTTGCGCACGAACTTGTAGCGGTAATCGCCGCCGCATGCGCTGCACGTGTGCTTCTTCCAGCATTCGATGGTGCGGGTGACGGTGAAGTTCGTGGCCATGGCGCGTCCGCAAAAGAAGATGGGAGCCGACGGCGGCATGATACCGATTCGGAGTCCGTGAGAAAGGGGTTTGCCGGCATGCCTTGACGGCGGCGCGATAATACCTCGTTTCCCGACTCGATCGAGACCGGTCATGCAGCATGTCCGCGATATCCTCGCCGATCCCGTGACGAAGCACATGCGGCAGGACATCGCACGGCTCGCCGTGGGCCTGACGATCGGCGAAGCCCTGGCGGCTCTGCGCGCCAGCCCGCCGCCCGGCCGCGTGCTGTATCTCTACGTCGTGGATGCGGAGGGCCGGCTCGTCGGCGTCGTGCCGACGCGGCGATTGCTACTCTCCGCCCCCGAGCGCCCCCTGACCGAGATCATGGTGGCCAAGGTCATCACCGTGCCGGAGTCGGCGACGGTGCTCGAAGCCTGCGAGTTCTTCACGTTCCACAAGCTGCTCGCGTTCCCCGTCGTCGACGACGATCGCAAACTCCTCGGCATCGTGGATGTGGACCTCTACACCAGCGAACTGTCCGACCTCGAACGCCGCGAGGAGCACGACGACCTCTTTCAGCTCATCGGCGTTCACCTCAACGACAAGGAACAGGGGCAGCCCGGGCTTGCGTTCCGCCGGCGGTTCCCGTGGCTCTTGTGCAACATCGCCGGCGGCCTGCTCGCGGCCCTGCTGGCGGACGCCTATTCCGACGTGGCCACGCTCGTGATCGTCACGCCGTTCATTCCGATCGTGCTGGCGCTCGCCGAGAGCGTGAGCATCCAGTCGGTGAGCCTGGCTTTGCAAACGCTGCACGGTCAGCCGCCGACCTGGGGCGGATTGCTGCGGAAGGTCGGCCGGGAATTGATCGTGGGGTTGTTGCTGGGCGCGGCGTGCGGGGCGACCGTCGGGGGGATCGCCTGGGTCTGGAAAGGCGATGCGAAGGTGGGCCTGAGTTTGTTCCTGGGCATCGGCGGGGGCGTGACGGGTGCCGCCGCGGTCGGCCTGGCGCTGCCGTACATCCTGCGGCTGTTGCAGCGCGATCCACGCGTCGCCGCCGGCCCGATGGCGCTCGCCGCCAGCGACATGATCGTGTTGCTGCTCTACTTCAACCTCGGCCGCTGGCTCCTGACATAGCAAAAGACGCTTCGCTCTACTTTCCCAGTGGTTTGCCGGGCTAGCCCGGCTTGCTCGGCTTCGACTGGGCTGAGTTAATCTTACCCATCGTTGCCGCGATGGCCGCATCCCACTTCGGCTTCATCCACTTCCAGACATCCTTCGAGATTTGAGCATCTTGAGCAAAAGTCACGGCTGTCTTGCCATCGGGCGGGCCTTCGTCGATCAGATCGGTTGGCTTCTGCCCTTCCTTCGGGCTCCAAGGCGTACCGCCTACGCCGCCGTGAGTACAGCGAAAATGTTCCTGAATGATCTTGGTTTTCGAAGGTTGGAGAACGGTTAGACCGCAGTTGCCAAACGATTCGCGAGACTTCGCGTCCTTGTGTCGGAATGCATGCAGGCAAAGTTCCACGTTTCCGCCGATTGGCGTGTCGAACGTCATTCCCATCGCCGCGATCGCACCGCCAATAATCGCGCCAGCTCCAGAGAGTAGAGCAGCCGCCCCCGCTTTTGCAGGGCTGAACCCCTGTGGGACGAATAGTCCGACTTCCGTGGAGCGGTCCACTGCGTCAAAAAGCGCCAAGCAGTTGACCGTGTAAGACTTGCCAAAGAATGAGCTCAAGTAGCTGGCGGTTTCAATAACGGCGGCTCCGCCTCGACTGAAGCCTGCGAGAAAGATCCCTTTCGCATCACCGGATTCCATTTTTTGACGAACAAAACCGTATGCCTCCTGAGCCAAAACCCCAGTTTCAAGACCCAATGTGGTTGGGCCAGGCTTGTAGAGTACCAAGTTCTGCCAAGGCCAATCTTGGGCAAGTTTGCTGACGTGGCTTCCACCGCCGTTCACATTTGTCCCGTCGATTCCGGCGAAGGCGATCATGGCGGCCTCAGTGACGAGTACGTGCGAAAGGGTGCGGAAGAATGCTATAACGTCTACGCGGTTCGGAATCGTTCGGATTTCCACTTTTGGTGACGTCAGGCGAACCTTGCTTTGCCTCGTGGTCGCGGGCCACGGCGGCGTGACGGGAAGCAGTGTCGAGAGCCGATCGGCGATCGTCAGGGCGAGGGAGGGAGAATCTGGTTTGGGTGCAATTTGACCGGCGGCTCGAAATCGGGTGGATTGACGGGAATCGCATCTCCGTTCCGTTCGATCAGCTTGACGATGTTGCCATACTGGTTCGTCCTCGCGACATCCAAAGGTGTTTGACCGAGATGATTCTTCGCGTACGGCGACGTGCCAGCTTCAAGTAAAATTCGCGCCACCTCCGGTAAGTCGTCATTCGCGGCCAAATGCAAACCGTTCCAATACAGGCTGTCGGTTGCATTCACATTCGCCCCGCGGCGGATGAGCAACTTAAGGATTTCGATTCGGTTCAAGCTCACGGCATGAAGGAGAGGTGTTCGATCGGTTCGGCCCATCGTTTCCAGCAATTCCGGCGATCGATCCAAAAGCTCACTGACACGCGTTGTATCATTCTCCCAAATCGCATTGTGGACAGAATCGTTTGGAAGCGTTCGATGGATCAGAAACGCGCCCGCCCAGCCGATCGGGGCCAAGAGTACCAGCAATTTCCATCGCCAGGGTAGTTTGCGAAACTCGGAACGGACTTGGTCGAAAAGTGTCATGTTCGTATTCCGTACCCAAGTCTCATCGCCACCTTATTCTATCGCCCGCAGGGCAATGCCATGCGTCTTCTTCTCTCCCTCGTCTTCATCATTTCCGTCGCCCCCCTCACCGCCGCCGAGCGGCCGAACATGGTGTTGATCGGCCTCGAAGACATCTCGCCATCCCTCGGCTGCTACGGCGATCCGGATGCCATCACGCCCAACCTCGACAAATTCGCCGCGCAGGGGGCGCGCTTCACGCGCTGCTTCACGCACGCGCCGGTCTGCGCGCCATCGCGGTCGGGGCTCATCACCGGCATGTACCCGACGACGATGGGCAGCCACCACATGCGTTCGAAGCTCGTCACCCCGCCGCCCCTGTTCACCGACGAACTCAAGAAGGCCGGCTACGCCGTCTTCTGGCCGGGGAAGACCGACTTCAACTTCGACGCCCCCAAGGGCTGGGCCGACACGCGGAATTGGGTCCAGAACCCGAACCTGCTGCCGACGGACAAGCCGTTCTTCGCGTACATCAACTTCACCATCACTCACGAGAGCCAGGTGCGGGCGAATCCAGAGCAGTACAAGAAGAACACGGCGAAGCTGACGCCCGAACAGTTCCGCGATCCGGCGAAGGTGAAGCTGCCGCCGTACTACCCGGACCACCCCGAAGTCCGGCGGAACGTGGCGACCTATCACGAGAACATCACGGCCGCGGACTACCTCGTCGGCGACGTGCTGAAGCTGCTGGACGACCGGAAGCTCGCGGACAACACGCTCGTGGTGATCTTCGGCGATCACGGCTGGGGCATGAGCCGCGGGAAGCGCTGGTGCTACGACAGCGGCACGCGGGCACCGCTGCTCGTGCGCTGGCCGGGAAAGGTGAAGCCGGGCACGGTGCGGGAGGACCTCGTCGCGTTCCTCGACCTCGCGCCGACGTTCGTGGCCGCCGCCGGCGCCAACGTCCCGGTGCGGATGCAGGGGCAGGTCTTCCTCGGAGAGAAACAGGCCCCGCCGCGGAAATACGCCTTCAGCGCCCGCGATCGCATGGACGAGACGTACGACCGCATTCGATCGGTGCGATCCGAGCAGTATCGGTACATCCGCAACTTCCACCCCGAACTGCCCTACGCCCAGTGGATCAACTACATGGACGAAATGCCGACGATGAAGGTCTGGCGGAAACTGGCGTTCGAGGGGAAGCTGAACGACGTGCAGAAGGCGTTCTTCGCCCGGACCAAGCCGAAGGAAGAGTTTTACGATCTCGCGACCGACCCGCACGAGACGAACAACCTGATCGGTGCCGAGTCGGCCCTGATCCAAAAGGCCGCGCAGGAACACCGGGACGCGCTAGACAAATGGATGAAAGAGACCAAAGACCTCGGCGAAGTTCCGGAGAAGGAGTTGATCCGGCGCGGCCTCGTGAAGGACGTGCTCAGCACCGAATACGAAGCCCGCGTGAAACTCCACCCGAAGACCAGCCCGGTGCCGTAGAGAGTCATGCCCGAATCCACCGGCGCGAAGAACGGCTGCGCGTTGCTGTTCACCTGGGGTTTCCTCCTCGTGTGGTGCGGGGGGATCTTCTACGCCGACGGGCTGTTCCTCCTGAGTGCGGGCCGGCAGGCCCTCACGTTGAATTATTCGGAGACCACCGGCACCATCACCTCCAGCGAAATTCAAGGCCGGAAGAGTCGGTATCTAGCCGTGACGTACACCTACACGGTCGACGGCCAGGAACGGAAAGGGACGCGGTTCCGCACGAACATCGTGGGCTCGAATACCGGCACGGCGGAGCGACACGCCGCGGCCTTTCCCGTGGGCAAGGAAGTCCCGGTTTATTTCGACCCCGCCAATCCCTCCGATGCCGTTCTGGTGAAAGGCCCCACCGGCCAGGATCTCTTCGCGCTCTGGTTTCTTCTGCCGTTCAACGTGATTGCCCTGGCGGGTCTCGTGGGCATGCTCCGCCGCAAGCGTACGCCCTTCGATCCCGACGACCCTCGCGTGGTGGTGCACACCGACGCCGGCTGGCAGTTCCGGCCCGACGCCCGATGCCACTGGGGCTTTTTCGCCATCGGCATGTTCATCATCGGCTTCGGCGGCGTCTTCGCGATCGGCCTGCCCACGCAATTCGATCCGCCGCTGGAACTGATGCTCGCCGCCTGGGTCGCCGGACCAACGCTGGTCTGGCTGATCGCGCGCCGCTTCGCCCGCCGCGTCGCCCTCGAATGGATCGAACGGGAGGACGCGCTGGCCCTGCCCCGCCATGGGCTTGTCGTTCCGCGGGGCGACGTTCACGGCTTTGCCGTCGAATGGGACACCGATTTCCTTCGCAAAAAGAACGAAACGGTCTCGTACTTCGTCGCCTTGCGATACGGTCCGAACCGGACGACCGTCCGGCTCGCGTCGTGGAGTGATCGGAGCGCCGCGGAGGCCGCCGCCAGCTGGCTGACCGGCTTCGTCGGAGTCGGCTTCCGCCAGACGTAAGAATCCGCCTACAATTCCGGTATCCCCGGATACGGACATCCGGCCGATTTTCCTCCTCTTCAGGACTGCCATGCGAATCTTCCCCCACGCCCTGTTTCTCCTGCTCGCCTTCGGCGTCGGCTGTTCGGCGCAGGACAGCGCGAAGAAAGACGACCCCAAGCGACCCAAGTTCTGGCTTGGCGACGACGTTCCGGCCCTCACGGGCGCGAAGTGGTTGCAAGGCAGCGAGACGAAGTTCGAGAAGGGCAAGGTCTACGTAGTGGAGTTCTGGGCCACATGGTGCGGGCCGTGCATCCAGAGCATGCCGCACCTGGCCCACTTGCAGGAGGAATATGCGAAGAAGGGCTTGCAAGTCATCGCCGTCACGACCGCGGACGAGGACGGCAACAACCTCGAATCGGTGACGGATTTCCTGAAGAAGCGAGGTTCGAAGTTCCCCTTCCCCTTCGCCTTCTGCGCGACGGACGCGGTGAACACCGCCTGGCGCGAGAACTCCGGGACCGACAGCCTGCCGTCGTCGTTCGTGGTGGACGCGACGGGCAAGCTGGCGTTCATCGGCCACCCCTCGGATTTGGACGACGTCCTGCCACGCGTTTTCGCGGGTGAATGGAAGGGGCAAGCGAGCATCGACGAGATCGAGAAGGAGAAGGCGGAACTGGACGACATTTTGAATCTGGTTCAGGATGCCGCCACCCGCGCCGAGAAGGCGAACGCGGGTAAGGGTGCCGAGGTGATCACGAAGGCCGTGGGCGATGCCGCCGCGGAGGCGGCGAAGGAAGTGCTGCGTGTGCTGCCGAACTACGAGAAGAAGTGGCCGCACAAGGCGAAGCAACCGGTCTTCGACGCCGTGAAGCTGGCCGTGACGCTCCAGGCTCGCGAGTTCGACGCCGCCGCCAAGCTGACCGACGATCTTCACAAGAAATCGGTTCAGGCCAAGGACACCCAGACCCTTGGCCAGATTCGAAGCTTCTGGTCCGTCAAGGCACTCAATCCGGACCGGAAGCACATCGGCTACGCGACCGCGGCGGCGGAGGAGATCCTCAAGCTGCAGGGCGATGGCGACCTGGGAAGCCTGCTCGGTGCGGCCGAGGCGTACTACGCGGCCGGAAAGAAGGACAAGGCGGAGGAATTCGCCAACAAGGCCCGGAAGCTGGCGGGCGACGACGAGCGGACGAAGGCCGCGGTGGAAAAGGCGATACAACGATATCAGCAGTAATGAAGAACACGCCCGCGGACGATCGATCGTCCGCGGGCGGCTCGTTGATCAGTCCCCGCGGAGCTTCAGCCCCATCGCGGTCAGCTTTTCCTTCACTTCCGTCAGCGAAGTGACGCCGAAGTTCTTGGCTTCCATCAGTTCGTCCGACGTCCGCTGGCACAACTCGCCGACCGTGGTGATCTGCAGGCGATTCATGCACTTCCGCGCCCGGACGGACAGGTTCAGATCGCTGACCGGCTTGGCCATCAGGGCCTGTTCTTCCGCCGAGAGGTTCGTTTGCGGGCGGAGCTTGAACTCGTGCGCCTGGCCCTGTTCGAGCGACTGGCCGATGCGCAGGCCCTTCTGGTTCATGATCGCCCTTATTTCTTCGAGCGAGGTCTCGCCGAAGTTCTTGCTGGCGAGCAGTTGCGGTTCGCTGATGCGCGTCAGGTCGCCGAGCGTCTTGATGTTCATGCGCTTCAGGCAGTTCCGGCTGCGCACGGACAGTTCGAAGTCGGTGATGGGGACTTCCATCACCTGCTTCCACTGCATGCTGACCTTCTCGTCTTCCGGGCTGTAGAACTGCGAGAGGGACGCTTCGGCGTCCTTGGTGAAGAGGCGGGCGCGCTCGTCGTGCGGGTCGGCCTTCTTGAGGCGGCGGTAGCAGTCGGCGGCCTTGTCGTAGATGCCGGCATCTTCGTAGAGCACGCCGAGGTTGTAGAGCGTGCCTTTGCTGACCGGCGGATGCTTGAGGCAGCGCTCGTAATAGTTGATTGCGTCGTGATCGTTCCCGGCCAGGTCGTTGAGGAAACCGAGGCGGAAGAGCGCGCCGGAATGGGCCGGGTCGAGGTCGGCGGCGCGTTCGTAACTCTTGGTGGCGCGGATCACATCGCCCTCGCCTTCCGCGAGCGCGCCCTCCTGATAGTGGTATTCGGCGTTGTGCGTGGCCATGTCCTTGACCTTCGCCAGAATGGCGCGGGCTTCGGTTGCGTGGCCCTGCTGGCGGAGGACGCCGGCGCGTTGCAGTTGTACCTGCTGCGCCGCGTAGCCGCTCTTCTCGGCCTTGTCGAAGGCCTTGAGGGCTTCGTCGTATTCCTGCTTCGCGTTGTGCGCCCGACCGAGGAAGAACGCCGCCAGCGGTCCTTCGGACTGTTTCAGGTGTTCGATCGCCTTGTCCATGTGGCCGAGGTAGAACTGCGTCACCCCGATCTTCAAATGAATTTTCTTCTGCTGGGCGCCTGCGCTGGCGACGAGCCGTTTCTGGAGCAGGTCGTGGATCTCGCGCAGGTTGCGGATCTGTGCCGGGGCCTGGGCCAGGCCCTCGCGCAGGCGGGAGACCATGCTGCCTTCGAATTCCTCGCGCTCGACCAGGAGCGCGCGCAGATCAATGAGGGTTTCCGTCACGTTCCGTCACTCCCTCGCCGGGCCTTGCCGCGCGTCGGCCGATCGCGCGAGAGCCGGCGAACCAAATTGAGGGCCGAACGGGAAATGTAGCGGCGAACCGCCGCCCCGGCAAGGGCAGGCAATCCCGCTGGCAGGAAGAGAAAGTGGGTCCGGTCTCAGTCGATCGAAAGCGTTTCACCACCGGCCCGGGTACTCACTGCCGCGAGCGTCGGTTGCGGAATCGTGTCGCGGACAAACCGCACGCCGCCATCGACATACGCAAAGTTCGCCCCACCGGTGTGCTGGCTGCCCCAACTCGACACGCGCGCGTTCCACGCCGGCGCGAGCTGCGCCCAGTCGATCATCGGTGGCGGGTTCGGGAAGTACGAACCCGGATCGTAGACGGCCGGAAACTTGAAATTGATCGTCGCGGTGGCGCCGCACGTCACGTGCGCGACCGCCCACGGCGACGGCGGCGCGGACCAGAGCATGTAGAGGTTCGAACTTTGGATTGGCGGATTCGGCGGCGGGTTGATGGTCGCCCCGTGCCAGGAGTTCATTGGGCCGTCCTCGGTAATGCGTTCGCCGAAGAAGAGCGTGTTGGAGGTACCGTCGAGCACGTCGCCATGGCGCACGGCGTTGCGGTTGGGGACGGGCAGGGCGCTCGGTCCGGTTTCGTGGAACATGCCATCGGCCGTCGCCTGGGTCGGCGGGAACGATCGCGAGCCGCCGTTACCGGCGTAGGTGGAGCGCCCCGCGGTGGTACTACCAAACGTGAGCGGCGTGGACGGCACCGATTCGGCCGGGCAGACGAAGACGCCAAGCGACGCCGCGCCGGGGGCCGTCGCCCCCGCGTAGTTCGCGTTCGGGCTGGTGAAGTTCCAGTTCGCGTACAGCGCGGTCTGTTCGAGATGCGGCAGGAGTTCGACGAAGAGCGAAGTATAGCGGCCGTTCCGTCCGGGGTGCGCGAGGCCGACGGGGAAGACGCCGGTGCTGGACTCGTGCGCGTGCGCGGCGAGGGCGATCTGCTTGAGGTTGTTGGTGCACTTGATGCGAGCGGCGGCGGCGCGCACCTTCTGCACGGCGGGCAGGAGCAGGCCGATCAGCACGGCGATGATCGCGATGACGACGAGCAGTTCGATGAGCGTGAAACCGCGACGGGACGTTGCCATGGTGCGGACTCCGGCCGGAACCACCATCCTACCGCGCGGCGTGCCGCCCCCGGAACGCCCTGCGATCGTTTCGACGGCGCGGTCGGCGGGAATCGTGCCGGTTGTACCGGCTATTTCTTCAATCCGTACGCCTTGATCTTGCGGTCCAGTGTCGAGCGCTCGATGCCGAGCAACTCGGCGGCCTTCGATTTGTTCCAGTCGGTGTGCGCGAGCGTGCGGCCGATGTGGATCGCCTCCCATTCCTCCAACGTCTTCGGCTCGAAGGGTGCCTCGCCTGCCTTCGCCAGTTCGAGCGGCGCCAGCCAGATGTCCGCCTCCTCGATCGTCGGGCCCGCGCAGAGCACGACGGCACGTTCGATGACGTTGCGCAGCTCGCGGACGTTGCCCGGCCAGTCGTATTCGGCGAGCTTGCGCAGCGCGGCGGGTGAAAGCCCCTTGAGCTTGCGGCCGGTCTCCTTCGCATAGTGCCGGAAGAAGTGCTCGGCGAGCGGGGGCACGTCGGCGGCGCGGCGGCGCAGCGGCGGCACGTCGATCTGCACCACTTGCAGCCGGAAGAAGAGATCCTTGCGGAACGTACCGTCGCGCACGGCGTCCTCGAGCGGCCGGTTCGTGGCGGCCACGACGCGCACGTCCACCCGGATCGGCACGTTGCCGCCGACGCGTTCGAAAGATTGCCCTTCCAGCACGCGCAGGAGCTTGGCCTGCGTGCCGACGCTCATCTCGCCGATCTCGTCCAGGAAGATCGTGCCGCCGTCGGCCGCCTCGAACTTGCCGATCATGCGCTCGGTGGCGCCGGTGAAGGCGCCCTTCTCGTGGCCGAACAATTCGCTCTCGAGCAGCGATTCGGTGAGCGCGGCGCAGTTGAGGCAGATGAACGCCTCGTCCTTGCGCGGGCCGGAGCGGTGCACGGCGCGGGCGACGAGTTCCTTGCCGACGCCGCTCTCGCCGCGGATGAGCACCGTCGCCTTGGTGGGGGCGACGCGGGCGATCTGCGATTCGATCGCCTTGATTTCGGGGCTGGCACCGACGAGTTCACTGGACAGTTGGAAGCGGTCTTTGAGGGATTTGACCTCGGCGGAAAGTCCGGCTTCGCGGCGCAGGCGTTGCCACGCGGTGCCGAGTTGCCGCGCAACGGCGAGCGCGAAATCGAGGTCGTCGGCATTCAAGCGCCGCCGCTGCGACCTGCTGTAGACGTGCAGGAGGCCAAGCAGTTCGCCGTCCGCTTGCACGGGCGCACAGATCAGGCTCGCGGCCTTCAAGTCGTTCACGCTGTCGCGGTTCTTCAGGTTTGTCTCGCTCGCCACGTCCTCCGCCAGCACCGCCTGTCGTGTCGCCACCACCTCCGCCGACACGAAGCTCGACACCTTGTGGTACGTCGGCTTGCCGTCGCCGCGCGACCGGTACGAGACGAGTTCCGCGTCGCGGCCGGCGGGCACCGCCAGCACGGCCGCCACTTCCGCCGGCGTCCCCGCGAAGATCGCCGCCAGCACCGTATCCGCCAGTTCCGCCGGCGTCGCCGCCGCGGCGCTGTCCAGCGCGAGCTGGTACAGGAGCGCCACCGCCTCCGTCGGCGACACGTGCCGGCCACGCAGCGTATGCTCCGCCGTCGGCGTCTCCGTCGCCGGCTTCCGCGTCGCGATGTACTTCGAGTCGCCGATGCGCGACTTGATCGCGACCGTACCCGTGTCGCGAACCGGCCGTTCCGGCTGGTTCGTCGGCAGATCGGCAAGGTCGATCAGGAACAGGAATCGCGAGTTGCCGAACCGGACGCGGTCCTCGGATTCGAGCATCCGTTCGCGATCGAGCTTCTCCTCGTTGACGTACGAGCCGTTGAGGCTGCCGAGATCGCGGATGTGCCACGCACTGTCGCACCAGTGGATTTCGGCGTGTTCGCGGCTGCAGAGGTCGTCGCGGAGCGGGATGCGGTTGGAGGGGGCACGGCCGAGGGTGTAGCGCGTGCCGGGCACGAGCGGGTGCGCTTCGCCGTAGCCGCCTTCGAGGCAGACGATCAGATAACCGCCGGGAGAGTCCGCCATCGCCGCGCGATCCTCGTTCAACCGTAGTGGACCCAGTCGAGGGTTTCGGCCAGTTGCAGCAGCCAGGGCGACCGCCACGGGTTCGTGGACGGATAAAAGACGGAGAGCACGGAGAAGCCGAGAGCGGCCGCGACGAGCCAGCGGCCCCAGCGGCGCTCGGCGAGGGGGCCTGCACCGACGAGCAAGCCGAGGAGCCACGCCGGCGTCAGCCAGAGCAGCCAGCGCGCAGCCGCGGTGTTCCCGCCGTAGTTGTAGCTCTTGGTGCGAGTCAGGTAGAACGCGAACACCACGAGGGAGACGACGAGCGCGAGGCGCCCTAACCAGCGTATGCGCGGTTCGCCTTCGTTTCGCGCCATTCGGATCAGACCGTAGAGCGCGATCGCCCAGACCGGTGTGAGGCTGAACCAGCCGTGATGGCCGAGCAGCAGGTTGAAGGCGTACACCGTCGTTGGTTGGCGGTTGAAGTCGATGCCGCGGGCGTTCGGGTCGTCGGCCTTGAGCCAGTGACTGCCGGGGTAGCGGTACCAGGCGTTGCCGAATTCGGCGTAGGCCGGCGAGAGCGTGCCCATTGCCCAGTAGTTGCAGGCGAGCAGCGCGAGGATCGGGATCAGCGCGCCGGGCAGGAACGCCGTCAGCGCCGCCTTCGGCCGGGCAAGTAGAAGCGGGACGGTGAGCGCCGCCACGAACGCCGCCGCCGGCAGTTCGAAGGTGAACGTCAGCCCTGCGAAGAAACCGCTGAAGAATAATTCGAGAGGCGAGTCCGCCGTGCCCGCCGGGCGCTTCCGCAGGATCGGGTAGAGCGCGAACAGAGCGCAGCAGATCGCCGGCGTGTGGTTGTTCAACGTCACCGCGAACGTCGTGACGAACGTACCGAAGGCCGCCGCCGCGAACGTCGCCACCTTCGCGAAGTCGTTCACGCCGTGGTCCTCGATCAATCGCGCCAGCAACAAGAGATAGATCGCGAACGGCAGCACGTTCACCGTCAACAACACCGTGACGACGATTGGCCACTTGTCCCGATTGAACTGCCAGCCGAGCAGGTTCTTCAACACCCAGTATTCGCTCGCGACCATCACCGAGAAGAGCGGCGGCTTCGTCGAGTAGAACTCGCCCGTCTTCGGGTCCATGATCTTGTCGACCGCCTCCCAACCGCTCTCGAAGATGATGCCTTCGTCCTGGTACGGCGGTTCCTGCGCGTCGAAGTTCCGCCGCCGGCCGACCACGAATGTGCCGTCGTCCACGAGCGCCCGCACCGTCGCCCAGCGCGAGCGGTCGTTCGAGCCGAACATCGGCGTCGGTTCCGGCCGCTCCGTCGGCCACGCCCGCGGCGGCACGAACAACGGCGCCCGGTCCGCGCCGAACTTCCCCGCCGCCGGCTTGTACCGGCTCGGTTCATACAAGTTTTCGACGCCGATCACCTGCCCCGCCGCGATGGCCACGGCCACCCACGTGAGCACGAGGTACAGCGAACGGCGCAGGTCGGCGGTGGCATCGGCTGGCATCACGACGTCGGCTTCGGATGGGTGGTTTCGTCGATCCGATACGGTTCGATCGACGGGGAGCGGGCGAGCGTGAGTTCCGCCATCCAACCGCAGAGCATCGATTGCCCCGCGAGCAGGTACAGCAGCCCCGGGACGATTCCGAGCAGGCCGGGGATCGTCGATCCCAAGGGCAGAAAGTACAGGGCGAGATGCAGCACGACGCCGACAAGCGCGAGCACGACCGCGAACGTGCCGAAGGCGTGCATGGGGCGGTATCCGAAGTTCGTGCGGAACCAGACGGCGAGCAGGTCCAGGAAACCCTTGAGAAACCGACGGGCGCCGAACTTCGACCGGCCGAACTTCCGCGCCCGGTGCTGCACGGCGATCTCGCCGGTGGTGAAGCCCTCCGCCGCCGCCAGTACCGGCACGAAGCGGTGCAACTCGCCGTAGAGGCGCACCTCGCGGACCGCCTCGGCCCGGTAGGCCTTGAAGCCGCAGTTGTGGTCGTGGAGTTTGACGCCCGTCAGCCAGGACACCATGCCGTTGAAGACGCGGCTGGGGAAGACCTTGTGCCACGGGTCGTGGCGCACCTGTTTCCAACCGCTGACGACATCGACCTTCTGCACTTCGGCGAGGAAACGCGGGATCTCCTTCGGGTCGTCCTGCAGGTCGGCGTCGAGCGTCATGACGATGTCGCCGGCGGCGCGGGCGAAGCCGGCGTTGAGGGCGGCGGCCTTGCCGAAGTTCCGACGGAAGCGATACCCGTGGACGCGCGGATCCTTCGCCGCCAGCTCGCGGATGGCGTCCCACGAGCCATCGCGGCTGCCGTCGTCCACGAACAGGATTTCGATCTCGCGGTTCAGCGGGCGCGTGGCCGTCTCGATCTCTTCGCAGAGCACGGCCAGGCTTTCCCGCTCGTTGTAGACCGGGATGACCAGCGACAGCAGATTCGCCACGGGGGCCGGCCTCATCGGGGATTCTCCGCCTTGCGACGAAACAGTTTCGTTGAGAGGTACAACGAACCGGCGACCAGCACTTCCACCGCGGTCCAGACCAGCCGCAGGAGTACGGCGATGACGACCGCATGGCCGGCCGGGTTGCCGCCCATTCCCGACAATCGCCACGCCAGGCATTCCTGCAACACCAGCTCGCGGGCGCCGATTCCTCCGGGCATGAAGAACGCCAGGAACCCGACGATGTACGATGCCGTCACGCTGACCAGTTCCGTGGCGTAATTCTCGGGAACCGTGGGCCACAGCACCCACGTTATCAATCGAAGGCTCAATGCGAGCAAACACCAACCACAAGCCGTTTGAACCACGCCGACCAGCAGCAGCCACAGCGGCGTATTCGATACGGCCTGCGCATCCGCACCGTATTTCAGCCGCGTGATCCGGTTGATCAGTCGCACGAGGCCGAAGAGCCCGAGCGGCAGCACGGCCGCCGCGATCAGGAACGGGACGCGGCCCTGGGTGAACTCGCCCCCGATACCCGCGTACGGAATCAGCACGGCCGCCAGCATCGCCCCCGCCGCCATGTTGATCAGTGTTTCATACATCGCCGTCAGGCCGACGATGCGCTTCGTCGCCCCGGGCACATGGTGCAGGATCATCATCCGCAGCAACAGCACCCAGACCTTCCCTGGCACGTACTTCCCGAACTGGCTGACGTAATACGCCCGCACGCCCGTCGTCCAGGCCACCTGCACCTTCTGGTGGCGCAACAACATCCACCAGTAGGTCCCCCAGATCGTGTGGGCGCCGAGGTAGAGGAGGCCGGTGGGAATCAGGTACCACGCGCGATGACCGATCGACAGCGATGCGATCGCGTCGTCGTCCAACAATTTCCAGAAGTGCCGCCCGACCGCCACGAGGATCGCGAAGGCGAGAACGGCTTGCGCGGCGAGCCACAGCCGCTTGCGGGATGGCGACATAGACGGAGATTGTAGAGAACCAACTCCGTCCCGTTCACTTCTTCAAACTCGCGATCCACTCGCGAATGAGCGCCACGCCACGCTCGTCCACGCGGTTGCTCGCCAGCGGCGGCATCTGGTGCGGCCCGCGCCGGCTCATCCGGGCCAAAAGCACAGAGGAGTCCGGCTTCCCCGGCGACACCAGTTTCGCGTCCGGCAGGTCGAACGTCTTGTGCAAGGGCGGCACGTCCACGATCCGCATCTTGTCCAACGCCGTCGCGAACTCCAGTTCCATCGCCGCGTTCCCGCCCCCCGCCTCCACGTGACAGGACGAGCAGTTCGCGTGCAGCCACGACTTCGCCCGCGCCGTCAGATCCTGCTTCGGGTCGTACGGGTCGACGAGTTTCTTGAAGGAGGACGGCGACTGGTGGAGCAGTCGGGACTCCTTCGCCTTTCGCTGGTTGGGTTGCTGGGAATGGCTCGCCACGTAGTCGTCGAGCGCCTTCCCCGTCAGCTTCTTCGCCTCGCCCCGTGCCCGGATCGCCGTTCGCGTCTCGCCCATCGTGTCGTACTTCAACAGGCCGAGGTGCTCGAGTTCCCGCAGCTGGTTCGACGTGCAGCTGCCGTAGTCGTGATCCCTGTTGAACTGCTCTTCGCTCAGGCCGAGCACGAAGTTCGCCGCCCGGCTATGGCAGACCATGCACTCCGAACGGCTCGGATAGTGCCAGACCTGCTTCCGCTCGCCGGCCGCCGTCTTCACCGTGAATTCCTTGTCCATCCCGCCGGACGCAATCAATTCCGCATCCGTCCCGGCATCGTTCCAGAGGTACGTATAGCCGAACCACTCCGTACCCTGTTTCGTCAGGAAGCGCGTCTCGATCCACTTCCGGCTCGCCGCGTTCCCCTCCTCCGCCTCCAGCGCGAAGCTCTTCACGATCACCGTCTTGTCCGGGAAGTCCCAGCCCCGATTGCGTTTGAACCCGATCGGTTCGTTCGACGGAATCGCGAGGAATCGCTCCTTGTGCAGCCCATCGGACCAGAACGGCGCATTCACGGAATACGGGATGACGCCGGGATTCATCGTGTGCGTCGCGACGTTCGCGAACAGACCACTCTCCGATAGTTTGCGGGGGAAGTTCGCCGTCGGAGGATCGGTGTTCGGCACGAGGGTGTAAAAGCCCCCCTCGCCGTTCCCCCGGTGGTCGCAGATGAGCAACTCGCCGCGGGTGTTCACGCCGAACGCCGTGATCTGCATCCGCGGCGTCGCCAGTTCCTTGTGGAAGACCGGTTTCGTTCCATCGTGTTTCATCCCCCAGATGCGACCGGTCGAGTAATCGCCGTAGAGGTACACGCCGTTGAGTTCCGGCAACTGCTTCCCGTAGTACACGATGCCGCCAGTCAGCGAGCGGAACTCGGAGTGGTGGTGTTCGATCGCCGGCTTCGTGTGCGGTGTGCTGTTCAGCTTGCGGTTCTCGTAGAACGGGTGGCTGCCCTCATAGACGCTCCAGCCGAAGTTGTCGCGGGGGCGAACGAAATACGCCTGTTCCCACAAGTCTTGGCCGTTGTTGCCGACCCAAATGTGCCCGGTTTTCTCGTCGCAGGCGATCCGCCACGGGTTGCGGAACCCGGTGGCGTACGTCTCCGGCACGAACTCGGCGTTGCCGACGAACGGGTTGTCCTTCGGAATCGAGTAGGTCTTGCCCGGCGAGGGATGATCAACGTCGATGCGGAGGAGTTTCGAGAGGAGCGTATCGCCGCGCTGGCCGGTGACGTCGGTGTCGGAGTCGGAGGTACCGTCGCCGCTGGTGACGTACATCATGCCGTCGAGGCCGAAGCAGACCGCGAGGCCGTTGTGCCCGTCGGACTCCCATTCGAGGATGGTCAGCGCGGTTTTCTCGTCGAGTGTGTACGGTGGCTTCGGCTGCATCGTGTAGCGCGTGATCCGGTTCGATTTCTTCTTGATCTTCCCATTCCCCTTGCCGTTCCAGCCGACGTAGACGTAGCCGTTCTCGATGAACTTCGGATGGAAGCAGAAGTCGGTGGCCGAGCCGCCGTCGGGCGTGTCGAACAGCTTCACGGCGTCGGCAGTCTTCACATTCGGGTCGTCCGTGACGCGCCAGAATCCGGTCGCCGAGTAGGGGCGATCCTGCGTGATCAGCAACAGTTGATCCGTGCCGGGCACCGCCTTCACCATGATCGGGAAGGTCGGCGAGAAGTTCGGATAGATGCGTTTCGCATTGTACGGCAGCGGCGGTTCCGGCGAACCGACGACCGTCGACTTCGGGATCGCCTTCGCCACGCCGTAGGGCTTCGCCGTCGTGGCATCCGGGCCGACGAATACGATTGGCGAATAGTCGTCGGTCTGGTGGAAGAACGGGCCGATCTTCTTTTCGCGGATCGGCGCCGTCGTGCTCAGTTCCGCGTCCTTCCAGGCTTGATCGTAGTCGCAACGGCAGAGCGCGAAGCTCCATTCCTCGCCGGGTTCCGGCCTGCCGCCGGTACGCAGGAAGTCCGTCCACGGGATGCGCCCCTCGACGCTCCAACTCGTGTCTTTGTCGTCCCGTTTGTTGAGCGTGCCTTTCAGTCGGACCTTCGTTTCCAGCTGGAACTCGCCGTTCTTGATGTTCCTGCCGAGCGCGTCGAAATCGTATTTCGGAAAGAAGGCGTCCAGTTTCGTATTCGCGGCGCTCACCTCGAACTCGAAGTAACCCGCGTGTTGTTTCGACGGGCGAAGGAACAGCTCGAAGCAATCGTTCTTCCAGGTGTCGCCATCGTGTTCGGTCACGTCGGCGAAGAGGTCCGCGTCGTCCATCTCGGCGAAGAAGTAGAGATAGTCTCGGTCCCAGAGGAGCTTCGATCGTGTGGCTTCCTTCGCCGGCCGGTCGTCCTTGCCGAGCCAGGGCAGGCGGAACGAGTCGATGACGACCGCATGTTTCCACGCCGCATCGTCGGCCGTGCCGTCGAGCACGATCGGCGTGTCGGCCCACCGGCATTCGTATTTCTTGGACGGAACATTGTTGGCGCTCGATTGGGCGAGATAGACCATCGCCACGATCACGGGCACGGTGACGATGATGAATCGCAAAGTCGATCGCATGGAACAATCCCAATGGTGGTGGGTCGATTCGACGAGAAAAGGATACCACGCGGCGGTGTTCGGGTCACGGAGCAAAGTATGTGCACCGACTTCCGAAGTCCGGCTTCGACTTCGGAAGTCGAACGCGCCCTGAACTTCCGAAGTCGAAGCCGGACTTCGGAAGTCGGGTGGTTGCCATATGATCGGAGTTACGGGGGGGAGGCGAGCGATGACGGAAGCGGAGTGGCGAAGCTCAACGCCAAATCAGATGGTCGAAGGATTGTCCAAGTTCTTCGAGCAAATCGAACAGCAACGAAAAGGACGCTTGTTCCAATGCGCCATCGTTCGACATCTGGATGAGGGCATCCGAACCAAACTGCTCCTGAACGCCGTGGAAGCTGTCGAGAAACATGTCGATGGAGAACTTTTGGATGCCAAACTCGAACAGTACCGGAAACGCATTCAGCGTCGGAGAGCGGGCCCGACTTCAGCCGAACGAGCCTCAAGTTACTTCGCCTATGGACTGCTGGGAACAGGGAAATGGTCTTGGGCATCGGTTCGCTACATGGCAAGTCAATTCGTCGTGAGAAGCATCGACAATGATCTCGAACTCGACCGTATTCGCAAATCGCACGAAGCAATTGCCGACCAAAGAAACAACTACCGGGACCATTTGAAGCGATTGCTGATCTGTATCTTCGGAAATCCCTTCCGCCCTGTCGTCTTCGATCCCGCGTGGCTCACCTCTACCGCTCGCGGCATCGCCCACGGCATCTACGACGAACGCGCCTTCGACCGGCTGCCGATCCTCGCCGACGCGCTCCAGGACGCTGGCTGCGAGAACGACGACATCCTGAGCCACTGCCGGGGCGAAGGCCCACACGTCCGCGGCTGCTGGGTCGTCGATGGCGTGCTGGGGAAAGTGTAGACGCATTTAGGTATGCTCATCTTCGACAATTATTCGCAGGAGCCTCACCCAATGCCGTTCATCGACCTCTCGACCGTACCTCAGTTCGAGCCGCTGCCGGGGGTGCATATCCGCACGCCGTTCGGGAAGCACATCATGCTCTCGTACCTGGAGATGGACGAGGGGGCGATCGTGCCGACGCATTCCCATCCACACGAGCAGGCCGGGATGCTGATTCGCGGGAAGATGGAACTGACGATTGGAGACGAGACTCGCGTGGTGGAACCGGGGGCGATGTTCATCATCCCGCCGCACACGCCGCACCGGGCCGTCGCCGTCGGAGGGCCATGCCTCGCGCTCGACATCTTCAGCCCGCCGCGCGAGGATTACATCGAATTGCAGAACCGGTACATACCGCCGGTGGGCTAGGCCGCGGCGCGAAGCGCGGGATTCGCCGCTTCGTCGAGGATTGTCCGCAGGACGAGGCCGGGCAGTTCGTCGGTGTGGAAGAACGCACGGGCGCCGGCTTCCATCTTCGCGTGGTCGAAATCCGACTCAACGAGTTCGCGCACAATATCGGCGTCCGCGGCCGGGTCGTCGGTGAGGAGCCGCGAGCCGGGGACAACGAGGTCGGACATCGGCCGGGCATCGCGCGTGACGGCGGGGCAACCGCGGAGCTGCGCCTCGATCAGCGGCAGGCCAAGACCTTCGTTCAAGGATGGGAAGACGAGCAGCTTCGCCGTGCGGAAGAGGCGTTCGGTCGTCGCGGCGGTCGCACGCGGATACCAGGTCACGGGCAGGTTCTTCGGCAGACCGTGGAAGAACGCATTCAATTCGTCCGGCGCGCAGCGCACGCCCCCATACATGAGAAGGCGATCGACGGATCGCCCGGCGGCGGCGATCAGCCGGGGCATCGCCGCCAGCCCCTTGCGGCGATCGAGCGGCGACGCGAGCAGCACCGAGCGCGTGCGCGCGGGCACCGTCGCGGCGCGGTCGAGACAACCGACCGGCACGAGCGGCGGGAACCAGCCGACCTGGTTCGGCTCGAATCCGAACAACCGCACGAGGTCTTCGGTCACGGCCTCGCTGATGCCGAGCGTCATGTCGCAGTGCCGGCGGAAGTAGCGGAAGCCGGCGAGGTGCTGGTGGGCGAACTCGAACGGCTTTCCGGCCTCCGTGAGGCAGTAGCGGTTCGGGATGGCGTCGTAGACGATGCCGACCTGCCGGCGGACCGGGAGGCGTTCGTGGAAGTCGACGAGCCAGGGGTTGCCGATGACGAGGGTATCGAAACCGGCGGCGTCCAGGCGCGGGCCGATCTGGCTGTACCAGACGGCGGGTGCGTCGGCATGGGCCTCCGCCGCGGCGGCGCGGTGGCGTTCGAGGACTTCGCGCGGCGTGCCGGAGAGTTCCCAATCGTCCACGATACCGTTGTCGCGGACGAAGCGCGCATCCCGCAGGTGGATGCGGAACCAGTTCGGTGCGTGCCGTTGCGGGCGGAAGAACGAAACGAATCGCGCGTCCGCGCCGCGGGAGAGGTAGTGTTGCAGCGTGAGCAGGTAGTTCCGCACGCCGACGTGGCGGGTGAGGAAATCCGGCTCGACGAGGATGCCGACGCGGGTCACGGATTCGCCTCGGAGCAGTAAAGGATCAGGAGCCGAACAGCGCGAGCCACTTCGCGGGCAGCAGGCGGTTGAGCAATCGCCGCGAACGACGCGGCCGGGCGATGGAGGCCGGCACGATCGGTGCGGACGGCACGTCGGGCGGCGGACCGGCCGGCACGAAGGCGCGGATGTGGCTCTTGTCCACGCCGATCGTCGTCGCGGACGCGTACGGATTGAAGCGCGGCGCGATGCCGTGCCGCATGTACGTGACCGTGATCTCCACGTCCTCGGCCTGGTTCCAGAAGCAGAGTTCGTTCAGCGGGATCGCCCGGAGGATGTGGGTCTTGAAGACCATCAGCCCGCCGTTGATGAACGAGGTACCGCGCAGGGCGTTCAGGTTCTGCGCCGCGCTCGGGGGCGTCATGCGCAAGGAGTCGTCGGCCATGTGGCAGTAGGCGGGGTACTCGTCGCCGTTCTCGAAGTACTGCGCGATGGCGAGGAAATCGAAATCGTAGCCGTACTGGTCGAAACCCGAGAAAAACCCATCGTCCAAGCGGTAGCGGTCGTGGGCGAGCAACAGGTTCGGATGGCTCGCGGCGCGGGCGATGTCGTTCTTCTTCCGGCAGATTTCCGGCAGCGTCGGCGAATAGTACTGCGGCAGGTAGCGCGGCTTGGCAAAGGCGTACTCCGGCGCCTCCGGTCCGCAGATGAGGATCTCATGCTCTCCGGCCGGGTCGCGGTCGCGGATCGACTTCAGCATCGCGACGACGTTGGCCTTGCGCGTGTTCTGCGTGAGGATTCCAAAGGTCCACGGCGCGGGGCGCCGCAGCGCCATGTCGGTGCGTTCGAGTTCGACGATACTCACAAGGTGCCCGCTGGCGTCGGTCTCCTCATGGAGGACGCGAGCCTTGAGGCCGGGCCGCCGGCCGAGGATGTTCTTGATGGCGAGGCCGCCGTCGTGCATCTTGTAGCGCAGCACGAGCAGGCCGCGATCGCCGACGAAACGTACGAGTTCGTCCATCACGAGCAGGTGCTGGTCCGCCCCCAGTTCGCTGATCGGCGATTCGTAGCACCAGACGACGTCGAACTTGCCGTGCAGCTCGGCCGGGGCGCGGAAGTTCGTGCAGCCGTAAAGAAGCAGCGAATCCATGTCGAACGGCGGATGCGCGCCGATCCAGAGTTGCGGACCGCCGCGGGCGACCAGATCGAGCAGGCGTTGCGGAACCGAGGTCACGGTTCGTCCCTCGCGATTCAGGAGTTGGGGGGCGGGCCAGCGCGGCGTGTCGGCGGACGTGGCGCGGAGGCGGACCCAATCGCCGAGCAACGGGTCCGCGAGCGGAGCCTGGAGCAGTGCCGCGACGGCGGCGTTGCGCCAGCGCCGGCCGGATTGCGAACCGATCTCCTCGACTTCCGCCAGCGCCGCGGCGAACTCGCTTATCGGTCGGACCGGCTGCTTCAGGTGTTTGAACCGTGCCGGCGGCGTTTCGCCCGTGCGAAGGCCGCGGATCAGCACGCGATCGGCCGCGAGCAGCGCCGTGCGCAGATGCGGGGCGTCCAATGCGGGCGATTCCGCCAGAACGCGATCCAGTACGAGCACGCCCGGCCGGCGGAGCACCTGCGGTGCGAGCGTCGCAAACCGCTCCGGCGTGTCGCATTCGTAAACGAACGCGCTCGCCGGGTGAAGTTCCTGGAATCGATCCAGTTCATCGAACGACAGGCACGGCAGCCGCGCGGTGAGCGGCGCCGGCGGCGCGTCCTCCGGCAACACGGCGAGCGCCAGCCGGTCCGGCCCGTGCAACGCGAACGCCGTGCACAATTCCGCGAGATCGTCCTCCGTCGTGCGCGCATCGAAGGGGCGCGACCAGAACACGCGGCCGGGCACGGGGGCACATTTCGGCTGCGCGACGAGTTTCTCGATGAGCCGGCAGGCGGCTTCGCCGGTGCGGTCCCAGGTGAAACCGTCGGCGAAGGCGCGGGCGGCGTCGGCGCGCGCCCGCGCGGGCCGCGCCAGGGCATCGTAGATGGCATGAGCAATCGAATCCGGATTCGCCGGATCAAAGAACGCGACGCCGGGGCCGGAGAATTCAGGGATCGACGACGTGCCCGACGCGACGACATCGGTGCCGCACGCCATCGCCTCGAGCACGGGCAGGCCGAGGCCCTCATACAACGAGGGAAACACGAAGAGCCGGGCGCATTGATACAGCGCGAGCAACTCGCGATCGTCCACGTAGCCGAGGAAGATCACGGATTCGGCGATGCCGAGCGCGGCGAGCCGGCGGTCGAAGTCGTCGCGGAACGGCTTCGGCAGTTCGCCCGCGATGACGAGCGGATGCGCGCGGCGGACGGACTCCGGCAGCCGCGCGAGCGCCGTGAACAGCGCCGGCAGATTCTTGCGGAAGTCCCCGCCGCCGACATAGAGCAGGTATCGATTCGCGTTCAGCGCCGGGATCCGCTTCTTCCATCCGAGTCGTTCCAGCCGTCGTTCGGCGCGGTCGCGCGGCTCGGGTCGGAAGTCGCTGGCCGGCGCGCCCTGGATGTTCACAACTTCGCCGCGGTAACCGAGCAGCGAAACGAGGTCGTTCTGGCTGGTTTCGGAGATGGCGAGCAGCCCGTCGAAGGTCGCGGTCGACCGGAGTTGGCGGGAGAAGTATTTCATGATCGCCGGCTGGCCTTGGAGATAGCTCTCGGCAAAGAGCAGCGGGATCAGATCGTAGAAGACCGCGACGGTGGGCGGATGATCGTCGAGGAACTGGATTGGGATGCCGCCGCCCTCGAAGGCGGAGAGGACGAGGATCGCGTCCGCGCCGCGGGCGCGGATCCAGTCGGCGTAGTGCAGGCGGAGCAGGTCGGTTGTCGGGCCGTCGCACGGGTGGAACGGCGCGGGCGGCGCGTAGCGCAGCACTTCGACCGATTCGGGAACGGCGATCTCGCCGAGGTGGTCGGAGGCGACGGCGCGGAGGCGCCAGTCGGGGCGCACGCGCACGATGGCGTCGAGGAGTTCGCGGGAGTAGCGGCCGATGCCGCGCCGCTTGCCCTCGCCTTGCAGCGCCTGGCCGTCGATCAGCAAATCCATGCGATCAATCCCCGCGTCCGGCGCGCGCTTCGAGTTCCGCGGCGCGACGGTTCAGTTCGAACAGTTGACGGCGCAACTCGTCTTGCTGGCGGCGCAGGAGGGTGATTTCCGCCTGAAAGCGGGTGCGCAACCGGCGATCCTGCTGGACCATGAGTTGGGCGGTGAGGCGGTTGTGCCGCGTCTGGAGTTCGGTCCACGGTCGCAGGAGCGCGCGGAGTACGCGGCGCAGGAAGGCGATCGGCCGGCGCCAGGGGCCGGGCTTCGCGCGGGCCGGCACTTCCAGCAGGCCCGCAACCGGAGCCAGTACCAGAAGTGGATTTTCTTCTGGTGGGAGATCGTCGTCGATCGCGGTCGGCGATCGGAACCGGGAATCGCGTACTTCCAATCCCATGCGGATGGAATGCACCAATTCCTCGGCATCGAGCCGGCGCGCGGCCGGAGTGGCGTTGACCACGGGTAGTCCATCCGGTGGAAGGAGGGCTGCGGAATAGCCGGGTCGAGCCGCGCTGTCAAGCCGCGAGGCGGTCGGCGACGGGCGTGGCGCGTTCGGCGCGGCGGAGGGCGCGGGCGTCCGCGAGGCGCAGGACGGCCGGAAGGACGACGATCGCGGCCAGCATGCAGGCGGCGACACCGATCGCGAGCGTGAGGCCCATTCCGGCCATGCCGCGGTGCCGGGCGAGCGCGAGGGTTCCAAAGCCGAGGATGGTCGTCAGCGCGGCGACGCTGATTCCGCGACCGGTGGCCGCACCAAGGCGGTAGAGCTTGCCGGGCAGCCGTTCCGCGTAGTCGTGCAGAACGTGGACCCCGTTGTCCACGCCGACGCCGACAATGAGCGGCAGGGCGATCAGATTCGCAGGGTTGAGCGGGATGCCGGCAATGCCGAGAATGCCGAGCGTGAAGACGAGTCCGACAACAAGGGGAAGCAGCCCCAGCAGCACGCGTCGGAGATCGCGGAAGTCGAGCCAAAGGACGACGACGATGACGCCCAGTGCGAGGAGGCCTGCGAGCTCGAATCCGGCCTTCATCTGCCGCAGGCCTTCGAGAGTACGAAACGATTTGCCCGTGGCGTCGCGGTCGACGGTGGAGGCCGCTTGGGTAAACGTTTCGAGTCTGTCGAACTCCCAGAGCGAATCCGATGCGAACGCCCGGACCAGAAACTCCCCATGCCGGCCGATGTACCGCTCGCGAAAACTGCGCGGCAGGTCATAGGTCGTGATCGGCTCCGGTCGGCTGACCTTTCGCAACTCCCGCAGCGCCGCGAACAGATCCCGGCGCAGCTTCCGATCGAACTCGCGGAGCCGATCGGAAGCCCCGGCCCGACCCAGTTCCGCCACAAGCGCAGCGGCGCCCGGCCAGTCGCGCAGCAATTCCGCGACCGCGGTGGGATCGGCCGCGATGGGATCGGCCACCGATTCCGGCAGGTTCGCCAGCTTCGCGTGGATCGCCGCGACCAGCGACCGTTTCGCCTCGCCGTCTTCCGGGAGCAACGACGCCGCTTCCACGACGCGACCCACGCCCGGCAGCGCCTCGTACCGCGCCTTCAATTCCAGCGCCTCGCCACGCGTCCGCACCAGGCTCATCGCGTCCCACGTCGCCCCGGCCGCATGGCGAATCAGTTCGTGTTCCCATTCGACGGAGTCGAGACCCTTCGCCTGCATGTT
Organism: Gemmataceae bacterium; assembly: GCA_022842245.1. Lineage (GTDB taxonomy): Bacteria > Planctomycetota > Planctomycetia > Gemmatales > Gemmataceae > Limnoglobus. The sequence goes on from JALHPZ010000022.1 coordinate 30,415, forward strand.
CAGCAGATTCGAGTCGTAGCGCACGCGCCCGCCGCCGAGCGCCGCCCCCGCCAGGAGTACGAGGCCTAGAAGCAAGACGAGCATCGGTTTCGCCGAAACGAATGGCAGGAAGGGGCGCGCGGACGCGATCGGGATTGTGCGGGGCGCGGCGGCGTCCCGGCCGCTTTCGAGCAGCACCAGCAGCGCGGGCAGCACGGTTGCACAAGCCACGGCGCAAAACAATACCCCGCAACCCGCGATCCAACCGAGTTCGGCGACCGCCTGGAAATCGGCCAGCATGGTCGCGAAGAAGGCGAGCGACGTGGTGACCGCGGCCGTGGCGATGCCCGGCCCGGCGCGGCTCGCCGTTTCCACCAACGCCTCCGCCACGTCCCGGCCGTAGCGGCGCTCCTCGTCGTAGCGCGCCACCCAGAGCACGCCGTAGTCGCCCATCCCGATGATCATCACCGCGAACGTCGCCGACAGGATGTTCAGATGCCCGACGGTGAGCGCGGCCCAACCGAGCGCCCAGGCACAGCCCACGAGCAGCGTGCCGACGGTGAGGAGCGGGTAGCGGGCGCCCCGATAGACCACGAAATACAGGACGGCCACGCCGGCCAGCGCCAGCCACGAGGCGAAGGTGGAATCCTCCTCGGAGGCGGCCATCTCGTCGGTTTCGAGCACGGGCAGGCCGGTCAGGCCGAATTCCAGATCGGGGTTCGCCGCACGGGCTTCCTGGAGGATCGCCCGCGCCGTGGTACACGCGGCGCGCACCGGCGTGAACGACTGCGCGTCCTTCACCGGCCGCGCGAGGACCAGCGCCAGCCGGCCGTCCGGCGTGAAGAACTTTTGCGGCTCGCGGAGCATCGCGGATCGAGCGTCGTCGCCGGCGAGTTGCCACGGGTTGCGGTAGTCGTTCGGGTTCGCGAGCGCCCGCGTGGCCGAATCGAACAAGACCGGCAGCAGGGCCATCAAATCCCGGTTCGCCGGATTCGGGGTCGGCGATTGTCGCGCGACGGTCCCTTGCACGACCAGCGCGTGCAGGGACAGCGTGCGCCAGGTCAGCGGGCCGAGCGGACCGAGCAGCGGTTCCATGCCGTCGAGCCGGTGGACAATCGATTGCAATTCCTCAACGGAGAGGAAGAAAAGCGATTTCGCATAAAGGCTTCGCAGGTCGACTTCGTGGAAGACGCGATCGAACAGCTTCGGATGCTGCCTCAATCTCGCCGCGACAGAGTCGGCGGCGGCCGCCATGCGAACCCGGTCGTTCCCCCGGATCACGACGACCAGATCGTCGTCGTCGCCGAAGGCGTCCAGGTATCGCTGCCAGCGGATCTGGCAGTCCTTGTCCTTGGCGATCAGATCGTTGCGCTGGGTGCGATACTCGAGTCGGGTGGCCGCGTAATAGGCGGCGGCCCCGACGCTGGCGAAGGTGAGCACGAGCACGAGCCACGGCGCGCGCAGGCTAAGGGCGACGGTGGCGGCCATCGCGCGGGCCAGTCGCCCCGGGGCATCGGGCGGCTCCATCGACCTCACGGCATCGCATCCTTGCGCAGGCGGAACCGGAGCGGTTATAGGCGAACTACATCCGAATTCGCAAGCTCAAGCCGAATGGCAATTTGGTGGAAATGTCGACATATCCGTCAAACCGTGGAGATCCGTTGAATTTGTAACAAGATCGCTCGTTCGTGCTTGATTGGCTTGGCCCGATCCATTAACTTTCCTGCACTTTCCTCTCCCTGCGCGAATAATCCCATGTCGCAATATCGCAACCGCAAGCCCGCCCGGCCCATGCAATTGGTCGAATTGGAAGCCCGCGACGTGCCCGCGACTTTCGTCGTCACAACCAATTCCGAATCCACTGCGGGCGACAACTTTCTTTCCTTGCGGGAAGCGGTCATCGCCGCGAACGCCAATCCCGGCGACGACACGATCATCCTTACCACCGGCACGCACACGCTCTCGCTCGCCGGCGCGAACGAGAACGCCGCCGCCACCGGCGACCTCGACATCACGGACGCTTCTGGCAAGACGACTATCGAATCGGCCCTGCTCGTACCCGACGCCGTTTTTTCGGTCGTGGACATCGGTGGACTCGATCGCGTCTTCGAGGTGCACCCGGGAGTACAACTCCAATTAAAGGGAATCGCGATCCGCAACGGCGGCAATGTTCAGAATGGCGGCGGCATCCACAACCTCGGCGCGCTCACCCTGAACAACGTCGACTTCAAATCCAACTTCGCCGTCCTGCGCGGGGGCGCAATCGACAACAATTCGAGTTCGGCAACCGTCACGATGAATGTCGGCAAGTTTGAGGGCAACGGTGCCAACGCGGTGACGACATTGCCGATCGGCGGCGCCATCAACGTCGGCGGCGGCTCGATCAACATTTCGGGCGCGTTCTTCGGAGGGAACACCGCAGGCGAAGGCGGCGCGATCAACGCACGCACCTCAGGCGTAACGATCACAGATACGTTCTTCGCGTTCAATAGTGCTATCCTCGGCGGAGGCGCGATCGCGACTACGGGGGGAAACCTCTTCGTCACCAATTCCCAGTTCAACGATAACAAGGCGACGCTCAACGCCGGCGTCTCGAGCAACCCGGGCGGCAAGGGCGGCGCTATCCTCAATCGCGGCGAGGCCCGCATCAACCGCTCGACGTTCTTTCAAAACACCGCGTCGGGCATCAACGGGCAGGGCGGTGCCCTCTACAACACGAACTACCTCGAGGTCGTGAACAGCACCATCAGCAACAACGTCGCGGGAAATCCGTCCGCGTCGAATCCCGTTTCCGTCGGTGGCGGTATCGCCAATACTGCCGGCACTCTCCGGCTGTTCAGTTCGACCGTCGTTGAGAATCGATCGCTCCTCAGTTCGAGCGTCGGCGGCGGAGTCTACAACGTCGCCACGGTCGGCGCGGTCGTCACCGGTTTCATCCAAAACACCATCGTGGCCCGCAACAACCTCGGAATCAACAGCAACACCCCCGACATCACCGGCACCTTCACCAGCAACGGCGGCAACCTCATCGGCATTTCCGTCGGCTCGTCCGGCTGGATCGCCTCAGACTACCTTGGCACATTCTCGAACCCGATCAATCCGCTCCTCGGCTTGCTCGGCAATAACGGCGGCCGGCCGCAAACCCGCCCCCTTCTCGCCGGCAGCCCTGCGCAGGACAAAGGTGTTTTGAACGCCAATACGCCTTCCACCGACCAGCGCGGCGAACCTCGACCTTCTGGCACCGGTGTCGACATCGGTGCTTTCGAATATCAACCCAACGCCCAGCCGATCGCCGAAAACGATTTCTACTTCCTATTCGAAGACACAAACTACGTCGCCGACGGCGCCGGCGTCTTCCTCAACGACCGCGACCCCAACGGCCGACCGCTTACCGCCGAACTCCTGTCCGGCCCCAACTTCGGCACGCTCACCTTCAATACCAACGGCACCTTCGTCTACACGCCCGCCGCGAATTTCAACGGGACCGACGTCTTCACCTACCGCGTCACCAACGATGCCGGATTCTCCGCGGAAGCCAGCGCGTTCTTCAACGTCGGCGCCGTCAACGATCCCCCCGTCGCCATCGACGGCTCCGCTACCACGGCCGAGGACACGCCCGTCGGCGGCACCATCACCGCCAGCGACGTCGAGAACGACCCGCTCACCTTCGCCCTCGTCGGCCAGGCCGCGAACGGCATCGCCGTCGTAAACCCCAACGGCACCTACTCCTACACCCCCAACGCCAACTTCCACGGCACCGACACCTTCACCTTCCGCGCCAACGACGGCACCGCCAACGGCAACACCGCCACCATCACCATCACCGTTAACCCCGTCAACGACGCCCCCACCGCCAACGACTTCGAAGTCGCCGTCGACGAAGACAACGAGTTGGTCATCGTGTTGCCCGTGACCGACGTCGACGGCGACACGCTCGGCGTCCGGATCGAAACACCGCCCGCCAACGGGTCGCTGACGTTCGACGAACAGGGCAACCCGGTCTACTTGCCGCACGAGCATTTCAACGGCACCGATTCCTTCACCTACACCGCCTTCGATGGCTTCCTCCGCAGCAACGCCGCTACCGTCAGCATCACGGTGAACCCCGTGAACGACGCCCCCGTCTCCGACGACGCCAACGTCACCACGGACGAAGACACGCCCATCGGGGGCACCCTCGTCGCCAACGACATCGAAAACGACGCGCTCGCCTTCGCCCTCGTCGGCCAGGCCGCGAACGGCATCGCCGTCGTAAACCCCAACGGCACCTACTCCTACACCCCCAACGCCAACTTCCACGGCACCGACTCCTTCACCTTCCAAGCCAACGACGGCACCGAAACCAGCAACACCGCCACCGTCACCATTACCGTCTCGCCGGTCAACGACGCCCCCACCGCCACCGACGGCTCCGCCGCCACCGACGAAGACACGGTCTTCAACGGGACTCTTCTCGGTGCCGACGTCGACGGCGACACCCTGACCTACGCCCTTGTCGGCACCGCCAAGAACGGCACCGTCGCCGTCAACACCAACGGCACCTACACCTACACCCCCAACGCCAACTTCCACGGCACCGACTCCTTCACCTTCCAAGCCAACGACGGCACCGAAACCAGCAACACCGCCACCGTCACCATCACCGTCACGCCGGTCAACGACGCCCCGACGCTCGCCGCGGCGACGCTCTCCCTGCCGGAGAACTCACCGAACGGAACCAGCGTCGGCACCATCGTCGGTGCCGACGCGGATGGCGACGCGCTTACCTACGCCATCGTGGCCGGGAATACCGGCGGCGCGTTCGCCATCGACCCTGCCAGCGGCGTCATCATCGTCGCGAATGCGGCCGCCCTGGATTTCGAGACGAGGCCGAGCTTCGCCCTCGCCGTGCGCGCCACCGACGCCGGCGGCCTGAGCGCCCAGGCCATCGTGACCGTCAATCTGACCGACGTGAACGAGGTACCTCCGATCGCCATCGATGTCCTGCCGGGGAACGCCGGCAACGAGATCCGGTTGCGAACGGCCAAGACCATCGAAGTGGCGATCCTCTCGTCCGCACAATTCGACGCGCGAACCGTGGACGTGACCAGCCTCCGCTTCGGTCGCACCGGTACCGAGGACTCGATCGCCCGGAACAGGAAGACCGGCGCGGTGCAGTTCTCGCTTCGGGATGTGAACGGTGACGGCCGACTCGATCTGGTGGCCAGCTACGACGTGAAAAAGGCCGGGTTCCAGGTGGGCGACACGCGCGCCATCCTCACGGGTCGCCTGGCCAACGGTCTGGCGTTCACGGCCGAGGATGCGATCCGCGTGCGAAACTAACCATGTGTGCGGCGGGCGTCATTGGCCCTTCACGCGCCCGCCCGACCACTCGATCGTGCAGTTCGGCAACTTCGCCGCCAGCGCCTTCACGCCGGCCTCCGTGACTGAAGTTTCCTTCACGACCAACTTCCTCAGCGATGGCGCGGCCGTCAGTTGAGCCAAATGTGTGTCGTCGAATTCCTTGATGACGATCGTCAGGGACGACAAATTGGGCATTCGCGCAAACCGATCGAATCCTTTCGCGGGGATCTTGGAGTGGCCAAGCGTGACAGTTTGGATCGAGCGGCTGGCCCCCAAAGCGTTTAGCATTTCGGGCGTAAGTTCAGCGCTGTAGAGATTAAAGGTTTCGAGGTCCGACATTGCAGCGACACGCTCGCAGCAGTACGTGTCCATGTCCGGAGCAATCGATGGCGACAGGCCACTCAATGGCAAAGCAGTGATTGCCTCCCACCTGTCCCGGCCTGTGAGCTTGTAGACCCGAATGATTCGCAATAATTTCAATGCTTTCAGCTTGGTGAAAAATCCTACAGGTAACGTGTCGCCATTGCGGATATGGATCGAGGTCAAGTTCGGAAATTGTTGTAACGCCTCGATCCACGCATCCGACAGAGGCACAGCAAGTCCAAACCGATTCAACGTCGTACGACTGGCGATCGCGGCCCATTTCTTGGGATCGGCATTCATCATCCAAATCCGCGGACCGATGTCATCCAGGAAACGCAAGTGCGTCAATGGGGCGATGGCCGGCAAGTACACATCCTCGGCGAACGAATGAGGCAGTGGTGCCTGATTCAGAACACGAATGCCGACGATCTTGAATGCGCCGGCCGGGACGGCACTCCCTGGCTTCAACGTGGTTTCGGTCACCTTTCCGTCGGGGACGATCACCAGTTCAAACATCGGCAACAACTTCTCCGCCGCCGCGCGGTCGGGGTCGATATCGAAATCTGTCTCGACCTTGCAAGCGGGTAGCGCAGCTCGGAATTTCTTCACCCCTTCGGCCGTAACTTTTGACCCCTTGATGCTCCCGAGATCCTTCAATGCCTTCAATTTCGCAATAGTCTCTAGGCCGGCATCGGTTAAACCGACCGGGTTGATCTTGAGGGATTCCAACTTCTGCAACCCAACGAGATGACTCAAATCCGCTTCAACAGTCGGAATTCCAAGGGCAAGCAATTGCTTCAGTTCGGGAAATACACCAATGGACTGGAATGCTGAAGAAGTAAAAGCTCCACCAAGATCCCCCCGGCTAATATCCAAGTAGGTGAGGCCCTTCAATGCGACGAGCTGTTTAAGACCGGCATCGTTGATGTTCGGGCATTCGCTTAGCTCAAGCTCTTGAAGCATTGGTAATTCGGCTAGGTTCTTCAGACCAACATTTGTGATTGCAGTTTTCAAGAGACTGACTGATTTGAGCCTTGGCAAGTCTTTGAGAAACTCCAGTTCCTCATCTCGAATCGTCCAACTCCGCATGTCGATTCCAGTTAAGGTGTGGCCTTTGAGTTGAGCCAAGCCACGACTGGTCAACTTTGGACCAACTATCCGAATCCATTCAAGAGCGGAGAACCTTGTGGCAATCGAAAACGTTTCGTCCGTCAATTCGGGCGAGTGGATGACAAGGGTGTGCAACTTGGGTGCGGCTGGAAACGAAGCCAGCCGCTCGGCACCCGCGTTAGTGATCGGCCCACCGACCCTAACGTCGACCAAGGAATTCAATTCACGCAATCGGTCCAGATCCGCATCCACGACCCCCTCTAAAACTGAAAGGACCGATATCTTGAACGGTTCCACTGGCAGCGTCTTTCCGCCCTCGACTCGAATTCCGCCAACCAACTCGACGAACCCGCCCTTGCCGATAGCCCACTCCGCCGCCTTGCGGTCGGGATCCATCTCCAATGGCTTTAACGAATCCTTTCTCCCGCCGACGCTCGCGACCGTTTTGCCCTTGTCCTTCACCTCCACCTTTGCGCCATCGGGCACTTCTACCTTCGTTTGCGTGCCGTCCTTGTTCGTGATGATGATGACGATACCGCCGAGCACGGCCAGCAGCGCGAACAGTCCGCCGCCGTAGAGCAGTTTCTTGTTCGTCGGCGGCTTCGGCGGCCCCTGGTCCTTCGTGCGCGTCGGTCGCGCAGGCGGGGCATCGTCGAGGTCGGTCAGTTCATCCCATACTTGCGGTGCAGGTGCCGAAAGCGGTACGACCACCATCGGCTGGCTCGCCGCCGTGGCCAAGAGCGTTCGATTCCCGTCCTGGAGATTCTTTTCGATCGTCGCCAGTTCCTGAAGCGCCGCCTTCGCGTTCGCCGGGCGAGCGTCCGGCGACTTCGCCAACAACCGATCGAGGAAGTCCGAATACTCCTTCGGCACGTCGGATCGAACCGTCGTGATCGGCGCTTGCGTCTCGAAGCCGACGGCGCCGAGCGTCTCCATGAGGCTGCCGCGGGCGAACGGGTTCTTGCCGGCGAGGAGCGTGTACATCACGACGCCGACGCTGAAGAGATCGGCGCGCGGATCGACCGGCTTGCCGGACGCCTGTTCGGGCGCCATGAAGGCCGGCGTGCCGACGACCGCGCCTTCCTGCGTCAGTTGCATGTCGGCTTCGTTGCCGCGCGTCAGGCCGAAGTCCAGAATCTTGATGCGCGAGGTTCCCTTTTCGAGCCAGAGGTTCGCGGGCTTGATGTCGCGGTGGATGAGGCCCTTGTCGTGCGCGGTGGCGAGGCCGCGCAGCGTGTCGCGCACGACGCGCAGGACGTGCGGCAGCGGGATCGCCTTCTTTTGCAGCTTGAACCACTCGTCGAGCGGCAGGCCCTCGAGGAATTCCATCGCGAGGAACGGCACGCCGTTGGCCTGACCGACCTGATAGATGGTGATGATGTGGTCGCTCTTCAGCCCGGCCGCGGCGCGGCCCTCTCGCAGGAAGCGATCGGTCGCCATCGGCTTGGCCGCCACCTCCGGCCGCATCACCTTGAGCGCGATGAACCGCTTCAAGGCAGGGTCTTCGCCGCGAAAGACGAAGCCCATGCCGCCTTCGCCGAGCTTTTTCAGGATCCGATATTCGCCGAGCCGGCCGATCTCGTCGGCGGCCTGCGGCGACGACAGGAACGGGTAATCCGGGACGCCGCCCACCGGCACGGCGCCGAACGATGGATTCGTGGAGTCGACCGCAAACTCCAGAGTCTGGGGCGGACCGTCGGGCTGCACTCGCGTCGCGTCGTCGTGTTCGGAGATCGGGCGTTGGGGCGATGACGACATGGAGAGGAATCTCGCGGATGTTACCCGCGAGATTCTAGCCGACGTACGGACATAGTGCGAGCGGAAAGATCAAGACATTGATTTTTGACCACTCACTGGAACTCGTACCCCACTTGCAGCGCGATGCGGCCGTCGTGGAGTCGCTGGATGTTCGTGATCCACACATCGAAGCCGCCGCCGAGTTGGCTCTTGCTGCTCGGCGTGGTGAACGGCGTGAACGAGTTGTTCGCCGGGCTGGGATACGGCACGGCGCCGGTGTAGCTGCGCGGGCCGCTCGCATCCTGGATGCCGTGCGACTCTTCGAGGAACACCGGCTGGTTGCCGCGCCCCGTCGGCACGACGCGCCAGATGAGCAGGCCTTCGGCGGGAAGGTCCCGATCGAAACCCGTCCGCTTCCGGTTCTCCAGCAGCAGGTATTCGCTGCCGTCGGGGCGGATCGGGATCTTCAGGCAGTCGGTCGGGTTGTCTTCGATCGGCGCGAGGATGATCTTCTGCTTGACGCGGGGGTCGATGAGCTTGGGCTTGATCCAGCCGAGTTCCTGCTTGCACCAGGCGGAGAAGTGCTGCGGCCGGCCGCCGCCGTTCTGCTGGGACATCGCGCACCAGCTACCGACGCCCTCCTGCCCCGGTACTTCCGGCCGGGCGTACAGGTCGGGCAGGCCGAGCATGTGGCCGAACTCGTGACAGAAGACGGAGATGTCCGTCATGCGCCGACCGCCTTCCTGCACGATGAAATACGGCCAGTTCTTGTTCTGGTAGCGGAAGTTGGCGCGGTGCGGCCAGTAGAGGCCGCCGCGGGTCGTCTGGACCCGTTCGCCGGCGTAAAGGAAGAAGACGCCGTCGTAGCCGTCGAGGGCGTTCTTGCCCTTCTTGGCAAGGAGCTTGTCGAAGGTCTCGTTGAAGAGGCCGACCTTTTCGCCGGTACTCGAACCGGATCCGGTCGAGTATTCGCTGCGCTTCTTGGAGACTTCGACCCAGCCGACGAATTCGCCGCTAATCGTCAGTTTGCCGTAGGAGATTTCCTTGTAGTAGTCGTGCATGCTGCCGTAGACGCGCTGGCCGAGCGAGTTGTCGACGGAATAGCGACCGAGGCTGAACATGGAGTTGTTCCAGTCGGATTCGCCGATCTTCGGGTTGTGCTTCACGTCGGCGTATTCGATGCCGATGATCGCGAGTTTGTAGGTATCCTTGCCCCACGCGCGCGGGAGGCGGTCGTCCCACCCCGACACGCGGCGGCCCTGCTGGTCGCTGCCGAGCGTCGCGCGGACGTCGATCTCCTCCTTGGCCTTCTTCACGAGCAGCGTCACGGTATCGCCGACCCGGTTCTTGCCGAGGATGTCGCGGAAATCGACATCGTTGGTCACGGTTTCCTTGTTGATCTTGCGAATGATGTCGCCGGTTTTCAGCCCGGCACGGTCGGCGCCCCCGCCGGGGGTAACGGACGTGATTTCCACGCCGCCATCCTTGGCCGGGGCGAGTTGGATGCCAAGGATCGGCCGGTCCGCCGTCGCCGCCGGCTTGAAAGGCTTGCTGAGCGCCCGCAGCTTGGCGGTCGTTTCTTCCGTCTTCCCCTCGCGCTCAAAGGCGATCGGTAGTTCGTCGTCGGCGTTGCGGCCGCGGAGGGCATCCCGCAGTTCCCGCGCCGTCGTCACCGCCTTGCCGTCGATGGTACGGACGATATCGCCGGGTTTGAGGCCGGCTTCCTCGGCCGGGGAATCGATCTGCACGTCGGCGATGCGGGGCCGGCCGGGGGTTTCCTCATCCACCTCGATGCCCAGATAACCGGCCGGGGGCGGGGTTTCCACGAAGTTGAATTTCTTCGGATCGCCGGGGATCGCCTCGGCGACGGTACGATAGCCCTTGAGGTTGACGGCGGGGCGAACCGACGGGGCCGTTTCGCGTTTCTTGGGAGCGGCTTCCTGGGCCGCGACGGGGGCCGCGAGCAGGAATATCGAGACGATGCTGCGCATGGCGATGGCGGTGGGTTTGGGAAAAAGAAGAGGTCATTTTCGAGTGTAAGCAGGCGGCTATGAGGAGAAAATGAAAAAATGACCGGCTTCGTAAGGATTGTGAATCGCGCGGAATCCGCGGAACCTTTTCGGACGCGGCGGGTTCAAAATAGGAACCGGATTGTGCTTGCGTTGCGACGCGGCAATCCCCATGCTAGAACGACGTGAGGCCGATTGGGCCTTCCCACCGACCGAACCCTCCCCGATCATCCCTTTTTGCTCCGAAAGGTGCCGGACCATGTCGAACTCTGCGAAAGCCGCGAACTCGCGGCGGGAATTCCTTCGAGTGGGCGTTGTCGGCTCCCTGGGCCTGACGCTTGGCGATATGCTCGCCCACGAAGCCCGCGCGGAGCAGAAGCACTACGTCAGCAAGGAAGGTGTTGCGAAGAGCGTCATCCAGATCGTGCTGCCGGGCGGCATGGCTCACCAGGAATCGTGGGACCCGAAGCCCGAAGCCCCGCTCGAATATCGCGGTCCGTTCGGTGTGGCCAAGACCAAGCTTCCCGGCGTCGTCTTCAGCGAGAACTTCCGCAACCTCGCGCAGGTCGCGGACAAGATGACGGTCATCCGCTCCATCGCCGGCAAGGAAGCGGACCACGGCCGCGCCAGCTACACCATGTTCACGGGCTATCGCAAAAGCCCCGCGATCGAACACCCGGCGATGGGTACGGTCGTCTCGCACGAGTTCGGCCCCCGCAAGGACCTGCCGCCGTACGTCGCCGTGCCGAACGCCAATGAATACGGCGGCACCGGCTACCTCGGCTCGCAGTTCGGCCCGTTCGGCCTCGGCACCGACCCCGCCCGCAGCGGTTATCAGGTGCGCGACCTGAGCCTGCCGAGCGGTGTGGACGACCGCCGCTTCAACACCCGCCGCGAGATGCGCGACGTGGTCGACGACCACTTCCGCTATCAGGCCGGCAAGGCCGAAGCGCTCGACGCGATGGATGAGTTCTATCGCCGCGCCTACGCGATGATTTCGTCGCCGGAAGCCCGCGCCGCGTTCGACATCAGCAAAGAAACCTCGGCGACCCGCGCGAAGTACGGCAACACCGACGCCGGCCCGCGCTTCCTGCTCGCCCGCCGGCTTGTCGAAGCCGGGGTGCGGTTCGTCACCGTTTCCTACGGCGGCTGGGACATGCACGCCGGCATCGAGAATGCCATGCGCCGCCAGGCGCCCGGCCTCGACGGCGCGCTCGCCGGCCTGATCCGCGACCTCGACGACCGCGGCCTGCTCGCCAGCACCATCGTGCTCGTCACCAGCGAGTTCGGCCGCACGCCGAAGATCAACGCCTCCGCCGGGCGGGACCACTTCCCGCGCGTCTTCTCGTTCGCCGTCGCCGGCGGCGGGTTCAAGCAGGGCCAGGTCTACGGTTCGTCCAACTCCACCGCCAGCGAGCCGGAGGAGAATCCGGTCCGCGTCGAGGACGTGCTCACCACCGTCTACCACCAACTCGGCATCAACGCCGACAAGGAACTGATGGCGCCCGGCAATCGCCCGATCGAGATCATCGACGGCGGCGAAGTCGTGAAGGGCCTGTTGGGTTGATAAAGTCTGGACAAAGTTTTGTTTTCTCAGAACTCATCACTCGGAACTCATCACTCATTTCGAAATTGAGTTGTGAGTTCCGAGTGGTGAGTTCTGAGAAAAGCCATCGACGATCGTCCCGCCCCGACGCCTTTTCGAACGAATCCCCGAAATCCGGGTTGCTCCATGAATAAGTTCCTGCTCGCGATCTCCGTGGGTCTGTTCGGTTCGTTCGCCCTCGCCGGCACGCCGCGCCTCGCTCGCGTCACGCCTCCGGGTGGCACGCGAGGCACCGAAGCGACCGTCGAATTCATCGGCCGCTACCTGGACGAGCCGAAAGAAGTCCTCTTCTACGAATCCGGGATCACCGCCACCGCTATCGAAAAGGTCGAGACAACGACGCTCAACGGCCGCACCGTGCCCGCCGACGCCGGCACGCGCGTCCGCGTCAAGTTCCAGATCGCCGCCGACTGTCCGCTCGGCGCCCACGGCCTGCGGCTCCGCACCGCCGACGGACTCACCGAATACGTCCGCTTCTTCGTCGGCCCGTTCCCGGTCGTCGAAGAAAACGAATCGACCGTCTTCCGCAATGACAAGCGCGACGGCGCCAAGGCGGTCCCGGTCAACACCACCGTCTTCGGCCGCATCGGCGAAGCGGCCGACGTGGACTCCTACGCCCTCGAACTGAAAGCCGGCGACCGGCTCTCCGCGGAAGTCGAAGCGTTTCGCCTCGGCGTCGATCGCGGCCTGCCCGACCTGCACCTCGCCTTCTACGACGCCGCCGGAACCAAACTCGCCGCGGTCGACGATACGGCCCTGTACGTCCAAGATCCGATGCTTTCGATCGTCGTGCCGAAGGCCGGCACCTACTTCGTGGAAGTCCGCCACGGCATGTACAACGGCACCGGCGAACAATACCGCCTGCACGTCGGCACGTTCAGCCGGCCGACCGCGATCTACCCCGCCGGCGGACCGGTCGGCGAGGAGTTGAAGATCGCGATCCTCGGCGACCCGCGCGGGAAGTGGAACCAGTCCGTGAAACTGCCGGCGGCCCCGGGTGATTTCCCGTTCGTCGCGACCGACGTCGGAGGAACCTGCCCGTCGCCGAACCGCTTCCGCGTGTCGCCGTTCCCGAACGTGCTGGAAGCCGAGCCGAATGATAATCCGGCTTCACTCAACGCCGCGAACGCCCCGTCGCTCCCGATCGCCTTCAACGGCATCATCGACAAGCCCGGCGATGTTGACTGCTTCGTCTTCAAGGCGCGCAAGGGCGAATCGTTCCGCTTCCACTGCCTCGCGCAGGCACTCGGTTCGCCGGTCGACGCCGCGATCTGGATCAAGCCGCTCAACGGGCGGGCGAACGCGATCCAGCGGGCTGCCGACTGCCGGCCGAACCAGCTCGGCTACGCCCCCGCCAACGGCCTGATCCGCGAGACGCACGACCCGATCCTTGAGTTCACAGCCCCCGCCGACGGCGAATATGTCCTCGGCGTCGAGGACGAACGCGGCGATGGCGGCGCGGATTATGTTTACCGCGTCGAGGCGGCCCCCGAAACGAACGGCGTGTACGCCTACATCGCGCCGGAACCCGAGAACCAGAATGCCCCGCAACTCCGCCAGGCGATCGTCGTCGCTCCGGGCAACCGCTGGACCTCACAGATCGGCATCTTCGCGACGGGCCGGCCGTTCAATGGCGAACTCGAACTGGTCGGTGTGAACCTGCCGAAGGGCGTGACGATCTCCGCGCCGAAGCTGACGCCGGGGATGACGCGCGTGCCGGTGGTCTTCGAGGCCAGCGCCGACGCGAAGCCACAAGCGGCGCTCATCGACCTCGCCCTGCGGCCGGTCAAGGGGGACGCGAAGTTCGACACCGGCTACCGGCAGACGATCATGCTGAACGCCTACGGCAACAACGATTACTACCTCCATGTGCCGGTCGCGAAACTCGCGCTTACGGTGACGGAACCGGCTCCGTTCCGCGTCGAGGTCGAGGAGCCGAAGTCGGCGCTTGTGCAGAACGGCGAGATGCTCGTGAAGTTCAAGGTCGTCCGCCGGGAAGGCTACGACGGCGCCGTGACAGTGCAGATGGACTGGCGGCCGAGCGGCATCAACACGGCGACGCCGGTAACCGTGCCGGGCGGCAAGACCGAGGGCGAATATCTGCTCGGCGCTTCTCGGAATGCGACGGCCGGAAAGTACTCGATCGCGCTTACGGCCGTGAGCGGCTCCGGCGGCCGGATTCGCCGGAACAACGACGGGACCGACCGAACCTATGTCGCGTCGAAGCCGTTCGCCCTCACCATCGCCGAGCCGCACGTCGAAGCCCGCATCGCGCGGACCTCCATCGAACGCGGCAAGACGGCCACGATCGTCTGCAAGTTGAACCACCTGCAAGCCTTCGAGGGTAAGGCCGAGGCCACGCTTGCCCGTCTGCCCCGCGGCGTGGAACTCGTCGAGCCGATCCGCGAGATCACCGCCCAAGACAAGGAAGTGAGCTTCACCTTGCGGGCCACCAGCGAAGCCCTCGTCGGCAACTATCAGGGCGTGACGCTCGACATCACCGTCATGGACAAGGGCCAAAAGATCCGCCAACTGACCGGCTACGGCCAACTCCGCATCGACACCGAACGCGGCGCGAAACCGAAGAATTGATTTCCTCCCTCCCCATCGAAGGGGAGGGCCGGGGTGGGGGTGACGGGGATCGCGGCAAGCTATTGGTCTCGCCCCCCCCACCCTAACCCTCCCCCTCAAGGGGGGAGGGAACAAGACAAGAAGGCCTTCGATAACACCGACAGGTTCCACGATGAAATACCGAATTCCACTGCTCGTTTGTCTCTTGCTCGCGGTTCCCGCCGTCGCCCTCGCCGACGGGAAGCCGGCGCTGAAGGTGTTCCCGTCGAAGATTTCCCTCAACGGCCAGGGGGACCGCGTCGGCCTCGTCGTTCAGGAAGTCGACGCCGGCGGCCTCACGAAGGACGTGACCGCCACGGCGAAGATTGCCATCGCCGACGGCTCCATCGCAAAGCTCGCCGGCGCGCAGCTGCTGCCCGCGAAGGACGGCGCGACGAAACTCGTCGTCACGAGCGGCAACCTGACCGCCGAAGCCGAAGTCAGCGTGGCGAACGCGACTTCCCAGCGAGCCGTCAGCTTCCGCCTCGACGTGATGCCGGTCTTCATGAAGCACGGCTGCAACAACGGCAGCTGCCACGGCGCCGCCAAGGGCAAGGACGGCTTCATGCTGTCGCTCTTCGGCTACGACCCGGCCGGCGACTATCACCGCCTGACGCGCGCCATCATCGGCCGGCGCGTCGATCTCGCCGTGCCCGCCAAGAGCCTGCTGCTGGAGAAGGTGACCGGAGCCGTGCCGCACACCGGCGGCAAGCTCTTCGATGAGAAGCACGACGACTACAAAACGATCCTCGCCTGGTTGAAGGCCGGTGCCCCGGACGACGCCGCCGGTACGCCGGAACCGGTCGGCATCGAACTCCTCCCCTCCAAGATCGTCTTCCCCGGCGGCGACCGCACGCAAAGGACCGTAGTACTCGCGAAATACTCCGATGGCACGGTTCGCGACGTGACCAACCTCGCCCTCTACATGACGAACAACGAGGCGATCGCCGCCATCGACAAGACCGGCGTCGTCAAGGCCGGCGGCCGCGGCGCCGCGTTCGTCTTCGCCCGCTTCAGCAAGTTCACCGTCGGCTCCGAAGCGATCGTGCTGCCGACCAACGATAAGTTCGAATGGCCGAACCCGAAGGAATCGAATTACATCGACACGCTCGTCTTCGACAAGCTCAAGAAGCTCCACATCGCGCCCTCCGAACTGGCGAGCGACGAAGCGTTCCTTCGCCGCGTGTATCTCGACCTCGTCGGCCTGCCCCCCTCGCGCGAGGAGTACGACGCCTTCCTCGCCGACAAGGCTGCGGATAAGCGCGCCAAGCTCATCGACATGCTGATCGAGCGACCCGAGTTCGCCGACATGTGGACCATGAAGTGGGGCGAACTGCTCCGCGTGCGGGCGAACAACCAGAACCCGCAATACGGCCGCGACGCCAAGGCGATGTACGCCTTCTCCCAGTGGGTGAAGGAGCAGGTGAAGCAGAACCGCCCGCTCGACGAGTTCGTCGCCGACCTGCTCGTCGGCAGCGGCAGCAACATCAAGCGGCCGACCTCGAACCTCTACACCTCGTCCGACCGGATCACCCCCGAGAAGACGGCCGAGGACATCGCGCAGGTCTTCCTCGGCACCCGCATCCAGTGCGCCCAGTGCCACAACCACCCGTTCGACCGCTGGACGATGGACGACTACTACGGTTTCTCGGCCTTCTTCGCCGGCCTGAACCTGAAGCGCGGCATCGAAGGCCGCGAGGTGATCGTCGCCTACAACACGAACAACACCACCGTCGCCCACCCGGTCGACGGCCGTCGCATGAAGCCGAAGTTCCTCGGCGGCGACGCCCCGGAGGTCGATGGCCAGGACCCCCGCCCGGCGCTCGCCAAGTGGCTCGCCTCCGCCGAGAACCCCGCCTTCGCGCAGACCATGGCGAACATGATCTGGGCACACTTCTTCGGCCGCGGCATCGTCGATCCCGTCGACGACGTCCGCATCAGCAACCCGCCGAGCAACAAGGAACTCCTCGAAGCGATCGGGAGCAAGCTCGGCTCGTACAAGTTCGACATGAAGAAGTTCATCCGCGACATCTGCAACTCGCGGACGTACCAACTCGCCGCGACGACGAACCCGACGAACGAACTGGACGAGACGCAGTTCTCGCACGCCTACGTCCGCCGGCTGCGGGCCGAAGTCCTGCTCGACTCCATCTCGCGCATCACCGGCACGGAGGACCGCTTCCCGCTTTCGCCGCCCGGCACGCGCGCGGTGCAGATCCACACCGGCGAAGTGACGAACTACTTCCTCACGACCTTCGGCCGCGCCCCGCGCGAGACCCCGTGTTCGTGCGAGGTGAACAAGGAGGCGAACCTGTCGCAGGCGCTGCACCTCGTGAACGGGGACACGATCACGAACAAGGTGGCGCAGGGCAAGCTGGTGCAAAGCCTGGTGGCGGACAAGACCAAGAAGCCGGAGCAGATTCTCGAGGAGCTTTACATCCGGACGCTCGGCCGCAAGCCGAACGAGGGCGAGACGAAGCGGCTGATGGTGATCGTCAACCGCGAACTGGGCGACCCGAAGCGCGTGAAGGAGATCGTGGCCCTGCAAGCCGGGAACGACCCGCAGTACGGCCGGATGGTGGACCGCCTGAAGACGATGAAGGCCGACGCCGCCAAGCTGCCGAAGGGGAGCAAGGACCTCGCCGCCGCCGAACGGCAGATCAAGAACTTCGAAGGGCAGATCGCGTCGATCGAGGCCCGCTACGCCGCCAACGCCGCCGTGGCCGTCTACGGCGACATCCTGTGGAGCCTGTTCAACTCCACGGAGTTCACGTTTAACCATTGATTTCTGTTTACGTAGGGGAATCGATGGATGTGGAACTGCCAACGTCGAACGACGACTTCGACCACAAGTTGCTGGCAAACATCGCCCGCGTTGGCTGGGGGGTAATCGGCATTCCCGAAGACGACGAAGGGCCCGGATTCGCCTTTTCGGTTGGCCTGTACCGAACCCACGGGCATCCCGAAGTGATTCTGATCGGATTGCCGTGGGATGTGTCGTACGCGCTCATTAACGACCTCGGGGCATCGGTGAAGGATGGTAAGAGGTACGAGGCCGACCGGACGTATGACGACCTGACCGAAGGTAGCTCGACTGTGTTCATCACGGTTGACCGTGAAAAGTACCGGGAGTACTTCGGCGCTGCCATGTGGTTCTACCGTGGGAAGCATTTCCCGGCCCTGCAATGGGTTTGGCCCGATCGAGCCGGCGCATTCCCGTGGTCGCCGGGACAAGATCCCAGTGATTGGCAGCGTCAACCCTTGCTCGGTCAATCCTCTGCATCCGATGCGGCCAGTCGTTAGTCCGCAGGCTTCTCAGTTCCCGCAACAACAGCTAGCGGGACTATTTGTTCGAGACAACCACCATGATGAGTCGTTCAATTGCAATGTTGTTGCTTCTCCCCGGGTTCGCGGCCGCGCAGGCTCCGAAGGCGGAGGCGGTCACGTACAAGGATCACGTCAAGCCGATCCTTCAGAAGCACTGCCTGAACTGCCACAACGCCGACAAGGCGTCGTCGGACCTGGACGTGAGCACGTACCAGGCGCTGATGGCCGGCGGGTCGAGCGGCGAGTCGGTGAAGGCCGGCAACGCCGGGCAGAGCTTGCTCTTCCGCGTGACGAACCACGAGGTGGAACCGAAGATGCCGCCGAAGGGGGGTAAGATCCCCGATGCGGACATCGCCGTCATCAAGAAGTGGATCGAAGGCGGCGCACCCGAGACGGCCGTCGGCGCGGCCAAGAGCGCCTCGCGCAAAGTGGACATCGACCCGGTGGCACTCTCGCAGGGCAAGCCGGCCGGGCCGCCGCCGATGCCGACGAACTGGGCGAGCGTGACGCTGCCGAAGACCGAACGCGCCCACGCCGTGACGGCGATCGCGTCCAGCCCGTGGGCGCCGCTCGTCGCCGTCGCGGGGCACGAGCGCGTGCTGCTCTACAACTCGGACACGCTCAAACTCGCCGGCACGCTCGCGTTCCCCGAACGGATCCCGCTCGTCCTCAAGTTCAGCCGGAACGGCAAATGGCTCCTCGCCGCCGGCGGTCGCGGCGCGTCCTCCGGCAAGGTCGTCATCTGGGATGTGACCACCGGCAAGCGCGTCACCGAGATCGGCGACGAGGCCGATACCGTGCTCGCCGCGGACATCAGCCCCAACCATAAGCTCGTGGCGCTTGGCGGTCCCGGCAAACTCGTGAAGATCTACGACACCGCGACCGGCGAACTCAAGCACAAGATCAAGAAGCACACCGACTGGGTGACGGCGATCGCCTTCAGCCCCAATGGCGAGATGCTCGCCAGCGGCGACCGC
This sequence comes from Gemmataceae bacterium, assembly GCA_022842245.1. GTDB lineage: Bacteria > Planctomycetota > Planctomycetia > Gemmatales > Gemmataceae > Limnoglobus. Next base: position 49,476 of record JALHPZ010000022.1, read on the forward strand.
AACGGCGGCGCGTACGTCTGGGAAGCCGAGACCGGCGGCATCGTCTTCACGCTCGGCGACCACAAGGATTCGATCACGGACATGAGTTGGCGCGCCGATTCCGGCATGCTCGCCACCGTCAGCGAAGACGGCCGCGCGATCCTCTGGTACGCCGAGGACGGCTTCCCGACGCGGCAGATCACGGCGCAGGCCGACAGCCGCTCGCGCAGCAACAAACCCGTCGGCGTGCTCGCCGTCGACTACGCCCGCAACGGCAACATCCTCACCTGCGGCCGGGACAAGTCCGCCCGCATCTGGCGGCCCGACGGCGGGCAGGTCGCGAAACTCGAAGGCTTCGCCGATATCCCCACGAAGGCCGCCTTCTCCCACGACGGCGCCCGCGTCTTCGTCGGCGACTTCACCGGCAAAGTCCGCGTCTGGGACTCCGCCGGCAAACCGGTCGGGGAAGTGAGCACGAACCCGGATTGAACGGAATGCGATCTCCACCAAGATCGAACGAGGTAGACGCGCCGAAAGCGAGCCATTCTTGGCCCCAATGGGGCCACCGAAAATAGCCAGGGGTGACGGAGCGAAGCGACGGAGCCCCTGGAAATCGTGTCAGGACACCCTGTAGCCCCAACGGGGCGACCCGTGCCAGCCGGGTCGCCCCGTTGGGGCTGCGACAATTCTCGACCGCGTGTCCAGGGGTTCCGCTTCGCTCCACCCCTGGCTATTGTCGATCGCCCCGTTGGGGCGATGTCGCACGGAAACCGTAACGGGCTCCGAGATTCAACCGTGATTCATTGTGTGATCACCGGCAAGCGGATCGTGAACTTCGTCCCGCGGCCGACCTCGCTCTGCACGGTCATCGTCCCGCCGTGGGCCGCGACGACCTTCCGCGCCGTCGCCAGGCCCAGACCGTTCCCGTTCTCCTTTGTCGTGTGGAACGGCTGGAAGAGTTTCTTCTGCGCCTCCGGCGAGATGCCGACGCCGGTGTCGATCACGTCGAGTTCGACGAACCCGTCCGCCGCCAGCCGCGATTGCAGAGTCAGCGTTCCGCCGTTGGGCATCGCGTCCTCGGCGTTCAACAGCAGATTCAGCAGGGCTTTCTCGAACATGTCTCGGTCGAGCGAAACCTCCGGCAGGTCCGGCGCGGGGTACCAGTGGACGGTCACGTTCTGAAGCTTGGCGGTCGGCGCCAGGAAGTCGACCATCCGGCCGACGACCTCGTCGAGGCGCGTCGGCGAAAATTCGAGTTGTTCGACGCGGGCGAACCGGAGGAAATCGTTGGAGAGATCGACGAGCCGGCGGCACTCTTCGATCATGAGTTGGATCCGTTCCAGGGCGCGACGTTCGCGCTGGGTTTCCGGGTTTTCAAAATCCTCGCCGAGGAGTTGGAGGTTGAGCAGCACCGTGCCGAGATGGTTCTTCATGTCGTGGATGAAGCCACCGGTCGACTCCGCGAGATCGATGAACTGCCGGGCCGCCGCGTCGGACATGGGAGCAATGCCTCGGAAGGGAACGCGTTCACTCTATTCCGAAGGCGGGCGCGGACCAACGACGCGAATTGTTGGTTTTTCGGCGATTATTCGTCTGGTTCTCCGTTCCCATCGGGTGGGACGCCACTAGAATCATCAGTCCCCCAGTGACGTTTTTATTTCCTTAATCCTTCACAAACGGAGTCCCGTTCATGCGGAAGTTCCTGGCCAGCATCGCGCTGGCGTCGGCGGCATTCGCCGTCGTGGCGCAAGATCCGAAACCGGCCGAAGCGAAGAAGCCGGCGGACGTGAAGAAACCGGAAGCCAAGCCGGCGCCGGCCCGCAAGGCCAAGCAAGAGCCGACCCTGAAAGTCGGCGATGCACCGCCGCCGCTGACGGCCGACCGCTGGCTGCAAGGCCCGGAGCACAAGGGCTACGAGAAGGGGAAGATTTACGTCGTCGAGTTCTGGGCGACCTGGTGCGGGCCGTGCATCGTCATGATGCCGCACATGTCCCACCTGCAAGCCGAGTACAAGGACAAAGGCGTCACGTTCATCGGCTACTCGAAGCAGGACGACAACAACACGATCGAGAAGGTCGAGGCGTTCGTGAAGCGCCGCGGTCCGAAGCTCGGCTACACGTTCTGCTTCGGCGAAGAACCCGATGTCTACGAATCGTTCATGACCGCGTCGGGCAACGGCGGCATCCCGTGCTGCTACGTGATCGACCGCGAGACGAAGATCGCGTTCATGGGCCACCCGATGTACCTGGACCTCGTGCTGCCGAAGGTGGCCGAAGGCAAGTGGACGCTCGCCGATGCCGTGGCGATCGATGGCATCGAGAAGGAAGTAAATGAACTGTTCGGCGCGTTGAACGGCAAGCCGGAAACGGTGTTGAAGACGTTCGCGGACTTCGAAAAGAAGCACCCGACGATCGCGCAGGCTCCGTACTTCCAGCCCGCCCGCATGGCCGCGATGCTCAAGCTCAAGAAATACGAAGACGCCAAGCTTTTCGCCCGCAACCTGATGGCGAAGGCTAAGAAGAACGACGACGACACGCTGTTTTCCACCGTGTCGCGGTCGCTGCGCTCACCGGAAGGCCGCGGGCAGCCGGCCCTGATGGAACTGGCGCTGCAGTCGGCGGACGAAGCCCTCAAGCTGCTCGGGGAAACCGACTCCCGCGCGCTGTTGAACGTCGCTCAGACCAGCTACATCGCCGGGAACATGGCCCGCGGCAAGTCGTTCGCGGACAAGGCCATCGCCGCCGCCGAAATCCGGGGTAAATCCTCCACCGCGATGCAGGCCGCCAACTCGGCGATCGAAGCGAAGGACAAGGCCACGGGTATCGCATTCATCGAGCAAGCCCAGAAACTCGCGAAAGACCTGAACAAGCACTATATCGAGACGAAGAGCCGTTTCCGCGCCCCGACGGACGCCATGATCCTGGCGGACGCCGCCGGGTTCTTCGTGGAAGCCAAGGACGCCGCGACCGGCGCCGAATACGCGAAGAAGGCGCTGGACGCGTCGACGTCCGCGACGAAGCCTAGCACCAAGCTGTCGCTTGCGCGCATCTACCTCGGTGCCGAGGACAAGAAGACCGGCGATCAATACGCGAAGGAGGCTCTCGACGATGCGCCGGAGGCCGCGAAGCCGATCTTCCTATATCAGCTTTCGATGGCGTACTACAACGCCGGCGAAAAGGTGACTGCGCGGAATTATGCCGAACAGGCACTCGAAAAGGCACCCGCCCAACTCCAGCAGCAGATGCGGCCGTCCCTCCGCCGCATTCTGACGGACCCCGAAGGCAAGACGAGCGACAAGTAACCGCTCCGGTTTCCACGACCCCCGCGAGTTTCGCGGGGGTTCTTTTTTGGATGGCGCTTGAAATCACCGCCGGCGATCCGCGAAAATCGAGAAGACGCTACCTCCCAAGGTCGATCGCCATGCAACGACGATTCGGTATCTGGGCCGCGATCGCCTTTGCGCTCTTCGCCGCGTCGTCGGTCTTCGGCTGGGTCCTCACCGCCGCCATCGGCCCGCGCAGCCCCAACTACGGTCGGTTCGTGCCCGCCCCGCCCCCGCCCCCGCCTCCGCCGATCGTGCGGCGGACCGCCACGCCGTTTCTTCCGCCGCGCAAGCCCTCGTTCCCCGAGTCCGAAGGATTCGCGACTGTCCTGAACGACCTCGCCAGCCGCGCAAAGAATCGCACGCCATTCCAGATCAACGATGTCTTCGACACGCCGCGCATGGCCGAGGAAGAGGTCGCCCTCGGCGTATACGATTTTTTCGGACAGACACCACAGCGGACCGTGGTCGATCAGTCGGGCGCGGATATCCTCGCCGACCTGACGACCCTCGTGAGCGATCACCCCAATACGTTCCCGCCCGGCCGCGTCGAAATCCGGCAGGTGATGTGGAGCCAGGACGGCGCGGAGGCGATCGTGCTCGCGAAGCACGCGGAGCCGACTGCCGGAACCCGCTGGACCCGGTGGTGGATGCTGCGCCGTCCGGCGGGCTGGCGCGTCTACGACTTCGATTTCCCCGATACTCGGCTGCGGTTCCTCGCGGTGCGGAACTACCTGCTGAACGCGCCGGTGCACGATCACGCGGGCGCGGGGCCGAACCGCAATGCGGACCCGAACGCGCCGGACGTGGACGCCTATTTCCGGTATCAGAACGCGTTCGGCTGGTTGCAACTGGCCGGTTCGGCGACCGACCCGGCGGGGGCGAACGCGTCGCTCTGGGCCGAACCGATCGATGCGGTGCGGATGCTGCCGGACGTGCAGGCGGCCCGGCGCGTGCTGCGGGCGCGGCAGTTGGCGCTACGTGGCGAGGCCGCGAAGGCCGAGGCCGCCCTCGTCGGCATCCCGGATTCCCTCGCGACGGCAGCGCATGTCCGCTTCGCCCGGGCCGTGATCGCCAACGCCCGCAAGAAACCGGCCGAGGCCCGCGCGGCGATCCGCGCCTATCGCGAATTGGTCGGCGACGACCCGATCGCGGTACGGGAAGACGCCAAGGCCGCCGCGGCGCTGGAGGGCGCGGCCGCGGGTGTGGCCGTGCTGCGCGCGGGGCTGAAGGAATTCCCCGGCGATGCTTCCATTGCGATGGAACTGGCGCGCCGCTTGCCGGCCGAAGACCGCGCCGGGTTCGGTGAGGAGCTGGCGAAGACCGCCAAGCCCGAACTCCTCCTGACGGCCGCGACGCTTTTCGAGAAACAATTTCCCACGATCCTCGACTCGCTGTGTACCGGCTGGCTGAAGGCCCAGCCGAACGACGGCATCGCCCTGAGCATCGGGGTGACGGCGAAATTCGCGGTCGGGCAGACGAAGGCCGCGACCGACCTCTTGAATCGCGCGCCCGAGGGCCTGAGGAAGGACATTGCGAACGATCTGATCCGTCGGGCGACCTTCGCCGCTTCACCGGACGAAATCTTCACCGCCTTGGCCGGCGCCGGCGAAGGCAAGCTCGCGTTCCGCCGGATCGCGCAGTCGATCGGGACTCAGCTCGTCCATGGCAACCTGCCGCCGGCCGATCGCGCAAAACGGGTGCAACACCTGAAAGCGCTGATCGCCCTGCGCCGAACCGCAGACACGAACGATGCGCAACTGCACTATGCCGAAGCGGTGGTCCGGATCGCGGCCGACGAACACGACATGGCCGACACCGAACTCGCCGCCGGGCTTGCCAAGCTGCCCACCGCGCGGACCGATCGCCTCTCGCTCGCGGAACAGGCGAAACGATTCGACGACGAGCGCGAACCGCTCCGCGCCCTGCGCGTCGACCGGCTCGCGCGCCGGGGACGCTGGCAGACCGCCTATGCGGAGGTCGCGCCGGCCGTCGACACGTTCGATCAGCTCAGCCAGTTTCTCGCGGCCCAACGGGATGAGTTCGCGCTGGCCGGGTTGCTCGAACGGCACGCGGCGGCGCGCCCCGACGACCTCGAACTCGTCGCCTGGCGGGCCGAACTCGCCTACCTGAAGCGCGAGAACGAGACCGCCCTCAAGCTCTACCGCGAATACCGCGACAAGTCCGGGCCGGAGAACCGGCACTTGCTCCGCATCCACGAACGGATGATCCGGTGCCTCGTGCGGTTGAACCGGCCGGACGATGCCGCCGAGGCGCTCGACGAGGCCGGCGACCTGTTCGGCCGTGGTCTTGTGCTTCCCGTGCTGGTCGCCGCCGCGAAGGGCGACGTCGACGGCGTGTTGGAACAATTCGACTCCGCCGGCCCGTTCAACCCCTCCATCTGGTATTCCGACCCGGACATCGGGCCGCTCCTCCGCAAACCGGCGTTCGAACGCCTGCGACAAAAGTACCCGCCGCCGGTACGATAACGCCAACGATCCGGAGAGCTGGCGTGAGCTTGAAAATTTTGATCGCGGCCTCGGAGGTGGTAGGTTTCGCGAAGACCGGCGGGCTGGCGGACGTCGCCGGCTCCCTGCCCCGGGCGCTCGCGGCGCGCGGCCACCAGGTCGCCGTCGTCATGCCCTACTACCGCTGCGTGCGCCTCGGCCGCATCCCGATCGAGCGCACCCATCACGTCATTCCCGTACCGGTCGGCCTGCGCACCCTCGCCTGCCGACTCTACCGCGCGACGCTCCCCGATTCGCAGGTGCCCATCTACTTCATCGACCAGCCCGAATACTTCGACCGCGACGACCCCGCCGCCGGCAAAGGACTCTACCAGCAGAACATGCCCGGCGGATACAAGGCCGACTACCCCGACAACGCCGAACGCTTCGTCTTCTTCAGCCGCGCCGTCCTCGAAACGGCGCATTCGATGTCGTTCATCCCCGATGTCATTCACGCCAACGACTGGCAGACCGGCCTCGTGCCGGTCTACCTCAACGAAGTCTTCCGCACCCGGCCGCAATACGAGAACACCCGCAGCATCTTCACCATCCACAACATCGCCTACCAGGGGATGTTCGGCCCGGATGTGATGAACCTCACCACGCTCCCCGGCTGGCTGTTCAACCACGCCCAACTCGAATTCCACGGACGCTTCAACTTCCTCAAGGCCGGCCTCGTCTTCTCCGACGTCGTCAACACCGTCAGCCCCACCTATTCCCGCGAAATCCAGACCCCGGAGTACGGCTGTGGCCTTGAAGGCCTCCTGCGCGTCAACCGCATGAAGCTCTTCGGCATCATGAACGGCGTCGACTACGACGCGTGGAACCCCGCCACCGACAAACACATCGCGGCGAACTACGACGACGCCACCGTCTTCGACGTGAAGCCCAAGCTCAAGGCCGCACTCCAGGCCCGCTACAAGCTGCCGCTCGAACCCGACAAGCCCCTGCTCGGCGTCGTCGCCCGGCTCGTCAGCCAGAAAGGCATCGACCTGATCCTCAGTGCCGCTCCGGGATTCCTGGACATGGGTTGTCAGATGGTCTTCCTCGGCGAAGGCGACCCGGAATACCACAACGAACTGATTCAGTTCCGCGACAAGCACCCGAAGCAGGTGGGCATCTTCCTCGGCTACGACGAGAGCCTCGCCCACCAGGTCGAGGCCGGGGCGGACCTGTTCCTGATGCCCAGCCGCTACGAACCGAGCGGGCTCAACCAACTCTATTCGATGAAGTACGGCACGCCGCCGGTGGTGCGCAGCACGGGCGGCCTTGCGGATAGCGTGGTCGGCGCGACGCAGGAAACGCTCGCCGCCGGCACCGCCACCGGGTTCAGCTTCGGCGAGTACACCGCCAACGCGCTCTACCAGACGATCAAGTGGGCCGTGACGCTCTATCGCGACCGGCCGAAGGATTTCCAACAGGTCGTGCGGACGGCGATGAAGCAGGACTGGTCGTGGTACCGCAGCGCCGGCGACTACGAACGGCTGTACCTGCGTGTCCTCGGCCGGTGAACCCGAGTGTGCGTCACAATTGTTGATGGGACATTGGTCGACTTCGCCGGCCCTCTTCAGTCCGAAGGACTGGGAGTGCATATCCCAGGGCGAGCCGTTTCGGCGACGCCCTGGGATACCGTTGAAAATCAAGGCAGTCCGAAGGACTGCGACGACTGCGACTTCGATCGAGTCTTTGTCTCAGCCTTTCAGGCTGACCATGCTCCTCCGTGCGACCCAGGGCGTCGTCGCCAAGCCTCCTCGCCCTGGGCTGAGCACTCCCAGTCCTACGGACTGAAGACACGCGGACGGAACCAAGCTTCTACCAATTTTGTTGACGCTGACCCGCAGACACCCGACATGGCGGCGACCCCTTGAACTTTCGGCGGGATTCCGTGTCTATTCCCGGTACGGACACGATCCCCGGACCGCCGAGAGTACCATGCCGAGTTCGAGCGAAATTCGCCAGCAGTTCATCGATTTCTTCTGCCAGAAGCACGGGCATACGTTCGTGGCATCCAGCCCCGTCGTGCCGCTCGACGACCCGACGCTGCTCTTCGCGAACGCGGGGATGAACCAGTTCAAGCCGTACTTTCTCGGCACCGAGAAACCGAAGCATGCTCGCGTCGCGAACACGCAGAAGTGCATCCGCGCCGGGGGCAAGCACAACGACCTCGACGACGTCGGCAAGGACACGTACCACCACACCTTCTTCGAGATGCTCGGCAACTGGAGCTTCGGCGACTACTTCAAGCCGGAGGCGATCGCCTGGGCGTGGGAGCTGCTGACACAGGTCTGGGCGATCGATCCGAAACGGCTTCACGTCACGGTCTTCGAGGGCGACCCGGCGAACGGCATCCCGCGCGACGACGAAGCGGCCGACATCTGGAAGTCCGTCGGCGTGCTGCCGGGGCACATCCACCTCGGCAACAAGAAGGACAACTTCTGGGAGATGGGCGACACCGGGCCGTGCGGGCCGTGCACCGAGATCCACTACGACGCGACGCCGGACCTGTCGGGGGCGAAGCTCGTCAACGGCGGGTCGGACAAGGTCGTCGAAATCTGGAACAACGTCTTCATCCAGTTCAACCGGAACCCGGACAAGTCCCTGACGCCGCTGCCGGCGAAACACGTCGATACCGGAATGGGCTTCGAACGCATCACGAAGGTCCTGCAGGGCAAGAGCAGCAACTACGACACCGACATTTTCGCCCCGCTCTTCGAGGCGATCCGGTCGACGACGAACGCGGAGCCGTACAGCGGCAAGCTCGACGACCTGAAGGACATCGCCTATCGGGTGATCGCGGACCATATCCGCACGCTGACGTTCGCGCTCACCGACGGCGCGACCATCGGCAACCTCGGCCGCGACTACGTGCTGAAGCGCATCCTCCGCCGGGCGGAACGCTACGGCCGGCAGTGCCTCGGCACCGACGGGCCGTTCCTGCACAAGCTCGTGCCAACGGTGGTGGAACAGCTCGGAACGCCGTTCCCGGAATTGAAGCGCAACCCGGAGAAGGTCCGCGGCCAGATCTACGAGGAGGAGGTCGCGTTCCTTAAGAACTTGGACCGTGGAATTGTTAGATTTAAAGATGCTGCTGAAAATGCTCAAGGCAAAGCGATGGCGGCAGCTTTTGGAAAAGACGACTATCAAGTAATTGGATATAAATCTAATGCAAACAAGAATTACATGCTTGATGGAACGGTTTATCATTTATTTAACCGACAACCTGGAACGAAAGAACTGAATCCAGATGACATCCAAACTGTCGAGATTACAGGATCGAATACACTTGCCGATTTCAATTTAAAGAACCGTATTTCGCAGCCTCAGATTTCAGGAGCGGATGCCTTCAAGCTGTACGACACCTACGGCCTCTACATCGACATCACCGAACAGATGGCGGCCGAGCAGGGCCTCACCGTCGACGCGACCGGCTATGAGAAGGAGATGGAAGCCGCGAAGGAACTGGCGCGCAAGGGCGGCAAGAAGTTCGTGGTGACGGCCGTAAAGGGCGAACTGCCGAAGACAGACGATTCGCCGAAGTACGGCGCCGAGACGATCGAGGCGAAGGTGCTCGGCTGGGTCATCGACAATGCGATGATCACGAGCGGAACGCTCGGTGCCGGCGAGAGCGCGGCGCTGGTGCTTGATCGCACGAACTTCTACGCCGAGCAGGGCGGTCAGGTCGGCGACACCGGCACCATCGACAACCCCGCCACGCCCGGCGTCGAGTTCCAGGTCGAAGACACCCAGCGGCTCGGCGACACGGTGCTCCACTTCGGCACCATGCTCGGCGGCGGATTGAAAGTCGGCGATATCGTCTCGCTCATGCAGGGCACGCTCCGGCGCATCGACATCATGCGGAACCACACCGCCACGCACCTGCTGAACCTCGGCCTGCGCACCGTCCTCGGCGGGCACGTCGAGCAGAAGGGCTCACTCGTCGACGACGCCAAGACTCGCTTCGACTTCAGCCACGACAAGCCGCTTTCCGCCGAGGATGTGCGCCGGATCGAATCGTTCGTGAATGACCGGATCGGGCGGGATCTGCCGGTGTCGGCGGTCGAGTTGCCGCTGGATCAGGCAAAGGGCGTCGCCGGCGTGCGGGCTGTGTTCGGCGAGAAGTACCCGGACCCGGTGCGTGTCGTGCTGATCGGGCCGGAGAAACCCGAGGCGGCGACGCTCGACGATTCCGTCGAGTTCTGCGGCGGGACGCACGTGCCGCGGACCGGGACGATCGGCTATTTCAAGATCCAGGCGCAGGAGCCGGTGGCGAAGGGGGTCCGCCGCGTGATGGCCGTGACCGGGCGCGCCGCGGCCGAAGCGATGACGCAGCTCTCGACGACGGTGACGGCGCTGACCGATCGCTTCCAGTGCAAGCCGGAGGAACTGCCTGTCCGCGTCGGCGGGCTGGACGACGAGATCAAGAGGCTTCAAGAGCATCTCAAGCGGGCGCTCGCGCTGACGATCGACGGCCTGCTCGACGCGGCGCCCACGGTGAACGGCACCAAGGTCGTCGTCGGCCAACTCCCCCCGGCGGGATCGGAAGCCGTGCGGGCGCAGCTGGACCGGATCAAGCAGAAGGCGAAGTCGGCGTTCGTCGTCTTCGGATGGGACGAGGGGCACAAGGTGCCGCTGGTGGTGGCGCTGACGCCGGACCTCGTGAAGAAGGGGCTGAAGGCCGGCGACGTGATCAAGCCGCTGGCGGAGTTGATCGGCGGCAAGGGGGGCGGCAAGCCCGACTTCGCCCAGGCCGGCGGCAAGGACGCGGCGAAGCTTTCGGAGATGCTGGCGAAGGCGAAGGAGTTGGCAGAACAAGCTTGCGAGTGATCACTCGCGACGCCGGAAGTCCTCGCCGTCCACGATAAGCTCGGTCGGCGATTCGAACCAGAGTAGCAATTCGCCTTGGCCGTCATCGAGCGACATCAGGATGTCGCCCTCGTCCAGTTCGAGGGCGACGACCCGTCTCGTGATTTCGCTCGTTTGCGGCTTCTGCAAGACGCCGCCGGCGAGCGAACTGCGGAAGATCACGCGGCGGTCTTCGGTGAACTCGTATTCGAGTTCGGTAACGGCGTTGCCGATGCGATCGGTCCGGCCCCATTTCCCCTTCAGCATTTTCCACGCTTCATCGGTACTCCGCACAAGTGGAGCCGGGCGGATATCGCGGAAGCCGCGGGGATCGTCCCAAACTCGATTGCGAGATGGAAAGCTGCTGCGGATGACAATGAATAACAGAATCACGAAGACGACCGCGACGATCGATCCCGAGAGGATGATGGCCGAGCGTGTCGAAATCTGATATTTCGGTTTCTTGCGACGTCGGCCCATGGGCGAACTCGCGATCACGAAGCGGGGAACAACTCGTCGAGCGTCGCCGCCGAGGAGATCGCGAGGATCAGATCACGGAGCCGGGCCGCATCCATCGACTGCATGCGGGCGATTACCGATTCGGGCAACGTTCGGAACTTGCTTTCGAGCAACGCCGTGGCGATGTCGCGGGCCGTCTTTTCGGCCCCCTTTTCGATGCCCTTTTCGATGCCCTTTTCGATGCCCTTTTCGATGCCCTCCTCGAGGCCGAAGTCGTAAGGGGTCTTGTTGCGGGCGACGAGTCTCGAATACGGACCGGCCATCGTGATATTCTCGAAAAGTTTCCGCCCCGCGTCGTCGAGCGGCAGATACGCCTGAACGCAATCGCAGAGGAGGTATCGCTGGAAATCGTTGACCGGCGCTTCCGCCAGTCGCCGCAGCATTTCGGCCCCGAGGAGGGGCCAGTCGTCCCGCGGCGCGTTCATCAACGCGGCAAGTGCGACGCCCAGCCAGTTGTCGCCTCGGACGTATTCTACCGCATCGAGCGACGGCAAGCCAACGTACAAGTACTGAAACGTCATCACGGGGAAATCGGCAATCCGTTCAACGACGGTGTCAACGCCAACACCGTCGAGCCCCACTTGCAGATAAAGGACGACGGGCAGCACCGGCAGTTCGTGGCGATCCCGAAGGTGGAACCAATAAGCGGGCAGGCGGGGCTTGAGCCGCGCGGTCCGATCCGGCGCTTCGATCTCGACGTGGACGAGCGCGAGCCACGAGTCGGGCGTCTCACCGAATTCGTCGGTCAAAGGCACGGTCGTGCGCAGCTTGGCGACGAGGTCGAGGACGTGCCGTTCGCCGTCGGGCGGGTTCGGCAGGAGTTCCTGTTCCAGCCATTCGGGATTCGACAGGTCGAATCGTGCGGCCCATTCCGGGAAGAAGAGCCGCAGGAAGTCCGCGAAGAATTCGCGGAGCATCGCCTTGAATCGCTGGTCGTGGTCCATGCGGTCACGCGATGCGCGGGAAGAGCGGCTTCACCTTGCCGTCCACGAGTTCCGCCGTCACGCGCAGATCGTCCGGCTGGGCCGACAACTCGGCCGCGTCGGCGTACGTAACTTCGTCCCACGGCTTCGCGAAGTTGAAGCTCTTGTAGATCGCCTCGGCCGAGCGGGGGATGAAGGGTTTGAGGAGGATGCTGGCAATGCGGAGTGATTCGACGACGTTGTGAAGGATCAACGACGCCGCGTTCGCGTCGGTCTTCACGACCTTCCATGGCTCCTTGTCGCCGATGTACTTGTTCGTGGGATACAGCAGCTGAGTCATGATCGCCTGTAAGGCCTGGTTGTATTCGCAGGCTTCGACGCGGGTGCGCACTTCGGCCACGAGTTTCGCGGCGTCGAACTCCGGCGTCACGGCGTCCGGCTTGCGGTTCGCCGAACCGCTCAGAACGCCGTTCAGGCTCTTGAGCGGAATTGTGATGAGTCGACTGTTGAGGTTCCCAAGAGTATTCGCAAGGTCGGTGTCATACACTTCTGCGAACCGACCGAAGCTGAAATCGCCATCGGACGGGAATGGGCACTCGCGCATGAAGTAATAGCGGAACCCTTCCGCGCTGAACTTCGTAATCAGGTCCATCGGATCGGTGACGTTGCCGAGTGTCTTGCTTTCCTTCACCTTCTCGCCGGTCTTTTCGTCGCGGCGATACACGAACCCGTGGCTGAACACGCGCTTCGGCGCCTCTTCGCCCGCGGCCCACAGCATCGCCGGCCAGATGTGCGTGTGGAAGCGCGTGATATCCTTGCCGATGAAGTGCGTGTCGCACGGCCAGTGCTTGCGAAACGTCGCCTCGTCGTCGCCGAAGCCGATGCCGGTGATGTACGTCAGCAGCGCGTCGAACCAGACGTAGATCGTGAACTCCGGATCGAACGGCAGCTTGATGCCCCACTGCTCCCCGGCCCGCGAGATGTTCAGGTCCTGCAAGCCTTCGGCTTCGATGAAGCCGATCATCTCGTTCCGCCGGCTCTCCGGCTGGACGAAGTCGGGGTTTTCCTTCAGGTGCGCGAGCAGCCGATCCTGGAACGCGCTCAGCTTGAAGTAGTAGCACGGCTCGCTGCGGCGCACGAGCGGCCGCTTGTGGTTCGGGCACTGGCCGGCGTTCTCGGCGTGGACCTTGTCGCTCTTGAACTCCTCGCAGCCGGGGCAGAACCAGCCTTCATAGCTGCCCTTGTAGATGTACCCGTTGTCGTACACCTTCTGGATGAACTTCCGGCAGCACTCCTTGTGTCGCTCGTGACTCGTCTGGATGAAGATGTCGTAGCTGATGTCGAGGGCATCCCACACTTCGCGGAACTGGCGGGCCATGTCGTCGCAATAGGCCTGCGGTTCCTGTCCGAGTTCCTTGGCGCGGTCGGCCACCTTCAGCGTGTTCTCGTCGTTGCCCATGAGGAAGAAGACGTCGTAGCCTTCCATGCGGCGGTAGCGGGCCTGCACGTCGGCGCCGAGCTTCTCGAAGGCCGTGCCGATGTGCGGCCGGCTGTTCGGGTAGTCGATGGCGGTCGTCTGGAACCACTTGGGCTTCGTCGTCATGCTCGTGCTCGGAAGGGAAGAATGTCGTCGTTTTACGGGACGGGGCCGGCGCGATCGAGGTTCGTCACTTCACCCAGGGGCGCGTCTGCTGCCACCAGGCCCACATTTTGGGGGCGATGCCGCCCGCATCGGCGGCGATCCGTTTGACGGCCATCCGGTAGCGGCGTGCCAGTCCGGGCGGGACCTCGCCGGGGGCGCAGGCTCCGGCGGCGGCGATCAGGTGCTCTTTGGCTTCGGCGAAGGCGGAAGCTTTTGCGTCGGGTCCGGCGCGGCGGACCATGACGATCGCCTCGGCAACGGCAACGACGAGGCGGACGCGATCGGGCAGCCCGACGCGGTCGATGGCGCCGAGGAGTGCGGCGGCATCTTCGGCGTGGCCGGCGAGGGCGGCGTCGAGGGCGAGCCAGGCGCGGTGGTCGGCCTTGGCGGCCGGGGAGCCGGAGAGGTTGAGGGCGGCACGGGCCACGTCGGCGGCTTCGCCGTCCCGGTCCTGGGCGCGGAGGGACTCGGCCAGCGCGCGGAGCATGCCGGCGTCGACGCCGTCGCGGTGGTTCCAGTCGGCGAGCCAGGACGCGGCGAGGGCGTGGAGCCGGGCATCGGCAAGCGCGGCGCCGGCCTTGGCCCAGGAATCGAGGTCGGCGCGGAGTTGGTCGGCGTAGCGGTGGACGGTGGTGGCGGTCTTTTCGGGTTGGCCATGCGCCGCCATCGCGATCGCATAGCCGAGGGTCGCCTCGCGGCCGGCGTCGGGGTTCCGCGCGAAGATTTCGGAGAGCGATTCGAGGACGTCGACTTCGTGGCCGCGGGCAATGCGGCGGTCGGCCCAGAGGGCCGCGGCGGCGGATGTGCTGCCGGCCCCGCGGGCGATCGCGTCCAGTTCCTCGTCGGTTTCCGCCGTCCAGCCCTGGCGGTCGAGGGCGGCGGCCGCGTCCCGCAACAGCGCGGCGGGGGCGGCGGTGTCGGAGGCCAGCGCGCGGAACCGGGATCGCGCCGCCGCGAGGTCGCCCTGTTTGGCGGCGACCTCCACGGCCCGGAGTTTGACGAGCGGCCCGTCGGCGTTTTCGCGCACCCGGGCCAAGGTGCGGTCGGCGGCGGCGATTTCGTTCGCGTCGAGTTGCTCGGCGATCAGGTGGAGGCCGGCGGCATCGAACCGGGGGTCGAGGTCGAACGCCTTGGCGAAGTCCGCCTTCGCGCCGGGCCGGTCGCCGAGCGCCTTGCGCGCTTCGCCGCGGTATCCGTAGGCAACGGGATCGTCCGGGGCGAGTCGGACCATCTGCTCGGCGGCGTCGAGGCACTCCTTCTTGCGGCCCTCGGCATCGTACCATTGGGCGAGGTTGCGCCAGCCCCAGAGGTAGCTGGGATCCGTGGCGACGACGTCCTTCATGAGCGAGATCGCCTTGGGCCGATGGCCGCGCTTGGCTTCCACCCAGGCGGCGCGCCCGCGCAGCGTCAGCGGGGGCGGGTCGCCGAGCGCGGGGGCGTGGCAGCTAGCGGCCGCCTCGTCGAAGCGCCCGACGGAGGCGAGCAATTCCGCGCGGCGATCGTGCGCGGGGGCAAAGGTGGGGTGGTGCTGGATCGCGACATCGACGGCGGCGAGTCGTTCGTCGAATCCGGCTTCTTCCCCGGCCGACGTGTCGATCCAGAAGAGCGGCGCCCAAGGGTTGAATGGTTCGTCGCCCGAGCCGAACGCATCCCGCAGGACGCGGGACGCGCGATCTTCCCAGCCGGAGGCTTCGATTTCGGTGAGCGCCAGTTGCATGGCCACGGGCGGTCCTTCGCCGGGCGTCGCGGCCAGTTCGGCGAGGGTTCGCAGGGCGGCTTCGGCATCTTCGGTGCGACAGGCGAGCTGAACCTGCTTGACCAGGACTTCCGGACCGGCGGCATGTTCCTGCAGCACGGCGAGGGCCATGCGAGCGTCGCGCAGTTCGCCGTCGGCGAGGCAGGCGTCAAAGAGGATGGCCGCGGCCGGCGCGTATTGCGGCGCGAGTCGCAAGGCATCCCGAAGGTCGGCCTTGCCCCCGGCGCGGTCCTGCGTTTTCAGCTTCGCCTCGCCGCGCATCGTCAGCGGCATGGGGTGGTCCGGCTTGAGCCGGACGAGTTCGCCCGTGGCGTTCAGGTATTCATCCTTGCGGTCGGTCTCGTTGTACCATTCGGCGAGTTGCTGCCAGCCCCAGAAGTATTCGGGTTCGACGGAGACGAGCCGCTGCATGGGCGGAATGGCGCGGGAATAGTTGCCGCGCTTGGCTTCCACCCAGGCGGCCCGCCCCTGGAGGACGAACGGCAGGTCTTCCGCCAGTTCGCCCGGGTGCGCGGCTTCGATCGCTTCGTCGAACCTGCCCATGTCGGCGAGGCGTTCGGCCTTCTGATCGTGCGCCTCGACGTTCAGCGGATCGATCCGGATGACCGTATCCAGCGCCGCGAGCGCTTCGGCGTTCTGCTCCGGTTCGTGCAGGAGGCGGGAAAGTTTCAGCCAGCCGCGGGCATCGCCGGGGCGGGTCCGCGTGAGTTCGCGGGCGAGTTCGACGACCTCGCCGGAGCGATCCATGCGATCGGTCCAGTGCAGGACCATGCGCCAGGCGGCCTCGAAGCCCGGCTCGATGCGCACGGCGATCTTGGCGCGGTCGATCGCCTCGTCGGACCGGCCGGCGTTCCAGAGGCGGTCGGCGAGCGCCGCGTGGGCGTTCGCGTCCAGCGGGCTTCGCACGGCCGCACGCTCAAGCACGGCGATCGCTTCGTCCTCCTCGCCCGTCTCCGCCAGCGCTTCGGCCAGTTCAAGCGAGACGGGGGGGAAATCGGGCGCGACCGCGATCGCCGAGCGCAGGGCTTCGATCCTCGCATCCGGTTCGTCGGCCGCGCCGTGCACGCGCGCCAGATCGCTCCAGAGCTGCGCGATCAGGGGGAAGCGATCGACGGCGTCTTCGGCCAGCGCGCGAGCTTCTTCAAGCCGCTGCATCAGCCCGAGTTGCTGGATCATGAGGGACCAGGCCTGCCACAGGTCCGGGCGTTCGTCCAGCACCCGCTCCAGTTCGCGGTGGAGGTCTTCGATGAGTTCGTCGTTCTCCTCCTCCTCGGCGGCAATGGAGAGTACGAGATCCCGGTAGGCGACCAGCCCGTCGCCGGTGTGGGGGCTTTCGTGAAGGCGATCGACGATGAACTGGAGATTCTCGTTGCGCTCGGCCCGGCCGCGCGCCAGACGCACCAGCTCGCTCGCCGCGAGTTCGTGATCGGCGTCGAGGCGCAGGGCCTCGCGGTAGGTCTCCATCGCGTCGTCGATCCGGTCGGCGCGGCGGTGGACGTGGCCGAGTACCGCGAAGTGCGAGGGGTGATCCGGCTCGCTATCGCCCGCCGCGTGGATCTGTTCAAGCGCCTCGGAATCGCGGTGGCGGTCCGCGAAGACGAGCGCCAGCTGCCGGCGCGCCCAGGCGTCGTTCGGGCAGAGTTCGACGACGTTTTGGACGCTGCGGATGGCGGCATCGTCGGGCAGGGGCGAAAGCAGCTCCGCACGGAGGCGCACGATGGGATAACTGAACGGCCGGCGATTGGCGAGTTCGCCGACGTACGCGCGGGCCGCGATCATGCCGTACGATTCGACGTACGCGCCGACGGCCATGCGATGGCCTTCCATCCAGCCCGGATCGGCGTCGAGTGCGGCCTTGAGGTGATCGAGCGTTTCGCCGGAGTCCAGTTTCATCCGTGCGATCCGGGCGGCCGTGCGATGCCATACCGCGACCGGCGCGATCGGGCGGGCGCGGTCGAGATCGGTCGCCGCCGAAGGGAAATCCCGGACGCGGGCGCGGGCTTCGGCCCGGTATAACAAGAGGTCCGCCAGCGTCGAATCGAACTTCGCGGTCTGCCCGCGAGACCGGGCCAGATGCGGCTCGACCCGCGGTGCCGACAATCGATCGATGGCCGAGTCCAGCGCCGCGTTCGCCTGCTCCGGTTCCTCGCGCTCGATCAAAGCGCTCACGAGGGAGCGGACCGCGGGCGGGAACGGTATTTCACCGCGCGTCGCGCGCCGCTGGAACAACCGGATCGCTTCCGGTGCCTGTCCGCGGATCTTGGCCACTCGGAAGTAGGCCTCCGCGAACTGTTCTTCCCGATCGTCGAGGCAGCAGGCGAAGCGGTACAGGTCGATCGCCTCGGCACGGTCGCCGTGTTCCCACGTTTGCGACGCGAGGAGAAAATACCCCGCCGCGGCTTGGGGTCGCGCCCGGATGGACCGGCGCAGCAGCCGTTCCGCTTCGGCTTGCTTTCGGTAGTCGGGCAGCAGGACCTGCGCGTACGACTGCAGGATGAGCGGGTCGGCGTCGGGTTTCGCGGCCGCGGCGGCGAGCGTGGCGCGCCGTTCGACCGTTCGCCCCAGTTCGCGCAGCACGCCCGCCTTCGCCAGCGCCAGCGTGGAATCGTCCGGGTACGAAACGAGGAGGTCTTCGACCGCTTCGAGCGCCAGGACCGGATGCGCCGTCAGTCGCGCCCACTGGAGCGCCGCCACGTTCGCCAGCCGGTGTCCGGCGTATTCGGCGATGAACGCATCGGATTCGGCCTTCGCATCGGTCTGTCGGCCTTCGGCCATCAGTTGATGGATCCGATACAGCCGGTCGTAAGCGTCGGCGTCCGGCAGATCGATGAACGCGTCCAGCCGATGGCGTTCGGCTTCGGGCACGGCCACCATCGCCCGCGGACCGGTCGCGGCGTAGCGATTCAGAATGACGGCGATCGGCGCCTCGGCCGTCCGGAGCTCGTGGCCATCGCGCAGATAAACGCTTTCGCGGACCGGATCGTGACCGACGACCAGCCGGGTTTGGGTGACACCGACTTCGACGAGGGCGAGGAGGAACGGCAGGCCGGCCGCAAGCAGATCGGCGGCGCTGTCGCTCGTGAGTGTGAATTCGCGGCAGACCCAACCGGCTGCTTCGGCGCGAGACCGCTCGGCGGCGTCGGGCAGGCCGTCCTGTGGCGGTGGCGCGTCCGGCGGCGCCGGCGGGAACGGGTGATTCCAATGAAGGGAGAGCAACTCCGTCACGCCCGGCGGCTCGCCGGGGGTCGGCGAGGGAATGGCGATGCGGACCGGTGGACGGCGCCCGGCCGGTGCCTCGCGCAGGTTGCAAGCGAAGCGCCGATGGAAGTCGTCATCGAGTTCGGCGGAATGTCGGGCGGCGTCCTCCCGGTTCCCCAGCGCGTAACAGGCATCGGCCCGACGGGCCGCGAGCCATTTCCTGCCCTCAGCCTCCAACAGCGGCGAATGAAGTTCGTACTGTTCGAGGCTCTGCAAGGCCGATTCGGGACGCGAAAGTTCCAACTGCAGACTCGCGAGGTGCGCCCAGACGATGCCGCTCTCGAGATGCGGCAATGCGCATTCCAGGAATTCGGCGGCTTCGGCCTCCTTCCCGGACTTCTGGAGCAGGTGGGCCACCGCCTGCACGGCCGGACGAAACCACGGTTGAAGCTCCAGCGCCCGCCGCGCCGCCGCGAGCGAATCGTCCGCGCGGTCCGCGGCCTCGAGCACGGCGGCGCGCTCGACTTGAATCCACGCGCGCCGGGGTGCCAGTTCCTCGGCGCGCTCCAGACCCCGCATCGCCCGATCGAAGTCCCGCAGCCGCGCGAGTACGAACGCCCCGAACGCGTGCCAGTCGGCCCGCAGGTCCGGCGAGGCGTCGGACCAATCGTCCTGACGGGTCATGAAGCGCCACGCGGCCAGCGGACCGAATTTCTCGAACTGGTAGCGGGCGTGGTAATAGACGGCTTCGAGGTTGGACGGCGTGCTGCGATAGGCGGCCGCGTGGAGTTTGCGACCGAGGAGGGGCGCGCCGAGCTGCATCGCGAGCCGGCCCGCCAGCAATCGGGCGGGCGTGTTCGTCCAACTCGCCAGCGGCCCGAAGGCGGCAGAACGATCCAATGCCTGGCGGTATCGGCCTTGCGCGTACAGTTCCCGGATGGGACCGAGATCCGTGACGGGAATTTCCATAGCCGATACGCGCACTCGGGGCAGAATTCGGACGGTTACTGGGGTTCCGACTCTTCGGTGGCCGGTTCGGGCGGCGGCGGCGCGGCGTCCGCGATCGGCGACAACTGCCCGACGATCGTGCCGAGCTGGCTCAACCGCATGCCATACTTGTCCAGGAATTCGGCGAGAACATATTCATTTTCCAGATCGTCGGGATCGTCGCCCCGGAGGCGGTCCGTCAGTTCCTGAATGATGCGGAGATACGTGCGCTCGATGATCGGGAGCACATCCTTGCATGCCGCGCCCACATCCGGGAACTCGTCCTTCCAACGGCCGAGGAAGTTCCGCCAGCGCGCCTGGTGATCGGCGGCGGCCGCGGCGGTCCGCGCCAGCGCGATCTGTTCCCGCTGCAACTCCACCAACTGCCGCAGCAGTTCGGTCGTCTCACCGGTGCCGGGGTGGGGTGGCGGCGCCTCCGGCAGTCTCAGGTTCGGCGGCGCCACGAATATCGGCAGATTGTTCACGGCGGTTGCTCCGACATCCGGTCCGGCCAAGTGTCGTCATTATAAGCGTCCGCCCTCGGCTGACGAAAGGATTCGGCGCAAGTTCAGGCATTCTTGCGCTGGCGTTTGCAGCCACCATCGGGTAGAACGATAGTATCCCACCGTCGGAACTCTTCGCATGCCGTTCGCTTCCACTCCCTCGCGCCGCGAGTTCGTCCAGGTCGGCAGCAGCGCGGCACTCGGTCTCGGCCTCGCCGAACTCACCGCCGCCCGCGCCGCCGCACCGGCTGGCCGCCGTTCGAACTCGGTCATCCTCGTGAATCTCACGGGGGGAATGAGCCACCTCGACGCGCTCGACATGAAGCCGGACGCACCGGCCGAAATCCGCGGCGAGTTCAAACCGGCCGCGACCAACATTACCGGAATCCAGATCACCGAACACCTGCCGATGCTCGCGAAGCGGATGCACCACTTCGCCCTCGTCCGCTCGCTCGCACACCGCGAAAACGGCCACCTGCCCGGCACGCACCGCCTCCTCACCGGCGCGACGATGCCGCTGCAACGCAATACCGACCTCGACAACGTCCTCTCCCGCCGCGACTGGCCCTGCTACGCCGCCGGCCTGAACTACCTCCGCCCCCGGCACGACGGCATTCCGAACGGCGTCACGCTCCCGCACTCGCTCATCGAAGGCGCGCTCACCTGGCCCGGCCAGCACGCCGGCTTCATGGGCCAGCACCACGACCCGATGCTCGTCACGCAGGACCCGAACTCGCCGAAGTTCCGGATGGATACCTTCACCCTCGCCGAAGGCGTCGATCCGCCCCGCGTCTCGACTCGCCGGACGCTGCTCGATCAGCTCGAATCGCCCGGCGCGACCGACCCGGCCTTCCGCGGCCACCAGCACCGTGCCTTCGAACTGCTCAGCTCCGGGAAAGTCGCCGGCGCGTTCCAGCTCGATCGCGAACCCGTGACCGTCCGCGACCGTTACGGTCGCAACCAGTTCGGCCAGTCGCTCCTCCTCGCCCGTCGGCTCGTGCAGTCCGGCGTCCCGATCGTGCAGGCGAACATGGGCATCGTGCAAAGCTGGGACACGCACCACGACAACTGGGGCCGGCTGAAGAACCGCCTCCTCCCGTGGCTCGACCGCGCCGTGTCGGCGCTCGTGGATGACCTGCACGACGAAGGCCGGCTCGGCGAAACCTTCGTCGCCGTCGTTGGCGAGTTCGGCCGCACACCCAAGATTTCCAACCTTCCCGGCCAGCCGATTCCCGGCCGCGACCACTGGGCTCAGTGCTATTCCGGCCTGTTCGCCGGCGCCGGCGTGGTCGGCGGGCGCGTCATCGGCAAGTCGGACAAGATCGGTGCCTATCCCGTCAGCACCAGCTACACGCCGTTCGACATCGGCGCCACGATCTACCAGGCCTTGGGCGTGCCGCCCGAATCCGAAATCCGCGACCCGCAGAACCGCCCGACCGCCATCAACGCCGGCAAGCCGATGGACGTTCTGTTCCGGAACGCCTAACCGTTTAGCCGCGTGGCGCAGTCTTCGGAGCCGAGCGCGTCACCTTGACGATTCAGGATCAACCATGAACCGATTCGCACTCATCCTTCTTATCGTCTCCACCTCCGTCCGCGCCGACGAGCCGCTCTTTGTTGCCAAGGCCTTCACCGGCGGCTTCACTCCCGGCATTGAAGGCCCCTACTGCGACAAGGCCGGCGACATCTTCGTCGTCAACTTCCAGAAGCAGCAGACCATCGGCCGCGTCACCCCGGCGGGCAAGGCCGAAGTCTACGTCACGCTGCCCAACACGAGCACCGGCAACGGCATCGTCTTCGACAAGGCCGGCATCATGTACATCGCCGACTACGTCGGGCACAACGTCCTGAAGGTCGATCCGAAGACGAAGGCGATCAGCGTCTTCGCCCACGAGCCGAAGATGAATCAGCCGAACGACCTCGCCATCGCGAAGGACGGCACGCTCTTCGCCAGCGATCCGGACTGGACGAACCTGACGGGCCAACTCTGGCGCATCGACACCAACGGCAAGACGACGTTACTCGCCGAGAAAATGGGCACCACCAACGGCATCGACCTCAGCCCCGACGGCAAGACGCTCTACGTCAACGAATCCCGCCAGCGGAACGTCTGGGCCTTCCCGATCAAGGCCGACAAATCGCTCGGCGAGAAGAAGCTGATCCGCAAGTTCGACGACCACGGCTTCGACGGCATGCGCGTGGACGTGGACGGCAACCTTTACATCACGCGCCACGGCAAGGGCACCGTCGTGAAGATGACGCCGGCCGGCGAGATCCTGAAGGAGATCGACGTACTGGGCACGAAGCCGAGCAACCTCTGCTTCGGCGGCCCCGACGGCCGGACAGTGTACGTGACGGAAGTCGACCACACCCGGCTCGTGACCTTCCGCGTCGATAAGCCCGGCCTGGCGTGGCAGCGGTTGCAGGAGAAGTGATGTAGGATACGGAAGACTCCGGAGCGTCCGAGATGCCGTTGCGAGACCATTTCCATCCGCCGGTCGACGAGAAGCACGCGTGGAATGAACTCCATGCTGGCTGGCCGATGATGATCGTCCAGCACCTCTATCGAATCCTTCCCGAAGGTTACGTCGCCGCGCCGGGCGTACACCTCAGCTCGGATTACGAAATCGACATCGGCGTGAGCGAGGAATACGATCCGTCGCCGGGCGGATTCGACACCGACGGGGGCGAGGGCGGCGTGGCCACGGCGACCGCCGCGCGCACGGCCGTCGCGCCGCAACCGACGCTGACGCTCGAAACGGAACTCCCCGAAGAGGACGAATACGAAGTCCGCATCTACGATGCGCGAATCGGCCGGGAACTGGTCGCCGCGATCGAACTGGTCAGCCCGCGGAACAAGGACCGCCCCACCAGCCGGCGGGCGTTCGTGGGCAAGGTCGCGGGGTTGCTGCAGCAGGGCATTTGCGTTTCCATCGTGGACCTCGTCACGAACCGGCAATCCAACCTCTACGCCGAGTTGCTCGAATCGCTGGATCGATCCGATCCGTCGCTGGGGCCAACGCCGCCATCGTTGTATGCCGTCACGCTCCGCGGCCGGAAAATGAAAACCCGGAAACCCGCGCTCGGGAAAACCCGGCTCGATCTCTGGCACTACCCCATGGCACTCGGCCAGCCGTTACCGACGTTGCCAATCTGGCTGGAACCGGATCTGAGCATTCTTCTCCCGCTCGAAGAGAGTTACGAGGAGACGTGCAAACTCCTGCGCATTCGCTGACATGAACCGGATCATGCGATTCCTCTCCCTCGTCATCGTCGTCGCCGGTCTCGCGCTGGTCGCCCGCGCGGAGCCTCCGACGGCGCGCTGGTGGGCGTTCGCGCCGCTCCAGTCCCCACCGGTACCGAAGGGGACGGCCCATCCCGTCGATGCGTTCATTCACGCCAAGCTCACTGACAAAGGACTGTCACCGTCGCCCGAAGCCGACCGGCGGACGCTGATCCGCCGGTTGACCTTCGACCTCACCGGCCTGCCGCCGTCGCCGGAGGAGATCGAAGCCTTCCTCAAGGACGCGTCGCCGAACGCCTACGAGAAACTCGTCGATCGTCTGCTCGCTTCGCCGGCTTATGGCGAGCGGCAGGCCCGGCACTGGATGGACGTGGCCCACTTCGCCGAGACGCACGGGCACGATCAGGACCGCGTCCGCCCGCACGCCTGGCGGTACCGCGATTACCTCATCGACGCCTTCAACGACGACCGGCCGTACGCGCGGTTCGTGCAGGAGCAGATTGCGGCCGATGTCCTGTTCCCCAACGAACCTCAATTGCTGCCGGCCCTGGGATTCCTCGCGGCCGGGCCGTGGGACGAAAGCTCGCTCCGCGACATTCGCGAAGACACCATCGACCGCGAAGTGGGCCGCTACCTCGACCGCGACGACATGATCGCGACGGCGATGGGCACGTTCGTCAGCCTCACGGTCGGCTGCGCCCGTTGCCACGACCACAAGTTCGATCCGATCCCGATCGAGGACTACTACCGGTTACAGGCGGTGTTCGCCGGGGTCGGTCGGGGAAACGTCGCGTTCGATCTCGATCCGAAGACGACGACCCGGCGGGCGGAACTCCAGCGGGGATTGAAGGCGCTGGACGCGAACGATTCCGATTACCTGCGACGAATCGATACTCCCGAATTCGATCGCACTTTGAAGCAATGGGAAGCCGAGCAGGCCGCGAAGGCGAACCCGTGGCAGCCGGTCGAGGTTGTGTCGGCCATCGCCGAGCAAGGCTCGACACTGACGGCGATGCCCGACGGATCGTACCGCTCGACGCACGCCAAGCGGCCGGAGCGCGAGGTCTACGTCGTCACGTTCCGCTCAAAGCTCCCGCGCGTCGCGGCCCTGCGGCTCGAACTTCTGACCGATGACTCCTTCCCGCATCGCGGACCCGGCCTACAGGACAACGGCAACCTGCACCTGAGCGAAGTCAAAGTCGGCCACGGCAAGCAACCCGTCGCGCTCGGCACGCCGACGAGCGACTGGGATCAGGACGGCTGGACCGTCCGCCACGCGATCGACGGCAACCCGGCCACGGCGTGGGGCATCTACCCGAAGGTCGGCGTGCCGCACGAGGCGGTCTTCCCGTTCGCAAAGCCGGTCGGCGGCGACACCTTCACCGTCCGGCTCGAACAGCTCCACGGCGGCGGGCACCTCATCGGCCGCTTCCGCCTGAGCGCCACGGCCGAGGCGAACGCGGGCCTCACGCAACCGCTGCCGCCCTCCCTCGCCGAGACGTTGAAAACGCCGCTGGAGAAGCGAAGTGAGAAGCAGACGCAAGAACTCCGCCGACACGTCCACCGCCTGAACCTGTCGAAGGAACTCGCCGCCCTGCCCGCCCCGCAGTTCGTCTACGCCGCGGCCGCGAGCTTCGAACCGGATGGCGGCCACAAGCCGCTTGCGAAGCCCCGCACCGTTCATCTCCTCAAGCGCGGCGACATCCGCAAGCCCGGCGACGAGATGGAACCCGGCTCCCTCTCGTGCCTGTCCGAACTGCCCGGAGAGTTTTCGCTCGACGCGAATCACACCGAAGGTGCCCGCCGCGCGGCCCTCGCGAAGTGGCTGTGCGATCCGAAGAACCCACTGGTCTGGCGGTCGATCGTCAACCGCGTCTGGCAGCAGCACTTCGGCCGGGGAATCGTCGATACGCCGAACGACTTCGGCAAGATGGGCGGCACGCCGACGCACCCGGAACTCCTCGACTGGCTCGCCGTCTGGTTCCGCGACGACGCGAAGGGTTCGCTCAAGAAACTCCACAAGCTCATCGTCACGAGCGCGACCTACCGACAGGCGTCGACCGCCCCGCACGCGAAGGATCCTGACAACAGACTCCTCGGCCGGATGCCGCGGACGAAGCTCGACGCCGAGCAGGTGCGGGATGCGATCCTGCTGGCGAGCGGCCGGCTCGACCCGCGGCGCGGCGGACCGTCCGACCAGCAGTTCACGATGAAGCCCGGGATCCACGTGACGCCGACGGTCGACTACGGCGCCTTCGACTGGGACCGGCCCGAAGGCCATCGCCGCAGCGTGTACCGGTTCCTGTTCCGCACGCTGCCCGATCCGCTCGTCGATTGCCTCGACGGCGCGGACGCCTCGCAGCCGACGCCGAAGCGGAACGAATCGGTGACGGCCCCGCAATCGCTCGCGCTGCTGAACAACGACTTCGTTCTCTCGTGTGCCAAGGCGATGGCGAAAGCGACCGACGTCGACGGCGCGTGCCGCCGGCTCTGGGGCCGTTCGCCGACCGATGCGGAACGGACGATCCTCGCCGCCTACGCGAAGAAGCACGGCATGGCGAACCTTTGCCGGATGCTGATGAACTCGAACGAGTTCCTGTACCTCGACTAAAACGGATTCACCGCGGAGGACGCAGAGGACGCGGTGTGCTACACGAAAGTTGGTGATAAATTTGTCCTGTCCGTGTGTCTTTAGGCCGAAGGCCTGGGAGTGCATAGCCCAGGGCGAGGAGGCTTTGCGACGACGCCCTGGGTAACGAAGGAAAAACCCACAGCCCGAAGGGCTGAGACAAGACACTGATGACGTCGCAATTTGTCGCAGTCCGTTGGACTGCGGGTTGGATCGGCGGTGACCCAGGGCGTCGCCGAAGCGGCTCGCCCTGGGCCGAGCACTCTCAGGCCTTCGGCCTGAAGAAGGACTTCGGAGTCGACTATTGTTCCACCAACAAATGTGACGCACCCCCAGAGGACACGGAGAGATATCGTTTTTTTACACTCTCTTCGATTTTCTCCGCGTCCTCTTCGGTGAAAACATGCCCCATACCCGGCGCGATTTCCTCTGGCGGTTCGGCGGTGGCCTTGGCGGGGTCGCGCTCGCGCAACTCCTCGCCGACGGCGCGACGCACCACGCGCCGAAGGCGAAGCGCGTCGTCCAGATCTTCCTCAATGGCGGGATGAGCCAGCCGGATACCTTCGACTACAAGCCGGAACTGGAAAAGAACCACGACAAGCCGTTCGACCCCGGCACGAAAGAAAAAGTTGAAGGCGTGACGAGCGTGCCGGGGAAGCTGATGAAGTCCCCGTTCCCATTCAAACAACACGGCCAGTGCGGGCGTTGGGTCAGCTCGGTCTTTCCGCACCTCGCGAAGCAAGTCGACGACCTCGCCTTCCTCATGGCCGTCGCGTCGAAGTCGAACGTCCACGGCCCCGCCAGCTACATGATGAACACCGGATTCGCCCGGCCCGGTTTCCCGTCACTCGGCTCCTGGCTCTCGTACGGCCTCGGCAAACTCTCCGACAACCTCCCCACCTTCGTCGTCCTGCCAGACGCCCGCGGCCTGCCTTACAACCAGAAGGGGAACTTCTCGAACGGCTTCCTCCCGGCCGCGCACGGGGCGACCATCCTGAACGCGTCGGGCGACCCGCCAATCCCGGACCTGCGGCCGAACGCGAAGTACGGCTTCGCCACGCCGGAGGCCGACGCCGACGGCCGAGAACTGTTGGCGAAGCTGAATCGCGCCCACGCCGGAGAACGCCCCGGCGACACGCGGCTCGACGCCCGGATCGCCAGCTACGAACTCGCCGCGAACCTCCAGCGGCATGCCCCGGAGGCGCTCGACCTCTTTCGCGAAACGAAGATCGTGCGCGACCTTTACGGCACCGACGACACGATCACGGGCGACTTCGGCCGTCGCTGCCTGCTCGCCCGACGCTTGCTCGAACGCGGCGTCCGCTTCGTGCAGGTCTGGAGCGGGGCCGGCGGACCGTCCAACAACTGGGATAACCACACCGACATCATCAAGGAACTGCCCGCCATCGCCCGGCAGGTCGACCGGCCAACGGCGGCGCTGCTCTCGGATTTGAAGCAACGCGGCATGCTCTCCGACACGCTCGTGGTCTTCAGCACGGAGTTCGGCCGGCAGCCGTTCACGCAGGGGGCCACGGGGCGGGACCACAATCAGGGAACGTCCGTGGCGTGGCTCGCCGGCGCGGGCGTGAAGGGTGGAACGGCTTTCGGGGAAAGCGATCCGTGGTCGTGGCGCGCCGCCGAAGGGAAGCTCTACTGCTACGACGTGCACGCCACGATCCTGCACCTGCTGGGCCTCGACCACGAGAAGCTGACCGTTCGCCACGACGGCATCGACCGCCGCATCACGGACGTCCACGGGCATGTCGTGAAGGGAATCCTGTCGTAATCCGCAATCATCCGCCGGCCCGCTTCACCTTCCAGCCCAGCGCCTCCAGTTCCGCCGCGACGCGGTCGCGGTGGTCGCCCTGGATCTCGATGCGCCCGTCCTTCGCGGTGCCGCCGGTGCCGCACTTCGCCTTCAGCTTCGCCGCCAGTTCCTGAAGCTCCGTTTCCTTCAGCCCGAGTTCCCACGCGACGGTGACGCCCTTGCCGCGCCGACCGGCGGTCTCGCGGCCGACCTTCGCCGTGCCGCGCTTGGGCGGTGCCGGGGGCGGGGGCGGTGCCGCCGGCGCGGCTTCGAGCCAGCCGCCGCCGAGGATGGACGCCACGAGGGCGTTCGCGCCGTCCTCCGCGGAGCGCGACGCCGGCCAGGCTTCGATCCGTTCCGTCGCGCCCGGGAATCGCGATTCGACGAGCGGCCGGAATTCCGACGGCCCGACCCAGACGATGCGCTGCGCCGCGTTTGCCTCCTCCGGCGTCGCCTCGTCGTACGCCCGCGCCACGGCGCGCCACGCCAGCCCCATCTTCGCCGCGACCGGCGCGAACGCCGACGCGATCGCCCCCGCCCGCGCGGCCGGCGCGGCATCCAGGATCAGGCACGTCTTCGGTACCGGCTTCGCCATGCGCTCGCCCCGCGGTGGATCGGGTTACCGTACGACCGCTCGCGTCGAACGGCCGCGATCGCTATACTCGACGGCGTCGCCCGTCCCGTTCCGGGGTGCCCCCATGAGCCGCGTCCTCTCCGCCGTTATCCTGCTCGCCTTCGCGTCCACCGCCCTCGCGGCCCCCGTGCCCAAGGGAATCAAACGCAAGCTGCTGATCGTTTCGCTGCGATCCGGCAGCGCCGGGTTGATTCACGTCGATGACGACGGCAAGAACGCGACACCGTTGACGAACGACAAGTTCCACAACTCCTACCCCGCCTGGTCGCCCGACGGCACGAAGATCGCCTTCAGCTCCAATCGTGCCGGCGGCCCGATGCACATCTTCACCATGGACGCCGACGGGAAGAACGTGAAGGCGCTGACGACCGGCGGCCTGCAATGCCGCGTACCGGCCTGGTCCCCGGACGGCACCACCATCGCCTTCTGCCGGAGCAACCCGAACGGCGGCTCGAACATCTGCACCATCCCCGCCGCCGGCGGAACCATCAAGGTCCTCGACGGCGACGCGTGGGACCCGGCTTGGTCCCCGGACGGCAAATACCTCGCCTTCGTCAGCCTGCGCGACGGCGACGGCTTCCGCCTCCATCGCATGACCGCCGACGGCAAGGACGCGAAGTGCCTGTTTCCCAAGGGGAACAACTTCGGCAACGCCTACCCGACCTGGTCGCCCGACGGCAAGACGATCCTTTGGAGCCACGGCGCGAACAATAACCTCGAATTGCACGCCGTCGGAGCCGACGGCACGAACCCGAAGCCGATCACGAAAATCGGTGCGGGGCTGTGCCTCTATCCGAGCTGGTCGCCGGACGGGAAGAAGATCGCGTACGTTTCGATTCCGCGCGGGCAGAAGGCGACGCTGCAGGTGATGGACGCGGACGGGAGCAATCCCAAGGCGATCGTATCGGACGAAGCGTACGTCGAAGGCGGCCGGCCGGTCTGGAAGCCGCGCTGACGGGTCATTCGTCGAGGGCGCAGTTCTCGAGCATCACGAGCAGCGTGGTGCGCGCGGTCGGCGGGAACACGGCTTGCACGCGGCCGACCACGGTGAGCGCGTCGCCGGGCTTCTTCTTGCCGATCATCCCATATGCGACGCCGTCGAGGCGGGCCTGCAACCGCGGGCCGGTCGTGCGGAACGTCACCATCGTTACCAGCACCGAGTCGATCGTGCCGCTCACCTTCACCTTCCGGTTGCGGTATTTCGCGTCGGCGGCCGTGCGATCCTTCGCATAGTCGGCAAGCAACTCCTCCACAGTCACGCTCGGCATCGGCTCGCCGGGCTTGGGTGCGGGCGGTGGCTTCTTCGCCTCCGGTTTCGGCTCGGCTCTCGGCGGAACGTACGGCACGCCCGTCCCCTGCATCGATTTGATCCCGCCGTCCGCCTGTCGGAAGAGCTTCGCTACCAACCGCGGACCGCGATTCGGCACCTCGAATGTGGTCACCAGGATGTACCGCGGCGCGTCGGCCCAGATCTGCACGTGGCCGGCGAGATTATTCTCTTCCCAGACTTTCCGATTCTGGTTGTGCGGCAGCCGCGCCAGTTCCGGAATCCACTCGCCGTAGATCGCATCGAAATCGGCTTTGGTGGGTCGGCGGCCCGGCCCGAGGATCGACTCCACTTGCTCCTGCGTCATGCCGTCCTGGAGTCGTTCGTAATTCGCGTCCGTCACGGCCGGATTCGGCGCGTCGAAGATCCCGCCGCCAGCACCGCCGATGATCGGCAGCCCCGCCGCCGCGCCCGGCCTGCCGAACGTGCGCATCAGGGCGAGGCCGCCGACGAGCAGCACCACGACGCCGCCGAGCGCCAATCCCACGATCAGCCCGACCGGCGGACCGGATCGGCGACGGGAACGGGAGCGGCGGGAGCGCGCCATGGCAGGGTCAATCCACGTGTTGGAATTCGTTGCTCGCCAGCAGCGCCTGGGCGTACTGCTGCCAGCGGTTCAGTTTGTCATCCGGTTTCGCCGGCAGTTTCAGGAACCGTTCGGCGATCTCCACCTCGCGCGGCTCCGGCAATCGCTGGAACGCCAGCCGGTACGCGGCGGCGATCCGTTCGCCGTCCGTCTTGCCGAGTTTCCCGATCCGCTCCGCGAACGCCTTCGCCTGGTTCACCACGAACTCGCTGTTCAGGGCGAAGAGTTGCTGCTGCGGCACCGTCGTGCTGGTCCGCTTGTCGGCCGTCACGTTCGCGTCCGGGAAGTCGAAGAGCCGCAGCAGACCGTCGAGTTCGTGCCGGCTGACCTTCGCGTACACGGTGCGGCGCTTCGCGTTCGGGTCGCGCAGGTCGAACGTCGGCCCGCCCTGCGCCGCGTCGAGCGAGCCGCTCGTGAACAACAGCGAATCGCGCCAGGCCTCCACGTCCAACCGCTTGCGGGTTCCGCGTGCGAGGTACACGTTCGCCGCGTCCTTCGCGTCGGTCTTTCCGGCCTTCAAGCGGTACGCCGTCGAGTTCAGGATCTGCCGGTGCAGCCACTTGAGGCTCCAGCCGTTCTTCATGAACTCGACCGCGAGTGTATCGAGCAGTTCCGGGTGGCTCGGCCGGTCGCCCAGCGCGCCGAAGTTGCTCGGCGTATTCACGATCCCCCGCCCGAAGTGCCACGCCCACACGCGGTTGACGATCACGCGCGCCGTCAGCGGGTTGTCCGGCGCGGCGATCGCGTTCGCGAGGTCCAGCCGGGAATATTCCTGAGCCGCCGGCTTCGCGATCACCTGCAGGAACGCCCGCGGGGCCTTCTCCCCCTTCGTCGCCGGGTTCCCGCGGATGTACACGTTCATCGTCTGCCCGCCGCCCGACACGATATGCGCTTGCAGCGGCGCCGGCGGGGATGATTTTTTCACCGCTTCCACTTCGCTGCGCAGCGCCGCCAGCTTCGGCTTCGCGTCGTCCGTCAGGAACTGCTTCTCCGCGTCCGCCGGCGACACGAACAGCGGCGCGTTCGCATCGAGGAACATCGCCTTCGCCAGCGGGTCGGCGTTCTTGTTCCCGTTCTTGCCGCCCTTCATCGGCGGCGCATCCGGCAGCTCCAGGCTCGCGAGCTTCGTCTGGATCGTCTCGGCCAGCGCCTGCACGTCCTTCGCGGCCGCATCCGGCTTCAGAGCGAACCAGTCCTTGAACGCCGGCGGCGCCTTGCCGGAATTATTCGGCTCGAGGAACTTCACCCACCGGTCGAGGAAGTAGCGGTTCAACCCATCCCGCTTCGCCAGTTCCGAGATCCGTTCCTTCTTCGTCCGGGCTTCCCACGCGGCCGCGAGGTACTTCGCCGTCAGCGCCACCGCCGCCTTCGCCGCGCCCTTACCGACGTCTCCGAGGTACGCGTTCAAAGCCGCCTCCGCCGCCTTCACCTTCGCCTGCGCCGCGTCGTACGCCTTCACTTCCGCGTCCGGCACCAGCGGCGCACTGCTCAGGTTCGCCCCGTTGTAGATGCCGGCGATGGCGTAGTAATCCTTGGTCGGAATCGGATCGAACTTGTGGTCGTGGCAGCGGGCGCACGCCACCGTCAGGCCGAGGAAGCCCCGCGTCAGCGTGTCCACGCGATCGTCCAGTTCCTCCGCGATCGCCTGCTCGCGGGCGGTGTTCTTGTAATACTCCGCCCCCAACCCCATCAGGCCCAGCCCGGCCAGCCGCGTGAACTTGTCCCCCATGCTCTCCGGCATCTGGTCCCCGGCGATCTGCAGCTTCACGAACCGGTCGTACGGCATGTCGTCGTTGAACGCCTGGATGACCCAATCGCGGTACAGGTACGCGTTCTTCTTCGGCGTGACGGCGAAGGTGTGGGCCTGATCCTCCGAGTAGCGGGCGACGTCCAGCCAGTGCCGTGCCCAGCGCTCGCCGTAGTGCGGCGACGCCAGCAGCCGATCGACGAGCTTCGGCCACGCGTCCGGCGAGTCATCCTTCGCGAACGCCTCGACTTCCTCCGGCGTCGGCGGCAGGCCGGTCAGATCGAACGACACCCGACGAATGAGCGTGCGGCGGTCCGCCATCCCCGCCGGCGTCAGGCCCTGTTCCTTCCATTTCGCCGCGAGGAAGTGATCGACGATCGCCGTCCCCGCCGGCACCGGCGTCGCCTTCGGCGGCTGGAACGACCAGAATTGCTTCCCCTTATCCAGATCGATACCGACGGCCTTCTTCTCGACCGCCCCCTCGCGCGGGTCGACCGCGCCGTCCTGGATCCACTTCGTGAAATCGGCGATGACCGCATCCGCCAGCTTGCCGTCCGGCGGCATCTGGATCTCGCCGTCGTACTTCAGCGACTTCAGCAGCGTCCCCTCGTTCGGCTTCCCCGCCACGACGGCCGCGCCCGTCTCCCCGCCCTTCATCAGCCCGGCGCGAGTGTCGAGCTTCAGCCCGCCGCGCAGCTTCCCCGCCGCCTCGGCCTTGTCCGAATGGCACTTCACGCACTTGTCGACCAGCACCGGCCGGATCTTGGTTTCGAAGAATTCGACCGCCTTCGGATCGTCCGCCGCGCGAACGCTCGGAACGATACAGACGAGGGCGATGGCAATTAGTCGCAGCGACGGCATCGAGCACGACTCCGGACGAGAACGGAACGGTCGGTTCGCCGGACGGGGAGCAGCCCGGCGGGTGGGATCGAGTGGATATTCTACCAGCGCGGGAAACGGATCGCAATCACGGGACGGAAATGAAGACGGCACTGGTAAAGCGGAGTCGCTGCATTTCCCGCCGTCGATTCGTCCCCGGCGAGCCGAGCGGCGTCAGCCGCCGAACGCAAAAAAAGGGGACGCAGCTCATTTCAACGCAAAAAAAGGGGACGCAGCTCATTTCAAGAACGTCCGCTTTTGCTCTCTGAGCTGCGTCCCCTTTTGCTCTCTGTCGGCTCACTCCAACCGCCTTCGTCGCAAAGCCGGTCGGCCAACGCCTGACCGGTGTCGGCTCCGGATAGGTTCCCACAATCTCGTCCACCACCGATGCCATCCGTCGGCCCTCAGCCCGGCGAGTCGTCCAACGCCGGAACGAAAAGGGATGCAGCTTGATGAGTTGCGTCACCGACCTTTCGCCGATTCCCACATGGCGGGGATCCGCGCGAACGCTCCGGTTCGGACACGTTGGTTGCAGAAGACATGAGCCATTCGGAGGATTGTCGTTTTGCTTACCACGGAAAACCGATTCCAAGTTCGGCGACTCAAGACTAACCGACCAATCGTTTCAATCGGCGGAGCATCCAGCCGAGAACCGGCAGCCGCTCGTACAGCATGGCCCCCACGTCGAAGTAATCCCGCTGGTGGGTCACTTTGTCCCCGAACCGGATGACCGAAACCCCCGGTACAACGATGGTCTGCCGTGGACGTCGGGTACGGACGGTCATGGTCCAGGTCAGGGCCGCCTCGCCGTCGGCCACCACCTGCGTGCCGAATGCAAACTCGGCCGACTCGATTCGCGCGTTGAGCCGCGAGAAGTAGGCGGTCAGCGCGGGCAGCCCCGTGATTTGGTGGAGCGGATCCTCGAAAACCACCCCGTCGGCGTACAGTTCGGCGAGCGGCATGACGGAGTCGGGCGCGAGTCGGGCGAACACCCGCTTGAAGCGGCCAATCAGTTGCGGTTCCTCCATCGGCTACTCCATTTGTTTCCCGGTCGATTCCCGTGCCGACGACTCGACCAGTTGCTTGAACCGTTCCATGTCAAACCTTGTTTTGCGCACGATCATCCGCCTGCCGAAAAGCCCAAGCAGTTTCCAGAGGCCACGGAAACGAATATCGCAGTGCACAACCCAGCGGGTCCGGCCACCTGCCAAGCTCGTAAACCGGTTCGCCAGTGTACTCCCCATCATGGAGGACGACAGGTTGCAAACCAGCGAGGTCGGCTTTTCGCACTCGACGACCGTCTCGTCCATGACGACATCGCGTCCCGCCTCGCGGTAGGTCAATCGCGTGACCGTACCGATCTCGCCGGGGTTTCCGGAGATTGGCTCCACCGCTCGCAGCGTGGTCTGCCACCGGGCCATGAGGGAACGGTCCGTGAATGCCTCCCAAACATGGTCGAGGGGCCGATCGATCTCAATGTCGATGGTAAAGGTCATGGAAGTGATTTATCGGCACCGGCTCTCCACCGCCGAAAGAATCCATGCCTGACGGGCCTACGGTGACGCGAACCAATGTCGCCCGCTTGCCTTTCGCAGACACGCGATGGCCCCGGCGTTCCCATTCTCTCCCTCGTCTTCCAAAGTTCAACGACGAAACCGATTCCCGCCGGGCCGCCGGGTCGAGGGCATCGGCCCGCACCCGACGCCGGACGGCGTTCGACTCGCAGGACTCGTACCGCGGGGGAATCGACGCAAGTCTATACGAACCCAATCACTTAACAGGCAATCGGGAGTGGGTCCGGAAAACGCGAGTGGGTCCGCCGGGGGGTGGCGCAGGGGCGGCGGACCCACTTGGGCGTGCGTTCCCGAACGTCAAACCCGATTCCCGGCTGCGGCCACGAACGCGGCGACGCAAAAAAGGGGACGCAGCTCATTTCAAGAAATGAGCTGCGTCCCCTTTTTTCGTCCCCTTTTGCTACTCCCGGTGGAGTGATCCTTCGCCTGATGGGAAACCTTCATCCGGGTTCGGCATCGGATGTCGGCACGGCTACAGTCACCGCGCGGAGTTGGGCGACGGCCCGTCGGAGGTTCGCCTCCTCCGGCCGTTCTCGCCCCCGCCGGAAGACCCGCCGCACCAGGACGAACGGCGCATAAACCACAGCCGCGAGCAAGCCGGATTCTCCGAAAGACCCGGTTTGGGCGAGCGATCGGCCGAGGGTGTCTTGGCCGCGCACGAACCGGTCATACAGGAACCCGTACAACTGGTCGTCCGTCGCCCCCGGGTTTGCCCGGAGGTACTCCCGACCCTGCGACAAGACCGCCGCCTCGTCCATCGCACTCCTCCACTTTCGATTCTCCTGTGCCGCCGAAAGAATTCATGCATGACAGGAGTGTCGGCTCCGCGAGACTTCGTCGCCCGCCACGCAACGCACGCGATGAACCGATCGCTCCTCATTCTCGCCGTCGATCACGGCCCACGCAACGGCGAAATGACCGCCCGGCGAACCGAGCGGCATGATCCGCCGAGCCGAGGGCGTCGGCCCCCATCCGACGCCGGACGGCGTTCGGCTCGTGCGGCGCGAACCGCTGCGGAATTGGCGCAAGTCCATACGGACCCAATCACTTAACAGGCGATCGGGAGTGGGTCCGGAAAACGCGAGTGGGTCCGCCGGGGGGTGGCGCGGGGGCGGCGGACCCACTTGAGCGACCATTCCCGAACGTCAAACCCGATTCCCGGCTGCGCTGACGAAGGCGGCGAAGAGGCGGCCCATCTGCGGCTGGGCGTCCAGCAGGTCCTCCGGGTGCCACTGCACGCCGAGCACGAACTCCGGCCCCGGCGATTCGATCCCCTCCACGATACCGTCGGGGGCGAACGCCGAGGCCAACAGATCGCGGCCGAGGTCCTTCACGGCCTGATGGTGGATGCTGTTCACCGGATGCAACGTCGAGCCGAGGATCGCGGAGAGTTTCGTCCCCGGCTTCACCGTCACGTCGTGCGGCGAATCGGTGCGGTCGGTGTGGCCCTGCTTCGCGGTGTAGTCGTGCTTGAGCGCGGCCGGCACTTGCGAGGGGATGTCCTGGTAGAGGGTGCCGCCGCAGGCGACGTTGAGGAGTTGCATGCCGCGGCAGATGCCGAAGACCGGCTTGCCGGCGTCGCGCACGAGCCGCACGAGTTCCAGTTCGACGGCGTCGCGTTCGGGGTCGATGGCGCCGCACTGGGCGCGCACGGGTTCGCCGTAGCGCGTCGGGGCGATGTCCGAACCGCCGGCGAGCAGCAGGCCGTCGATCCGCTCCGCGTACAGCCGTGCGAGTTCCGGGTCGCTCGCCAGCGGCGGGATCGGCAGCGGCACGGCCCCGTGGCGCGCGAGGGCTTCGAGGTAGCTGCGGCCGATGCCCCAAAGCGCCGGGCGCTCGCCGGGGACGGCCGGGTAGGTCTGGAGGGGTATGCCGATGAGCGGCCGGCCGGGCATCGGTTCGGTACTCGGAACGGGGAAGCGGCGCGGGGTCGACCCAGCCGGGATGGTACGGCGAGACCGGCCCCGACGGCAAGCCGGACTACGGCTTGAACGCTTCGATCTGCGTCTCGCGCATCGCCACTTCGTTCCGCACGAAGCAGGGCTTCTCGCCGAACTTGAGCATCTTCAGCTTCACCAACCCCGCGGATTCAATCGAGTTCACGATCTCTTTGGTTTCCGGGACGTGCCGCACGACCGACGCGGGGCCGGGCAGGTCCGGCGAATCGACGGGGCGCTCGCCGGTGAGAACGTGGACGAACAACCGACCGCCCGACTTCAGGACGCGAAGCGATTCCTTCAAGACGCCCGCCCGCTCCGAAGCACCGATCGGCAGGTTGAAGGTGCCGCGCAAGTGTACCTCGTCCGCCGTCGCGGCCTCCAACGGGATGGCAATCGGCACGGGCGCGCTCATCCGGTGTTCGAACACGACGGGCACCGGGTCGCCGGTCGCGCGGCCGAGCACCACCTCTTCCGTCTGACCCATGCCGCGGTGCTCGATGTCGCCGTCGAGCGTGTAGAACTCCCAGAGCGTGCCGTCGGGGTCGTGCAGCCAGAACTTCGTCTGCTTCGCGTAGCAGCACTCGACGCCCTCTTCGCGCTGTGAGCGCAGCCCGGCCGCTTCGAGCCGGGCCTGCGTTGCGACGAGCGACTTCTCGTTCGAGTACCGGAAGCCGAGGTGGTTCAGCGGCCCGCCAACCGGCCGCGGCGTCGGCTCCAGCGAGAGCACGAGCGGCGGATCGTCCGGCTCGAACTTCGCATAGTCGGTGCGCAGCTTCGCCGGCTCGATGCCGAACAGGGCGCGGTAGAACGCGACCGACTTCGACAGGTCGGAGACATTGAGCGAGAGGTGGAAGCGGATCATTGGAAGTAGGTTCCTTTCTTGCCGTGCTCGTCGTATTTCTTGATGAGCCATACTTGGAAATCACGGTAGTGCTGCTCGCGCAGGTCGCCGCCGTCCGAGAATTTCGTGTAGCTGAAGTACAACTGCCGGCGCGGCCGGTCCGACAGGTTCGCATTCGAGCGATGGGGCGTGAACCCGCTGAAGATGGCGATGTCCCCGGGTTCCAGCTCCAGTGCCACGGCCTTTGCTTCGTCCACGGTATCCGCTGGCAGCTCGCGGTACGATCCGTCCGGCGGCGTCAGCGGTCCGTTCTGGTGGTAGCCGGGGTACACGATTGTGCAGCCGTTCGCCTCGTCGGATGGATCCAGCGGCACGAGCAGCGAGTTGAAGCTGCGCGGGAACCGCTCCCACGCGATCCAGTCTTGGTGCAGTTCGTACCCCTTCGCGCCGGGGTGCTTGAAGATCAGCTTATCCTTGAACAGGCAGGCCGACTCGCCGTAGAGCGAACCGACGAACTCGAGCAGTCGCGGATCGCGCGCGAGGCGGGCGATGACCGGCGACAGGTCGATGATCGGGTCGAAGGCGTCGAACTGGCAGTCGCCGGTGAAGGCGTTGTCCTGCCAGCGGCAGCGGCGATTCTTCGTGTCCTTCAGGTGCGCGAACTCGCGCTCTACCCGCTCGGCGTCGGCGAGCGCGGCGGCGATCTCAGCTTTCGAGAAGAACCCGCGGGCGATGACGAAGCCGTCCCGCTCGTAGTCGGAACGGAAACTCATGCGGGTCTCCGGGGCAGGCGCGTGACCGCGGCGACGAAGGCGAACCCGACGGACACCCACGCTAGCCCTTGAAACACGGGCAGGTACGACTCGGCTTCGCGCTTGGCGATGGCGAAAACGAGCGGGCCGCTCGCCGATGCGAGCACCGTGAGCAACTGCGCGGCCCCCTGGATCGTGCCGAGGTGGGAGGTTCCGAACGCCTGGCCCCAGACGGTGAAGAACAGCACCGTGATCATCCCGCCGGCGACGCCCATCGCCACGGCGTAGACGTAGACCTCGCCGAGCGTGGTCACGAACGGGAACGCGAAGAGCGACGCGGCGAGGATGCTCATGGCGACGGCCAGTAGGATGCCAAGGCGGATGCGCCCGGCCAGCCAACCGGTGAGCAGGTTCGCGGCCAACCCCACGAGGGGGCCGACCATCGCGATGTTCAGGAAGACGGATCGATCGAAGCCGCGATCCTGCAGGATCGACTGGTTGAACAGGGAGATACCCGCGGAGATCAGCCCATAGAGGGACGTAGCGAGCGCGAAGACCCAGAACGCGGGCGAGCACAAGGCGAAGCCGAGCGAGTGGCCAATCGGTTTCGAATCCCCGCTCGAATCGAGCGGTGATGCGGGGTTCCGGACGATTGCTCCCGCGAGCAGGCCGAACGCGAGCACCGTGCCGCCGATGGCGGACCAGACCGCGCGCCAGTCGGCGCCGCCCTGTTCGAAAAGCGCCTTGATCCCCGCGAACGCGGCCATGAATCCGAGGCTCGTCACGAACGAATAGAAACCCATCACCGGCCCGGCCTTGCCGCCCGCCACCTTGCCGATGAGCGCGAGGCTGACGACCGAGAGGGCGCTCTGCCCCAGTCCGCGCGTGAGCAATACCAGCCAGAACAGATCGGCCGGCACGGGCAGCGTGGACCAGCGCCCGGCCGCGAGGGCTTCGGTGTCCGGAAGGCCGAGCGAGGACGATCCCGTTTGAAGACGCGCGATGGCGAGGACGCAGAGGCCGAGCGGGATCATCACGACGGCGAGCATCGCTCGCACGCCGAGCCGATCGATCAGCCAGCCGCACGGCAGGCAGAAGGCCGCGCCGGCGAGCGTGGCCCAGAAGCCGACGGTGGCGAACGCGACGCGGTCGACGGCGAGGTCGCCGATCAGCGGTTCCGTGACCAGACCCAGCCCGTGCGAACGACCGGGTAGCGTGGCCACCATCGCGAGGGCCGCGATCCCGGCCGAAAAGTAGGGGCGGTTCGTCATGGAGCCTCAATCGATCGAGAACTGCTCGCCGCTGTGGCGCGTCGAGAGCGCCCGCCACGACACGATGTCCACCCCGTCCCGCACGAAGCGGACGCTGCCGTCGCCCATCATCACGTTCACGCCGCCGGTGTGGTTGCTCCGCGCCGCGCGGTAGCCGACGGCCGTGTAGGTGAAGTTCGCCGCCGTCGGGTCGTTGGCGATGCAGTCGAAGCTCTTGCTGTTCGGCCCGTAGTAGTGGTTGTAGCTGACGCAGCGGGCTTCGCCGGAGGCCCACATGAATCCGCGGCGGTTGTAACCGTTCCAACTCGTCGGAGCACCGGCGCAGTTCGTGTCGCTCGGCAGCGTGCCGGAGAAGCCGGTGTACTTGTAGGCAAAGCGTTCGTCGGCCGGCTGCGTCGCGCTCGCTTCCGCGCCCTGGCCGAGAAGGCTCTCGGAGAACGCGGCCGTGTTCGATGAACCGTCCTTGATGTCGAGAAGGGCGATCCCGCGTTTGGTGGTGAAGACACCGTCGGAGTTCACCGGCGAGCCGTAACCGCCGCCGCTCAGGCCCGAACCGTGGTTCGCGACATAGTTCGTCGGCCCCATGTCCGTCACGCCATAGGCGCTGCTGACCGGGTTGCCCAGGTCCGACGGGCAGAGGAACATCGGGATCTTTTGAACGACGGAGAACTGATTGGCCGTCGTGACGAGCGCCGGCGAGCCGGCATAGATCGGCTGCGTCAGGTCCATCGCGTTGTAGATGTTCGTCTGCTCGAGGTACGGGTTCAACTGGGCGAGAACACTCCAGGTGTAGCGGTAGTTCTCGACGGTGCTGTTCGGCGCCGTGTACGGATAGAGCGGCGGCAGCTTGCCGGTGGCGCTTTCGTAGTTGTGCAGGGCGAGACCGATCTGCTTGAGGTTGTTCTGGCACTTCATTCGCGCCGCCGCCTCGCGCACCTTCTGCACGGCCGGGAGAAGCAAACCGATGAGGATGGCAATGATGGCGATGACGACCAGCAGTTCGATCAAGGTGAAGCCGGAGCGCATGGCGTCGTTCGAGCGGGGCATCGAGAAGTCTCCGCGACTGGGCAGGAAGGCGGGCAGGCTCAAGTTAATGACATCTGCCCTAGTGACAAGATGTTATCGGGAAGTTTTCCGGAATGATCGGAACCCGTAAGATCTACGGGACGAATCGCCGACTCACTTTAGGTGCCCCGTGGCCAAGAAGGACTTGCTGCAACCCGAGCGCTGCGCCGTGCTGCTCTCGGCCTTGGCCGCGCCGGAACGACTGAAGATCGTGCGCCTTCTGGCCGAGCGCACGCATAACGTCTCGGAGATCATCGACGCGCTGAAGATCCCGCCGCTCAACGTGTCGCACCACCTGAACGTGTTGAAGCATGCCCATCTCATCGAGGGGAAGAAGAGCGGTCGGTTCGTGAACTATTCGCTCTGCGAGGGCGTGCTGAAGGAGATGACGGAAGCCGGCGTGCCGAAGGATGCGTTGAATCTGGGCTGCTGCCAAATTGTGCTGCCGGCGGAGGAGTAACCTGGCGATCCTCCTCAGCTGGCAATCAGCATGCATAGGCCATGAATCGCTGAAAATTCCGGCCAGTACCACCGGCAGTGACGCTGCATCCCGACCGGCGTGTCGCCATTGCCAAAGCCTACCCTACCCTCGGCAAGGTCTTGTATCGCTCCGGCGATGTCATTTCGTCGCGGTCCGATTGGCGAGCCACGCGAGATCCGGCAGACCGTAAGGGCGGAACTTCTCCGGACGTTCCAGATCCTCCTGCACGAACAGCGCCCGTGTACGGCCGAGGCGGCTCGCCACCGGCGTGTCGATCAGCGTGCTGCTGTCCTGCGCGCTCATCTGGAAGAGCACGCGTTGCGTAAACTCCTTGAGAGCCTGGCGATCGAGGGCGCGCGTGAGGTTCGTGAGCGAATCGCACCAGACGATGGCGTGGATGCCGACGGCGGGGCCGTCGCGGAGGATCGCGGCGAACAGCTCGCCCGGCGATTTCGGGGCGTCGCCCTTGCGGCCGAAGCCGAAATCGTCTTCGGGCTTGCGGAGTTCGCGGAAGCGTTGGAGACCCTGCACGAGCACGAAGCGCGGGGAGCGGTCGGTGCTTTCGCCCGACTGCCGGCGCGAAAGCTCCGCGGCCAAGTCCGCCAGCGCGGTCTGGATCTCGAAGCGTTCGACGTTGGCGTTCGCGAATCCGAGGGCGGCGGCGGCCTTGCGCAGGTACTCGGCGTGCTCGGCGTCGTCCGGCGTGCCGTCGAGCAGCGTGACGGGGCGAACTCCCTCCGCCTTGACTTGAACTGCGATCGCCGCCATCGACGCGGCGAGGATCGCCATCGCCGACTCTTCCGACGAACCAATGAGCAAGAGGTTCATTCCGGACTGGGCGCGGAAGACGGCGTTCGTCGGGTCCTTGATCGCCACGGCATCGCCAAGCCAGACGATCGGCGATTTGGCCTCGACCGGCTTGGATCGCAGGGTGGCGAGGGCGGTGTTCTTCGCGAGGTCGGCGGCGACATTGCCCTCGAAGACGAGGGGTGGCGGGTACTTGTCCCCGGCGCGGGCGCGGAGGTCGGCGAGGAGGTGCTCGCGACGGTCTTCGTCGAGCCAGACGACCTGAAACGGATCGTTGCCTTCGAGCAGGCCGTTGGCGTCGTTGTAGATCGCCTCGCCGGGTCGGGAGAGCAGGCGGGCGGCGGAGTTGTCCTTGCTGAGGATGAGTTGGGCGTCGGCATCGGAGCATTGCAGGGCGATGCGGACCGCCATCTGGTCGATGGTGCTGCGGGCGAGGGAGTAGGCGCCGCCGAGGGTCTGGGAGCCGAGGAGGACGTGGAGGCCGAACGCGCGGCCCTGGCGGACGAGTCGGTCGAGCAGGAGCGCGGCTTCCTGCGCGAGCTTGTCGTCCTCGACGAAGAACTCCTGGAACTCGTCGACGACGAGGAGGATGCGGGGGAGGATCGGCGGTTTGCCTTGGGATTTGAGCCAGTCGCGGTAGCCGTCGAGGTCGTTGGCGCCGGCGGCGCGGAAGCGGTCGCCGCGATCGCGGAGTTCGGCGTCGAGTTTCTGGAGGACGCTGAGGCCGAACTCGCGTTCGCTCTCGATGGCGACGACGCGGGCGTGGGGCAGCCGGTTCGCGGCATAGGCCCGAAACTCGACGCCCTTCTTGAAGTCGATGAGGTACAACTCGGCCTCATCGGGCGAGTACATCGTCGCGAGGTTCGTGATGAGGGCGTGGAGGAGCGTCGATTTCCCGGAGCCGGTCTTCCCCGCGACGAGGGCGTGCTGGGCGGTGCCGCGGCCGAGCGTGAAGATCTGGCGTTTGGTGGCACCGGCTCGGCCGATCGGCACGTCGAACGACTTCGCCGAACTGGATGTCCAGATCGCCTCGGGTTTCGGCAGGATGAAGTCGAACGGCACTTCCACTCGCGCCGCGTCGCGGCTCGCTTCGCCGACCTTCCGTACCAGCGCCGCGAGTTCCGTGGGTTCCGGCGGCGCGTCCAGCGTCAGCGGGAACGACGCCAGCGTCGGATCGGTCGGTGCGAATTTCCCGTCTTTCCAGACGAGATTGAAGGCGACCTGTTCGAGATCGGCGAGGCGGAAATCGCGGGGCAATGCGGCTTTCGTGTCGACGCTGACGAGCGTGCAGACGCCGCACGCGGGGCCGCTGGACAGGATGCTGATG
The DNA here is from genome assembly GCA_022842245.1 of Gemmataceae bacterium. Classification (GTDB taxonomy): domain Bacteria; phylum Planctomycetota; class Planctomycetia; order Gemmatales; family Gemmataceae; genus Limnoglobus. The sequence goes on from JALHPZ010000022.1 coordinate 92,565, forward strand.
AGCCGCCGTGCGGCGTCGGGCGTGAAGTTCGTGGGGAAGTTCGCGATGACGAGCACACGGTACGGTTCGGCCACCTCTCCGGCGGCGCGGTTGTACTCCTCGATGCTCTTGTATTGGTTCCGCAGGTACTTCTGGATCACGTTCTCCATGTGCTCGGTAATGTCGAGCAGGCGTTTTTCGATCTGGCCGGATTCGGTCCAAATTCGGGAGCCGACGAGTTGTTCGTCGTAGTCGGCGAGGTGCATGAAGGCGGCAAAGTTCTCGCCGAGTCCGACGGGATCGATGATCGTGAAGCGGACTTTTCCGGGTGGCAGCCCGGTGAGGAAACGGAGCATCATCGCCTGGATGGCATTGACGGCGGCGGCGCGGCCCTGGTCCTGCGTCTTCAACAACACGGAGCACTTGTCCGGGAACGGCAGGTATGCCGGCACGAAGAGGCGGATAGGCGTGTCGGGCGCGAGGCGTTCGTCGAGCGGTTCGCCCTCCGGCAGGGTGTACATGTCGACCTTGAGAGCGCCGTAGCGAATGCCGTCGGGCACCGTCGTAGGGTGCGGGTGCTGGTCGTCGAGCAGTTCGCCCCATTTGGGGAAGGTCTTCTGGCCGTGCGCCTTGAGGTCGTCAAGGACGGCGCCGACTTCGGCGACGCCAGTGTGCCAGGCGTACGCCATCGCGTTCCAGTCCTGCCCGCGCGTGGCGATGACGGCGGACATCTTGCTGGAGTAGCGATCCTCGGCTTCGCGCAATTGCTTGTCGAACTTCGCGTCGGCGGCGGCGAGTTCGGCGGCGTATTTTTCCTCCAGTGATTTCTCCTCGATGAACCGATCCTGTCCGATCCGGTCGAGGCGATCGGTGTATTCGGATTCGATCCGGTCGCGGTTGTTGGTGCGCTCGGCGGCGAGTTTGTCGAGCATTGGCAGAAAGTGCTCGTCGGCCCGTTTGCGGTCGGTCGCCTGGCGTTGCTTGAGGTCGGCGATCTGGCGGGCGAGCGTGGCCTTGGCGTAGTCCTGGAGGGTTTTGGCGGCACGGCCCGCTTCGGCCTGAAAGACGCCGAACTGCACCGCACGCGTACGCACCTGCCGCCGGGCAAGGAACAAGAGGAGTTGGTATAAGCCGATCCCGCCGACGAGCGCGACGCCGAGGCCGAGGGCGACGGCGAACTTGGTCGGCATCACGGCCAGGCCGATACCCAAGGCAACGGCACCGAGGACCAACGCGAGGCCGAGCGCCGCCAGCGGGCGCAAGAGTTTCGGCAGGACGCACGAGAGGGTCGCGGTCGCAGCCTCCTCCACGTCCTCGACGCACGATTGCAACTTGCCTTCGGGGTCGGTGGGCGTCGGGCTGGGGAGCCGTTCGGGCGGGAACTCGGCGTCCTTCTTCTCGAGGCCGACGCGTGCGAGCGCCGGTTCCACACGCGTCCAGAGGTCCGCAAACTTCTTCCGCGCGCTTTCGGCCTGGCGCACGAGTTTCTGATGGTGATCGTTGGCTTCCTTTTCGGCAGCTTCGACGAGGGAGTCGATCGTCCAGAGCCGATCCTGGTACTTCGTGCGCGTTTTCTGGTCGGTGTCCTGGAAGCGGTCTTCGACCTTGCGGATGGCTTCGTCGCGCGTCGTATCGGCGGCGGACTGCCGCGAAGCATACCGTCCGGACATGTCGGCGAAGCGTTGTTGGTGCGCCTCGTCGACCGCGTCCCGGGCGGCTTTGCGGCCGGCGGCCACCTGCCGGCGGATTTTCTGGATTTCCTTCTCGATCTCGTCGGCGCCGGATTCGTACGTCGCCGCGATTTCGATTTCCCCCTTCGCCCGGTCGTGGATCAGTGCGAGCAACCGATCGAGGGCGGAGCGTTCGCGGTCGAAGAGCGATTCGGACATGGCGGGTCTCGGGGCCGGGCTCAGCCGGGGAATTCACAATCGTTGCGGATCTGGGCGAAGACGACGCTGAGTTGGTCGATGGCGCGGAGCAGATCGCCGACGTGGCGGTCGAGCGGCTGCCACGTCGTTTCGTCGAACTCGCGGCGAGCCACGTCGTCCCAGACGTCCTGCAGGTTGTCCCAGTGCGCGCGGGCCGATTTCTGGGCATCAAACAACTGGCTGCGGTTGGCGCCGACTCTCACGGGGCGTCTCCGGTCGGCGCGGCGGGGGATGGCATGGGCAGGGCGGCGACCGACGGCGCGGGGGCGAAGTCCGGCTTCAATTCCGCATAACTCTCCAACGCCGCCACCCGCCGCGCCAGAAGCGCGATGGCGTTCGGCACATCCACTTCGATCAACGTCGTCAGCCGCCGCGCGGGACCGCTGTAGTTCTCTTCGATGATCTTGGGCAGGCGCTGGTGCCAGCTCCGGCATTTCGCCACCTGCTCCTCGGCATGCTCCAGCCGCGCCTTGGCCCGCCGGAGGTTCCTCTCCTGCACCGTGGTGTCGGGCATGCGGCCCGTCGCGTCCTCGAATTTCCGGCCCGACAGTTCGTTCTTCGCCCGCAGGACCTCCTCTTCGCAATCCTTCACGGCGGACTTCCAGCGCTTCGCCTGATCTTCGAGCCAGTCATACGCGCGGCGGATCTCCATCTCGAGACCCGACAGAACTTCCGCCGCGGACGCGCGGTAGTTCGCCAGCGCGATCTGCCACTCGCGCAGGGCGTCGATCGACCGGACGTCGGCGGCGGTCGCGTTCATCGCTGGCTCAGGTATTCTTCGATCCGCTCGGCCTTGCGGAGCAGGAACGGGATGTGCAGGTTGGCCGCCTCGATGAACCGTTCGAGCACGTGCGCGGTGGATTCGAACTCGGCGCGGAACTTCTCGTGTTCCTGATCCCGCCAGGTATCGCCCAGCCCGACGAGTTGGCCGTGCAGGCCGGCGAGATTCGTCTGGAGGTCGGCGTTGAAGCGTTTGAGATTGGCGGCGAAGCGCCGCAATTCGGCCGGATCGACGATGGCCTGGGACATGGGAACTTCCGGTCGGGATCGCGCGGACGGGCACTGACGCCATTATAACGCCGAATGCCCGCCCGGGGTTGGAACCGGCGGAATCACTTCGCCCAGGCCGGTGGCGTGACTTGCTTGTTCGCCGCCAGCGCCCGCGCCGACACCTGCAGCACGCGCAGGAAGCCTTCGCTGTCCGCGTGGTTGAACTCGCCGATCGCCTCCATCGAAGCGTTCGATTCCGAGTACATCCCGTGGCGGACGTCCGCGGCGGCGGCGTAGTTCACCGTTCCCTTGTAAAGCTTGACGGTGATCGTGCCGTCCATGAGCTTGAGAATCGGTTTGAGCGCCTCCCGCGCCATGTGGGTCGCCACATCGAAACCGTAGCCCTGATAGATCTGCTTGGCAACGAAGGGGGAAAGGGCGTCGTACAATTCGCGGCTGCGGCGGTCGAGCACGAGTTGCAAGAGGTAGCGGAAGGCGGTGCCGAGCAGTTCCATGCCCGGCGCCTCGTAGACGCCTCGGGACTTGATGCCCACGAACCGGTTCTCGACGAGGTGGGTGCAGATGCCGACGGCGTGCTTGCCGCCAATCTCGTTGGCGAGTTTGATGGCTTCGAAGGCGGAGACCTTCTGACCGTTGATGGCGACGGGGCGGCCATTGAGGAACTTCACGGTCACGTCTTCGGGTTTGTCCGGCGCCGCTTCGGGGCGCACGCCCATGCCGGGGGTGACGAACCAGGGGCCGGTCGTGAGGTGTTCCAGTTGGCCGGCCTCGTGCGTGAGGCCGAGCAGGTTCGAGTCGGTGGAGTACGGCGCGGAGCGGGACGCTTTGATCGGCAGCTTGTGCCCTTCGCAGTAGTCGATCATCTCGGATCGGCCGCGGAACTTGCCGAGGAACGCCTCGTCCCGCCACGGGGCGTAGATGCTCACGGTCGGGTCGAGCATGTTCGTGCAGAGCTGGAAGCGGACCTGATCGTTGCCGCGACCGGTGGCGCCGTGGCCGAGGACCTTGATGCCTCGCTTCGCCATCTCGGGCAGGATGCCGGCGACGATCACGTGCCGGCCGATGCCGGTCGTATTCCAGTAGTCGCCTTCGTACTTCGCCTGGAACTGGATGACCTCGATGCCGGCCTCGGCGATCATTTCGTGCAACGGAATCGCGATGTAGTCGGACGCTCCGCTGGCGCGCATGCGCTTCTCGATCTCGCCGAAGTCGGTCTCGTCCGGCTGCGCGATGTCGGCCGTGAACGCGACGACGCGGACGCCGTGCTCGGAGAGCCACTTGGTGACCGTGCAGGAATCGAGACCGCCGGACGCGGCGAAGGCGACGGTTTGGCCGTTCAGATCGGCGAGCGTCATGGAAATCATCCTCGGTAATCGGACCAGAGATAAAATTACGAGCATGGCCCCGTTTCGCCTGCGCATTCCGCGCCCGATCCACGAAGAAATGCTGGCGCGCGCCGTCGCGGCCCGACCGCTCGAATGCTGCGGCCTGCTCGCCGGAACGGTGGCCGGCGGCGTCGGCGAGGTTCGCACGCACCACCCGCTCGTCAACGAATTGCAGTCGGCGACCGAGTTCCGTTCGGAACCGCGCAGCCTGTTCGCGGCGATGAAGGCGATGCGAGCCGACGGCGCCGACGTGCTGGCGGTGTATCACTCGCATCCGGCGAGCGAACCGGTGCCCAGCCGACGCGACCGCGAACGGAACTATGCCGAGTCGGTCGTGAATCTGATCGTCGGATTCCCGAACGGTCTCCCCGTTGTCCGCGGCTGGTGGCTGACCGCGACCGACGCCAAGGAAGCCGAATGGAGCGTCGGATGAATCGAAACCACTCCGGGAAACCCGTTGGCCATCCGGGAAAACCAAGCTAGATATTGGCAGTCGGTCCGTGGATACCGAAGGTGCGTGGATGCCCGTGCTCGATCGCCTGTGCCGGTTCTACCAGCGGTTGTTTCCCGAACAGTCCGCCGAGGCGGGGGAGTTGGTGGCGCTACACGCGCACGAAGACAAGTCGGCCTATCTCGGCAAATACTTCGAGCATGAACTGGCGAAAGGAAAACAATCGATCGCGCGGTTCCTTTCGCTCAATCGCGAGTGGGTCGGCGGTCGCGTGCTCGATTTCGGCTGCGGCGCGGGCGGGCTGACGTTCGCCCTGCGCGAGCACGCGGCCTCGGCGGCCGGCGTGGACCTGGAGGAGTACAAGCTTGCTTTCGCGCGAAGCGAAGCCGCGAGACGCGGTGTCGACGGGATCGAGTTCGTCTGCTATGCCGGGGAGCGGCTGCCGTTCGCGGACGCATCCTTCGATACGGTCTTCTGCGTGGACGTGCTGGAGCATGTTCCGAAGCCGGATCTCGCACTCGCCGAGATGCGGCGGGTGTTGAAGCCCGGCGGGTTGCTGCTGTTGAGCTTCGGCCCGCCGTGGGGCCATCCCCACGGCAAGCACACCTGGACGCGGTTGCCCGGTTGGTGGTCGCACCTGATCTTCCCGCAGGCCGTGTGCATGCGCGTCATCGGCCTGCCGGCGGATTGCACGTGGGAAGCGCTCGGCCTCCACCGGCTCACCGTGAGCAAGTTCGACCGCCACATCCGTCGCAGCGGCTTCGTTCAACTCCACCGACAGGACAACATCCGTCGCCGGCTCCGACCGCTCGCGTCCGTTCCCTGGCTCAGGGACCTCTTCGTATCCGAGGTCGTCGGGGTTTATCGGAATCCGGGTTGAGACTACTTCCGGCTCTTCGGATGGCGGAACGGCAGCCACGCGCCGTTCTGCTGGCTGCTGGCCACCACTTGCGTGATGAACAACATCCCCTCCACGCCGTCGTAGACGTTCGGATAAATCGTGTTCACACTTTCGACCTTCTCGCCGGCCGCCTTCTTCACCATCGCGTCGTAGGCGGCCGTATACACGTTCGCGAACGCTTCGAAGAACGCCTCCGGGTGGCCGCTGGGCAAACGGCTCGCCGCCCCGGCCGCGGCGCCAAGGTACGGGCCGCCGGCACGCGTGTAGATCTTGTGCGGCTCGCCGTTCTTGCGAACGATCAGCTCGTTCGGGTTCTCCTGCCGCCACTGGAGCGCGCCCTTGGTGCCGTCGACTTCGATGAACAGATCGTTCTCGCGACCGTGGCTGATCTGGCTGGCCGTCACGGTGCCGAGCGCGCCGTTCTCGTAGCGCACGATGGCCGTGCCGTAGTCATCGAGCGCCCGGCCTTCCACGAAGACCTTGAGGTGCCCGGAAATTTCCTTCGGCAAGAGGCCCGTCATGTAACGGCCGAGATTGTAGGCATGCGTGCCGATGTCGCCGAAACAGCCGGCGATGCCGGACTTCGACGGGTCGGTGCGCCACGCGGCCTGCTTCTGGTTGTCGCTCTCCAGCCGCGTGCGCAGCCAGCCCTGGATGTAGTTGCTGCGCGTGGCGTTGATTTCGCCGAGTTCGCCGTTGAGGATCATCTCGCGCGCCTGCCGCACCAGCGGGTAGCCGGTGTAGTTGTGCGTCACGGCGAACACGACGCCGGTCTTTTCCACCACCTGCAGCAATTCCTCAGCCTGGGCAAGGTCGAACGTCAGCGGCTTGTCGCAGATGACGTTGAAGCCAGCCTCGGCCAGCGTCTTCGCCAGTTCGAAGTGCGTGTGGTTCGGCGTCGCGACCGACGCGAAGTCGATCTTGTCCGCGCGCTTCGCCTCGGAGGCGACCATCTCCTTTACGCTACCGTAGGCGCGGTCGGCCGGGATGTCGTAGTCGGCGGCGGACGCCTTCGCCTTCACGGGATCGCTGGAGAGCGCCCCGGCGACAAGCGCCGCGCGGTTGTCGAGCACGCCGGCGGTGGCGTGGACGCGGCCGATGAAGGCGCCCTGCCCGCCCCCGACGAGGCCCATGCGAAGCTTGCGGTTCAAGGGTGCGTTGGTCGGCACGGCGGGACTCCGGAGAGGATGGTGATTCCGAAGATTGTAAGTCCCGAACCGTTCGGGTACAGTGGCGGCATCCCTCCCGCGAGCGCCGGCCATGGCCGTCTACAAGCCCTTCGCCAAATCGGACTCGAAGCCCGACCTCGAAACCACCCAGGATTACACGCCGCTGCCCGAAGCCAAACTCGGCGCGGTACCCGACACAATCCCCGTCGTCGAATACCTCGAAACGACGGTGGACTACATTCCTCCGGCCGGCGCGAAGCTGCTGCCGAAGACGGAAGTGAAGCTGAAGCTTTCGCCCCCGCCGCCCCCCGCGTCACCGCCGCCGGCCCCCGCGCCGAAGAAGGTGGCGCTCACCCACCTCGGCGATTTCCGCCTCGTGGGCAAGCTCGGCGCGGGCGGCATGGGCACCGTCTACAAGGCCGTCCAGGATTCCAAACACCGCTTCGTCGCACTCAAGGTCCTCTCGCAGGAGATGGCGACCAAGCCCGGATTCGTGCAGCGCTTCGACCGCGAAATCCGCGCCATGGCGAAGCTCGAACACCCGAACATCGTCCACCTCATCCGCGCCGGCGAAGACCACGGCTTCGTCTACCTCGCGATGGAACTGCTGACCGGCGGCAGCGTCGGAAGCTGGCTCGAGAAGCTCGGGCACTTCTCGGTCGAAGACGCCGCCCACGTGGCTCGCGCCGCCGCCGTCGCCCTCCTCTACGCCCACGAGCACGGCTTCGTCCATCGCGACGTCAAACCCGACAACCTCCTGATCTCCGGCGACGGCACCGTCAAACTCGCCGACCTCGGCCTCGCCAAGACCGCCGAGGACACTCTCGAAGGCCTCACGCAAACCGGCATCGGCATCGGCACGCCCCTCTACGCCGCCCCCGAACAGACCCGCGACGCCAAGAACGTCGACTCCCGCTGCGACATCTACTCCCTCGGCTGCGTCTTCTACCGCTGCCTCACCGGCCGGCCCCCGTTCCACGCCGACAGCCTCCTCGGCATCATCAAGGCCAAGGAAAAGGGCGTCTACGAGTCCGCGCATTCCGTCCGCAAGAAAGTGCCCAAGAGCCTCGACAAGATTCTCTCGAAGATGCTCGCGAAAAACCCCGACCACCGCTACGCCTCGCTCGCCGAGTTCCTGGAAGAACTCGATTTCTCCGAGACCGTCGGCGAACGCTTGAGCTTCATGGGTGAATCGAAATCCGACCGCGAGACGAAGGACGACTGATGCCGACGGTTCCGCTCTCGACGATCGCGCACGGCCGCAGCGGCGACAAGGGGAATCACGCGAACGTCGCGGTGATCGCCTATTCCCCCGCCGGATTCGCGTGGCTGAAAGAACACCTCAAGGCCGAGCACGTCGCGGCATACTTCACCGATTGGGGGCCAAGCCGCGTGGAGCGTTTCGAAGCGGCGAATGTGAACGCCGTGAACTTCGTGCTCTACGACGCCCTCGCCGGTGGTGCCAGCCGGAGCCTGCGGACCGATACGCAGGGCAAGACGCTGGCCGTGCGGTTGCTGGCGATGGAGGTCGAAGTGCCGGACGAGTTGGTCGAGTAAGAACAAGTCTGCGACAGTCCATACCATCTCGTCATGGATTCCGTCGTCGTTCCGGTCTTGTGGTTCGTTTCGTATCTCGTCGGCGCGCTGCCGTTCGGGTACCTCGTCGGCCGTTGGAAGGGTGTCGATCTCTTTGCGGTGGGGTCGGGGAACATCGGCGCGACGAACGTGGGGCGCGTGCTGGGCCGGAAGTACGGCATCCTCGTCTTCTCCCTCGATTTCCTGAAGGGCGCGCTCCCCGTCGCGGCGATCTCGCCGCTGGCGACCTCACTCGCGGAGCATCCCGGGTTCCCGCTCGATTGGAGCATGGTCGGCGCGGCGGCGGGCGCGTTCCTCGGTCACCTGTTCCCGATCTACCTGCGCTTCCGCGGCGGCAAGGGCGTGGCGACCGGCGCCGGCACCGTGGCCGTCCTCGCACCGATCCCGTTCGCGGCCGCGCTGGGCGTCTGGCTGCTCGCGCTGCTCGTCTCGCGAATGGTCTCTCTGGCGTCGATCCTTGCGGTGGTGGTACTCACGACGGTGCAACTCGCTCTCGCGCCGATCAATGCCGTCGCCGGGTATTGCTTCGTGGGAAGTCTGTTCGTCGTCGTCAAGCATCGGTCGAACGTCGGCCGGCTGATCGCGGGAACCGAAAACCAGATTGGAGATGGTGCGATGCGGCAGGCGATCTTGCGGGTGGTGCACGTGGTCGCGGTCGGCGTGTGGGTCGGGGCGACGGGGTTCTTCAACTTCGTCGTCGCGCCGAGCCTGGTCGCCACCTATCCGAACGTCGTAAAAACCGCTCCGAGCGACCGCACCGCGTTCGTCCCAATCGTGCCGCCGGGCGCGACGGACACGGACCGCGATAATCTCGGTCTCGCACTCTTCGGTGCCGGCGTCGGGCCGATCTTCCCCAAACTATTCGCGACGCAATTGGTCTGCGCCGTCCTCGCATTCGCGACGGCGTGGACGTGGCGGAAGGAATCGCCCGGCCGGCACCGCCTGCGGGTGCAACTCGCCTTCGCCGCGCTCGCGTCCGTCGGCGCCGGCTGGTGGATCTCGGACGTGGTGAGCCGCCTGCGCCTCGCCCGATTCGACCCGGACCTCGCCGCAATCGCGAAGGAGCAATTCGCGACGTGGCACTTCGTCAGCCTCGGCCTGAGTTTCGTCACGATCGCGCTGGCGCTGGCGCTGCTGGTGCTCGCGGCGCGACTGCCGGCGGAATCACCGCCCCACGATCCGCAGTAGCACCTTGCCCGCGCCCGGTTCGGCGGCGCGGCGCACCGCGTCGGTCACACGATCCATCGGGAACTCTTCCACCCGCTCCGTCGAAAGCACCCCCTCGCGCGCGAGCGAGCGGATCGTCTTGAAGAGTTTGAGCATCGTCAGGACGCGCTGCTGTTTGGCCCAGCGGCCAAGCCAGAAGTTCTCGATGCGCAGATCGCGGGCGATGAGCGGCCGCGGATCGACGGCGATCGGTCGGCCGGAGAGCGAACCGAAGACGACGAGCCGACCGCCGGGCGCGAGGCCTTCGAGTATGCGTGTACCGGTCTCGCCGCCAACGGGATCGATCGCGAACGGGGCACCGCCACCGGTCGCGTGGCGGATCCGTTCCGGCAGGTCGGTGCCGTCGACGAGCACGACGTCGGCACCCCGTTTCTTGAGTTCGTCGACCTGCCGGTCGTGGCGGACGACGTTGACGGTTCGGAATCCGTACTTGCGGCCAAGGCGGATGATCATCGTGCCAAGGGCGCCGGCGGCGGCGGACTGCGCGAGCCACTGGCCGGGGGCGACGTTCAACACGTGCCGCGTGAGTGCGAGCGCCGTGGCCGGGTTCACGAAGAACGTGGCCGCTTGTGCGTCCGGGATGTCCGCGGGCACGGGAATCACCTGCCGCGCCGTCGTGACCGCATACTCGCCCCAGTTGCCGCGCCGGTCGTTCACAACGGCGACGCGCTTCCCCTTGCGAAATCGTCCGAGCAGTCCACCCCCGCTGGCTTCGACGACGCCGACCCCCTCGAACCCCGGCGTCGCGGGACACTCCGGCCGAATTCCATATTCGCCACGAATGTACATCAGGTCCGACGGATTCACCGGGCTGGCAACCATGCGCACCAGCACCTCGCCGCGCCCGGGCTCGGGGCGATCCACTTCGCGGACTTGAAGGACTTCGGCGGGATCGCCGACCCGGTCGAAAACGACGGCTCGCATGACGCGCCTCGAAATGAAACGGGCCGGGAGAAACTCCCGGCCCCGCGTATTGTTCGAGTTCCGTACGGCGCGTCAACCACTCACGACGCGGTTTCGTCCGCCTTGTTTGGCCTGGTAGAGAAAACCGTCGGCCCGCTTCAGCAGTTCCGCCGGCGTCAAACCCTCTTCACCGCAGGTCACCGCGACGCCAAGGCTCACCGTCAGGTTCAGGCTCGCGCCGTCGAACTTGAACGGCGTCTCGGCGATGGTCTTGCGGATTCGCTCGGCCGCGTCAACCGCCTTCGGCAATCCCGTTTCGACCAGCACCAGCGAGAACTCCTCGCCACCGTATCGGGCGAAGAGATCCTCGCGACGGACGAATTTGCGGATCCGTCCGCTCAGTTCCCGCAGCACGTAGTCGCCGCACAAGTGGCCATAGGTGTCGTTCACCGACTTGAAGCGGTCGATGTCGAACATCACGACGGCAAGCGGTCGCTCGTGGCGGATGGACCGCGCCAGTTCGCGGTCGAGGAAGTCGACGAGGAAGCGATGGTTGTTGATCTCGGTCAGACCGTCGGTGATCGTCAGCCGGTAAATCTCTTCGTGGTAGTCGGCTTCGATGTTTCCGCCGGTGAGGAACTTGTAGATGCAATTGCCGACGCGCAGGTAGGAGCGGTCGCGGATGATCGTGGGGCGCTCGACGGGCACGTCGTTGATGAACGTGCCGTTGGTGCTGCCGAGGTCGGAGACCTGGAACCCGTCGGCGACGGGTTGCACCACCGCATGTCGACGGGAGACCGAATTATCCTGAATGCGGATGTCGTTGTCTTCGCCGCGGCCCAGATAAAGCGACGCCAGACCGAGCGGACTCCGTTTCCCCATCGACGGGCCGGTCGGATAGATGTGCACCAAGCACGCCTCGCTGCCGCCCGATTGCAGCAGTTCCTTGCGTGTCGTGACGAGCGTTTCGAGGGACCGTTCGGACATAGGGAACGTATTGGAGAGAACGAATATCCACACTTCCCTAGCACGAATTGCCGGACTGGCAAACAATGTGGGTTCCGATCCCGTCGTTTCACGTTTCGCGTGAACCTCCTAGCGATCCGGCGCGAACTTGTGGGCGAGTTGCCGTTCCTTCTGTTCTTCTCGATACCATCGGACTGTTTTGAGCAAGCCTTCTTCAAACGTTTCGACCGGTTCGTAACCGAGGTCCCGCCGGGTCTGGCGAATGTCGGCACGCGAGAATCGTACATCGCCGGCGCGGGGCGGCGCAAATCGTGGCGCGAGGTTGGTGCCAAGGATGGCGTTCAACCCGGCGACGAGATCGAGGACGGTGACGGAGCGACCGGTTCCGACGTTGTAAACGTTTCCGGAGATCTCCGGGACTTCGGCCGCGCGAAGGAGCGCCTGCACGGCGTTGCCGACATAGGTGAAATCGCGGGACTGAAGGCCATCGCCATGGACGGTGGGGGCTTCGCCGCGCGCCATCATGGCCGTGAACAGGGCGATGACGCCGCTGTAGGGGCTGTCGTGGCGCTGGCGGGGACCAAAGATATTGAAGAAGCGCAGGCGGACCGTTTCGATCCCGTACGTGGCAGCAAAGGCCTGCATGTAGAATTCGCCGGCGAGTTTGGCGGCGGCGTAGGGAGACTTGGCCACCGGCAGCAGGTTCTCCGTCTGCCCCCCTTCCCCCGTCGCTCCACCATAGGCGCTGGAACTGCCCGCATACACGACGCGCCGCACCCCGACCTTGCGGGCGGCATCCAGCAGGTTCAAGGTACCGGTCGCGCACGCGGCGTGACTGACTGCGGGCGATTCAACGCTCCGCGCCACCGAAGCGAGAGCACCGAGGTGAAACACCGTCCCCACGCCGTGCATCGCTTTCGCGACAGCGGACGGATCGACCAGGCTGCCTTCGATGAGGTCGTAGCCACCGGGAAGGTTGTCCATTGAGCCGGTCGAGAAGTCGTCGAAAACCCGCACCGGTCGGCCACGTTTCAAGAGGGCGTCAACGAGGTGCGAACCGATGAAACCGGCTCCGCCCGTGACCAGACACAGTTCGTCCATGAACCGCTCCCGGATGATTCGGCGATGAATCGCGGCAAGTTACTCCGCACGGGCACGATTGTCTATGGCGATTCGGATGGACGGGTTCGTCGGGGAATTCTTGACTCCACAACGGAATCGCCCTAAATCACGAAGATTCCAATCTCCCTGCCCGCCGAACGATTCGGCCGGACCCGCGCAGTCACCCTGCGGAAGCCGCCATGACTCCTTCCGAACCTGTTGCCGAAACGACCCCGGTCGTGACCGATGCTCCCGTGGCGGAGTCCCCGCCGCCGGCCGAGACCCCACCCGTCGAAGCGCCACCGGCCGAAGCGCCCCCCGCGCCGCCGGTTGAGGCCATCACCACGCCGGCCGTCGCCGCGCCGGCCGTCGCCGCGCAGCCCGTGCCCGAAGTCCCGCCGGCACCGCAATCGCAAGACCTCTCCCGGCTCGCGCAGGACCTGCAGATCCGACGCATCCACGTCGAAGCCGTGGTTCAACTGCTCGACGAAGGCAACACCGTACCGTTCATCACGCGCTATCGCAAGGAGCGCACCGGCGGCCTGGACGAGACGGTCATCCGCAAGATCCAGTCGCGAATCGCACAATTGCGCAGCCTGCGCGACCGCAAGCAGACGATCCTCAAGACGATCGCAACCCAGGGAAAGCTGAACGACGAACTGGTCGCGGCCATTCTCGAAACCGATCACCCCAAGCGGCTCGAAGACCTGTATCTCCCTTACAAGCCCAAGAAGAAATCGCTGGCGGCCGAGGCACGCGAGAAAGGCCTCGAACCGCTCGCGCAGGCGATCTGGAATCGCGATCCGGCGGTGGCGAACCTCGCCGAGGTCCTGCCGGGGATGGTGAACCCGGAACAGAAGTTGAACTCGCCGGAGGAAATCCTCCAAGGCGTCGGCCACATCCTCGCGGAAGTGATTTCCGAGTTCCCGGACGTGCGCGGCCCGTTGCGCGCGTACACATGGGACACGGCCGTACTCGCCAGCAACCGCGTCGACGGCTTGCCGGAAGAGAAAGGGAAGGAATTCCGGGAGTACTTCAGCTTCAAGGAGCCGGTGCGGATGATCCCGCCTCACCGCGTGCTGGCAGTGAATCGCGGCGAAAAGGAAGGTATCCTCCGTCTCAAGTTTGAACTGGACGCGGATCGTGCCAAGGGGATCGTGTCCGAGTTTCTGCCGATCGCGGACCATCCCCACAAGGACATTCTCATGGCGGCGGTGGCCGACGCCGTGGATCGGCTCGTGCTGCCGAGCCTCGAACGCGAAATCCGGCGCGATCTCACGGAACGGGCACAGGACCACGCCGTCGACGTCTTCGCCCGCAACCTCCGCGGATTGCTCCTTCAACCGCCGTTGCGCGGCAAGCGGATCCTCGCCATCGATCCCGGCCTGCGCACGGGATGCAAGATCGCCGCCCTCGACGAGACCGGCGCGCTGCTCGACGACGGCGTCATTTACCCTCACCAGCCCCAGAAGAAAGTCGACGAGGCGAAACGGAAGCTCGAACAGTACATCCGCAAATACCAGACCACGGTGATCGCGATCGGGAACGGCACCGCGTGCCGCGAGACGGAACAACTGGTCTCGGACCTGATCGCCGAGCTGGAGAACCGCCGCCTGAATCCGCAACCGACGGTCACACGATCGGAATCGCTGACGGTCGAAGCCACGGCCGCGATCCCGGCGACGATCGAGTTGGCCGCGCCGATCGTGGAATCGGTCGTCGTGGCCCCCGCGATCCTGGCGGAGAGCGTGAGCACCATGACCTCGGTGCCCGGCGAAGCCACCACGGTGAGCAGCGTGGCCGAACCAACGGCCGAATCGGTGACCACGACGGAAGCGACCGCGACGGCGGTGACCGCCGCGCCGACCGCGCCGCCTCCGCCGCCAGCGGAAGTGATCGTACTCGACGGCCTGCCGGACGCGCCCACCGACCTCGCCTATGTCATCGTCAACGAGGCCGGCGCCAGCGACTACTCCGCGTCGCCGGTGGCCAAGGAAGAGTTCCCGAACCGCGACGCCACCACCCGCGGCACCGTTTCCATCGGCCGACGCCTGCAAGACCCGCTCGCCGAACTCGTGAAGATCGACCCGCAGCACGTCGGCGTCGGGCTTTACCAGCACGACCTCCGGCCGAAATACCTCAAGGAATCGCTCGAAGCCGTCGTCGAGTCGTGCGTCAACCACATTGGCGTCGACCTGAACACCGCGAGCGTGCCGCTGCTCCGCCACGTGTCCGGTTTGAACCAGCTCGCCGCGCGCGAACTCGTCGAGTACCGCAAGGCGCATGGCGCGTTCAAGAGCCGCGAGCAGTTGAAGGCCGTGCCGCAGATGGGCGAGGCGCGCTTCACGCAGGCCGCCGGCTTCCTCAAGATCGCCGACGGCGACGAACCGCTGGACATGACCTGGGTCCACCCCGAGAGCTACGACCTCGCCCGCAAGGTGCTCGCGACGTTCGAGCTGGCCCCGGCGGACCTGCGGGACGCGGCCAAACTCGAAGAGCTGCGCGGGAAGTTGAACGCCGCCGACCCCGATGCGATCGCAAAATCGCTCGATGTGGCGGTCCCCACGCTCATCGACATCTTCCGCGCCATCGCCCGCCCCGGCCGCGACCCGCGCGAGGAGTTGCCGCCGCCGGCGTTCAAGAAGGGAATTCTCAAACTCGAAGACGTGAAGCCCGGTATGGAACTGACCGGCACGGTGCTCAACGTCGTGCCGTTCGGCGCGTTCGTCGACATCGGCGTCAAGGAAAGCGGCCTCGTGCACATCAGCCAGATGGCCAACCGCTACATCAAGTCGCCTTACGAGGTCGTGTCGGTCGGGGACACGGTGACGGTGTGGGTGATGGAAGTGAAGTCCGGCGACAAGAAGATCTCCCTTTCGATGATTCCGCCCGGCCAGGAACGACAGGCGCACCCGCCGGAACCGCCGCCGCGTCCGCAACCCCGCCCGCAGCCTCGCCCGCAACCGCCGCAGGGCGATCGCCCACCACGGCCGATGGGGCCGCCGC
>JALHPZ010000023.1 GCA_022842245.1 Gemmataceae bacterium
GTTTCCGCCGCGGAAACGACTCCCGACCCCGTTTCCATTCCCGGAACGAGTTACTTCTTCTTCGGCTCCTCTTTCTTCGGCTCCTCTTTCTTCGGCTCGGCATCCGGCGGGAGCATCGCCTTCACGAGCTGGCCGTTCGTGCCGTTGTACAGCCGCACGACACCCTCCTCGCCGCCGGCGGCGACGACCGCGCCGTCGGGGTTGGATGCCACGGCGTAGACGAAGTCCTTGTTCTCGCCGAAGGTGCGGGCCTGCCCGCCGTTGTCGGCGTTGTAGAGCCGCACGCTGGCGTCGCCGCTGGCCGTCAGGAACGTCTGCGTCTTCGGGATGAAGGCGAGCCGCGTGACCTGCTTCTGGTGCCCCTGGATGTCGCGGGCCTTCTCGCCCTTCTCGTAGTCCCACACCTTGATGACGTTGTCGGCCCCGGCCGAGACGAGCTTCTTGCCGTCGGCGGTCCAGCCCACGTCCAGCACGTGGTGCGTGTGGCCCTCGAAGGACTTCACGAACTTGCCGGAGGGAACCTCGAAGACCTTGACGAACTTGTCGGCCGCGGACGTGGCGAGGAGCTTGCCGTCGGGGCTGAAGTTGAGGCCGAAGACCGTGTCGCTGTGGCCGTTCTTCACCTCGAAGGCGGGCTTGCCGGTCGCATCGAAGACCTTGATCTCGCCGTCTTCGGTGGGCGCTCCGCCGCCGGTGGCGAGGAGCTTGCCGTCGGCGCTCCAGGCGAGGGCGACGACGCGGTCGGCGAAGTCGGTGAGGCGCGTCTTCACCGTCCCCTTCTCGGCGTCCCAGAGCGTGACTTCGCGGAAGCTGCCGCTGGCGAGCGTCTTGCCGTCGGGCGACCACGCCAGCGATTCGACGAGCGAGATGTGGGCGGACTTCGCCTCCTTGCCGTCGGCGGTCTTGAGCGTCGGATCGATGAAGGTGGATTTGAACGCGCCGGTCTTGCCGTCGAACAGGTGGATCTGGTTCCCGCGCCCGGCGGCGACGACGGCCTTGTCGATCTTCTCGGGGCTGACGGCGACGGCCCGCACTGGCTTCACGAGCGCCGGCGGCAGGCTCAGCACCACCTTCGGCCGCGTCTTGATCTCCGGCGCCGTCGGGCCTTTCGCCCCCTGCTCGATCCAGAGCTTGAAGATCGCCACTTCGTTCGGCGTGAGCGGGTTTTCCTCGCTCTTCGGCGGCATGATCGGGGCCTTGTTGTGGCTGCTGTACGTGTACAGAAGGCTGTCCATCGGCTTGCCGGCGACGACGGCGACGCCGCGCCGGCCGCCCTTCATGAGCGCCGCGAACGTACCCATGTCGAACTTGCCCTTCTGCTCCGAGCCGGAGTGGCAGACGGTGCATTTCGCCGCGAAGATCGGCTGTACATCCTTCGCGTAGTCGATCGGCTCGGTCCGCGTCAGCTTCGCCGGCTCGATCGGCGTGAGCTTGGCTTCTTTCTTCTCCTGGGCGGAGGCGACCACAGAGAGAAACATCAACATTGCGAGAGAACGCATGGATCGCTCCGAAGAGTTTAGCCACTGATGAACACGGATGAACACAGATTAGAAATCAGCTTTTATCCGTGTTCATCTGTGGCTAATGATTCTTATTTCACCACATTCAGATTGAACTTCGTTTCGTGCTTCGTGTCGTACTGGCCGTCCCACTTGGCGATGGCGGTCACGGCGATGTTGTTCAGGTTGCCAAGCTTCGCGTCCTTCGCGGCGGTGAGCTTCACTTTGACCTCGTTCGCGCCCGGCGGGATCGTGCCGGCGTCGACGGTGATGCCCGCGGCTTCCTTCGGCAGGTCGATCTTGAGGACGAACGGGCCGTCGAAGTCGAACTGTCGTTCGACGCGTATTGTCACTTCGGTGGTCATACCCTGCTTGAGGTTCCCCGGCGATTGGGCGCTCAACTTGCCGAGGCTTGTCGGGATCACCTTCACCTCGAACGGCGGCGCGTAGGCGACGACGGTGATGTCCTTCTTGTTCTTGTCCATCGGGTCCTTGGCGTATTTCACGGTCGTCTCGCCGCGGAGCGGAATCCAGTAGGTGCCGGGCACGGCGTTGTTGCGGATGTCGACGACGACATTCGCATCGGCCTTGTCCTTGGCGATGGCCATCGGCTGGCCGTTGTTCACGTTCACCGGTGCCTGCTGCATGTTCTGTTGCGACGGTTCGACGACGACGTTGATCGGGTTCGGCCGCGCGTCCTTGTCCTGCCACGTCACCTTCACGGGCACGGTGATCTTGTCGCCGGGCTTGACGACGAGCGGCGTCGGCGCCTTCTGATCCTTGCCGTCGACCTTGATCGTGGCGGCGGTGAGGTCGGGCTTGATGCGGAAAGTCGACTTGTCGCCGCGCGTGGCGATCACGAGCGACTGGTCGAGCCGGGCGACCGTCGGCGTGTTCTGGCCGGACTGCACGCCCCAGGTGATGGACGCGGGCCGCGCCTCCCGAACGACCGGCTGGCCGGCGATCGTCGCGGTCGCCTTCACCTTGATGACCGCGACGGCGTCGGGGAGCGAACCGGCGGCGGAAAGAACGAGCGTGCCCCACTTCTGGTTCGTGCCGATGCTGGCGGGCGCGGCGGTCACGCCGGCGGGTAGGCCCTCGGCCGTAAGCGTGACGATGCCGGTGAAGCCGTCAACGCGTTGCACGAACACATCGAGGGCGACCTCGCCATCGGGCCGTGCGACGACCGTCGTGGGGATATCCCGGCTGCGCGGCATCACGACGGTGCGGAAATCGGGCTTTGCGGCGCTGATCCGCAAGCGGTAGAAGCTGCGCGGGCCGTAGTTCACGTTCGCGTCCCGGCTTCCGACCATGATCTGGTAAGTCCCGTCGGCCGGGGCGGTGAACTTGAACGGCACGGGGTCGGTATTTCGGCTGAAGAAGCTCTGGGGGTGTAGGGATTCCTGGTCGTCGTCCAGCGTGCCTTCGTTGGCGATGTCCTGCTTGTTGGCCGCGTTGCGGATGGTCAGGTAGCCGTCCATGTTCGAGCCAAGCCGGTCGGCGAACAGTTCGATGGTGAACTTGTCGTCCTTCTTGGCGGTGAAGCTGTACCAGTCGCGGTCGTAGCGCTTCTCGATGCGTCCGGCGAGTTCGCACGGCACGGCAATCGCCTCGGCCGCTTCGGGCTTGTCGTTGTCGACGGACTTCTCCAACGTGACCGGTCCTCCGGCCAAGTAGAGCGGGATGGCGTTCGAGCCGGGCAGCCGATGCTCGAAGCTATCCTGCAGTCCGGTCGGCGGATCGATGCGGCGGCGGAACTGCGTTTGCCCCGATTGCACCAGCGGCGTGATCGTCACGGCGAGAGAGTCGATCGGTCGGCCGTCGATCGTCATCCCCGGTACCGGCTTGCCGCCCGGCAGGTTCCGCCCGAAGAGCGTCACGTTCGCCGGCTTTCCTGGCTCGACGATCGGGGGGTAGACCGCGTCGATCCACGGCATCGCCGCGATCTTGAGGCGATAGAAGTGGTCGGCGCTGCCGGCCTGGTGGGCGAACTCCGTCAGCCGCACGAGGTATTCGCCGTCGGTTGGGATCGCCACGTCGGCGAGGGCGTCGGCGTCCTGGTAATTGCGGGCGTTCGCGAGCCGCTTGCCGTCCGGCGCGAACACTTCGACGAGCGGCTTGAGTTTGCTGTCGATGGAGCTGGCGGCGCAGTGAATGATGACGCGCTGCCCGGCCTTCGCGGCGAAGCTGGAGTAATCGACGTCCACTTGGTTCGAGATGACGCCGTTGATCGTGGTACCGAGTTCGACCTTCTGCGCTTCGGCCGTGTCGTTGTTCGGTTCCTTCTCGTTCACTTCGAGTTTGTCGCCAACGACGAACAGGCGCGGATTGCTGACGCCGTATTTGTTCACGACGCGCACGTCGTAGGCCCCCGGCGGCACGTCGGCGGCGACGCTCACCTTGAACTTTGCTTCGGTCGGCGGCGGGGTCTTCTTCTTCGGCGGGTCCTTTTTCTTCGGGTCGGCGGGCGGTTCCGGCGGCGGGGGAATCAGTTCGCCCTTGATGCCCGGATGCGAGAAGAGCAGGGCGGTCGTGTCGTCGAGGTCGGTGCCGAGCGCCGTGGCGTCGACGGTCGTGCCCGCCTTCGCGCCGACCGGGAAGATCGAGGCGATCCGCGGCTGCGGGTACAGGTTCCCCGGCTGCTGGGCGAACGCGACCGCGACGGTCAGGAACGCGACCGCCAGGAGAGGTCGTCGCATGGAGGATACTCCGAAGTCGAACGCACATTGGAAGCGCGAGAGCGGAATCAGTTCCGCAGGTGGCAGGTATGTGTGATGGTAAACCAGCGGGCCGCCTGGGTCAAGTCGGCGGCCCGCCTGTCCATTTCGCATTTTTCATTTAACATTTTGAATTGTTCCGATCCATCGGTTCGCGAATCCCGTTCGAGTTCGTACTTCAGGGGAACCCTTCAACATGGATATCGCGCTCGGACTGGCCAGCGGGCTGATCGCCGCCACGATCTTTTTCTTCACGATCGCCGCACGGGCCGGCGGCGTCTCGCGGGCGGCATGGGGCTTGAGCCTCGCGAAGCGCGCGAACGCGGACCCGGCTTTTGCCGCCAGGGTGGACGCGCTGACCGGCGACGCGCCGGCGGCCGCGCCGCCGCCCGCGAAGGCGAAGCCGTCCGCCGAACCGCTGCGCTTGCTCGCATTGCTGCAAAGTGAAGCTAGATTGATCGATTTCCTTCTCGAAGACATTTCCTCGATCGAAGACGATATACAAGTCGGCCAGGCCGTACGGGACATCCACCGGAAGGCGCAAGCGACGCTGAAGCAGCACCTCGAACTCGAACCGGTGATCGCGAGCGCCGAGGGCCATGTCGTCTCGGTCCAGGCTGGATTCGATCCCTCGGCGATCCGCGTGCTGGGGAACGTGACGGGTCAGCCGCCGTACTCGGGCGAATTGCAACACGCCGGATGGCGCGTCCGCGAACTTAAGCTGGCCCCGTTGCCCGCCGGGCAAGACCCGTTTATTCTCCAGCCGGCCGAAGTGCAGGTGGCGTGAATCGAATCGAGTTGACTTCACCCCACCGCGCGGCGATCATGGGAGTCTGCCCTCCCACCGCCGGACGCACGTCCCATGTTCCGTCTCATCGACCGCGTCTCCCGCCGCGAGATGCTCCGCGTCGGCGGCCTCACGGCGCTCGGTCTGTCCCTTCCGACCCTGACCGCCGCGCGAGCGATCGCCGCCGAGCGGAAGGCGAAGAACTGCATCGTCCTGTTCCTGATGGGTGGGCCGCCGCAGCATTCCACCTTCGACCCGAAGCCGGACGCACCGGCCGAGGTCCGGGGCGAATTCGGCCCCATCGACACGAACGTACCCGGTATCCGCTTCGCCTCGCTTCTGCCGAAACTCGCCCGACAGGCCGACAAACTCTGTATCCTCCGCGCCGTCTCGACGGATGATAACGCGCACTCCTCCAGCGGTTATTCGATGCTGACGGGCGTGCCGCACGCGCCGAAGAATGCCGAGAACGTGAACCCCGGCCCGCCGAACGACTGGCCGAATCTCGGCGCGATCGTCCGCCGGTTACGCGGCGACTCCGGCGGACTGCCCGGCGCCGTGCGCTTGCCGATGCACATTTTCAACACCGATAGTTCCGTCTGGCCCGGTCAGGACGCCGGCTTTCTCGGCCGGGCGAGCGACCCTTGGCTGTTCCGCTGCGAGCCGGGGGCCGCGAAGTTCCAGATCCCCGAGTTCTCGCTGGCTGCGGATGTCTCTCTGGATCGATTGAGCGATCGGCGGGAATTGCTGCGAACCTTCGACCAGTACCTCGCGAAGCCCTCGCAGTCGGTTGGCGAAAAATACGACAAGCACACCAATCAGGCGTTTGAGCTTCTCGGCTCGCCAAAGGCGCGGGCGGCGTTCGACCTCGGCCGCGAGACCCCGGCCACGCGCGACCGCTACGGCCGCACGCACTTCGGCCAAAGCTGCCTGCTGGCCCGCCGACTCGTCGAGGCCGGCGTTTCCCTCGTTCATGTGAACTGGTATCGCGGGCCGGAGGAGCCGTCGGATGCGCCGTGCTGGGACAGCCATGCCCGCGAGGGCGAGCGGCTGAAAACCGTGTTGGCACCGACTGCGGATACGGCTTTCGCGGCCCTCGTCGAAGACCTGACGGAACGCGGGCTGCTGAACGACACGCTCGTGGTATGCATGGCGGAGTTCGGCCGCACGCCCAGGCTCAACGGTCGCGCGGGCCGCGACCACTGGGGCCATGTCTTTTCCGTCGCCATGGCCGGCGGAGGGATTCGCGGCGGGCAGGTGTACGGCGCGTCGGATAAGCAGGGCGCCTACCCGCAGGAGGGCCGCGTCGCCCCGCACGACCTGACCGCCACGATCCTGCATGCCCTGGGGTTCCCGCCCCATGTTGAATACGTCGACCCGCTCGGCCGCCCCTTCGCCGCCAGCCGCGGGGAACCGCTCCTCGGTCTCTTTTAATTGAAGGTCTGCGCAAAAACCGTGCCGTCGGGCTTTCCGCGCGGACGGGGAATCGCTAACCTACACCTTCCGCGTATCCGCGGTCAAAACGAGTTCGGAGTCCTCCGTCATGGCACACAAAAAGGGTCAGGGTTCGGTTCGCAACGGTCGAGATTCGACCGCCAAGCGCCGCGGCATCAAGAAATACGCCGGCGAGACCGTGACCACCGGCAGCATCCTCATCGTCCAGTGCGGCACGAAGTGGCATCCCGGCGCCAATGTCAAGCGAGCGAAGAACGACAACCTCTTCGCCATGTGCGACGGCACCGTCTACTTCAGCAACAACAGCACCAAGATCAACGTGAAGCCCGAAGGCGCGTCGGTCGCCTGATTCGACAAGCGATTACGAACATGAAAACGCCGCCCGATCGGGCGGCGTTCTTCTTTTAGCGGATTCGTTCAAAGTCACTTCTTCTCGGGCTTCGGGGCTTCCTTCGTCTCGAACGCGTCGGCGTTCGACGGGCGGATGCTCTCGAAGTACTTCTTCACCGTCTGCCGGTGGCCGAGCGGGATCGGCTCGTTCTCGAGGATCGCCTGCGATTCCTTCGAACCCTTCTTGAACTTCTCCTGGTATTCGCGGCGGGCCTTCTCGCGGGCTTCCGGCGTGGTCGTCGTCTCGACTTCCGATTCGCCCTCGTCGCTCGGGGTGCCGGTGATCTGCTGCTCGGTGCGTTTGCCGCCGAGCTTGGTCTTCTCGCCGTCGGTGTTGCCGCTGACGCCGCGACCCCAGTTGCTGCTCGGGCTATTGCTCTTTTCGGGCTTCTTCGCCTTCGCGCCGCCGTTCTCGCCGAGGCCGGCCTTGCCATCGCGGAGGTTCTCGTCGAAGGCGTCGAGCAGGTTCGCCGCCCGGCGCTTGCGGATGGCGGAGTTGACGCGCTTGGCGAGGTTCTTGCCCGCCTTGCCGACGCTGGACTTGCCGCCGCCCTTGTTGATCGAGTCGGCCAGTTCGCCGATTGCGTCGCCGAGGGAACCCTGCCCGGCGTCGCCGGCCTTCTTTTGCTGCTCGCGGAGTTTCTGCTCCAGGTCCTTGGCCTCCTTCGGCGTCAGCTTCACTTCGTCGAGCTTATCGAACTCCTTCGCCGCCTTGTCGAGGTCGCCCTTCATAAGCGCCTTGCCGGCGCCTTCGAACGGTTGGGACGCGGCGAGCGCCGTGCCGAGCGAGGCGAGCGCTCCTTCGAGCGCCGCCGGATTCAGCATCGTGGTCAGGGCTTGTTTCTCGGCCGAGAGTTCGGAGAGCTTCGCGAGGGCCTCCTGTTCGCTCATGCCGTCCTGTGTCAGTTCCTCGAACTTCTCCTTCGCCTTCTGGATCAGGTCCTTGACGCCTTGCCTTTCCTCCTCGGTCGCGTCGTCGGCGTCCTGGAACATCTCCTCGAGCTTCTTGAGGATCGGCAGGCTCTCGGCCTTCTGCTTGTCGGCGAGGGCGAGCACGCTGTCCGGCGCGGCGCCGGGGCCGGCTTCGGCGTCGCGCGGCGTCATCGGCCACAGCAGCATAGCGGCGCTCGCGGCCAAGCCCGCGAGGGCGTACGGGAACGTTTTCGGCGCGACCACGGGCACGACCTGCTTCGGCTCCACGCCGGCGAGGTGCGCCATGGCGTCGGTCATCTGGAGTTCGTGTAGTTCGCCGAGGCTCGGCTGGTTCGCGAAGGCGAGGGCGGTGACGGTGCGGTCCTTGAGGCCGCAATGGGCATCGATGGCTTCGGCCGCGTCGTGCCAGGTGCGGCGGAGCGCGAGGCCAAGGATCAACCCGACGATCGGGCCGACCGCAAGGAGCGCACTGACGAGCGGCCACGCGAGATCGATTCCGACGAGGCGGACGATGCCAAGGCCGATGCCGATAACACTCGACACGAGCAAGCCGCCGAACAAGCCGCGAATCACGAACACCGATTGTTGCCGACCGCGAACCGGCCGCAGCGATTGAAACAGGGCCTCTCGCATGATCGTCCTCCCCCTTGCGGGTCTCGAACCAGTTTAACGTTGAATCGTCGTTTGAGCAATCGGGAACCGGCCGATCGCTCGTTGCTTTTCATCTCATTACTCACAACTCAAACTCGATTTCAAAAAAGAGTCATGAGTTCTGAGGATTGAGTTCTGAGTCAGAACAATTCCCAACCCTCACCGTTTCGCCATCACCATCTTCATCGGCGGCTTCTGCCGGCCGAGGACGAGATCGAAGTCGATCCGCCGCAGCGCGACGTCCGCGAGGAACACCAGCATCGCCGCGATCAGGAGATACGGCCACAGCGGCAACGGTTGTCGGGCCGTGCGGCCGTCCTCGGCAAAGACCACTTCCGGATCCGGCTTGAAGGTCCCACCCGAGACCTGGGCCAACGTTTCCAGCAGTTTCTCATCGGTTGGTCGGATTCGAAGCTCATCCTCGTAATTCACGACTAGGCCGCGGGATTGCTGCGTGGCGGGCTGGCCTTTGGCCGTCTGGTTCATCTGCACGTGATAGGTTCCCGGCTTGTCGGTCGGAAATGTGCCGACGTAGCGACCGGGGGCCGTCTGGTGCATCGTCAGCTTCCGCTCGCCGCCCTGCGGCTCCAGCACGGTCACGGTCGTCGTCGCCTCGTTCAGGAACTTCCCGTCCGGTGTCACGGCATCGAGCGTCACGGTCGCCTGGCCGTCCTTCTGGGTCGTTTGCACGAAGACGCCCTTCGCGTCGGACTTCCGCATCGCGTGCCGGATCACCTGCGCCCAGAACTTGCCGAAGATCGGCTGCGAAATCCACTCCGCCGCCCAGCGCCCCTTGGCGTCGGACGTGAAGGCGACGGAGAACCCGAGGCCGTAGCGCCACCAGGACAGCAGTGGGTCGCCCTTGTCGGTCATCAGGATGACTTCGCTCGTCGGCTTCGGCCGCGTGGTGACGTACCCGAACAGCGGCGGCGATTCCTCGATGCGCAGGTCGGTCAGCACGGCGGAGGACCGCAGGATCGTCGGCGTGAACGGTACTTCGTTAATGGCGGACTTGCTGGCCGTCACCGTTTCCTTCGCGAAGATCTGCGGGATGTTCGCGGGGTCCTCGGCGTGGTAGTAGCGCCCGCCGCCGACCTTGGCGATCTGCTCGAGCGTCTTGAAGTCGCAGTCGTCGCCGACGGCGACGGTGCTGCACGTCATCTTCGACTGGGCCATGTTCTGCGCGATGCCGTCGAAGTCGTCGGGTTCCGAGATTCCGTCGGTGAGTACGATGACGTGCTTGAGCTTAGCCTGCGTCTGCACGAGCGTCTCGTGGGCGTCGCGCATCGGCTGGCCCATTGACGTGCCGCCGCCCGCCTCGATGCCCGCGATCTTGTCCAGGATCTGGGCCTTGTTCGAAGCCGGCTGCATCTCGACGACGACGAACGGGTCGCCATCGAACGCGATGACGCAGACTTTGTCGCGTGGGCCGAGCAGTTCGACGGCCGCCTTGGCCGCGTCCTTCGCCATCTCGATCTTCTGCCCGCCCATCGAACCGGATTTGTCGACGACGAGCACCATCGCGATGCTCGGCTTCTCCTTCTCCTTCTCGAAGTCGGAGCGCACTGGCAGGATTTCCTCGACCGTCGTCTTGTAGTAGCCGCCGAGGCCGAAGGATTGGTCCCCGCCGATCATGAGCAGGCCGCCGCCGAGTTCCTGGACGTAGACGCGCAGCAGATTCATCTGCCGCGTGCTCATCTGCGTGGCCGGCACGTTCGAGAGCGCCACGAGTTCGTAGTTCTGCAAATCGGAGAGCGAATCGGGGATGCCCTGCGTCGGGCGGACGTCGACCTTGATCCCTTCCTGTTCGAGCGCGTAGGCCAGGTCCTTCGCCTGCTTCACGTCGGTGTCGACGAGCAGGATGCGCGGCTTGCCGTTCGTGTAGACGAGCGCCTTCGCGACATTGTTGTCGAGCAGCTTGTCGTTGAAATTCTTGATGCGGACGGTGTACTCGGTGTTCCGTTCGCCGGTGATCTGCAGCGGGCCGATCGCGATCTTGTTCTCGCCCTTTACGATCTTTTTCTTTTCGGAATAGACCTTGTGCGCCCCGCGGTAGACTTCGAGTTCGCCCTCGTCGTCGTGGTTCGAGTCGATGAGGATTTCCATCTTGAACGGTTCCCCTTCGCGCACCTGGGCGGGGACGTTCACGTTCGAGACCTGCACCTCCGGTTCGCTGCGCGTCTGGAGCGGAACCGTACTCACCGGCACGCCGCCCCGGAGAGCGGCGCGGATCGCGTCGCCGGCGGTCTGGTTGCCGTCGCTGAGCACGACGATCTTCGGGACGAAGCTCGGCGGAATCCCGGCAGTGGCGACTTCAAGAGCCGCCGCGATGTTCGTCCCCTTCGCGTTGATCGCGGCGGAATTCGACCGATCGGGCACCACCGCGCCCGGCTCCGCGCCGAAGCGGACGAACGCGTACCGGTGCCGGCCGGCACCGGCCGTCGCTTTCGCGAGGAACTCCTCGATCGCGGGTTTGTTCTGCTCGCCGACGCTGGTGGATTCGTCGATAGCGAAGACGACGAACTGGTCCTTGCCGGGGCGGAGCAACGTGAGGCCACAGAGCGCGAGCACGAGCAACGCCACGACTAGCCCGCGCACGGCGAAGGACAACGAGCGCTGCCAGCGGGCGAAGTCGGTGAGGCCGCGGACGTAGTACCACGCGACCACCGGCAGCGCCAGCAGCCCGAGCAGGTACCACGGTTGCGTCAGTTCCAACGGCATCGGATAACCTCGAAATCACGGCCACAAATCAACACAGATTAAGACAGTTCAGAAAACATCATTTCAAAACGGTCTTATCTGTTTTCATCCGTGTTCATCTGTGGCCAATTCTCAACTGATCCAGCGGCGTTGATACAGGTACCATTCGAGCGCCGCCAATACGAACGCGGCGATCGTGAGGTACCACCAGACCGGCCGGCCGCCGAAGCCGCCCACCAGGCCTGCGTCCTGCGCGCTCGCGATCGTCGTCACGGTTTCGTCCGGCCGCAGGTCGCTCTCGGTCTTGTTCATCAGGTTCACCGCGAACTCTTCGACCGGCTTCTCGCCCGTCACCGACCAGATGCCGACCGTGTCGAACGGGCCGACGGTCGTCTGGATCGGCCCCTTCGGAAGCGGCCGCGTGGAGCCGTCGGGCGCCTTCAGCAGGAATTCGCCTTCGGGCAAGTTCACATCGGCGGTGGCACCGGTGGCGAGCGACTCGCGCAACTCGCCGGAGGCGCCGCTGAACACCCCAAGCGCGTTCATGATCATGATTGGGAACGCCGTGCGGAACGGCAGTTCGCTGCGATCGAGGTCGACCGTGAGCACGAGCACCTTGCCTTCGGGCCGCTCGATGAGCGCGACGAGCGGCTCGTTCTGGAGCGACGAGGCGAGCAGGGCCGGCTTCCCGGCGGCGGGCGCGAACGCGATCTGTCGGGCGTCCGGCAGGATCACGTTGTCGAGGCGAACGTGCAACAGGAACGGCGAATCCTTCTCCTGCTTCGTCACGATGGCGAGCGGAATCTTGTTGCCGAGCTTCCACAGTTCGGTGTCGTTCTGCGGATCAACGACGATGATGTTTCCCGGCGGCAGCTTCGCCGGCGTCTCGCGGTGGAACACCTTGATCGAACCGGCCGGGTAGTCCTTCGGCAGTTCCTTCTTCGATAGTGTCAGCTGCACGAGCGAGTTCGCTTCGAGCACCTTTGTGAGGAAGTGGTTCCCGCCCGGAGCGTGCAGGTGGACCGGCAGCTTCTCCCGGCTCGGCAGCAGCGCGAGCGCCGCGTTATCCGCTGCGAGCGCGTCGGCGAGCGGCTCGCTCCCCTTCTCGCCCTTCACGGTCAGGCGGCCTTTCAGTTGCCCGCCTTCTGCCGTCGTGTAGTTGTTCGTCTTCGTCCAGGTTTCGCCCGGTTTGAGCTTGAGCGGCACCACGTCAATGGGGCGGTCGTCGTTCAAGGACAGTTCAAAGCGGAACTCCGGGCTGTCGGCATCGGAGGCGTTCACGATCTCGACGAGGATTTCGTAGCCGATCGGGTCGACGGTGCTGCGGCGGACCTGGAACTGGGTGATGCCGATGTTCGGCGCCGGCGCGCCGACCTTGATGATCGTGAGCTTCGCCCGCTCGGCTTCGGGCTTCTTCTCCTCCTCGGCCAGCACCTTCGCGAGATCCGGCCCGGCCGCGTCGGTGACGACGACAATGCGGCTCTCCCCCTCGGCCTGCTCGCGGCTCACCAGTCGCCGTGCCACCGCGATCGCGTCTGCCAACTTCCCCGGCCCGTCGGTCGCGGGCGTCGCTTCGATCGTCTCCCGTAGCGTCTTCTGGTGCCCCGTCAGTCCGCACACCACGCGCGGCTGTGTACCGGCGGCCACGATGGCCATTTCGTCCCGAAAGCGCAGACCCTGCACGACGGCGGCCGCCTCCTCCTTCGCTTTCTCCCATCGCGTTGGTGCCGTCTCGTTCGACTTCATGCCGGCGGAATTGTCCAGTACGAGGATGATCCGCCGCTTGCTCGTCGCCTCCCACGAGAAGTATGGTTCCGCGAGCGCGGCCACGAGGAGCGCGAGCAGGAGCAGTTGCACGAAGAGCGAGACGAGGTGCCGGAACTTCTGCCACAGCGAGCGGGGCTTCTTCTCGTCGAAGATCTGACGCCAGAAGATGACGGTGCTGACCGGTACACGCTTGAGCCGGATCTTCAGGATGTAGAAGATGACGACCGGCACCGCCAGCAATACCCACCACAACGCGGTCGCATTCGCTAAAGACATATCATTTAGCCATTGCTGAATACGGAGTATGCAGATCGGAGAAAATCATTATTCATCCTTGTCTGTGTTGACTGTGTCCATCCGTGGCCCCTTTGATCGTCAACGTATCGATCCGGCTTGCCGCATCATCTTCAGGATTAATTCATCGAACTTCAATTCCGTCGAAGTTCGCGTACAGCCCAGTTGATAGCGATTGCAATAGTTCTGGATGCCCGTCTGGAACTCGTCGAAGAGCTGCTTGTATTGTTTGAGGTTCTTCTCCGTGACCGTCACCTTGCGGGCGTTGCCGGATTCGACGTCCCACATCTCCACGTCGCCGAGCAGGTCGGGCGGGTCCTTTTCGTACTTGTCGTACATCTGCACGACGTGCGGCTCGTAGCGGCGGTGGCGCAGCAAATCCATACCCCGCTCGAAGCCATTTGGGTCGTACAGGTCGCTGGCGACGACGACGAGGCCGCGGCGCTGGTCGCGGTGGATGAAGCCGGTGGCGACGCGTTCGAGGTTTGTGTCCTCGCCCTGCGCCTCCAGATTCTCAAGGAACTTCAAGAGCGCGAGGATGCGTCCTTTGCCGCGCGTGAGCGGGAAGTCGGCGACGATGTCGTTGGAAAATACGGTGACGGCGATGCGGTCGAGGTCCGCGAGCGCGATGTAGGCGAGCGCGGCCACGACCTGCCGGGCAAAATCGAACTTCGACGGCTCGCCGAACGCCATGCTCCGCGAGCAATCAAGCAGGAAGTAGACGTGAAGGTCTTCTTCTTCCTGGAACCGCTTGAGGAGGAGTTCGTTGTGCCGGGCGAAGAGGTTCCAGTCGAGGTAGCGGAAGTCGTCGCCGGGGGCGTATTCGCGGTGGTCGGCGAATTCGATCCCGGTGCCGAGTTGCATCGTGCGTCGCTGCGCGAGAAGGGACCCGCGGAACACTCGCTTGGAAATGAGCGAGAGGTACTCGAGCTTCTTCAGGAAATCGGAATCGAATAGGGGCATAGGATGTTGGCCACAGATTGACGCAGAAGAATTTTGGCCACAGATAAACACGAATGAACACAGATAAAACTGAAATCATTTAATTAGATTGATGTTCCTCACGGACAGACACAAATCAATTCCTTCTTTATCAGTGTTCATCCGTGTTTATCTGTGGCCATTTCACGCCACCAAGGCCGGCTCTTTGACAGTATTCAATATGTTCGCGATCACATCGTCCGCCGGGATGCCGTCGGCCTGGCCTTCGAAGTTCAGGATCAACCGGTGGCGCAATGCCATCGGCGCGATCTTTCGGATGTCCTCGCGGGCCACGTGGTAGCGGCCGTCGAGGATGGCGTTCAGCTTCGCCGCGAGGATGATCGCCTGCGCCCCGCGCGGGCTGCTGCCGTAGCGAACGTACTTCTTCGTGCTTGGGGCCGCCAGTTCGTGGTCCGGGTGCGTCGCCATCACCACGGCGATGGCGTAGCGGCGCACCTCGTTGGCGATCGGGATCTGTCGGACCAGCTTTGCCAGCGAGCGGATGCGCTCGCCGTCGAAGATCGGCTCGACTTTCGGTGACTTCGCCTCGGTCGTGCGGTCGAGGATCGTTTCGAGTTCGTCGAACTTCGGGAACTTGACGAGCAGCTTGAAGAAGAAGCGGTCGAGCTGCGCTTCGGGCAGCGGGTAGGTGCCTTCCATTTCGAGCGGGTTCTGCGTCGCCAGCACGAAGAACGGGTCGGGCAGCGGGTAGGTGGTGCCGGCGACGGTGACGTGCTTTTCCTGCATCGCTTCAAGCAGGGCGGATTGCGTCTTCGGCGTGGCGCGGTTGATTTCGTCGGCGAGGACGATGTTGCCGAAGATCGGCCCCTTCTGGAATTCGAACTTGCGGCCGCCCTCGCCCGTGTCGAGCACGACGTTCGTGCCCGTCAGGTCGGCGGGCATGAGGTCCGGCGTGAACTGCACGCGGCTAAATTTCAGGTGCAGCGAGTCGGCGATGGTGCGCACCAGCATCGTCTTGCCGAGGCCAGGCACGCCTTCGAGTAGCACGTGTCCGCCGGCGATCAGGGCCGCGAGAGTGCCTTCGACGATCTCGTCCTGTCCGACGATCAGCTTGCCGATCTCGGCCCGCAGGCGCTGGAAGTCGCGTCGGAAGCCGTCGAGTTCGTCTTTGATCGCTTCGGCGCTCATCGCTTCGTCCTCGGTGTCTGAGGTTTGTTACAAATGTTTCCGGGAATTCTGTTGTGGAGGCGCATCAACCTCAGGTAACTTGTCTGAGGTTATCCAGTCTCGCGGTGGTTGTCAAATGTCATTCGGAGAAATTCTCTCCGATGAAACGACCATGGCGGCGAAACGTTAACAGGAAGACGCCGAAAAACGACCAACATTCCGCGGCCGGCCGGGTTTCGTTCGATGTTGCGGATTTGGCATCGGATTTTCAACGGTTTTCCGCCCCGCGGACACGCTTCGCGGGCACTACAACAGAGGCGGCGTGAGAATCGACCGCGATCCGCGTCTCCCATCTACGGCTCGATGTGTTCGCCCTCGGTCCGACGGTTCCCGCTTCGAGGTGGCATCCCATGCGGCACGGACGATTACGACTCGACCTCGCCTTCGTCGCGTTTCTCGCCCTTGCCGGCGGTACTTTGTGGGCCTTGGCCCAGCCGCCGAAGCCGGCGCCGCCCGCCGTCGAACCGGAGGAGGAATCCGAGGAGGAGCAGAAGGCGCGCACCACCGCCGCCGCGTTCCAGAAGGCGCTCGAGAACAACCCGCGCCGCGGCACCGCCCTCGACCGCCTTTACGGCTACCACGTCGAGCGCGGTACCCTCGACAAGTTCGTCGACGAGTACGCCGCCCGCACCAAGAAGGACCCGAAGGACGGCGTGGCGTGGATGATCGTCGGCCTCGTCGAGTCCCAGCGCAGCCGGGATGGCGCCGCCGTCGTCGCGTTCCAGAAAGCGGAGGAGATTCTCACCGAAAACGCGATGGCAAGCTACTACCTCGGCCAGACGCTGGTGCTCATCGGCCGGCCGGACAGCGCCGTGGACGCCTTCGAGCGCGCCATCGCCCGCAAGCCGAACCGCAACGACACGCTGGACGCCTACCAGGCGCTGGGGCGGGTGCACCAGCGGGCGCAGAAGACCGAGAAGGCGCTGGAAGTCTGGAACCGCCTCGAAAAGCAATTCCCCGACGACCTGCGCGTCCAGGAGCAGATCGCCACGACGCTCGTGGAGGAAGGCCAGTACGAACAGGCGCTGCCTCGCTACGAGAAGCTCGCGAAGGACACTGACGACAAGTATCGCCAGTCGACGCTGCGCATGGACGTCGCCGACCTGAAGGTGAAGCTGAAGAAGACGAACGACGCCCTCGTCGACTTCGAGAAACTGCTGAACGAGTTGAATCCGGAAAGCTGGCTCTACCGCGATGTGCGCCGGCGCATCGAGGACGTGTTCCTGAAGAACGACGATCTCGCCGGCCTCGCGAAGTACTACGAAAGCTGGCTCGAAAAGAACAAGACCGACGTGGAGGCGATGGCGCGGCTGGCGAAGAACCTCGCGTCGCAGGGGAAGGGGCCGGAAGCCCGCAAGTGGCTGGAGAAGGGGATCGAAGCCGCGCCGTCGAACAAGAGCCTGCGCACGGCGCTCATCGAGCAGTTCGCCTTCGAGGGGAACTACGCGGACGCCGCCAAGCAGTACGAGGCGATGGAGAAGAACGACCCCGGCAATCCGGACATCCTCCGGGACTGGGGCAAGCTGCACATGCGGGACACGGCGAAGCCGGAGGCGGAGCGGAAGGCCGCCGCCGTCGCCATCTGGAAGCGCATCCTCGACAAGAAAGCGAACGATCCGGTCACGACGTCGCAGGTGGCGGAACTGATCCGCTCCGCCGGCATCGCGGACGAAGCGATCGCGCTCTACAAGAAGGCGATCGAGCTGGCGCCGAACGCGGCTCAATACCGGGAATACCTCGGCGAATATTACCACAGTCTCAAGCGGCCCGAGGAGGCGCTTGCGACCTGGCGGCCGATTGCCGAGGGGCCGAACCGCAACGCCAAGAACCTTGCCAGGCTCGGCGAAGTCTACGCCGGCTTCGGCTACCGCAAGGAGGCGATCCGCGTCTTCGCCGAGGCGATCCAGCTCGAGAAGGACGATTACAACCTCATCATGCAGTTCGCCGACGTCCTCGCGCAGGAGAACGAGAACGACAAAGCGCTCAAGCAACTCGACTTGGCCGCGAAGTTCACCAGCAACGCCGAGGAGGTGGAGCAGGTCCTCGCGGCGCGGATCAAGATTTACCAGGCCGCCGACAAGCTGAACGACCAGATCGACGCGCTCGGCAAGGAACTGGCGGCGGACGCGAACGCGCCGGCGGCGAAGTGGCTCGTCCTCGCGCGGATGTTCGAGGCGAATCGGCAGCTCGACAAGGCCGTCGAGAGCATCGCGACCGCCGAGGCGAAGGATCCGAAGTCGCTGGCGGTCCTCACGGCCGCGGCGCGCATTCACGAGGCCGGCGGCAATATGCTCGCCTCCGCCGAGGCAAACCGCAAGCTCGCCACGCTCGACCGCCGCTACCGCACCGAGTACCTCCAGCAGGTGGCCGTACTCGAACAGCGGCTCGGAAAGCGGGACGACGCGCTCAAGACGGCCAAGGACGTGCTCGCGTCCGCCCCCGGCAATCCGGAAGTCTACAAGTGGTACTCGGAGATGTGCTTCCAGCTCGGCGATGCCGAGGAGGCGCTCGAAGCCCTGCGCCGCTCGGTGCGGGCGAATCCGTCCGACCCGCAGGGCCTCATCACGCTCGCGAACGCCATGGCCGAGCGCGTCCGCACCGGCGAGGCGATCGAACTCTTCTGGCGCGCCTTCGACAAGACCACCGAACTCGAAGGCAAGCTCGGCGTCATCGAACGGCTGACCCAGCTCTACCTCGAACAGAACCAGTTCGACAAGCTGATGGAACGCCTCGAGCGCGAACGCCGCGAGCAGGAGAAGAACCGCGAGCTGACGATGTGCATCGCGCAGGCGTTCCAGTCCGCCGGCGACAACGGCTCCGCCCGCCTCCAACTCGAGCGGCTCCTCACCGAGAACACCCGCGACATGAACTTGCTCGCTCAGCTTTCCAGCCTCAGCGAGGTCGACGGCGACCTCCCCTCCGCGCTCAAGTACCAGCGCCAGCTCGCCGCCGCGGCGCCGCAGAACTTCGACGCTCAGGTCCGCCTCGCGCAGTTGCTGCTCAAGAGCGGCGAGGGGGACGAGGCCGCCGACGTCTGGGTGAAGTCGGTAGCGGAGATGAACGAACCGCACCGGAACTTGCAGTCGATCGACATGCTCATCACGTCCGGCAAGCCGGAATCGGCGATGGCGATTTTGTCGCGGATGCTCTCGAAGACGCCGGGGAACTGGGAACTGCTCTACCGCGAAGGCGCGGTGCTGGCGGCGCAGGGGAAGAAAGCCGACGCCGCGAATCGCTTCCGCGCGATCCTCGCGCAGAAACTGGGGGACGACGACCTCGGCGAAGTGCTTCAACACGAGATGAAACTGGCGACGAAGAAGAAGGACGACAAGAAGGGGACGAAGCCGACCGGCCCGGTCGCGCCGGTCGTGGGGATGCGGAATCGGGCGAGCAACATCCTGCGCCCGCCGCTGCAGCGTCGCATGGAAGCCGTCTGGGAGATCCGCTCCGCGACGGGCATCGAGCCGCGGGAATACTATCGCGGCCAGACGCCGACGTTTTACACGCCCAAGGATTTCGGCGAGGCGCGCATGGCCGCGCTCGGCTGGCTCTTCGAGTTCGCGCGCGACGTTTCCGACGGTCAGGAGAAATTCATCGCTGACCTCCGGAAAGAACGGACCGCCGCGAACGCCCCCGCCCGCGCGTTGTGGGACTGGCATTACCTCCAGTCCCTGCGCTACGACAACAAGGACACGTTCGAGACGGCCAAGGCGCTCGCGAAGGTGTCGAACGATCCGTCGGCGCAGTACGTGTTCGTCACGTCGGTCGGATTGCGCTCCGAGGCGATGCGAGGCCAGCGCTACGGCCGCGCCGGTACGCCGGAGGACCGCACACCCCCGCTGCCGGACGACCAGTTGAAGTACCTGCTCGACACGTTCAAGAAGCTCAAGCAGATCAAGCCGGAGTGGGTGACGCCGGAAGTGTCCGGCTCGGTGCTGATGGAATTGAAGCGAGCCAAGAAGGTGGACGAGGAGAAGGCGATGTACGCCGAGATCCTCGCGAACGCGACGAACGTGGACCGCGTGGCGTCGGCGCTCGCCGTCGCTGTGGAGCGGGACGACCTCGAAACGCTCCTGGTGCTCTTCAAGCGGCTGGAGCAATTCCAAGGGGTCGCGAAGTCCCAGGCCGGCCTGGGCCAGCTCGCCACCCGGCAGAACGTCTACCAGATCCAGACTCTGATGGGCAAACGGCTCGAAGCGAAGAAGTACGACGACGGCTTGAAGCTCCTCGACTACTACCTCGGCACCGTTCGCAAACAGAACCTCGCGGCACCGAAGTCGGCGTCCGGCGGCTCGGCGCGCCGTTTCCGCTCCGGCGGCGGCATCCATGTCTACATCGCCATCGGCGGCAACCAGTACGGCCAGAGCAAGCAACTCACCTACCCCACGCCGAACGAATACTACGACGAGGCCACCATCGGCCTGCTCTACAACGCCTTCTTCCACTACCAGAAGGCCGACCTGCTCACCGACCTCTTCGCCCACTTCCAGAAGAACCTCGCCGCCGCCCCGGACGGTGCCGAAAAGCAATACCACCACTTGGCCCTCGGCTACCTGCATTGGTGGAACGACGAGAAGGATGAAGCGCTCGACCAGCTCACCGCCGCGGCGCAGGTCGGCCCGAACGACCACCGCCTCACGATGGAGATCGCCGGGCTGCGCGAGCAGAACAACGAGATCGCCGTCGCGCTCGCGATGGTCGACAGCATCAACCCGACCGATCACCAGGTGATGCAACAGCGGGAGGAGACGGCGCTGCGGCTCGCGGAGCGCACCGGCAACATCGAGCGAGCCCGGCAGGCGGCCGAGCGGCTCTTCGGCCTGCGTCTGGACACCGACAAGCAACTCGACCTCGCCGCCAAGATGCACCGACTCGGCATGCACCAGCTCGCCGAGACGGTGCTCGCTCGCGCCCAGCGACAGGCCGGCAACAAGACCGCCATCCTCGCGCGGCTCATGAACCAGTACCAGTCGCAGGGCCAGAACGACCAGGCCGTGCAGATCGCCCGGCAGATCCTGCGCAAGCCCGCGGCGGTCTCCACCGGCGGCGGGCGCTATGGCGGCGACGAGGGCGACGGCTATCGTTCCCAGGCCATGGGCATCCTCGCCCGTTCCGGCCAACTGAAAGAACTCATCGACCGCGCCGAAGCCCAGCTCAAGACGGCCCCGAAATCGATTCAGGTCCACCAGACGCTCCTCGGCTACTACCAGGCGTCCGGCGACAAGGACAAACAAAAGGCGTCGCTCCTCAAACTCGTCGAACTCAAGCCCGACGACGCGAACCTCAAGTTCACGGCCGGTCAGAAGCTCAGCCAGTGGGGCGACCGCGACGAGGCGCTCAAACTGTACTCGGCGGCCCTCAAGAAGGATCCGTCGATGTTCCAGAACTGGTACTACGAGATCGAGCGAGCCTTCTCCGAAGCGGGCAAATACGAGGAACTCGTCGCCCTCTTCGACCAGATCGACCTCAAGAAACTGGGCAACTACTGGAACGTCGCGCAGATGGTGTCGAACCTGCTAGAGCAGGACAAGACGCGAGAGATCGGCATGCGGTTGTTCAAGAAGGGCTGGGACGCGTACCCGCAGGAGCGCGCGTACTTCTTCAGCTACATCAACCGGAACGAAATCTGGAAGATGCCGGAAATCTACGACTATCTCAAGCAGGCGTTGATCCCGAAGGACGGCAGCCTGATGGAGCCGTGGGACATCATCGGCCAGATCGTGAACTACGGGCAGAACGGCAAGGTGGAATCGCTACTGAGCAAGATGCTCGCGATCGCCCGGCAGCAACAGCGCCTGCCGGAGCTTCGCCAAGAGATCGAGGCGGCCCTCGCGAAGAACCCCGACTGGCTCGCCGGCCAGGCCCTCCGCGCCATCATCGACGTGCAGACCGGCCGCAAGCAGGAAGGCATGAAGGCGTGGAACGCCCTGTTCGCGGACAAGTCCCTGCGCATTCCGCCCAACGCACGGTTCGTCATGGCGCAGGAATTCGAGTACTACTCCGGCATCGAAGAGTTGGTTGTCAAATCGCTCGAAGAAGGCTTCGAGGACTTCCTCAAGGAACCCGACGGCTCCGAATACAGCTACTCCCCGGCCCGCCGGCTTATCTGGTGGTACGAACAGGTCGGCCGCGTCGATGACGCCAAGAAGATCCTCGTCAAACTCTCCAAGACCGACCGATCCGCGAACCAGAACTACTACAGCGGCGGCTACTGGGAATACCGGCAGATCCAGGACGGCATCGCCATCGCGCAGGACTTCGTCCGCATCGGCGACCCCGTTGAAGCGGTGCGCGTTTATCAGGAATTGCTGAGCAACCGGGATCGCATCCAGATCGCCAACAGCTACTACGGCGGCGGGGACCAGTTCTCCCGGCAGATCGACCAGGGGATGAAGGCGGCGCTGAAGGCGCTCAAACCGGAGATCCTGCCGGCGGCGGTCGGCCTGATGCTCACACCGGCGAAGATCAACGAGACGAACAAGTCGGCCATCGACCTGATGCTGAGCGTGGATGCGCGAAGCCTGGACAAGCTGGCGCTGACGAGCGTGTTCGCCACGTCGGCGCAATCGCTGGCGAAGAACCCGGCGGCGCGGGCCGCGGCGCAGGCGCAGGCGAAGGAACTGGTGGCCGCGGCGCCGAAGGACGTGTCGGCGCACGTGGCGGCGGCGATCGTGGCCTTCACCGACGACAAGGCGGAAACGGCGCGCGATGCGGTGGCGGCGCTCGCGAAGCTCGTGGGCGGGACGCCGTTGGAACCGCTGCCGAAGACCGGCAAGGCGAACAGCCGGCAGCGCGCCGAGGCGATGCTGCAGGTGTCGCTGTGG
Source organism: Gemmataceae bacterium (assembly GCA_022842245.1). Lineage (GTDB taxonomy): Bacteria > Planctomycetota > Planctomycetia > Gemmatales > Gemmataceae > Limnoglobus. The sequence goes on from JALHPZ010000023.1 coordinate 22,187, forward strand.
CTGATCGCGCGCGAGTGCCTGAAGAAGGACGACCTGCGCGCCGCGGGCGCACCGCTCGCCGAGCGGGCGCTGGAGGCGGCGAAGCGGCAGAACGACCCGAAGTACGCGATGGCGATCCTGCGGGAGTGGGGCCAGATCGAACTGGACCGCAAGGACGCAAAGGCCGCCGAGGCGAAGTGGACGCAGTTGCTGGAGTTGAACTTGCCCAAGCCGGCGGTACGAAGTGCGCAGTCACCCGCACCGAAGCCCGTGACACCGGCACCGGTACCCGCGACCGGCTCGACGCCGGCACCGCCGCCGTCGAACGAACCGCAAGCCCACATCGACGACGGCCGTCCGACCTACTTCGCGCAAGTCGCGGGATTGTTCGCACCGCCCACCGCCGCCTCGAAGTCGCCATCCACGGCCATCACGCCAAAGAATGGCGTGCCGGTACTCACGACCGACCAGTTCCAGCAGGCGTACGACGTCGCCAACCTCGCCGCCGACAAGAAGCTCGGCGACCTCTCGCTCAAGGCGATGCGCGAGGCCCTCAAGGGCGGTCCGCCCGTCGAGGGGAAGGTGGACCAGAACCGGCGCGGCGGCGGCAGCTACCATCAGGTCACGGTCGGCGGCGTTCAGTATCTGGTCGAACGGGGCTACGAAGGCCCGATCTCGGTCGATAGCGCCTTGATCAACCTCGTGACGAAGTGGAAGAAGCTCGGCGTCGCCCCCGGCGACATGTACGACGTGATCGCGATGGCGGTCTTCCCCGAAAGCCGACCGGCCGAGATGTTCCTCTCCGCCGACGTCCGCCGCGCCGGCATGGTCTACACCATGCTCTCGGGCAGCAGCGCATGGAGCGTCGCCAGCAATCCGCCGCCGGAGGTGTTCGGCGGCTCCGGCGGCGACCGCGGCCTCGCCGGGCTGCTCTCGCAACTCGCCATCGACGCCGGCAAGGTCGACGACCTTCGGAAGAAGATCGAATCCCGTGAGAAGCAGCCCCTCGGCGAAATGCCCGCGAAGTTCCTGAGCTTCACCTTCGCCCTCAAGGCCAACGACGAAGCAAAAGCGACGGAAATCCTCAAGGCGCTCGGCGACCGGGCCGCGAAGGATTCGTCCTCCGCGACACTCGACATGGTGTCGAAACTCTGCCAGATCGCGCTGGACCGCCCGACGCTCGCGCCGGTGGCGGAGCCGATCCTGCAGAAGGTGGCGATGAACTACGCGATCGCGAAGAACTTCGCCGCCGCCTCGGAACTGGCCGAAAAGATCGTGGCGCACCACGTCAAGCGTGGCGACAAGAAGCAAGCGATCGCACTGATGAAGACGATGGAGACGACGGCGAAGACGTTCATGACGCCGGACCAGAACTTTTACGAACGGATGGGCCACTGGTATTTGAAGGCCGGCTCGGTCGAGGATTCGCTGAAGAGCTACGCGATCGCGGCGGACATGGCGAGCACCGACGGCGCTGATGCCAGCCGGCGCAGCCGGCGCATCGAGCCGCAGATGGGGAACTACGTCAACCTCGTGCAGCACCTGATGGAACTGCCGGCGGACAAGCGCTACGCCGCCCTGAAAGGCTGGACGCTACCGGGCAAGAAGCGAAAGACGCTGCGCTACTCGATCGGGATGATTCCGGACCAACTGCCGCCGCCGGCGTTCGTGAAGCTGCCGCCGATGGAACGCGGGCGCTACGTCAGCACGATGCTCCTGCTGGTGGACGCGGCGAAGGAGGCGGGCAAGCTGGACGAACTGCTCGCCGAGGCCGACAAGCTGGCGCAGGCGAAGATCGAGAACGCCGACGCCTTCCGCGTGCTCGCGTACCTCCGCGCCGGGAAGGGCAAGGCGATTGAGGCCGATATCAAGGCGTATTCCGAAGCCGCCGTCAAACGCATGACCGAGACGCGGCCCAACGATCAGTTGCGGTCCCGTTATGACTCCAGTGATCGGCAGACCGTGCCGTTCCACCCGACGGAGTTGTTGTTCACCCAGCTTTGCTGCGCCGATCCGGCCTTGGCCATGCATGGCGAGAAATTGTTCCGCCCGATGGAAGACCGCACACGTGCCGCCTACGATCTGATCGGCTATTCGCAGGTCCGCGAGGCGATGTCGAAGCATAGCGTCGCCGCCCGGAAGGTGCCCACTGCCTTCGACGACGCGCTGCCCGGCCACTGGCAGTCGATTGCGCCGGCCGCGCGCTGGTTCGCCCACGACGGCGCGCTCGGCGTCGCCTGGTCCCGCGGCGAATCGCAGGCGATCTTCGGCATCCCGCTCGCCGGCACCTTCGAGTTCTCCGTCGAAGTCTGGCAGGGCGGCTGGTCCGAAAGCCACGGCGGCTACGCCAGCGTGATCTACCAGCCAAACCGCGACAACGTCGCCACGCAGATCCACCCCGTCGGCAAGGCCGGCCTCGATCAGATCGCGAAGCCCAAGCCGAAGGTCATGAACGTCGACGCCTACAACCTGCTGACGATCCGCGTCGAACCGAAGAAGGTGACGTGCCTGTGGAATGGCGAAGTCTTCTTCGAGGACACCGACCCCGTCGCGATCGGCCCGTGGCTGCTGCTCCACGGCGGGGACGGCCGCAAACCGGTCTTCCGCAATCCGAAGCTCTCCGGTAATCCCGAAGTCCTCGAGTCGGTGAAGCTCACCAACGGCAACGACCTCGACGGCTGGTTCGCGCTATATGCCAACGGTTCGATGCCGGCCCGCCTCACCAAACGCGAGTTCGAGCGATCCGGTAAAATCCTGGACCAAAACGGCAACGAAGTCGAACAACCCGAACGGCAGGAACCGGTCTACGATTGGGACGCGAAGGACGGCGAAATCCTCGGCCGCAAATCCGAATCGGCCGAGAGCCGGAACATCGCCTCGAACCTCGCGTACTTTCGCCCGCTGCGAGTGGGTGATTCTGTCGCCTACGAATTCTTCCACGAGCCGGGCAAGACGCACGTCCACCCGAGCCTCGGCCGCTTGGTCTTCCTCGTGGATGCTGACGGCGCGAAACAGCACTGGATCGTGGCGGGCGAAGATTGGACTGGGCTAAAGCCGGACAACGCGGTCCCGCTTGCCGGCGCCGGCAAGCCGACGTTCAAGGCGAACGACTGGAACTCCGGCAAGCTCACGCGCACCGCCGCCGGCGCGAAGCTCGAAATCAACGGTGCCGTGGTCTATGAGGGGCCGTTGGATGCGGACATCGATTGGCGCTTCGGCTTCTTCCACTTCCGCGATCAAACGGCCGTACGCGTCCGTAACGTCGTGCTCGCCGGCGACTGGCCGAAGACGATTGCACTCGACGACGTCGCTTTCGTGACGAAGGTGCCGTCCGTTGAAATCGCCCGTAACCTCCGCAAGGAAATCGGCGAGAAATTTTATTCCGGCAACCCCGGCGAGATTCTCAAATCGACCGCGGCGCTGCCGCCGGCCGAACGTTATGCCGCCCTCGCCGCCGCCGTACTGCCCGGACCGACACAACCCGGCTTCCAGATGAGCGGCGCCGTCCTTCCGCAGGACGTACTCGGCATCGTGGACCGCGCCGATCAGCCCGCCGGTCGCCGCGTCTTCCTCGGTTCGAAGTTCACAGCTCCCTGCCTCGCACTTGCCGACGTGGCGAAGCAATTGAACAAGTTGGACGAACTGGCCCGCCGTGTGCGGGAGGCCACCGGCCCGGACATCGACGATGCGTTCCGGCGCGACCAAAAGGCGATGCTCGCGATCGTTCATGCCACACAGGGGAACGACGCCGACGCGGCCGCGCTCTTGAAGGAACTACTTCCCATCGCGAAGGCGATGCCGGGCGACGAGCGCGGCGAGAACCGCTGGGGCCTCTACTGCGCCGCGACGGCCGCGGTCGATCGCCCCGCACTGCTCAAAGCCGCCGCCGACCTGGCCGAAGAGTTCACCAAGAACTTCCGACAGAATAAGCCGTTCGACGGCCGCGAACCGTGGGGCCGGATCTACCAGATCCTCCGCACCCGCGCCGTCATGCTTCAAAAGCCTGACGGCAGCGAACGGTTCGGCTCAGACGATCGCCTGTCGGCGTGGATCTCCGTACCCGGCTTCGATTCGTGGAGCCGTAGCCAAGGTTGGAACGCCGCACACTGGTCGATCAAGGATAAGGTCTTCGTCCATCAACCAGGCCACAGAGAGGACTACCTGATCCTCAAGACCCCGATTCGCGGCGACTTCGAGTTGACCTGCGAGCTTCGTATCGCCGGCTACGCCGAAGCCGATATCTGCTACGGCGGCTACCGGTTCCGCCTCAATTACGATCAGAAGTGGTACAAGTTCCACCCGAGCGTCCGCGACGACGGCCGGCAGTTGACCATCCTGCCGCCGCTCAAAAAGATCGAGAACAACAAATATCATTTCAAGATGACGGTCAAGGACGGCGTCATGGCCGTGTTCGTCGACGGTCGCAAGCTCCACGAAGAGCGGATCGGCACAAACGTCGATCCGTGGCTCGCCCTTGCGACCATGCACCACTGCACGGCCGAGATCTTCAACCTCAAGATCACCCCCGGCGCCAACGCCACCGTCCCCGTCCCGGACAAGATCGATCTGATCGCCAGCGAGAACCTCGCATTCTGGCGACCGTACCTCGGTTCGATCTGGGGCAAGCGCGGAGAAGAAATCTTCCAGGACGGCGCGAAGCCCGAACCCCGCCCGGACGGCAAGCCCCACGAACGCACCTACCCCGAAAACGCCATCTACTACCAGCGCCCGCTCGTCGAGGATTCCAGCGTCGAGTACGAGTTCTACTACCAGGCGGACAAGGCGATGACGTATCCGGCGCTGGACCGGCTGTGCGTCATGCTCGAACCGGACGGTGCGAAGCTCCACTGGCTGACCGACAGCTGGCACGACAAGAGCGGCGTGAAGTTCGACAACCTGACCGAGACGAAGGGGCCGAAGGTGCCGCTGAAGGATCGTCAGTGGAACAAGGCGAAGCTCCTGGTGAAGGGCGACACGCTCATCGTGGAAGTGAACGGGGAGAAGGTCTTCGAACGCGGCATCGAATCGACCAACCAACGGACCTTCGGCCTGTTCCACTATTCGGACCGGACGGAAGCCCGCGTGCGGAACGTGTTCCTCTCCGGCGCGTGGTCGAAGACGCCGCCGACGACGGAGCAGTTGTTCGAAGTGAAGTAATGATTGGAAGCCCCGGCACGACCGTACCGGGGGTTCGTCGTTCGGGAGCTGTCCATGTCCCGCATTCTCGTGATCGCGGCGCTTCTGTTCGTTGTGGCCCTGCTCCCCGGCGCGGATGCGCCGAAGCCGAAGGCGGACGCCTTTCCGGAATCGTCGCAGTACGAGGAAAAGCCCGCGACGCTCACGCACGAGGACGAAGTCCTCGCCGTGCGATACTCGCCGGACGGGTCGATCGTGGCGACGGCGTGCGCGAACAAGACGATCGTGCTCTGGGATGCCGCATCGAGCAAGAAGCTCGGCACGCTCGAGGGCCACGACGACGCCGTCTCCTCCATCGACTTTAGCAAGGATGGAACGAAGATCGCCTCCGCGTCCTACGACAAGTCGGTGCGCGTGTGGGACGTGGCCGCGCGGAAGCGGACGCACCTGCTGCGCGGCCACGAGAATGCCGTGCTCTGCGTTGCGTTCCTGCACGACGGCAAGACGGTCCTCTCCGGCGGTGCCGACAAGCAGCTCAAGGCGTGGGACCTCGCCTCCGGCCAGGAGGCTGCGAATTCCGAGGAACACAAGGGCGCCGTCTGGTGCATCGCCGTCGCGCCCGACGGTCAATCGTTTGCGACCGGCGGCTCGGATCGCCGCGTTGTCCTCTGGAATTTGAAGTACGAATCGACCGGCCAACTGCGCGGGCACACCGGCTTCGTCCGCACCGTCGCGTATTCTCCCGATGGCAAATGGCTCGTCTCCGGAGCCGAGGACAACACCGCCCGCATCTGGGACCTGGCGAAGAAGGAATCGCTGCACACCCTCACCGGCCATGCGGACTTCGTGTTGGGGGTGGCGTTCTCACCGCGCGGGCAAATCGTCGCCACCGCCGGTATCGACAAGAGCCTGCGACTATGGGAAACCAAGACCGGCGGCCAGCTCGCCGCGATGGAGGAAGGGCACGCCGAGGCGATCAACGGCGTCGCCTTCATACCGAACGGCCGACAACTGGCGACCGCCAGTTCCGACCACACGCTGGGCCAGTGGAGCGCGGCGCTCCCCCGCGTCTTCCCCATCGCGCAGATCCCCAGCAAGGCCGGCGGCACCGGTGTCTCGACGCTGTCGCCAGACGGCAGGAAGCTCGCCCGCGTTGGCGAGAAGTATGCCATCGTCGTGCAGGACGCGAAGACTGGCGAACCGATCGCGACCCTGAAGGGCCACCGCGCCGCCGTCATTCAGCTCGCGTTCTCGCCGGACGGCACGCGGCTCGTCAGCGTCGGCCGTGATCGCGTCGGCTACCTCTGGGACGCAGTCGCCGGCAAGCAACTCGCGATCCTGGACGGCCATCGCGGCTCCGTCCGCGCCGCCGCCTTCGCCCCCGACGGCAAGAGCTTCGTCACGGGCGGCTCCGATCGCCGCGTGCTCGTCTACGACAATCCGCCGAACGGCGCGGACCTGAAGGAGTTCCGCGAGCGCGCCGCCCTCGTCGGCCACAACGCCACCATCGTCGCGCTCGCCTTCTCGCACGATGGCCTCACGCTCGCCAGCGGCACCGAAATCCCCAAGAAGGGCCAGCCGTCCGAACTGAAACTCTGGAACCTGGCGACCGGGATGGAAACGGCCGGCTGGACCGACCACACGGCCGAGGTGACGGCGCTCGCGTTCCATCCCGCGAAGCCGCTGCTCGCATCCGCCGGCGCCGACGCGGCCGTGCGCATGTACGACCTCGCGGCGAAGAAGGCGGCGCACGTCCACCGCACGCAAGCCACGGTCGCGTCGGTCGCCTTCACGCCCGACGGCGACGAACTTCTGATCGGCACCGTCGGCAAGTCCGTGATCGCGCTCGACACCGCCACCTGGACCGAACAGGCACGCTTCGTCGGCCACACGAGCGCTTTGGCCGGGATCTTCACCGCGAAGGGGGCCGACAAACTCGTCTACACGATCACCGCCGACGCCACGCTCCGCACCTTCAACCTGAACCGTTCCGCCAACCTCGGCACGCGCTTCACCGGTCACGAAAGCTGGGTTTCATGCCTGCTCGTCACGCCCGACGGCAAGAAGCTCGTCTCCGCCGGGTGGGACGGACTCGTCCGCGTCTGGGACCCCGCGAAAGGGAAGGAACCCGAGGCGATGGAGGATCTGATGGGCAAGGTTCTCTGCATGGCGATGGGCAAGGACGGCCAGCGCGTCGTCACCGGCGGCGGCAACGGCGAACTCGTCATCTGGAGCATCGAGACGCAGGAGCAACTTGCGAAGATCGAAGAGTACGAGGACGTGGACGACATCGTCGGCGTCGCCTTCTTGCCCGACGGCAAGTCGGTGATCGCCGCGTCTAATGACCAGACCTTGCGCGTCTACGAGATCGCGAGTTCGAAGGAGACGATGCGCATCAAACTGAAGTTCGCCCCGACAGCGATGGCGCTCTCGGCCGACGGGAAGCTGGCCTATCTCGCCGGCGACGCCGACCACTCCGTCGCCATCTTCGACCTGGCCGCCAAGAAGGAAGTCGGCCGGTTGCGCGGGCACACGGCTCCGGTGAGCTGCATCCTCATTTCACCAGACGGAACGAAAGTGCTGACCGGCGCGATGGACCGCAGCCTGCGGCTATGGGATGCGAAGACGAACCTGGAAACGCGGAAGATCGAGAACGCCCACACCGGCGGAGTGAAGAACGCCTGCTTCACGCGCGACGGGAAGACGATCGTGTCGGTCGGATTGGACCACATCAACCGGCTCTGGAACGCCGACACCGGCACGGTCATCACGGCCTACGAAGCACACGCGAAGGCGGTCGTGTCCGTGGCCGTGTCCCCGGACGGCAAGACGGTCTTCTCGGGAGCTGCGGACAGCTACATCGTCCGCTGGCAGCCGGATGTCGGGGCGAAGTGAGTGGCATTCTTGGCAATTCGGTATAAGGATTGCCCCTAGAATACCGCCATCTCACGAGGGGCGACGCCATGCCGGCCACGACCGAACTCGCCACGCTCGGGGGCGGGTGTTACTGGTGCCTCGAAGCCTGCTTCGAGAACCTCGTCGGCGTCCAGTCGTGCGTCTCCGGCTTCTGCGGCGGCACCGTGCCGAACCCGACCTACCGCGCCGTCTGCAACGGTACCACCGGCCACGCGGAGGTGGTGCAGATCGCGTTCGACCCCGCCGTCCGCACGTTCGCCGAACTCCTCGACGTCTTCTTCGCCATCCACGACCCAACCACGCTCAACCGCCAGGGGGCGGACGTCGGCACGCAGTACCGCTCCGCCATCTTTTACCACTCGCCCGAACAGAAACGGATCGCCGAGGAGACGATCGCGCGGCTGACGGCGGAGGGGGTCTGGTCGAACCCCATCGTCACGCAGGTGGCGCCGTTCGAGCGGTTCTACCCGGCCGACGACTATCACCAGGGCTACTACCGCGCGAATCCCGAGCAGCCGTACTGTCTGGCGGTGGTGTCGCCGAAGGCGCGGAAGGCGAGGCAGAAGTTCGCGGCGTGGTGGAAGACGTGAGTCCGCCGCCGCCGCGCCACCCCCCGGCGGACCCACTCTCGTTTCCCGGACCCACTCCGGCCCAAGCAGACCCAGTAAGGACTTACGTCGAATTCAGGTGCCGGAGCAACCGACGGAACGAGAACCGGCCGGGTTGCCCCGGCCGGTTTCGCGTTCGTCCCGGTTCGTCACTTCCCGATCTCGACCCGTTCGAAGTAGGGCACGACGCCCTTGTAGCGGGAACTGTTCACGTCGAAGTTGGGCTGTGCGCCGGGGTTCTGGTGGATGCCGTTGCTGACGGAATCGCCGGCGTGGTGCAGGCGTGTCGGTGCGGCGGTGAGGATGACCGTCGCCAGTCCCGTGGCCGGGTTGAACGTTGGCGCGATGGAACCATCGGGGTTCTGCAATCCTGTCATCGGCGGGGTGCCGACGACGAACTGTTCGGCGTTCGCCCCGGTGCCGACGATGATGGTCCCGCCGATCGGCACGTTGACGATGCGGCCTTCGTAGACCATCTGGATCGTCGTGCCGTTCACGCCCTGGGCGGCGAAGCGGCAGTAGTATGGCCCGGCGCCGCCGACCTGATACGGCGCTTCCGAAAGCGTGGTCTGGTAGTAGCCGTCGATGTGCGTTCCGGCGATGTCGGTGGCCATCATGGAGCGGTCGAGGATGGCGACGAACTTGCCGCGGAGGTCGCCGGCGGATTGGTTGTGGACCTCCTTGCCGAGGACGAGCGGGTTGGTGGTGGAGAAGGGCGGCGTGTTCCGCACTTCGAAGAAGCCGACGGTCATCACCACGAGGTAGGTGTCGGAGGTGGTGGTGACGCTGTTGAACATCTTCCGGAGCATCTCGGCGCGCTGGTACGGGTGCGAGCCGGCGGTGAAGATCGCCGGGACGCCTGTGGGTAATCCCATGGGATCTGTAGTGTTGCGAAACAGCGTGTCTGCCAGCCCGCTTCCCGACGGCAGAAGCCCGCCGGCCGTGAATGAGGCCGTGCCGAACGGCTTGAAGGGGCGGTCGGCGCCGCGGACCACGCCGCCCGAATCGGTGTAGGTCAGGCCGACTTCATCGACGGTGGGGCCGACATTGAGGCCGTTCTTCGTGCGGGAGAAAGCCCGGTAATTCATCATGTCCGTGGTGTCGTCGGTGATGCCTTGCAAGGCCCGCCAGAAGGAGTCCACATCCCCGCTCTGGAAATGATTGGAGGCGTTGGCGTTGCCCGCGCTTTGGTCGAGCAAGGCATTTAGCACGCTTTGGTCCCAGATCATGTTGATGTTGATCTTGCCCGGTACGCGGCCTTCGGCCGGAATGCCGTAGCCCCACGGGCGAGTATTCAGCAATTCCAGTCCGCGATAGAGCGGATCGCTGCCCCACGGAACCACGTGCGAGTTGGCCGTCGGCGTTGCGCCGATCGTGGCGAACTGGTGCGTGAGCGTGTGCGCCCGGCTGGCGGCCACATGCAGCAGTTCGACCTGATTCACGAACGGGCGGTCGAACTGGGGCAGCCACTCGAACGGCAGACGGATCGTCTGATCGGTGCCGGTGATGGCGGCTTGCTGCGAATTGTGCCGGAACAGGGTCACTTTCGGTTCATTCATCGGTGCGGGTTGCGGATTTTGCAGCACCACGCACGATTGAGCCATGTTCGCGGAGACGCGCTGTCCTTTGCCCGGCACGTTCTGCTGGGGGCCTTCCGCCGCCATGTAGGGCTGGATGCGGCCGATCGATTCCCGATCCTGGATTTGCAGGAAGTTCATCCCCTGTCCGGGAGGCCCCATGCCGCCGGGGCCGCGTCCGCGGATCGCGCCCATTCCCATGCCGCCCATGTTCCCCTGCACCACGCGCACGGCGTCTTCGGAGTGGACGTGCGTGATGTAATCGACCGTGATGTAGGGATTGGTCGGCCCTTGGGGCAGGTACGGGTTGGCCAGACGACGAAGAACGATCGTCTGGTTTTCGAGCTGGTTCAGAAGATTCGTCAAACCCATCTGATCGGTGGGCGGCCGCGTGTAGTACATGCGGGCCGAGCCGCCGCCGTTGCCTTCGAGCATCGAGTTGTTGGTCGGCACGTATTCGGTGCCGGAGGGATCGGCTGTGAGGCTGGGCCCCAACACCGCGATGCCGTTGCGCGCCGCCGCGTTGGTCGCCTGCGACTGTCCGTTGTTCGGCTCGATCGACCAGCGCAGCCGTTGCTGGCTCGGATGGTTGAACGTCGCCGAATCGATGTCGATTTCCGGAGTCCCGGAAACATCGCCGGTGATGTTCGTCGGGTTGGTCAGGTCGGTGACGGCGGCCGTGCCGTTGCGGAAGACCTGCAGGCGGTACGGTGCCGGGGCCGGTCCGCCGAAGTTGTAGGTGCTCGCCGGCATGCCGTAGTTGAACGGAATATTTCCGGGGACCGCGGTCGGTTCCATCGACGTCGGAATGCCGGCCAGCGGCGAATTCGCGACATCGTTGTTGGTCGTGTTGATCAGTTCCACCCAGAAGCGGACTTCGAAGTTCGCGCCCGGCATGTTCATGCCCCGCGCGTTCACTTCGTTGGACAGTTCCGAATAGGCCTCGTTGAGAATCAACCGGGGCTTCTCGACGCCGAAGACGACGCGGTTCGGCAGTTCCGGCGGCGCGAAGTTCGCGGGGTCGAGCGGGGTCGCGGGTACCTGCGGATTCCACACGAACGGCGTCGCGATGTCGTCGTTGTCGCGCTGGTCGACGATGTTCGCGGCGATCTGCGCCAGATGCCGGAGGACGTCGTACTCCTGCGCGGTGACCGGGTAGGACGCGCCGCCGTAGGTCAGTTGGTTCCCGTTCGCCGGGTCGGGCAGCACGATGGTGCTGGCGTTGACCACGACCGCCTTCGCGCCGGTCGCCAGGATCAGGCGTGCGAAGATTTCGCGGGCGAAGGTATTCCGGTCGGCCATGGCCGCCTGGCCCTGCACGAGCATGGGCGCACCGGCGTTCGCCGGGTCCGCCAGTGAGAGGGTCGTGTCCACGCGGTAATCGACGAGCGGACGATTCAGGTTCAGCGGCCCGAGTTGCGCGATCGCGTTGCGGTAGCTGCGGATGTTCGGATCGGCGGCCGTCCCTTGCGGGTAGTCGGTGGCCCAGGTGCCGGGCACGCCGTTCGGCTGAGTCGCGAACGGGAAGAGGAGTTGGCGATCGTCGTTCAACATGCCGTTTACGACGATGGTATTACCGGCCAGTGAGAGCGTCCGGGCACCAGGAGTCAAAGTAGGCGTGGTCAAGTAATCGCGGTAGTTAGGTTGCAACTGCATCCGTGCCAGCGAGTTGCTCGCGGTGGTCAGGAGCGTCCGGCGAAACGCGGAGGGGTTGCCCGGACCCGTGCCGGTCAGCGATGTCGGCGCCGTCGGGCCGAAGTACGGGGCGAGGTAGTCGTTCGGCTTGCCGGCGTAGCGGACCACCGAACGCCGCAGATCGGTGTGCGGGAAGAGTTTCCCCGGCGACGTGAAGGCGTTCCACGAGTACGGCGAGAACATCTGCGGCACCGTGCCGGTCGATTCGACGGCGTCGTCGTAACCGGCCGCGGGATAGGTGGGATCGCTGACCGGCGTGGCATTGAAGGCGACGGTATTCGCCGTCGGGAGGTTCATCGTCGCCGTCGCGTTGGTGGCGTCCCAGTTCACCTTGGCGTAGTTCTGCGCCACGGCCGGGAAGGGGAACGCGGCGAGGTTCGTGCCGCGCGGGCTGGGATTGCTGCCGCCGGTGCGGGTCGACACCATCGTATTCGCGTCCCCGGTGATCTGGCGGAGACCGATCTCCCACGGGCCGAAACCGTTGGTGGAACCGCCGTTGAGGGTTGCGGCGACGTTCACGTTCACGCGGCCGTCGAGCGGGAGGATCGTGGCGGCGACGAGGGGCTGGATCCAGCGGCCGCGCCATTGCATCGGCGGCAGCCCCATGTCGACCCAGACGGAATCGTTCTGCTGGCGGCCATCGGTCTGCGCGATGTTCTGCACGTCGCCGGTGATGGTGCCGTCGGGGTTCGCCGGCGGGAAGGGGAACTGCGACAGGTCTTCGGTTTCGCCGGGCAGGCGGTGGTCCCACGGTCGCGGGCGGAGGATCTTGTAGCGGCCGGCGGCGTTGAAGTTCGCCGACACGGTGGAGGCGTCGTCGCGCCAGTTCTGATTCGTGCGGTCCAGGCTGCCGAACAGGCTGGGCCGATGGAAGGAGGGGACGAGGATGCGGCCGGTGTTCGGGTCCTGCATCGCCACCTTCACGTTGAGGCGGTCGGGGTAGGTGTAGGGGGCGTTGCGGGCGACGTAGGCCTTCGTGGGGAAGGTGACGGCGTCGCCGGGCGACGTGACGAGTTGCGCGGCGGTACGGAAACCGGAGTGCGAGGGGTCGACGACGTGGTTGGCGGTCGCGACGAAGTTGCCGTTGGCGAGGCGCGGGAACTGGAGGGCGTAGTTGATGACGTCGCGGCGGTCGAGGGCGACGGTGCCGCCGGTGGCGGTCGGCAGGACGAGCGGATCGGAGAACTGGCCGACGCCGTTGTACGGGATGGTGTTCCCGCCGTTGGGGTTGTCGCCGTAGACCATCGTGCTGTCTTCGTGGCCGCGGATGGTCTTGAGGAGGTTGTTGCCGAGGCCGTAGGAGGCGGAGGGTTCGCCGTAGAGCATCTGGCCGAGGGCGGCGCTGGCGTAGAGGTCGACGGGGGGCGGGCCGTCTTCGGTGGCGACCGCTTCGCGCCGGGTGCGCGAGCCGAGCGCGTGCGACTCGGCGTAGAGCGCGAAGGAGAGGGCGACGACGGAGAACAACGCGAGCAGGGTCAGCGTGACGAGCAGGATCGCGCCGCGGCGGCGGGCGAAACGGCGGTCGGTGCGTGCGAGCATGGCATCACCTCGAGCAAGTTCGGCGAACCGCCGGAGCCAGCCGGCGGCGTGTGTCGGGGGCGACGGGCGACCTTAGAGGTCCTGAATGATCGTGATCTGACGGGTCAGCTTGTTCTTCGGGTCGTAGATCCGCAGCTTGATCTGGATCGCCTTGAGCCGGATCGGCAGCGGGACATAGTTCGGGTTCGGAATCCAGTTGCGCGACATGGGCGGATTTTCCACGACGGACTCGTTCCAGTTCGGCGCGGCCACCCAGGTGTCGAAGAAGCGTCGCGTGCCGGCGGTGTAGGTGGAATCCATGAACCAGCGGGCGGTGTTCGGGTTCCCGCTCCCTTGCGGGAAGGTGTGGGCGTTCATCGACGCGTCGTTGGGGTTCCAGCCGCGTTCGACGGATGGGGCGAGGGGCAGATCGTCGAAGGGCGTTTCGGCCGTCGGGGTGTCGGCGGCGGCGAGTGCGATCGGCGTCGCGGACCCGGGGACGATTTCATTGCTGCCGACCTGACGGACCGGCAGGGCGTAGCGCGGGCCGGCACCGGTGAGGTTGCCGGGATTCGTGAAGGTCGAGAACCCGCGATCCCACGACGCCTTGATTTCGAAGGAGACGACGTTCGTGAGCAGGATGTCCTCGCCGGTCATGTTGCCGGCGGCGTCGGCGACGGGGCCGATGGTGTCGATGTTCACGCCGGTGGCCAGCGCGGAGGTGGCACCCGTGAGACCGCCCATGCGGTTCGTGGGAACGGCGATGTCGCCGGGTCCATTGAGCAGCTTGGTGGTGGTGGCGCTCGGGGCGCAGCTCATGCCGGGGGCGGCGGTCTGGAAGGGTGCCCAATTGAGTTGGTGCGTGCCGGAGTCGTTCTTGGTGAGCAGTCGGACGCGGCGGTGCAGGCTGAACAGCGGCCGCGCGCCGGCGCCGGTGGTCGTGGTGCCGGAGTTGCGAAGGAAGTACGCGACCTCCGCCCACGGCGAGGCGAAGGAGCGGTCGGACGTGCCGACGGCGATGCCGCTCATGGCACCGAGGCATTCGTGCTGGAGCCGGTAACCGAAGTCGCCGAACGCGCGGCCGGGACCGGGCAGGAGGTTGAACGGGTATTCGGCATTGAACGAGAGGCCCAACTTCCGGTCGCTGGTCCAGGCGTCGGCGACGTCGCTGGCGGTCATGTTGGGAATCGTGGTGTTCGGGTTCGGGTTCGGCACGCGGGCGAGGAACATCTTGGAGGTCTGGTCCGGCGTGCGGCGGACGGTCATGTGCAGGAAGTGGCTCGTGGAGAAGCTGGACGGAATGCCGTCGGGATCGGTGCCTTCATTGGTGCTGACCGTGTTCTGCTGGATGCGGAAGAAGCCCCGCGCCGGCGGCCTGGCGTAGCGGCCGAGCACCGCGTCTTGCGCGAGGGGCGTGCCGAGGATGTCGTAGCGGACGTTGCTGACGCGCAGGGGCAGGCCGGTGTCGTCTTCGAGGTGGGTTTCGCGCAAGTCGCCGACGAGGATGTGCTTGGCGACGGCGAGCCGGTCGTTCATTTCACCGGTGGACTTCAGCAGGCTGAAGGTGTCGATGCCGGCGGCGAAGGCGCCGGCGAGGACGCTCATGATGAGCATGCAGAGGCCGGCGGCGACGATCACCTCGACGAGCGTGAAGCCGGGCCGACGACGGGAGTAGGATGCAATTCGCATGGTCGCCTCGGTTCAGTGGGCCGTCAGCGGGGCGCGTTCGAAGACCTCGGCGAGGCCCGCGAAGACGATCGCCCGGCAACTGGCCGGATCGTGTCCGGCCGGGATCGGCGTTTGCAGTTCGATGTCGAGTCGGGTCTGTGCCGCGGTGCTGGCGTCTTCGCTCAGGCTTGCGACCCGGTGGAAGGTCAGCAGGCGCGTCGTCGGCGTGAACAGCGCGATCCAGCGCCCCTTGCCGACCTGCGGACGCGGATCGGTGGTGAGCATGCGCAGCTGGATGGAACTGCCGCCGGCGATGAACGAGTGCGTGCGGTTCGTGTTGGACGGGTCGCCGTAGACCAGTTCGCTGTTGGGGGCGACGTAGCCGGCGGCGCGGCCGTCGAAGACGAGCACGGTGAGGTTCGCCTCGTAGGCGATGCCGTTGTTCGGGCGTTGGAGCACGGCCATCCAGTTGTAGCGGCCGGCGCGTTCGACGCGGCCGCCGGTGAGCACCGGCGTGCCCGACGGGTCGAAGGTCATGTCGTCGAGCAGGGAGCACTGGCGGAAGGCGGTGGCGAAGGTCGACGCCGTGGCGATGCGTTGGCGGGGCAGGCCGGTGACGCCGGCGATGTTCGTGGCCACGTTCAACCGGCCGATCGGGTCGAGGAAGACCGGATCGCTGAGGCCGGTGCTGGTGCCGAACGAGGTCAGGATGCCGGCGTCGTTCCCTTTCTCGATCATCTCGATGCGCCAGTGCGTCCGCAGCAGCGCCTCGGCGTTCATCGCGGTCTCGGTGCAGCGGGAGTCCTTGAGCGCCTGGCCCATCTGCAGCGCGCCGAGCGGGAAGAGCGCCAGCAGCGAAATCATGCCGATCGCCGCGACGAACATCGCGACGAGGGCTTCGGTGAGGGTCAGGCCGCGGCGGCGGGCCAGCGGCGAA
This sequence comes from Gemmataceae bacterium, assembly GCA_022842245.1. Taxonomy (GTDB): domain Bacteria; phylum Planctomycetota; class Planctomycetia; order Gemmatales; family Gemmataceae; genus Limnoglobus. The sequence continues at coordinate 38,221 of JALHPZ010000023.1, forward strand.
TTCGCGATCATGTCAGGTCCCCGGTCGGGGTGTTCGGCCGAAGGGCCGACGGGTCATTGTTCGAGTCGAGGCGACGAATACCAAAAACCCAATATTGCTTGAATCGCAGGCGTTTCCGCCTCGTGTTCCCTTCCCCTTCGATGGGGAGGGAGAAAACTCACAGCCCCGTGTTGATGCCGTCCCGCGCGAAGCGGTATGGATCCGGGGACGGTGGCGGGTTCACGGGTTGCGTCGCGATCGCGCCGGTCTTGTTGTAAAGGCAGATCAGGATCATCTGCCCGGCCTGGTCGTAGTTCGCCCCCAGCGGAGCGACCACGTTCGGCAGGTTCGCGTCGCGCAATAGCAGGACGGTGAGCGCCTCGGTGGCACCGATGACTTCGCCGGTGGGCGCGAAGAGGATGTCGCGGTTCCCGTTCACGTCCGCGGCCGGCGGGTTGAGGCTCGTCGTCTGCGCGGCGCGGACATCCACGGCCATGCCGCTGGGGAGTTGTTGAGTCGGTTCGCCGAGGATCGGCCGCGCGGCGCGGATGATGCTGAAGTTCGACACCATCAGCGTGCCGTTGGTCGGTGAGGCCGGAACTTGGGGGTGAGCGGCGCCATCGAGGGTCGAACTGTTGTGAATGCTGTAAACGTTCCTTCCGAGATCCGGAAGAGACTGCGCCGCGACATTCAACAGGATCGTCGCCGTGGCGGCGTTGTTCACGCCGGGCGGTGCGACGGGATTCGTGGTGTGTGTCGGGCTGCCGAGTTTCAGGACGCAACGGAGTTCGGGAATCGAAATCAGATCGTTCGCCTGGACGGTGGAGGAAAACGTGGCGAGTTGCGCTGTGGATAGCGTGAGGTAAACACCGCGTCCGGCCGGAGCGGGAGTCGCGCCCATCGGCACGGGCAGCAGGTTGTCGAAGTCGTAGCTCACGTTTTGCGGCATCGTCGTCTGCGTGACCTTGCACGGGTAGTAGAAGGTCAGCCGGCTGCCGAGGAGCAACGGACCGTTCGACGGGATCGGGTCGGGCTGTTCGATGTAGGCGATCTCGCGGATGATCTCGGGATTGGCGGTATCGGGGATGAGCCGGATGCCGCGGGGCGCCTTGTCGCGCAGCGCCTTGGACTTGGCCGCGATCATCCACTCGGTCAGGCGGTCCGCCGAGCCGACGACCTTTTGGGAATCGAACGCCGACGATTGCGAGACGCCGATGGCGAGCGCGAGCAGGACGACGGCGAGCGCCATCGCCACCAGCAGTTCGACGAGCGTGAAGCCCGGTTTGGTTGTGCGACGGATCATTGGTCACCTCGGGCGCCCTGGCGCCGGAGCTTGTAGCCGGAGAGCACGCCGTCCGGCACCGGCACGAGACCGGTGGGCGTGGACAGGAGCGTACCCCAGGAATCGGAGTCGCCGCGGGCGATGAGCGTCGGCATCCAGTTCGTGCTGGTGAAATCGGTGAAACCGAGCGCCGTGGCCGCCGCCGTGCGCTGGGCCGCGACCGTCCACGCGGTCGACAGCAATCGACCCGTCGGGTCGAACGGATCGCGGCTGGGGTTGTTCCCTTTCAGGAACGACGGCGAATTCAGTTCGCCCTGCTGGCCGGAGGTCCAGCGGATGTACGTGATCGGGTGGCCGAACGCGTCGGTGAAGACGCGGTACTGCGTTCCGGGGAGGACGAGCGACAGGCTGCCGATCGCCTCCTCGTTGTAGACCTGGCCGCGGGATCCCTTCTGCGTAAGGATCCGGTAGAGGATCACGGCGCCCTGTTCGGGGTTCGTCAAGGTTCCGGCGGTCATGCCGGCGAACGTCGGCCGCGCCGGCAGCGTGACGGTGTAGTTCGTGCCGCCGACGTTGACGGTCATGGTCGTGGCGGCGGTCGCCTCCGCGATCGTCTGCGGGAAGGCGTTCTTCATCCAGAGGTAGTTCCAGAGCGCCCGGGCGCGGTCGACGTCGCCGCCGGCGATGATCTTCAGGCTGTCGACGGCGCTGGCGTACTGGGCGAAGCCGGACTTGCCCGCGAAGGAATCGCGGGCGTTGTCCAGTTCGGCGGACCAGATCTGCATGAAACCGGAACTCGCCTTGGACAGCGTGTCCTCGGTCGCCTTCACCTGGGCGCTGCCGCGGACGCGGAAGTAGGCACCGGTACCGAGTGCCGCCAGCACCGCCAGCATGGCGATGACGACGAGCAGTTCGACCAGCGAGAACCCGGCGCGCCGGCGGCGATGGAAAGCGGTCATAGCGAAGTACTCCTGGATCAGTCGGCCGCCGCGAGGAACTTGGAACGGAAGTTCGTGTAGTCGTCGCCGCCGCCGCCGCGGGCGGGGTCGAAGTCGCCCTGGCCGAAGGCGATGAGTCCGCCGGGATTGCGGCCGAAGCCCCAGTTCTTGTTGTTGCGGATGTCCGAGCCGTTGGGGCCGGCGCTGACGATCTGGAAGCCGTTGTGGTTGTAGAACTTGTTGGCGGATTCCCGGAAGGCGACGAGACCGATCGCGGGGAAGCCGGTGTAGTCGGCGGCCGTGGGCAGTTGCAGCGCGGCGGTGCGGTTGTAGCCGGAGAACTTGCCGCCGAAAGGGCCGATCAGGCACTGGCTCGGATAGTCGGCGGCGGTGCCAGTGCCGCTGGTGGCAGTGTAGAAGTACGGCGTGCCCCACGGGTCGACGAACCAGGGTTCATTGCTGACGGACGGATTGTTGGAGGCATCCGAAACGGTGTCGTTGTTCGGGGCGGCGCCTTCCCAGCGGCGGACGTTGGACGACGACATCAGCGGCGACGGCGGCGACGCCAGCGTGTCGAGGCTCCCCTTCGCCTTCGTCAGCCAGTCGAACGGCAACACCCGGCGATCCGGCGTGAGCTTGTCGAAGAACGGCGCGATCCGCTGCGCGTTCGGGTTGGTGGCGAGCGACAGGAAGGGTTGCAGGGGGTTGGTCGCGAAGCCGGAGAACTCGGTGAAGGTGCCGCCGGTAAGGAAGACCACGAGGCACTGGTTCGGGTCGAGCAGGGCGGGGGCGCTGCCGAGGATGCCGTTGGTGGCGAGGTTGGGCGAGGTTGTCGCCGGGGCCACGGGAGGCACGTAGGCGACGCCGGCGCGGCGCAGGCCGTTATCGCGCAGGTCGATGCGCGGGAAAATCGCCCGCAAGGCGACGATCTCCGGGGAAGCGTCATTGAAGCCGGGATAATAGGTGCCGGTCGCGTCCTGGTAGGCGGACGCGAGGCGGAAGGTCCCCATCGGCCCGCCGCCCGCGCAGGGCACGTTGCGGTTGTACTTCGTCTTGAACGAGGTCAGGGCCGTCTCGAGTCCGGTGATGTCGCCGCGGACCTTGAGTTCATCGCCCCGGAAGCGCACGGCCTGTACGCCCGAGAGCAGAAGCCCCACCAGAACGGCGATGATGGCGATCACCACCAGCAGTTCGACCAGCGTGAAGCCGGACGGCATCCGGCGCGGCGGAGATGGCGACCGCAACATGGGAAAGACTCCTGATGAAACCCTCCCGCGGACGAACGTCCGCGGGCTTCGTTTGCGAACCTTATTTCGACAGACCTTCCAGCAGCTTGATCAGCGGCAGGAACAGCGAGATCACGATCGCGCCGATCACGCCGCCGAGGAACACGATCATGATCGGCTCCAAGAGCGAGATCAGGCTCTTCACCAGCGTGTCGACTTCTTCGTCGTAGAAGTCGGCCACCTTGTACAGCATCGTGTCGAGGTCGCCGGTCTCCTCGCCGACCTCGACCATGTTCACGACCATGTCGTCCACGAGTCGGGCTTCGCGAAGCGGGTCAGCAATGGTATCCCCTTCGCGGATGGATTCCAAAACCCGCTGGAACATCCGCTCGAAGACGACGTTGTTGGCGGTATCCTTCACGATCGACAGGGCTTCGAGGATCGGCACGCCGGAACTGATGAGCGTTCCCAAGGTGCGCATCGTTCGGGCCACGATCGTTTTCTCGACGAGGCTCCCGACAATGGGTATCCAGAGCGTCATTCTGTCGAGAGCGTAATTCCCGGCCTTGGTCAATCGGATGAGTTTGATCAACAAGTAGACGCCGAGCGGGAACAAGGGGATGACATACCAGTAGCTGGCGACCCAGTCGGAGACGTCGATGAGGATCTTGGTGGCCTGCGGGAGGCTGAGACCGAACTCCTCGAAGATCTTTTTGAACTTCGGGATGATCGACACCATGATGAACGTGAGGATCCCGACGGCGACCATGATGACGACGCTCGGGTAGACCATCGCGCCGACGACCTTGCGCTTCAGGCTCTGGCTCTTCTCCTTGAACTCGGCGAGGCGCTGGAGGATGACTTCGAGCGCACCGCCGGCCTCGCCGGCCTTCACCATGTTCACGTAGAGGCGGTCGAAGCACTTCGGGTGCCGGCCGAGCGACTCGGAGAGCGTCGAGCCGGACTCGACGTCCTCGACGACGTCGATGAGCGCGTTCTTGAGGGCGCTCGGCTTCATCTGCTTTTCGAGGATGCGCAGGCTTCGCAGCACCGGCAGGCCGGCGTCCTGCAGCGTGCTGAACTGCCGCGTGAAGATGCAGAGCATCTTCTGCGACACGCCGCCGAGGACGAAGGTCTTGCGGCTCTTGCCGGTCTTCTTCTTCTGGCCCTTCTTGCCCTTGACCTGCGCGGCGGTGAGCTTCGTGACGAAGTAGCCCATCGCCTTGATCTTCTGCGACGCTTCCTCTTCGTTCCCGGCGTCGACGGAGTCTTTCACTTCCTGGCCGGACGTATCCAGCGCTTCGAATTTGAACGTCGGCATATCCAGCCCTCAGGATGATTCGTGTTCGTCTTCGCCCAGCGGCAGACCGATATCCGTATCAATGGCGAGCGTCGTGACGCCGGCGAGCAGGGCTTCGACGCCGGCTTCGCGCAGGCCCTTGATGCCGATTTTCCGCGTGTAGGCGCGGATCTGGTCGTTCGACGCCCCGCGGCTGATCATGTCGCGGATGTCGTCGTTGATGAGCATCAGCTCGTAGATACCGGTCCGGCCCTTGAAGCCGAGGTTGTTGCACTTGTCGCAGCCTTCGCCGTAGAAGAACTTCCCGCCGCCCAGTTGCTCGGTCGTCAGGTTCAGTTCCATCAGCTGGTCGCGCGTCGGCTCGTAAGGGGTCTTGCAAACCTGGCAGACGCGGCGCACGAGCCGCTGCGCCTGAATGGCTTCGAGCGTGGCGGTGATGAGGAACGGCTCGACGCCCATGTCCCGCAGGCGCGTGATGGACGACGGCGCGTCGTTCGTGTGCAGCGTGCTGAACACGAGGTGCCCCGTCAGCGACGCCTGGATGGCGATCTGCGCCGTTTCGAGGTCGCGGATCTCGCCGATGAGGATGATGTCCGGGTCTTGCCGGAGAATCGCGCGGAGGGCGGCGGCGAAGGTCAGGTCGATCTCGTGGTTGATCGGGCACTGCACGAGGCCGTCGATTTCGTACTCGACCGGGTCTTCGGTCGTGATGATCTTGGTGTCGATGTCGTTGAGTTCGGAAAGGGCCGAGTAGAGTGTCGTCGTTTTGCCGGAGCCGGTGGGACCGGTCACGAGGCAGATGCCGTTGGGCTTCTTGATGACCTGCCGGAACTCGGCGAGAAGTTTCGTCGGCATGCCGATCTTGTCGAGCGACAGGCCGACGTTCGACTGGTCCAGCACCCGGATGACGACCGACTCGCCGAAGAGCGTGGGCAGCACGCTGACGCGCATGTCGATCCGGCTGCCGCCGAGGTTCAGCTCGATGCGCCCGTCCTGCGGGAGCCGGCGTTCGGCGATGTCGAGGTTCGACATGACCTTGATCCGGCTGGCGATGGCGGTGGCGAGGTGGCGTGGCGGGGGCACCATCTCGTACAGCACCCCGTCGCACTTGTACCGCATCTTGTATTCGTCTTCGAACGGCTCGAAGTGGATGTCCGATGCCTTGTCCCGGATGGCCATGAGCATGACCATGTTGATCAGCTTCCGCACCGGGGCCGAGTGCGCCATTTCTTCGAGGCTGTTCAGGTCGATGCTCGTCTCGCGCTTCATCGCGGCCCGGTTCAGGTCCGCGTCCCCTTCGAGTTCCTTGATGATGCTGGCGATCGATTCCTCGTCGATCGCGGCGCTGGTGGAGTAGCACTTCTTCATCAGGTCTTCGACGGCCTTGGGGGCCGCCAGTACGGCCTTTACCTCCGCGATGCCGAGGAAGTTGCGGATGTCGTCCAGCGCCTGCAAGTTGTTCGGATCCGCCATCGCGACGGTCAGAACATTGTTCTCGAACGAGATCGGCGCGACCTTGTAGAGGTCCGCCATCGTCTGCGGCACCTTCGCGGTCGCGTCCTTGTTCGGCTTCACGTCCTCGAGGCTCTGCACCTTCATTCCGTGCAGTTCGGCCTGCGCCTGGAGCAGTTGATCCTCGTTCACGAGGCCGCGCGAAGCCACAAGCTCGTGGAGCTTGTCGTCGCTGGTGCGCATGTCCTCGTAGATGGAATCGAGCTGCGCGTCGTCGAGGAAGCCGAGGTCGACGAGTTTCTGGCCGAGTTGCTTGGAACTGGCGTCGACGTGGGTGAGGGATTTCTTCGCGGGCGGCTTGGGTGCGGGCTTGGGAGCCGGGGCGGCGGGCTTCTGTCCGGCAGCCGGGGGCTTCGGAGCGCCCGGGGTGGGCGGCTTGACGCCGGGGGCCGCGGGTGCGGCGGGCTTCTGCCCCGTCGCGGCGGGCGCCGCGGGCTTTTGCTGGGGCGTGCCTGGTGCGACGGGCTTTGGCGTGGGCGCGCCGCCCGTCGGCGCGGTTGGCGGCTTGGCACCGGCGGCCGGCGGCGTGCTGCCAATCGGCTTCGGCGCCGGCGACACCGGCCGTTGCGCCGGTGGTTGACCCGGAGAGACCGGCTTGTTCCCGTCGGCCTGCGGCGGCACCGGCGGCTTCTGGACCGGCGCGGCGCCTTGCGGCGGCTTCGCCCCGGCCGCCGGCGGCGTGCCGGGCACGGCCGGCTTCTTCGGGTCGTTCGGGCTTGGCGGGGTCGTGGACATCGGTGTGGACCTTTATTCGCAAGGACGGCCGCTCAACCAAATCCGGGAGACAGCCGCGAGAGTTCGATTCGGGATTCTGCGATTCCGTTGAAAAACTCCGGGCACTCGCGAAACGAGTGCCCGACCCTCAACGCTTGTACGGGGCCTTGCGAGGTCGGCGACGATCATCGTCGTCGTCGTCCTCGTCGTCGTCATCATCGTCGTCATCGTCCTCGTCGTCGTCATCATCCTCGTCATCTTCGTCTTCAAGCAGGCCGCGCTCGAACGCCGCGATCTTCGCCGCCAGTTCGGCCGGCTTGGCCGCTTTGAGAAGGGCTTCTTCCTTCGCGACGAGCTGGTCCTTCCACAGGTTGAACAGCGATTCGTCGAGCAGGAACATCCCGTGCTTCCGCCCTGTCTGGATGGCGGAGTCGATCCGGTAGACCTTGTTCTCGCGGATCAGGTTCTGGATGGCCGGCGTCACCACCATCATCTCGTAGGCGGCGATGACCGACTCGGGAATCTTGGGCAGGAGCGCCTGCGAGAGCACCCCCATGAGCGCGGTCGATAGCTGCGTGCGGACCTGGTCCTGCTGCTCCTTCGGGAAGACGTCGATGATCCGGTTGATCGTGGACGCGGCCCCGGAGGTGTGCAACGTGCCGAACACGACGTGGCCGGTTTCGGCCGCCTCGATGGCGGCGTGAATCGTTTCCAAGTCCCGCATTTCGCCGACGAGGATCACGTCGGGGTCCATCCGCAGCGCGCGGCGGATGCCTTCCTTGAACTCCGGCACATCCACGCCGATTTCCCGCTGGTTCACCGTGCACTTCTTGTGCTTGTGGTAATACTCGATCGGGTCTTCGAGCGTGATGATGTGGCGGTCGTAGTTGTCGTTGATGAAGTTCAGCATCGACGCGAGCGACGTGGTCTTGCCGGAACCGGTCGGCCCGGTGACGAGGAGCAAGCCCCGCGGCCGGACGATTAGGGAGCGGATCGCCTCCGGCATGCGCAGCTGCTCGAAGGTGAGGAACTGGGAGGGGATGCGCCGCATGACCATGCCGATGGTGCCGCGCTGCTTGAAGATGGCGACGCGGAACCGCATGCCGTCGGTGTATTCGATGGCGAAGTCGGCTCCGCCCTTCTGCTGCAACTCCTGCTGGCAGCGGTCCGGCGTGATCGACTTCATCAGACCGGTCGTGTCGTCGGGGTCGAGAATCTTGGCGTCCAGCTTGCGCATCCGGCCGCCCGCGCGAATCACCGGCGGTTGCCCGACGCTAATGTGCAAGTCGCTGGCCTTCATCTGAATGACCGTGGACAGCAACTTTTCCATCGCAACAGTGGCCACGGCACACTCCTTCGGTGGTGGCGACGCCGGACGGCGAGAGGAATCGAGACGGGACGAACGCCGGGCGGTGCGAGTTTCGCTCGGCGGCGGACTGCTCAATTATTCGCGGGATCCGGTGGGCCTCCAAAAGGGCCGAGAGGAATTCTCCCGGCCGGGGTGAAATCGATCCGAGCAGGGTGAATCGCGTTACTTGTCCAACACCATCGCTTCGGCGTGACAGATGCTCAAGACCTCTTGAACGGTGGTCACGCCCTTAAGTGCTTTCGCGACACCGTCATCCAGCAAAGTCCGCATTCCCGACGCGCGGGCCTTGCGACGGAGTTCCTGGGCCGGGGCTTGGGCGAAGGTCAGTTCCCGCAAAGCACCGGTCATTTTCATGAGTTCGAAGATCGCCTGGCGCCCGCGGTAGCCACCTTGGCGGCAGTACGGGCAGCCGCGACCGCGCATCGGATTGGCGGCTTTCATTTTGTCCGGGGTAATACCCGCGGCCTTGAGTTCGCCTTCGGAGGGGGTGTACGGCTCCTTGCACTTGGGGCAATTCACACGCACCAACCGTTGTGCCATGATCGCAATGACCGAGCTGGCGGTGAGGAACGGCGGCACGCCGATGTCGGTCAGTCGCGTGATGGCGCTGGGCGCATCGTTCGTGTGCAGTGTACTGAAAACCAAGTGTCCAGTCAGAGATGCCTGAACAGCAATCTCGGCGGTCTCCTTGTCCCGGATTTCCCCGACCAGAATGATGTTCGGCGCCTGCCGCAACATCGCGCGGATGATCCGGGCGAAGTCCAGACCTATCTGGTGCTTGACCTCCACCTGATTGATGCCGGGGAGATAATACTCGACCGGATCCTCGGCCGTGATGATCTTCCGGTCCGGCCGGTTCAGTTCGTTCAGGGCGGCGTACAAGGTCGTGGTCTTTCCCGACCCGGTCGGCCCGGTGACGAGGAAAATCCCGTTCGGTCGTTTGATGATGTTCTGGAAGCGGATGTACTCTTCTTCGGCGAAGCCCAATTCTCGGATATTCACCTGAATGTTGCCGCGGTCCAAAATCCGCATCACCGTCGACTGACCGTGGCAGCTTGGTAGCAAGCTCACGCGAAGGTCAAAGTGTTTGCTGTTCACCGTCATCTTGATCCGACCGTCCTGCGGACGGCGTTTCTCGGAAATGTCGATATTCGACATAATCTTGATGCGGGATGTCAGGGCCGACTGGAGCCGGCGCGGCACCGCGTCCCGCTCGACCAGCACGCCGTCGATCCGGTACCGGATGCGCACGCGGTCGGCGAAGGGTTCGACGTGAATGTCCGACGCCCGTTGCGAGATCGCTTCGGAGATGATCAGATTGACCAGTCGAATGACCGGAGCGTCGCTTTCATCGGCCGCCGCCAGGCTGCCGCCGGCTCCTTCCGTCTGAGTGAACTCGATGGCGGTGTCGGTGAATTCCACCAGCATGGAGTCGACCGACTCGGTTTCCGTCTGACCATAGTTCCGGTTGATGGCTTCCTGAATCTGTTCCTGCGGGGCCAGGACCGGCTGGATCTCGCGATTCAGAACGAACCGGAGCTTGTCGAGCACTTCAATGTTCGTTGGATCGTTCATCGCGATCTTCATCGTGTTCCCCTCGAGCGCGAGGGGGAGCACGACGTTTTCGCGGGCGACCGATTCGGGGACGAGTTCGGTGACGGCCTTGGGAATTTCGAGCGTGGCGAGGTCGACGAACTCGAAGCCGCCATGCTCGGCCATGGCGCGGCTGGATTCGATGAGGGGAACGTAGTTCAGCTTGGCAAGCGCGTCCTGGAGCCGCAGGCCGGTCGAGGCGGCCATATTGACGGCTTCCTCGATCTGGTCGGGGCTGATGATCTTCTTCTTGACAAGAATGTCCGTGAAGTCATTGCGGGCCTTGGCCATGGCGACTCTCCCGAGGGGCGGCGATGGGGGACGTTGTACGGAAGCGGACCGGGGCGACCGACCGGCGAACGGACGAACGGATTGGGCGATGGGGGCCGGACGGGCGAAGTACGCGGTACACGATGGACTACATGAGTGTTCGATGAGACCGACTCTTTTCCCTATCTTGACCGAAGCCACCCCCTTTCCACAAGGGGCTAATTGTGAAAAATGCCCACCGGACCCCGGACTTTCCCGAAAGAACAACACCCATGACCCGCCTGCTGTTGGCACTCGTGGTTGCGCTGGTCGGTGCGGCGCCCGCGATCGCGCAGGAAAAGCCGCTCGCGCGCATCGCCTTCGGGTCGTGCGCCGATCAGGACAAACCCTGCCCGATCTGGGGATCGATCGGCAAGCTCCAACCCGACCTGCTGGTGCTGCTCGGCGATACGATGTACGCCGACCTCGACAAGTCGAAGAAGGTCGACCCGAACCGGATCCGTGAGACCTACGGCAAGCTCGACGGCGAAGGGGAGTTTGCGAAGCTCAAGAAGACCGTGCCGATCCTTGCGACGTGGGACGATCACGACTTCGGCAAGAACGACGGTGATGCCCGGTTCCCCTTCAAGGACGAATCGCAGCAGATCTTCCTCGACTTCTTTGGCGTGCCGAAGGATTCGCCCCGCCGCACGCGCAAGGGCGTGTATCACGCGCAGGTGTTCGGCCCGGAGGGGAAGCGCGTCCAGGTCATCATGCTGGACGGCCGGTACCACCGGAGCACGATCACGACGAAGTTCAACCCGCGCCTTCGCGTCACGGAATCGCAGCCGAACACCGATCCCGCAGCGACGTTCCTCGGCGAAGAGCAGTGGACGTGGTTCGAGGAGCAGCTGAAGGTGCCGGCCGAGCTGCGCCTGATCGGTACCGGCATCCAGGTGCTCAGCGAGGAGCATCCGTTCGAGAAGTGGTCGCTGATCCCGCACGAGCGCGAGCGGCTCTTCAAGCTGCTGCGGGACACGAAGGCGAACGGCGTCGTCTTCCTCAGCGGCGACCGGCACCTCGCCGAGTTGTCGATGTCTCAGGAGGCGATCTCGTACCCGCTCTACGACATCACCGCGAGCGGCTTCAACCAGGCGAACAAGGCCTGGCGCGCCCCGGAGAAGAACCGCCACCGCGTGGCCGCGATGCCCTACGGCAACAATTTCGGCCTCATCACGATCGACTGGACGAGCGAGACCAGCCCGCGCGTGACGCTGCAACTGCGGGACGAGGACGGCGAGATCGTGGTGCGGCACGCGATCCGGCTGGGGATGCTGACGCCGAACGAGAACGTGGCCGCGAAGCCGAAGACCGCGACAGAGCCGAAGCCGGGCGTTGAAGTGAAACGGCCGGAGGGCGTGTTGAGTCCGGCGGAGGCGCTGAAGGGGAAGGTCGGCGACGAGGTGACGCTGCAGTTCGAGGTGAAGGGCGGCCGGCTGACGGCGGACAAACGCCGGCTGTTCCTGAACAGCGAGGCCGACTTCCGGGACGAGAAGAACTTCACGGTGGTGATGAACGCCAAGAGCCGCGAGGGGACTTGGAAGGACGCGACCGGCGACACCTTCAAGGGCAAGACTGTGCGGATCAAGGGGAAGCTGTCGAAGTTCCAGAACCAGATTCAGATCGAAGTGGACGACGAGAAGCAGGTGGAAGTGGTGAAGTAAGTTTAGCCGCGACGCGGAGTCTTCGGAGCGGAGCTCGGGGGCCCCGGCAAGCATTTGACACTTCATTCGGGTTCGAGGCGTTCACGTTCGAGATCGGTCATCAACATACGAAGCAATTGCTGCCGCTCTTCCTCGGCGAGTCGTTCGCTGATTTCCCGGAGGCACTCGCGGTACTGTTGTAACGTCGTGGGCCGCTCGGACCGAGATCGTTCGTCTGGCGGGTCAACCGTTGTCGCATCGATGACCCGAACGGTAATCTCGGACCCGAGCCCTATGGACGGTGTGGACCAGCGGAGGTGTTCATCGGTAGCGCAGTCGAGCCCACCAACGCTGAGAAAGATGTCGTGTTCTCTTTCGGGATTGCTGATGCAGTTCACAATGGTGTGTAGAACGCCGTCGTCTCCAACTCCAGCGAGACATGAGCGGTGGCCGTTGATGGATACTTCAAGCGCCTTCATTTCTCCTCCGCTTCCACCGCCAGATAGCTGTTTCGGGGGCTCTCAGGGGCCTTCCCCATTCTTGACATTGGGTTTGGACTGTTCAACAACGAAATGGGCGACCGGCGCGACGTATGTCCGCCGGTCGTGGACAAAGTGAACACCGGCGGAGGATCTGCGACGTGATCACATGGAACGCCTATCCGGCCGAGCCGCCGGCCCGCGTGGCGAAGCTCGCGTTCGATCGCAGCGGCGAGCTCCTGCTGTCCGTGCCGGCCGCGAAGCTCATCGGTAATCGCATGATCGTGGCCGATCCAATCCGGCTCTGGAGTCGGATCGGCAGGATGGTCAACGAGTTCCATGCGGTTCGGTTTCAGGTCCGCGATACTAGCGTCGCGTCCATGTTTCACGCCGGCGGCGACCGACTCGTCACGGCCCACACTGATCAGCCGACCCGCGACGTTGATGGATACACGGATGTCCCATGTCAGGTGAGCGTGTGGGATCTGAATTCGGGCCAGCTCCTCGCGAGCGGCACGGGGCCGAGCCAGGTGTCCGACGTGGCAGGACTGCCCGACGGCAGGTTGCTGCTGGTGTCGCCGGACGCGGTCTGGCGCATGGATGCATCCCTGGCGGAACCCGCCGTCAAAGTTCCCGGTCGACCGCGGGCCGCGCCGAAGGCGACACGGCTAGCGGTGTCACCGGACGGCCAGCGGTTCGCCGCAGTGGGGAGAAGCCGGGCCACGGTCTGGTCGGCCGAGGGTGCCGCCCTGGCAAGCCGCGATCATCCCAAGTCGCCGCAGAATGGACCGGCGGCGTTCCACCCCGACGCCCCAATCCTGGCCGTGGGTCACGGCACGGTCGTGGACCTCTGGAATTTCCGAACTGGTGAAGAGATAACACTTGTCGGGCACCGGCGGCCGATCTGGGCGGTCGGGTTCGGACCGGATGGCCGGACCGTCTACACCGCCGCCAGCGACGGGGTGGTCATCGTTTGGGACGCCGGGAGTGGGGGTGTTCGTCTGAAATACGACTTCGACACCGGCAAACTGTATTCGGCCGTCGTCGCGCCCGATGGCCTCACGCTGGCACTCGGCGGTGAGGACGGCCGGATCACGGTTGTCGACTTGGAATAAAAATAGGAGGTTCAATTCCATCGTCTGGCCGCCACCCGCGCTCGGCTCCGAAGACTCCGCCTCGCGGCTAAACGAATAGAATCATTTCATGATGAAATATCTCTTCACACTCATCGCACTCCCCTTCCTCCTCGCCGCCGAGCCGGCGGACCTCATCATTCACCACGCGAAGGTCGTCACGCTCGACGCGAAGTCGACGGTCGCGGAGGCGATCGCGGTGCGCGACGGCACGATCCTCGCGGTCGGCGAAGACGAGGACATACTCAAGTTGAAGGGGCCGAAGACGCGCGTGATCGACGCGAACGGGCGTACGGTGCTGCCGGGCCTCATGGACAGCCACGTGCACCCGAGCGGGGCGGCCCTGAGTGAGGTCGGGGAACCGCTGCCGAACTTGAAGTCGATTGTCGAAGTGCTCGAATATATCCGCAAGCAGGCCGCGATCCTTCCCGAAGGAAAGTGGATCGTCATCCGCTACGCGTTCCCGACGCGGTTGAAGGAGGCTCGCTTCCCGACGAAGGCGGAACTCGATTCCGTTTCGCCGAAGCATCCGGTGCTGTACCATGCCGGCCCGGCGGGGGTCGCGAACTCGCTCGCCCTGAAAATGTCGGGCGTGACGAAGGAGACGAAGAACCCGACGGCGGGGCAGGTGGTGAAGGACGAGGCGACAGGCGAACCGACGGGGATGCTGCGGAACGCCTATGGCGTGCTCAAGGGCGTGCCGGGTTCCGCGGACAAGATCACGCCGGAACAACGCCGCGAGGCGGTGAAGAAGCTCTTCCGGCTTTACAACGAGCACGGCCTCACGAGCGTCGCCGACCGGAACGCCGGCCAGGGCGACTACGACCTCTATCTTTCGCTGCGGAAGAATGACGAACTCACCGTGCGCATCAACGTCGCGCGCAGTTTCAGCCCCGGCGGCACGCGCGAGGAGATTGGCAAGCGCTTCGACGCCCTCGGCGCGCCCTCCGGTTCCGGCGACGACTGGGTCCGTGTCGGCCCCATCAAGATGTTCCTCGACGGCGGCATGCTCAACGGCTCCGCCTACATGCGCCAGCCCTGGCCCCGCGGCGATACCTATCAAATCACGCAGGACGACTACCGCGGCCTGCTCTTCATCCAGCCCGATCAACTCAAAACCGTCGTCGAAGAAGGTTCAAAGCGCAAGTGGCAGGTCACCGCCCACTGCGCCGGCGAGGGGGGCATGGACGTGCTGCTCGACGCCTACGAAGCCGCGAACCGGAGCGTGCCCGTGAAGGACCTGCGCCACTGCATCACGCACGCGAACTTCCCGTCGCAGCGGAACCTCGAGCGATGCCGGGAACTCGGCGTTTGCGCCGACGTGCAGCCCGCGTGGCTCTATAAGGACGGCCACACGCTCCTGAAAGTCCTCGGCCCCGACCGCATGCGCTGGTTCCAGCCGTACAAGTCGTGGCTCAAGTACACCACGGTCGGCGGCGGCAGCGACCATATGCTCCGCTACGACCCGCTCGATTCGACGAACCCCTGGAGCCCGTGGCTCGGCGTTTGGGTCGCGCTGACGCGCACCCTCGAACGCGGCGGCGTCCTTCGACCCGACGAGGCGCTGACGCGCGAGGAGGCCCTGCGGCTTTACACGGTGAACAACGCCTTCCTCCACAAGGAGGAGGCGAAGAAGGGCACGCTGGAAGCCGGCAAATACGGCGACCTCATCGTCATCGACCGCGACGTGCTGACCTGCCCCGTGGCCGACGTACGCGATACGAAGGTCCTGTTCACGGTCGTCGCCGGCCGGGTCGTGTTCGAGCGGAAGTGAGCCGGCAACCCGATCCATTCATCGCGAGGGTCGCCCATGAAGATCACGCGTGTCGAAGCGATTCCCGTTTGCGTTCCACTCAAAAAGGGTCTCACCGCCAAGACGGCACACGGGGAGCATGCCGTCTCGCCCTATGTGATCGTCAAGGTGCATACCGACGCCGGGATCGTCGGCCTCGGCGAGGCGACGATCAGCGGCCTCTGGTCGGGTGAAACCCAGGCGGGCACCGTCGCGGCGATTCGCGAGTACATCGAGCCGGTCATCCTCGGGAAGGACCCGCGGGATACCACGGCGATCCGCCGGGCGATGGACTTCATCATCAAGCTGAACCCGTTCACGAAGGCCGCCGTCGAAATGGCGATGTGGGACATCGCCGGGAAGGCGGCCGGGCTGCCGGTGTATCAGCTGCTCGGCGGCAAGGTCCGCGACACGGTGCGCATCAAGCTCGTCGTCTGGGCGCGGGACGTGGCCGGTTCAATCCGGATGGCCGAAGACCATTTGAAGCTCGGCGTGTCGTGCGTGAAGGTGAAGGTCGGCCTCGATCCCGAGACGGACATTGCCCGCGTGCGCGCCGTGCGCGAGGTGGCCGGAAAGAACATTCCCGTGACGATCGACGCCAACTGCGGCTGGACGATCCAGCAGGCGAAGCACTGCTTGCGGGCGCTCGCGGATGTGAACCTCCTGCTCGCCGAGCAGCCGATCCCGGCGGGCGATCCGGCCGCGCTCGCGGAACTGCGCCGCGAGACCCCGGCGCCGATCATGGCGGACGAATCGGTCTTCACCCTGCAGGATGCCTGGCTGCTGACGCTCCACCGCGCCGCGGACATCCTCAGCGTCTATCCCGGCAAGCACGGCGGCATCGCGGCCACGGCGGAGATCGTCGCCGTCGCCAAGGCCGCGGGTCTCCGCTGCACCATCGGCAGCAACCTCGAACTTGGCATCGGCACCGCCGCCATGCTCCACGTCGCGGCCGCCTTCCCCGAAATCGACACCGACACGTTCCCCGCCGATACGATCGGCCCGTTCTACCACGACGCCGACCTGATCACGCAGCCGCTCGACCTCGGCCCGCCGCACGCGCAGGTGCCCGACGGCCCCGGGCTGGGCGTCGAGCTGGATGAACAACAATTGAAGCGATGGCGCGTGGGTTGAGGCTTTCGCCCTTCGCCGGTTTCGGATAGCATCGAAGCATGGCTCCTGAAAACGCTCCGCGCGCCGGCACGGCCGCCGATCCATCGTCCGCCGCGATCCCGATCGACACCGCGGTGCCGGGCGAATCGACGCCGATGGCGAGTTCGCCGTACGTCCACTCCGGCCTCGCGCAGCCGCTCTCAATTCCCGGCTACGAGTTGATGGGAATCATCGGCAAGGGCGGCATGGGCGTGGTTCACAAGGCACGTCAGGTGTGGTTGAACCGCCTCGTCGCCGTCAAGTTCCTGCCGAACGCGACGGCCGCGGAGCCGGGCCAGGTGAAGCGCTTCCTGGCCGAGGCGCAGGTCGTGGCCGCCATCCGCCATCCGCACGTGATCGACGTCTACGATTTCGGCGAGACCGCCGGCGTGCCGTTCATCGTGATGGAACTCCTCGAGAAGGGGACGCTGGCCGAACGGTTCCCGCTGGGCACGGCGCACGATCCGGCCGCCGTGGCGACCGTGATGACGAAGATCGCGCGCGGCGTCGCGGCCGCGCACGAGGGCGGCATCGTCCACCGCGATCTCAAGCCCGCCAACGTCCTGTTCGATCGCGCGGGGGAGCCGAAGGTGGTGGACTTCGGCCTGGCGAAACGGGAAAACTCCGACCTGACCCAATCGACCACGTCGATGGGCACGCCGTTCTACATGTCGCCGGAGCAGGCCAAGGGGAAGAGCAAGCACGCCGGCCCGCAGGCGGATGTCTGGTCGCTGGGGGTAATGCTGTACGAGCAAATGACGGGTCGCCGACCGTTCGAGGCCGAACACCAGTTCGAACTGCTGATCAACATCGTGACCAAGGCGCCGCCGTCGCCCCGCGACCACAACCGTTACCTCCCGGAGATTTACGAACGGATCATCTTGAAGTGCCTGGCGAAGAAGCCAACGGATCGCTACACGACGGCGTTGGAACTGTCGAAGGCATTGGAGGCGGCACGGCGCGGCGTGCCGACGGCGGCACCGGTACCGCCGAAACCCGCACCGAAGCCGAAGGCGAAACCGATCCCGGTTGCCGAGCGGCTCGTGCCGCTGACGCCCGTTCCAGTCGCGGAAGAGATTGTCGCGGAAGATATTCCGGTCGTCCGGCCGCGGCGCCAGAAGCGGAGCTGGCTCCGGGCTTTCGCGAGGCGGTTGGGGCGACTGGTCCTCTTCGTGGTTGGCGTGCTGCTGGCCGGGTTCCTCGCGTTGGTCGTCATCGGCATGGCCGGCCGGTCCTCCTCGTCGTCCTTCGGTTCGATCCCCGTCAAGAAATGAGTGACGCGATGTTCCGTTCCCTTCTCGTTCTGGTCGTGCTGG
The DNA here is from genome assembly GCA_022842245.1 of Gemmataceae bacterium. Taxonomy (GTDB): domain Bacteria; phylum Planctomycetota; class Planctomycetia; order Gemmatales; family Gemmataceae; genus Limnoglobus. The sequence goes on from JALHPZ010000023.1 coordinate 55,958, forward strand.
CCGGTCCGCTCGTCGCCGCCGATCCGAAGCCCGCGGCGAAACTCCGTCAGGCGCTCGACGCCACCGGCGACGTTGTGCTGGAAGACAAATCGCTCATGGAACTGGCGGAGTATTTCAAGGGCAAGCTCAAGGCCGAGGTGCGGTTCGACAACGCGGCGCTCGCCGCCGCCGGCATCGACGCCCACGCGCCGTACTACACCGTGAAGTTCCGCGGAGGCAAGGTGCGGGAAGGATTGTCCGCCGCGCTTGCGCAATCGAACCTCAGCCACGCGATCGTCGGCGGGGCCGTGTATATCGGGTTCGAGGCCGACGTGATCGCCCGGCAGATGCGCCAGCGCGTGAGCGTGGACGGCGAAGCGACCTCGCTTTCGGCGGTATTGAAGTCGCTGGCGGACGAGACCGGCGCGAACGTGATGATCGACCCGCGGGTGCTCCAGAAGCAGGCCGATCTGGCCGTGAAGCTCAAGCTCGACGATGTGCCGCTCGAAACGGCCGTTCGGTTGCTCGCCGAGGTCGGCGGACTGGCGGCGGTGCGGATGAACAACGTGCTGTTCGTCACGACCGAGGAGCGAGCCGCGCGGCTGATGCCCGTATCCGATCCGCCGGCCGCCGCGGCTGCGGCTCCCGCCGCGACCGCTTTTCCGGCCGTGCCCTTTGGCTTGGGCGGATTGCTCAAGCCACCGGGCGGGCGTTGAACCGACCGTGCGGCATTCGCATCAACAACAAAAACGGGGACCGGTTGAAACCGGTCCCCGCGTGCGTGATCGGCCGATCTTACGCCCCGGCCGGGTCCTTGCCGCCGACCCACGGGCCGGCCAGCTTGAAGTCCTCCGGCGGCGTCACGCTGCTGCCGGCGTCGCCGCCCTGCCAGCCCATGATCTGGTTCGCCTTGCCGCGAGCCTTGCTGCGCGCCTCCCAGTTCTTCGCCCAGCTGCCGTCGGCGTCGACCATCTTCCGGGCTTCCTTGTCCCAGTAGATGACCTTGTCGTTCCGGTAGCTCTGCACGCCCATGTTGACGGTGCTGAACGCCGCGGCGCCCAGCTCCGGCGTGCTGAGCGTCCCCTGGTTCCCCGCCGCCACGCACTTCAGGAAGTTGTCCCAAAGGGCATAGGTGAGCGCCGGGTTCGGCTCCTTCACGGGGTCGTAACCGGCGGGGGCCTCGAACCCGCCCTCGACCAGTTCGCCCTTTGCCGCCGCCGCATCGCCGGGGCCACGCGCCTTGCCGGTCGAATCCTGCGGAATCACTTCGAAGCCCTTCATCAGGTCGCCGGCCAGAGGTACGAACTTGATCGTGGCCGTCTTGCCGCGGATCACTTCGTCGATCGGGTAGTCGTTGCACATCGTCGCCGTCACGAACATCTGGCAGCCTTCGTCGTAGTCCGCACAGACCATGCTGACGTCCGGCACGTCGCGGGTGTCGTACTCGAGGTACAGCCCGCCGCCGCCGACCACGCGCCGCGGGTAGCGCACGCCCATCGCCGCGATCAGGTGCGTCACCTGGTGCACGAAGAGGTCGGTGAACATGCCGCCGCCGAACGGCCAGTAGCAGCGCCACTGGGCAAACACGGCCCGGTCGAACGCGTATTCCTCCGGGGTCGGCCCCAGCTTCTCACCGGCGATCTCGAACTTGTGGCCGAGGAACATGTCCCAGTCCACCGTCGTCGGGTTCATTGTCTTCGTCAGGTTGTAGTAGCGCCACTGGCCGACGAGCGAGTTGCGGTAGTACCGCGTCTGCGCCTGCATGACGTGGCCGATCTTGCCGCTCTTCACAAGGTCGTACGCCTTCTGCCAGGTCGGGTCGGCCATGCTCTGCACGCCGACGGACATCACCTTGCCCGTCTTCTTCCAGCTATCGACGACCGCCTGCGCCTGCGCGATCGTGCGCGTCATCGGCTTTTCGCAGTAGACGTGCTTCCCGGCCTCCATCGCGTCGATCGTCTGCCGCGCGTGCCAGTGGTCCGGCGTGCAGATGCACACCACGTCCACGTCCTTGAGGTCGAGGATGCGGCGATAGTCCTTCACGATGTGGTCGGCTTCCGTCACGCCCATGCGCTTGGCGGAGGGGAACAGGCCCTGTCCCTTGCCCTTGCCCTTCGACGGGTCGCCATCCCAGACGTCGCACGCGGCGACGAGGGCCACGTCCTTCGTCAGTTCCTTGCGCTTGAGGCTGACGTCGATGTGCTGCTGGCAGCGGCCGCCGACGCCGATGAACGCCAGCCGGGCGGCCGTGTTCGCGCCCGGCACCTGGGCGTAGCTCTTCGCGGTCAGCGACATCGCCGTCCCCGCGACGGCGGCGGACTTGAGGAACGTCCGGCGGTGGGATTTCTTCATGGCTCGAACTCCGAGGGAAAGGTAAGAGTGTTAAGCCCGGACACGATCGTCTCCGGGCTTGAATGGCGATTTCACTTCTTCGAATGGCTGAGCAGCCACCCATACAACTCGTCGTGGGCGTAGGCGGCGTCCCACGAGTTATGACCGACGTAGGGAAACTCGCTGTAGCGCGGCTGGCCGCCGGCCTTCTTGATCGCTTCGATCATGTCCTGCGACAGCTTCGCCGGCACCACCTTGTCCTCCGCGCCGTGGAAGCACCAGATCGGCAGGTCCTTGAGCTTCTCGCCCCACTCCGCCTTGCCGCCGCCGCAGATCGGCGCGATCGCCGCGAACTTCTCCGGCATCGCCGCCGCGATCGACCATGTGCCGAAACCGCCCATGCTCAGGCCCGTCAGGTACAGCCGCTTCGGGTCGCCGTTGTATTCCTTCACCACCTCGTCCAGCATCGCCAGCGCCCGTTTGCCGTTCGGGCTGTCTGCCCGCCAATCCCGCGTCTCCGCCTGCGGGATGATCGTGATGAACTTGAACAGTTGCTTCTTCTCCTCCATCCGCTTGATATGCGGAGCGATCCCCTGCTGGATCGGCATCATGCTCCCGCCCTTCGTCTCGCCGGCCCCGTGCAGGAACAGCAGCACCGGCGACGGCTTATCCTTGTCGTGGTTCGCCGGCAGGAAGACGACGTATGGTGACTCGTGCCCGTCTTCGTTCTTGAACACCTTGTCGACGAACGTGCCCTTGTCGGCGGCGGCGAGCGGAGCGGTGAGCATGGCGACCATCGCGAAAGCGGAGAGTCGGAGCATGGAGAAATCTCCGGGAGAGAATTGCCCTCAGTTTATCGTACTTCGGAACCATCGGCACGCGCGAACCGGGCTATTGGGCAACCATTGTTTCGAAATCGCCGGGTGGTTTTCTCTCGCGGCCGTACGTCGACTCCGCTATCGTGCAGGCACGGAGACTCTGCCATGTTGCCTCTCACCCGATCCTTCTGGCTGTTCATCCTGCTGCTGGCCGTACCGGGCTGCGGTGGATGCGGCGGAGGCGGCGGTGTTCCCAAGGCATCGTTCAAGCCGTCGAAGGAGACGACCTACATTACGGAGCCGGTGGATGCCGACGGGTATCTCGATTACGAGACGGCGCTGAACGAGCGGCTGCGCGGCACGATCACGCCGGAGACGAACGCGAACGTACTGCTCTGGCAGGCCCTCGGCCCGAAGCCGGAGGGCAAGGCGATGCACGAGGATTATTGGAAGTGGCTCGGTGTGAAACCACCGCCGGAAGAGGGGGAGTATTTCATCGATTCGCGCGAGTTCTTCAAACAACAAGGGCGGGAGGAGTTCGACGAGAACTTCCACAAGTTCGAAGACCAGTTGGCTCAGAAGCCTTGGAGCGCCAAGGATCACGCCGACTATGTGGAATGGCTGAAACGGAACGAGAAGCCGTTGGATATCGTCCGACATGCTCTACTTCGTGATCATTATTTCAATCCGAAAGTATCAAGGACCGATACTGGATCGCGCGGCCGATTGGTGCAAGCTTCGCTCTCGAACGTACAGAAACTACGGCAGGTTGCGGATGCGCTCGCCATGCGAGCGATGCTGAAGGTTGATGAAGCGAAATACGATTCGGCTTCAAAAGACCTTATCGCGATCCATCGGCTGGCCAGGATTGCGGCACGGGCGGAATCCGCTCTTGAACTCCTGTTGGCCTGTTCGTTGGAAGCCGAAGCTTATCGAGGAGGGCTGCACCTGATCGAACGGATGAATCCGAATTCGCCCGGCGCAAGACGCCATGTGGACGATCTTCGAAAACTGACTCAATTGCCGAATGTTGCAACGTGTCTGAAGACTACCGAACGGCTCGAATTCCTTGATCAAATCCAGTGGGCAAGCAAATACGGCATGCATACGCTCGGCGATTTCGGAGCCGCTCCTCCGGAGTCGGAGATTTCGGAGACGATACAGAAAGTCGACTGGCCTGCCGTATTCCGTCTCGTGTCGAAGGCCTTCGATCGGATGGAGCAAATCTTTTCAGTGAAAGATCGTACTCTTCGAAGCGCCCAATGGGAGGAATTTCGAAAGAAGCTGAAAGAACTCGACTTCGACCTGGATGATGATGCAGAGGCCGGGAAAATACGGATGGTGATCAGCGAAAACGTTGCTCGATTGCTAATGAAACTCCTGATCCCGGAATATTATCGAGTCCAAAACGCTCGCGATCGAACTGTACAGTACCAGCGCAATCTCCAACTCGCCTTCGCCCTCGCGGCCTATCGCGCCGACCACGGCAAGTACCCCGCCCAGCTCGCCGATCTCGCGCCGAAGTACCTCGACAAGATTCCGAACGACTACTTCACCGACAAGCCGCTCGTCTACAAGCCGAACGCGACCGGCTACCTGCTCTACAGCGTCGGCGAGAATGGCCGGGACGACGGCGGAGCCACGTTCAGCGACGAGCCGAGCGGCGACGATCTCGTCGTGCGGATGCCGAGCGCGAAATAGTAATATCTTCTCCCAATGCCGAACGCACTCCTCTCAAACGCCGACCTCGCCATCGTGGCCGCGTACATCCTCGCCATGACGGCGATGGGGGCGTGGTTCACCCGCAAGCAGAAGGACCTGAAGGCCTACTTCGTCGGCGGGCGGAACGTCGGTTGGTTCATGGTCCTCGTCTCCATCGTCGCCACGGAGACGAGTGCCGTCACCTTCCTCAGCGTCCCCGGCGTCGGGTACAAGCCCGGCGGAAACTTCACCTTCATCCAACTCTCCTTCGGCTACGTCGTCGGCCGCTGCCTCGTCGCATGGCTGCTGCTGCCGCTGTACATGAAGGGCGAACTCTTCAGCGCCTACCAGGTGCTCCGCGAGAAGTTCGGCCCGTCCGTGCAGCGTGTCGCCTCGGGGCTGTTCCTCGTCACGCGTACCATCGCCGACGGCCTGCGTCTGTTCCTGACGGCGCTCGTCATCCAATACGTCGGCATTGGCGTCGAACCCGCCATCCTGCTCGTCGGCGTCGTCACCATCGTCTACACGTTCCTCGGCGGCATGAAGGCGGTGCTCTGGACGGATCTCATCCAGTTCGTCATCAAGATCGCCGGGGCCGCCGTCGCCGGGATCGTCGTGCTGGCGAGCCTGCCGGGCGGTTGGAGCCAGTATGTCGAAATCGGCAGCGCGAACGCGAAGTTCGTCTGGCTCGACCCGGTCTTCGATGTCACGGTCGCGTATTCGTTCTGGACCGGCCTGCTCGGCGGGGCGGTGTTCAGCATGGCGTCGCACGGGGCCGACCAACTCATGGTGCAGCGCTACCTCTGCGCCCGATCGCTCGGGCATGCCAGGTTGGCGCTGGTGCTCAGCGGCTTCACGATCCTCGTGCAGTTCCTGCTCTTCCTTGCCGTCGGCGTCGGCCTGTTCGTGGCGAAGCAGGCGGGCGTGTTCGACCCGGGGGCCGCGACGCCGGACGAGGTCTTCGGCCTGTTCATCGTGACGAAGCTGAATTACGGACTCGCCGGGCTGCTCGTCGCCGCGATCCTCGCCGCGGCGATGTCGACGCTGTCGTCGTCGCTCAACAGCTCGGCGAACGCCTTCGTGACGGACTTCTACAAGCCGCTGGTGCCGAATCGGAGCGAGGAGAGCTACGTGCGGCTCTCGCGGATCATGACCGTCGTCTGGGGCCTCGCGCAGATGGGCGTGGCCGTGATCGCATACCGCACGGCCGGGAACGAGCGCAGCGTCGTGGACCGCGTGCTCGCCGTCGCCGGGCTGACGACGGGCTTGATCCTCGGATTGTTCCTGTTGGGCCGAATGAGGAAGCCGGTGCCGAGCGCCGCCGCGATCGCGGGCTTGCTCTCGGGCGCGGTGATCGTGGGGCTGGCGTATCTGCCATCCTTTGACTTCGCCCAGGACTGGTTGAAGGCGAACCTGCCGTCGATGTTCCCCGCCGACCGGAAGACGGCGCTCGCCTTCCCGTGGTACGCCCCGCTCGGCGCGGGGACGACGGTGCTGGTGGCGCTCGCCGTCGGTATGATCAACCGCAAACCCGCCTCAGCATGATTGTGTCTTTGGTGGCTAGGACATGGATGAAAGCGACGAGAAATCATCCAAGTGTTCTCTCTCAATCTTCAGTCCGAAGGACTGGGAGTGCTTAGCCCAGGGCAACGCCCTGGGTATTGGCACCCACAAACCGGCAGTCTGAAGGACTGCGACACAAGAGCCATCGATTCAACCGTGTAGGTTTCTTGTCCCAGTCCTACGGACTGGAGATTCCTTGACGCCCAACCCAGGGCGTTGCCCTGGGCTAAGCACTCCCAGGCCTTCGGCCTGAAGAAATGCTGAAGTCCATGACTTCTGCCTCATGAGGGATTGCGGAATCGACAGATGATCGCACAACTCAAGAAACGCAATCCGCATCGACTTCGGTCTATGTAAACTGTGACAGACGGATTGAATTGCCTGTGTTTCGAAGACCATCCCGCCTGAACCCTCTTCCCGGATTGGCCATGTCGCGATTCCTTGTCGCCCTCGCGGTCCTGTCGTTCTCGTCCGTCGCCTTCGCCCAGGAATCCGCCCTCTCGCGGCACTGGCTCTGGTCCACGGCTCACGCCGTCCCCTACGAGACGACCTCCGAGCAGAGCGGCTACTTCTCCATCGTCGAAGGCTTGAACAAGAAGATTTACATCGGCACGGCCAAATATCAGGAGAACGCCTTCCTCGTCGAGTTCGATCCCACTTCGAAAGCGATGAAGGTCGTCCTCGACGCCAACAAGGAGATCGGCACGAGCCTGAAGGGCTTCGCGTCGCAATCGAAGTTCCACACGCGCAACAACGTCGGCCCGAGCGGCAAGATCTACCTCGGTACCAAACAGGGCTACCCCACGAAGGGCGAGAAGCGCACCGATTACCCCGGCGGCTACCCGATGGTCTTCGACCCGGCCACGGGGAAGACGAAGGTCTATCCGATCCCGATTCCGCACCAGGGGATCATCAGCGTGACGCCGGACGAGTCGCGCGACCTCGCGTACATCTCGACCTGCTCCGACGAACGGCCGACCGAGAGCGCCCACTTCATGATTCTGGATTTGAAGACGGGCAAGTACCGCGACCTGATCGACAGCCGCCACATGTACGCGTTCATCGTGCTGGACCACCTCGGCCGGGCGTATCACCCACTGATCGGCGGCGACATAGCCCGGTACGATCCGCGCACCGAAAAGCTCGAACGGCTGAAGCAGACGATCGACGGGAAGGTGCCGACGAAGGAATCGAACCTCGCGCACCCGGAGAGCCATCCGATCAACTGGGAAGTGTCGCCGGACCGGAAGACGCTCTACGCCGTGGCGATGAGCACGAACCAACTGTTTGCCTACGACCTGACGGCGGCGGGTGACACGCTGCCGGGGAAGAGCCTCGGCAAGCTAAACCCAGAGACGACGGCGACCGATTGCCGGGCGATGTGCGTGGCGCCGGACGGCACGGTCTGGGCCGGGATCACGGCGACGTTCGGGCCGCGCGGGCAGTTCGTCCACGTGTCGAGCTGGAAGCCCGGCGATGCCGCACCGACCGATCGCGGCGCGGTGGCGATCGGCAATCCGGACTTCACCACCTTCAAGGGGAAAGACGGCAAGGACCTCCCCTACCACCACGGCGTCTACCCGCTCAAAGACGGCACGCTGCTGCCGCGGTACGTCGTGATGGGCATCTGCGCCGGTAGCGACGGCACCGTCTACATCACGACGCTTTACCCGTTCAAGGTGCACGCGATCCGCTTCCCGAAGGTGGCGGGGCTGACGACGGTGTACCGGCACAATTCGCACGCCGACGTGATCCTCAGCCGGATGATCCAGACCGATTCGCTGGACGAGAAGGGGCCGAAGCCGGTGATGAAACTCGCATCCATCTTCGTCGATCAGGTGCCGAAGGGGGACACGAGCCGGGCGTTCTCGCAGAAGTACGGCGTGCCGTTGAAGGCGAGCGTGGCGGAGGCGCTCGCGGTCGGCGTCGACGGCGTGCTGCTGGTGGCCGAGCACGGCGACTATCCGAAGACCGACTCCGGAGCGACGATCTATCCGAAGAAGCGGCTCTTCGGCGAAGTCGTGAAGGAGTTCGAACGCACCGGGAAAGTCGTCCCGGTGTTCAACGACAAGCACCTCGCCGACAACTGGGCGGATGCGAAGTGGATGTACGACACGGCCAAGGCGAAAAAGATTCCGCTGATGGCCGGTTCGTCCATCCCCGGCGCGTGGCGGTATCCGCCGATCGACGTGAAACGCGGGGCGAAGCTCAAGCAGATCGTCGGCCTGTCGTACCACACGCTGGACGCCTACGGGTTCCACGGATTGGAATTCCTTCAGTCGCTCGCCGAGCGGCGCGCCGGCGGCGAGACGGGGATCGTGCGCGTGCGCTGCCTGACCGGCCCGGCCGTCTGGGCGGCGGAGAAGGACGGGGTCTTTGACCGCAAGCTGCTCGACGCGGCGCTCGCGAGTTTAAAGGAACGGCCGATCCCGAAGGGGAAGACCGTCGAGGAGTTGGTGAAGGAGCCGAACCTGATCGTCATCGATTACGCCGACGGGCTGCGCGTCAACATGTTCACCTTGAACTACGTCATCGCGGAGTGGGCGGCGGCGTGGCAATACGACGACGGCAAGATCGAAGCCTGCACGACCTACACGCAGGAGGCGCGGCCGTTCACGCACTTCTCGGTGCTGCTGAAGGGAATCGAGAAGATGGTGCAGACCGGCCGCCCGACCTGGCCGGTCGAGCGGACGTTATTGAGTAGCGGCATCCTCGACGCGGCGCTGCTGTCGCAGAAGGCGGGCGGGAAGCCGATCGAGACGCCGTACATGAAGGACGTGAAGTACGACTCGAAGTGGGATTGGCAGCAACCCCCGCCGCCGTACAAGGACCGGCCGATCGAGAAGCAGTAGGGTCACGGGTTGTTCAGGTGAATGACAATCGGCCCCCGAATTTCGCTCACGCGGTCGATTCGGCGCTGCCGTTCGGCTTTGAACTGCGGATCATCCGGGCGGTCGTCGGGCGATAGCAGGTCCCGGTAGGTTCGATGGACGTCGTCCCGGTTGTATCGCTCCGTTCGCACAGTCTTGCCCGCGGGATCGAAGACCGTTACGACGAATCGGTCTTCGTCCGGCTTGGCGCGGTCGAAGAAGACTTCCATGACCACTTTACCCTCGGCGTAGTCCTTCTCGCTGCGAAAGCTCAGGCGATCGATGCCGTGCTCGTGCGCGTAGGCCAGTACGAAGACATCGAGCCAGGTTTGGCGATCGTGTTTGTTGACGGGTGCGAGTGCGTGGTCCCACGAGGCGTCGACGACTTTCTGGTCGTCGGGGTGGAGGCGTTCGGGAATGGGACGGGACAACGGCCCGCAGCCGGTCGTTAGAAAAACGATCAACGCCATGCCGCAAACGAACTGAATCGGTCTCATGTCATCGGCTCCCGTAGTGGAAGATCGGGGCCGACTCGCGCGAATCGGAGACAACAACACGATCCGGATGAACGATCGTTATTCCCGATTACCAAAAAAGAAGCGACCGCCGAATCGGCGGTCGCTTGTTGTTGTGGGCAGATGGAACGGTCACTCCTTCAGCTTGGCCATCGAGGCGGCGAACGCCTTCGGGTCGAAGTTGGCAAACTGCTTAAGGCGATCCGGGAGGAACTTCCCGGCGGGCAGCGGCGTCTTGGAGGCGTCGATCGCGGCCTTCGAGCGGATCTCCACCGGCAGGTGTTTGCCGATCTCGCCGTCCCACTTGGTCACGTCCTTCTTGCGCGCCACGGCCAGCGAGCGATAGGCCCACGACAGGTGCATGGCGGCTTCGGTGTCGCCGAGGGCGGCCGGGGAGGCGAGCGCATTGCCGATGTCGGCGAGGAGGGCGTCGGCCGCGGTGTCGGAGTAGTTCGCGGCGTCCACGGCTTTGTTGAAGTCGGCCGTCCAGGCGACGAGCGCTTTGGCGGCGGCGGCGACTTCGGCCCCCTTGCCGTAGGCGAACGGCGAACTGGTTGCGGCCTTGCTGACGGCGGCCCACGCGGCCGGGAACTTGTCGCTCTCCGCCTTCACGGCGGGGGCGAGCGTGCCGGCGTGCGCGACGACGGTGCTGGGCAGCATCGCCACCCACGCCTTGAGCGGCGGGCGGCCGGGCACGCGGCCCTCGTAGCCGCGGACCTGCCGGGCGCTCGGGTACTTGAGGTCGTGGTGGCACGAGTAGCAGTCGAAGCGGGCGTAGTCGAGTCCTTCGGTATTCTTCGACTCGGCGGCGAGCAGGTTCATCTCGGCCTTGAGGGAGGCGATCGCACCGGCCGCGATATGCCGGGCGAGGTAGTTGTCCTTGTCGGCCGGTTTGAAGCGGAAGATTTCCCATGCCTTGTCGGGGTTCTTCTTGGCGAAGTCCTGGAGGAACTTGAGTTCGCTGGGGTAGCCCCAGTGGCGCGGCTCGCCGTTCATGAAGGTGACGAGTTCGAGCGGGGGCAGGGGCGGGTGGCCGGCGGCGTAGATCTCGTGGGTGACGACTTTGTTCTCGTCCGGGTTGCCGACGTGGCAGGAGGCGCAGAGGTCGGCTTTCACATGCGGGTCGCGGAGGTTCTTCATGCCGGCCGCCCATTTGTGGTCAGGCGTTTCGGTGCGCCACTTGAAGTAGGCAAATTCCTTGCCGTCGTCGGCCTTGTCGGGGATGGTCTCGCCGATGTAGTGGACGGTCTGCCATTTTTCGGCGACGCCGTGGCACGCGGCGCAGCCGACGCCCACGCCCTGCGTGACGAACTCCTTGGCGTTGCGCGGTTCCTTACTGGTTGGCTTCAGGTCGGTGGAATGGCAGGTCAGGCAACGGTAATCGGTCGTCACTTTGTAATTCGGATCGTCGCGGCCGAGCAATTCCTGCATCTTCTTCGCGACGGGATTTTTCTCGGGTTTGAGGACCTCGTAGGCGAGCTGGTGCGGGTCGAGCGTTTCCCACGTCATGCTTTCATTGAGCTTGATGAACTCGTGGGAGCGATTGTTGTTGACGAATCGCTTGGCGCCGGGCTGGTCAGCGCCGTAGTGGCAGGCGACGCATCCGCCGACGTCGGCCTGGGTGCCCGGTACCTGCGCGCTCGACACGGAAACGAAGGCGAGGCCGAGCGCCGCCGCCAGCGCCAGCCGGAGTGGGAATCCGCCCCGGATCGTTCGCGTCGCCATTCGTCCACCCTCGTTCAGCGTGTCAGTTCGAAGAGTTTCTTGAAGCCGGGGTACACCGAGTCCGGTTGGAAGTCGCGCGGGCTGTCCACGCGTCCGCCGGTTTTCGGAAACGCCAGCTTGGTCCGGATCTCGGTCAGGGGCGCGGTCCAGGCCGCGAGGGCCGGATTGCCCGCCCCGCCGCCGGCGTGGTAGAGCGCCGTCAGCGCCAGCGCGTGTTGCGCCAGCACGTCCCAGTCGTAATCCCGAAGCTTGCCGGTGGCGTTATCGTATGCGCTCGCGGCGATCGTCGAGGCCAGCGCCTTCCATTGTTCGGGGGTAAGCTTCGCGGCGTAGCCGTTCGTCTGGAAGGAAATCAGCCACGCGTCCAGCTGGGCGGTCGCCTGTTTCGCCAGCCCCGCCACGGTTGCGGCGTTCGGCAGCGGCTTTTCCATCTCGACGCGGAGCGGATCGAGCGCCGCGAGCGCCGGCCCCTTCGAGCCGGGGCTGACGATCCCGGCTACCGCCGGCAGCGCCTTCGCGAAGGAAGCGTACCACAACTGCCAGCCGAGTACACCCGATTTCCGCGGATGGAGCGCGTTCGTGGTGTGGCTGCGGAGTTCGGCGCCGAGGTTCTGGTGGCAGGCGTAGCAGCTGGATTCGGCGAACTCCGGCCACGGGGCCTCGTTCTTCTGCGAGCGCTCGGCGCGGGCCGCCAGCAGGTCGGTCGCGGCCCGCAACCCGGCCACCTGGCCGACGAGCCACGTGCGCACCTCGAAGTCCGGGTTCGGAACCTTCTCCTCCCAGTGCTTGTTCGCGTACGCCTCGCTGTAGTGGTAGCGCGTGTACTCGAACGAGAGGCGCGGGTGGCCGGCGGCGATGAGGTCGTGGTTCACTTCGCGATCCCGGCCGCCGACATGGCACTGGGCGCAGTTCAGGATGCGGGCGACTGGATCCTTGGTCGGCACGAAGCCGAACTGATCGTACTTCTCGCGGTCCGACAGGCCCTTCCACCACGATTGATAGTGCAGGCTGTTCCACTTCCCGGACGGGCCGTGGCAGCTATCGCAGCTCACGCCGTCGGACAGGCTGCGGTGGTCGAGCAACTCGCCGGTGTAGTGCTTCGGCTCGTCGAGGGCGTGGCACTTGAGGCAGCTCGCGTCCTCGTGCGCCGGCATCTTGCGGCCGAGGTTCTTGCTGATGCGAACCGAGTCCTCGTTGTAGAGGACCCGGAACGCACGGCGGTGCGGGTCGCTGTCGCCCCACGTGGAGAACTCGCTGCCGACGTGGCCGGGCTGGCCGCCGCCGTGGCAGCTCGCCGCGGCGCAGGACATCGTCGTGGAATACTGGCCCTTGGGGATCTGCGCGCCGAACGGCTGCGGGGAAATCGTCGTCGCGGTCGACGCGGCGGGCTGCGCGGCATACGCCGCGACGGTCACGCTGGCGACCACTCCGACGTAGAGCGCGGCGGTACGGTGGCCCACGGTAGCACCTGAAATCGGACGGATCGGGCGGGAATGCCGGACTCTAGTAACTTCCCCGCTTCCGTGCCTTCGGGCAAATCGCTCCGCCGACCTCCGATGCGACTTCCCGAAGGAATTCCCGGACAGTCGATCCAACCGCTAGGGTTTTGGATTTCCCGCCGGTAACTTTTGCAAGTCGTTCGCCAGCGCGTCCCGCAAGGCCCGGAGCGTCGCGTCGACCGGCGCGGGGCGCGCGTCGGGCTTCTGTTCCCAGAGCCAGCGGCTTTCCGGCTTGCGGTGGTAGTCCTTCGCGGCGTGCTCCTTGCGGGCCGGTTCGTCGGGTGAACCCCAGAGGGCCTTGCGCGCGTCGGCAAGGCGGCCGAGGGTTTCGTTCGACGGAACCCCGCCGGCGGACCGGATCGCGAGTTCGAGCGAGCGGAGGCCGAGGTAGTCGCGCGACGCCTCTTCCCAGTTGGCCGGCGCGATCGAGGAGTCCGCGAGCCGATCGCTGATCGACTTGCGAACGTCGGCCGGGGTTTTCTCCAGGGCCGCGAACTGGGCGGCGATGCGCTGGAGGCGTTGGTCCAGTTTGGTTTTCTGCGCGTCCCGTTTCTCGCCGAACGCCGGCACCGGGGTCGCCGGGAGATACGCGGACGCGCCGATCCAGGCGGGGCGGCCGAGGCCGCGCGCGGGCGATTGCGCTTTCGCCGCTTGCTCCCGCCAGGGCACGCCGGCGAGTTGATGGTGGCAGTGCGAGCAATTCCAATCGGCGAATTCGGGGTACGGGCTGCGCGGGTCGGCATTGCCGCGCGCCATCCGATCGAGGCTCAGCGTGCAGTACGCCTCCTCGACCGCCAGTTGTCCGACCGCCCAGGCGTGCAGCGGCGCGTCGGCGGATTGAGGCTGGCCGGTCTTCCGGTTCCGCGGCATCCAGTGTTTGGCGAGCCGCGCTTGATAGCTGGCGAATTCGAATTCGAGCCGGGGGTGGCCGGCGGCGATCATGTCGTGATTCATGTCGCGGACGGGGATGCCGCGGGCCTTGTCTTCGGGCGCGCCGATGTGGCAGCCGGCGCAGGTCGTGGCCTGCACGTGCCAGTCGTTCAGGTCGTTCATCTGCCACGCGGCGAAGGTCGACTTCCGCGTTTCGGGCGCGATCGGGTTCGTGTGGGCAATCTGCCACTTCTCGGCGTTGCCGTGGCAGGCTTCGCAACTGACCCCTTCGGCGCGGATGCGCAGGAGTTGCCCGCTTGCGTCCTCGATCGGCTTGGCGAGCGAGGGGTTCGTATGGCAGGCGAGGCAGCGGAGGTCCTTGGTCGCATCCTCGGTCAAGGACGGATCGCCGTGCCGGAGGTTCTTCATGATGGACTTGGCGAGCGGGCCTTCGAGGACGGCGTAGCTGCGGGTATGCGGGTCGCGGTCGAGCCAGAGGGCGAAGCTTTCGTGCCAGGTGTCGGCGTCGAGGGTGCCGTGGCGGACGTTGGTTCGTCCGTGGCAGCCGGTGGCGGCGCAGCCGGCCATGCCGACCGTTTCGGCCGGTCGATCGTCGGATGGCGCGGCGGAGCGCGGCGCGGGATCGGGGTTCTGCGAGAGAACGGCTCCGATCGCGAACAGGCCGAGCAGGGTCGACGCCAGCGCCGCCCGTGAAACCGATGACATGGAGGGACCCCCGGCCGAACGAATCTCGTGGCATCATCCGAAGACTCGCGGTCGAACGCAAGGGCCGACCGGCTCGTCTGGCGTTTTTTTTCTCCGCTCGCCTGCGCACCGTGCCCGTTTCGGAAAACTTCGACAAAGTTGTCCGATGGACCGTTGCAAGCGCGCGACCGGTCTGATAATTTCGTCCCAGTCCACTCACGATCTTGTCCGGGCGACCGGAATCCACCCGCAGATGGGAGCGCCTCCGTGCTGCTCGGACGCGATGCCACCATTCGCCAGCGCGTCACCCGCGTCTTGCTCTGGACCGCGCTCGCCTGCCTGCCGCCGATCCTCTGGTATCTGCTGGCCAAGATGGGCGTCGTCGGCTGGCCGCGCGCCAGTTCGTGGTTCGGCGTGCTGACCGGCCTCGTCGGCGCCGGCATCATCTTCTTCGAACTCGCCCTCTGGATCCGCAAGCGCAAGCGCAAGCAACGCTGGGGGCCAACCAAGGTCTGGCTCTGGTGGCACATCGTGCTGGGCCTCGCCGTGCTCCCCATCATCGTCGTCCACAGCGGCTTCTCGTGGGGCGGCATGGTCAGCGCCTTCACCATGATCCTCTTCCTGCTCGTGATCGCCAGCGGCGTCTACGGGCTGGTGCTTCAACAGTGGCTGCCGCAGCGCATTCTGGAACTCATTCCCGATGAAACGGTCGTCGCCGCCATCGACAAGGCGATCGAGAAGCACCGGACGGAAGCGCGGCTGATCGTGGACGAACTGGTGCCGCGCGATCCGAACGATCCGTCGCCGACCTGGAAGCCGCCGATCGTGACCGGCGTGCCGGCGCTGCGCCTCAAGGAGTTCCGCGAGAACACGCTGGACAGTTACCTCGCGTTCGGCCGCAAGTCCAAATCACCGCTCGCGTCGCGGACCGATTCGGTGGTGTTGTTCAACCGGTTGCGGGCCGAGCTGCCGCAGGCGGCGCACGCCGGCCTCGCGAAGCTGGAATCGCTGGCCGACCTGCGCCGCCAGTGGGACGAACACGCCCGGCTGAACGCGATCCTGCACGGGTGGCTGCTGTTCCACGCCCCGGTTTCGGTGGCCATGACGATCTTCATGATTTTCCACGCGATCAAGGCCATGAAGTACTGGTGACCATGAACCCGAATCATTCCCCCAGTCGCGAGCGGGTCGAACGGTACCGGGGCGGACTGCGCCGGTACTTTCGCGTCAATCCCTTTGAGGACCGCAAGGTCTTCTACACGCTCGTGGCCGTGATCGCGTCGGTGCTGATGCTGGGCCTGTGGACGGTCATGCGCAGCGACCGGCCGTATTCGCACGGGCCGGTGGCCGAGGTGCACGCCTCCTTCGACGCGAAGTGCGAGGCGTGCCACAAGCCGCCGTCGCAGCGCGCGTCGTCGGGGCTGTTCGATCCGCAGTCTCGCTGGATGGCGCTCGAATGCCAGACCTGCCACCGCGGACCGGAGCACCACCGCGACATGATCTGGCCGTCGGACTGGCCCGCGCAGAACACCGGCGACCCGCTGAGCAACGACGCCGAATGCGCCGCGTGCCACCACGACCACAACGGCAAGAATTTCTCGCTGGTCCGGCTTTCGGACGACCATTGCCTGAAGTGCCACGCAGACCTCGCCAAATCGCACAAGACCGGCTCGCCCGCCTTCGCCCTCAAGGTCGAGAACTTCCATGATCCCGCCGGCGGGCACCCGGAATTCCGCAAGATCGAGAACGAGAAGAAGGAACCGAACGGCCAGGTGGCGCGCAATATCCGCTTCAGCCACTCGCACCACATGTCGCCCGGCATCGGTTACTCGAGCGACAGCAAACTGAAGGTGACCAAGAAGAACCTGAAGGACCTGAACCCCGACGATCCGAAGGTCGTGGACCAGTACTTTGCCGCCTCCGACGGACCCGACGCGGTCGTGCAGCTCGATTGCAAGCACTGCCACCAGTTGGACGCGGAGCGGGGCGACCCGCGCGACCACTCGAAGCCTTGGGCGAACCTTGCCGGCGAACCCCGTGAGTCGATCCAGCCGCCCCGGGCGCAGGGGGCGTACTTCCTGCCGATCAACTTCGAGGCGCACTGCCAGGCGTGCCACCCGCTCAAGGCCCCGGAACTCACGAGCGACGCCGGTCAGAAGTTCCCATCCTTCTACCTGCCGCACCGCAAGCAGCCGGGCGAACTGCAGGAAGTGCTGCGGGCGCGCTACAGCGGTTACATCCTGAGCGAGAAGGGGAAGCCCGAACTGCTGAACAAGAACGTGACGGACGAGGATGTGTTGAAGGTCGGGTCGCAGGTCGATCAGGCGGTGCGCAAGAGCCTCCTGAAGCTGCTGCCGAGCGTGAACCCGAAGGCGGCGAACGCGATGTCGGGGGGGACCTGCACGGAGTGCCATAAGCTCGAAGGCGGCGCCGGCAAACTCGAAGATTCCAAGATCGTCGTGCCGAATATTCCGACCGTCTGGTTCGAGCGGTCGAAGTTCGACCACGTCGCGCACCGCGCGTACGACTGCCTCAGCTGCCACCCGAACACCGGCACGCCCAAGGAGTTCGACTTCAAGACCATCTACACCGGGCCGGACCAGAAGATCAACATCCTCGGAGTCGATTCGTGCCGGGAGTGCCACGCGCCGCAGGGGCACGGGAAGAAGGCGGACGGCAGCCGCTCCGAACGCGACGGCGTTCGCAACAACTGCACCGACTGCCATCGCTACCACAACGGCGATTTCCCCTTGCAGGGGCTGGGCGCCGCGGCCCGCGATCCCAAGGCGAAGCTCAAATAAATTCGACATACACCGACGGGGCGAACGGTCCATGATACTCGTGCAGCGACTCCGCCAGATTCAGGATCGGTTCGGCTACCTGCCGGACGCCGAGCTGCACGCGCTCTCGAAGGACAGCGGCATCCCGCTGCCGAAGATCCAGGAAGTCATCAGCTTCTTCGCGCACTTCCGCCCGGAGTGGGACAAGCCGAAGAAGGTCGAGGTGTACGTCTGCCGCGACATGACCTGCCACCTGAAGGGCGCGCCGGCGGTCTTGCAGGAATTGAACAAGATCGCGAAGGACAACCCGGACGTGCGCGTTGAGGGCGTGTCGTGCCTCGGCCGGTGCGACCGCGCGCCGTGCCTGTTCATGAGCCGGCATTCGGACCACGGGCACGATCACGATCACGGGCATGACCATTCGCACGGCCCCTCCCACGACGACGTGGTGAAGGAGCACAAGAACCCTTTCGCGGAAGGCGACCGCCGCGGCACGTTCCACGAGTGGGTCTACGCGGGACGCTCGCCGAAGGACTACGCGAACGTCCTGCAGACCGCCCTCGCGGATCAGCCCGTGCCGATCCCCGACTGGGACTACACGTACAACTTCCACCGCAACGAGTGGCAGATCGACCCGTACGAGAAGCCGGAGGACCACTACGGCGCGGTGAAGGCGCTCGTCACCGACATGCCGAACCCGGTGCGGTACGTCGAGGCGCGGGCGCCGCAGGAACTGCTGCCCGCGAAGATGATCCCGGGCGAGGACAAGGCCGCCTACGACGCCCGCGAAGCGGACAAGGCGAAGAAGAAGGGGGCCTGGGAACGGAAGTTCTACGCCGACCGGCAGCCGTGGCTCAATAAATTGGAAACCTCGGAATTGCTCGGCATGGGCGGTGCCGGCATGCGGGCGAGCGCCAAGTGGGGCGCCGTGTGGCGCGAGGAGCGCGACGAGAAGTACATCGTCTGCAACGGCGACGAAAGCGAACCGGGCACCTTCAAGGACCGCGAGCTGCTGCTCCGCAAGCCCCACCTCGTCATCGAAGGCGTCACGCTCGCCGGCCTCGTCACGAACGCCACGCGCGGATTCATCTTCATCCGCCACGAATACCTCGAACAGATCCGCGCCGTCCGCGCCGCCATCGCCGTCGCGTATGAAATGGGCGCGCTCGGCGACAGCATCTTCGGCACCAACCGCAGCTTCCACGTCGATGTCTTCGTCAGCCCCGGCGGCTACATCTGCGGCGAACAGACCGCCCTCATCGAGGCGATGGAGGACCATCGCGCCCAGCCCCGCAACCGCCCGCCCGAACTGATGACCAACGGCCTGCGCGACAAGCCCACCGTCGTCAACAACGTCGAAACCCTCGCCTGGACCCCCTCCATCATGCTCAAGGGGGGCGAGTGGTACCAGAACGCCGCCGACGGCGACTTCGTCGGCCGACGGCTCATCTCCATCAGCGGCGACCTCGTCAAACCCGGCATCTACGAGGTCAAGGTCAGCGATACCCTGCAAAAAGTCATCCAGTACGCCGGCGATTGCTCCGGCACCCTCAAGGCGATGGCCACCTCCGGCCCGTCCGGCGGCATCCTCCCCGCCCTCGTCACCGTCGCGGCGCACTTCACCTCCCGACTCATCGCCGCCGTCAACGAACTCGACCGCGACAACCTCAAGGACCTGCTCGTCAAGATGGTGCGCTACGGCCTCCGCGACCCGGAACAGCCCCGCACCGCCATGGACCTGCCCAGCGACGTCTACGCCTGCCTCGAGAAACTCGTCGAACACGAGAAGACCCTCGAAGCCGCCGGCAAGCGATTCTTCTTCGACATCCGCAAACTCCCCCTCGACCTCAACCAGTTCAAGGCGCTCAGCAAGATCCTCGGCGTCGGCATGGGCAAGGACGCCGACATGATGATCGGCGCCTCCATGGGCAAGTCCGCCGGCATGATGCTCGGCGCCGGCATCGTCGTCTACTCCCGCGAGGGGGCGCCCAACATGCTCGAACACGCCCTCAACTTCACCGAGTTCTTCCGCAACGAATCCTGCGGCAAGTGCGTCCCCTGCCGCCTCGGCTCCCAGAAGCTCGTCGAGATCGGCACCGACCTCCTCAAGCGCAGCCAGGACGGCACGCTCCTCAAGCAGACCGGCCGCGACGCCAACGGCCGCGAACGACCCGGACTGCTCCAGCAGGCGTCCCTCATCAGCGACATGTCCCTCGCGATGGTCATGACTTCCATCTGCAGCCTCGGACAGGTCGCGCCCAACCCGCTCATGACCGTGCTCCAGTACTTCCCCCACGAAATCAAGACCGCCGGCTGAACCGGCTTGGATCGAGGTACCGTCGATGGCCATTTCGCTCGACCTGTGGGATTCGCTCGGCGGTGGCGGCCGAGACTCCGAAACCCCCTTCGCGCGCGACGAGGACGGCAACCTCATCCGCCGCGTCGAGGCCACCCTCAAGGACCTCGAAAAGAAGATCGACATCGTCATCGACGGCATCGTCGTCAACGACATGCCGCTCGCCACCTTCGTCAAGGACGCCCAAGGCGTCGTCCAGTTCGACCTCGAAGGCTACCCCAAGCTCCGCAAGACCACCATCTACGACGCCGCCAGCGAACTCGTCCGCCGGGGCGAATGGACCAAGGAGGAACTCGAGCGCCGCATCCCCGTGCTCTGCCACCGCGAGCACCTCGACCCCGTCGCCGTCTGCCGCATGTGCTCCGTGCACGTCATCCGCAAGAAGCGCGGCAAGGGCGGCAAGCTCGAACCGGGCGACAAGCTCGTGCCCGCCTGCCACTTCGAAATCCAGCCCGGCATGGTCGTCACCACGCGCGGCGGACCCAACCCGCCGAACTCCGACAAGTCCGGCAGGGACTTCACCGCCGAAGTCTTCCAGTCGATCCGCGTGCTCACCGAATACCTCGTGGCGGACCACTACAAGCCGGACAGCACGCGCAAGATCTACAACAACGAGCTGAAGGCGGTCGCCGACAGCCTCGAGGTGGAAGGCCCGCGGCTCGGGATGCCCTCCCGCATCAAGTCGGGCAAGAGCCGCAACGCCGAACGGCACCCGAAATCCCGGCCGACGATTCCGCTGCCCGTCGTCTTCGACCACCGCATGACGCTCACGGAACTGCCGGAGAGCGGCGTGCGCCCGGAACTGCCGTACTCCTCGCGAACCGTGGCCGTGGACCACGACCGCTGCATCGTCTGCGACCGCTGCGTGCGCTCCTGCCACGACGTGCGCCCGTTCAAGGTGCTCGGCCACACCGGCAAGGGCTACCTCACGCGCATCAGCTTCGACCTCGACGAGAACATGAATGATTCGTCGTGCGTGCAGTGCGGCGAGTGCATGAACTCCTGCCCGACCGGCGCGCTGCAACTCAACCGCCGCATCGTGCCGATCGCCCTGCGCGAAGAGCTGGGCATTCGCGAAAAGGACATCGACGATCCGATCTTCGTGAGCGTCGGCAAGGACGAGGCCGAGCTACGCGAGGCGGACGCCAGCGAACCGCTCGACCTCAAGAACCCGCGCACGCCGTTGAAGGCCGGGCTGATCGTGAAGTCCCGCGTCACGGGCAAGACCGCCACCGGCTACCTCTCCGCCGAGGAGATGCAGGAACTCGAATTCGACTACATCCCGAAGGACGGCGGCAAGCCGCTCAAGTTCCGCCCCTTCCGCGACGTGCCGCTGTCCTACCTGCGCTGGAACGAAGGCGCGATCCGCTACCGCAAGCTCAAGGCCGGCGAGGAAATCTGCACGCAGGACGAATACGCCAACACCGCCTTCTTCATCCAGTCCGGCGAGTTCGGCATCTGGAAGCGCGAAGGCAAGCGCAAGAACGCCCGCGATACCGACCCCGGCACCCAAAGCCCCTTCAAGCTCAACCGCACCCACACCATCATCGGCGAACTCGCGCCGCTCTCCAACCAGCCGCGCCAGGCCACCGTGCGTGCCGTCACCGACAACGCCGAAGTCTTCGAAGTCACGCGCAACCTGCTCGACGTCGCGCAGCGCGCCGAGTCGGCCCGCGAGGTCCTCGGACTCGTCTACACCCGCAACGCCCTCTTCTCCTGCCTCGAACGCAAGGGCACGCCCGAGGAACCCACCCTCTTCGAAGGCCTTTCCGGACCCGAACGCGCCCAACTCGTCACGCTGCTGACGCAGGGCATCCGGGATGAATCCCGCAAGCTCCCCGACACCTCCAAGCGCAAGCCGACCGACGACGACAACCGCAAGATCGTCTATCCGAAGGTCGACCCCGACGCCAACC
Source organism: Gemmataceae bacterium (assembly GCA_022842245.1). GTDB lineage: Bacteria > Planctomycetota > Planctomycetia > Gemmatales > Gemmataceae > Limnoglobus. The sequence goes on from JALHPZ010000023.1 coordinate 77,586, forward strand.
TGCTGCGCGCCACCCTCCGCAAGTGCCGCAAGGACGAGAAGATCGTCATCGAAGGGGAAAAGGCGCAGGACTTCTACATCATCCGCTACGGCACCACGAAGGTGTCGATCCGCGCCGAAGACCGCGAGGTCATCGTCGCCAAGCAGACGGAAAACGAATACTTCGGTGAAATCGCCCTCATGGAGGAAGGCCGCCGCACCGCCACCATCACCGCGCTCGACACCGTCGAACTCGTGCGCATCCCGAAGAAGCTCTTCGAGGCGATGATCCGGCAGTTCCCCTCCATGAAGGAGAAGTTCGAGCAGGCCGCCGCCTTCCGCATGCGCCGCGGCATGACCGCCAAACCAGTCGTCAACAACTTCCTCTCCGACTACCTCAACCAGGGCCTCTACCAGGGCCGCAACCTCTTCGTGCTGGACCTCCACGCCTGCACCCGCTGCGACGAGTGCACCCGCGCCTGCGCCGACTCCCACGGCGACGGCTACAGCCGCCTCATCCGCGAAGGGATGCGCTTCGGCCGCTACCTCGTCGGCGGCTCCTGCCGCTCCTGCTACAAGCCCTACTGCATGGACGGCTGCCCCGTCGACGCCATCCACCGCACCGGCACGCAGCTCCAGATCAAGATCGACGACCACTGCATCCGCTGCGGCCTCTGCGAGCGCAACTGCCCCTACGGCGCGATCCAGATCCCGGACAAGCAGGAAGTGCAGCAGAAGATCAGCATCGCCGACAGCGCCATCAACTGCGACAAGTGCTACGGCCTGGTGCCCGAGGGCGCCGACCCGTTCTGCGTCGCCGCCTGCCCCCACGAAGCCGCCTTCCGCATGACCGGCCCCGCCCTCTACGAACGCGTGACGAAGACGAAGATCTAGACGGAGCATGGTTTCTGATTTGTAGGTCGGGCCGAGTCTTCGAGGCCCGACATGAACGTCATCGGCGAATTGCGGGGCTGAACGGCTGCGAGCAGTGGTAGCGGCTGAAGGCGAAGCAGTTGTCGCTGGAGTCGACGCTGCGTTCGGCGGGCCGGCTAAGGATCATTGATAGGTGTCATCGTTTCTTGACCAGTTTGACAACGAGGCCGATAAAAATCCGCGCGAACCTCCCTTGTGTGAACACGCGGCACAGTTTACCTTTTGGGTAGGATCAAAACGGTTTCACCGGCACGATCCTCACAATCCCGCCAATCGGCATGATGCCGCGACGGCCCCACCGCACGGATCCGCGCAACTGCGCATGGGTTCGCGATGTCGATTGCCCCACGACCCGCTGTCGATCTGCTCGCGGTCTTTGCCGAGATCGGCGAATTGGATCTCGGTACGTCTTCGCGCGTCGATCTCCTCAAGGCCGCCGCTCGCCACATCAAGGACGGCACCGGATCGGACGCCGTCGAAATCGCGGTCACGGATGCTCCCACGAACGACGATCCGCAACTGGTTTCGACCGACGCGACGATCGTTAGCATGCCATCGGGCGAGGTTCGCAACGCGACACGGGGCGAGTCGTGGTGGGCCGGCCGACTGCAAGCGCAAGACTCGAAGCTCACTTATCGCGAGCAAACGACGTATCGGGATCTGGATAACGATCGCGGCGAATTGATCGTACCGATTCGCTTTACCGATGCATTCTTCGGCGCTGTGCGCATCGTCGCGAGCCGCGATCGCCTAATCGAGCGCGAACAATGGGCGAGATGCCTCTATGCTTTGACTGAAACGCTCAGCGCTCGGCGACTCGTCGCCAAACGGGCGGAACGCCAGAAATTCTACCGCGATCTGGTCGACGTCACATCCCACGAGCCTAGCGAGACTTCGTCGATTATCTGCCGATTCTGGCACAAGATGAGTCGGGCGGACTGGACCTGGCTTTGGCTCTACAACGACTACAATCGCCGCTACGAACTAGCCGCGTTCGAGGGCTTGCCGCCCCCGGACGATTTCGTCCCGAGGCTCGACAGCGCGGCCGCTTACGCCGTCGATTCCGGCAACGTGGTCATGGCTCGCGGTGATTTCACCAAATGGGTTCGCAAATTCAAGGACCGCGAATACCGGATCGCGTACGCCAAACTCGTCAATTCCGTGTACGGTTGCAAGTCCTTTGTCTGCGTTCCATTGGAATTCCCCAACGCGACGGAGCACAAGCGGGCGTCGATGCTGCCCCGAATCCGCGGTGCCGTCTGCCTTCACTACCGCGATCCGCATGCGACCCCACAGCAACTGCTCGATTCACTCAGTCTGATGGGCCGGCAGTGCGCGCAATCGATCGCGAATACCTTTCTGGAGGAACAACGGCGCATTCTCCTCCGCCTCACCCAGATGGCGCAGCAGCACCTCACTCGCGTCAGCCGCCGGCCGGCGCTGGTCCGCGCGCAATATCTGAAGGAACTCATCGATTTGATCCGAACGGACCTTCAGTTCCAAACCGTTTCTCTCTTCTACCGTCGGCCGTTCGACGACATCATCGAATGCGTCGCCAGCACCGCGATCTCAGACAAACAACTGCAACGCGTGGCCGACAACCGCCTCCACGAAATCACTTACCGTCGCGATCAGGGATCGACCGGAAAGTGCTTCGCCGAGGGGAGGGCGTACGTCGTAAACAAACTCGATGGAGATGACCAACACAAGCCAGTCTCCTTCGATATCGACCCGGCGAGTGGCCGACCGGCCCGCGGCGCCGTGTTCTGCCCCATTAAGCAGCCGCGCACGACCGGCGCAAAACCGGCCGTGATCGGCGTGATTCGCTGCGGCGGCCATCGTGTGATGGGAACGAACGGCGATGGCGCGGCCCGCATCGGACTCCACCCGGTTCAGGTGCAGACTCTGGAACTGATCGCCCAACAAGTCGGCCCCATGCTTCAAATCTTTGAGAACAACATCCGTCGCGAGCAGACCATCAGCGTGGTCAAACACGATCTGTATTCGCCGCTCAACATGATTCGGGATACTTCCGAGCGGATCGCCGATGACCTGGCCAGCGGCATCGTGCCGCGCGAGTATGACGTGAAAAACCTTCGCGTCTCGCACGTCATCGCTACAAATTTGGTGCGGCAGCTCGACGCCGAAGTAGGCGACCAAGACGAATTCCACCCCGAACCGACTAAGTTGATCGGCGATATCCTTGCCCGCGTCGTCAACATGCTCCAACACTACGCGTGGACCGATAAGGAAATGGAGATTCTCTATAACGCGGACGACATCATCAACGTGATACCGATCCTCAACATCGACCGTGAGCTGATCGAACGCACCATCCACAACGTCCTCATCAATGCCATCAAGTACGGTCGCTCTAACACAAAGATCCAGATCACGGCGCGTGCTTCGCGGGGTGGGTTCCTCCTGGACATCAGCAACGAAGGCATAGGGATCGAGGAAAGGGACGCGAAGAACATCGGTCAGTTGCATTTTCGCGCCGAAACCGCGAAGGCCGTCGCACAGGGCGTCGGACTGGGCATGTTCATCGCCAAGCGCGCCATGGAACGTCACGGTGGCCAGGTGTTCATTCACTCGCTGAAAGATCCGACTACGTTTTCCTTGTTTTTCCCGAAGAACCTCATGAACTGAACCTGGAGACCCCATGCCGGACAAACTCAACGGGCTGTTCATCGACGATGTGCGACGTGAAGTTCGACTCTATCTCGATTACCTAGATTCGATATACCAGATCGAATTCAAGTCCACGGCGGACTTGGGATTGAAGCATTTGGAAGATCGTTACCTCGAAATCGACTTCGTCATCCTCGACATCCAGATGCCCAAACCCAAGGATTTCACGCTTTCCGATCTGGACAGCGAAAAGGAGACCGGCTTCTGGTTGCTACAGCGTTCGCGCGAATTGCTCGAGGAAAACAAAATTCCTGTTATGATCCTGACCAATTGCAAGTCGAAATTCATCGAAGAAACTTTGGCGCAGGATTTCGCCTTCAATCCGCCAAATCTCGTGCGGGTCCGGGAGAAGAACCGCATATCCGCCAAGGATTTCCCTAAGGAGATTGCCGCCATGCTCATGGAGTTCGGCAAATGATCCGCTTGATTCACGGATCACTCGTGTGTTGTCGGTTGCAGGGACGTCAGTGACTTTGACGAACTAAACTCCAGCTGAGCGACGATCGGTATCTACCATCCCAAGTCCCATGATACTTCATCATAACTATCTTCATCACCTTGCTCGCTTTTTCAGGTTCGGCGCAACTTCCCGTGAATAATGCGTGGGTTTTGTTGATTCCAGAAGTAGCTGGAATCGCCGTAAGTCCTTACCGGGCTATGGTAGAATGCCGTTGCGTGAGTGTCATTTCCCTTGGGTTTTCAGCAGATTCGCCTTCAACTCGCTCCGCGGGCAGGTCAGGCGGTCGAACTCCTTCGGTCGGCGCTTGACGGCCCGCGGCTCGTACCGGCCCGGACGAACCGGGTGCACCAGCAACACCGGCACCGGCTCGTCCGCCTTCGCCCGCCGCAGCCACCGCAACGCATCCACGAAGCTGATCCGCTCCGCCGGCACCCCCTGCTGCGCCCCCGAGAGAAATGAGCTGCATCCTGCTCTGTCTCGACCCTCTTCCGGTTATAGAGGACGGTCGCAAGCCTCCGTCAAATATCGCTAGAATTAACGACAATCGAACACCTCTGAAACCGCATTATTTCAAGGGAATCAGAGCGTCGAGACAGAGCAGCTGCATCGCCTTTTTCATTTGACTTTTCTCCTGACCGAAAAAAACCTTCATCCGGGTTCGGGGTCTGCGATACGGTCTTGGTGGCCGTTCTTGTATGACGCGCCCAGAACGGCATTCGACGCAAGCCCGAGACCGAGTACAAGGATCGGGACCAGCACATCGAAGATTCGGAGCGGGTGCCCCGTTGCGGTCGGGATCCAGTGAGCGATCGGATACAGGACGGCGGCGACTATCCAGAAACCGAAGTTCCGCACGAGCATCGTCCTCGCACGATTATCTTTCATCGATGTACTCCAGAATGGTGACGAGGGAAGGTGACTTTCCGGAGGCGAAAGAATGCATGCCGGGTGCGTCGGCTACGCTAGCCGATGTCGCCCGCTACTCCCACCGGAGGCATGCGATGAACTCGACGCTCCCCATTCTCGCCGTCGATCGCGGCCCGTGCAACGGGGAATTGCCGCCGCACCGGATCGGATCGCGGACGCATCAACCGTGCGATGATTTGACCTTTCTCCGAACCGGGATAACCTTCATCCGGGTTCGGCGCGACCGACTCCCTGACGTTCGGCCGCGAGCCATTCCATAACGCCCAGCCCGCCCACGAACAAGCACTCGCCGACCAGCGACCCCACACCGAACACACTGCCTTCACCGAACCAGACCAACGCCAGCCCGGCGCACACAACCGCCCAGATCATGTTGGCCACCGCCACCACCCGCAGGAACGGAACCCGGTCCCCCCGGCTGCGCATGGCCAGCGTGAAAGAGACACATGCGTAGGCGAGATTGACGAGGCCCATCACCTTCAGCAAGTCGGCCGGCAGCGAGTACCACTCGGCCAGCCAGCCGCGCAGGGACAGAACCAAGACACCGACGACCGCCCCCGCGATCCAGTCCACCCAGATGAGTACGCCCGCTCGAATGAGTTGTCCCTCCGCCGCCGAACGAATCCATGCGCGCCGGTTGCCACGCTTCGGAGGCAGGCGATGGACTCGACACCCCCATTCTCGCCGTCGATCGCGGCAAGTTCAACGGGGAAACGACAGTCCGGCGAGCCGGACGCGAATCGGGTCGAAATCAACGGAAGTCGTAGCGGGGCCGGAGTGGGTCCGGAAAATAGGAGTGGGTCCGCCAGGGGGTGGCGCGGGGGCGGCGGACCCACTTTGCGGACGGCGGCGAGGCGGTCCGGCGGTCAATCGTCGTCGGCGGGGAACTGCACCTGGGCGAGCTTGGCGAACGGGTCGTGGCCGCGGGTGAAGGCCAGCTCGACGGCGGCGGTGCGGCTGACGCGGATCGTCATGCGCTTCACCGGCTCGGGGAACAACTCCCCGTCGACGTAGCCCTGCAGCGGGCGCTTGCTCGGGTCGATCGTCTCGAAGGTCACTTCCGCCGACATCGGCAGCACGGCCGGGCGCCAGAAGGCGGGGCGCAGGACGTTCGACCCCACGAGCAGCAGCACGCCGGTGTTCAGGGGCACGGGCGGGGCGCCCATGGCGCGGGCGTAGGACGTGGAGCCGGCCGCGGTGGAGACGAGCACGCCGTCGCCGACGAGCTTCTTCATGCGCTCCTCGCCGTTGACGCTGACGCGCACCCAGGCGGTCTGGCCGGTGGCGCGTTCGACCCAGGCTTCGTTGAAGGCGACGGCCTTCTGCTTGCCGCCGGATGCGAACTCCACTTCGACGAGCAGGAGCGGCAGGTGGTAGAGGAGCATCTCCTCGCGCCAGAAGGTGGTGACGTCGCGGCCACTGAGGAGGAAGCCGAGGCCGCCGGTGTTGATGCCGTAGAAGGGGAGGCGATCGCGCCAGTGCTTGCGGATGGCGCGGAGCATGGTGCCGTCGCCGCCGACGGCGACGATCATCTCGGGGCGGTCGCCGGTGTAGGGGGCGAGGAGTTCGCCGATGTTGCGGGAGGTTTCCTTCCACTCGTCGACGTAGAGCTGGAACTTGGCGTGGTCGGGTTTGAAGGTGGCGCGGCCGTCGACGGGCACGTCGCGGTAGAGGCCGTGCCGGCGGATGTACGCGGCGACGGACGGCTGGAGGTGCTCGGCCGCGGCGGCCTCGCCCTGGTTGAGCATCATGCGCACCGACTGGCTCGGCACGTAGGGGTCGTGTTCGAGGACGATGTGCTTGGGCGGCAGGTCGGCCGGTTCGATCGGTTCGCCGCGTTCGCGGAGGACGATGAAGCCGACGGAGTCCCACTGCTGGGCACCGCGTTCCCACTCGATGTGGATGGTGGATTTCTTCGCCGCGCCGTCGCGGATCCAATCGACGGAGACGACGTGCCAGAATTCGACGCCTTCGGCGAGGTAGCGGTCGGTGAGGCAGGCGGGGGGGCTGTGGCAGTTGTCTTCGAGGTCGGAGAGGTCGACCGTGAGGCCGTGATCCTCGAGGCCTCGGAAGTGGAGGTCCGACATCGTGGCGCGATGGACCGGATGGCTGTCGGGGACGGCGGCGGGCTTGGGCCGGGGTCCGGAGGGGACGACGATGACGCGGTCGAACAGCTCAACGAGCCGTTCGGCGATGCGCCGGTGGTGCAGCGTGGGCGGGTCGAACGGGGCGTGGTAAACCGCGAGACGGATCGACATGCGGGGCGCACCGGCTGGGCCAGAGATTTCCGCATTGTACCGGGGGCGTGTGCGGGTTACTCGTGTTTCCCGCCGGATTGTCGCTCGTGGGTGGCTTCGCGCACGGCCTTCTTGAACGGCTGGAGGGCGAAGACGTCGGTGACGCGCGGGCCTTCGGCGGCGTAACGCGGCAGGATGGGCGTTTGGTGCTTGGTCGAGTCGTTATGCCAGCCGAGGAAGACGCGGCCGGGGCGGCGGCCGAAGAAGGTGTAGTCCCAGCCGAAGACGCCGTCGGTCACGCCGCGGCCTTCGCCGCGGACGAGTTTGCCGCCGCCGATGTAGCCACCGGATTCATGCGAACTGATACCGCCCGTCGCCAAGTGGGAGTAGGGTTTGACGGTCCCCGCGCGTTCGTGGGTGTGCGGTGCCGGGAACAGGAAGTTCGACATGCGGGCCGCGAACGGTTCCTTGTCTTCGGCCCGGACACCCTGACCGAGCGCGGCGACAAACACGATGGCAGCGATGGCGCGCATGACCGACCCTCGAAGGACACGAGTGGTATCGGCCGGCGCGGCCCGCGCCATGCATCCTTTTTCCCCAATCCCCGTCATCGCACGGTGCGGAAGCTGGTGCCGGATCGGGGTTCCGGCTCTTCGCCGTCGAGGGCACCCGGTGGGGTCGGCCGCCAGGGGATCCCCGCGACCCCCGTGCGGTAGCCCAACTCGAACAGCGGCTTCATGACCTTGGCCTGAATGCTCGTGCTGTCGACGTCCAGTTCGGTTTCCGGTGGAATGGCGGCGAGGTTGAACTGCATGCCGGTGGTCAGGCACAGCGAATGCAGTTTCATCAATTCGACCCGGTAGAGCGCGTAGAGCGAAGCAGAGACACTGGCACTGACGCGGCCGATGAAGCCGACGCGCCCTTCGATCGGGTCGGGGTCGATCTTGCCGGCGGCGAGGCAATACAGTTGCGAGCCGGCGAGCCATTTCGCGCCCGGGCGCGGGCAGTCGTGCGGGCCGAAGCGGACGAAGGTTTGCGTGACGGGTCCGGCGTCGCAATGCAACTCCGTATAGCGTTTCCCGTCCACGACGACATCGATCTCGACGGGGGGCAGCAGCGCCGGCACGGCGGTAGCCGCAAGCATGACGGTGCGGACGAGCGCGAGGGCATCGGGGCGACCGCTGCAGGCGATGCCGCCGATATCCCAGATGACGAGTTGTTTGGTGTGGACATTCATCGTCGCCAGGTAGAGTCGGCGGCCGGCCTTGTGCGACTGTGCGATCTCGGCGAGCGTGAAATTGTTAATCTCGTTCTCGATGGTTCTCTTGAGTCCGATGGGGGCCGCCATCGAGCCGTTCACGATCAGGTTCCGGAGTGGACGCACGGGGAAGAGGTCCGACTGGTTGTATTCGGTGAAGAAGTGTTTGAGCTTGGCGTCGTATTGCGGACCGAGGAAGGCATAGAGGGAGAGGATGGCACCACTGCTGACGCCGGTGACGATGTCGAAGGTCGGCCGGGTACCGGTTTCGGTCCACCCGCAGAGCAGGCCCGCGGAGTAGGCGGCGTATTTCCCGCCGGCCGAGAGCGCGAGCACATTCAAGGGTTTCGTGATGGGCGGCGGTGCCCCGTCGAGTTGAGCGGCGAGACCGTCAATGATGATTTTGTCCGTTTCCGGCCGGCACGACTCGTGGCTCGGTTCAGATTGCCAGTAGAGTTTCGTGGTCGCCGCCGGTGGCGTATCGATTGGTCGGGCCCCCGCGCAGCCCGGCAGGATCGCGGCGAGCGCGATGCCCAGCGTGAGAGCGAAGATCCAGACGACCCTTGGGGTCGAGTGCATGGTTCATCAGCCGGTGCGTGACGGTTCCCCGCTCGGGGCATAGCGTCCCCCTCCGCCGAATGCAAGGGAAATGTCGCCGGGTACGCCGGGGTCCGCTAAGGTGGAAGCCATGGATTTCGAGATGCCAGCGTGGCTGCTGCTGATTCCTGTCGCGGCTCTGGCCGTGGCGGCTCGGGCGCGCCGGCGTCGGCCCGCGTTCCGTTTCTCCCATCTGGGCCTGTTCGAAGGCTTGCCCCCGGGCGCGGCTCGGCGGGCCGAAGTCGTACCCCGGGTGCTGCGCTGGGCGATCGTTACGTTGGCTATTCTTGCGCTGGCCGGCCCGCGCGTCCCGGACCGCGCCACGCGATTGCCCGCCGAAGGTATCGGGATCGCGTTTGTCTGTGACGTGTCCGGTAGCATGGCTGAGACCGATACCGCCGGGATTACACGACTGGAATCGGCGCGGCGGTCCTTCACGCTATTCGTGGATGGGGGTACCTCGACGGACGGTGTGACGTTCGCCGGGCGGCGCAACGACGCGATCGCGCTCGTCGCCTTCGCCGCGTGGCCGCGCACGGAGTGTCCGCTCACGTTGAATCATTCGGTACTGCTTGGGATCCTCTCGCGATTCGAGCCTAAAGGTGCAGGGCTGGACTCTGGCACGAATATCGGCGATGCGATCGCGGAAGGCTTGATCCGGCTGAAGCCAGCCACCGGCCGCCGCCGTGTCTTGATTGTTCTTTCCGATGGCGAGCACAACGCGACCGGTGAGGGAGCGGACGCGCCGCTGACTCCACGACAGGCGGCCCAACTGGCGGCGAACCTCGGCATTCCGATCTATACGATCGACTGCGGCGGCGAACCGAATGCGAACGCGCCGGAGGAAGCACGCCGCCAGCGGGCCGCAGGCCGCGCCGTGCTGGACGCCGTTGCGAGCATGACCGGCGGCCGTTCCTTCGTCGCGAGCGATGCCGCGGCCATGCAGGAGGTCTACCAGTCCATCGATGCGCTGGAACGGGCACCCACCCTGAGCTTTCAATATCGCCGATACCACCGCTTCGCTCCGGCGTTGGCGGTTGCGGCGCTGGCGGCTCTTGCGGCGCTGGTCTTCGTGGAACGGTTCGTCTGGAGGCGCTTGCCATGACGAATTTCGCACTGGAGTTCCAAGAATTCCTCTCGACGGTGCGTTTCGGGAATCCGGGTGCGTTCTGGCTCGCTCTGGCTCCAGCGTTGTTCGCGATCGGGAATCGAGGACAGGCCCGACGCGACCGGTCGCGGCTGGCGGCGCTCGGCCGACCGGGTGCCATCGCCGCGCTGCGGACCGGCACCGACCCCCGGCCGGGGATCACGAGACTCTTCGTTGCGCTGGCGTGGCTGGCGCTTGTGATCGCCTTTGCTCGACCTTCTTGGGGCGAAGCCGACGAACGCGGCGTCGCCGTCGGTCGCGACATCGTGATCGCGGTCGATTTCAGCCGCAGCATGTGGGCGGAGGACATGGCCGACCGGAAATATCCGGGTCGCTGGCAGGCGGCGATCGCGACCGCCCGCGGGCTTGTCGCCGAACTGCGCGGTCGGGGCGGGCATCGCGTGGCCGTGGTCGTTTTCGCGGCCCGCCCCACGACGATCGTTCCGCTCACCACCGATTACGACCACGTCGATTTCCGGTTGGAAGAATTGGATGCCACGACCCCGCCGGCGGAGATCCGACCCGCCGATGATGCCGCCGTATCCGGTACGCGGATCGGTGCCGCGCTTGCCGCCGCCGTCGCCGCACACGATCCGCGCTTTCCCGGATTCCGCGAGGTCGTTCTTCTCACCGACGGCGACGACCCGGCCGGCGACGAAGAATGGCGGTCGGGCATCCGCCAAGCCCGCCGCGCCGCCATCGCCGTCCATGTCGTCGCGCTGGGTGATCCGGCCGAGGAATCGTTCATCTTCCACCGCGGCGTGCCGCTGGAATCGCCCGGCCCGGCCGGAGTTCCGGTGCCGGTGCAGACCCGGCTCCACGAAGACGTGGCGGAAGCGATCGCGAGCGAGACGGGTGGCCGACTCTTCCCCGGCCGCAGGGAAAGACCCGACGCACAGGACTTGTACCGGCAGGCGATCGAACCGGGCGGCGTGCGCGAACTGGACGACGAGCGGTTGCCGCAGCCGCCGGATCGCTCCGCGCCGTTCGTGGGCGGAGCGCTGGTCTTCCTCGCTTTGGCGTGGTGGCGAACCCGATAACGGGTAAACTGATAACGATGCTCCGTGTTCCACTCATCCTGGCGCTATTCGCGATCGGTACGTCCGATGGCATCCGTGATGCCATCGCCGCCGCGCGCCTCGGTGCCCCGGATGCCGACCGCCGCTTCGACCTCGCCGCCGAGCAATCGAACGACCCCGGTCTTGTCGCGTTCAACCGCGCCGCGCTCCAGTTCGGGCGCGGGGACTTTCGGGAAGCCGAGTTGAATTATCTCCGCTGCCTGGACGATCGCGCGATCCCGCCGATCCGCCGTCGGCAGGCCCTTTACAACCGTGGCGTATGCCTGCTGTACCGTGAAGGGGACGTTCGCGTGCTTCGCGCGGCGATCGGTTGCTTCGAGAATTGCCTGGCCGAACCCGACTTGGAAATCGATCTGGCCCAGAAAGCCCGGATCAATCTGGAACTGGCCAAGGTGCTTTGGAACCGGGAGCGGGCGAGGCAGAAGGATCCCCCGACGCCGAACGAGACGATCCCCGAGGAGCCGCGACCGGCACCGAAGCCGATGATCGAACCGGAGGCTACGGGGCCGGGGGAGACGAAGCCGAACTCGAATGGAACGCCAGGACATGTCGTTCCGGCAACGGAACCCAAGGCAGGAAATCCCCCACCGGGCACCGCCGCCCCGCCGCCCGGTGCCGGCTTGTTGCCCGTGGTGAAGGACGACGGACCGGTGCAGCGATTGTCCCCCCAGGACACTGCGGCGCTACTGGACCGTGCCGCATCACGGCTGAAATCGGCCCGCCGGCAGAATGAACTCCTCCGCGCCGGACCGGAGCGGCCGAATGTGCGCGATTGGTAGAGTCGCTGTCCTGCTACTATTGTTCGTCTCGATCGCGCGGGCCGAGGACGCGCCGGCCCTTTTCCAATCCGCCCCGAACTTCTCGAACGCCATCGCCGGGGCCGGATTCGCCGTTGCTTGGTCCGCCGACCCGACGACGTTGGACAGCGACGACACGATCCATCTCGAGATCACGTTCCTGAACGCGACGAATCCGGACCGCATCCGTCGACCCGCGCTGCGGGAGAAGCCGGGATTCAAGGCGCTCTTCCGGGAAATTGTCGAAGAGAAGCCGACAAACGCACCGAACGCCGTCACGTTTCACTATCGCTTGCGTCCGCGCGATACCGGCGCGACGGAGGTGCCGGAACTCGCGATTGCCTACTATTCGCCGGGCAGCGGGGTCGTCGCGACGAAATATCTGGACGCGATTCCGTTGGTCGTTCACCCGCCCGTCGTGATGCCGGCACCCGCTCGGCCCATCGAGGCGCCCGAACGCTTCTTCGCCTGGCCCCGAACCGAGACCCGCCTCCAACCCGACCTCGCTGCGTGGGGGATGCTCACGATCGGACTCTTACTGGCCGGATCGATCGGCCTCGCAATCCATCGCTATCGCGATCCCGGCAGCCGCCGCCTCGAACGACTCCGACGCGTCCGGGCCGTTCGCGTGGCCCTGGACGCGCTCGATCGAGCGGGTCGTTCATCCGACCCGACCAGTGCCGCGCTCGAAGCCCTGCGCGGATATCTCGCGTCCCGCCACGGAGCCGTCGCGACGGCCGCGACGCCCGGCGACTTCGTCCAGGCGCTGGCGTCCGCTTCCATCGGCCCGGATCGCATCGACGCCGTGCGGCAGATCGCCACGGTCGGCGATGCCCTGCGCTTTTCTCCGGACCGGACGGCCGCGGACCTGGTGCCGGAAGTGCGCCGATTGATCCTCGACTGGGAGGATTCGGCGTGACCGCCGCGATCGTCCTAACGCTGATGTTTGGCTATTCCGAGCATCCGGCCGAAAACTGGTTCCGGGACGGCGTGGCACAGCGACGCGACGCCACCGCGGCGCGCGAATCGTTCCGCAAGTCCGCCGGGTTGATCGAAGGAACAACCGTCAGCGCGGCCCACGCCAAGGCCCGGGCGCTCGCCCTATCGGGGAATACGCCGGAAGCAATCCGTTACCTGCTTCGCGGCCTGAAGCTCTCGCCGAGCGATCGGGAAATCCAAGCCGACCTCCGGGCGCTCCGCGAGACGATCCGCTATCCGGAACCGGCCGATCCGTTGCTGCGCGTTCGCCCAGACGGATTCGACGCCTTCCGTTTTCGGATCTCACCGGCCGAGTTGTTCCTCTTCGCGGGGGTCTCCGGTCTCGCGGGCGTCGCGGGATTCCTTCGCCATCGAACCGCCCGGTCGACGGCGTCGCTCGCGCTGGTTTCCGCCGGCGTCGTCGGTTTTCTCTCGGCATTCGCTTTGAGCCGTTGGATCGCAGTCGATACGCCGATTCCGCTCGTGCTGGCGAATCCGACAACACTGCGCGTCGGCAACGGAACGAGCTACCCGGCCAGGTTGTCGGAACCCTTGCCTGCGGGCGCGGAGTTGAAAGAGTTGACCCGACGCGGCGGATGGGTTCAGGTGGAACTGCCCGGTGGTGCCGCTGGCTGGCTGCCCGAGGAATTGTTGTTGGAATAGTCCGTCAATCCATCCGGCCGAGCGATTCGCGCTTCACCATGGTGATTTCGTTGCCGTTCGGGCTGTGCTCGACCGTATCGAAGAAGGTGCGGATCAGCAGCATGCCGCGGCCGCTGCCCGTCTCGATGTTCTTCGGATCGGTCGGGTCCGGCAGCTTCGACGGATCGAAACCGGGGCCTTGATCCCGCACGCGCACCATCAACATCGGCTCGCGCGTCGCCCGCACTGTGATGCTGACGCGCCGCCGCTGATACGGATCGGACTTCGCCCGCTCCGACACGGCCGTGTGGTATTCGTCCCAGTCTCCGGCCTTCAGTTCCGAACTAATCTCCAAATTCCCATGCACGATCGCGTTTAGAACCGCCTCGTGCACCGCCACGCCCACCTGCACTCGCTCCGATTCCGAGAACTGCCGCATCTGGCTCATCATCGATTCGACATGCGATACGACATGGCTCACCAAGTCCGGGTTGTTCTCGATCACGAACTCGTGTTCGACCGCCGTCATGCGGCCAAGGAAGACCGCTTGCTGCGATTGCGACTGGGCGACGGACAGGAGTTCATCCAGAACCTGCAGGATGTCCCGCGCGATGTTCCGCTTGGGTAGATAGTTGGACGCGCCGGCTCGCAGCGCCTTCACGGCCAGTTCCTCGCTGCCGAAGATCGCCGTCACCAGCACCGGTACCGACGGAACTTCCCGCCTCAACGCCGCGACGAGTGCGAGGCTGTCCCGCTCCGAGCCGTGGATGTCGCAGACGACGGCGTCGGGCGCGGCGTTCGCGACCGCCGCGAGGGCTTCATCCCCGTTGGCCGCCTCGACCACCGCGTACTCCGCGCCGGCGAGGATGCCCGCCAGATGGCGGCGTTCCACCGCGTTGTCGTCCACGAGCAGGATGGTGGCCATCGCGCGATTCGCCTCCGCATGTTCAACGTCTATTCTAGGGACCATGATCCGATTCACCGTGCCGACTTCGACCCGTTGCGAATTCGTCGAGATCACCGACCGGGTTGCGGAGGCCGTCGCAGCCTCCGGCGTCCGCACGGGGTTTTGCATCGTTTATGTCCCGCACACCACCGCCGGGGTCACCATCCAGGAGAACGCCGACCCGGATGTTGTCCACGACATGCTGCTCTGGTTCGAGGGGGTCGCGCCTCACCGCGTCGCGGGATTCCGCCACGCTGAAGGGAACAGCGACTCGCATATCAAGGCGAGCCTCGTCGGGTCCAGTGCCACGCTGATCATCGAAGACGGCCGTCTGCACCTCGGCACATGGCAGGGGATCTACCTGTGCGAGTTCGACGGCCCGCGGCGACGGAGTGTTTCCGTTCAGATACAGGGAGCGTGACGGAGAAGCCGACACAATCGCGCCAGTTTGCCAGGAAACGATTCTTCTGCCCCTGCCTTCGCTTGCCGAGCGTTCCGCCCGTCCGTTCACTTCGGGTATATCTGAATTGTCGGCGGACGGCAGAACGCTTCCCGGCGGTTTCCGATGACCCTGATTTCTCCCGATGTGATCGCGGAACTCGCAGGCCTCTCCATCGGGGCCGGCGGCTTCCTCATGCTGGTCGGCTTCCTCCTTTGGGGGTTCGGCTGGCGCTGGCACCGCTTCTGGGTCGTCTTCGGCTTCACCGCCGCCGCCGGCATCATCGGCATGGCGTCCGGACGCGCCGCCGGCGGGCCGATCCTCGTCATGGGCCTCCTGCTCGCCTTCGCCGGCGGAGTCCTTGCCATCGAACTCGCCAAGGTCTTCGCCTTCATCGCCGGCGGCATCGCCGTCTGGTTTGCCGTCCAAACCGTCTTCCCGCAAGGGCAGGAACTTTGGGCCGTGTTCCTCTCCGGCGGCCTCTTCGGCGTGCTCCTCTACCGCCTCTGGACCATGATCCTGCTCAGCTACCTCGGCGTGGTCCTCTCGTGGCACGCGGCCTTCGGCATGGCGCACGCCTCCGGCAACTACGACGCTGTGGCCTGGGTGTCCGAGAACGCCTTCGCCGTCAATGGAGCCGTCGTCGTCGCCACGATTCTCGGCGTTCTGATGCAAGTGGTGACCACCGAGAAACCGGAGGCCGAGACGAAGGACGAGAAGCCGGCGAAGGACGAACCGAAGGACGAACCTGAACCGGTCTGGTGGAAGCGCATCGGCCTGCAAGCGGCTTAATTCGGATCCACTTCCGAATCCTGTCAATCCGTTGTCAATTCGTGGTGGAACCGTATCTTTTTTCTAGTTTGCGCGGATTCCTTCCACACGCCGAGCACCGATGACACGTTTTGCGAAACTCGCCCTCGAAGATGGCACCGTCTACACCGGCCGCGCTTTCGGCGCAGCCGGCGAAAAACCGGGGGAGGTCGTCTTCAACACGTCCATGACCGGCTATCAGGAGATCCTCACCGATCCGAGCTACAAGGGTCAGATCGTCACCATGACCTATCCGCTCATCGGCAATTACGGCACGACGAGCGAGGACGCCGAGTCGCTGAACGTCCAGGTCGAGGGATTCATCGTTCGCGAACTGACGAAGGTGCCGAGCAATTTCCGCAGCCACCGCGATCTCGAAACCTACCTGACAGCGTCGAACGTCGTCGGCATCGAAGGCATAGACACGCGGTCCCTCGTGCGCCGGTTGCGCGTCCGCGGGTCGATGAGTGGCGTCCTTTCCACGACCGACCTCGACGATGCCTCGCTCGTCGCGAAGGCGAAAGCGTTCCCCGGCATGGAAGGCCGCGACCTCGTCAAGGAAGTCGTCCCGGAGAAATCGTTCGCCTGGAGCAAGGGCTTCGGCCCGTTTGCCGAGCACGTCATCCCGAACCGGCCGCGGAACAAACGCGTCGTCGCGATCGACTACGGCATGAAGTGGAACATCCTCCGTTGCCTGACGCAGATCGGTTGCGAGGTCACCGTCGTACCCGGGACGGCGACCGCCCGCGACGTGCTCGCGCTCGATCCCGACGGCGTCTTCCTGAGCAATGGTCCCGGCGACCCGGCCGCCGTCGGTTACGCGATCCAGACCGTGAAAGACCTGCTCGGTCGGAAACCGATCTTTGGCATCTGCCTCGGCCATCAGTTGTTGGGACTGGCTTTGGGCGCGAAGACATTCAAACTCAAGTTCGGCCACCGCGGCGCCAACCAACCCGTTCTCAATCGCTCGACGGGCGCGGTCGAAATTACGTCGCAGAATCACGGGTTCGCCGTCGATCCCGCCACGCTTCCCGCGGGCGCCGTGGCCACCCACATCAACCTGAACGATCAAACGCTCGAGGGATTGCGGTGCGAGTCGCTTCGGGCCTTCAGCGTGCAGTACCACCCGGAGTCCGCCGCCGGTCCACACGACAGCACTTATCTCTTCGAGGAATTTCGCACCTTGATGGACGGGGCGCGAACTTGACGGCCGCGGACCCTGTCTGAACCAGCAGGAATCGTCCGAATCCATTGACGCGCGACCGGGCGCGACATACAAAGTGTTTTCGATGACCGAATGGCCCTGTCGTCTAGAGGCCTAGGACACGACCCTTTCAAGGTTGAGACCGGGGTTCGAATCCCCGCAGGGTCACCTGATCATCCTGACAGTGTCCGTCAGGATGCGACACAAGCCGACGGGAAGCCTTGTTTTCAAGGTTTTCCGTCGGCTTTGTCATTTCGTGGCGGTTGCTGGCGGGAACTGACTGCACCGCATTCTGCACCACAACTGCACCGGATTCTGCACCGCCATCCGCGGCCCGCTGGAAGAGTTCATCGGGAACACGGGCGTAGTGCTTGAGCGCGACCGCTGCCGAGTGGCCGAGCCATTCCGTCACGGCGGAGATCGGGAACCGCTCCAGCAGGTCCGTTTCGCAGGATGCCCGCAAGGTGTGGAACAGTCGCGGCCACGGCGTCAGCCCGGCCCGGTCGATGAGCTTTGCGAACGTGGTTCGGAGGTTGCTGTTTACCCATCCGTTCGGACCCTGTGACGACGCGCGGTAGCCGTCGCCCTGGGCGCCACCGACGACGTACGTTTCGCCGGGCAGCCCGTTGTCTCGAGCCTCCTCGATGTACGGCGCGAGTGTGCCGAACATCGGCATGATTCGGACTTCCTTGCCGGGGATCCGTTCCGTCTTTGGTGAGCGAACTGTGATCCGCTTCGCCGCGAAGTCGACGTCTTTCCAGCGGAGTGTCAGCACTTCGGACGGGCAGCGGAGGCCGCCGAATCGGGCGAGCGCCACGATGAGCCGCCAACACGGGTTCGCGGCTTCGATGAGTTTCCGGGCGTCCGCGGCGGTAACGTAGGCCTTCCGCTCCGCGGGGATGGTGGACGGCGTGCGGAGTTCCGCGAAGGGGTTCGACGGGAGGAACCCCCGCTTCACCGCAAAGGCGAAGATCGATCGGACCCGCCGCAGCCGGCGGGCGATCGTCGCCGGCGCCAGCTCTCGAGTCTTCAACGCGGCGAGGAACTTGTCGGCCTCGGCTGGCGTCACGTTTCGAATGTCGAGGTCCGCTCCGAAATGCCCGGTGAGGTCGTTCGTGATGGTGCGGTGATTCGTCTTCGTGCCCGCCTTGTTGTCCTTCTCCTTCTCGGCCAGGTAGCGGTCCGTGAGGCCCGCCAGCGTGAGCGTGCCGGCCCTCGGCGGAATCAGCCCGACCGCGGCCAGCTTGGCGGCGAGTTCATCGCCGATCTCCGCGGCCCACTTCGCGGTATCCGCGTCCATCGGCTGACGCAGGCACGCCAACGCGTTCAGGTGCTCGATGCGATGGCGGAGCGTTTCGGCCACCTTCAGCGGCACTGGACCGCACCGCACGGACCGGCGCTTGCGATCGGTGCCGACGAACTGGACGGTGCGGTTCCCGTTTGCGTCGGTGGAAATGCTCGCCATGCTTTCAGCCCTCGGAAATCGGCAGGAGTGATAGCGTCCGGGACGGGCCGACGTCAACGGCAGCGGCCGACCGTTCGGCGATCCACGCCTCAACAGCGGCACGCGACCAGCGGACGGTCCGGGCGTTGAGGCGGATCGGCTGGACGAATTCGCGGTTCTTGACCATGCGTTCGATGGTCCGAACGGATACGGTCAAGAGGTCCGCGACGGTGCGAACGTCGATCAATAGCCGTTCGGCCGGCTCGGTGGTTCGTTCGGGATGGATTGCCAGCGGTTTCACGTCGTTCCTCCGTCGTCGGTGCGGTCGGTCAGTTCGTTGGGGTTCACGTTCGCGGGCTTGGCTCCGGCCGGCGTGTTACAGACGCGGACGCATCGGAAACCGAATTCGCGGAGCAGTCGTTTCAACACCAGCTTGAGCCGGTAGTCGGCATCGCGTGCCGGCTGGCCGGGGCGCTCGAGCGGATCGCGGCCCGGGCGCAGGATGAGCAGCACGTCGGGCGGGTCGGCGGTGGGTTCGTTCATCGGAACTCCACCGAAGGCGTCTCGAATCGCACGTTCGGCCGGCGGTAGAACAGCGGCACGACGCCCCGCGGACCGTTGCGGTTCTTCTCGAGCAGCACGTCCACTTCCTGAACCGCTTCGATCCGGTCGGCCGGCTTGGCGTGCAGGAGAAGGACTTGGTCGGCGTCTTGTTCGATCTGGCCGGAGTCCCGAAGGTCCGCCAGCCGCGGCCGGCCGTCGCCCCGGTTCTCAACTTCGCGATTGAGCTGGGCCAGCGCGACGACGGGGATCCGCGCCGCCCGCGCCAGTTCCTTCAACCGCGTCGCGACCATGCCGACTTGCAGGTGCCGGGGATCGCGGGCGTTCTCCGGGTGAACGAGTTGCAGGTAGTCGACGACGAGTAACCGAACGCCGTGCCGGCGGATCGCCCGGCGGGTTGTCGAGGCGATCCGCGCCACTTTCTGCCCCGCCCGGTCGTCGATCCAGACGGAACCGCCGCGGCCCAGCGACACGCGGCAGAGGGCATCGGCCTCGGCCGCGTCGAGGCGGAGCGCGCCGCCGATGCGCTTCAAGTCCACCCCGGAGAGCATCGAGAGGAATCGATCGCCGAGTTCTTCGCGACTCATTTCGAGGCTGACGAACAGCGAGGAGCAACCCGCCGCCGCGGCCGCCAGGACGAACGACGCGGCCAGCGACGACTTGCCGACGGACGGCCGGGCGGCAACGATGACGAGCCGTCCGGGGCGGAGTCCGCCGAGCAGGTCGTCGAGGGCTGGGAAACCCGTCGGCACGCCCCGCGATCGCTCGCCGCCGTCGGCCTGCCGTTCGTCGATCCGGTTCAGGGCGTCCGTCAGGACCGTCTTCGCATCGACCGGCCCCGACTTCGCCCCGGCCAGTCCCCGGCCGATCTCGAAGAGCCGATGCTCGAAGCCGGCGAGCAGTTCCTCGGGCGGCTCGCTCCCGTCGCCGGCGTCCCGGATGATCTCATGCCCGACGCGGATCATCTGCCGGCGGATCGCCGCACCGCGGACGATGCCGGCGTGATAAAGCGCGTTCGCGGCCGTGGGAACGCGGTCAAGCAGGTCCGCGAGCGCCACGTCCCCGCCGGCGTCGGCGAGCTGGCCGCGCGTGCGCAACGCTTCCCGGACGCTCACGATGTCCACGGGCTTCCCGTCGCGGTTCAGGTCCGCGATGGCGTCGAAAACCTTGCCGTGGGCGTCGAAATAGAAGTCCCCGGCTTCGACGATGGCGGCGATGTCGTCGAAACACGCCGGATCGACGATGAGCGCGCCCAGGATGGACGCTTCGGCTTCGCGGTCGTGCGGCGGAACGCGGTCGGCGCTCATGCCCGCACCGCCTTCCCGTTCGCGCTCGGCGTCGGAAGACACATCGGCGGCGCGATCGTCACGGGCTTCGCTTCACCGGGCAGCACGTCGTAGCCGAGGTCGGCGGGTGAGCGTGCCGCGACACTCGGCTCGTCCTCCCAACGCTTTCCATTCAGCCATGAAGCGGGGTAGGGAATAAACTCCCCGCCGTTCTTCTTCCAGTCGTGCGTCTGCCGCTGCCAGGCGATGGCCTCGAGGATTGTTGCAAGCAGTTCCGGCGTTGGGTTCAACTTCGTGAACGCCTCGCGCGCCTTCTGCTTGTTCACCCGCCGGGGGTAGGCGTCCCAAAAGCGGCCGAACGCTTCGTCTGTTGCCGCCGCGGGCTTTAACGGCCTCTTCGCTGTTTTCTTCTCGCAGTCGCCGTGGGCCAGCGAACCGCTTCGGTTCGCGGCCTCTTCAGGGGAAGGGGAAGGGGAAGGTAAGGAAGGTCCGCACATGCGCCCGGCTTGTGTCGCGGTTGCGTCCGCACATTCTCCCGGCTTGTGTCCGCAACCGTGCGGAGGAATCGGTTTCTGTCGCGATTGTGTCCGCACCGGTGCGGAGGAATCCACGACGTATTCGGACGGGTTTTCGTCGACCGGACCATCGGTGAAGGTGGCCGCCGAAGCGGGAATCTGGACGTAGTACGAACCGGGCACGCCCTTCCGCCCGGGCGTGTAGGTCAGCCATCCGGCCGCGATCGCCTTCGCCCGAATGCGGGCCAACGTGTCTTGAGACTGCGCGCCGACCAGCGGCATCAGTTGCGAATCGTAAAACGTGACGGCCCGGAGGTACTTCGCGCTATCTTCGGTCGCCGCCACGGTCGCCAAGAGTGTGAAGATTTGCGGCCCGTGCTCGTTCGCCACGCAAGCCTTGACCATGGCGCGGATGAACTTCATCGCGAAGTAGGCCGGACGCGGCGGGTAGGCAGGAGCAGCGGTCATCGGCCACGCCCTCCTGTGCCGACGACGGCGACGAGCGCCGCGAGCTGGCGCTCGAGCACGTCGACCCGGGCGGCAAGGGCCGCGGCCCGACTCTGGCCCGCCGTTGGCCGCTGGCGTGCACTGTTGATGATCGCGATCTGCTCCGCAGTCGTGCCGATGGCGCCGGGAGCAGGGTGGAGGATCTTGCCTTCCCGTGTGCGAGCCGGCAGTGGCGTGTTGCCGCTCGCGTCTGGTATGATGCTCATGTCGAGATTCCGGTGAGTCGATGGATGCGACGAGACGCCGAGCGTGACAGCGCTCGGCGTCTGTCATTTCCGAGTTGCTTGCTCGCCTACCGCGATGGGCGACCCGTTGACCGCCGCCAAGAATCGATCGATCGCTTCTCGGCTAGTCACAACGCGCCCGCCGATTCGCAGCACTTCCAGAAACACCTTCGCGCCGCTGGCCGCACGAACGCCGTCCTTAGCCCAGCGGCGTACCGTACCGGGCCGCAATCCATTCGGGCGTGCCGGATCGACGAACAGCCGCCCCACGTCGGCAAATTGCAACCGGCCGCCATTCTGAATCTCGCGCATGAGCGGAGAAACGGGGTGATTGTCCGGCGTTGTGGAGTTTCGCTTGACCATCGCAGAGGTCTCCGGTTGGATGCGGGTATTCAGGCTGGCAAAGTGCCGACTGATTTCCGCTGAGAGAGAGATGTTCCCGCGCATTCCGAATCGCGTGGCTTGTCCGGTGCGTTCTGATATCGTGCCTATGTTTGCTCGCGTCGAATCGCTTGGATTACCTTTGTTCCAAGCTGAAATCGAGAATCGTCCGTTCAGAAAAATCAATCGGGAAAATACATCGAAACGGCAGGTCGAAGATGGGCGCGAGAGGTCCGAAGCGAAAGACGACGGGCCAGCGGGCCATCGAGGCGGCCGTGATCGCTGGCCGCGAACGGGGGCGGCCGCGGTCCCCAATCGCGGGCACCGGCAGCGTCGTGCATGCCCCGACCGTCGCGGCCGCGGCGAAGGCCGCCGGCGTTTCGACCGCGAGCGTCGCACGGGCGAAGTTCGTGCTTCGCAACGCCGTGCCCGCCGTCGTCGGCCTGTTACGGGAAGGGCGGCTCAGCTTGGAGCAGGCGGTCGGCGTCGCCCGATTGCCGAAGGCCAGGCAGCAGGCCATCGCCCGGACGTTGACCGCGAACGCGGCATCGAGGCCGGAGGCGGCGCCCCCGCCGATGCCGCCGATGCCGCCGATGCCGCTGCCGCACGCGGCCAAGCCGGCCAACCCGACGGGAGAGCGGGCCGCGGCCGTGCGGCCCGAGGACGTGATTCGCGAATACGTCCCGAAGACGCTTCACGAAACGGCCGAAGCCTTCAAGGCATTCCTCCGCGGTTTGGAAGTCCTCGGCATGGCGAAGAAGCCGCCGCATTTGACCGATGCGAAGCACGCGAGCTACGGCATCCAGTCCAACGACGAGTTCGCCGCCCAGAGCGTCGCCCTTCCACGAATCGAAGTCGAATGGACCGAATGGCAGTTCCCCGGCTACCATCGGGACAAAATGATCTACCCGTCTCCCGTGGCGAGTCGCCGGAAGGCAGAAATCCACAACGCCGGACGGCTTGTGATCCGGGAACAATTCGCGGCGAAAGACTCGCGACGTTGAAGGTCCGCCCCGAGGTGCAGACGCTCGCACCTACCGCACTGAACACACAGGCAGTACAATTCGGATATCGGCATCCCCTTTCCCCGCGAGGTCGATGGCGTGTCCGACCGCCTGACGCCCGATCGCCTTTCACCACCCCCGCTTGACCTCGACGCCTTCCCGCGCCGGGTGGGGAAACTCGCCAGCCAGGTGGCCCACGCCTACGGCCTGCACGGCGCGGCGGCCCTCGAAGACCTGCAATCCGCCGGCTATGTCCGCGCCCTGCGCTTGACCGGTGAATTCCGGCCGACGTACCCGCGCGGCTACGAACAGCCGGATAATGCGTTCTGGGGGTGGGCCTACCGGGAAGTGCTGACCGAGATCCAGCGGGAAGCCGCCCGCCTGCTCGCAGGGGGGACGATCCGCAGTCCCCGCCGCGTGAAGGGAGCTGCAAAGGTGATCGCAAGGCCAATGTCAGACTATTACGAGGCGAGCGGAAGCAACGACTTCGCCCACGCCCTTCCGGATCTGCATTGCCCGCCCGCCGAACTGGACGACGACGACACGGCCGCGCCGCCCGCCGAGGCGAAGCGGGCCATGCGGTCGGCCGGTGAACGACTACTTGAGGCGGGGGCTTGTTTCGGGAAGTTCGTCGGCGTCATCGAACGGCTCGCCGGCGTCGATTTCGCGATGAGTGCGACGGTCGAGAACGATGGCGACGCGATCCGGTATTTCTTCTCCGATGGCCGGAGTCGGCATTTCTTCCGGCTGTTCGCCGACGGCACGCTCGAGCATCGGGCCGCGGCGCTCCCGCCGAAGGTGCAGACGCCCGCACCGGGCGCGGCGGAGCGGAACTGAGCCGCTGGGGGCGGGAGTGCGGGCGCTCGCACCGGGTGCCGGGGTGCAGACGCCCGCACCCCGGACCGGACCGGATCGGATCGGCCGGCCGTCACTTCGCCGGCTTGCGTTTCGCCTTCGACGCCTTCGGCTTTTCGGCCGGCAGCTCCGCGGCCTCGTCGTCGGCGGCGATCGGCGGCGCGATCATCGCGGCGAAGTGATCGCACTTCACGCCCAACGCCGAGCAAAGCCGCAAGTAGACGTCCGCGCCCAGGCGGTCGCGTTCACCGGATTCGATCTTCTGGACGAACGGCTGTTGAACGCCGATCTTCTTGGCGAGTGCGGTTTGACTCAACCCCGCCGCCGCGCGGAGTCGCTTCACCTCGTCGGCGAAATTTCCACATTTTTCCACTTTGTTCAATCCTATGGGATTGTCTTCGGGTTAATCCTATGGTATTATATCCCTGTCGCGATTCCCCCGCAACAGTCTAACCCCGGATTCCGCCATGTGCCTCCCCGTCGCCGGCCTGCTCCCCGCTTCCCGCTCCCACGCCGCCCGCCGCTGGACGTGGCAGCCAACCCGTGACTGCACGCAACCGGCGCTCGGCACCGTAACCATCGTTCAGGGCCGGCGCGAGGCGGTCAGTTACTCTGTCGATGTCGAGTCCATCGGCCGGGGGTGCCATCAAGTCCTCTTCGTGAAGCTGGCCGATTCCGCCGAGGTCTACGGAGTGACGTGCGACCCGGCCGGCGTTCCCGTGGCGTGCAACTGCCCCGGCCACGGACGCCACGGGCATTGCAAGCACCGCGACACGACGGCCGAACTGATCGCCGAGGATATCGTCCCGCTGATTCCGCCCGTCTGCTGACCCGTTCCCCCGGCGGGGCGTTCCCGCCGGCCTGATTCCCCACCCGCCCCGATGACGCCGGCGATGCCGCCGGCCGGGGCCGTCGCGCGCCCGCCGGCGCGCACCGTTCCCACCCGTGAGGTTTTCCATGGACCAAGCCGCCCGCGATTCGCTCGTCTGCTCCGTCGTCCCGTGGGTCAACAAACTCGTTCGCGGCCGGCTCCGCAACGCGGACGCCGACGACGCCGTACAGGACGTGCTGCTCCGCCTGCTCCTGCTCGCCCCGGCGTACGACGCCAGCCGCGGTTCCCCGGCGACGTGGGCCGCGGTCGTCACGAACTCCGTCCTCACGCGCCGGGCGTCGCGGTATCGGGGCGGGTCGGTCGGCCTCGATCGGCTCGCGATCGTCGATGAACGCCAGCCGAAACCCGACGACTATCTCGCCGGCCGGGAGGCCGCGGAGCGCGCCGCCGCGGCCGTCGCCCGCCTCGATCCGGCCGACCGCGAACTCGTCACGGCGCACGTCATCGATGGCGTGCCGGTCAGCCGATGCGAAACCGGCACGACGACGCGGGAAGGCTCGCGGATGCGGTTCGCCCGCGCCTGCCGCCGCGCCCGGAAGCTTCACCAGTTCGCCCCGGAGGGTCAACCATGAACGCGGAAGCCCACGAATTCGCCCGCGACCTGTTCGCCGTCTTCAACCGATTGCGCCGCGAATCGCTGCCCGTGCCACGAATCGACGATCCCCGGCCGCGACCGCACCGGCCCGCGAAGCCCCAACGGACATTCCCCACCCCCACCCGCCCGACCCGAAAGGCGACACGATGAACCGCACGAACCGCACAAGCCGCCGGCCCCAGCCGTCCGACCCGTGGAGCGAATGGAGCCGGCGGCACGAGAGCGACAAGGCAGACTCCCGCCGGACGTACGCCGAAGCCCACGGCCCGGCGGCGCTCCGAAACCTTATCGACGCCTACGAACGGGCGAACGAACTGCGCACGACGGCGTTCGAGTTGCTCGCGCTCGAACCCCACGCCCTCGAACTGCTCTTCCCCGGCCACGGGGCCGCGGTTATCGACGACTTGCTCACGGCGCAGCGCGTGCTGCGGATGCTGGCCGAAGGCATCCGGGGCGCGATGGCGGCGAAGGGACCGGACTTCGTTCGCAGCTTGCGGCACCGGCCCCCGATGGTCCCCGCGTTCGACGCCCTGAACGTGAGCGACGAAACGCCCTACCTGAACGACCCGGACTTCGGCGATCGCACTTCGGCCCGGCGGTTCGCCGAACGGGAACTTCTCCGCCCCGAATCCGAGAGGACCGCATGAAACCGCTCGACACGGCGACGATTCCACTGACCGCCGCACCCGCCCCGATCCTCGGGGCGCTCGTCAACGCGACGGACTTCGGCAAGCTGCTCGGCGTCACGCCCCGGACCTTTTCGGCGTGGAATAATGCCGGTCGGATCGGTCCCGCTCCGGTGATGACCGGTCGGCGGGCGATGTGGAGCCGCGAGGAAATCGAACTCTGGCTCCGCGAACGGGACGCGCGGGGCGAACTGTTCACCCGTACCACCTGGCCGGCCGCGCGGGACGCCATCACCGCGATCGAACGAAAGGGCCGGCGGCGGGCGGTGCCGGCGTAGTGTTCGCGGCCCTCTGGAATCGGGACAGGAAGGCGCGAGCGTGAAGCCCAGGCCCGGCGAATGCTTCGCCGCCATCGAAAGGCCGGGGCCGGGCCGGTGCGAACATCTGCACCCGCCCGGCCCTTTTTTAGGGCGGAAAAAAAGGACATAATTCCGCCGGCGTTCACCCGGCCCGGTCGAGTTCCGCCAGCCGCCGGTTCTTCGTCCAGGTCGAGAACTGCACCATGACGCCGAGGGCTTCGACGGTCGTGACGCCCCGGCCGTCCGGGGTCAGTGGCGGAAGTCCGAAGACGGCGCGGGCGATCGGTTCCAGCCGGGCCGCGTCCGCTTGGAACATCGGCACTTCGCGGGACAGGATTTCCAGCCGCCCGAGGTTGGCGTTCGCTTCCAGCAGCGAAATCCCGAACCGCTCAATCATCGCGTCCAGTTCCGCCGGCGTCGTGCCGGTGCGGGCGAGCGCCGCCGCGAACTCGTCGGGGTTGAGGGAGCCGCGGACGCCGCCGGCCCGGTAGTGGAATCGGTCGTCGCGGGGCCGGACGAACCGGCGGAGACGTTCGAGCATCGGAGGGGTTCCTTCGGAGGGTTCGGAATGCGGGCCGGGCTGCGAGCGCCTGCACGTCACCCGCCAGGGTTCGGGTTGTACGGAGGGACGCTGCCCGATCCGAGCGCCGCCACCGCCGCGGCCAGCTCGAGGGCGGACGGCTGCGCGTCGCCGAGCAGCCCCGCCAGCCCCGCCGACGGCACGGCCCCCGTCAGTTCGCCGGGAATCGTTTCGTCGGGCGTCGCGCACGGCCCGAAGAACTTCGCCGGCGGCGCGGTCTTCAACCGCAGCCAGAGGATGTTCTTCGCCATGACCGGCGCCGAATCGCCCGACGCGATGCCCGCGAGGATGTCCGCCATCGCGTCTTGCAACAGAAACGGCGGAAACGCTTCGAGGATCGGGAAGAGTTCCGGTTGGCGAACCCCGTAGTCATACCGGCCGGAGACGGCGTACCGCAACTCGCCGGACGGCACCCGCCGCGGCTGTTCGGTCGTGATCCGCTTGCGCATCAGCACGATGTTCGGATCGCCGGCGCACGGATCGGGGATCTGGGGCGGCGCGCCGATCCGCTCCGCCGTCCATGAGACGTGAACCGTGAGGCTGGGATTGTGGACCGCCGCCACGGGAGCCTTCGGCATCCGGCCCGTCTTCGGATCGCGCGGACCGCACCCGGGAACGACGCGCTTTCCGGTGTCGAGTTCATGGTCGATCGTGACGAGGTAGCTGGTGTACGGCAAGCCGACGTCCGGCGGGTCGATGGTCGCACGGGGGCGGCTCTGGACGTCGTTCGATCCGAACGCCCCGAACTGGTTGTCGGGCGCGGTGCCCGTGCCGCCGGCGTCCGGGAAGTACCGCTCCGTCAGCGACGGCTCGCGGCCGTCGGCGGGCGCTCCGGTCGAATCGAATTGCACGCCGCCGGGCAGTTCGACGCCGAAGGCCCCGGCGATGGTCCGGGCGTTGCCGCCGAGGATGGCGTCCACCTGGCCGGGCGTGAACGAACCGCCGCCGGCGATCGGGCCGGGCGTGGGGCCGGCGTCGCCGAGCTGGCCGGCGA
>JALHPZ010000024.1 GCA_022842245.1 Gemmataceae bacterium
AGCGGCGGCTCGGCCGGCTGCGCGACGGCCTCGAGCGCGAGCGAGGCCGCTACCCCCGGCAGCGCACTCGCCACCACGAAGCACGGCCCGAGGCGCGCGGCGTCCGGCGGCGCGTGCCGGGCGAACCGCACGGCACCGGACTGGTCCGCGACGGCGAAGCGCGCGTCCGACAGCCGCAGCGAGCGCAGGAACTCCTGCCGAGTCACTGCGCGCACGCGCAGGGCCGCCAGTTCACGGTCTCCGGCATGCCAGGTCACGGTGTAGGCTCCGGTTCGCCGGGGCCGCGGCGGCGAGGCCATCAACAAGGCTTCCTTCGCCGTCAGCTGCGAGTGCGCCAGCGACACGGGTACAACCTGCTCGGCCGCCGTGGTTTCGCAGCGGACGACGACGCGTACGCCGAGGTTCGCCAGCGGCGCGAGGGCTGTCGGCGACTTCAGCACCAGCGACGTGTGGAATCCCCGACATTGTGCCATCACGAACGTGCGCGCCGCCACCGTGCGATCCGCGAGTTGAACCGATGTCGTGGCATGCGCGACCGAGAGTTGCGCCAGGAATTCGTTCGCCGATTGGATCGGAACGGCGACGTCGGCGAGGAGCTTGTTGCGCCAGAGGAGTTCGGCGCGCGTGGAGAACTGCGGCGGGGCGAAGCGGAAGGTCAGTCGGTAGCGCAGCGGGTCGGCGTCGTCCTTGCGCAGGTGTTCCGGGGCGAGCGGGGCCTGGCCGGGGATGCGCAGCGCGTAGTCGTCCTTGCGGCGCGCCGCGGGTGGAAGCCGCACGCGGACTTCGACGACGACGGCCTCGGCCGACGCGGGCACGGGCAGGTCGTGCAGCACGAGGCCGGCGATCTCGTGCCGCACGTGCACGGCTGTGGAACCGGGGCGCCCGCGCACGGCGGGGATCAGGTCATTCATGAGCCAACCGAGCGAGCGCGCGATCGAGGGCCGCATCGAGGTCCTCCCCGGCGGCGGGCGCCGGTTCGGCGGAACAGAGCAAACACTCGGGCGATTTCGGAACGCGGAAGCGGTGGGCGCGGTACGGTTCGTCGAACACGGCCGGCACGCGGGCGAGTGTGAGGAGCAGCGACGAGAACTCCGGCGGCCCGCTCAGGAGTTCCAGCGTGCGCAGGGCGTGGAGCGCCGCGATCGCGGCGATGCTGGCCTTGCCGGCCGGGATGCTCGTCTCGGCGGGGCCGATCGGGTTCGCGTAGTCTGGCGGCGGCGCGGGCGGTCCGTCGTTCGGCCCCTCTCGCTTCAGAAAGCTTGCGATGCAACCGTAGCACGGTCCATCCGGCGCGAACGCGTGCACCCAGCCGCCGATGCCGCCGGAGAGGACCTCGCCGAGCGTCCACGGCTTGCGGGCGGCGCGCATCAGGTGGTCGAAATGGTACTTCGCCGGCTCGTTGTCCACGGCGCAGACGCCGACGTCGCACGAGGAAATCATTTCCCGCAGAGTGTCCTGCTCTTTCGGATCGCAGAGATCGACGGCGAGCAACTCGACGACGAGATCGGGGCGGATCGCGTGCAGCCACTCCTTCGCGAGATCGGCCTTGAGCCGCCCGAGGTCCGACGGCGGGAACTGGTGGCGGTGGACATTGTGGGCCTTGTAGACGTCCGGCTCGACGAAGGTGACGCGCCCGATGCGCGGATCGCGTGCGAGGAGATCGAGCACGGCGATCCCGCCGCTGCCGACGCCGGCCTGGAAGACGTGCGCGCCCATCGTTACCGATTCCTTCCACAGTTTCGACGGTGCTATTCTACACTCGTCGCCGGCTTTCTACTCGATCCGGAATGGTTCGATACCCGGTTCGATTCGCGGCGGAATCCGTTCGGAATGCGGAGTGGGCGGAATGCCGAGCACGAACGATTTGAACGCGCCCACGACGAGGAAGCCGGTAAACGCTAAGGCGGCAAGCCAGGACACGACCATACCGGTGGCCAGCACGCCGGCGGCCGCATCGGTTGGTCGGATGCCTCTTACTTTGCGGTCGTAGATAGCGAGGATCGAGGCGAAGAAACCGCCGAGGAAGACCAGCCCGGGAACGACCGTGATTCCGATCGCATAGTCGGCCGACGAATGCGGGGCCGCGCTGCGGGGAATGCCGCCCTGGGTTCCGCCGAACCCCATGCACATACCGAAGGAGGCTTGCATGCCGACAAAGCACGCAAGCGACGTCTGCCAGGATGCGAACGGGTACGGCCAGAGTCGCTTTCGTGGCGGGGCCGCGGGTATACGGAACGGTTCGACGAGTTCGACATCGCAGGCCAACGCCGCGTCGGGTCCCGTGCGAGCGATCGCGGCGAGCGCGTCGGCGTACTCTTGCGATTGGTTCAGGCGATCGCCGGGCTTGGCGCGTACGACCTGGCAGGCGCCGTCGGGTCCGAAACTCGCGACGAGCTCGCCCCCCTCATACGACGGTACGCGACCGTCGCTGCGATCGACGAGCGCCGTCCAACGCGCACGCGCTTCCTCCTCATCAACCGGCGGCACCACGAAGACCACGCGCTCCGGCGGAACCGTCTCCCAGATCTTCCGAAGCTCCCACGCCAGCCCGCCCTCGCCTTCGATTCGACCGAGGATCATGACGACACGTCTGGCCCGCTTCAGGTACTCTTCGATCTGCGCCTGCCATTCGTCGTCGCCGACGTAGGTCCGCGCCGCGCCGAGCGACGGGAGAAACTCGCCGGGCTTGCCGATGGCGATCACCGGACCCGTCACGGCGAACCGTTCCGCCACCACTTGTTCGAAGGTTTGTTGTTCCATCGACGAGTAGGGAACGAACGGCGAGACGGGATCCCGGACGCCGAAGTTCCGATTGTCATCACTGAATCGGCGGAGCAGGAGGACGGCTTTCCGGGGATCGTCCGTTTCCGCCTGCGCCACGCTCTTCGCCGACATTCGCTGGCCGAGGTTCCAGAGCGCGCCGCCCAACGCGCCCATCACCGTACCGGCTACGACGCCCCAACAGCCGAATTTCGGTTCCCGCACGCCACCCAACACGACAAGGCCGCCGAGAAACATCAAACTCACGCCGGACATGGCGATCAGCCGGCCCACGGTCTGTCGCCCGGTGAGTTCGGCTTCCGATGTCGCGGATACCGGATCGATTTCGATTGCCGCGGGCTCGGACGTGACGGAAGCGGTGGACAGGGTGGCTTCCGGTTCGGTTCCACCCGGATCGAGCGCCGCGCCGCACATCTCGCAATGCAAACCCCGCGGCCGTGGCGTCGGGCTTTTGTTGAACCGCCCGCAGGACGGGCACATCACGATGGGCATGCGACGCTCCGGGTTTGATCGACGATTCAACCAGCCCGCGAATCCACCACCATCGTCACCGGGCCGTCATTGACGAGGTGGACCAGCATGTCGGCGCCGAAGACGCCGCAGGACACGGGAATGCCAAAGCTTCGCAGACCGTCGACGAACGCCTGGTAGAGCGGCTCCGCCACCTCCGGCCGGGCGGCGCCGACGAAACTCGGGCGGCGGCCCTTTGAGCAATCGCCGTAGAGAGTGAACTGGCTGACCGCGAGGACGGCTCCGCCGAT
Organism: Gemmataceae bacterium; assembly: GCA_022842245.1. Taxonomy (GTDB): domain Bacteria; phylum Planctomycetota; class Planctomycetia; order Gemmatales; family Gemmataceae; genus Limnoglobus. Next base: position 3,543 of record JALHPZ010000024.1, read on the forward strand.
GTCCAGAACGGAGCGGTTCATCTTGCCGTCGTCGTCCTCGAAGCAGCGGAGGTGGGCGACCTTTTCGGCGAGCCACTCGGCGTCGGCGGGAGTATCGGTGGGGGCGACGCCGAGGAGCGCGAGCCAGCCGCGATCGATCGCGCCGACGGTCTCACCGGCGACGACGACCCTGGCTGATGTAACCCGTTGCAGGACGATACGCATGGAGTTCCCCGATTGCCCTTCCCGGCTCCTTCATGTTTACTGTAGCGTAAGACCGTTCCGAACGACCCGCGCCGGCGCGAGAGCCGCGAATGATCGAGAGTTTCGCCAAATACGGCTACGTCGGGATCTTCAGCGCGATCATCGCGACGGGGTTCGGGCTGCCAATGCCGGAAGAACTGCCGGTCCTGTTCTCCGGTGTACTCGTCGGCCACGGGGATACGCTCGCGCCCGGCATGACCGAGTTGCCGCACGACCGCCTGCGCTGGTGGATCATGCTGCCGGTGGTGATCCTCGCCGTCGTGGTGGGCGACGGTCTGCTGTACGGCGTCGGTCGACTCTGGGGCCAGCGCCTGCTCAACAACGCCTGGGTCCAGCGCAAGATCCTCTCGCCGGAGAAGCGCGCCGTCATCGAACGCGAATTCCAGCAGCGCGGCGTCATGATCCTGCTCACCGCCCGCCTTACGCCCGGCATTCGCACGCCGATCTTCCTGATGGCCGGCATCCTCCGCGTCTCCTTCACCCGCTTCCTCATTGCCGACGGACTCTACGCCATCCCCGGCGTCATGGTCATGTTCTGGCTCGCCTACTTCCTCACCGACCAGGTGCTGGACGTCTTCCACCAGATCGAACAATACAAGCAGCTCCTCGTCTTCGGCATCCTCTGCGCCGTCGGTGGCGTCATCCTGTACCGGCTGCTGATCAACCGCCGCGTGACGACGGGCGAGTCGAAGGACGTGCCGATGATCGTGAAGCCGGTGGAGAAGGTGACGGAGGCGGTGGAGCACGTGGTGGAGAAGGCATTCGACGTGGTGGTGCACATGGGCCACGCCGAGGAGAAGCCGAAGGCGGAAGAATCGAAGCCGCCGGAGTCCGCGCCGGCACCAACCGCTCCGACGAAGCAAGTCACGCCGGGATGAGATCCGTTTGTTAGTGGGGAAGGATATCGATGAACTTCCTCGCCCACCTGCACCTGGCCCCCGATTCGCCCGACGAACGCGTCGGATCGGTTGTCGCCGATTTCGTCAAAGGCCCCGACTTTCTCGCCCTGCCGCCGGCCATCCAGCGCGGCGTGCGCCAGCATCGCGCGGTCGACGCCTTCACCGACCGGCACGCCCGCGTGCAGCGCAGCATCGTCCGCATCAGCAAGAACTGGGGATGGTTCTCCGGTATCATCGTCGATGTCTATTACGACCACTTGCTCGCTCGCGATTGGAGCCGCTACGCGCACGAACCGTTGCGCGGGTTCGCCGACCGGATGTACGCGATCCTCGGTGCGCACGCGCCGGCGCTGCCGATGCCGGGCCGGGGATTCGTCGAATGGTTCGTGACCGACGATCGGCTCTGGCGCTATCGCACGCCGGACGGCATCGAAGATACCTTGAGACGGCTGTCTCGCCGCATCGCCGAGCGTATCCCGAATCGCGCGGTGAAACTACACGACGCGATGCCGGATTTGATCGCCAATGACGCGGGACTGGAAGACGACTTCCGTGCGTTCTACCCGGAGTTGATGGCTTTCGCGAATGCCTGGACCGCCTAGCGGCGAAGCCCCTCGGCTCGCCGCCCGACGATCACTTCTTTTCGTTGACGAGCTTGTTCAAACCGATGCGCGCATCGTCCTCGATCACGCGGATCAGCTCCTTCAGTTTCTCCATTTCGGCGAGCGTCTTGGCGCCTTCTTCGGTGGTGCCGTCGGTGTCCGCGACCATCTTGCCGAGGGCGGAGTAGGTCGGCTCGAAGGAATTCAAGAGTTTCCGCAGTCCGAGCTTGTCCGACTTGCGCACGAGGATCTCGATCGCCTTCTTGGTCGGAAAGGCGTTTTCGCGGAATTCGTCGTACGTCTTCGAGGCGGCCCATTTCTTCATCGCGTCCCGCGCCTTGCGGTGCTCATCGTCCTTCGGCGTCCACTCGGCCTGCAGCTTCTCGCGCTCGTCCTTCACCGCCTGGTTGCCCGGCACGAGGTTGATGAGCTTCTCCAGCGACTCGAGCGCCTCCGGGATGTCGCCGCGGGCGCGGAACTCCTTGATGCGCTCGGCGAGTTCCTTGGCGCGGAACTCGGCTTCGAGCTTGCTCGGATCGTCGGACTTCTTCGCCACCTCGTCCAGCAGGCCCATCGTCTTGTTCAACGATTCGATCCCCTTCTCGACGGCGGCGAGCTGCTTCTCGCCGGCGTCGAGGATCTTCTTGATGGTCTCCTCGCCGGCGCGGGGGCGCTCGCGGAGTTGCTTGAGTTCGTCGGTGAGCACGCGGTGCGCTTCGATGACGGCGGCCTGCCCGCTGGAGGCCGTGGTGAGCGCGTCGCGGTTCTTGCTGATATCGAGAAATTTGTTCACTTTCTCGAAGAGGGCGCGCTGGGACAGTACGAGGTCGGCCACCTTGGTGCGGTAGCCGTTGCATTCGTTGGCGAAGGCCGCGCGTTCCTCGTCTTCGGCCTTCACTTCGAATCGGAGCAGGACCGGGTCTTCGGAGAGGACGGGGACGGGGAAGAGTTCGATGCGTCCGCCTTCGAGGCCGACCTGGATGCAGGCGACGTTGTTGAAGACGCGGCCGGAGCGGTAGGTGCCGGATTCGTACTTGAGGATGTCTTCGGGGCCGGGCTGGGCGTTGAAGTCGAGATCGGTGCCGGTCACCTGGATCAGCGACCCTTTGACGTGGGGCGCGCCGTCCTGGCCGACGAGGCGCAGCTTCACCTTGGCCTCGATCGTGGCGAGTTTCATGGCCCGCAGGCCGATCCGCCGCCGGGCGTCGCGCGCGAGGCTGTCCCGCATCCACGGGTCCTTGAAGCGCGAGAGCACCGCGCACTTGGCCGCGCCCGTGTCGTCCGGCTTTTCCTCCACTTTCAGGAGCGTGTAGGAATACGGCACGCCCGTGCGCATCTTCGGCAACTCGCCTCGGAAATCCTTCGGCAGCGGGTTCTTGGGATCCGCCGGTCGTGTGACTTCGCGGATTGCCGACACGATCAGCACGTCGCCTTTCTTTACCCACTTGCTCGGCGGCGCGAGCGCAGAACCACGGAAGGTGACGATCATGTGCTCGTCGTCGGCGGGGATGGTCGACAGCGTTCCGACGGGGCCGAAGTCGGGTTCGACGAGCAGGGCGGCCACGCGGGCGAGGGTATCCACGGCGCGGCAGGTCTGCTTTCGGAGGATTGGCGAAGGGATGCCGGTGAAGCCGTCGAGTTGGCGGGCGGCGAGTTGGAAGACGCCGTCTTTGTAGTCGACGGTGAGGACATGAGTCTTGATTCCGGAAAGTTCGCGGGTGGGGTCGGGTTCCAGCGCGGACCAGCCGCGTTCGACAAAGGCTTTGAGGATGGCGTGCTTGTCGTCGACGCTGTGGGTGAAGTCGACGACTTCGACTTCGCCGGCGGTGTCCAGCGTGGCCTGCAGGGCGGCGCGGAGCTCCCGCGCGAGCTGCTGGCGGACCGTGGCGGAGAGGATGGGGTGGTCGGCACAGCGCAGGCCGATTTGCCAGCGATACGGCGCGTTGGGTTCGGGGTCGAGCGGGGCGCGGGTTTGCGCCGGCGCGAAAGGCGCGCACAGAATAACCGGGAAAATCGCGACGATTGCGCGGTACGACATGGTTCCCCCGATCCCGTTGGTAAGCTAAGGTATGGGTAGTGTACCGCGCTCGCGGCCGCCCCGCCCGCTGGATTGTTCAACGTCGAGACCGCCAGAATGTTGAATCCCCGGTTGATGAAGCCCGCCCAGAATTACCAGGTTGGTTTTGAAGTGACCGTGCGCGCCCCGCGTGAGCGCGTCTGGTCGGCTCTCGTCGACGAAACCTCCAACTGGTGGCCGAAGGATTTCTTCTCCGCGGAGCATCCCGAAGGGTTCGTGATCGAGCCACATCTGGGCGGGCGCGTGTATGAAGCGTGGCACGGCGGCGGCGGCGTGCTGTGGGGCACGGTCGTCGTCTGGTCGCCGGGCTACCGCATGACGTGGGCGTGCGAAATGTATCCGGACTGGACCGGTCCGGGGCGGTCGTTCGTGACATTCGACCTGGAGGAGCAGGGCGCGGAAACTCTGATGAAGGTGAGCGACGCGGGGATTTGCATCAGTGCGGCCCAAGCGGCCACGAGCTTGGGCAATGGCTGGCAGAAGTTGATCGGCACACACTTCAAGAGCTACGTGGAGGCGGCGATCTGGGCGGGACCGCCGGCGTTCGATTCGGGTCGGCTGAACGTCCACTTCGAGATGCGTCCGGTGCCGAACGGGAACGGACACGGCAGTGGCCGGGTTCCTCCGCCGCGGTCGCGGTAACAAATCCGTTCCCCATTAAACACCGAAACCCCGCTTGGCGGGGGGCGCCAAGCGGGGTCCGGTGTGGGTTGCGGGGAGGGCGGACGGGTGTGCCCTCACCGCGGGAGTGACAGTTTACTTGCAACCGCCGCAGGTCGGAGCGGAGCAGCCGGTATCGCAACCGCTATCGCAGGACTTGCTGCAGAGCTTGCCCTTAAGGCTGCCGAGGCGAGCCTTGATCTTGTCAAGGATGCTGGCCTTGTTGCAGCCGCTGTCGCAGGCGTTGCCGCAGGCATTGCCGCAGGCGTCGCCGCCGCAAGCGTTACCGCAGGCATTGCCGCAAGCCGCGGGCACTTGCTTCTCGACGACCTTGGCGACCATCTTGCACACCATCACCGTTTCGGTGTGGGGCACTTGATGGCAGACCTTACGGGTCGCCTGGTACTGCACTTGCTTCGGCACGCAGACCGTGTAGTTCTCGGTCTTCGTTTCGCAGGTGTAGGTCGTCTTGCAGACCGGCACTTGCACGGTTTCCGTCACGCAGCGCTTCTTGCAGACGGCCACCTGGCAGGTTTCCGTGACGCACTTCTTCTTGCAGACCGGCACTTGCACGGTTTCGCAAACCGTTTCCCAGCAGCAGACTTGCTTGGTCACGGGGACGCAAACCTTGACCTTCTTGCATTTGGTCACCGGTTCGCAAACCGTTTCCTTGCAGACCTGCTTCTTGCAGACCGTGACGGTCTTGCCGCAAGCCGGGGCGCACGGATCGCAGAAAGCCTTCAGGCGGTCGACCAGCCCGGGGCCGACGTGCACTTCCGTCGGCACGCTCGTGACGTGGCGGACGGTCCGCGACTTCATCTCGGTGACTTGCTGGGTTTCCCACTTGGTTTCCATGACCGTCACGGTCTTGGTGACCGGGACCTTCTTGGAGACCTGGCGGGTTTCCATCACCGTTTCGTTGACCCACTTGGTCACGGTGCGGGGTTCCATCACCGTTTCGTTGACCCACTTGGTCACGGTGCGGTTTTCCATGACCGTTTCGGTCTTGGGCACGCGGACCGTGTAAGTGCGGGTGCGCTGCTCTTGGACCATTTCGGTCTTGCAGGCGGTGTAGGTCTCGTCCTTCCACTCGCTCTTCATCACCGTGCGAGTTTCCGGCACCTGGACCTTTTCCCACACCGTTTCCTTGACGGTGGTCATGGCCGGGGCACAGGCGCCGGTCGCGGCCGCCGGGGCGCTGGCGTGGCCAGCCGCCGGGGCGCAGCCGCCGCTGGCCGTACCGCAACCGCCCGTCGTGCCCGACGCCGTCGCGCACGGATCGCAGCAGTCGCTGCCCTTGTTGAACAGACCCGCGAACCGCCCGCCGAACGCCGAGGCGTCGGCCGCGGTCAGCCCGACGGCAGCAGCCGTCAGCATACAGACCTTCAATCGGCGAACGTTCATCTCACACACTCCCTGTTCCCACACCTCGGCACCCCTCGCCCGCGACCTTTCCGTTTGCCGCTAAACTGTCAGCGTTGGGGAATCTTGGTGCTTGCGGAAAGATGACCCATAAACGGGGTCTGGGAAAGCGAACGCAACCGGCGAAGGTGCAAAATCTCGCGGCTTTGGATGTGGATGTTCTCGTCGTAACGACCCTGCTTTTCAGGCAAACCCGGCCGGTGCGCGAAACCTTGCGGGCCACGAATGGCGCGCCGCGACCGCATGTAACGATTAGTGCGAACGGAGCATGCCCGCATCATTCTTCCTGACCGCTGTATAGCCCCAGATAGCTCACATAGCGCCGCTCGCTCAGCAACTTCCGACGCACCGCGTCCTTCACCCGGCAGCCCGACTCGTGCGTGTGGGAACAATCCGGGAACTTGCACAACGCCACGTACGGCCGGAACTCCCGGAAATATCCCTCCACTTCCTCGGGCCGCGTATCCCAGAGCTGGAGCTGTCGCACGCCAGGCGTATCCACGACCCAGCCGCCGAATTCCAGTCGAATCAGTTCCGCCGTCGTCGTCGTGTGCTTCCCTTTGTTGTTGACCTCGCTCACCTCGCGCACGCGCAGCGAAAGCCCCGGTTGGATTGCGTTGAGCAACGACGACTTGCCCACGCCTGACTGTCCGGAGAAGACCGACGCGCGATCCGCGAGCAGGCTGCGCAGCCGATCGATGCCTTCGCCGGTCCGGGCGCTCGTGAGGACGGTCGGAATGCCGATCTGGGAATACGCGCCGACAAGCGGCTGGAGCGCGACGCGGTCCGCGAGGTCGACCTTGTTGAGCGCGACGATCGGCTGAAGATTCCCCTTCTCGGCCGTGGCGATGTAGCGGTCGATGAGATGGACCTTCAGATCCGGCTCGACGAGCGAAACGACGATGACAACCTGATCGACGTTGGCGACGAGCACGTGCTCGCGCCGGCGGGACGAGCGCGTGAGCACGCCGCGCCGTGGATCGACGCGCTCGATGACGGAATCGGGTTCCTCGACCGAGACCGAGACCCAGTCACCGGTAGTGACGATGCTGCGTTCGTCGGTCTGGATGTTCTTCAGCACACGACGGACGGTACAACGGACCGGCCGACCATCGTCCAACTGCACGTAACTGTACAACCCGTGAACCTTGACGACGCGCCCGCGGACGAAGCCGGCCTCGGCCCCGGGCATCGCATCGGTCCCGTCGGTGACGATCGTTCGATGGCGCGATAGGTCGCCCTTGGCGCGGACGCGCTCGGCGTTGCTCACGTCGTCGGCGGCACCGTCCTGGAACTGCCGCGTGAGGTCGTTGGCGCGCGGCGGCTTGGCGCGGTTCTTCCGCATCTCGACGCGTTGCTTGTTCTTCTTGGCGCTCATGTCAGCAATCCGACCAGACGGCGAGTTCATTGCCCGCGGGGTCCAGGAACTGGAAGCGCCGGCCGCCGGGGAAGGCGAAGATCGGCTTCACGATGGTGCCGCCGGCTGCCGTCACGCGTGCGAGGCTCGCTTCGAGATCGGAGGCGTACAGGACCACAAGTGGCGCGTTTGGCTTTTCCTCCGCGCTTGTGACGCCGCCCTGGAGCCGGCCGTCATCGAACGAGGCGTAATCGTCGCCGTAGTCGGTAAATGGCCAGCCGAACGCGGCGGCGTAGAAGCGCTTCGCATCCGGAACGCTCGCGACGGGAAACTCGACGTAATCGACGCGGTTGTCGTTGGCAGCGTTCATGGCACTCTCGCGGGGACGGCGATGGGCCGATTATAATGGACGCAGGAGCGCGACGCGATGCCCATGCACGATAACCGGGCATCGGCGCCGATGGTTCTGACGGTGGGCGATGCACTGCCCCCGCGAAGGCAAATCATGACCAACGACGCACTGGCAAAGGATTGCTCGCCGCTGCCCTTCGTGCCGCGATGACGATGTTCGCGCACGCCGTCGCGTCCGAGGTCGCGTCGTGGTGCTTCAAGGGAAGGTCGAGGAATCGGCACACGTCCGGCAGCTTGGTCGGGAACACCTTCCATGTCTTCCGGGCGATCCGTACCGTGCATTCGAACCGGTGCGCCGGCTCCGGCAGCCCGGCGGCCGCGCAACAGGCGCGGAGCACGTTCCGGTCGAACGGCGCGTTGTGCGCCGCGAGAAACTCCACACCGTCGAGTTCCTTCGCCACCGTCGGCCACAGGTCGCCGAATGCCGGCGCGTCCTTCACGTGCTCCCACGTGAGTCCGTGTATATGCGTGAATACGACGTGCGGGCGCGGCGGGCGGATGAGATGCGACACCGTTCGCACGATCTCCAGTCCGTCGACGACAACGACCGCCACGGCGCAGGCGCTGTCCGGCCCATAATCGGCGGTCTCGAAGTCGATGGCCGCGAACCGGCCGTGCGCAGAGGTCATAGCAAAAGTCTAACCGGACAGTCGTATCGTGGCGAGCGGAGGAAGTTCATGAAATCGAGCGAACGCCCCCGGAAGACCTGTGCCCGCTGTGGCCGACCGTTCGCCTGGCGGCGGAAATGGGCGCGCGTCTGGGACGCCGTCCGTTACTGCTCCGAGCGCTGTCGGAACGAACGCCCACCACGGCCGCGACCTTTGGGAACTTGACTCCGCTCCTCGCCCCGCCGATACTGGCCTCGCCCGCCTTCGCCTCTCACCGAACAGGATTCCCGCGATGCTCCGCTTCGCCCTCCCGCTTTTGTTGTTCGCCCTCCCCGCCGCCGCCGCGGACATCACAATCGCAAAGACCGACACCGATCTCGAATTCAAGGCTGGCGACGCCCTTATCGCCAAGTACCGCTACGCCGGCACCGTGCAGGTCGAGAAGGGGGACGGCACCAAGCCGCTGGCGAAGCCCTTCTTCTACCCGCTCAACGCACCGGATGGCACCTGCGTCACGCGCCACTGGCCGATCGTGCGGAACGTGAAGGGTGAGACCACCGACCACTTTCATCAAAAATCCGCCTGGTTCTGCCACGGCGATGTGATCCCCGAAGGGATTGACATGAAGACGAAATCCGCCGACAAACGGATCCACGGCGTGGACTTCTGGGCCGAGACTGCCGGCCACGGGCGCATCGTCTGCGTCGACGTCGGCGCGGCAAAGGGCGGCACCATCGTGACCCGCAACGAATGGCGCACGCCGGACGGAGTGAACATCCTGGACGAAACCCGCACGCTCTCCGCACGTGCCCTCTCCGCCGGCTACTTGATTGTGCTCGACATCGACCTGCACGCCAGCGTCTGCCCGATCACCTTCGGCGATACCAAGGAAGGCTCGATGGGCGTACGCGTCAGCGATGAGATGCAGAACAAGACCGGCAACGGCGTCGTCACCAGCGTCGATGGCAGCGTGGCGAAGGCGCCGGCAAAGGACAACCTGCCGATGTGGGGCAAGTTCGCCGCGTGGCACGACTACAGCGGAACGGTCGGCGGGAAGCCGGTCGGCCTCGCCATCTTCGACGACCCCAAGAACGCCCCGCAATCCGCCTGGCATACCCGCGCGTACGGACTCATGGCCGCGAACCCGTTCGGTCGCAACGGTTCCCAGTTCCCCGCCCTCAAGGGCAAGACCGACCTCGTGAAGCTTACGAAGGGCGAACACCTGAAGTTGCGCTACGGCTTGTATGTCCACACCGGCGACGTCGCCGGCGGCAAGGTCGCCGACGCATTTGCGGTGTTCGCGAAGTGAGTAGAGAACGCTACCGCGACGTACTTCGCGTCGCGGCCCTCTGACGATTAGTTCCGGCTGTACGGCCGCGCCGATTTGCGGGCTTCACGGCCGAGCGGGTCGCGGGCGAGCTTCATGTAGCAGCCGCCGCAGACGTCGAAGGAACGGTGCACACCGATCGGGTGCATCTCGAGCGTTTCGCCGTCGGTGTCGGACTCGGACTCGTCGTGGCGCGTCTCGCGCTCGCCGAGCAATTCGTCCATCTCGTCCACGCTGTCGGTGTCGGATTCGTCGTCGCCTTCCAGCACCGTCGGTTCCTCGTCCGCGGGGACGGGTCCGCCGTCCACTTTCCAGGCGAATCGGGGTTCGAGCGCGGGGTCGAGCGTCTTGCCGCAAACATCGCACGAGTAGAGGCGCATGGGGTGAGCAACTCCGTGGGTGCCAGTCCGTCTCGGGGAGAGCCGGGGATGAACCAATCGTCCGTCGCGAGTCGGCCATGGCCGGCAATCGCCGTCGGGGCCGGAATGAACCAGATTCCTTACTCTCATTCGTCGCTGTTTTTCCGCGCCAAGTCAAGCGCAATTTGACACCGAGGCGGGCTGTGCTGGCTGCGCGGGTTGGCCGTTTTGCAACTTGTCGTATCGGAATTGCACGAGGGATGGCGTGCCGGCTTCGCCAGATTACCCCGCCGCGCGGGTCCGGGCCGAGAATCGGTAATCTTCGGATTGGCACGGGCCGTGCAAAGACTCTCCCGTCTTCGCGGCTCGGCTTACGGCGGGTCAGACGCAAGCCGAGTCGCGAAGGCCGAGGCAACTCCCCCCACACTCCCCCGAGGCCGTTCCCCCGACCCGACACGTCCCCCGACAGTTCCCCCTCGGCCGGCGCGACTTCCCCCTCGCGCCGGCCGCGTCGTTTCCCGTTACCCACGTGTTGCGCCCTTCCGGCTACACTCCGACCATCGAACCTTTCCCTTCGGAGGTGGAACCGTGACCCGCTATTTCCTCGTCGCGCTCGTGCTCGCTTTCGCCGGCACGGCAAACGCGCAGCCCGGTGCCGCTCTTGGCGCGCTCGCCAAAATGCCCGTGAAGGAAGTGACCGTCTTCAAGGACGGCCACGCCTACGTCGTCCACCAGGGCACCATGCCCGTGGAAGCCGGTGCCGTGAACCTCGACCTGCTGCCGAACCCCGTGCTCGGCACCTTCTGGCCGTATAGCGTCGATCCGAAGGTGAAGCTGCAATCCGTGACGGCCGGCCGCCGCCGCGTAAAGGTCGAGCGCACGGCGCTGACCGTACGCGAACTCATCGAAGCCAACGTCGGCGCCGACGCCGTCGTCACGGAAGGGAGCAAGCCGGCGTATCAGGCCACGATCGTGCAACTCCTTTCACGCAGCTCCGAGGAGCTGGAAGCCACAGCCGCGTCCCCCGGCGAATACCCGCCGCAGAAGGGGAACGTGCTGCTGCTCAAGACCATCGAAGGCACGCGCGCGGTGAACATCGACACGATCTCCGACGTGAAATTCGTCGGCAACTACAAAACGAAGATCGCCGGCGAGGAGTACCGGAACCTGCTGGCGATGAAGCTCGACGGCGCCGGCGCGACCGCCGAGGTCGGGATGGCGTATGTACAGAAAGGCATCCGCTGGATTCCCAACTACCGCGTCGAACTGGATGCCAACGGCAAGGCGACGGTGAAGCTCCAGGCCACTCTGCTCAACGAACTCACGGACCTGAAGGATGCGACCGTGAATCTCGTGATCGGCGTGCCGTCGTTCTACTTCAAGGAGACGGCTGACCCGATCGCGATGAACCAGGCGCTCGCCCAGCTCTCGCAGTATTTCCATGCCGACTCGGCTAGCACACAGTACGCCCTCAGCAACGCGATGGTGATGACGCAAAGCTCGCGCATGGGCGAGGTGCGCCGACAACCGCCGGCCGCGGCCGCGGCGGCCGTGGATCTCGGCCCCGACGCTGGCGGAACCGCGAACGAGGACCTCTACGTCTTCACCGTGAAGAACGTGACGCTTGCGAAGGGCCAGCGGATGGTGCTCTCCGTCTCGCAGCAGACCGTCGATTACAAGGATGTCTATTCACTGGACATCCCGTACATGCCGCCAGTGGACCTCCGGCATCAAGTTCACACCAACCAGACGGCCGAACTGGCGAAGATGATGGCGGCGCCGAAGGTGATGCACAACATCCGCCTGACGAACGGCAATACGCAGCCGTTCACCACCGCGCCGGCGCTCATCATGAAGGACGGCAAGGTGCTCGCGCAGGCGATCATGACCTACACGTCGAAGGGGAGCACGGTCGACCTGACGCTGACGGCCGCCGTCGACGTGCGCGTGAAGAAGAAGGACAAGGAAGCGAAGCGCACGCCGAACGCGAAGTCCCACGATGGCAACAGCTACTGGCGCATCGATATCCAGAGCGCGATCGCGCTGACGAACTACAGTAACAAACCGATCGAAGTGGAAGTGACCCGGCACGTCCTGGGCAACCTCGACAAGGCCGACGACAAAGTAAAGGCCGAGATGGTGAACCTGCTCGAAGACGACGACGGCCTGCACGCGTCGAGCCGGCCGGCATGGTGGGGCTACTATTCCTGGCCGGCGTGGTGGGGCCACTTCAACGGCGTCGGCCGCATCACCTGGACCGCGAAGCTCGAGCCGGGCAAGTCCGATGAGCAGTCGTACGCGTGGCACTATTACTGGCGGTAGGCGGCGTTTTGGGTCGCGCGGCGTGATAAACTGAAGAGGAGCCGGAGGTTTCACCGATGCCGCTGCGCGACCATTTCGAAGACCCGAACCGTCGGATCTGGGAACGGATTCATGGGGGTTGGCCCATGGTCATGGTCCAACATCTCTATCGCACCCTGCCAGCTCGATACCACGTCGCACCGCAGGTGCACCTCGGTCAGTACTTCGAAGTCGATATCGCCACCTACGATACCGACCGGAACGGCCGATCGCATTCCGGATCGGTCGATGCCGGGGGCGGCCTCGCCACCGCCGTCTGGGCGCCGCCCCTGCCAACGCTCACGCTCGATACGGAGATGACCGATCCGGACGAATACGAGGTGCGCATCTTTGATGCGGAAGACGGGCAACGTCTCGTGGCCGTGATTGAGCTGGTCAGCCCCTCGAACAAGGATCGCCCGGAATCCCGGCGCGCCTTCGTGGCCAAGTGCGCGGCGCTAATGCAACAGGACGTCTGCGTCTCGATTGTCGACCTGGTGACGATCCGGCAGTTCAACCTTTACGCCGATCTTCTCGATTTGCTCGGGCGATCGGATCCGTCGATGAGCGCCCCGACGCCGTATCTTTACGCCGTCACCGTCCGGCGCCGCAGCAACCGCCCGCGCTGGCGAATCGACACCTGGGCACACGCGCTCGCGATCGGCTCTCCCTTGCCCGCGCTGCCTATCTGGCTCGCCGACGGCGAGGGGACGATGCTGGATCTGGAATCGACGTACGAAGAAACCTGCCGGACGTTGCGCTTGAATTGAAGATGCCACCGATCATTCCGGCTTCGCCGTCGGCACCACGAACAGGATCGTGCAGACGCCGATGCAGGCCCAGACTCCGATCATCCACTTCACGAACACCGGCAGCCCCGACAGCGTGATGCTCAGCGTCACCACCGTCACCACGGTGCAGACGGCCATCACCTTCACCGGACGGCGAATGCCGCGATACTTCTCCCAATCGGCGATCAGTTTTCCGAAGACCGGCGCACCGCGAAGCCAGTTGTCCAGACGTTCCGACGATCGCGCGAAGCAATAGCTCGCCAGCAGCACCCATGGTGTCGTCGGCACGCCGGGGATCAACGCACCCGCGACGGCGAGCGTCACGCAGACCAGTCCGACGCCGATGTACGCAAGCCGCTTCAGCCCGCGTGCCCGGGGCGGCTTCAACTTCTCGAGCACGGGCAGGACCGGTTCGGACAATACGATCTCCCGAAAGACGAATCGCGATCAGTTTAGCAGAATGACCCCGATAACTTCCCGCGAGTATTCCTCCATGCAACTTCGTCCGCTTGGTAATACCGGCCTGAACGTCTCGATCGTGTCGATGGGCGGCGCCGCCATCGGGCAGCAGTACGGTCCCGTCAGCGTGTGCGAGGTGGCCGACACCGTCCACGCCGGTATCGATGCCGGCATCAACCTCATCGATACTTCCGCGTTCTACGGCGAGGGGAAGAGCGAGGAGATCCTCGGCGAAGTGCTCGCCGGCGGCTGGCGGGAGAAGGTTATCCTCTGCACGAAGGCCGGCCGGCATACCCGCGAGAAGTTCGATTTCTCCCCCGCCGGGATGCGCAGCTGCCTCGAAGGCTCGCTCAAGCGCCTGCGCGTCGAGAGCGTGGACATCCTGCTCGCGCATGACATCGAATTCGCCGACGATTTCGAACGCGTCTTCACCGACACGGCCGACGTGCTTCATCAACTCAAGAAAGAAGGCAAGACGCGCTTCGTCGGCATGTCGTGCTATCCGCTACCGTTGTTGCAGCAGGCCATCGAGAAGTGCAATCTCGACGTCGTCATCTCGTACTGTCACTTCAACCTCCAGAACCAGCGACTACTGACGGAGTTGATGCCGGTCGCGGAGAAATACGGTGTTGGCGTCTTGAACGCCAGCCCGCTGGCGATGGGGCTGCTGACGAACCAAGGCCCGCCGCCGTGGCACCCGGCGAGCGACGCGATCAAGCAGGCGTGTGCTGCGGCCGCGAAGCATTGTCGCGCTCGCGGCACCGACATCGCGAAGCTCGGCATGCAATTCTGCTACGCCGAGGAGCGCATCCCCAGCACCATCACCGGCACAGCGAAGCGGAGCGAGCTGGAGGCGAACTTGCAGGCGCTGGCGACGCCGATGGATCGAGAGTTGTTGCGAGAGGTGGAGCGGATTCTGGAGCCGGTCCGGAATGCGACGTGGAACAGCGGGAACGCGACGGGTTGACTCACCCGATCCCCGCGATCTCCGCGAGCGAATCGTTCACGATCAGCGTCCGTTCCAGCGGCATCGCCGGGGTCGGCGGGTCCAGCTTTGGCGAGGGCGTCGAAACATCCACGCCGGGCATCAACTCCACCATCACGCGCAGGATGTTGTCGCGGATGTCCAAGAACGCCGTCGCCGCCACCGGGTCGAACTGACGGCCGATCTGCCGCGCGATCTCGGCGAAGGCCACCTCCGGCGGCTTCCCCTTCTTGTTCTCGTGGTACGGCCGGTCGCTCGTCATCGCGTCGAAGGCGTCGCACACCGCCACGATGCGCGCCAAGAGCGGAATCTCCTCGCCGGCCAAGCGGTCCGGGTAGCCGGTGCCGTCCCACCGTTCGTGGTGGTTGCGCACGATCGGGATGATCGGCGCCAGCTCCGGGATGCCCGCGAGGTAGTGCGCGCCGAGCGTGGTGTGCGCCTGCATGTCGGCGAATTCCTTCGCCGTCAGCCGGCCCGGCTTCTGCAGGATCGCGTCCGCGATGCCGATCTTGCCGATGTCGTGCAGCGGCGTGCCGATGCGGATCAGCTCCATCTGGTCTTCGGGCAGGTCAAGTTTCTCGGCGAGCATCGTCGAGTACTGCGTCACGCGCCGCGTGTGGCCGCCGGTGTAGCGGTCCCGCAGTTCCACCATGTCCGCGAGCGTCGTGATGGTCTTCAGGAACAGGTTCCGCTGCTGGCGCAGCAGGTGCGCGCACTCGATCGCGCTCGACATGTGAGCCGCGAGGGCGTCCGCGAACATCAGGTCGCTCTCGGTGAACGTCGCCTGGTAGACGCTGCGATCCAGGTGCAGGACGCCGATCTTGCGGCGCGGCGTCCGCAGCAGCACGCACAGCACCGAGCCCATCGCGCCGTCCGAGATGCTCTGCGTGATCTGTTGCTCGTCGTGGACGTTCTTGAACAGCATCGACTCGCCCGACGCGAACGCGCGCTGCGTCAGCCGCTTGCTGAAGGGGAACCGGCCGCCCGGCTCGCGCGGCCCCACCGCCAAGGATCGCAGCCGCAGCCGCGGCTCGTTCGCGTCCTCCCCTTCCGCAAGGATGATCGCCCCGCGCTGCGCGTCCAGCACGCTCACCGCGTCGTTCAGGATGTTGTCCAGCAGCTGGTCTTCGCTCTGCAAGTGAACGAGGTGCTGCCCCGCCCGCAACAGCGCGATCAGCTGGTCCCCGGCGCGCGGAGGCTGGTCGGTGCTCACCGCCGGGCCGGGCGAACGTTGCACCGTGCTCAACACCGACGACATCGAACCGGTGCCGACCGACGAGGGAATCGCGAGTTTGGCCGCGAGCATCAACTGGTCCGAGGGCGGTCCTTCGAGCGTGGCCTCGGTGAACTCGACGATCATCGCCACCTTGCCGAACTGCACGATGTCGCGCGGACGGACGGGGTGGTCTTCGTTCGGCGGGATGCGCTCGCCGTTGACGTAGGTGCCGTTGGTGCTGGCGAGGTCGATGACGGTCCAGTTGCCGTCGTTGCCGATGCGGACTTCGGCGTGTTTGCGGCTGACGGAGCTGTCGTCGAGAACGATTTCCAGCGAGGAGAGGCGTCCGGAGCGCAGCAGGTGCTCGGAGTGCCAGACTTTGCCTTTGATGGTTCCGCTGACACCGCGTAACCGTATGCCCCGCTTCACGTTGGCGTCCTCACCCCGGTGCGTCGGTCGGGCGAAAGCCGGGCGAAGTCGCCCGGTCCGGCCCGGAATGATCAGCCCAAGCGTAGAACGGAAAGCGGCCTCCGGCGCAGGCTTATGGACAAGACGGACGCCCGGCGCGATCGGTTTCCTCCCGTTGCGCCGGAAATTCCGACGGACCGCCCGCCGAGTGGGTCCGCCGCCTCCGCGCCACCCCCCGGCGGACCCACTCCCGATTTCCGGACCCACTCCGGCCCAATAAGGACTTACGGCGATTTCGGAGATTACGTCCGCACCCGTGGCGGCGGGGCGGGTTCGCGGGGAAGAGACTTTCGCACGGCAGCGGCCTGTTCGGAGCGGTTGGTCGCGTCGTACAGTTCGGCGAGCCAGGTGCCGGCCGGTCGGACGTACCGGCGCGCGTCCGACGGCAGTGTCGCGAGGTTGCCGAGCAATCCTGCGTAGCCGTCCGCAAGGAGCGGTTCGGAGTCCTTGAGCTTCCCTTGCATCTGAAGCGCCCGGCCGAGGCGTGCCTTCGTGTTCGCCGTCAGCCAGTGGTTCGGCATTGCGGCTTCGCGGATGGCGAGCGCCTCGCGCAACAGCGGCTCGGCCTCCGCCGGCTTCTTCAGTTCGAGGAGCGCCTGCCCCAGCCGCGCCTTCGCGCCGGCCACCTCCGCGTGCTTCGCGCCGTACGCCTTCTCGGCGAGGGCGACGAGCTCACGGCAGAGCGTTTCCGCCTCGGCCGCACGGCCGTCGTCCAGCACCAGCGCGGCGAGATTGTTCAGCGTCGACACGATGGAAGGATGCGCGGCAGGCAGGATCTTCCGCCGTTCGGTGAGGATCGTCCGGTGCATCGGCTCGGCGTCGCGCGCCCGGCCTGTGACCTGCAGGAGCGCGGCCAGCTGATTCATCGAATCGAGCGTCTCGCGATGGGTTTCCCCAAGGCTGCTTTTGCGACGGTCGAACACCTCACGCCAGTAGACTTCTGCTTTCGCGAAATCGCCAATCACCCAAAAGTGATAGCCGAGGTTGTTCTTGTAGGTGAGGACGACTCGGTCGTCGTCGCCGAACCGTTCGACGCGCCTCCTCAGCGCTTCAAGGAGGAACGGCTCGGCTTCCGCGGGCCGTTCGAGCATATCCAAAATCGTGCCGAGGTTGTTGAGACTCTCGATCGTCTGCTCGTGGGCTTCACCAAGTACTTTGCGGCGGACGGACAGCACCTCGTCAAAGATCTTCAACGCATCGACGAATCGACCGGTATCTTTGAGGACCAGTGCGAGCCGGTTTCGCGCGATCAGCGTTTGCGGGTCATCGTCACCTTTGATACTCCGGAAGCCTTCGTACGCTTCGCGGGCCATCGATTCGGCCATAGCGAATTTGCCGACTGACATGTAGAAGTCGGCCGCGTTCACCTTGCTGATGAGCGTCTGCGGGTGGAGTTTGCCAAGCGCTCGTTCGCGGGCGTCCAACAATTCCTTGTAGTAAAGGTCGGCCTCGAACGCCTTCCCCGCGTTCCCGTAGAGCCAAGCGAGATTGTGCAAGTGCTGGATCGTCTTCGGGTGCAGTTCGCCGCGATTCTTCTTCTGGCCCCGGTAGGCACGAAGGAGGAACTCCTCGGCCTTCTCGAAGTTGAATCGACTGTTCGAGTGGAAATAGCCGAGGTTGCCGATCACGCTGAGCGTGTCGTCGTCGTCTTCGCCCGCAACCTTCATAAGGCCTTCGATGGCACGCCGGTAGTAGGTCTCGCTCTCGTCGAAGCGACCCAAATCCTCCAACACCGTCGCCAGACTATTCACCGTATTCAGCGTCTGAACGTGATCGGCCCCATGTGTCTTTCCGCGGAGGGCAAGGCATTCCCGCAACGTGGACTCGGCGAGATCCAGTCGGCCGGCCGCCTTGTACAACACGCCGAGATTGTTCATGCTTTCGAGCGTGAGTTCGTGGTCGACGCCGAGGTGCTCCTTGCGCAGTCGCCAGGCTCGCTCGAGATGGATTTGCCCCTGTGAGAGTTGACCCATGTCGAAGAACGTCGTCCCGATGGCGTGGCGAAGCGCGGCTTCGGCCTTCGGTTGACCGACGAAGCGCTCACCGACATTCTCCGCTGCGAACTTCAACGCTTCGCCTACCGTCAGGTTTGGCGTGGGTTCCTTGCCGACTTGTTTGTTCGGACTGGCTTGGTAAATCACGTCCTGATAAAACCGGCTGGTCGTTTCCGCATTCCGCTCCAACTCGCGAATTTGCTCCTTCGCTTTCTTCTCCAGGTCCCGCGCCTCGCGCGCGTCGCGGGCTTCGTCGTTGGCCTTCGATTCCGCGAGCTTCGCCCGGTCGGCCTGCCACCAACTCACCGCCACGCCGCCCGCCAGCACCACGATGACCGCCGCCGCGCTCCACGTCAGCACGCGCCGGCGCGTCTCGGACGCCGCCCGGGCCACCTCCGACTGCCGGGCCCGCGCCTCCGCGTCGGCCCGGAAGCGCGCCACCGCCGCCGCGACCTCCGACCCGTTCGCCGGCCGCTCCGCCGCGTCCGGATTCAGGCATCGCTTCGCCAACGCCACCAACTCCGCCTCCGCGCCGCTCGCGTCCAGCCGGGCGAAGGCGTCCGCCAGCTTCCCCTGCGCCGCCAGTTGCCGCGTCGCCTCCGGATCGCCGGCCACGTACGGCGGCTGGCCTGTCAGGATCGAACAGAGCAACGCCCCCAACCCAAACACGTCCGACCGCTCCGTGACCTTGTCGACCGCGCCGATCGCCTGCTCCGGCGGCATGTACGCCGGCGTGCCGATGATCGAACCCGCGCTCGTCCGCGAATCGTCCGCCGCCCGCGGATCGTGGAACGTGCTCGCCACCGATTCCTGCGGCGTCAGCTCCGTCGTGTCCGACTGGAACTTCGCCAGCCCCCAGTCCATCACCTGCACTTCGCCGAACGCCCCGACCATCACGTTCGACGGCTTCAGGTCCCGGTGGATGACGCCCCGGCTGTGCGCGTAGCCCACGGCCTGCGCGATCGCTTCGAAGATCGCCACGAAGCGCCCGCGCTCGGCGGCGAGGTCGGCGCGTTCCTTGAGCAACTCGTTGAGCGTGCGGCCCTTCACGAGCTTCATCGCCAGAAAGGGCCGACCGTCCGAATAACTGCCGATGTCGTAGACGGGCGGGATGTTCGGGTGCTGGAGCTGTGCGCCGATGCTCGCTTCGTGCAGGAAGCGCCGGGTGGCCAGTTCGAAGTTCTTGGGTTCGCCGAGCAGAACCTTGATGGCGACGTCGCGGTTGAGCGCGAGGTCGTGCGCCTTGTAGACTTCGCCCATGCCCCCCTTGGCGAGAATGGATTCGATGCGGTAGCGCTCGCCGACGGATGGGGCGTGCGGGCCGAGCGTGGAGAGGGTCGCCGACCGCCGGACCTGATCCGGCGTGGCCGCCTGCGTCTGCGATGAGGTCGGGTCCGACATGGCGGGCGTTCCTGTTGGCCCCGAAAGTTTACCAAAGAGGATTCGCCGCCCCTATGGATTTTGCCGTCCTTCACCCGACCTTCAATCGTCCCCTAAATGAGCTGCGTCGTCCGCTTTTTGACCAACGTCCGAATCGCACCCAAGACCAGCAGCCCGACGCCGCCCAGAAGCGCCGCCGCCGGCGCGGGTACGTCGACCGGCGCTTCCAGAACCTGTACGTCCCACGTACCGGACGAAGCCAGCAGAAAAAGGGGACGCAAGCAGAAAAAGGGGACGAAGCTCATTATTGAAAATGAGCTGCGTCCCCTTTTTTGACCAACGTCCGAATCGCACCCAAGACCAGCAGCCCGACGCCGCCCAGAAGCGCCGCCGGCGGCGCGGGCACGTCGACCGGCGCTTCCAGAACCTGTACGTCCCACGTACCGGACGAAGCCAGGAATTCGTCGGCGTGGTCGGTGTCCCGGAGAAATGCCGATTCGCCACCTCCGACGCCGGGGCCGAATGCCAGATCGAAATTCGTATCCAGTTGCACGCGGCCGCCCAGGACCTGGTACTCGCTCGCGCCGACGAGAATCGGGTTCGACGCGCCGAACAGCAATTCACCGCCATCGCTGAGAATCGCACCGGTGACCGGATCGATCCGGATGCCGTCCGGGGAGACGCCGGCGATGGCGAAGTCGACCGGATTGCCGAAGCTGAACCGGCTGAACTGAAACTGCGACGAAGTGATCGACTCGAAGGTCAGGAGTCGACCCGGCCCGCCGTCGTCGACCAGTCGCACGGGATCGACCGTGAACTGTCCGGCCAGCGTGGAGCCGGTGAATTGGTCATCCCAGGTGTAGATGATGTCGGCGCGAACCGGGGCGGAACCGAACAGCGCGAAGGTTGCGATCAGCGCGAGGGTCGGGCGAATCATGGTGTCACTCCTTGCGGGCGGTTCGCGGGATAGTGTATTCCGCAGACGATCGAACTCGCCGATACACTACTTTTGCCCCGCCACCACTCCTTCTGGAGACCGCCATGCGATATCTCTCCGCGATCCTGTTCGCCGCCGTCGCCCTGCCGCTCGCCGCGGCCGAGCCGGACAAGGACGGCTTCGTGCCGCTGTTCAACGGCAAGGACCTCACCGGCTGGCACAACGTCAACTGCGCCCCCAGCACCTTTTACGCGAAGGACGGCGAGATCATCACCACCGGCAAGCCGACCGGATACCTGCGCAGCGACAAGCAGTACGAGAACTTCATCATGGAAGTAGAGTGGATGCACGTCGAGCCGACGAAGATGGCGAACAGCGGCATCTTCGTGTGGGGCGATCCGATCCCGGCCGTCGGCACCGGCTACACGCGGGGCATCGAGGTGCAGGTGCTGATCAACTACAAGCCGGCCGACGGCTGGGCGACGAGCCACGGCGACCTGTTCAGCATCTGGGGGGCGAAGTGCAAACCGGACCGCCCGCACCCGAAGGGGATCGAGCGCTGCCTGCCGAGCGAGGAACGCGTGAAAGGGGCGGGGCAGTGGAACCATTACAAGATCGTGGCGAACGACGGCGTGCTCAAGCTGCACGTGAACGGGAAGGAAGTGTCGGGGGTGAGCCAGAGCAACCCGCGCAAGGGGTACCTCGCGCTGGAGAGCGAAGGAGTGGAGTGCCACTTCCGCAATCTGAAGATCAAGGAGCTGCCGAGCACGAACCCGAAGCCGGAGGAGATCGCGAACGTGGATGGCGGTCACAAGTCCCTTTACGACGGGCTGACGATGACGGGTTGGAAAGGCGAGGGCTGGAAGGCCGGCGGGGCGTTGCGGTCGAGTGGGGCGAACGACCTGACGATGACGGGCAAGATCGGCAAGGGCGAACTGATCTTCGACTGGAAGGTGCCGGCGAAGGCGGAGAAGCAGGAGTGCGTGATTTCGATCGCCGGGAAGTCGGCGGCGTTGAAGCAGCCGCCGGCGGGCAAGCCGGGCGCGTGGTCGCGCGCGAAGGTGACGCTGGCAACGATCACGGAACCGGCGCCGCTGACGATCAAGGGCGTGGAAGGGATGGAGATCATGAATCTGTTCTTCGCGCCGGCGAAGTGACGGTTAGGATGGAGCCGGGAGGAGATGCGATGACGACGCTGACGCCGGAACTGATCGCGACGCTGCGGCAGCTTTCGCCCGACGACAAGGATCGGGCGATCGACGTGCTGACGGAGGACGACGGCCCGCCGGAGACGCGCACTCCCGAAGAGTGGGCGAAGGAGATCGCGCGCCGAATCGAAGATGTGGAAGCCGGGCGCGCGGTACTCCTCGAACGGGACGAGGCCGATCGGCAGGTTCGTGAGGCGATGCGGCGGCACGGTGTCGAATTGTGAGTTCTAAATGCGCATCCTCTCCGCCCATTCCAGCCCGATCGGTTCGATCGCGATCTCGCCCGACGGGGCGCTCCTCGCCGAGGGCGTGAAGAACGGCCGCGTCCGAGTCTGGAACCTGGCGCGCGGCGAGATCGAATTCGAAGAGAACCATTGGGGCTGCGAATGCTCCGTCCGTCCCGCCTTCTCGCCCGACGGCCGGTTTCTCGACGTCGCGAGTTCCTGGGTGACGCGGGTAAAGCTCGCCGACTATTCGCACGAGAAGATCCCCCATGACTTGATGAAGTACGGGCCGATCGAGCACATCGTGCACGCGCCGGATGGCCGTGAACTGTTGCAGATGGGCTTTCGCGAGTTCGGACGACACACGGCGGACTGGAAACCGCTGCCGCCGTACCGCATGCCGCGTGAATGGCAGGGTCGTGGGGAGAGCAAGCGCGCGGCGTATTCTCCCGATTCGGCTCAGGTTGCGATCGCGTACAACCGCCGGGCGGACAAGCAGTACGTGATCCTCCTCTTCGATTGCGAGAACTTGACCATCCAGCAGATGATGACGTGGGACAAACACGAGGCGAAGCGCCTGTCGTTTCACCCGTCGCGGCCTTTGCTCGCGGCGGCATGCGGGCCGGTATTGCGCGTCTGGAACCTCGACACGAGCAAGGAAATCGCGGCAATCAAGGTCGGGAAGCTGCATCACTTCGGTGCCGCGTTCTCGCCGTGCGGGCGGTACCTCGCGGCCGTGAGCAAGGACCGCACGGTCCGCTTCTGGAGCGCGGACACGTTCGCGGAGTCGAAGGTATTCGACTGGGAGATCGGCCAGCTGCTGGACCTGGCGTTCTCGCCGGATGGCACGGTCTGCGCCGTGGCGAGCGATTCGGGGAAGATGCTGCTGTTCGATGTGGAATAACCCCGCCCGCGCGATCACTTCTTCTTCAGCATCGCCTCCATGAACGCGTACGCCGCCGTGCGCTCGGCTTCGGGCCATTCGTGGCCGGCGTCGGGGTGCACGGCCTTCAGCTTCTCCGGCACGCCGAGCTTGGCATAGACCGGCGCCGCCTTCGCGATCACGTCCTTCACGCCGCTCACCTCGAAGTTCGCATCCCGCAGCGGCGACATCGCGAAGACCGCGCGCGGGCAGATCGCCAGAATCACGTCGTCGAAATCGAACGGCATCCGCTTCGGATCGTTGCCGTACTCGCTGGCGATCCGCGGCATGTAGCGGTCGCTCGTCCAGCCCTTGAGGTTGCCGCCGTAGTACTTGTGGAAGCTATTGAAGCCGCAGCTGCTCACGGCCACCTTGAGACGCTCGTCGAACGCGGCGGTGTAGAGGCTGTTGTGCCCGCCGAGCGAGTGGCCGATGACGCCGAGGCGATCGCCGTCCACTTCCGGCAGCGATTGCAGCAGATCGACGGCGCGCATGTTGTTCCAGATCGCCTTCATGGTGCCGGACTGATAGAGGCCGGCCTTGAACGCGGCTTGGAAGTCGTACTGGTATTCGCCAAAGCTCGGGTAGTCGGGCGCGAGGCAGACGTAGCCGCGCTTCACGAGGTGCAGAGCCTGCTGCTTCGACTCCTGCTTGCCGAGACCGACCGGTTCGTCCTTGCCGATGTTGATCGTCTGGTGCAGGCAGAGCGCGGCCGGGTTCTTCTTCGCGCCGTTGGGGATGAGCAGCCATGCCGGCACGCGGTCGCCTTTCTCGACGGCGAAGGTGATCTTCTTTCGAACGTAGCCGTCGAGTTTCTCCTCGGACACGACCTTCATTTCGAGCGGCACGAGCCGGTCCTTGCCGGGCATCGGCCCCATCGCCTGCTCCATTTTCTTGAGCAGCGCGGCCCGATCGGGCGCCTGGGCGAACGTGAATGTCGGAAGTAGCAGGAAGACCGCAATGGCGATTCGCATGTCGAAACCTCCCAGATATTCACCGCAGAGGACGCGGAGGACGCAGAGAAAGACCGAGAATTTGAACTCTGAATTCTTTCTCTCCGCGTCCTCCGCGTCCTCTGCGGTGAAAAATCTTACTTCTTCGGAATGATACCCGCCGCGGCGAGGCCATCCAGCACGAATTGCACGGCGATGCCCGCGAGCACCAGGCCCAGGATCCGCCCCAAGACGTGGATGCCGGTGGTGCCGAGTCGTCGCTGGATCGGGTCGGCGAGGCGGAAGGTCAGGAAGCAGAGTAGACCGGTGACGGCGATGGCGGCGAAGACGCTGGCCATCTGCACGATGCCGTCGGCGCGGGCCATCAGCACCGCGACGGTCGAGAGCGCCGCCGGCCCGGCGAGCAGGGGCACCGCCAGCGGCGTGATCGCCACTTCGCCCGTCGTCGCGCTGGCTTCCTCCTCGGACGGCTGATGCTCGGCCGTGCCGGTCTCGGAGCGGATCATGTCGAGCGCGACGAGGAAGAGGATGATGCCGCCGGCGATCTGGAAGGCGGGGATCGTGAGGTTGAGGGCGCGGAAGAGGGCGTTGCCGACGAGGGCGAAGCCCATCAGGGTGAACGTGGCGGCGAGGGCGGCGACGAAGGCGGTGCGGCGGCGGCGCGCGGGAGTGTAGCTAGCCGTCAGCGCGAGGAACGCCGGCACCGTGCCCGGCGGATCGACGAGAAACAGGATGGAGACGAACGCGGTGACGGCGAAATCGACCATGTCACCAGTGTAAGGAATAGTTCCTCACCTTCGGACGCGCGTCATCCTTAGGATCTTGCGCACGGCGCGGAAGGCGAGGCTCGGCCGGCGCACGGGCAGCCACGCCCGCAGTTCCTTGGGCAGCCGCTTGGCGGCGAGGTAGTCCGTCACGATCTCCTTCTGCCCGTCGCGGTCGGCGCGGCGGAGCGATCCGGGCGCCAAGTCGTAGATCGTGTAGCCGTATGCGCGCAGCGTGCCCTTCAGGTCCGCGTCGGTCTTACCATACATCGCCAGCGTGTGCGTGTTCGATTCGAAGTAGACCATCGGCGCATCCTTGCGCCGCAGGGTTTGCTCGAAGCCGTGCAGTGCGGGTATCTCGAACCCTTCCACGTCGAGCTTGACGAAGCGCACGCGGTCCCAGCCGTTCTCGCGCAGTACGTCGTCGGCGCGCACCGCCGGCACTGTCACCATCGGCTGGCCTTCGACCGGTACGCCCACCTGACCGTACGGCCCGCGCACCGTGAACGATACCGTTCCCGGCTTGTCCGACACCGCGGCCTCGACGATCCGGCAGTTCGTGAACCGGTTGTGCGCCACCGAACGACGCAACAGCTCCGCGTTCCGCGGCGACGCCTCCACCGCGATGACCTCGCAGCCGACCGCCGCCGCCGACAGCGCGAACCCGCCGATGTGCGCGCCCAGGTCCAGCACGCGGTCCCCCGGCCGCAGCGCCGCGAGCAGCACGTCCGCCAGTTCGCCCAAGTGCATCAGGCTGCCGGCGCGGTAGCACACGGCCACCGGATCGGTCTCCGGCGTCGCGTCCGTGCCGTAGGCGATGCCAAAACGGTACCGTCCGGCCAGTTCCACTGTGGAAACGGCCCATTCCGAATCGTGCAGGTACATCCCCGGTCCCCCCGAACCGAGTGGCATACCGTGGAAAAATGGGATCGCAAGAAAATTCCGGCCGTTCGATCACGCCCGGGTCGGCATCACGAAAATGATGCGATGTTTCGTTCCGTCCGCGTGTCTTCAGTCCGAAGGACTGGGAGTGCCTAGCCCAAGGCGAGGAGGCTTTTCGACGACGCCCTGGGTCGCACGGAGGAACAGAGTCAGCCTGAAAGGCTGAGACAAAGACTCGATCGAAGTCGCAGTTGTCGCAGTCCTTCGGACTGAAGAGGGCTTGCCTAGCCGACCAATGTCGAACCAACGATGGTGACGCTGATCCATCACGCCCGGCGGAGCTCTTCGACCTGGCCGTCCGTTTCGATGAACACGGCGTCGGCCATGTCGAGGAACAGGCCGGTCTCGACGACGCCGGGGATGCCCTTCAGGAAGAGGTCGAAATCGGCGGGGTTCTCGATGCCGTCGACGAGGACGTGCAGCAGGTGGTTGCCGTTGTCGGTGACGGCCGGGGTGTCGTCGTCCATCAGTTGCTCGGACTCGAAGCCGACTTCGCCGAGCATGTGGCGCACGAGCGGCAGGGCGAACGGCACGACTTCGACCGGCACGCGGCCGCGCGAGCCGAGGATCTCGACGCGCTTTTCGGCGACGCGCTCCGGGCCGATCAGGATGATGAACTGCTTGGCGGCGAGCGCCACGACCTTCTCGCGCAGGAGCGCCCGGCCGTAGCCCTTGATCATGTTCAGGTCGGGGTCGACCTCGTCGGCGCCGTCGAAGGCGATGTCGAGCGGGAGGGCGCGATCGAGTTCGACGACGGGCACGCCGAGGTCGCGCGCCATGGCGTCGATCTTGAGCGAGGTGGGCACGCCCACGACCTTGAGGCCGGCCTGCACGCGCTCGCCGAGGCCGCGGAGGAAGCGCTCCGACGCGGCACCGGACCCGAGGCCGAGCTTCATGCCGGGCTTCACGAGATTCAACGCGGCCTCGACGTTCGTCATCACGAAACTCCCAGCTCCGTCAGGAGCGCTTTCACTTTCTCGCCGATGAGGTCGCGCACTTTGCGAAACTCCTCAGGCGGCATCTCGCGGGGATCGGGAATCTGCCAGTCGATCCGGCGCTTCGCGTTCACGAGCGGGCAGGCGTCGCCGCAGCCCATCGTCACGGCGGCGTCGATCGACTGGCCGTTGAACGGCTCCAACCCCTTCGAGGCGTGCGTGGAGAGATCGTAGCCGAGTTCCGCCATCGCCGCCACGGCTTTCGGGTTCACTTTGCCGCTGGGCCGGCTGCCGGCGGAGTGCGCGATCACGCGCTCGCCGCCGTGGATCTTCGCGAACGCCTGCGCCATCTGGCTGCGATTGCTGTTCTCGACGCAGACGAACAGGACGGAAATCTGGTCGGTCATGAAGTCTCCAGTTTTGCAAGATCACGAAAGCCCGAATTCAGAAAAGAACTCGGTCATATTCGGGATTTCGTTCTTTCGGGTTATCGTGATCTCTTTGGATCAATTCGTTCGGTTTCCCATGGATGAACGTCCAGAGCGGCACGGCGAGGATCGCACCCAGAATTGGCCCCGCGATGTAAAGCCCGACCATCGACGGCACGCCCGACACGAAGGCCGGGGCGAGCGAGCGGGCAGGGTTCATGCTCGCGCCGGTGATCGGGCCGGCGAACAGCGCTTCGAGGCCGACGACCCCGCCGATGATGATGCCGCCCAGCGCCTGCACATCCGGCTTCGCGGCGACGACGGTGAGGATGGCGAACATGAGCACGAGCGTGAGGATCGCCTCGACGGCGAGCGCAGCGCCGGGCGCGACGCCGGACGCGGGCAGCGTCTGCCCCAACCGGTGTGAATCGTGCGGCGTGATGGCGAGCAGGACCGCGCTGGCGGCGAAGGCACCGACGAGCTGCGCGAGGATATACGGTGCGGCTTCTTTGGCGGGGAAGCGCCGGCCGACGACGAGGCCGAGCGTGACGGCCGGGTTCAGGTGCGCGCCCGACACGCCGCCGACGGCGTAGATCATCGCCATGACGACCAGGCCGAACGTGAGCGCGATGCCGACGTGCGGCACCTCGAAGACGATCGCGCCGGTGCCGGCGAAGACGAGGAAAAACGTGCCGAAGGCCTCGGCGGCGCAGCGGCGGACAAGCGGGGCAGCCATGCCGTTGGTCTATAATCGCCGAATTGCACCCTTTGAAATCTTCTCGCGATCTACATCGTGACTTCTTGCCTTACGGGCAGGTGTTCAGTAGTCGCACGCTCCCCGTTCCCGATCTCCGTATGATGGAGAAACGAATTCCCGCCTGCGAGTGGCCCGTGTTCATCGACCATCAGCCGACCTCCCTCGACGTGAACTTCCGCGCGTGGCGCTTCCCCGTGCGCGTCCACCCGCTCTTCTGGCTGAGCCTGGCGCTCATCGGCCTGCCGTGGTTCGACAAGAGCCTCCTCGCCGGCCTGCTCTGGGTCGCCTGCGGTTTCGTGTCGATCCTCTGGCATGAACTCGGCCACGCCCTCGCGATGCGGCACTACGGCAGCCCGGCGCGCATCCAGCTCATCGCCTTCGGCGGCCTCGCGATCCCGTCGTACCCCTCGCCATCGCCCTGGCGGCGCCTCGCCATCGTCGCGGCCGGTCCGGCCGCCGGCTTCGTGCTCCTCACACTGGTCTGGGGCTCGAACCAGCTCACGAACTGGAGTGATGCGCACCCCTACCTTGCGCTCGCGTACTTCATGCTGACGATGGTGAACCTGTTCTGGACGCTGATCAACCTGCTGCCGGTCTGGCCATTGGATGGTGGGCAGATGCTGCGCGAGGTGCTCGTGATCCGCCGCGCGCGGACGCCGGAGTACACGACGCAGCGCGTGTCGATCGGCGTCGCGCTGGGCCTGGTCGCCCTGGGCGTGATCGCGCGGTTCTTCCCGCCGGACGTGGCGGCGCGCGTCTTCGAGCACTGGCCCTGGTGGCTGGCGTGGGCGATCCCCGGCCCCGTGATGATCGTGTTCCTGCTGATGATGGCGTACCAGAACTATGAAATGATGAAACGCCTCCGCCGCCCCCGGCTGTACGTGGGGTGAAGGGGATTTTGGATTGATGCCAGCACCGCGAACGCGCAGAATGCAAGTATACCGACCCAATCACTCGAACGCGAAAACAACGCCTTCAAGCGGGAACTGCCTCGCTTGCTGGCGACGCCGGGCAACAAGGGCAAATGGGCCTTGATCCACGGCGACGATCTCGCGGGAATCTACCCCGATTTCGACACCTGTCTCGCGGTGGGTTACGATCGCTTCGATTTGGGCACGTTCATGGCGAAATAGGTGATCGACACGCCCACCACTACACGAATGTGACGTATTTCACGTCGCGCGCTCTCTCGTGGCCAACGGTGTCGCACACGACTTTCCGGAATGTCGAGTCGTTGCCACGGAACAGTGGCCACCCCGCCGATGGTATTCAAGGATTGATCGGTCGGGACATTCTCGCGCGTTGCAACATGCTCTACTTCGGCCCGGAGCGGAAGTTCACGCTGGCGTTTGATCGCCAGCGAATGCCGACTTTGCTCTCTCCCAAGCGATCTCCAAGCTGGCTCATCACTTGCGTTTCAACGGCAATACGTGGGTCTTCCGCCAGGTTTCGATTCGATCTTTGAACGAAGGCGCTTCCTCGATGGCCTTTTCGACCCATCGTTCCGCGTCATCGTGTTCTCCCATCGCGACACTGGCCATCGCAACCAGAAAAGAACACTTCTGCTCGATCAAGAACTCGCGCGCACCCGCGAGGGTGCTGCACGAGTCAATCCATGGCTTGCCGTGTCTGACCCACATTGACGCGACTTCCAAGCCAAGTGCCGTCAAATCCGTATTCGCGTCAATCGTCCACCAGTAATCAAGACCAACCGGCATCAACAACCCTAGCCGCTGCTGAACTACACAATGACGGACGAACGGCGAGTCGACGACCGGGAGCGCATCGTGAAGAGCCGCAAGGTCGCGGTGATAGACGCCCAAATTGACGGTAAACGTCCCGCTGCCATCATAGTTCCATTGCGAGCCTTGGATGCTGACAAGTTGAACGACCGTTGACGAATATTCTCGGTGAAACCGGGTGGCTTGCTTGTGATATCCCGCCGATATCAAAGTCGGGGTGAACGCGGCCACCAC
Organism: Gemmataceae bacterium; assembly: GCA_022842245.1. Lineage (GTDB taxonomy): Bacteria > Planctomycetota > Planctomycetia > Gemmatales > Gemmataceae > Limnoglobus. The sequence goes on from JALHPZ010000024.1 coordinate 33,187, forward strand.
GGTTTTCATCATGTCTTGGGTCGTTGACATCGCATCGAGTCCGAGTCGCTCGTACGGACGTACACCAATGTTTCATTTGGTATTATCGACCATTAATGTCCTCGCATCAATGACATCGTCGCCGAAGTGTCTTGTTCATGGAATATCGTTGGATTCGCCGTAAGACTTTGTCGATCTTGGATGGATCCGAAATTCGGAGTTGGGTCCACGGAGAGGTTGGGGGTTGTGGCTGGAATCTCTTTTCGCATTCCGGCTATTCCCATCACGACGGCGCAGCATTCTTCTTCATCGCAAGCTCGCTTGGACATCTCGCCGCCCGCGCGCTTACAATGAAGCGCTTCCGAACTCGCTGTGACGTACGCCGTGCCCCACGATTCCCCCTATTCCCTCGACCACCTCGCCCGCCTGCGGGCCGGCGAATACCAGCCGGTCGACGTCGAGCGGATCAAGCTCGCCGTGCGCGAGATCCTGATCGCCGTCGGCGAAGACCCGGACCGCGAAGGGCTGCTCGAAACGCCCGACCGCGTCGCGCGGATGTACGCCGAGATCTTCAGCGGGCTGCACACCGACCCGGCGGTGCACCTGAAGAAGCTGTTCACGCAGAAGCACGACGAGATGGTGATCGTGAAGGACATCGAGTTTTCGTCGTGCTGCGAGCACCACCTGCTGCCGTTCACGGGGAAGGCGCACATCGGCTACCTGCCGGACGGAAAGGTCGTGGGGCTGAGCAAGCTGGCGCGCGTGGTGGACGTGATCGCCAAGCGGCCGCAGGTGCAGGAGCGGATGACGGAGGCGATCGCGGACCTGATCATGAACGAGGTGCAGCCGCGGGGCGTGGGCGTGATCGTGGAGGCGAGCCATTCGTGCATGACGATCCGGGGCGTGCGGAAGCCGGGCGCGATGACGCTGACGAGCGCGGTGCGCGGGCTGGTGAAGACGAACCCGATGACGCGCAACGAGCTGATGAGCCTGGTGTTTGGCAAATAAGGCGGGCCGGAACGCTATAACGGCACGGTGCCGATCCCATCTGAACAACTGGCGGACGAGCTGCGCGGCCTCGTGCGCGGCGCGCTGATCACCGATCCACTCGGCCGCGGGCTGTACGCGACGGACGCGAGTCCGTTCCACCTTTTGCCGGCCGCGGTGGTGACGCCGCGGGACGAAGACGACCTGCGTGCCGTCGTGCGGTACGCGCACAGTCGCGGCGTGCCGATCGTGCCTCGCGGCGCGGGCACGGGCCTCGCCGGCGAATCGCTCGGCTCCGGCCTCGTCCTCGACCTCAGCACGCACTTCCGCGCCCTCGGACCGATCCACGGCGACACCGTCGAAGTCGAACCCGGCGTCACGCTCGCGGAACTGAACGCGGCGCTGGCGAAAGTCGGCCGGCGGTTCGCGCCCGATCCCGCCAGCGGAGCGAGCTGCACGCTCGGCGGCATGATCGCCACGAACGCCAGCGGCGGCACCGCGTTCCTCCACGGCACCACGCGCGACCACGTTCACTCCCTCCGCTTCGTCCTCGACGATGGCTCCGTTTGCGGGCCGGACGATCCCTTTCCCGCCGAGCGCGTCGCGGCGCTGCGAACTTTGCAAGACGAGAACCGGGAACTCATCGAAGCGAACCGGCCGCGGCTGCGCTTCGATCGTTGCGGCTATGCGCTGCACGAATCCGACCTTGCCCGGTTGTTCGTCGGCAGCGAAGGCACGCTCGGCATCGCGACGCGCGCGACCCTGCGCACCGTTCCGCTCGCCGGCGGCGTCGCGCAGTTCGTGGTCGGCTACGCCACGCTGGACGCCGCCCTGCACGCCGGTCCGGCGCTGCGCGTGTCGCCGGGAATGGCCGGGTGCGACGTGCTGGATCAGCGGTTGCTCTCACTGGCGAAGGTGCCGTTCGTGCCGCCGCTGGTCGGAGCCGTGTTGATCGGCACGATCGAAGGCGAAACGGAGAAGGACGCCCTGGAACTGGGCCAGCGGGCGATCGACGCGGCGCGGGCACTGGGCGAGAGTGTGACGATCCAGGAGCCGACGTGCGAACCGACGGAGCTGGCGCGCATCGGGGCGTTCCGCGAGTCGGCGGTGTCGGGGCTTTACGCGATCGGGCGCGGGCGTCGGCCGGAGGCGTTCATCGAGGACGCGGCCGTGCCGGGGGACCGGCTGCCGGAGTTCGTGGCGAAACTCCAGGATCTGCTGCGGGCGAACGAGATCAACGCCTCGTTCCTGATTCACTTGCTCGCGGGTCAGGTGCACGCGCGGCCGATGCTCGACCTCGGCGACCCGATCGACCGCGAGAAGATGTGGCCGCTGGCGGACAAGGCGCATGCACTGACGATGGAACTGGGCGGCACGATCAGCACGCAACACGGCGTGGGCCTGGCGCGCACTCCGTGGGTGGAAAAACAGCGCGGAGCGCTGCTGCCGGTGGACCGCGAGCTGAAGCGCATCTTCGACCCGAAGAACATCCTGAACCCCGGCAAGCTGCTCGGACCGGATCCGAGCCGTCCGGCGTGGCCGATGATTCCAGTGCGGAGTGCGGAGTGCGGAGTGCGGAGTGATGAAAAGACAGTCAAGAAACCCACGTTGTTGATTTGGAATGAAACGAGTCCGATCGAGGAAGCCGCCAAGTGCAATGGTTGCGGGGACTGCCGGCCGCGGACCGGTCCGACGCGCATGTGTCCGGTGTTTCGCGCGACCGGGACGGAAGCGGCCACGCCACGCGCGAAGGCGAATGCTCTCAAACGGCTCGAGGATCCGACGAAACTGGGTGGGGACGCGCTGGCGGAGGTCGCGGCGCACTGCGTGAACTGTCGGATGTGCCGGGACGAATGCCGGGCGAAGGTGGACGTGCCGAAGATGATGCTGGAGGCGAAGGCGGCGCGCTACGCCGAGCACGGGTTCCGACGCCATGACTGGTTGTTGGCGCGGGCGGAATCGCTCGCCCGGTTCGCCGGGCAGCTCTCGTGGACGATGAACACGCTGCTGGGTTCCCGTGCGGGGCGCTGGCTGCTGGAGAAGGCGTTCGGGTTATCGCGAACGGCTCCGGTGCCGCGATTCACGCACCGCACGTTCCTGCGTCGCGCCTGGTGGATGGGTCTGACCCGGCGCGGCCCGGCGGACCCGGGCGCGAAGAAGGTCGCGTACTTCGTGGATGTCTTCGCCAACTATTGCGATCCCGGCATCGGCGACGCCGCCGTCGCGGTGCTCCGGCACCACGGGTACGACGTTCACGTGCCGTGGCGCCAGCGCGCCAGCGGCATGACGCCGCTAACGTATGGCGACGCCGACTCCGCCCGCGACTCCGCCCGATACAACCTGCGCGCGCTCGCGGAACTCGTCCGCGACGGCTACACGATCGTCTGCTCGGAACCGGCCGCCGCCATCATGCTCACGCAGGATTATCCGGCGCTGTCCGACGACCCCGACGCGGCGCTCGTGGCCCGGCACACCGTCGAACTGGTCGCATTCCTCGGCGAGCTGCAAGCACGCGGCGAGTTGAAACCGCCGTCCCGTGCCCTGCCCGTCGGCCTGGGGCACCATGTACCGTGCCACGTCAAGGCGCTGGGACGCATCGCTGCGCCGGCGATTCTCGCGAACATCCCCGACGCGACGATCGACACGATCGATGCCGGCTGCTCCGGCATGGCCGGCACCTGGGGCCTCGGAGTCCGCAATCGCGAGCGCTCCTTCGAAGCCGGAGCCTCGATGATCGCCGCGCTCGATCGCCCGCGCATCCTCTACGGGTCCACCGAATGCTCCGCCTGCCGCCTGCGCATGCAGGACGCCACCGGCAAGCGCACCTTCCACCCCGTGCAATGGCTCGCCCACGCCTATGGACTCGTCGAACTCGAACTTTGACGCGCCCCGACTGGCGCTGGTAGAATTCCCACGTCGCGGAGCGGTCTTCCATGATCAAGAAATTCAATCCGTTCGCCACGCACAATGGCTACCCGACCACGGATGCGCGCATCATGCCCGAATCGGACTGGCACCGCGACTTGATGCTCCAGCTCATCGAAACCCTGAAATCGCACTTCGCCGACGATCCGAACGTCTATGTCTCGGGCGACCTGCTCGTCCACTATTTCCGCGACGACCGGCGACGGCACGTTTCCCCGGACGTGTTCATGGTGCGCGGAGTCCCGAAGGGCCAACGACCGAACTACCTCGTCTGGGAGGAAGGCCCCCCGCACGTCGTCATCGAAGTCGCGTCGGCGACGACGCACAGCAAGGACACCGGCCGAAAATTCAAACTCTACCGCGACGTGCTCAAGGTCAAGGAATACTTCCTGTTTGATGCGAAAGAGGACCACCTGACGCCGTCGATGCAAGGCTACCGACTGGTCGACGGGCAATATCGATCGATCCGACCCAAGGACGGCCGGCTGCCGAGCCGCGTATTGGACCTGCACCTGGAACGCGATGGATGGCAGTTGCGATTCTGGAATCCGGCGACGGGTCGCTGGATTCCGACGGATGCCGAGCGTGCCGACGAGGAGCGGCGCCGTGCCGACGAGGAACAACGCCGTGCCGACGAGGTGCAACGCCGCGCCAACGAGGAGCGCAAAGCTCGGATCGCGGCCGAAGCGGAGGTCGCCCGCCTCCGCGAACTGCTCGCCCGGCAAACCCGACATGCGAACGGCAAGAATGGCCACTGATTCGCTCGCCGTCCGCGTGCTGCTGTTCGCCCGCGCCCGGGAGCTGGCCGGCGCGGACACGATCGCGCTCACCCTGCCGTCGCCCGCCACGGTCGCTGACCTTCGCGCCGCCCTTGCGCATTTTCAACCGGCACTCGCCGCACTGCTCGCGCGTTCCGCCCTCGCCGTCAATCACGCCTTCGCCGACGATTCCACGCCACTTTCCCCTTCCGACGAAATTGCGCTCATCCCCCCGGTCAGCGGCGGCTAGAATCGTTTCCATGTTCCGGCTGACCCATTCCCCGATCGATTCCGCCGCGCTCACGGAATCCGTGCTTCGCCCGGGGTGTGGCGGCGTGGTCCTCTTCCTCGGCACGGTCCGCGACCTCACCGGCGACGTGCGGACCGAGTTCCTCGAATACGAAGCCTACGCGCCGATGGCAGAGGCGAAGATGGCCGAGATCGAAGCCGACGTGAGGGCGCGGTGGCCCGTCGGCGACATGGCGATCGTCCACCGGCTCGGCCGACTGGACATCGGCGATGTCGCCGTCGCGATCGCCGTCAGTTGCCCGCACCGCGCGCAGGCGTTCGACGCCTGCCGGCACGCCATCGATCGCGTCAAGGAACTCGTTCCGATCTGGAAGAAGGAAAACGCCCCGGACGGCCGCGCCGACTGGGTTCATTAACAACGCTCCGAGGAATCTCATGGCCGTCGTTCCCTCGAATCTGCCGAAGGTTTATCTGGCCCGCCATGGCGAGACCGAATGGACCAAGACCGGCCAGCACACCGGCCGCACCGACATCCCGCTCACGCCGGACGGCGAGGAGGACGCCAAACTCATCGGCCTGCGAGTCGCCCACCTCCAATTCTCGCACGTCTTCACCAGCCCGCTCCAGCGCGCCAAGCGCACCAGCGAACTTGCCGGCTTTGCCGCTCTCGTCGATCCCGACCTCATGGAATGGGACTACGGCAGCTACGAAGGGAAGAAGACCGTCGATATCCGCAAGGAGAACCCCGGCTGGCAACTCGCCAAGCATGGCGCCCCCAACGGCGAGACGATCCAGCAGGTCGCCGCCCGCGCCGACCGCGTCATCGCCAAGCTCAAGGCGCTCACCGGCAACATCCTCGTCTTCGCCCACGGGCACTACCTGCGCGTCTTCGCCGCCCGCTGGGTCGGCGCCGACCCGTCCTTCTGCCAACATCTGCTGCTCGGCACTTCCTCCATCAGCGTGCTCTACTTCGACCACGGCAAACTGGACGAACCCGCGATCATGCTCTGGAACGACGACCGCCACCTCAGCGGCGAGGGCTGCGTGATTCCCGTGAAGAAGTAACTCGATCTGACGAATCGGCGGCGAATCGTCGTTCTGGTCGATCACTTCTCGCTTGGCGTCGGCGCCGGTTCTCGCGGAAGCGTCGCGCGGAGCGCGGTGGCTTGCGCAATGCGGTTCGTCGCGGCGTAGCGCGACGCCAGCCGGTGACCGGCGTCGAAGAGGATCCGCGGTGATGTCGGCGGGATCGCGTCCTTCATTCGCAGTAGCCCTTCGTAGCCGGCTTTCAGGAACGGTTCCGCCTCGTCGCCCTTCGATAGACCTGCGAGCGCGGCGCCGAGCAGCGACCGTGCGTGGAATGTCGTCCACGCCTCCGATGCCAGTTTCTCCCGGATCGCCACGCATTCCCGCAGCACCGGCTCGGCGGCCGCGAAGTCCTCCGCGTCCACGAGCACCTTGCCAACGTTCGCCAATAGGTTCGCCAGCTCCTCGGTGCCGGCGGGAACATCGGACCTCATCGCCGCGAGGTACTCCTTCGCGACGGTCGTCACGAGGCGGCGCCAGTCGTCGCGACCGTGCAGCGGGGCGAGGTCCGCGTCGGTGCCGAGCGTGCGCGCGGTTTGCGGGTTACGGAAATAGTTTGATGCCTTCAGTTCGCCCAGGACCTTCATCGCCCGATCGGCGAGTTCGACGCGGCGGAGGGAATCGTCGTCCTTCGCGCTCGCGAGGGCGAAGACGCAGGCGGCGTTGTATCGGATCGTGTTTGGCTGCAGGGGGGCGACGGGGACGCTCGCGGGCCCGGCGACGATGCGGAGGAGGCGCTCGGCTTCGGGGACGGCTTCGGGGCGGCCGGCGCGGGCGTCCTCCACCATCGCGACGCCGAAGACGTTGACGCCGATGCGCCGCACCCACTCGAAGGCGGGGCGGTCCTTCGTGAGGGCGTCCTCGATGGTGCGGAGGGCGTGGACGGTGGCGCGGTATTCGGCGCGCGGGGCGAAGGCGCGGTCGAGCTGCGAGAGGACGCTGAGGCCTTGGATCTTCTGAATCTGGTAGGTGGCGGTGCGCGGTTGGATGGCGAGCAGGCCGTCGAGGATGGCGATCGCCTGGCGGATGTCGGCGGCGATACGTCGTCCTTCGACGGGGTCGCGCGTCTGGATGGCCTCGACGAGGCCGAGCTGGATGGCGGACATGGCGCGGGTCTGGAGGAGTCGCTCGGCGTCGCGGGCAGTCGGTGCCGCCTTGGCGCTCAGTTCGCGGAGGATCGCGCTCGCCTCGCGGAAGTGCTTCGCCGCGAGCGGGAACTGGCCGGAGTTCATGGCGAAGGTGCCGGCCATGTTCAGCGCGAATCCCAGTTCGAAACGCGAGGTGAAGGGCGCGTCCGGTGAACCGCCGAGTTCGCGGGCAAAGTCGAGGACGGACTGGATGACTTCGGTGCCTCCGCCGCGGTTCTCCAACAGGATCAGGTACGAGCGGTAGGTGCGCGACTGAAGGAGTCGGCGCTGGTGGTCGAGGTTGGCCGGTTCGATTTTGACGGCGCGTTCGGCGAACTCGCCGGCGGCGTCGAAGGCGCGCCGGGATTCGTCGAATCGCGCCGACATGCTGGCGATGCTGCCGGCGACGATGCGCGCCTCGGCCGCACCAACCAGATACTCGACGCTCTCGGGGTTCTCGGCGAGCAGGCCGTCGAACAATTGCGTGGCCTGGCCGATGGCCTTGTCGGCCTCCGGCTGACGACCCAGCATCATGTACATTTCGCCGACGCGATGGTTGGCGCGGGCGACCTCGCGGCGCACCAGCGGGTCGGTCGAATCGTCGCCAGCCAGCTCGGCGATCAGCCCGACCGCGTCTTCGAGGATTCGTCGGCGTTCGTCCTGCAGGTCGGGGTTGGTGGCCCACTGCGTGCCGTTGACGCGCACGGTGAGGCGGTCGACGAGGGCGATGGCGGATTCGAGACGCGCCTGCGCCTTGGCGCGGGCGGCGTCCGCCAGCTTGCGTTGCTCGGCCTCGTCCTGCCGTGCCTGCGCGGCCCGGACGTATGCCACGGACGTGCCGACAACACCGAAGCCCAGGATCGCCGCCGTCGCACCGCCGGCGACGAGCAGGATGCGGCGGCGGCGGTTGCCTTCTCGCACTTGCACGGCCGCGGTGGCGCGCTCCACCTCCGCCCGCTTCGCGCGCTCCTCCGCCTGCTGCCGGATCGCCGCCACCGCCTGCGCCACGGCCGCGCCGGTCGCAGGTCGATCGTTCGGCTCGAACGCGAGGCAACTCTTGCATAGCGCCACGACGTCCGCCTCGGCCCCGCAGGCGTCCAGCCGGGCGAAGGCGGCTTCGGTCTTGCCGCGCACGGCGTTCAGGCGCGTCGTCTCCGCCGTCGCGCCCTCGAAGGGCGGCTGGCCGGTGAGCAACACGCAGAGGACGGCACCGAGGCCGAAGACGTCGGTACGTTCGGAGATCTTGTCGATTTCGCCGGCGGCCTGTTCGGGCGGCATGAACTGCGGCGTTCCAAGGACGCTGCCGGCCTGCGTGATGGAGCCGTCGGATTCGCGCAGCGGCCTCGGTTCGGGTCGGTGGTCGATCGTCTCGGCCGGGTTCGAAGCGTGGTTGGGTCGTTCAGGCGCGGTGCCGAGAACCTTGGCGAGGCCCCAGTCCATCACCTGCACTTCGCCGTGGTCGCCGACCATGACGTTGGCGGGCTTGAGGTCGCGGTGGACGACGCCCTGGGCGTGAGCGTAACCGACGGCCTGGCTGATGGCCTCGAAGACGCCGAGCCAGCGCGTCGGGTGCGGACCGTCGCGTTCGAGCAGTTCGGCGAGGGTGCGCCCGCGGATGAGCTTCATGGCGAGGAACGGTCTGCCTTCGTTCAGGGTGCCGACCTGGTGGACGGGCGGGATACCGGGGTGCTGGAGGCGGGCGGTGATGCGGGCTTCTTCGAGGAAGCGCAGGGCGGTGGTGGAACCGGGGGCGTAGCGGCCGCGGAGGAACTTGAGGGCGACTTCACGGTCGAGGGCCACGTCGCGCGCGCGGTAGACGACGCCCATGCCGCCGTGGCCGATCGCGTCGCCGAGTTCGTAGCCGGGTGGGCAGTCGGGCGCGTCGGCGGCGTCGGGGCGGTCGTCGCCCCCGGGGTCGGCGGCGCGGGTGGGTTCGTCGGACGTCGGCATGGTGGCGGTCCGGGGAGCGTTGAATACTGATTCGCCGCGCGCGGGCCGATCTTGCGCCCGTGCGCCCGCGGGGGCAGGGCGGGTTCGCGGGTCGGCGGGTATTTCCGCGCGAGGTCGCTTTCGAGGCGGCGGAAGTCGTCGCGGCCCCGAAGGGTGTCGAAGACGGGATCGAATCGCAGCCGGGTGGAATCGGCGAGTCCGGCGGCGACGGCGTGGTCGGCGTCGTCGCGCGCTGCGCCAGTGTACCAGCACCGAACCGGACCTACCAGAATCGACCGCGAACCGTCACCCCACGAACACGCCGCCGGAGAACGTATCGCCGAACGCGCCGGCCACCAGGATCGCGTCCGCGCCGCCGAGCGCGGCGTTCACCACGCTCGTGCCGCCGGCGATGTTGCTGGTGCCGTCGCGGATGCCCGATGTGAGCGAGGCGATATTGCTGGTGCCGTCGCGGATCGCCGACGTGCCGGCGGCGACGCGGGCGACCGCGGTGTTCACCGCGGCCGTGCCGTTGGTCAGGCTCGCGATCCCGATGTTCAGCGCCGTCGTGAGCGTGGCAATGTTGCTGGTGCCGTCCTTGATCGAGCGCGTCCCGTCCATCACCTGTTGCCGGATGCGGTCGATCGCGAGGGCGTTCGAGGCGATGTTGCTGGTGCCGTCGCGGATCTGGTTCAAGCCCGGAGTGACGGCGTTGGTCAACCCGACGGCTTGCGCGGCGCTGGCGATCCGGCCGATCGCCTCGTTCAGCCCGGTGATGCGGCTCGTCAGGTTGCTGGTGCCGTCCCGAATCCCGGCCAGGCCGCCGAGGATGTTGCTGGTCCCGTCCGAGATGTTGCTCGTGCCGTCTTGAACGGACGGCGCCGCGCCGATCAGAATCGCGATGATGCCGCTGGACTGGCGGATCGCCGCCACCGGAACGCGACCGGTACTCGATACCAGAACGGCATTGTCCGGCTCGATGAAATCGGGGGCGGTCACGGCTCCGTTCGACGATGCCGTCACCTGCGCCGAACCGACGCGGAGGAAGTCCGCGACGCCGACGAACGCCCCGCCGCGGTCGGCCGGATCGCCGCCGAAAAAGCTCTGGAGCACGGCGGAGGTCGTCGCGTCGAAGACCTTCACATGCGGTCCGCCGCCGGGGCCGGCACCCGCGACGATGTCCGCCCGGCCGTCGCCGCTCACGTCGCCGGCGCGAACGGCCACACCGCCCCGGAACGATTCATCGAAGGCGAAGAAGCTGCGGATCTCCGCGCCGGTCGCGCTGTCGAAGACCTTCACGTGCGGTCCGCCACCGATTCCGGCGCCGACGACCAGATCGGCGACGCCGTCGCCGCTCACGTCCCCAAGGCCGACCGACGCCCCGCCCCGGAAGGATTCATCGAAGGCGAAGAAGCTGCGGATCTCCGCGCCGGTCGCGCCGTCGAAGACCTTCACGTGCGGACCGCCTCCGGCCCCGGCCGCCACCGCGATATCCTCCACGGCGTCCCCGGTCAGGTCGCCTGTCGAAACGAGCGCCCCGCCGGTGAAGCCGGCGAACGGCACGAGATCGAAACGCGGCGATCCGTCTTCGTTCCGCACCTGCACGCGCGACTCGATCCCGGCTCCGGCCGACACGGCGAACAGGTCGACGACCGCCGGCACCGCGCGGCTCTCGAGTTCGGATAGCCGCGGGCGGACGGATTCGCGAGGGACCATGGCAGACCCACGGACGAAAGGAGAAATCCGGAGACGCAACGACGGGAAAACGGTTCTCAGGGCAGATCCGCCGGACGGCCCAGCGAGGCGTCCAGGCGGTGCAGGCCGGCGCGGACGCGGCCGTGCTGGTTGCGGTAGATGTCGTCGTTGTTCACGGTCGCCAGAATCGAAAATCGCACGTGGCCATCGGCGAACAGAATGTTCTGCCCCTTGCCGTGCGGCGACAGCGGACCGTCCGTTGGCGACGCCGCCGAAGTCGGCAGGTCGGCGAGCAACGGCGTGAGCTCGTCGGAGATGTCCTGCACGCGACGGCGGATCCCCTGGATTTCGCCATCGAGCTGGTAGCCGAGCGTGTAGACGTAGGAAACGCGCTGGAGGTCTTCGGATCCGTCGGCGGGGCAGGCGGCACGCATGTCGGGCATGAGCTGGCAGGCGACTTGAAGTTCGGTCACGAACGACCCGGCGTTCGGTGCGGCGGGCGTGCCGATCTTGGGGAACTGATCGTGGTGCGTGTCGGCATAGCCGCTCAGCGCTTCGTAGAGCCGGAGCATGTTGCTCTTGCAGGAGATGATCTGGCCGTCGCGACGGAGCTTCATCGAACCGGTGACGACGAGTCCGACGGTGAGGACGGCGATGGAGGCGACGATCGCAACTTCGAACCAGCGGCGCACGGGGTAGGCGGCGCGGGGGGCCGGGACGGCCGGCAGCTCTTCGAACGTGGCGTCCGCCGGACAGACCGCGCCGTGGACCGGGTGGAAATCCGAAGCATAGGGGCATGCGGCGGATTCGGCCGGCGCTTCGCCTTCGAGCGGGAGCTTGTTCTCGACAATATGGTTGGCGACGGCGCAAAGGGCGGCGACGGCGAGGCCGGCGGGCGGTTCGCGTTCGGCATCGGCGCTGAGCACGGTGAAGAACCCGCGCAGGCGCGCGAGGTTGGCGGCCGCGTCGGGGTCGGCGGCCAGTCGCGATTCCATTTCGGCCATTTCGGCCGCAGGCAGGGCCTTCAGGGCGTATCCGACGAGTTGTTCGTCCATCGTCCACCCCCGGTTAGGGACTCGCCGCCTTCGCGTGCCAGGCTTCGGCGAGTTTCGTCATGGCGGCGTTGAGCCGCGATTTCACGGTGCCGAGCGGAATCGCGAGGGCGTCGGCGATTTCCTGATACTTCAGCCCCTGGAAATAGGCGAGCACGATCGCCTGTCGCAGGAGGTCCGGCAGTTCGTCGACGGCAGCGCGGACCTGGGCGGCCAGTTCGGTCCCTTCGACCTGGGCGGCCGGGTCGACCTCGCGCGCGGCGAGCAACTCGAAGAGCGATCGGGGCGGGTCGCCGTCCCCTTCGCCGGTTGGGTCGACGGTGCGTTCGTGGCGCCGTTTCTGGCGGCGCAGGGCGTCGATCGCCTGGTTCGTCGCGATGGCGTAGAGCCAGGGCCGCGCCGCGCGCCCCGGTTCGTATTGCTGGATCTTCACGAACACCGCGACGAAGGTGTTCTGAAACACGTCGGCCGCCAGTTCGGCGTCGCCGAGGTAGCGGTGCAGGTAGCCGTACAGTTCGCGTTCGTAGCGGCGAACCAGGGGGCCGAGCATGTCGCGACGGCCGGCGCGGAGGCGTTCGAGCAAGGTCTCGTCCGAAACGCCATCCAGAGGGTTCTTCGCAGCGGCCACCGGATCCCTTTGAAGACCATACGCGGGGAGAATTCCGAAGGTTCGCTCCGGTTCGATTATCATCGCGGCGCGCGGGGCGACGCGTCAAGCAAACAACCGGAGGAATTCCCCCGCCGGCTTCGCATTGCCCGGCATGGCCGGTTCGGGTAGGTTGGACCGGTTGGGTTCCAGGAGGGCGATCCATGCGTCGGACGATCCAGTTCGCGGTCCTGCTCGGCATTGTGCTTTCGACCGGCTGCCTCACGAAGCCGAAACGCCGCGCCCCCCTCGCGCTGGACAAGCCGCTGCCGCCGCTCCCCTCCGCGCTCGAAAAAGCCCAGCCGCCGGCCCCGCCGGAGCCGGCGCCGACGATGGCGAACACGCTGCCCGATACCACCGAGTACAAGTCGGTCTCGATCCCGGCGGCCCCGCAGCCGCTCGTCGAAGCCCCCGTGACCATTCCCGTCTCGGCGACGCTGCCCGAGCCGAACGCCGCCGAGGACGAGAAGAAGCGCCTGCTGGAACGCCTCCGCGAGAAGCGCGAAAAGGAGAAGGAAGCCCCGAAGGAGAAACCGATGCTTCCCCCGGCCATCGCGCCGAAGGAAGCGCCGAAGGAGGCTCCGAAGGAGGCTCCCAAGGAAGCCACCAAGGCCGAGGTGAAGCCGATCGAATCGCCGAAAGCGAAGCCGGTCGCGAGCGACCTCGCCGGCGCCCGTGCGCTTTACGGGCGGCTGATGGAAAAGTACCAGAAACTCAACGATTACGAGTGCGTGATGACGCGGCGCGAGGTGGTCGGCGGGAAGGAAATGCCCACGGAAGAAGTGCTGTTCCAGTTCCGCAAGAAGCCGTTCAGCGTCTACATGAAGAACCTCGGCGAGAATGGCAAAGGCCGCGAAGTGCTGTACGTGGACGGCCAGTTCGACGGCCTGATGCACGTCGTGTCGGGCCAGGGGGACGTGGCCAAGTTCCTCGTCGGCTTCAAGACGGCGTTGAAGCCGGATAGTTCGATGGCGACCTCGAAGAGCCGGCACAAGATCACTGAGGCCGGGCCGGGGAACCACCTGGCGCGGATCGAGCGGTATCTGAAGCTGGCCGAGGCCGGGAAGACCACGGTGAAGTATCTGGGCACGGTGACCCGCAAGGACCAGCCGAACGCGGTGGAAGGGATGGAGATCGCGATTCCCGCGGGCGAGGACGCGCTATTGCCGAAGGGGGGCAAGTGGGCGCTCTACTTCGAGCCGAACCCGGCCGCGCCGAACTTCGGCAACCTGATGGTTCATCAGATGTTCGACGAGACCGGCCGCGAGGTGGAGTATTACTGCTTCACGAAGTTCCGGGTGCCGGCGAACCTGACGGACGCCGACTTCCACCCCGACCGGCTGGGCGGGAAGAAGAAGTAAGTCATCGTAGCTCCGATCAGAAGAGGGCGCGTGTTGGACGAGAATCACTATTGGATTAACTTGGAGATTCGTCTTTGCCGTGAATTCGCAGGGCTGTCCGAACGGCGCTACCAATATTTCTGGTGCGATGGCTTCAACCCTATCGATTACATCCTCGACGACCCCTCCCCCCGCATCACAGGACGGTGTTGGATCTGCAATAGTCTGCAGCAAGCCGAGTGGTCGTTCGTATTGCTACTGCCCCGACGATTCCATTCGCGAGTGGATATCGACTGGGCTGCGTTGCTGCCGACCGAGAACGAAACGCGCTGGATGCTCTTCGACGAGTCACGGCAATTTCTGGAGATTGAGCCGGCGGTTGCGGTGCCTGACCTCGGTTAACTTCGACTTGGACCGCCTTATGAATTCGTGTTACGCTCCTGCCACAGCGGCAGTGATCTGGCAGGAACCCGCACCCCGTGCGAAGGGTATCCCACCAGGCCATTTTTCGTAAACTGAATATCCATAATGGTTTAACGCCGATGGCGAGCGCACGCCCTTCCGCGGCACCCGGTTTGCACACCATCCGCCGGATGTTCTCGGGTTCCTGCCGGTCAAGGAGATTGGCCCCGAGGAGGGTTTCGGAATGGTACTGACCCCGCCTCAACACCATCAGGATGAACCGTTCTCGATCCTCATCGCCGACGATGATGCCGGGAACCGCAAGTCGCTGCGCCAGCTGCTGGAAGAGCGCGGCTTTCGGACCCACGTCGCCGCCGACGGCGGCGAAGCGGTCGAGATCGTGCAGGTGCAGACGGTCCACCTGGTGCTGATCGACATGCACATGCCACGCCTGACCGGGCTGGAAGCGGTGCAGTTGATCCAGCAGGCGCACGCGCTGCTGCCGGCGATCCTGATGACCGCCGACGCCACGCGCGAACTGATCCGCCAGGCGTTCCAGGCGCAGGTGTACAGCGTCATCCCGAAACCGGTGAATCCGAACATCGTCCTTCACACCCTGACGCGCGCGCTGGCCCAGTTCTACAAGGACATCAAGGCCGGCCCGCCGTCCGCATTCCCTCACCCTGGAGAGACCGCCGATGCCGATCGTCCCGCTCAATGAAAAGATCGTGGTTCAACGGATGGAAGCCGAAGACAAGACCGCCGGCGGGATCATCCTGCCCGACAACGCCAAGGAGAAGCCGAAGCAAGGCAAGATTCTCTCGCTCGGCGAAGGCAAGATGCTGGAAAACGGCCAGCGCGCCCCGTTCCAGGTGAAGGTCGGCGACAAAGTGCTGTTCACCTCCTATGCAGGCAACGAAGTGACCGTCGACGGCAAGGAATATCTCGTGATGAGCGAAGACGACATCCTCGCGATCGTGAGCTGACCGGCCCGAACGATGCTCCAATGCCAACGCCCTCGGACTTTCGTCCGAGGGCGTTTTTGTTTTCCGGTCAAATAATCTTGGCGTGAGCGGAAAACCCCCGTATGATTGGCAAACTCGCCTGAACGGGTGAGCGTTGCAATCGTCATTGCGTTGGTCAGTACCTGTTCGACGGAAGAACGGGGCCGCGGAAATGGCGGAGCGACGGACGAGGAATCGATCGATCCATGGCTACGAATATCTACGTGGGGAATCTGCCCTGGTCTACGACGAACGATGAGCTGGCGGATATGTTCGCCCAGTTCGGCACGGTCGGTCGGGCGCAGATCGTGACCGACCGGGAGACCGGCCGGTCGCGCGGGTTCGGCTTCGTTGAAATGCCGAACGACGCCGAGGCGCAATCGGCCATTCAGGCGTTGAATGAGCAACCGATGAACGGCCGGCCGTTGACGGTGAACGTCGCCCAGCCGCGTCAGGAGCGCGGCCCGCGCGGCGGCGGCGGCGGCGGGGGTTATGGTGGGGGTGGCGGCGGCTATGGCGGGGGTCGGCGCGGCGACTACTAAATCGATCCCCGGCGATTCGATCCGTTTTCCCTCTTTGGTCTCGTTCGAATTATCCCTAGAATTCCGGCACTCGAAACGGTTCATCGGGAACACGTCGAGTGCCGCTCGGTTTTCAGGTCACACTCTCCATGGCGAAGGAAGAAGCGATTGAAGTCGAAGGCCGGGTCAAGGAGGCCCTCGCCAACACCCAGTTCCGCGTCGAACTCGACATCGGCGGCGAGGTCATCGCGCACATTGCCGGCAAGATGCGCAAGAACTTCATCCGCATCATCCCGGGCGACCGCGTGAAGGTGGAAATCTCTCCGTACGACCTGTCGCGCGGCCGCATCATCTACCGCGCCCGCTAGCCGAACCGCCTCCGCGCGACTTGAGGAAAAATCTGCAATCGGCGCGCTTTTTCGTTGACTTCAACCCTCCGATTCGGCAACCTAGTTCCTCACATCGTCAGGACGGCGATGCGGTTCCATCGGTTCACCACGGAGGGTTCTCGCATGTTCATCCAAACCGAATCCAAGGCCCAGGGCTGGCGCGCGATCGCGATCCTCGAAGGTCGCGGCGAATGCCTGTTGTTCGTCGGCCGCTCCTCCAAGAACGTCCGCGACGAGTACGTCGATTCGTTCAACGAACTCCTCGAAGCCGACGAGAAGGAACTCGTGACCTCGATCCAGCTCCAGCAGTGGCAGGGCACGCCCGACGCCGGCCGCTGGCAGTTCAAGAACGAACTCCGCGTGCCGCAATCCGCCAAGCTCGCCCGCGCGGTGGCCGCGGCCTGAGTCGTTCCGCGCCCGCGGACGTCCGTCCGCGGGCTTCGCTCCGGTCCGGTTCTGATGCCCATCCGCCGAACCTTTCCACCGTTTTGACCCTCCCGATCGTTGGTTCCCGTCGTCCGGGATGTTCTAATCTTGCCGCGGAGGCAAGCCGGGCGCACTCCCGACCTTGTTATCTTGGTCGCGCGCCCGAACAATAGCCCAACCGGCCCGCGCGAACGGCCGACGAGAATCGCAGACGAATCCGTTCGTCCGTTCCGCCCGCCCGACGAAAGGAACCGTCCATGAGCAACGCGTACGGCACCCTGTGCGACGATTTCGGAGTCTCGGCCTATATCCTCGGCAAGGTGGACATGCCCAACGGCCGCGAGACGGTGTTGCATTTCTTCGATTCCGTCCGCAAGGCCGTGCCCAGCATGACCGACTTCGAGAAGCGCGACGGCGGCGAATTCGCGCTCGAAGAGGACCGCGAGGCCGGCTCGTACCGCTGGTCCACGCTCGACGCGCGCCGGCTCTGCAGCGGCTACGTGAATCCGCCCGCCATCGAGGACGCCGACGAACACAACGAGCGCATTCTCGAGATGGCCGCGTATCACCTCGACCTCGGCCCGCTGCAGACCGAAGCCGTCGACGTGCAGTTCTATTTCGACTTCGTCTTCCAGGGGAACCACGACGAGGTGGTGGCCGAGGCGCTGGCGGCGAACACGCCGCTCGAAGGCCTGGCACAACTGCCCGGCGGCCGCGTGCTGAACTATCAGCCGAGCATGCTGATCGCGCTCGACGAGGGGTGCAGCCTGCAAGGCCGGCTGACGGTGGAGACGCGCACGACGCCGTACCAGGTGCGCACCGGCCAGTTCCCGGAGGCGCCGATCACGGTCTACTTCACCGCCCGCCAGTTCTGGGGCAAGCAGCCGTACAAGACGTTCGTGGATTCGTATCGCAATCAGCGGCGCGTGATCGACGAACTGGTCGGCCAGTACGTGGTGCCGAACGTGATCCAACCGCTGCAGAAGGCGATCGGCGCGAAGCAGTGAGGAGCAGTGGAAATCGAAGCGGGGCGCGGGGCTGATCTCCCCCTCGCTTCTTTCGTATGCAGTCGGAATTATGGAAACCGCATCGCCCAAGCCCAAGCGTCGCATCACGCGCCGCAGGTTTCTCGCGTCCGCAATCGCCGCGGCGGCCGGCGTCGGCGTCTACACTTGGCAGGTCGAGCCGCATTGGGCCGAGCGCGTCGAGCGCAAGCTCCCGATCGCGAACCTGCCGCCGCATCTCGTCGGCAAGAGAATCGTCCTGCTCACCGACATCCACGTCGGGCCGGTTTCGCCGACGTACCTCGCATCGTGGTTCCGCGAGATCGCCACTTGGAACCCAGCGATGATCCTGGTGTCCGGCGACTTCATGAGCGCGAAGCGCGCGGAACGGATCGACAATACGCTCCGACAGATGGAGCAACTCCCCGGCACGGAGCTGGGCACCTTCGCGGTGCTCGGCAATCACGACTACGGCGAGGGGTGGAAGAATCTCGCCGTTGCGGACGAGCTCTCCGCGAAGCTCGTGAAGCTCGGCATCCGCGTGCTTCGAAACGACTGCGTCGACGCCGGCGGCTTGCAGATACTCGGAGTCGATGATCTCTGGTCCGGTGAGTTCGACCTGACGGAGACGTTCGCAAAGTACGATCCGAACCGCCCGGCGCTCGCGCTCTGCCACAATCCCGACGGTGCCGATCGCGATGGCTGGGAGCGCTATCGAGGCTGGATCCTTTCGGGTCACACGCATGGCGGGCAATGCAAGCCGCCGTTCCTCGACCCGCCTATCCTGCCAGTGCGGAACAAACGCTACACCCGCGGTGAATTTGAACTGGAAGGAAATCGACGGTTGTACATCAGTCGCGGCATCGGGCACATCATGAAGGTTCGGTTCAACGTGCGGCCCGAAGTCACGGTGTTCGAACTGATCGAAGGCTGATTTTCCTCGCATCTCCCCGGCCGGCGCGTCATAGTCGAAGAATGCGATTCCTCCTCCCGATCATCCTATTCGCACTTCCCGCGTCCGCCGGGGAGCCGCCGCGGTTCCCGATGCCGTCGAACGCGGAGGCGTGGAAGGCGCTGCCGAACCCGCCGCTGCCGCCGTGGGCGCGGGCGGTGTCGGCGTCGCTGCCGAAGACCGCGGCGAAGCTGCTCGAACTGGACGACCTGCACCGGGCGAGCAGCCCGCTACGGAACGCGCTCGCGGCGAAGCTGCGCTGGGTGGCGTCCGACGCCGTCGGCAGCCGGTACGGGAAGGCGATCGCCGAGTTCGACGCGAAGGCGGCGGGCGTGGCGAAAGCGGACCTCGAAGCCTGGGCGAAGTCGAACGATCCGCTCGTCCCGTTTGCCCGCAAGATGGCGCTTGCCGCCGATTCCATCACCGACTCCGAGTTCAAAAAACTCCTCGACATCCACGGCCCCGAGACGATGGTCGGCATCGTCCATGCGCTGGCGTACGCGGGGTTCCACGATCGCATGCTGCTCGCGCTCGGCATCGAACCGGAGAAGGAACCGGTGCCGCCGCTGGGGCGGACCTTCGACGCGAAGTGGTACGAGTCGATCACGACCCCCGCGCGCGATCCGATGCCGGCACGGACGGCGGTGCCGGCCCCGTCGACCGCCACGTTCGACTGGAAGGATCTGACGGGCAAGAAGATGCCGGAGGAGTTGGCGACGCAACGGAAGCGCCCGCTGCGCGTGCCGCTGCCGCCGGAAGAAAGCCTCGCGTTCATGACGGAAGCGAGCCGGGCGCGCACGCTCAAGATCGTCTGGTCGCACGTCAGCCAGGGGTATCAACCCAAGATGACGGGCGCGTGGTTCGCGGCG
This sequence comes from Gemmataceae bacterium, assembly GCA_022842245.1. Lineage (GTDB taxonomy): Bacteria > Planctomycetota > Planctomycetia > Gemmatales > Gemmataceae > Limnoglobus. The sequence continues at coordinate 52,527 of JALHPZ010000024.1, forward strand.
ATGAATCAGTTCCAGGCCGAGGCGAAGATCGATCAGGTCTTCACGAACACGCTGTTCTGGATCGCGACGCGGACGAACCGGTGCTTTTACTGAATGGGCCACAGCGAAATGCTGCTCGCGGTCGCGGGCCTCGACGACGAACAAGTCAGGAAACTCACAGCGATGCTCGCGCGCGGTGAATGGTCCGCCTTCTCGAAGGAGGACCAGGTCGCGTTCCGGTTCACGCACAAGCTAACGGGCAAGCCGGCGAGCATCACCGATGCCGACGTGAAGGAACTGATCGCCGCGTACGGCCGACACCGCGCGATGGACATCATCTGGTACGTGAGCTGGTGCAACTACATGACGCGCGTCGGCGACGGGCTGCAACTGCCGCTGGAGTCGACGAATGTCTTCGGGCCGGCACCGAAGAAAGAGAAGCCGTAACATAGCGGCATGTCCACTCCCACGATCTCGACCTTCGCCGCCAACCTCACCACCGAGCGCGCCTTCGACGTGCTCGCCATTGCCCGGAAGCTCAAGGCTTCGGGTAAGGACGTGGTGGAACTCCAAATTGGCGACAGCCCGTTCCCAACGACCGCGCACGCCCTCGGGGCCGGCAAGGCGGCAATCGATTCCGGTCGCACGCACTACTGCCCCTCGATGGGACTACCGGAGTTTCGTGCCGCCGCCGCGAAGTTCGTGAAGGACGAGTTCGGCATCCCGGCCACGGCCGAGAACATCGTCGTCGGCCCCGGCGCCAAGGTGTTCGAAACGTATTTCTGTGAGCTGTTCCTCGAGCCGGGCGACGAGGTGCTGCTCTTCGATCCGGTTTTCCCGACGTACGTGCCGAACGTGTTGCGCCGCGGCGGGGTGCCGGTCTTCGCGAGCCTGAAGGAGGAGAACGCCTTCCGCCCCAATCCCGTCGATGTCGAGCGCTTCCTCAAAACGTCCAAACGCCCCAAGGCGATCATTCTCAACTCGCCGCACAACCCGACCGGGGGCGTCGCGACGGCGGACGACTTGAAGGCGATCGCCGACCTGATTCGTGGCACGAAAATCGCGCTCCTGAGCGATGAGCCGTACTGCCACATGGTTTGGACGGGCAAGCACACGAGCATCCTCGTACAGCCGGGCATGATGGATCAGTGCCTGGGTGCGTTCACATTCTCGAAGTCGTACAGCATGAGCGGCTGGCGGCTCGGCTTCGCGGTCGGCTCGCCGGAGATCGTTCAGCTCATCGGCAAGATGGTGAACTCGTCGCTCTCGTGCGTGCCGCCAATTGTGCAGCTCGCCGGACAGGCCGCGCTCGAGAAGGACGCCGCCAAGCGCGACGCGGTGATGGCGAAGTTCAAGTTGAAGGTCGAGGTGCTGATCCGCGAGTTGAAGCAAGTCCCCGGCGTGAGCGTGTCGATGCCGGTCGGCACCTTCTACGTTTTCCCGAATGTGTCGCCGATCTGCGCGAATCTCGGGATCACGTCCCACGGCCTGGCAATGTACTTGCTGGAAGGCGCGGATGATTTCTTCGGCGTGGCGTGCCTCGGCGGCGAGTGCTTCGGCGACGCGGGCCGGGGGTTCATGCGCTTCTCGTGCGCCGAGCCGGACGAGCGACTGGTGCGGGCGATCCACTTCTTCCGCGACGCGATCGGGCGAACGGAGCGGGTGAAATCGTACCTCGCAGCAAACCCGCACTTTCGGCTATGATGGCAGTGGAGGCGAATCATGAGTTCGAACGTGGCCGAGATCGTCTATCCCGAATCGGACGGCAAACCGATGGCGGACAACACGCTGCAATGGGATTGGATGGTCAAGATTGTCGGCGAACTGCGCGAGATGTTCGCCGGTCAGGAAGTCTTCGTCGCCGGCGATCTGTTCTGGTACCCCGTGCAGGGATCGCCGAACATCGTCACCGCTCCCGATGGCCTGGTGGCATTCGGCCGCCCGCCCGGCTACCGAGGCAGCTACAAGCAATGGGAAGAGGACAACATCGCGCCGCAGGTGGTCTTCGAGGTTCTGTCGCCGAACAACACCTACGGCGAGATGGATGAGAAGCGCGCCTTCTACGAGAAGTACGGCGTGGAAGAGTACTACTTCATCGATCCCTACGAGAACGAGGTCGAAATCTATCTGCGGAACGGAAAGCGACTGGTGAAGCAGGATGATGTCTTCGCGATCGAAAGCCCGCGACTCAAGATCCGGTTTGCGAAAAAGGACGACGAGCTTGTGATCCTCGGCCCCGATGGCCGGATATTCCAGACGCGTGAGCAACGTGTCGAGGAGATGCTGGACGAAATCGAGCAATCGAAACGGCTCGTTCTCGAAGAGCGCTCGCGGGCAACCGACGCGGTCATCACAGCCGAACTGGAACGCCGGAAGGCGGAGGAAGAACGCCGGAAGGCGGAGGAAGAACGCCGGAAGGCGGACGAGGAGCGGACCGCTAAGGAACGCCTCGCCGCGAAGTTGCGGGAACTCGGCGTGAACCCGGACGATCTATTACGGGAGGCGCAGTGACGGTTGGCCGATCATTTTCGACCGCGAATTTCATACGACGAACATTGATCGTTCGGAAGCACTTCGGCCTTTCCAGATGAATCGACCGAGATCAAAAGGTACGGAAGCGGTTCGATTTTCACGGGCGGCTGTTCGAAGAATACGGCAACGACATCCCGTTCCGTTTCGGTTGCTCGATGCTTGGATTCGACAATTTTCCAATCCGGATGAAGTGCGCGTAGAACCTGTCGCGCGGCCCGACATGACTTACAATGCTGACCATGGAGGATGTCTTTCAAAGTCGTCGTGAACGCGACAATCAAGACAACGCCGATAGCGATTTCCCACCATTCCATATGAGCCTCGTCATTTCGCCGTCTTCCGCCGCATCAGCTCCTTCATCACCTCGTCCACGCCCTTCGTGTTGAACACGTCAGCCTTCGTCAGCCAGCCGCGGCGGGCGACGTCCACGCCCCAGACGTAGAGCGCCAGGTCGTCCGTCGAGTGCGCATCCGGGTTGATCACCAGCGGGATGCCCAGCTCCTTCGCGCGCTTGACGTACTTCCAATCGAGGTCCAGGCGGTCCGGCTGGGCGTTGATCTCGATCATCTTCCCGTGCGCGGCCGCGGCCTCCAGCACCTTGTCGAGGTCGATCTTGTAACCGTCGCGGCGGAGTAACAGCCGCCCCGTCGCGTGGCCGAGCATCGTCACGGCCGGGTGCGAAAGCGCCTTGCAGACGCGCGCGGTCTGCTTCGCCTCATCGAGGCCGAAGAGCGTATGGACGCTGGCGACGACATAGTCGAACCCCGCCAGCAGTTCGTCGGAATAGTCGAGCGAGCCGTCTTCGAGGATGTCGCACTCGGTGCCCTTGAGGATGGTAATCCCCTTCAGCTTCTTGTTCAGTTCGTCGATCTCGGCCCATTGCTTCTTGATGCGCGCCGGTGAGAGGCCGTTGGCGACAGTGAGCGATTGCGAGTGGTCCCCGACGCCGAAGTATTCCAGCCCGAGCGCCTTCGTGGCGAGCGCCATTTCTTCGAGGGTCGCGGTCCCGTCGCTCGCCGTCGTGTGGTTGTGGAAGACTCCGCGGATGTCCTTCACCTGGATCAAATCAGGCAATGCGTCCTTCTCGGCAGCGTCCACCTCGCCGGTGTCTTCGCGCAGCTCCGGCGGCACCCACACGAGGTCGAGCGCCTTGTAGACGGCCGCCTCGTCCGGCAGCTTCTTCGTCCAGCCGGTCAGGGCGTATTCGTTGAGCGAAAGCCCGCGTTCGATGGCCCGCTGGCGCAGCCGGATGTTGTGCTCCTTGCTGCCGGTGAAGTGCAGGACCGTCACCGGGAACTGCTCGTCGTTCACCACGCGCAGGTCGGCGTTCAAGACCACCTTCTCGCGCCCGAGCGCCATCTCCGCGACGATGCTCGATTTGGTCTCGCCGTGGCCGACGACCTGCAAAACCTCCGGCAACTTCACGAAGGCGTCCATGATCGGCCCGGCGTCCGCAGCGCTCGCCACGATGTCGATGTCCTTCACCGTCTCGCGCCGTCGGCGGACGCTCCCGCACAACTCGGCCCGAATGACGCCCGGCATCGCCCGCAACTTCTCCAGCAGCCGTTCACCGAGCGCGATGCCTTTGTCCAGCCGAACGCGATTGCCGACGGTACCGAGGAAGTTGATCCCTTCGAGAATGCGCTGGGCGGTCTTCTCGCCGAACCCCTTCAGCTTCGCCACGTCGCCGGCTTCGCACGCCGCTTTCAGCTTGTCGATCGAATCGACCGCCAGGGCGTCGTGCAGCGCTTTCACCTTCTTCGGTCCGACGCCCGGCAGGCGCAGCATCTCGATCAACCCCGGCGGCACCGATGCGCGCAGCTCGTCGAGGTACGGCAGCCGACCGGTCGTCACGAGCGTGGTGATCTTCTCGACGAGCGCCTCACCGATGCCGCGCACGTCCTTGAGCTTTTTCGATTCGACCAGTTGCTTGAGATCGCCGGGAATCTGGGAAATGGTCCGGGCGCCCGAGGAGTACGCCCGGCATTTGAAATCGTTCTCGCCTTTGAGGGCGAGCAGCGTCCCGATCTCGTCGAGCGCTGCCGCCACGTCGTCCTTGGTCATGACTCACCACGAATCAAACGAATAAGACGAATGAAATCAAAGACCGATCGTCTTGGCCTTCACTCGTCTTATTCGTTGTATTCGTGGTCCGCCCGTCTTAGGCCGCCTTGGCGATCATCGGCACCATGCGGGCCGGGCTGTGAAGCATGATCTCCATGCCGTTCACGATCCGGTCGCCGCCCCGGCCATCCACCAGGTTCCGGGCACAGCGGGACATGCTCAGCCGTTCCATCGGGTCGTCGAGCAGCACGTCGACCGCTTCCTTCAGCGCGTCGAACGTCACCTTGTGGGCTTCGCCGAGGAAGGTCGCCATGCCTTCGTCGTCCATGCGCTTGCCGTTGGCGGTGTGCTTCGGCCCGTTCGTGATGGCGAGTTGCGGCAGGCCGGTGCAGCACATTTCGACCGCCGTCGTATCGCCTGCGGTGAGGGCGAAGTGGCTGCGGACCAGGCGAGTCATCAGCTCCTTCACTTCGGTAATGACTTCGACGCGCCCGCCGGACTTCGAGCACAACTCCTTGATCTCGTCGAAGCGCGGGTGGTGGTTGCGGGCGAGGATCGAGACCTTGTCGACCTTTTCCATCTCCAGAAGCTGCTCCGTCCGCAGGATCGTCTGGTCGGCCGCGTCGTCGTCGCCGAACGCCACGAGCGCCCGGAAGGGAGCGGGCTGCTCCTGGGCACGAATGGTGCGTTGTCGGCGGAAGATGCCGCGGACGAGGGCGTACTTCCGGCCGGCGAGGACCTGCCCGCCGATGGTCACGTCGAACTGCTTGCGGGGCGGCGCGAGGAACGGATTCACGAGCAGATTGGCCGGCGTCACACCCTTTGCGGACGGATCGAGCGCGAGGACGTAGGCCTTCGACTCGCGGAGCGCTTCGAGGTAGTCCGGCGAGGCATTGCCGCACACGACGACGGCGGCGGCGCCGAGGCGGCGGACCTGGGCGAGCGTCGCGTGGAGGTCCGCGGTGCTGCCGAGCGTCTGTTCGGCCGCCGTCCAGTCGTTGTTGCCGCGGTTGATCGCGTGCGCCAGCGAGAGCGGATCGAGGTAGCTGAAGAAGTGCGTTCCGCGCCGGCGGCGCTGGAGCGCGGCCGCGAGCGAAAGGCATTGGTACAGCGGCTCCCAGCCGTGCTCTTGAGTTCCATCGCAACGAAATAGAATCGGGCCGCGCTTCACGTCCATGCGAGCGTCCTTCCAGGCGTCCAGGGAGACGCGCCGCCGCCGGGCGGGCCGGGGAACGCGCGGGTGCGCGAACGGCTTCGCCGAGTGGGTGACGCGTCGGGTTCGGTCGTCCGGTTGGTGCGGGGAGACGGACGCGAAGTGAGGGTTCGGGGAACCCCGTGCGGCCGTCGACTCGACACCTCTTCTCCGGGGGCCTTCTCGGAGGCCCTTCACAACGAGCGCGGGTTCCGGTCCGCGGTCGATGTGGTTCGCGGGATGGTTCCGGCCATCCCTTGAACGGGGCGGATGGTAATCAAAACTTTTTGGGCATGACAAGGCCGACTCGGAAAGAGCGGAGTGCGGAGTGCGGAACGCGGAGTGAAAACCGGTCTTCATTCCGCCGCGAGGCGGAGTCTTCGGTGCCGGGCGCGGCGCTCGATTCGTTCCACGTGGAACCTTGAAATCCAAGGCGATTCGCGCGCGGTGGATTTGCGTCGTCGATGAGATCCTCGCTCGCCGCGCACGGCTCCGATGACTCCGCCTCGCCGGTAAACGGAATGTTGGTTTTCACTCCGCGTTCCGCGTTCCGCATTCCGCACTGGACCCGATTCCGCGACCCTGCTATGTCCCCCGCCACGGTTCAGGGGGACGAACCGGCACACCGCAGGGGACGGACATGGACACGAAGGAACGCGGCTTCACCCGCAGCGAACGCGGCAGCCTCGGCGTCGAGGCGATCCGCCACAACCCGTACCAGCCACGCAAGCAGTTCGACGACGAGGACCTCAAGCAACTCCGCGACAGCATCAAGACCCACGGCGTCTTGCAACCGCTCGTCGTCCGTCGCGTGAACGACGGCTTCCAGCTCATCGCCGGTGAGCGCCGTCTGCGGGCCGCCCAGCAGGCCGGCCTGGCAAACGTGCCCGTCCACATCGTCGAATTCAACGACCAGCAGGTCTACGAAGCCGCCCTCGTCGAGAACATCCAGCGCGCCGACCTCAACCCGATCGAAAAGGCGCAGGGCTTCAAGGACTACCTCGACCGCTTCAAGATGACGCAGGACCAGCTCGGCACGAAGCTCGGCCTCGATCGCACCACGATCAGCAATCTCCTCGGCCTGCTCGCGCTGCCGGAGGAAGTGCAAACCGCCGTGCGCAACGGGCAGATCAGCCTCGGCCACGCGAAGGTCCTCAAAGGCGTGAACGGGGCCGACAAGCAGATCGCCCTCTGCAAGCTGATCCTCCTGCAGGGTCTCTCGGTCCATGCGCTCGAGCAGCTCGTGAAGCACCAGAAGCAGGCGCAGGCGGAAGAGCCGGCCGCCGCGGCGAAGAAACCGGCCGTCGAGAAGACGGCCCATGTTTCGAGTCTGGAAGACGACCTCCGGAGGCGGTTCGCCTGCCGGGTGGAGATCAAGGTGAAGGCGAAGGACAAGGGCCAGATCGTGATCGACTTCGACACGAACGACGACTTCGAACGGATTCTCGGCCTGCTCGGGAAGTAAACCGCCGGACGCGCGAACCCGGCGCCGGTGTCGCGCGTCCTCACTTTCGATACGATAGACCGAACGGGGTGTAGCTCAGCTTGGCTAGAGCGCTTGCCTTGGGCGCAAGAAGTCGTCGGTTCAAATCCGGCCACCCCGATTCGCTTCGCGAATAGAGAGGAGACGCGAGACAGGAGTGAGTGGAACGAACTCCTGTCTCGCGTCTCCTCGGTCTCCTTTCTCCTTTCCGTTCTCCTCTATATGGCATTCACATTCGAGAAGCTGATCGTTTATCAGAAAGCGATCGATTTCGCGGATCAAGTTTGTTCGCAGACCGAACAGTTTTCTCGCGGGTACGGCTTTCTGGTCGATCAATTGAACCGCGCCGCCCTATCCGTTGCCGCAAATATTGCCGAAGGCAATGGCCGATTCACCAAACCGGATCGGAAGAATTTCTTCGGCATAGCCCGAGGTTCCGTACAGGAATGCGTGCCACTGCTGGAGTTGGCAAAACGCCGGCATCTGATTTCGGAATCAACTCATTCTGAAATGAAAGAACGGTTGGAAGAAATCGCCCGAATGTTGTCGGGATTGATCAATGGTTTGGAAAATCGATCAGTCTGATTGATCCGACTTCACATCCCCAAATAGCTGCAATCAAATTCTGTTGGCCACCCCGATTCGGCGGGCCGTTTTCGTTTCACACGGGCCGAAAGCGATAGACCCGGTTCGGTTCCGAACAGACGAAGAGTGTCCCGTCGCGATCGCGTGCGATGCCTTCGGCCTGCTCGACATCCTCCGGCAGGCCGTGCCGACCCTTCTTCAGCTCGATCGTGAGGACCCGCACGCCGGCCGAATCGAACGCCGCCGCGAGTCGCGATTCGTGGCTGAGCAGCCACAGCCAGCCGCTGGATGGGTCGAAGAACGAATCCGACAGGTCGTCGAAATCGTCGAGGTCTAGCGGCCAATCGCGCGTATCCCGTGGCGACGTTCCGAACAGCGGTTGTACCCGGAAAACTGTCGGCGGCTTATCCTCGCGCACGGCGTACATCGTGTCCGACTTCGCGTCGTAACTCACGCCTTCCAGGCCCTTGTTCTTCTTCGATTTCACATTCAGCTCGATGCCGGGATGCACGCGTTGAACCGTGGCCGAATCAACGGACAGTTCGATCAGGGTGATCCGGAACGCCTTCTCTTCGGCGACGAGAAACCGGTTCCCGTCCACGGAACACAATCCCTCGGCATCCTCGAATCCGGGCAGCTTCACTTCGCGAACGAACTGGCCGCGATCGGTGAATTCCACGAGGCGGACGTCGTCGTCGGTGATCGTCCAGAGGTGCCCGGTCCCGGCATGGACCGCCAGCGCCGAGGCATCCTTGCGGACGGTGGGAATGTCGAAGACACCATCGAATTGAAACGTCGTTCGGGGTGAACTCGCCATGCCGCCAATCTACCCGCGAATGGCGCGATCGTCCGCGAACCGTCCGGAATTGCGCGAACCTCCGGTCGGGAATACGATCCCTACGGACTGGACCGAGATCCCCAAGGCTGGCGGGCAACCCTCCCGTGAACTCCGATCCCAATACACATCCCTCCGTCTTCGAGGACGGCGACGCTTACGATCTGATCCTTGCCGATATTCCCTACGGTCGGGATTTCTACGTGGAACTCGCGCGCGAGGCGAAGGGGCCGGTGCTGGACGTCGCCTGCGGCACGGGGCGCATCCTGCTGCCTTGCCTCCAGGCCGGCGTGGATATCGAAGGCGTGGACCTCTTCGAGCCGATGCTGGCACGACTGCGAACGAAGGCCGCCGCTCTGGAGTTGAATCCGAAGTTGCACCGGGCCAACATGGCCGACTTCCGGCTCGACCGACGGTTCGCGCTCGTCATGATTCCCTTCAACGCTTTCATCCACAACATGACGGCGGACGATCAGATCCGCTGCCTGAGGACGTGCCGCGAGCACCTTCTGCCCGGCGGACTGCTGGCGTTCGACACGTTCTTCCCGTCGCACGCGATCGTCGGGGCTCCGGAGAATACCCGTGTCCTCGAAGGCGAACTGCCGCACCCGACCACCGGCCTGCCAATGCGCATGTACGACACGCGCACCTTCGACCGCGTCGCCCAGACGCAGCACTCGCTGAACGAACTGGAACTACTGGATGCCGACGGGAACATCGTCGATGTGAAACGGACTCGGAGCGAATCACGGTACGTCTACAAAAACGAAATGGAACTGCTGCTGCGCCTCGCCGGCTTCGCGCGATGGGAGATCGCGGGCGACTTCGACCGCCGCCCGCTGACCCGGGAAACCGACGCGATGATCGTGCTGGCGTGGAACGCCTGATTCCCGTCTGGCTCAGTTGAACAGGAAGTGGCAGATGTCGCCGTCCTGCATGATGTAGCTCTTGCCTTCGATGCGGAGCTTGCCGGCTGCACGGATTTCCTTCTCGCCCTTGTACTGTTCCAGGTCGGCGAGCGAGTAGATTTCGGCGCGGATGAAGCCCTTCTCGAAGTCGGTGTGGATCACGCCGGCCGCCTGCGGAGCCGTGGCGCCGACTGGCACCGTCCAGGCGCGCACTTCCTTCTCCCCGGCCGTGAAGTAGCTTTGCAGCCCGAGCGTGCGGTACGCCTCGCGCGTCAGCACCGCGAGTGCCGGTTCCGTCAGCCCGCTCGCCGCGAGCATCTCCTTGCGGTCCGCCTCGTCCAGTTCGGCGATCTCCGCTTCGAGCTTCGCGCAGACCGGCACCACGCCCGCTCCCACCTTCGCCGCGAACTCCCGCACCGCCATCACCAGCGGTGCCTGGCCCTGCAGGTCCGTCTCCTCCACGTTCGCCACGTACAGGATCGGCTTCGCGCTCAGCAGCCCGTAGGACGCCACGATCTTCCGTTCGTCCGCGTCCCACTTCCCCTTGCGCAGCGGCTCGTTGTCCGCGAGCATCGCCTTGCACTTCTTCAGCACCTCCACCTTCGCCAACATTTCCTTGTCGCCGCCCTTCGCCGCGCGCTCCGCCTTCGGCAGCGCCGCGTCGACCGTCTGCTCGTCCGCCAGCAGCAGTTCGATTTCGACCGTCTCGATGTCCGACACCGGATCGACCTTTCCGGCGACATGGACGATGTCCGGGTCCTCGAAGCAACGGCAGACCTGCAGGATGGCATCGACCTCGCGGATGTGGCTGAGGAACTTGTTGCCGAGGCCCTGGCCTTCGCTCGCGCCCTTCACGATGCCGGCGATGTCGACGAGCTTCAGCGCCGTCGGCACGAGCTTCTTCGGCACGATGTACTTGCTGATGCGCGCGAGGCGGTCGTCCGGCACGGGGACGATGCCTTCGTTCGGTTCAATCGTGCAGAAGGGGTAGTTGGCGCTCTGGGCCTGTTTCGATTGCGTGAGGGCGTTGAAGAGGGTGCTCTTGCCGACGTTGGGCAGCCCGACGATGCCAGCTTCCATGGATGGTTTCGATCCGGTTTGGAAAAAGTCAAACCGGTAGGGTATGGCGCGGGCCGCAAACGGTCAGGCGGAAGAGGTGGACTGGCCGGGAACTTCATGCATCAGGTCCGCGAGCGCCGAACGGAGTTCCTGGAATCGGAACTCGAAACCAAGGTCGAGGAGCCGCTGTGGAAGGACGTATCGGCCATAGAGTGCCAGTTCGGGATCGGTGCGCATCAGGAGCGGGGCGCCGAGGCGAACCATCCACGCGAACGCCGGCAAGCCGAACGGTATGCCCATCGCACGGCGCAGCGCCCGCATGAACTCGCGATTCGACACGGGCTGCGGCGACGAGGCGATGTACGCGCCGCGCACCGCGGGGTCGACGAGGACGCGCTCGAAGAGGCGATTCAGATCGGTTTCGTGGATCCAACTCATCCCCTGTGTGCCCGATCCGACGGTGCCGCCCAGTCCGAATCGCACGAGCCACTTCAAACGGGACAAGGCCCCGCCGCCGGCGCCTCGATCGCGGCCGACGACGAAACTCGTCCGCAAAACTACGCCGCGCTGTTCGGGGAGTAGCGCGTTTTGGAATTCGGCCTCCCAGGCCTTCGCGACGAATGGCGCAAGACCGACTCCGAACGCGGCGTCTTCGGTGCACACGACGGTCGGCGGATCGCCGTAAATGTGGGCCGTGGCCATCTGCGCCCAGACCGGCGGCGGGCGTTCGACGGACCGGCACGCGAGGCCGAGAACGCGCGTGGACTCGACGCGTGAGCGGAGGATTTCGTCTTGATGGTCCGGCGTCTTGATGCAGTCGACGGTGCGGCCGACGAGGTTCACGAGGCCGGCCGCGCCATCGAGAACGCGCGACCAATCACCGAGCGAACGAGCGTCCCACGGTACGTGCGTCCACGGCACGGAGATCTTCGGGGCAGTACGCGAGAGGATCGCAATCTCGTAGCCGAGCGTGGCGAGATGATGTGCCAATGACACGCCGAGGAAACCGCTGCCACCCGCGATGATGATCCGACCAGCTGGAGATGGTAAAGACATGGTCGGCCTTCACGTTGGACGCTTCGATAGTGAAACCGCAGATCGGTTCGAATCTTCACCCGAAACGCCGAACGCCGTCCGTCCCGATTCGTTTGGGCGTGACGGCGCGGAACGCCCACGCGTACAATTCGGCATGAAAATTCCCGATTGGCTTCCCGTGGAACATCGGCCGACCGGCCCCGACCACGAGCCTCGCCGCGCGCCGATCCAGCGTATCGTCCGCCCATTCTCCTACTTTCTCAAGATCGAAGCCGCCGGCGGGTTGGTACTGCTCGCGTGCACAATCCTTTCGCTCGCGCTCGCCAACTCGGTGTGGTCGGATCGCTTCGCGGAGTTCTGGCACACGCCGATCGGCTTCCGCATTGGCGGCTACGAACTGACCAAGTCGCTCGTCGTCTGGATCAACGACGGCCTGATGGCCATCTTCTTCTTCGCCGTCGGGCTGGAGATCAAGCGCGAGATGGTGTTCGGCGAACTGCGGGAGTTCCGCAAGGCGGTACTGCCCGCGGCCGCGGCGCTCGGCGGCATGGTCGTGCCCGCGGGCATCTATCTAGCCTTCCAGCACGGGCAGCCGGGCGAACGCGGCTGGGGCATCCCGATGGCGACGGACATCGCGTTCGTCGTCGGGTTGCTGGCGCTGCTCGGCAAGCGCGTCCCCTTCGGCCTGAAGATTCTCCTCCTCACGCTCGCCATCGTCGACGACATCGGCGCCGTGCTCGTCATCGCGGTTGCGTACACCTCCGACATCTCGTTCGCCTATCTTGGGCTCGCCGCAATCGGCTTCGTCATCGTCCATCTCTGCAACCGGCTCGGCGTGCGCCCGATCCCGGTCTATGTCGTCCTCGGCGCGATCATCTGGTTCGCGTCCCTCAAGTCGCACGTCCACCCGACCGTCGCGGGCGTGATCCTCGGCCTGATGACGCCCGCGCGTCCGTGGTATTCCGAACAGAGCCTGGTGCGCGTCGCCGATGGCGTCCTTCATCGTCTGCGCCAGGAGGGGGACGAATCGGTCGACCACAAGGAAGCGGTGCGCGTGCTCACCGCGACGGCGCGCGAGACCGTCTCGCCGTTGGACCGATTGGAGAAGGCCCTGCACCCGTGGGTCGCGTTCGCGATCATGCCGATTTTCGCCATCGCGAACGCCGGCGTGGCGATCGACATGAACCAGATCGGCCACCCGGTCGCGGTGGCGGTCGCCGTCGGGCTGGTCGCCGGGAAAGCCATCGGCATCCTGGCGTTCAGCTGGCTCGCGATCCGACTGGGTCTTGCGCGCCTTCCCGCCGGCGTGAGCTGGCGCGGCCTCGTCGGCGCCAGCTGCCTCGCCGGCATCGGCTTCACCATGTCCCTCTTCATCGCCGGCCTCGCGCTCGACGAGAGCCTGCTCAACGCCGGAAAGACCGGCACGCTCGTCGGCTCGACCATCAGCGCCGTGCTGGGATTAAGTCTGCTCCTGCTCGTCCTGCCGCGCGCGGATCAGAAAAGCAATCCCGATTCGAAGCCGTCGTGAACCCGGTGAAACGGAATAGTTAGTCATTGACCTAACTATTCCGTCGGCGTATCATCCGTTCATGTCCGCCGTCCCCGCCGATGCCGTCTTCCGCGCCCTTGCCGACCCGACGCGGCGTCGCGTGCTCGAACGGCTCGGGCGCGGCCCGGCTACGGTCAGCGACCTGGCCAAGCCGTTCGAGATGGCGCTGCCGTCGTTCCTCCAACATCTGCGGATGCTCGAGACGGCCGGCCTCGTGTCCTCCACGAAGGTCGGCCGCGTGCGCATCTACCGCCTTGTGCCAGAGCGCTTGAAGCTCGCCGAGGACTGGCACGCGCGCCAACGCCGCCTCTGGGAAACCCGGCTCGATCAACTCGACGACCTGCTCAAGACCCTCAAGGAGTCCGAATCATGATCTTCGACCCGACCCTCGACCTGAAGCTCGAACGCACCGTGGATGTGAAGCCGGAGCTGGTCTGGGCGGCCTGGACGAAGCCGGAATTGCTGAAGCAGTGGTTCTGTCCGAAGCCGTGGAGTGTCTCCGATTGCGAGCTGGACGTGCGGCCGGGCGGGATCTTCCGCACGACGATGCGTTCGCCGGAGGGGCAGGAGTTCCCGAACCTCGGTTGTTATCTGGAAGTGGTGCCGAACCGGAAGCTGGTCTTCACGGATGCGTTGCTGCCGGGCTACCGGCCGGCGGCGAAGTCGTTCATGACCGGCGTGGTGCTGATCGAACCGCACGGAGCCGACGGCACGAAGTACACGGCCATCGCCTTGCACAACAGCGAGGCGGCACGGATCGAACACGAACAGATGGGCTTCCACGATGGCTGGGGCAAGGCCTGGGAGCAGCTGGTGGAATTGGTGAAGGGGCAGTGAAATCCGGCCGGGAATATCACTTGCATTTTGCAAGTGATAAGGTTATCCTGTCTCCATGAGCACTCCCGTAGCCGAACCCCGCCTCGCGCCGCCGGGCGCGGGCATCCCGACCGTTGAACGTCTGATCGGGGGCGCGATCTTCGCCATCCAACGGTGGCGCGGAACGCCCCGGCGATTCACGGCGCTCTTCGAGCGCGAGCGCCAGGCGATTGCTCGGCTGTATCGCGAGCGCGACGAGGACACCCTGAATCGGCGCGTACTGATTCCGCGATTGCGTGGCCTTGAAGACAGCAGCCGCTACTGGTCGGTGGCCATGGCGCTCGATCACCTGCGCATCGTGAACGAGCAGATCACGCGCGTGATCGACGAGCTGACGCAGGGCCGCGTCCCGGCAGGCGAGGCCAGTACCGCGGCGGTGAAGCCGAGCGAGAATCCGGGTGCCGACGTGATTCCGGCTTACGAGTCGTCGTGTGATGGACTGATCGCGATGGCGACCGGGAAGTCGGAACTCCGTACGAAAGCCCGGTATGCCCATCCGTGGTTCGGCCCGCTCGACGCGGCGGGCTGGCATGCCATGGCGGCCGTTCACATGGGGATCCACCGTGCGCAAATCGCCCGCATCCTTGAAGCCGCGACGAAAGCCTGATAAGCCGGAAGCGTTGCGTTCGCCGTGCCCGGTCGCGGCCACGCTCGACCTGATCGGAGACCGGTGGACGTTGCTGGTTCTCCGCGATCTCTTTGCCGGGAAGTCACGCTATCGGGATCTCGTTTCATCTCCGGAAGGGATCGCGACGAACATCCTCGCGGCCCGGCTCGAACAGTTGGTCTCGTCGGGAATGATTGCCGCCCGGCCCTCCCCGGAGCGGGCGGGCAGTTCGGAATACCACCTCACCGAGCGCGGTCGGTCGCTTTTTCCGGTTCTGGTTGCGATGCGCGACTGGGGCTTGGCGAATGTGCCCGGAACGGAGGTCCGGGTTCAGGTTGTTTGAGTTCGCCGGATGGCCTCGATGACTATCAACCCGACGATTTCTTCTTCGCGACGCGCTTCGCCACGAGGGGGCGCTTGAGGTCGCGGAGGGCATCCTTGCCGATCCAGCGGCGCGTGGAGTCGTCGCTGGCGGCGAGGCGGGTCGCCAGTTCGAGGGACGCGGAATGCAGGATCGGGCTGCGGCCGCCGATGCCGCGGAGCGCCCAACTCACCGCCTTCTTCACGAAGTTGCGTTCGTCGTCTGCGGCCGTCTCGACGAGCGGTAGGCAGTCCACGAACGGTTCGTCCGTCGCCTTCTTGTCGTGCAGCGCCAGGCTGGCGAGCAGGGCGAAGGCGGCGCGCTTCTCGAACTCGGGCTTCCGCTTCGCCCACGCTTTCACCTTCTTCCAGGCGTGCGGTACGCGGTCGAAGAGGTGGAAGCAGGCCGTGTCGCAGATGGCCCAGCTATCGAAGTCCTTGCACCACGCATCCATCATCGCCGGCGTCACCTGCGCCGGATCGGCGACGAAGCAGGCGAGGATTCGTGCCTCGTAAAGGCCGTCGGCCCACAGCGCCTGCGCGAGGGCGTGGTTCCGGCCGAGTTTCCTGCCGTAGTCCCGCAGCGTGACGACGGGGATACCGACCGCGTTGCCGTTCGGGATGCCGAAGCGCGCCATGCCGACGCGATGTTGCTCCGACGCGATCGAGCGAAGGTGTGCGAGGACTTCGACGGCGGTCACGAGCTTGCTCCCGTTGGCAACCGGGCGATCCAGGCCTTCACCAACGTCTTGACCGCGGCCGCCTTCGATTCCAGTTCGTCAAGCGATGCGAACTCGACGAGCGCCCGGTCCGGTCCGAGCCATTTCAGGAGACCCTTCGGATCGGGGACGGTCATCGTCGCTCCCTTCTTCGCGCCGGCGTGCAGGATGAGCCGCAGCGAGCGCGGGCCGTGGGTGTTGATCGTCGCGAACCATTCAGTGGTCCGGAAGCTCGGCGAGTTCCATTTCACACCTTCGACGATCGACGGGTGGACGGATCGGATCAGCGCGCGCAGGCGTTCGATCTTCTCGCGGCGCGGTGCGGACTTCACAGACTTCATCCACGCGTCGACATCCGACGTCTTGGGCTTCGTCTTTGACTCGATCTCGGCGGTGCGCACCTTCAGGATCTTCTTGAGCAACACGACGGGCAGCGGCTTCGCGGGCGGGAAGCGGACGGTTCCCTTCTCGACTTCGTACTTCGCCACGTCGGCCGCCAGTTCCGACAGCACCCGGCCGCTCATCGGGTAGAGCGAGCAATGCTTCTTCCAGCCGCCGAACGCGAGAAGCCCCTTGCCGTGGAGCTTGAACGCTGGCAGCCCGTAGCTGATGCACTCGACGGCGTCGGGTGCGAGCGCATGCACGCGCCGGCGAAGCGTCTCGATGGCGGCGCGCGCCTCCGGAGTCATCGCGGCGAGGCACTCGTCGAACGTCGTTGGCTTCGTCATGCTCCACCTGCCGCGAGGATCGCGTCGAGGCGCTGATAGCCAACCTCCATGCCGTCGTCCATGCCGGAGCGAAGTGCGCCGTCGCGGGCTTCCTTCGAGTCGTAGGCGAGCGTCATGGTCATGTGCGTGCGTGCGCCCAACTCCTCGAGGATCATCGTGACGTGTTGCGTGCCCATCGGCGGGCAGTCCATCCCGACCATCTCGAACGTTTCGGTGCGGACGGATTTCTCGGGCGGCACGACCTCGATGTTTTCGCCGGTCATCCGCATCTGCTCGCCGTTCGGGCCGGTCCATTCCCAGACGAACTTTCCGCCGGGCCGTTGATCGTCCTCGCAGCGCGACAGACTCCATCCGTCGAAGCCGTAGCACCAGCGCTTGAGATATTCCGGCTTCGTCATCGTGTCCCAGACGAGCGGCCGCGGGGCGTCGAACGTGCGCGTCATGCGCACGGTGGTGTCGGTCGGCGTCGTCACCTGCAGTTTCTTCAGCATGGCGGTCTCCGGGTTCAGGAATGTGGTGCTTGCTTCAGTTCGTCGAGAAGGGCGTCGAGGCGTTCGAAGTTCGCCTCCCAGAGTTTGCGGTAGTTCTCGAGCCACTCGTCCGCCTCCGCGAGGGGCTGGGCGTCGATCTTGCGCGGCCGGCATTGCGCCTGCCGGCCGCGGGTGATGAGGCCGGCGCGTTCGAGCACCTTTAGATGCTTCGAGATCGCCGGCTGGCTCATGGCGAACGGTTTCGCCAGTTCGTTCACGGTCGCCTCGCCCTTCGCCAGGCGCGAGAGGATGGCGCGGCGGGTGGGGTCCGCGAGGGCGGCGAAGGTCGCGCTGAGGCGGTCGGGCGCGGGCGATCGTCGGGTGGCCTCTTTCATAACCAAAAGGTTATATTCGTGCGGCGCGAGTGTCAACCGGATTCCGACAAGTCCGAAGGCGAAGTGCAAACTTTCGGAAGCGCCGCGGGGGCCGAAATGGGAAAAAGCGAAATAGACCGGAGGAATTCCCCTCGCAGGCGCACGGGTCGTTCGGATAGGCTTGGCGACATGAACCGACGCCGCTTCCTGCAGATGCTCGCGCCATCCGCCGCCGCCATCGCCTTCGGCGGAGCCGGGTACGGGTTCTACGAGGCGAGTTGCGTGTCGGTTGAACGGCCGACGTTCGCGCTGCCCGGCCTGCCGAAGCCGCTCGACGGCGTCACCGTCGCCTTCCTCACCGACATCCTCCACGGCCCCTATCAGGACGACGAATACCTGCGCGCCATTGTGCGCACCACGAACATGCTCGACCCGGATGCGATCGTGCTCGGCGGCAACTACGCCCTGCGGGATCCGAAGCACATCCGGCCGACGTTCGAATTGCTCAAGGACCTGCGTGCCCCGATGGGCCAATTCGGCGTGCTCGGTTCGCACGATCATCGCCTGGGGGCGGACGCGGTGCGGGACGGAATGAAACGAGCGAGGATCGCCGACCTGAGCGATGCGGGCGCGTGGCTCGCGCGCGGGCGGGAGCGCATCCGGCTCGCGAGCGCGGACGACACCGAGAGCGGGACGGAATCGCGCATTCTCGTGCACAATGATCCGGCGATCGCGGAATCGGTACGCGATCCGCGCGTGAAGCTCGTGCTGGGGTCGATCAATCGCGGCGGCCAGTTGAACGTGCCGGGCGTCGGCTCGCCGTGGGCCGGGAAGTACGCGGCCGGGTTCGTGAAGGGTCCGGAGACGACGGCGTACGTGTCGCGCGGCCTCGGCGTCGCCGGCCTGCCGGTGCGCTACGGCAGCCGCCCGGAGATCACGTTGCTGACGCTGCGGGCGTAGGAATCAAATCGGTAAGTAGATGACTTGTCCGTTCCATTCGCCCGGCAGGCTGGCGCCGATCAGCATCGTCAAATCGTCCAGCACGCGACCAACGGGCATCAATTCGGGTACTTCTATCACGCCGGGCATCCGTTCGCCGGCGTCCACCCGATCGTAAGCGTAGCCCGCCATCGTCGCGATATCGTGGGTCAACACGATTCGATCCTCTCCGGCGGCCCATTCCAGGAGTTCGGGATCGGACGTTTGACCCAGACCCTCGTCTACCGCCCTCACGAGATCGAGACCGGGATGCCGGCGGCGCAGCGCCCGAATGATGTGACCGTTGAAATTGACATCCGTCAGGAACCGCATGGTTCAATCCTGTACGCGGTTCGCGATCCGTTTTTCCAGGCGCTCTCGGATATTCTGAATGCCCTGTCGTTCCTCGATTCGCTTGCGAACTCCCTTCGCGAGTTCATCTCGTCGACTCAAGTAGTCTTCGATCTCTCCGGTGTGTCGCAAATAATACGCGATCACGCTGTGGATATCGGCGAGCGACACGGAATCGAACCGCATCTGAATCTCTTCGGGCGACGCGCCTTCGTTGTAAGCGTGAACGACGGCATCGACCGAGAGACGCGAAGGGCCGACACGCATGACGCCATCGGCATCCAAACGAATCGTCGCCGGCTCCGTGAAGGTGGCGGTACTCATATCGATACTCTCCTATTCCGCATCGCTCCCATTTTACAAGCGTTACCGTCACCCCGCGAGGTTCCACGTCTGGTTCGTCTTCCGGTTCGTCACCTCCACGCGAAGCGGCGACGTTCCCGGCACCACGCGATAGCGCACCGGCAATACGGCCGAATCGAGAACCGCGCCGTTCTCGCCATCGGAACGGCCGATGGAGACAAGTCGGTTCGATTGGAGCCGAAAGAGTTCCACGGCCCACGGATCGCGCTCGATCACGACGAACTCGCGCACGCCGATCGACTCGTAGAACGGATGTTTCGCCAGCGGGTCTTCGCCCTCACTGATCACTTCGACGACAATGTCGGGGCCGCCGAGTATGTACGGTCCGCGATCCATGGCTCGTCCATTGCGCAAGATGACGAGCGAGTCGGGGATGCGATAATTGGACATCCAATCCTGGTCGCGGTCCGAAACATTGACATTCGAGACGGCCTGTTCGCCCGCATCCCAATCGATCATGCTCGAAAAGATCGACGTGATTTTCAAACACACGCGTGCATGTTCCGTGTTGGCCGCCGGAGGCATGTAATTGACTCCTTCCCAAACCTCTTCAAATCGTTCGAGATCGCGCAGCGTCGCCTCGTTCGGATGCGACGTCCGGTCGATGGTCGATGAATTCGCCATGCTCCACCTCACTTCTTCGGGGCGTCCTTCAACGTCGCGAGGAACTCCACCACGTCGCGCAGTTCGCGCTTCGAGATCTTCTTGTAGAGGTCCTCCGGCATCGCGCTCTTGTCCGGCTTCGGCTTGCCGTCCACGTCGTCCGCCGGGATGGTGATTAGCTTGTTCTCGGCCGTGATGAGCACGATCTCCTTGGCAGTCTGGCTCTTCACGATGCCGCTGACCTGCTTGCCGTCGAGCGTGTCGATGATGACGCTCTGGAAGCCCATGGCGATCTTGGCGTTCGGGTTCACGATCGATTCGAGCAGGTACATCCGGTCCTTCATCGCGGCGATGCCGTTGAGGGCAGGGCCGACGTCGCCGCCCTGGCCGTCGAGCTTGTGGCAGCGGGTGCAGTAGACGGCGGCGTTGTTCAGCACGATCTCGCGGCCGCGCTCGGCGTCGCCGCCGGAGAGGGCTTCGAGGTTCCGCTTCACCATGTCGCCGGCCGCCTTCGCGCGCACCTGCTTGTCGTAGTCGGCGAGCTTCTCGCGCAGCGGCGCATGGAGCTTGAGGTTCCGCACGCGCGTCCGCGCTTCGGCCGCTTCCAGCACGTCGAGCTTGAGCGCATCCGGCACCTTGTCCGCGATGAGCTGATCGAGCCACTCGGCGAGGGCGGAATCGATCTCCTTCGATTCCTTCATGGTGCCGAGGACGCCGAAGGCCATCTGCTTCTCGATCGTGGCCGCTTGCTCGTCCTTCAGCAGGGCCGGCAGGTCCTTCGCGGCGGCGGTCGGGTTCGCCTTCGCCAGCACCACGCGGGCGGCGGCCCGCAGCTTCGGAATGGAGGATTCGAGCGCCGCCTTCGCCGTGTCGTTCAGTTCCTTCGCCTTCAACGCTTCGAGGGCGAAGAGGCTCTCGGCCCGTGTCGAACCGGAAAGCTTGGCGTCGGCGACCATGCCGGCGAGCAGCGCGCCGACTTCCGTCAGGCCGAGCTTCGCGACCAGTTGCACCGCCTCCTTGCGCACGGCGTCGGAGCCGACGAAGAGCTTGGCGACGACCGGCTTGACGGCGTTCACGGCGATGGCCGGGTCGCGGTCCGGCAGTTCCTGGCGGCAGCCGGTGACGGCGTCGCGCTTCGACGGCTTCGCCCATTCGCCGAGCAGCTTGAGGGCCGAGATACGCAGCGGGTCGGGTTCGGCGGATCGGGCCGCGAAGTTCGCGACGCGCACCGCCGCTTCCGGCGTGCCGAGCTTCAGGTTCGCGCTGATGGCGCGGAACGCTACCGCTTCGGAGAGGCCGGGCTTGTCGAGGAGCTTCGCTAGGGCGGGCATGGCGTCTGTGATGTTGTCGTCGTGGATCGCGCGGGCGGCTTCGCCGACGACGCGCGTGTCTGGATCGTTCAAGAAGCCATCTTGCACCGCGCCGATCCTCCGTTGGGCCACCACGAATGCGAGCTTGACGGCCGTCGAGGTCGGGCCCGCATCGAGCTTTTCGACTTCGGCTCGAACTAGGTCCAGTTGATTCCGACTGCGAAAGACCTCGGCGAGACACTGAACCCCGGCCGAACGAAGGTACACGTCCTTGTCGGCGTTCGCCTTCAAGACATCGATCGCGGGCAAGGTCCGAGATGCCTTCAAGCCGAGATCGCCGGCCGAATTCTCCGGCAGCAGCGGCCCCATGCTCACGAGCAGGTTCGCCTTCACGCGGTTATCCGTTTCCGCCTTCAACTGCATCGCCAGCGTGTTCCATGCCCCCACATACTTCCCCAGCGTCTTCGCCGTCGAAACTCGCACTTCCACGTCCTCGTCCTTGAACAGCGTCTTCGCACTCTGGAGGAGCAGCGAGGAGTTCTTGCCGCCACCCTCGATCATGCCGAGGCCCCAGATCGCATGCAGTCGGGCCAGGCGGTTTGCCTTCTTACCTTGAGCGAGCGCGGCGAGCTTGAACGCGACGGTCTTCAAATCGCCCTTCGCCTTGTTCGCCAGCTCGAACTGCGCTTCCAGCCGCACGTTCTGATGCGGGTGGGCCAGCAGCTTCACCAGCTCGTCCACGCTCCGCTTCTCCAGCCCCTCGGCCAACAGCTTGCGGGCTTCCTCGATCGCGGGGTTCTTCATCGCTTCCGGGTCGGTCGCGCGGAAGATGCGGCCCCGGTTCGGCTTGTCCCAGCCGCCGATCCAGTCGCTCCAGTAGAACGCGCCGTCCGGCCCGAACTCGCAATCGGTCGGCACCACGCCCTGCACGAACGGCCAAAGGTTCACCACCTCGAAGCTCGCGCCCTTCGGCTTCACGGCCAGCGTCCAGATCTTGCTGTTGGCCGGGCTGGCGGTGAAGTCGCAGGCGAAGAAGTGGTCCTTGTACTTGTCGTTCAACCCGACGCCGGGGTAGTGCGTGAGGCCCGACGGTCCGTTGCCGAAGTGCGCGAGCGGCGGCACGATGTACGCCGGCTGGCCCTCGTGCTGGAGGTGCCAGAGTTTCTCGGTGTTCCACGGCCCGCGATTCTGCTGCGGCACGGCCGGGGTGTGCATATGCGTGCCGTACTGGTAGCCGCAGCGCCAACCGCTATCGCCCCCCTCGACGATCTGCACCCAGCGGGCGCTGTCGCCGGAGTCGCAGTTGTTGTCGTAGGTGAAGAGGTTGCCGAAGTCGTCGAAGGCCAGCTCCTGCGGGTTCCGCAGGCCGGTGTGGACGATCTCTAGATTCGAACCGTCGAGGTCGCAACGGAGCACGGCGCCGGCGTCGGGATAGTAAAGGTGCTTGCCTTCCTTGTTGACGACGTTCATGCCGCGGTCGCCGATGCTGAAATAGAGCTTGCCATCGGGGCCCATCCGCAGGCCGTGGAGATCGTGCCCCTGGAACTGGGCGCGCACGCCGAAGCCGCTGGCGAGGGACTTCTTCTCGTCCGCCTTGCCGTCGCCGTTGGTGTCCTTGAGCAGGTACAGGTCCGGGATGCAGGTGAAGTAGACGCTGCCCTTGCGCGCGAGCACCCCGGCGGCGATCCCGTCCTCGAAGCGGTTGTACCCGGCGCTGAACGTCTCCGCCTTGTCAGCGTAGCCTTTATCGGCGCTGTCCCACAGCACGCGCACGCGGTCTTCGAACTTCTCGAACTGCGGATACTTGTGCTTCTTGTACATCGCCACGCGGTCGGCCACCGACTTGGCCCCGATGTCTTCGTCCAGCCAGTACATATGCCCGCGCGTGTCGGGCACGCCGTCCTTGTACCGGTTCGCCTCGACGACGTAGCAGCGGCCGGCCTCGTCGAACGCGAAGGCGATCGGGTTCTGGAACTGAGGCTCGGCGGCCCACGCCGTCGCCTTCAAGCCCCCTTCGATCTGCGCTCGCGCCGCCGAGGCGTCCGGCGAAGTCTCCCCCTTCTTCTTTTGCTTCTTTTCCTCTTCCGGCGGAACGGCCAAGGCAACCAGGCCCAGCATGGCCACGACGGCCAGTGAACGGATCCAGCGGGACATGACGACTCCGAAACGCGGAAGAGGCGGGTCCGTTCAGGTTATCGCGAGCTGGTGGATCGGACAACGCGCGTTCGTCGGTCGTCCGGTCGCTACAACCGGCACGGATTCCCGTGCCGAATCGCGATTTCTCATCCCTACCTATTCCGGCAGTCGTTAGAATCGAATCGTCATCCGCCGGTCGTCATCCGCTTCGAGCACCGCCATGATTCGCCGCCGGTCCGCGTTCACGCTGATCGAATTGCTCGTCGTCATCGCCATCATTGCGATTCTGATCGGCCTGCTACTGCCGGCGGTCCAAAAGGTCCGCGAAGCGGCCGCAAGGACGCAGTGCACCAACAACCTCAAGCAACTCGGTCTCGCGCTCCACGGCTTCCACGATTCGAACAACGCCTTCCCCGCCTCGGGCTGGACGACCGCCGGCCCCGGCAACCCCGCTGGCAAGTACGTCGGCTGGCGGCCGCTCACCCTGCCGTACATCGAGCAGGAAAACCTCCAGAAGCTCTACGATTTCAAACTGAACTGGTGGGAAGGGACGAACCCGACGGCCGGGGCGGTACCGGTGAAGACCTACCAGTGCCCGAGCGTACCGCAGCGCGCCGAGGTGCTGAGCGCGATCGCGAAGTCGCCCCGCCCGGCAATGACGTTCACGAACGCGCTCGCTCCGACCGACTACGAAGCCATCATGGGCGTGCAGCCCAGTTCGATCAACCCGCACATGACGAACCCGGCGTTCTACACCGCGGGGAACCGCTTCTCGGTGATGTATCGCAACTCGCGCACGACGATGGTCTCCGTACTCGACGGCACCTCGAACACGATCATGATCGCCGAGACCGGTGCCCGGCCGCTCGTCTACAACGGACGCAGCCCGAACCCGGCCTTGAGCAACGACCAAGGCATCGGTTGGATCGACAGCGAAGGGCCGTACAGCCTCGATGGCGCGAGCGCCGACGGCCTGACGGAAGGCTGCGGCCTGCCCTGCAACGTGCCGATGAACAAGCGGAACAACAATGAACCGTACGCGTTCCACTCCGGCGGCGCGAACTTTCTCTTCGCCGACGGGCATGTGCAATTCATCCGCGATTCGATCCCGCTGACGACGCTGGCGGCGCTCTGCACGATGAACGCGGGGGAAGTGATCGGGGATTATTGACCGATTCATTGAGTGGCACGGCGGATTCCGCCGCGCCGCTCAACGGGCTTACTTCTTCACTTTCGTCGCTTCGACGACCGTCATGTTCCCGTAGCCCGTCGGCCAGCGCGACTCCACCACGGCCTGGCCGACGTAATCCCGCTCGCTCAACTCGGCCTTCCAGTCCTTCGCCAGTTTGTCGTCTGCATCGAGGTACACCTTCATCAGGTATTTGCCGGGCGCCAGCTCCGGCCGGCCGGTCTTCCAGCGCTTCGCGTCAGCGGAATCGGGTGCCGACAGCAGTGTGAGATTGTGCTGCCATAGCTTGCCGCCGCCCCAGACTTTCCGGTCGGTCGTGGCGATCGGTTCCGTATCCCAGGTGCCCTTGGCCGCGCTCCAGGCGAAGAGCTTGACGGCGACATATTTGTCCGCCCATGCCGGCGGGGTGTTCTGGATCTTCAGCCACGATTGGGTGCCGAACTGTGCGAGCTTCGGCGGCTTCGGCAGTTCGCCCGCCGTCGCGTAAGTACCGTTCACGACCGCCGCGTAGTCGTCGAGGAAGCCCCGGAACGCCTTGTAGCCTTGATCGCCGACGAGGAACTTCACGCCACCGCCGTGCGAAACTTCGTCGTGGAGCGGCTTGAGCAGCAACAGGCTCTTCTCGGGTTTCTTGCGATCGACGAGCGGCGAACGGGCGAGGTACGCCAGCGTCTCTTCGGCCGTCGGGCGGATCCACGCCATGTGTTCGCCGACCGCCTCCGTCGGCTTCTTCTTGGCCCGTTCGGCCGCGCCTTCTTCCGTATGGCAGCTCGCACAGCGGAACCGCAACGCCCAGACGCTGCTCTCGAACGCCGTGAGCAAGCGATCCTTTCGCGCGTGGCGGATCACGGCGTCGGGCTTCGGTGGTTTCGCCAGTTCGGTCGCTTGGAGCTTCGGCGCGTCCCGCAGCGCCTTGTCGGCCGCGCTCGCCTTGATCCATGCCGCAAACGCTTCATATTCCGCCGCGCGGTTCTTTGTCTGGATGTCGGTCGACTTCTTCGCTTCCTTGCCCATGTCGATCAGGCCAAGAATCTTCGACTTTTCCGGATGATCCAGATCAATCAAACCTTGATCGCGCAGCGAAAGAAACGTCTCGCGGTGCGTCGGTCGGATGTAGTCCTTCAGGTCCACGCCGCTGAGGTGGCACTGCGTGCAGCTCGACGGGTTGGGGGACTTGAAGATCGGTTCGATGCGCTTGGTGAAGAGTTCTTCCGGCGTCTCCGCGCGGACGGCGAGCGCGAACGCGAGCGAACCGAGGGCGAGGAGGAAACGCATGGGTCGACCCGTTGGTGTGCGAATTCGTGCGGAAGTGATTGTATTCGGGGTCGAGCTACGGCGGCGGGATGAGCACCTTCAAGCCAAGTTCGCCGGCCCGGACGTACGCGTGCCGGGTTTGCAGCAGGCAGACGACCTGATCGCGCATTTCGTTGGTCCGGCGCGTCCAGTCCTCCCGTTCCTTCATGAGTTGCGATCGCTGCTGGGGCGGGGCGTCGGGGCGGATTTCGACGGAACTGGCCTTGATGCGCGACTTGCCGAACTCCCGCGTGAGGATCGCGAGCATGTCGTTCGGCCGCAGCCAGTTCTCGCAGCGTTCGACGCGGCCGCTGGTCGGATCGGTGATTTCGAGCACGTCGAGGCTGATGACCCAGCCGGGCACCTCGAACGCGCCGACGAAGACGCCGCAGGCAATGTCGTGGTCGAATCTCATCCGGCCGCTGGAGGACATCTGCACGCCGGAGAGCTTCGCGGACGCCGGCCCGACGGCCGGAGTGCGCGTGGTGGACGGCTTCCCCAGCGCTCCCGACGGGGCGGGCGTGTCCGTGGTGCCGGCGCCCTTCTTGGCGAAGAGGGGACCGCTGGGACGATTGCGATTATTCCAGAAATTGTTCACGGGGCACCGTCGGCGAACCGTACGGGGGGAACCATAGTACAGATTTCCCGCGCGGCAAAATGTTGATGGGCGCTAGAATTGCGGCGGAGGCGCAACGATGCCGACGACGCGCGAAAGCCTGGAGGCCGCCCTGGCCGCCGACCCCGACAACCGCACGCTCCACTCCGCCTATGCGGACCACCTGATCGAGGAGGGCGACCCGCGCGGGGAGTTCATCCGGCTCAAACTGACCTCGGACGATGAATCGCTCCCCGATCCGGAGCGCTATCGCTTTGCCGATCAGGAGGTCCAACTGATCGAGCGTCACGAACGCGACTGGTTGGGTCCGCTCTTCGATTTCGTTCATGCGGTGGATTTGTTCAACCCGACCAACGACCAGGCGACCGATCCGATTCAGGTCGGATGGAAATATGGATGGCTTCACGACGTTCGCATTCGATGCCTCGACGTCCGGCTCTTCGACGCGCTGCGACGATGCCCGGTCAATCGATTGATCGATTCGATTACGATCGTGCATCCGGTGGTGCCCGACGAACCCGCCACGATGCGAACGTGCTTTCAGTTCCTCAACGATGTTCCGTTTCGCTCCCTGATTCTTGAAGGCTTCGAATCGCTGGGCGACCGAATCGTGCGGATTCTCAATCGTTACCTGAAGCGATCGCGGATGTTCCATCTGGTACTCGACGGGTGTGGCATCACGGACGACGGCGCGCAATGGCTCGCGCACTCTCGCTTCGCCGCCGACCTGAAATCGCTTCGGATGCCGCGCAACTACCTTTCCCCCATCGGCGTCGCCGCACTCGTCGAGGTCGGCTTCCGCGTCGAGGAGCGGCGCACCGGTCCTGGCTGGGGGGCCGACGGTGACTGAGCGCGAGGCCCTCTACGCCGCGGTGCTCGCCGACCCGGACGCCGACGCGCCGCGGCTCGTCTACGCCGACTGGCTCGAAGAGCATGCGCCGGGCGAGAGCGACCAGGCGCGGGCGCGCTTCATCCGGCTCGAGATCGACGCCGTGACCGCCGACGAACCGCGCCGGGCCGCGATCCACGCGGACGCTGCGAAGCTCTTCAATCGGTTCGCCGAGGCCTGGAACCACGAATTGCCGACGTGGAACGAATGGTACGACAGCTCGCTCGTGTATCGCCGCGGATTCCCGTTCCAACTGCACACGAATTTCCGCAAGCTGCATTACGGCGGCGGACGACTCTTCGCGGTCGCACCGATCCAGAGTCTGGCCGTCGCCTCGCGCGACGGTCGGCCCGTCTGGTATTCCTCGCTCTTGGAACCGATCGCGGGTGTGTTGCCCGATCTCGGTCGCATTCGCGAATTCGAAATCGGACCGATGGTGCGACTCGGCGGTAGCGGCGAAGGCGTCCGCCTCACGTTTCAGATTCTGACGCGCTACCCCTCGCTCGCGAACGTGCGGGTCCTCTCGTTCGCCGGCTGCGCGCTCGACGACGACAGTGTGCGCCTGTTCGAGCGCGCCCTGCGCGAGGCCGTCTTTCGTGAATGTCTGGAGGAGCTGGACCTCTCGGACAACCTCATCCGCGCCAACGGCGCGACGATGTTGAGCACGCTGACGGGCATGAAATCGTTGAAAGTCCTGAATCTGACGAACAACCCGCTGACGCCGCTCGGCGCGCGGATGCTCCGCAACCACTTCGGCGACCGCGTGGTCATGTAGGTCGGGCCGAGTCTTCGAGGCCCGACACCGCAGGCGTCGACTCAGCTACAATATCGGCGTCCTTTCCCATCTCTGGAGCCGATCATGCTCAAGCGCTCTCTCCTCGCCGCCGTCGCATTGGCCTTCGCCCTCGGCGCCGCCGTCGCAGCCGACGCCATCAAGCTCGAACTCAAGGACTTCAAGATGAAGTGCGCCTTCGACGGCGGTGCCGACCTCGTCGGCCACGACGAAGGCGAGAACCGTCTGTTCTTCTACGCGAACGGCACCGGCACCTGCGAAGTCAAGATCCCGGCCGACGGCGAGTACACCATCAAGCTCGACATGGGCTGCACGAAGGCCGAGAAGGACTTTGCCCAGATCAAGCTCGCCGTCGGCGACACGGTCGTGAAGGAGAAGTTCGACCTGACGACGGAGGACCAGAAGGAATACACCTTCACGGCGAAGCTGAAGAAGGGCGATTCGAAACTCGTCGTGTCGTTCCTGAACGACAAGTTCAAGGAAGGCGAATACGACCTGAACTTCTTCCTTTACAAGGCGTCGATCGAGAAGAAGTGAGCGGATGGGACCGCCCACGGACGTTCGTCCGTGGGCTTCTTTGCGCTTGTGAATCGGCACGATTCCGGTTAATCTTCACCCATCTGCCGGCCGTCACATTCGAGTCGAAATCATGCTCCGCCTCCTCGGCCGCCCCGCGCGGGCCTGCGACGGACTCACCCGCCGCGACCTCCTGCGCGCGGGCTCGCTCGCGATGCTCGCGGGTCTTCCGGCGCAAGCCGCGACGCGATCCCGCAAAGCGAAGGCGGTCATCCTTATCGATCTGTTCGGCGGGCCGAGCCATATCGACACCTTCGACCCGAAGCCCGACGCGCCGCCGGAGATCCGCGGCGAGTTCGCCACCATTCCCAGTGTCCTCCCCGGCATCCGCGTCGCCGAGCACATCCCGAACCTCGCGAAGCGCCTCGACCGCACGACGCTCATCCGCACCGTCTCGCACCGGTACAACAGCCACAACCCGTACGGCGTGATGACCGGCTTCGACGGCGGCGACGACCGCACCGACTACTATGCGAAGCCGACGAATCACCCGAGCATGCCGTCGGTGGCGCAATTCTTCGGCGTCGGCGTCGGCCGCGAACTGCCGGGCTACGTCATGCTCCCCGCGCTGCCGGGCTACAGCCAGGGCCTGCGCCGGGCGGGGCCGTACGGCGGCTACCTCGGCCCGAAATTCGATCCGATGTTCAGCACCTGCGAACCGAAATGGTCGCGCAAGGTGACGGGGTCGAACAAGGATTTCTACGACCACACGCTGGTGCCGATGGGCGAGCCGGAGTTGCCGAAGCTCGATGCCGGCGTGACACTTGACGTGCTCGCGTCGCGGCGGACGCTGGTCGAACAACTCGACAGCGCCGAGCGCTCGCTCGAATCGTCCCCGCTCGCGGACAAGCGCCGGGCGGCGTTCGACATCCTGACGTCCCCGCGGGCGAAGGTCGCGTTCGACCTGTCGCGCGAAGCTCCGCGTACACGGGACCGCTACGGTCGCGACCTCTTCGGCAATAGCGTGCTGCTGGCGCGACGGCTCGTGGAATCGGGCGTCTCGTTCGTCACCGTGCACACCGAAGCGGCGCAGGGCAGCGGCCACTGGGACACGCACGACAACAACTTCCAACTCCTCAAGCACGTCCTGCTGCCGTTCCTCGATCGATCCGTTTCCGCGCTGATCGACGATCTGACCGAGCGCGGCCTGTTCGACGACGTGCTGGTGATGGTCCACGGCGACATGGGCCGCTCGCCCCGCGTGAACAAGGCCGCCGGCCGCGACCACTGGCCCCAGTGCGGCTTCTGCCTTCTCTTCGGCGGCGGCGTGAAGCAAGGCTATGTCCACGGCACGTCCGACAAGATCGCCGCCTATCCGAAGGATCATCCCGTCTCGTCCGGCGATATCGCCGCGACGTTTTACCACCTCGTCGGCGTCGATCCCGAAGCCACCGTGCCGGACCACACCTTGCGGCCGATCCCGATCAGCCACGGCGGCAGCGTCGTGAACGCGGTCCTGGCGTGAACGAAAACGGCCCGCTCCGAAGGAGCGGGCCGAATCACGAGTCCAACTCTCAACTTATTCCTTCGGCATCAGCACGGCGTCGATCACGTGGATCACGCCGTTCTTGCACTTGATGTCCGTCTTGATCACCTTGACACCGCCGAGGGTGACGGTCTCGCCGTCGACCTTGACCGCGAAGCTCGTGCCCTGGAGCGTTTCGACCTTCTTGCCGTCGGCCTTGACGACATCCGCCGCCATCACGCTGCCCTTGACGACGTGCGCCGTCAGGATCGCGGTCAGCTTCTTCTTGTCCTTCAGCACGGCTTCGATCGTCTCCTTGCCGAGCTTGTCGAAGGCCGCGTTCGTCGGCGCGAACACGGTGAACGGGCCGTCGCCGTTGAGCGTGTCCACGAGGTCGGCCGCCTTGACGGCCGCGACGAGCGTGCTGAAATCCTTGTTGCCGACGGCCGCTTCCACGATCGTGGGAAGCTTCTTCTCTTCGGCGGTCGCGAACAGGCCGGTCGCGCAAACGGCCACGAGGGCCAGTGCGAAAATCTTCTTCATCGTGCATCTCACTGAAAGGGTCGTGTTGAGAACCTTTTTCTCAACTCGGTCTCATTCGTAGGCGCGCGGTGAAGTGACAAATCAAGTGCTGAGAAAGAATTCATCGAATCGCCATCAGCCGCCGATCGCGTGCATTGTGCGAGTCGGCTTCACGAACTTCGCGGAATTGATCTCGTGGCCCTCCCACTTCGCGGCCACGTTGCGGCGGATCGTGTCCGCAATCGCGCCTTCCGTGCCCTCGCTTCGCAAGAGCGCCTTCACGTCCACTTCGTCGTGTGCGAACAGGCAGTTGCGGACCTTGCCGTCGGCCGTGAGGCGGATGCGGTTGCAGCTCTTGCAGAACGGCCGCGACACCGACGCGATGATGCCGACGCTTCCGCGGCGGTCGGCGTAGTCGAACTCCATGGCCGGCGCGCGCGGGTCATAGTCCGGCGATGGCGCGAGCGGCGAGACTTCGCGTTCCAACAGCTCCAGCAGTTCGTGCGCGAGGAAGCACTTCTCGCGCTCCCAGGCCTCCGCGCCGATCGGCATGTACTCGATGAAGCGCAGCTCGAAGCCGTTCTCGCGGCAATAATTCGCGAGCGGAACGGCGTCGTGTTCGATGAAGCCGCGAATCGCGACGGCGTTCAGCTTGATCGCGAATCCGAGCGCTTTGGCTTCCTCCAAGCTGGCGAGCACGTCGTCGAGGCCGTCGCGCCGCGACAACTCGCGGAAGCGGCCGGTGTCCAGTGTATCGAGCGAGACGTTGAGTCGCGTCAGTCCCGCGTCGCGCAGCGCGGCGGCCTGGCCCTTCAGGAGAAGGCCGTTCGTCGTGAGGCCGATATCGGTGATTCCCGGAATGGGAACGAGCAGGCGAACGAGCTTGTGCAGGTCCTTGCGCATCAGCGGTTCGCCGCCAGTGAGGCGGATCTTGTTCACGCCGAGCGGCGCGGCGACGCGCACGAACTTCGTGATCTCTTCGAACGTGAGGAGTTCGCCGCGGTCGAGGAACGTCACGTCCTCCGGCATGCAGTAGGTGCAGCGCAGGTTGCAGCGATCCGTGACGGAAATCCGCAGGTTGTCGTGAACGCGGCCGAAGGAGTCGATCAAAGTCATGGTTTCAGTTTAGCGGCGAGGCGGAGTCTTCGGAGCCGAGCGCGGCGGGCGTCGGATTGAATTCCACGAGTTCCCTGTACGAACGACGTGACGCGCTCCGCTCCGAAGACTCCGCGTCGCCGCTAAACGATCTTCTCGATCATCTGATCCGCGACCTTCACGCAATCCGCGTCGTCGTGGTCGGTCAGCGCCGCGAAGTTCGCGGTCATCCGCCGATTCGCGATCTTCAGGAAGTACCGCCCCGCCGACACGTTGGCATGCACATCGTCGCTTGGGTTCTCCAGCAGGTGGTCCAGCCGCGAGAGCACGCAAGCGGACACATACAAGTCGATCGCGATGTCCGCGATCCGCTCGTGGATCAACTGCGCCTGCACGAACTTCGTCTCGTCCTTCAGCCGCAGGAAGACGTGCGGCAGCTCCAGGCCGAACTTCTTCACCTGCCGCGCGAAGGCCGTCACCTCGTCGTCGAGCTTCGGGCTCTTCACCGGCACGCTCGGCGTGCTGGCCCACGGGATCACGAGCTGCGTGCCGACGCCCAGGGCCGCGCCGATCTTGCGGAAACTCCAGCGGCCGCCCATCATGTCGTCGCGCAGTTGCTTCAAGTACTCCCCCGGTGCCCGGCAGCCGACCACGGCGATGAACGCCTTCAGCACGTCGTTCGCCCCCTCGCCGATCAGGTTGATCCGCGCGTCGCGCATCCAGCGCTCGTAGGGCTGGTCGCTGAAGTACGCCTTGCCGCCGAAGACCTGGATGCAATCGTTCACGATGGTCCAGAGGTGTTCGGTTGAGAACACTTTCAACATCGCCGTCTCGAGCATGAAGTCGTCGTGCGCGCCGTCGATCCCGGCGGCGCACACGGCTGTGGCCGATTCCATTGCGAAGGCGTGCGCCGAGGCGAAGGCGATCTTCTTCTTCACCAACTCGAACTCGCTCAAGGTCTGCTGGAACTGCGTGCGCGTCTTGGCGTGCTTGGTCATCGCTTCGATGCACGCCTTCGCGTGGCCGGTGCAGCTCGCGCCGAACGTGACGCGCCCGAAGTCCAGCACCGTCAGCGCGACCTTCAGCCCCTTGCCCATCGGCCCCAGCACGTTCGCCTTCGGCACGCGCATGTTCGTGAAGCGCAGCTTCCCCGTGGCCGTGCCGCGGATGCCGCACTTCTCCGCCCGCTTCTCCACCACCTCGAAGCCGGGCATGTCGGGCGACACGAGGAACGCCGTCACCTTGCTCTTGCCGTCGGCGTCCGGCGTGCGCGCCATCACCGTCAGCACGTCCGCGATGCCGCCGTTGGTGATGTAGTGCTTGGTGCCGTTCAAGATGAAGTCGTCGCCGTCCGGCGTCGCCGTCGTCTGCACGTTCCCCGCGTCCGACCCCGCCTCCGGCTCCGTGAGCGCGAACGCCGCGATCTTCCGCGCCGCCACGAGGTCCGGCAGCCAGCGGTCCTGCTGCTCCTTCGTGCCGAAGAGCAGAAGCGCGCGGATGCCGATGCTGTGGTGGGCGTTCACGAACACGGCGGTGCTGGAGCAGTGCCCGCCGAGGATCTCCATGATGCGGAGGTACTGCTGCTGATTGAACGCGAGGCCGCCGTGTTCGCGCGGCGCGGTCATGCCGAGGACGCCGAGGTCGGCGAGGCCGCGCACGACGGAGTCGGGGATCATCGCCTCGCGATCGATCCGCATGTGGTCGATCCGGTCCTTCGCGAACTGGCGGACCTTCGCCGCGGCTTCGGAGGCGAGATGTTCCTGGTCGGGCGAGAGCCGCGGATAGGGGAAGACGAGATCCCCGCGGACCTTGCCGAAAAAGAGCGCCTTGGCGAATCCGAGTTGGTCGACGGCTCCGAGGAGTTCCTCGACGTCCTTCTTCTGCTCCGCGACCTGCGCCGCCGTGAGGGCCATGGCCGATCTCCGCGCGAGAAAGGGGGCACTGCATTGTACGCGATGGGGGCCGTTCCTCGCGATCCCGCACGGCAATTCACCTTCCCGACGAAGCCGATACCGCAGGGAAGTTATCGGCGATCGCGGACCGGTCGCTGGAGGAATCCGCAAAGCCGAAACTCGGCGCGGCCGAGGGGATCGGGTAGAATGACGCGCATTGCCGTTTCGGAGTACGAACCGTGACCACGCTGTCGCAGGAACTGATCGATCGAGGCTTGCAACTGCCCCCCGACGAGCGGGAGCGCTTCGCGAACCTGCTGTTGGATAGCCTCGAAAGCGGGGAAGTCGAAGACCCGGAACTGCAAGCGGAAATCCAGCGTCGCTGGGACCGTTACGAAAGCGGGGAGGAGAGAGCGTATTCGCTCGAAGAATTTCAGGCTGAATTGCAAAAGCAGATCGAAGCCCGCAAGAAATAACAATTCGATCGTGACCCTCCCCCATGCATACTCCCCTCGCCCGCCGGTGGTTCCTTCAGCACTGCGGCGTCGGCCTCAGAGGTGAGGCGAGCGATTCGGGTCAGATCCTGCCGTTCGACTTGGAGTGACGTCAACGGAGAATCGACGATGTCGAGGCGAACATCAATCTCGGTCGTGATCTTCTCGTGCCTAGTTCTGCTCGCCGCATTCCAGTTCGTTGGTGTACGCGGCGAGGAGGGCAAGAAACTCAAGCCACGTCTGGAAGGCTCGGTGCACAACTACCAATCCCGGGCTTGGAAACACTGGAGCGTCGCATTCTGGACCGATGGTAAAGTGTTCTGGCACGGTGTGCCAATCGGCGTCGAACTGCGCTTCTATGCGGACAACGGCAATTTCACCGGTCGGAAACTCACCGCAACGTTTACACTTATCGACAAGAAATCAAAGGAATCGGTCGGGTCGAACAAGATCGAACTGGAACTCGAGAAAGTCGCGTCGGATTTTTCGATCTATGGAATCTCCATTGAGAACATCACGCCTAACAAAGAGAACCCCCGGTTCTCGGTAAGGTACGAGACGGGTCGGTACAACCTCCAGTGCGAAATCCATCTCGACGATTCCAAGATCGCCACGTTTGAAGACGCGTGGATTAGCGTGGAAGAACGCAACCGACCGCCAGAGCGGAAGAAGTAGCGCTCGGCGCGGTGGAACGAACCAGGTAGAATGGCCTCGGGATCTTTCGAGGACGAAGACCATGAGCGCAATGGCTGAAGCTGAACCGGTTGACGAACTTCTGCGACGGGCCTTACAGCTTTCGCCGTCCGCGCGCGATCGGATCGCGATGGGCATCCTCGATAGCCTCCTCGGCCCGACGGACGACGAGAAAACACTCCGAGCCGCATGGAGTGAGGAACTCGACCGGAGAATGGCCGATATCGAAGCCGGCACGGTCGAACTGCTCGACGCCGATACGGCCTTGGACGCGCTCGAGAAGCGCTATCGCGAGAAGCACGGCCGATGAGATTCCGCATCCATCCGGAAGCCAACGAAGAAGTAGACAAAGGGGCCGATTTCTACGGCGAACGTTCGTTTAATCTCGGCCTCGATTTCCTCGCCGCGGTCCGGGACTCATACGCTCGCATCCGCGAACACCCGGATCGCTATCCTCAGGCCGAAGACGCGCCGTTGAATCGCAATGTCCGCTACTTCTACCTCGGTCGATTTCCGTTTCGGATCATTTATTGGCATCGGAGTACGGACGAGATTTTCATCCTCGCCGTCGCGAACACGAGCCGTCGGCCCGGCTACTGGAAACGACGGCTGAAAACTATCTGAGTAATCCCATGCACACTCCCCTCGCCCGCCGGTGGTTCCTTCAGCAGTGCGGCGTCGGCCTCGGCGCCGCGGCGCTGTCCTCGCTGCTCGCCAACGATGGCTATGGAAATGAGCTAACATCAAAGGCCCCGCACTTCGCGGCGAAGGCGAAACGCGTCATCTTCCTCTTCCAGGCCGGGGCGCCCAGCCACCTCGAACTGTTCGACTACAAGCCCGAACTCGCCAAGCAGGACGGCAAGCTGCCGCCGCCCAAGCTCCTCGAAGGCTACCGGGCCGCGTTCATCAACCCGAACTCCAGGTGCCTCGGGCCGAAGTTCAAGTTCGCCAAGCACGGCCAATCGGGCGCGGAACTCTCCGAGCTGCTGCCGCATACCGCGAAGATCGCGGACGATATAGCCATCGTGAAATCGATGGTGACGGACGCGTTCAACCACGCCCCGGCCCAGTGCATGATGAACACCGGTGCCATGCAGTTCGGCCGGCCGAGCTTCGGCTCGTGGTGCCTCTACGGCCTCGGGCAGGAATCGAAGGACCTGCCGGGCTTCGTCGTGTTCTCCACCGGCAGCAAAGGCCCCTCCGGCGGCAACGCCTGCTGGGGTTCGGGCTTCCTGCCGACCGTCTACAACGGCGTGCAGTTCCGCGGCGGCGCCGAGCCGGTGCTCTTCCTCAACAACCCCGCCGGCGTCGACGCCGCCGCGCAGAAAGACGCCCTCGATTCCGTCAACAAGCTCAACAAGCTCCGCCTCGACTCCGTCGGCGATCCGGAGATCGCCACGCGCATCAGCAGCTACGAGATGGCCTACCGGATGCAGCACGCCGCCCCGGAGGTGATGGACATCGCGAAGGAGGACAAGAAGACGCTCGACGCCTATGGCGCCGAGCCGGGCAGGAACACCTACGCGAACGCCTGCCTGCTGGCCCGCCGGCTCGTCGAGAAGGGGGTCCGATTCGTGCAGATCTACCACGAAGCCTGGGATCAGCACGGCAACCTCGTGAACGACCTGAAGAAGAACTGCAAGAACACCGACCAGGCCTCGGCGGCGCTCGTCACTGACCTGAAGCAGCGCGGCATGCTGGACGACACGCTGGTGATCTGGGGCGGCGAGTTCGGCCGCACGCCGATGGTTCAGGGCGGCTCGGACGGCCGCGACCACCACCCGAACGCCTTCACCTACTGGCTGGCCGGCGGCGGCATCAAGGGCGGCCAGACGATCGGCAGGACGGACGACTTGGGCTTCAACGCCGTGGAGGACAAGGTCCACGTCCACGACCTGCACGCGACGCTCCTGCACCTGCTCGGCTTCGATCACACGCGCCTGACGTTCAAGTTCCAAGGCCGCCCGTTCCGCCTGACGGACGTGCACGGGAACGTGGTGACGAAGCTGCTGGGGTAATCTCGACGACCCGATAGGATGATCGAAGAATCCATCGCCGGGGGCGAATCACCCGGTGGCGGGACCGCACGACGCGGCCCGCGTTCCGAGGCACGGCCGCAGATGAACCAGCAACCCTCTCCCCCCGACGCCGAGATCGTGCCGCCGACGGTCGAAGTTCGCCTCCCGCGGAAGGACGAGGCGCTGGCGGTACGGCCGGCGCTCGCGCCGATGGCTCCGACCGCGAGCGAGGAGCAACTGGCGGACCGCATCTTGCAGATCATCCTCGCCAAGACGGCCGAGCATCGGGCGGCCCACGGTGCCGGCCCCACGCCGGCGGGCCTGGTGCCGCCGGAGAAGATGTACGGCACCGTGAAGCACATTCCGCCGGAGATCGGCCTGCCCAACAGCCAGAGCCTCTGGAAGTTCTTCGTCGCGGGCATCCTCGGCGAGGTCAAGACCATCGCCCGCATGTACTTCGACCCGCGGTACCGCCTCAGTCGCGTGGCCCAGATCGGCGTGCCGGTGCTCCTGGCGCTCTACGTGCTGAACTACTTCTTCTTCACCTACACCTGCGCCCTGCCCGTGCTGCCGATGGTGGCCGAACGGCTCATGTACATTCCGCTGACGCTCGCGCTGTATAAAGTGCTGGTGCGCGAGGTTGCCCGCTATCGCGAAGTCCTGGCTTACCTCGCCCGCTACGGTTGAACCCCCATGATCCGACTCGGCGTCAACATCGATCACGTCGCGACCGTGCGGCAGGCACGGCGCGGCGCGGAACCCGACCCGGTGGCCGCGGCCGTGCTCGCCGAACTCGGCGGCGCCGACGGCATCACGATCCACCTTCGCGAAGACCGCCGGCACATCCAGGACCGCGACCTCGTCGCGCTGCGGCAGACCGTCCACACGCGGCTGAACCTCGAGATGGCCTGTTCCGACGCCATCGTCGCCTTGGCGATGCAGGCGAAGCCGGACGAAGCGACGCTCGTACCGGAGAAGCGCCAGGAGCTGACGACCGAGGGGGGCCTCGACGTGGCGGCGAACCTCGACGCGGTGCGGAAGACGACCGACGCCCTGAAGGCCGGCGGCATCCTCGTCTCGCTGTTCATCGACGCCGACATCGAGCAGGTGGACCTGGCGAAGTCGATCGGCGCCGACGCGGTGGAGTTCCACACGGGCACCTACGCCGACGCGCGCGGGGCGAAGGTAGCCGACGAGCTGGCGAAGCTGCACACGGCCGCTGTCCACGCGGCGCGGGCCGGGCTGCACGTGCACATGGGCCACGGGCTGGACTACCGCAACGTGGGGCCGATCGTGCGCATCCCCGGCGTGGAGGAGTTGAACATCGGCTTCAGCATCGTGAGCCGGGCATTGATGGTCGGCATGGAGCGCGCCGTGCGGGACATGAAGTGCGCGATGACGGAACATTACCCGAATAAGACGCGACCGCAGTAATGCCCACCGTCTCCGATTCCCTCCTGCATTACCGCCCCTGGCGCGGCGAGTTCCGTGGGCCGATCCACGGCTCCCTCGCCATGGCGCGCCTCTCGCTCCTGCTCCTCGCCCGCCGCAAGCTCTTCTGGGGCCTCTACGCCCTCGCGCTGATGATCTTCTTCTTCTTCTTCTACGGGCAGTACCTCGTCGTCTGGATCCAGGAGCAGACCTCGCAGCAGACCGTGCAGTTCGGCGGGATTCCCGTCAAGGTCGGCGACCTCACCAAGTTCCTCGACCGCCTCAACCTCAACGGCTCCGCGCACACCTTCGGCAACTTCATCTGGTTCGAAGGCTACATCGTCATGATCGTGATGGCGCTCGCCGGCTCGGTGCTCGTCGGCAACGACTTCGCCCACGGCAGCCTCCCGTTCTACCTCGCCAAGCCGATCGGCCGGCGGCACTACCTGTTCGGCAAGTTCCTCGCTCTCGGCCTGTTTCTGAACCTCGTCACGACCGTACCCGCGCTCGTCCTCTTCCTCCAGGCCGGCCTGCTCTACGACTGGCAGAGTTATTACTTCGACCACCTCCGCGAATTCGCCGGCATCCTCGGCTACGGCCTCGCGCTCACGCTCACCCTCGGCACGCTCCTGCTCGCCACCGCCGTCTGGGTCCGCCGCACCGTGCCCCTCATCATGGTCTGGACCGGGATGTTCGTGCTCGCGCGCCTCCTCGCCTCGATGCTCGTGGAAGGGGCGAAGCTGGACGCACGCTGGAAACTGATCGACCTCTGGAACGACCTGTATCTCGTCGGCCTCTGGTGCCTCGGGGCTTCTCGCGAAAGCATCCGCGGCGACCAGCCGGAGTTCTGGGAAGCCGCCGCCGCGTGCGGAGTCGTGATCGTCCTCAGCCTCCTGTACCTGCGAAAACGGATTCAAGCCGTTGAGGTTATCTCCTAGTTTTGCATTTCTCATTTTGAATTGGTCCATATTGGACCAATTCAAAATGAGAAATGAAAAATGCAAAATGATGACCGGGACCAATCACCATGGAATCGCCGCTTTTGCTCTTCGAGCAAGTTTCCAAATGGTACGGTTCCGTCCTCGCGCTCAATCAGGTCACGCTTGAACTCCGCGGCGGCATCACCGGCCTCGTTGGTGCCAACGGCGCCGGCAAGTCCACGCTGATGAAGCTCGCCACCGGACAGGTCCGCCCGACGCTCGGCCGCGTCACCGTGTCGGGCGTCGACGCCTGGCACTGGGAGGCCCGCCGGCTCGTCGGCTACTGCCCCGACCTCGACGCCTTCTACGAGGACATGACCGGCCGCGAATTCGTCCGCGCCATGGCCGACCTCTGCGGATATCCCGCCGCCGAAGCGAAACGCCGCACCGAGGCGACGCTTGAACGTGTCGGCATGACCGACCGCGCCAACCGCAAGCTCCGCGGCTACTCGAAGGGGATGCGCCAGCGCATCAAGATCGCGCAGGCGCTGCTCACCGACCCGCCGCTGCTCGTCCTCGACGAACCGCTCTCCGGCATCGACCCCGTCGGCCGGCAGGAACTCCTCGACCTCTTCCGCGCGCTGGCGGCGCAGGGCAAGGCGCTGCTCGTGTCGAGCCATGAACTGGAGGAACTGGAAAAGCTGACGAACCACGTGGCCATCGTCGCGCGCGGGCGCATCGCCGCCGTCGGGACGCTCGGAAAGATCCGCGAGATGCTGGACGATTATCCGCTCTCCGTGCGCATCGATCTGGAGGGCGCCAAGGACGCCGCCAGGCTCCTGCTCGCGCTCGACGAGGTGACCGGCGTGGATATCGATCGTGAATCGCTCACCGTGCGGGCGAAATCGCCGAAGTCGTTCTATCGCGACTTCGGCGATCTCGTCGTCCGCGAAGGCCTCGTCGTCCATCGGCTCGAACCGCTGGACGACTCCGCCCACGCCATATTGGGCTACCTGTTGGGCGGCAGCGGGAAGACGTAATCAGCCGGTCACGGCCCCTTCGCTGGCGGAATGGACGAGCTTGGCGTATTTGGCAAGAACGCCACGGGCCACGCGAACCGGCGGCTTCGTCCACGCGGCCCGGCGCTTCGCCAGCTCCTCGTCGCTCACGTTCACTTGCAGCAGCTTCTTGTCGCCGTCGATGGTGATGCTGTCGCCGTCCTTGAGGAGGCCGATGGTTCCGCCGGTCCAGGCTTCCGGGGCGACGTGGCCGACGACGAGGCCGTGCGTGCCGCCGCTGAAGCGGCCGTCGGTGATGAGGCCGACCGACGCGCCGAGGCCCTGGCCCATGAGCGCACCGGTGATGCTGAGCATCTCGCGCATGCCGGGGCCGCCGACGGGGCCTTCGCCGCGGATCACCACCACGTCCCCGGCCACGATCTTCCGCGCCTGGATCGCCTGGAAGCAGGCCTCTTCGCCGTCGAACACTTTGGCCGGACCGGTGATGTGCCGGACTTTCAAACCGGAGAGTTTCGCGACGCAGCCCTCGGGGGCGAGGTTCCCCTTCAGGATGACGATGTGCCCCTTGTCGTACTTCGGGGCGTCGAGCGGCATCATCACCTTCCGCCGCGGATTGGCGTAGACGCTCGTCGTGTCCTTCAGGTTCTCGGCCAGCGTCTTGCCCGTCACCGTGAGGCAGTCGCCGTGGAGCATGCCGGCGTCGAGCAGCGCCTTCAAGACCGCCGGCACGCCGCCTTCGCGGAAGAGGTCGTACATGACGTACTTGCCGCTCGGTTTCAGGTCCGCGAGGTGCGGCACCTTCATGCCGAGGCGATCGAAGTCGTCGAGCGTCCAGGTCACGTCCGCCTCGCGGGCGATGGCCATCAGGTGCAGCACCGCGTTCGTCGAACCGCCGAGGGCAAGCACGAGCGTGTAGGCGTTCTCCAGGCTCTTGCGGGTGATGATGTCGCGCGGGCGGATGTTCGCATGGACGAGGCGCACGAGCGCCTCGCCGGCGTGGAAGGTCTCACGGTCCTTCGCGCTCGAGATGGCGGGGTAGCTCGAATCGTTCGGCAGGGACATGCCCATCGCCTCGATGGCGCTCGACATGGTGTTGGCGGTGTACATGCCGCCGCAGGAACCGGCGCCGGGGCAGCTCTCGCACTCGATCTTGTGCAGCTTTTTCTCGTCGATGGAGCCGGCTTGGAATTTCCCGACGGCTTCGAAGATGGAGACGATGTCCACGTCTTCGCCATCCGGGCCGATGCCGGGGAGGATGCTGCCGCCGTAGACGAAGATGCCGGGGATGTTCAGGCGTGCGAGGGCCATGAGGCAGCCGGGCATGTTCTTGTCGCAGCCGCCGATGGCGATGAGGCCGTCGTGGTTCATGGCGCCCGAGACGGTTTCGAGGGAGTCGGCGATGACCTCGCGGCTGACGAGGCTGTAGCGCATGCCCATGTGGCCCATGCTGATGCCGTCGGAGACGGTGGGGGCACCGAAGATCTGCGGGACGCCGCCGGCCGCGCGGATGCCTTCGATGGCCTTCCGCGCGAGGCGGTCGAGGTGCATGTTGCAGGGGGTGATGTCGGAGTGGAGCGAGGCGACGCCGACCATCGGCTTGGTGAAATCGTCGTCCTGGAAGCCCACCGCGCGGAGCATCGCGCGGTTCGGGGCGCGGCCGTCGCCGCCGGTGGTCGTCAAACTCTTGCGATTCGTTACATCCGCCATGACTGCACCTGAAAGTTCGTTTCCCGCGCGGGAAAACTGGGCAAACTACCGAGGATATCGGGAGTGTGTTCTAGGAACTCAACGTACCCGACTGTCGAGTCGGTCCGAAAAATCCGGAAATCGGGGGTCTACCGTTTGCGTCGGTTGTAATCGCGATCTAGATAAGGGTGTCGCAGGCGGCAACGGGGTTCAACCAAGCAGATCGGGTTCACCGGTCTCCTCCAGCCAGCCGCGAACAATCATCCTGAAGGAGATTCCGATGAACAAGCTCGCGCGCAAGATGGTGGAGTTCCTGAAGAAGGAAGACGGCCCGACGGCGGTCGAGTACGCCGTGATGCTCGCCCTCATCATCGTGGTCTGCATCGCCGCCATCACCGCCCTCGGTCAGACGGCCAGCCAGACGTTCACGGACGTGAACACCGGCATCAGTGGCAGCTAAGTCTGGATCCGTGACGGACAAACGGGGGTGGGGTGGCCGCGAAAGTGGATCACCGCGCCCCCCGCTCCATTATTGGTGGCCGGTCGGAGGGGCGCGCGGCAGTTTGGCCGCCGGTTATCCCCCTCGAGGTGTCATGACGCACTTGCTCCGTCCCTTGGTTCGCTTCCTGAAGAAGGAAGACGGCCCGACCGCCGTCGAATACGCGGTGATGCTGGCCCTGATCATCGTGGTCTGCCTCGTCGCGATTACCGCGCTCGGCCAGCAGACCAGCCAGACGTTCGACACCGTGACCGACCGCCTCAAGACGGCGTCGTAAGATAATTGCCAATCGACCTTGCAACCCCGGCGAAAGCCGGGGTTGTATTATTTCTCCATCTCCGCCACGACCATCGCGTGAATCTCCAGCTTCGGCACGATCATGCTCGTGCCGTTCGCCGTCGGCTTCATCTCCAGCAATTGCCCCTCCGGCAGTAAGCGCACGGCCTTGATCTTCGTCCCCGCGCGGAACGTGATTCGGATGTCGCGCACCGGTAGCGTCTCCTCGCGCAGCGGCACATCGTCGTTCGGGAAGGCGTGCCCGCCGGTCGTGTTCACGTTGTTGAACAGATGCACCACCAGTCGCTCGCCGTCCTTCGTCTGCCGCATGACCGTGGCATGCACGCACATCGGCGCCTCGACGCGCACCGGCGGCGCGACGCCGTTCGCCGCCCACGCGATGGCTTCCTTCAGAAGTAGCCGCTGGTACGGGTACGAATACTGGTAGTAGCCGGCATCGAACCCCGCCGGCAGGTAGACGACGCGGCCCTTCCCATGATTTTTTGTGACGATCGCCGGATGTTCGCCGATCGTTCCAATCACTTGCGTTCCGGCCCGCGGCTTCACCCGCACCGCCGGCCCCTTGAACGTCACCGGATCGGTGCCGATGTATGTTGCGAGCTTGGAATTCTCCAACAGGAATGACTTCGGCACGAGCCGGGCTTCGAAGACGTTCCGCCGTTTCTCCCAGTA
Source organism: Gemmataceae bacterium (assembly GCA_022842245.1). Taxonomy (GTDB): domain Bacteria; phylum Planctomycetota; class Planctomycetia; order Gemmatales; family Gemmataceae; genus Limnoglobus. The sequence continues at coordinate 95,682 of JALHPZ010000024.1, forward strand.
GTCCGGTCCGATCGCCTTGGCGAAGTTGACATCCAGATCGTCCATCGGCGCTTTCGCATCCGGCAGGCCGCGATAGTCCACGCCGAAAACCTCGGCGAGGGCGAAGTTCGGGCGCGGATCGCCGAACTCGTTGAAGAGCGACGCGTCCACGCTCGCCACGAGGCCGCCGCCGGCGCGGACATACTCGTCGATCGCCTTAGCCTGCGCGTCGCTCAGGCATGCGGTGTTCGGCAGGATCACGACCGCGTGCTTTGTCAGCTCCGCCGGCGTCAGGTTCCAGTCCTCGATCACGGTCGCCGGCAGGTGTTCCTCCACGCAGGCGCGGAAAGCCCCGAACACATTCGCCAGATAGCGTTCCTCCACCTTCCCCGCCGAGCGGCCGTAGAAGGTCTTGGTGGCGTCGCTCATCACGAGCGCCGCCCACGGCTCCGGGGTCTTGTGCGTCAGCCACGGCTTGCGCTTCCGGACTTCGTCGAGGGCCGCGTACATCGCCTTTTGCATCCGCGGCGGCTGCGCCACGGCGACGCTCGGCTGACAGCCGTACGTCAGGCAGAGCATCATCCGCCGTTCGATCTCGTGGGCGGGGAAGCTGTCCTTGCCGTACGGGTTGCCGTGGCTCATCAGGTACGGCTCGCTGAAGGCGACGCGGTGGTTCGTGACGGCCCAGGCGTACGCCACGCCGAACGCCGGGACGATGCTGTTGCCCCGGTTCGATTCGTCGAGCCACAACTCCTGATCCGGCGCGTCGAAGAGGAGATTCAGCTTTGCCGGCATGTTCCGCGGCACGCTGAGAAAGTGCCCGAACCGCCCGGCATTCGTCGTCCAGGTCACGAGTGCGACGTCGGGCTTCATTCCTTTCAGGCGCTTCTGCATCTTCTCGACGAGCGCGACGAGCTTGCCATCGGCCCACGCCTGATAGCGTCGATACTCGGCGTCGTTCAGGTCCGGCTTCGGGATCGCCTTGCCGGTGTCGGCTTTGTAGTTCCTGCGGCAGTGTTCGCAGTAGCATCCGCCGCCGTGGTGCAGGCCGTCGAAGCTGAACGCGTCCACGTCCGGGTGTTTCGTCAGGATCTCGGCGAGGACGTCGATGAGGAAGTCGCCGTACGGCCCGAGCGGGCAGAGCATGCCGCCGTGGCCGAACTTCTTCAGGTCCACCTGCGGGATGGTCGTGGTGTCGGTCGGGATGCGCCGCCAGTCGGGGTGCTTCTCGTAGACCTCGCCCTGGAGCGTGGGCGGGTAGACGCCGAGGATGCGGATGCCGAGCCGCTTGTACTCGGCGATGTCCTTCTGGAGGCGATCGAGCGGGACGTGCGGGCTGCGCTTCGTGAGGAGCTGGCTGTCGTAGTACGGGTAGAATGGATCGACGAATCCCATCTCGCTGAGGGTGACGCCGTGCCGGACGGCTTCGGTTCGCTGGGCGGTGTTCATGCCGGAGAGGGTGTATCCGGCGCCGATGGTGTCGTGGACCCACGCGGGGATCTTCACGGGTTCCTGGGCGGAAAGGGGAGCCACGAGGAAAAGGATCGGCAGCGCGAAGCGAAGGAACGACATGGACTATTCTCGGAAGAGGAGCCGATAGTTTAGCCGCGAGGCGGAGTCTTCGGAGCCGAGCGCGTAACGACGGGGATTTGCGAATGTCCTACCTCCGCACCTTCCTCATCGCCACCTGGATCGTCTGGGGTGCCGTGCTCCCCATCGTCGGGGGCATGTTCGTCGCGGTGCAACTGAACCTGGATCTTGGCTACGGCGCGCTCGTCGGCGGGCTGGTCGCGCTGCCTCTGGCGATGTGGGGGATGCGGCTGGCGGAACGGGAAATCGCATGCGATACGCCAACCACCGCGTCGCTTTCCACGGACGCGAAGCACGCCCGGTCGGTCGAGCTTCGCGACAAAGTCATCCGAATCCTGATCGGGCTGGGCATTCTCGGGTTCGGCCTCGCGGGTCTGTCTCGCGGGCAGACGCTCGTCGTCCTCCCTTCGAGCGGCCACCATTCCGCACCCCGCTGGGTCATCGACGGCCCCGGAGGAGTCGTCGCCGCCCTCGGCATGGTCCTCTTCGGCCTCGGCTGGCTGCTTCTCCGCGGCCGCGAGACGAAACGCGACCACTGGGGCTGCGGCCTGCTTCTGGCCGGGCTGTTGCTCTTCGCCCTCGGCCACGCGATCTACGGGTTTGTCCTTCTCCTTGCGCGCATCAACGGCTGATCGCGAGTTCCGCCTGCGCCTTCCGCGCCGCCGCCTCCACCTTCGCTTCCCAATTCGGATCGTCCGGCTGGAACGGGAACGTCACCCCGCGCGAGCTGTTCACGACCGCGCCCAACCCCTTCGCGTCGTACGCCGCCCGCACGTCGGCTGCGGTGCCGCCCTGCGCGCCGTAGCCGGGCACGAGCAGCCAGACGCCCGGCATCGCGGCGCGCAGTTCCTTCAACTCCGCCGGATGCGTCGCCCCGACGACGGCGCCGACGTCGCCGACGGTTCCGTTCCACTCCGCCACGGCGTCCGCCACGTGCCGGTACAGCGGCCGGCCTTCGCAAACGAGGTTCTGGAACAGGCTCGCGCCGGGGTTGCTCGTCCGCACCAGCACGAAGATCCCCCGGCCGTCCCGGCGCGCCGTCTCGATGAACGGCTCGACCGCGTCCCGCCCGAGGTACGGATTCACGGTGAGCGAGTCGGCGTCCCACGTCGGGCCGAACGCGGCCTCGGCGTACGCCGTCGCCGTGCTCGCGATGTCGCCGCGCTTCGCGTCGAGAATCGTGACGAAGCCCATCGCCTTGGCGCGCCGCAGGATCGCCTGCATCGCGGCGAACCCGGCCGGGCCGACCTGCTCGAAGAACGCCGCCTGCGGCTTCACGACGCCGGCGAACGGTTCGACGAGTTCGAGGATGCGCAGCCCGAACGCTTCGAACGCCGCGGCCGGATCGGGATGGTTCTCTCGAATGGATTTCGGCAGCGATTCAAGGCGCGGATCGATGCCCACGCAGAGCGGACCCTTGCGGCGGACGGCGTCGGCGAGGCGGTCGGTGAATGGCGTCATGGTTCCGCCATGATAGCGAAGTGGTCGATCAGTACGACGGCCGGGGTTTTGTCCCCTCCCCCTCGAAGGGGGAGGGTTAGGGTGGGGGTGAAGGCCGGCGCGGGAACTTTCTGCGATCCCCGTCACCTCCACCCCGGCCCCTTCGAGGGGGCGGGAGAAAACCATTAGTACGTCGGCCGCAGCAGCGGGCCTTCGTCCGACAACAGCGGGCTCAGGCTCGGCGATTGCAGCACCTGCCGCACGTCCTGGACCTTCCCGTCCACCATCACGGCCCGCTTCATCAGCCGTACGCCGTGGCTGTAGTCGACGTACCAGTCGACATGCACGATCGTCAGCGGCTGGATCTGCTTGCCGTCGAGCAGGTGCCAGCCGTAGATCGCAACGCGGTTCGACTTCTCGGCCAGCCGGTTCGACACGACAACGTCCTTCTTGTGCCCCGCCACGAGCTAGCCGAGGTCGCTCCCCGCGCGCTGGTCCTCGATGATGGCATTGTGTTGGAGGAACGTCGCCGGCGCTTCGCGGTCCTTCGTCAGCGGCTTCGGCGCGAGCTTCACGGTCGAGGTGCGATATATCTCGTCCACGATCTTCCGCGTCGGCAGGGCGCAACCGAAGGCGTCCGCGATCCGAGCCGCCGTCAGCGGGTTCATCGGCATCCGCACGAAGTCCGCGTCGCTTCCGATGGCCAGATAATCCGGCATCACCTCCACGACCGCGACGCGCTCCTTTCCGGCCGCGTCCTTGATCTTCGTCTCGACTTTGCGGAACGAACGGAGAAACTCCGGGATGTTGCCGCGAAGCACCTCGCGCGCGATCGCCTCTTCGCGCTCGGTTCGATTGAGTTTCTCGATGGAGCGGATGAACTCGGTTCCCCCGACGGCGTCGGCCGGCCTCTTGGGGATGCCCGGTACGGGCTGCACCCACTTCGCGTAGGCACGCGGTCCGCCGAACGGCGATCCGTCGAGCGCATGCAGCAGGCCGTTCATCTCGCCGACGAGCGCCGTGTGGAGGATGAGGTTCTTCGGATTCGCGTGGACGAGCAGGCTCAGCCGGCCATCGAGCGCCGTGCGAACGCGCACGTCGCCGGCCGGCTTTTCGTCGAACGCCGCATCCTTCACGAAACGGGCGTGCATCCGCTCCGTCGCGCGATAGGTGCCGCCGTCCGGCCCGACGACGAGCTTGCCGTTCAAGGTGATCTTGCGGTCGTCGTAGGCGACGACGAAGAGTTTGCGCGCCGCGTCCGCCTTCAGCCAGGCGAGGAGCTTTTCGCCGTGCCGGTCGGCGTCCGAGTAGCTGTAATTCGCATCGAGGAAGACGATCCGTTCGACGAACGGCGGAATCGCGTCGATGGAATCGAGGAAGCCGAAGAGGAAGCTGCCGCCGCCGCTGTGCCCGGACAACACGAGGGACGATTCGCCGGGAATCCAGCCGCGAATCTCGTCGACGAGGGATCGAATCTTCGCCGGCCCGTCCGCCTGCCGGCGCTTCCACGCCGGCCAGCTCAGCCCCTCGGCTTCGACCACGACGAAGACGATGTTCTCCTTCGGCTTTACCGCTCGCAGTTGCCGCACCTGCGCCGCGACGTGCTGGATGTCGAAGTGCCAGTCAAGTCCGTCGCCCGTCGCGCAGCCGAGCGTCTGCTCGATGGTGTTCCCGTTCGGCGTGGCGTAGAGGACGAGCCGAGTCGGCTTCTTCGGGTCGAAGTTCGCCGGCAGGTTGGCGATCGCGCGCACGCCCAAAGGCCAGCCCTGCTCGCGGACGAGTTCGCCGAAGTGCGGCCCCTCGCGGAAGCCCGCCACCGGCGGAGCGCCGAGGGCGATTGCCGTTGAAAGGAGCAAGGCATTCCACACGTTTCCGGCTCCGCGTCGTTCGTTCAAGTATAAGGAATCCCGTCGGGCCACGAGCCTGGAAGGGTCGGACCATCCAGCAAAAAAAGAGCAAAAAAAGGGGACGAGCAAAAAAAGGGGACGCAGCTCATTACTGAAAATGAGCTGCGTCCCCTTTTTGAGTGTGAGCTGCGTCCCCTTTTTGAGTGCTGAAAATGAGCTGCGTCTCCTTTTTGAGTGCGTCCCCTTTTTGAGCGCCATCTCGTTTCGATCGCGGCGCGGGAACCGTTTCTCAGCGCACGGGATTCTGGTATGCTTCGGGAACTCCGTCGAGAACCGACATGACGCCCCGCGACACGGACGACCCGCCCCGGACGGCCAACGCGACCGGAGTCTACGAACCGTCCGCGGACGAAACGAACCGGGAGGCCGCCGATCGCGAGCGGGCCGCCCAACCCCTTCCGACGATCCCGGGCTACGACGTGCAGTACGAAGTGGCGCGGGGCGGCATGGGCCGCGTGTTCGCCGCGCGCGACCACGTGCTCGATCGGATCGTGGCGATCAAGACCCTGCTGTCGCGGGCGAACGCCGAGCGGTTCGTCGTCGAATCGAAGATCGCGGCCCAGCTCCAGCATCCCGGCATCCCGCCCGTCCACGCGCTCGGCACGCTGGACGATGGATCGCCGTTCCTCGTGATGAAGCTGATTCGCGGGCGGACACTCGCGGCCCTGATGAAGGACCCCGAGTGGGACCGGAGTTCTATCGGATCGATCTTCGAATCGATCGCGCAGGCGGTGGCGGCCGCGCACGAACGGCGGATCATCCACCGCGACCTGAAGCCGGGCAACGTGATGGTCGGCGCGTTCGGCGAAACGCAGGTGATGGACTGGGGGCTGGCGAAACGGCTCGGCGACGCGGAGACGGGCGTGGGCGAGGCGGAGGGCGCCGCGGCCGCGGAAGCGACGCAGGCCGGCTGCGCGTTGGGCACCCCGGCGTACATGCCGCCCGAACAGGCGCGCGGCGAAATCGAGCGCATCGACGAGCGGTCCGACGTCTTCGGGCTCGGCGGCATCCTGTGCGCGATGCTCACGGGCCGTGCGCCCTTCGTCGGGGACACCGTGCGGGCGATGGTCGAGCGTTCGATAGCCGGCGACCTGACGGACGTGGAGGCGCGCCTCGACGCGTGCGAGGCCGATCCGGAATGGATCCAGCTTGCGAAGCGCTGCCTGCGCGCCGATCCGGCCGAGCGCCCGCGGAACGCCGGCGAGGTGGCGCGGATGGTCCGCGCGATCCGGGAAGCGGCGGACGAGCGGGCGCGCCGGGCGGAGCTGGAGCGCGTGCGGCT
>JALHPZ010000025.1 GCA_022842245.1 Gemmataceae bacterium
CCGGTGGTCGCCGGTTCGATCGACCCCGTCCCGCCGCTCCGGCACCGGCCACCGAAGCTGCGGCCCCCGCCGCGCCCCCGCCGCCGCGCAAGCCGCCCAAACCGCGACCGGTCGTCAATCTCACCGACGAAAAGAAGAGCGGCAAGGCGGCGTTGAATACGTTTGCCGAACTATCGGCATTCTTCAAGACGCGGGATCCCGAACCGCCGAAGCCGGCCGAGCCGGCACCCGAACCCAAGCCGGACGACAAGCCGGCCGAGTGATCGCGGCTCCGCCGACATTTTTTCTGAAACGCCGATCCTGCACGAAACTGCAGGATCGTTTGCGTGTTAGTATCCGTAAGCAGTCGAACCCCGTCCGTAGCGGAGTCTCCGCGATGCGTCGCAAACCGTTGCTCGGCCTGATGTTGCTCTCCGGCATCTTGTTGGCGTCCGTGTCGTTGTCCGGCCATGCCGCGGACGAGAAAGCCGAAAAGGCCAAGGCGAAGGCGAAACTGAAGGAACAGCGCGTGGCAGCGAAGAAGGCCGCCGAAGCCAAGAAGGCCGCGGACGAAAAGACCGCCGCCGAGAAGGAACGCAAGGAAGCGGAGGCCCGTCGCGCCGCCGCCGAGAAGATTCAAAAGGAACGCGAAGCCAAAGGCGAATCGGTCGCGAAGTTCAAGCCGGCCAGCATCGGCAACGGCAAGGACGCGATCGGCGTCGCCCGGTTCATCGATTCGCACATCGACGCCAAACTCGCCGCCGAGAAGGTCCCTGCCTCCCCGGCCAGCACCGACGAGGAATTCCTCCGCCGCGCGTACCTCGACATCACCGGCGTCATCCCGACCGCCGAGCAGGCCAAGTCGTTCCTCGAATCGCAGGATCCCGCCAAGCGCGCCAAACTCGTCGACGAACTCCTCGAATCCCCCAACTACGGCCGCCACCGTGCCGATCTCTGGATGGGCATTCTCGTCGAGCGGACCTCCGACAATCGGCGGGTCAACTTCGATTCCATGCGGAAGTGGCTGACCGAGCAATTCGCCGCCAACAAGCCGTGGGACGCGATGGTGAGCGACATCCTCACCGCGACCGGCGATCAGGAGAAGAATCCGGCCGTCGGCTTCTTCCTCTCGAACAATACGGTCGACAAGATGACGGACGAGACCGCCAAGGCGTTCCTCGGCGTCCAACTCCAGTGCGCCCAATGCCACGACCACAAGTTCAACGACTGGAAGCAGACGGAATACTGGGCGATGGCGCAGTTCTTCATGAAGGTGCAGGTCGGCGGTCTCGGGAAGGACCAAACGCCCGGCATCCAGGAGACGCAGAACGTTCGCCGGAACAAGATGAACCCGCTGCCGGAATCGGCGAAGTCCGTCGAGCCGAAGTTCCTTCAGGGCGAGCATCCGACGGTCGCGAAGAGCGAGCCGTATCGCCCCGTGCTGGCGAAGTGGATGACCGCGCCGACGAACCCGTTCTTCGCGAAGGCGATGACGAACCGTGTCTGGGCGGAGTTGTTCGGCCGCGGGATCGTAAACCCCGTGGACGACATGGTCGGCCAGAACCTGCCGTCTCACCCGGAACTGTTAGAGGGCCTCGCGGCCGACTTCGCCGCCAATGGCTTCGACGTGAAGCACCTGATCCGAAGCATCTGCAACAGCGCCGCCTACGCCCGTTCCAGCAAATCCGTGGGCGGCAACGAAACGGCCGCGCCGCACCTGTACGCGAAGCGGTCCGTCCGCGTCCTATCGGCCGAGCAACTCTTCGACAGCCTCGCCGCCGTCACCAAGTTCCAGGACAACGCCAAGGCGCGGGAGAAGGGCATGAAAGCCGGACCGGCGGGTGCCCGCGAGCGGTTCGTCAACTTCTTCCTCGCCGGCGCCGAGATGGTGAACCCGGTGGAGTACGAGGCCGGCATACCGCAGGCCCTCAAGCTCATGAACTCGCGCCAGACGGGCACGGCCAATCCGGCGATCGTCCGAGCCATCGTCGGCTCGACGCGCGGCACCGAGGCCATCGAGAAGATCTACCTCGCCGCACTTTCCCGCCGCCCCACCCCGGCCGAGTCCGATCGGCTCGCGAAGTACCTCGACACGAGCAGTGGCCTCTCGCAGGACGCCCTCGGCGACGTGGTCTGGGCCGTCCTGAACAGCAGCGAATTCACCTTGAACCGTTAAGCGTTCCCGCGTCGCGGCGAAACGATCCTTCGACATTCCCAAACGGGGTTTCCCCATGTTCTCATCCCGATTGACCGAGCGCACCCGGCGCGAAGTACTGCAACTGACCTCCGCCGGCGTGTTCGCCGGGTCGCTCTCCGGCTGGATGCCGCTGCTCGCGAGGGAAGCCGCCAAATCGCCGGTGAAGAAGCACAAGAGCTGCATCCTGCTGTTCATGGATGGCGGTCCCACTCACAAGGACACGTGGGACCTCAAGCCCGACAGCAAGGGCGCCGGCGAATTCAAGCCGATCAAGACCTCCGCGCCCGGCATCGAGATCAGCGAGCACCTGCCGAAGGTCGCGCAGCACATGCATCGCGGCGTCATCGTTCGCGGCATGAGCAGCCCCGAAGGGGCCCACGGCCGCGCCAAATACTTCGCCCACACCGGATTCCGGGAAGGACAAGGCGGCGTCGTGTATCCGAGTCTCGGCTCGATCGTCTCGCAGCAACTCGGCAGTTCCGAAGCCACCGTCCCCAACTTCGTCTCCATCGCCGGCCGCACCTACGGCTCCGGCTTCCTCGGCCCCAAGCACCAGCCGCTGCAGGTCCAGAACGCCTCGGCCGGCGTCGAAGACCTCAAAGCCCTCGTCTCGAACACGCAATTCGAGAAGCGGGTCGGACTGCTGAAGGAAATGGAAGACGCCTTCCATCGCGAATACAAGGTGGATCCCGCCAACGATCACAAGACCACCTACGAACGCGCTGTCGCCCTCATGAAGTCGAAGGAATCGAAGGCGTTCGACCTAACGCAGGAACCGTCGGCGTCCCGCTCCAAGTACGGCAGCGGCAAGTTCGCCGACGGCGTGCTGATGGCGCGCCGGTTGGTCGAAGTCGGCGTTCCGTTCGTCGAGGTCGGCCTCGGCGGTTGGGACACCCACCAGGACAACTTCGACCGCGTCAAAAAGCTCTCCGGCGAGGTGGACGCCGCCCTCTCGGCGCTGCTCGCCGATCTCGCCGACCGCGGCCTGCTCGACAGCACGCTGGTGATCTGGATGGGCGAGTTCGGCCGCACGCCGCACATCAACACCCGCGGCGCGAAGCCCGGCCGCGACCACTACCCGCGGGCTTGGAGCCTCGCCATGTTCGGCGGTGGCCTCAAGGGAGGCCGGACAATCGGCAAAACCGACAAGGAAGGCGCCGAAGTCGTCGAACGGAAGACTTCCGTCCAGGACTTCCTCGCCACGACGTGCGAACTCCTTGGCATCGACCATGCCAAGGAGAACATCACCCCGACGGGCCGCCCCATCAAGCTCGTCGATAAGCCGAACCCGTTCACGAAGGACGTGGTTTGACCCACGGCCAGACCGTCAAATTCGTTCAAGCGGCCGGGTCCACCCCGGCCGCGCGGCGTTTCGCCCCGATCCGAATTGTTGGGTTTCCCGATTCCGGTTCGTAACGTATACTTGAGCGATTGTCCCACCACTGCGCACCGACCCGTCGCGGGAGTAGCCCGGCGTGAAGAAGGCTTTGATCAGCGATATCCACGGTAATCTGGAAGCCCTGGAGGCGGTCCTCGCGGATATCAAGTCCATGAGCATTACCGAGATCTATTGTCTCGGCGATGTGGTCGGTTACGGCCCCAACCCGCGAGAATGCATCGACCTGATCATGCGCGACTGCAAGCAGGTGCTGCTCGGCAACCACGACCAAGGGGCGATGTTCGACCCGGACGGATTCAACCAGGCGGCGGAAAAGGCGATCTTCTGGACCCGCGCCCAACTCGAAGCCGGCAGCGAACCCCGCACCACCCGCGAGAAACGTTGGGAGTTCCTCGCCGACCGCCCCCGTTCCATCAAGGAGAACGGCTTCCTCTACGTCCACGGCTCCGCGCGCAATCCGCTCAACGAATACGTCTTCCCCGAAGACATCTACAACGCCCGCAAGATGGAGCGCATCTTCTCGCTCGTCGAGAAGTACTGCTTCCAGGGCCACACCCACGTGCCCGGCATCTTCACCGAGAACATGCAGTTCCTCAGCCCCGACGACGTCGGGCAGGCGTATCAACTCGACGACAAGAAGACGCTGTGCAACGTGGGGTCCGTCGGCCAGCCGCGCGACGGCAACCCGAAGGCGTGCTACGTGCTGCTGGAAAACAACATCATCAACTTCCGACGCGTCGAATACGACTGGAAGAAGACCCGCGACAAGATCTACGCCATTCCCGACCTCGACAACTTCCTCGGCGACCGGCTCGGCGAAGGCCGCTGACGCCGAACTCCGTTCGCACTTCCAGACCGATCTTAGTCGCGATCGTCCGTAGGGCGGGTCAAGGCTTTGCGCCGACCCGCCGACTCACTGCAATCCGGCCGGCGAGTCGGTGCAAAGCCTTGACCCGCCCTACACCGCGACCGTCAGCCCGGTCGGCGGTAAAATCGGTTCGCCAGCCAGCTCTCGCCGCACAGCAGGAACAGCACCGCGATCAGCAGCCACGGGAACAAGTCCAGCGGCTGGTTGAATTTCGTTGTCAGCACCTCGCGCAGTTTCACATCCTTCGCCAAAGGCACGACGCTTTTGGGGCCGAGGACGCCCTCGATCGTCTCCTCGGGTACCTTCGTGAGGTTCCATTCCTCGGTCGGCACGTTGAGCGCGAAACCGTCACGCCAGGAGCCACCCTCGAGCGCCACGGCGAAGTGCCCCGGCGTGGCGGTCCGGTTCGGCGGCAAGCGCACCTCGGTCTGGCCCTCGCCCAACTCCAGTTCCGCGTCGCGGCCGCTGATGCCGCGACCCTCGAAGAGCAGTTTCGTCCCTTTCTTCACGCCCCCCTTCGGCAACGGCACCGCGATCGGTTGGCCGGTGGCGAAGTTGAAGTTGGCGTCCGACGGATCGCCGCAAAGGTACCGCAGCAGCAGGTTCGGAAAGACCACGATCCAGGACGTGTCGAACGCCCAATAATTGTTCCAGGTCTTGCCGCCCTCGACGGGTGTCTCGAGTGGAGTCGTGAGCAGGAGCACGCGACCGCGACGCGTGCCGATGCCGCGTTCCAGCACGGCCGGTCGGCGGGCGTTCGGTTCGTCGGAGTCGTCGTATCGGACGACGACCGTGCCTTCCGGAAGCGGTTCGAAATCCCAGAATTGCCAGGCCCGGCGCGGGTTCACGATGACATCGACGCCGCCCTTGAGTTTCCAATCGCGGAACGGCGCGAGCATCGGGTGGCGCAGCGCGGCATCGTCGAGCAGCCACGTGGCACCGGCCCGACGGGGATCCGCGGCGGGTCGGTCGGCCAGGGACACTTCATAATTCTGTGCCTTGAGCGCCGCCGGCAGCAGGCGTGCGGCGGCCTCGGTCGTCGCGCGGTAGGCATCCGGCTTCACGGCCATGCCCGGCATCACGAGCAGTTGTCCGCCCGATTCCACATACGGCAGCAGTTTCGGCCAGAGCGGGGCCGGGTCCAGCACGGCCAGCACGCACACCGCCTCGTAGCCCGCCAGCGGCGGCAGTTCCTCCGTCGACTTGCGCACCACGCAGGCGAACTCGCCCTTCGCGTCGTGCGCCTCCTTCCAGAAGTTCGCGTCGGCGGGGTCGTCCGCGAGCACAAGGACCCGGCGCGGTTCCGCGACCTTGAACGCGAAGTACCGCACGTTGTCGGCTTCGAGGTTGTCCGGGGTCTCCAGGCTGAATTCGATCTGGTGGAGGCCGGGCGGGAGCCGGCGGCCGTCGAACGTGAACGCGACGGCGGCGGCACCGCCGGCGGGCACTTTCACGATCTTCCGTTCGACGAGATTCTCGACGGTCGACACCTTCGCGATCACGGTCGCCTCGACGCCTTCGCCCGCTGCCGTCACCGTTGCGTTCACGGTCACCGGTTCGTCCTTCGGCACGATCTGCGGCTTCATCTCCACGGCCGAGATCGCCACGTTCGACGGCGCGTCGATCCCCACGTCGAGGAACAGGTGCGCCACCGGCGGCACGGGGATCGTGTCCCGCAGCTTCGCGAGGTCCTCACCGCGGGTCGCATCCCAGCACGCGGCCGTGCGGTCGGAGAAGACCGCGACGAGGCGCGGCATCGGTTCGGAGGCATCCGCCTCGGCATCCACGGTGCGGAGCAACTGGTACGCCGTCGCGAGCGCCGTCGTCACAGGCACGGCGACGCCGCGAGGTTCCTTCAGATCCTCGATCTTCCGTCGCGCATCCGCAACGGAGAGTTCCCATCCGCCCCCGGGTTCCGCCGGATCGAGCACGGCCACGCGCGACGTCGACGGTAGATCGTCCAGCAACTCCAGGGCACGCCGCTTCGCTTCGGCCAGTCGCGTGCGGTCGTTCGAGACATAACCCATGCTCGGCGACGCGTCGAGGATGAAGACGGCGGCCACGGGTTGTTCGCCGCCGAAGTTCAGCCCGCCCAGCGTGCCGGCGAGTTGGGGTTGATAGAGAGCGAGGCCGAACAGCGCGATCAGCAGCACTCGAAGGAGCAGCAGCAGGAAATGCCGCAGGCGCATCTTGCGCTGGTTGATCTTCCGGCGCTTTTCGAGGAAGCGGATGGCGGGGAACAGGAGTCGCTTCGGTTCCTGCTTCAGGATGAGGTGAAGCAGAACCGGCAACCCGACGAGTGCGGCCGTGGCGATCAGGATCGCGTGCATGCGGGAATTGTAGTCGCTCGACGGCTTACTTCGATTCGCCGGTCTTCACTTCCGTTCGCCGCGCCTCGCGAAGGTCGCTTGCGGACAGGACCGGAATGTCCGTACCGCTGTGCCGGCGGTACTTGCGCAGCTTTTCGCGCGCCCGGCTGAGAACGGCGCCGATGGTGTTCACCGGTACGCCGGTCTCGGTGCTGATCTCCTCGTAGGTGCGCCCTTCGAGATAGAACAGCCGGACAATCTCCCGCTCCTTGCCGGAGAGTTTGCGGAGCAGGCGATCGACTTCGTCGAGCCGTTCGAGGCTCTTGATCTCGGCGATGGAGCCTTCGTTGGAATCGGGCACGTCGTCCACGCGGGCTTCGCCCTTGCGGATCGCCTCGCGGACCGCCTGTCGGCGCGTCAGTTCGTGGACGCAGATCCGCCGTGCGATGACGGTCAGGTAGGTCGAGAGGCTGGCGTTGCCGCGGAACTGCCGCAGCACTTTGTAGTCGTCCGCGACGATCTGGAGCAGTACCTCCGCGGCGATGTCCTCCACATCTTCCGCGTTGACCTTGGCGCTGCGCAGGTGCGCGGTGTAACCGATGACGTGATAGATGAGGCTGAGGTAGCGGTCGACGAAATCGTTCCATGCGCCGGACTGCTTCTTCAGGCAGCGATGCAGGAGATCACGGTCGACCGGTGTGAGTGCCACGGGTCCGCCTCCGGGGGTACTCTTTACCCTAGCCGAGAAACCGCAAGACCTCAATGGGGGGAATCGCGATCCCGTTCGTTCCGGCGTCCGGGAGTTCCGGGTTCTCCGGCGCCGCGCGGCAATTTGCGCCGGTCGCGCCCGTCCCGCCGGTCGCGCCCGTCTCGCCGGTGGCGTCGGCGGGGGCTTCCCGATTTCGCTTCCCTTGCCCCGGTTCGCCGCGATTCCCGGTAAGCGCCGGCCGATTTTCCCGGTACGGCGTGCGGGAGATGCACGCACCGGAGGCATACGGATGGCACGCACCTGGATCGGACTCGTCACGTTGGGGCTGGTACCATTGGCGCTCGCGGCGCAACCGTACCCGTCGGCCGGCACACCCGGCGTTTTCGTGCCCTGGGCCAACAAATTGTTCAAGAAGGACAATCCGCCCGCGGTCATCGTCCACGACTTCGGCACCGTGCCCCACGGCACGCTCCTCACCCACAAGTTCACCTTCACGAACATCTACGACGTCCCGATGCAGATCATCGACGTCCGCAAGAGCTGCACCTGCCTCGACGCCGACCCGCCGCAGAAGGTTCTTCAGCCGCACGAGTCGGCCGAGATCGTACTGACGATGAACGCCGCGAAGTTCAACGGCCCCAACGCGCAGACCTTTTACCTGACGTTCGGGCCGCAGTACGTGTCGACGGCGGTGATCCGCGTGCAGGCGAACAGCCGCGCGGATGTGCAGTTGACGCCGGGCTACGTCAACTTCGGCGTGGTGCCGCAGGGGACGAAATCGTCGCAGGCGGTGACGGTGCGTTACGTGGGCACGAAACGGGATTGGAAGATCACCGAAGTCGTGAAGCCGGCCGGGCCGTTCGACGTAGAACTGACGGCGGGGAAAGGCTCGGACTTCCAGATCACCGTCGGTCTGAAGGCCGACGCCGCCCCCGGCGCGATCCTTGAGCCAATTACCCTGAAGACAAACGACCCGACCGCGTCGCAGTTGCAGTTCAATGTGGCCGCCGTCGTCCAGGCCCCCATTTCCGTCGCGCCCGAGAAGGTGAAGTTCGAGGGCGTGAAACTCGGCGAAGAGGCGACCAAAAAGGTGATCCTGCGATCCACCAAGTCGTTCAAGGTGGAGGCGGTCGCCGACTCCGGCGACGGCCTGACGGTCGAACCGTTCCCCGCGGCGGCGCCGGTGCAGATCGTCACCGTCAAGTTCAAGCCCGTCGGCATCGGCAGCTGGAAGCGCGAACTGAAGATCAAGACCGACATTGGCGAAGCGCCGCTGACGGTCGAACTCGAAGCCGTGCCGTAAGAGTCTCGATCAGTTCTTCGGCCCGTCGATGGTGTACCACGACTTCCACTCGTCGAGCGCGATCCGCTTGCGGTCGTCGTTCGCGCCGGTCGGCGGGCCGAAATCCTTGTTGAACATCGCCTTCAACGAGGCCCGCGCGGCGCGGACGACGATATCGTCGATGTCCGTCACCCGTTCGATCAGGTCGAGCGTCAGGGTGCGATCGTCCTTCATGGCGGCGGCGAGGCAGGCGGCGCGGCGGAGTTCGGCGTCGCGGTCCTTCATGAGGCGGGCGAGCGTCTCGGAGTTCATGCGCACGAGCCGGTCGGCGAGCGCTTCGCGGGCCATGATCGACCGCTTCTCGGACAGGAAGGGGATCGACTGGGCGAGGCCGGCGGTCCACTGGCCCCCCTTGTTCTCGCGGGCAGCCTTGAGCTTCGCCTCCCACTTCGCGTCGGTCTGGCGCGCGATCAAGCCGTTGGCGATCCGGTCCGCCTCCGAGGGGCCGCGCACGCGGGCGGCTTCGGGGTTCTTGGGGTCGGGCGGGCCTTCGGTATTCACGTCGATCTTGCGGCCCATGGCGGCGATCGCGATCGGCCCGCCGCGCGAGCCGCGCAGCTCGCCCGCGCCCGGGTCCTTCACCTTGCCGTCGATCTGACGGGTCAGGTCCGACACGAGGTTGGATTTCTTGAGGAAGAGCACCGCGAAGGCCGTTTCGACGGCGGGACCGTGGCTCCCTCCCCACGAACCATCGGCTTGCTGCGCGGGCAGGAGCCGCTTCACGCCCCAGTCGTACCAGTCGACGTCGCCGATGGTCTGGAGGCCGTACGCCACGGCGACGCGCTCCAGGGACCAGACGAAGTAGAGGTCGCCGGTCCCCCCCCAATGGCCCCCTTGTGGGACGTCGCCGCCCGGCGCCTTGGATCCGATGACTCGCCCAAGCGCGAGCAGGGCGCGATCGATCGCCATGTCGCGCACGGTCGGGGGTTTCTTCTTTTGCTTGTCCTCGTCCTCCTCCATCTCCTCGTCGGTTTCGTCCGTTTCCTCCTTGGGCTTTTCATCCTTGCCCGGGGGATTGAAGAAGGCGTCGTCGTCCTTGACCTTGCGGGGTTTGTCCGGGTTGCCTTCGCCGACGAGTTTCTTGCCGGATTTCCGCGCTTCGTCGTTGGCCTTGCCGACGGCCAGGCCAAGCAGCCCGGCGCAGGTCATTGCGGGCGTGGACGACCCGCCGGTGCCGACGTTGTAGCCCCAGCCGTGATCGACCGGGCTTTGCGTGCGCAGGAAGCGATTGTCGATCGCGTTGATCGCCGCGCTGGCCGGCACGCCGCGGCGCTGGGCGACCCAGGTGCCGACGATCGCGAACTGCGTGTTCGAGTTGTCGTCGCCCCCCATCATCATCCCTTCGCCGACTCCGCCCCCCAGGTTCCGCCGGCCCGAACGAAGAATCTTCTGGGCCTCCGGGTGGAGTCCCGTGCCGATCGGTTTGAGGGCACCGGCCAACCGGAGTTGCTCCGCCGCCGGAATGGCCTCTCCGCACGAGTAGGACCAACCGCCGAAGTTGTTTTGCCCGACCAGCAGCCGGGCACCCAGTACTTGGATGAGCGGTACGTCGCGCGAGTCGTTGAGTTTGTCCAGGAACAAGATGCCGAGCGCGAGGTTGTACGTCTTCGTTTCACCGAGTCCCGTTTCGCGCACCCCTTTGGCGATGGCGAGGATCACGGGGTCGTTGGCGGGCAGTTCCGCCTCGAGCATCGCGAGACCCGCCAGCGCCGCCGCGCCGATGCCGTGCGTGGTGTCCTGGAACGCGGCTTTCTTCAGGAATTCCACGCCGCGCTTGATGGCAGCGTTGTTCTTCTCCGGATCGACGGC
Source organism: Gemmataceae bacterium (assembly GCA_022842245.1). GTDB lineage: Bacteria > Planctomycetota > Planctomycetia > Gemmatales > Gemmataceae > Limnoglobus. Next base: position 10,613 of record JALHPZ010000025.1, read on the forward strand.
CGCACGGCTGCCGGGAGCCGGCAGCAGCGCACACAAGGCCCCCAGGCAGAGTATCGGCAAAACGTGACGCATCGCGGCCCCTCGAACCACTGTTCGGACAAGTCTAGTATGTCCGAATCCCCCGTGCCGGTCCACAGCGCATTCCGATTCCGAGTCCCCGCGGACGGTCGTCCGCAGGCTTCTTGAATATGCCGGAAGCCCGCGGACGAACGTCCGCGGGGAGTCATTTCGCGGGATGATCCTTAAAATCCCACACCCACGCCCCTTCGTCCCGATGGCGCAGAATGTAACTGTAAGTATTCAACTGGTGCTGCCGGTCGCGGATGCGGCTGGCCTTGCCGCCCTTGGCCCAGAGCTTGCCGGCCCAGCCGAGTTCCTTCAACTGGAACGTCGCCTCGCGTTTCGCATAGCCGACCCAAAGTTTCGGGATGTCTCCCGCCGGCATTTTGGCCAGTAGATGCACGTGGTTGCTGCTGACGCTCAGGGCGAGTACTTGGGCCGTGTATTCCTGGAGCTTCGACACCATCGCGAGCGCCACGACTTCACGCAGATCGCGTTCGATCATCACGGGTGCTTGCTTCAGCAGACCCATACTGCGCTGATGAAGGCTTTGATACATCCCCGGCGGTGGAGGGTTCTTGTAATCGCCTTCGACGTGCTGGCGGTGGTGACGGGTGCGAAAGCCGCGCGGGTCGCCGAGGAGCCACGCGGCATAGGTGTGCGTGGTGCAATGGAACCAGATGCGCTCTTCCATTGGTGATCCCACTGCCCACGGACGTTCGTCCGTGGGCTTCGCCCCAAAACCGGAAGCCCGCGGACGAACGTCCGCGGGGAATCCTACCAGGAAGCCCGCGGACGAACGTCCGCGGGCGGTCACTCAAAACCCGATCCCCTTCACCTTGGTCTTAATGCGGATCAAATGATGGTTCGCGCAGATGTAAAGGTAGCTGCCGTCGTCGCCGAAGCAGCAGTTGCCGGTCTTGTCGTTCGTCACGATCGTTCCGAGCAGCTTGCCGTCCGGGCCGAAGACGAAGACGCCGCCGGGGCCGGTCGCCCAGACGTTGCCGCTCTGGTCGTACTTGAGGCCATCCGGCAGGCCGGGGCGCTTCGCCTTCACGAGGTCGGTCGTGTCGTAAAGCTGCTTGCCGTCGCCGAGGGTGCCGTCGTCCTTCACGGGGAAGTTCATCCAGATCGCCTTGTCCGGGTCGGAGTTCGCGACCGTCAGCGTCTTGCCGTCCGGCGACAGGCCGATGCCGTTCGGCCGCGTCATCACCTTCGTCAGCAGCGTCAGATCGCCGTTCGGCTTCAGGCGATAGACGCCCTGGAAGTCGAGTTCCTTCGCGGGGTCTTCCATGATCTTCGGCAGGCCGTACGGCGGGTCGGTGAAGTAGAGGTCGCCGTTCGGATGGTAGACGAGGTCGTTCGGGCTGTTCAGCCGTTTGCCCATGTACTTGTCGGCGAGGGTGACGAACTTGCCGTCGACGAGCTTCGCGACGCGGCGGTCGCCGTGCTGGCAGAGGACGAGGTGTCCATCCTTGTTGAACGTGAGGCCGTTCGAGCCGGGTTCGTAGCCGGTGAACTTCTCCTTGCCGGTGTAACCGCTCGGTTCGAGGAAGACGTGCAGGCCGTTCTTGGCGGACCAGCTGTGCACGCGGTTCTTCGGGATGTCGCAGAAGAGCACCTGCGAATGCTTTTTGTCCCAGACCGGCCCTTCGGACCAGGTGAACCCGGCCGCGAGTTCCTCGATCTTCGCGTCCTTGCCGATGAGGTCGTCGAACTTGGGGTCCTTGCGTTCGATGGCGCGGGCGGGCGCGGGGCCGTTGGGGTCCTCCTGCGCGAGGGCCTGGAGGGCCGAAGGACCGAAGGCGGCGGCGGCGAGGAAGGTTTTCAAGACAGTCCGGCGAGACATGGTTGTTGGCTCCGTGGGGCCGTGCGGATCGGGGAGGAATGCGGTGGTCGTCCGGCGGCGACAGTCATCGTAACGCGAACGACGGGCGGGACAAGCGGATTCTGTTCCTGCGTTTTCCGCTAGCCGGGCTGGACCGGACAGCTAGGAATGGTAGGATCGGTTCCCTCCCACCTACACGCACATTGTCTCGGAAGGGGTACTCCGCCGTGTCCACCGAAACGAACGGATTGAAAACGACAACGCTTTCGCCGACGGGCCACCCCACCGGCTTCTGGTTCTTCTTCTGGGGCGAGTTCGCCGAGCGGTGCTCGTACTACGGCATGCGGGCGATCCTCGCGCTCTACATGACCGAGCGCCTCGGCGTGGACAAGGGGGACGCCGGCACCTTCATGTCGTTGTTCATTGCCGCCTGCTATTTCTTCCCGCTCATCGGCGGCTGGATCGCGGACAACTTCCTCGGCAAGTATTGGACCATCGTCCTCTTCAGCGTGCCCTACGTCGCGGCGCAGTTTTTCGTCGGCATCGAGAACAAGTATCTCGTGTTTGGCGCACTCGTGCTGCTTGCGATGGGGTCGGGCGTGATCAAGCCCAACATCTCGACCTTGATGGGCCTCACATACGACCAGCAGAGACCCGGGCAGGACCAACTGAGAACGAGCGCGTTCTCGTGGTTCTACATGGCCATCAACATCGGCGCGTTCCTCTCGCAGGTGTCGATGCCGTTCCTGCGCACGAATTACGGTTATCAGATCGCGTTCCTGTTCCCGGCCGGACTCATGGCCCTCGCACTGATGATCTTCGCGGCGGGGAAACGGTACTACGCCCGGGAAAGCATCACGCGCAAAGTCGTCGGCGACCCGTCGACGGCACCCACCGAAGGACGAACCGTCACGGGGCTGCCGGTCTATACCAAGTTCGTTTCGCCGGAGGAGAAGGCCGCCGATACGAAGCTCAAACTCCAGACACTTGGCAAGATCGGCGCACTGTTCCTCACCGTCATGTTTTTCTGGGCGATCTTCGACCAGTCGGCCAGCACGTGGATCTTCTTCGCCAACACCTACATGGACTGCACGCTCTTCGGCGTCCCGACCCCGCCGGACGCGATCCAAGCCTTCAACCCGCTTTTCATCGTGCTCCTCGTGCCGGTCAGCGTCGCGCTGTTCAAAGCCTACCCGGTGAAGGCGACGACGAAGATCGCCATCGGCTACGTCCTGACCGCACTGAGCATGGTCATTATGAGCCTGTCCGGCTTCATGTCCGGCACGGCCGAGAAGCAATTGAAGGTGACCTTCCCCGAAGGCAGTCTGGTCGTCCCGAAGGGGAACGTGAAACTCGATGAAGTGAAGTCCGGAGAAGTTTCGCTCGGCGACCTGAAAATCCAAGCTACCGATTGGAACTTCAACAAAGACAACAAGAAGCTGGAATTCGCGAACGGCGGCATCGCGTTCGCCAAGAACCTTTCGATCAAGATCAACGGCGGCCACGTCGAAGCCGTTCCGAAGCCGGAAGACCTGTCCGCCGGCGGCGTGCTCGAACCCCTGATGAAATACGGCGACGAACTGAAGGACGTGAAACCCGAATCGGCCAAGGTCACGATCGAAGAGATCGACTGGGTGAAGCCGGCCGACCGGATCAGCGTCTGGTGGCAGGTGTTCGCCTATCTCATCCTGACCATCGCCGAGATTCTTGTCTCGATCACCGGCCTCGAGTTGGCCTTCGTCGCGGCGCCAGCGACGATGAAGAGCTTCGTCACCGCCTGCTGGCTCGCGGTCGTCTTCCTCGCGAACCTGCTGATCAACGCGCCGATCACGCAGCTCTATCCAATGATGCCGCCGGGCATCTACTTCGCCATGCTCGGCGGAGCAATGCTGGCGATCTTGGCGATCTACGCGCCGATCGCGTCGCGGTTCAACCGGATGATGGCGGAACAGAAAGCCGCCGGGACGACCGGTTGAGTCACACCTGAAACACCCCCGTCTTGAACTCGCGGCCGTCGTCGTGGCGTGCCGCGATCTCGAACGCCTCCAATAACACCGGGCGCGTCGCGACCGGAGGCACGATTGCGTCCACCCACAATCTCGCCGCCGCGTAGCGTATGTCGGTCTGCTCGTCGTAGGACGCCTTCACCCTGTCCCGCAGCTCGGCCAGCTCGGCCGCGTCGGGTTCCTTGCCGGCCCGTTTCAGGGCCTGCACCTGAATGTCCAGCAGCGTATTCGCCGCCTGGTCGCCGCCCATCACGGCGTATTTGGCCGTCGGCCATGCGAAGATGAATCGCGGGTCGAACGCCTTGCCGCAGAGGGCGTAGTTGCCGGCCCCGAACGAGCCGCCGGTGATGAGCGTGATCTTCGGCACGACGGAGTTGCTGATCGCGTTCACGAGCTTCGCGCCGGCCTTGATGATGCCAGCCTGCTCCGAATCGCGGCCGACCATGAAGCCGTTCACGTTTTGAATGAACAGGATCGGCACGCGCGTCTGGTTGCAGTCCATGACGAAGCGCGCCGCCTTCTCGGCCGAGTCGACGTAGAGGACGCCGCCGAACTGCAGGACGCCGGCCGCGGTCTTGACGCGCTTCGTCTGATTGGCGACCACGCCGACGGGGCGACCGCCGAGCCGGCCGGTACCGCAGACAACGGTCTCGCCGTACTCGGCCTTGTACTCGTCGAAGGGGGCGGGGTCGAGAATGTGTTTCAGGAGGTCGCGGACGTCATTGGAATTCGGGAGCGCGGATTCCCCCGCGACGGTCGTCGCGGGGCTTCCGGGGTCTTTCTTCAGCATTCCGATCAATCGCTTCAGTCGTTCCAAACAACTCGTGTCGTCCTTCTCGCGGTAGTCGATGGTGCCGCTAATGCCGGCGTGCATCTTCGCGCCGCCGAGGTCTTCGTGATCGACCACTTGCCCGATGGCGGCCTTCACGAGCGCCGGGCCGGCGAGATACAACCCGCTGCCTTCGGTCATCAGCAGCTTGTCGCACAGCACGGGCAGGTAGCCGCCGCCGGCCACGCAGTTGCCCATGATCGCAGCGAACTGCGGAATCCCTTCGGCCGAGATGACGGCGTTGTTGCGGAAGATGCGGCCGAAGTCGTCCTCGTCCGGAAAGACCTCGTCTTGCAGCGGCAGGAAGACGCCGGCCGAATCGACGAGGTAAACCAGCGGCAGCCGGTTCTCCCGGGCGATACGCTGGGCGCGCAGCACCTTCTTGCACGTCATCGGGAAGAACGCCCCGGCCTTCACGGTGGCGTCGTTCGCGATCACCATCACGCGCCGGCCTTCGACTTGGCCGATGCCCGTCACGACGCCGGCCGACGGCGCGCCGCCCCACTCGGCGTACATCCCGTGCGCGGCCCAGAGGCCGAGTTCGAGGAAAAGGGGTCGGGAGTCGTTTTCGCGGCGAAAAAGACTCCCGACCCCTTTTCCGTCGCCGTCGAGCAACTTCGCGATCCGCTCGCGCGCGGTGAGGCGGCCCTTGTCGTGCTGGCGCGCGATCGCCTTCGCGCCGCCGCCCAGCCGGATGATCGCCTCCTCGGCCGCGAGATCGAACGACATGACTGTTCCTCAACCCTTTGGGGGTTCGATGCCGAAATCGCGGATCGTGAAGATGGGCCGGAAGTCGTACTTCGCCAGCGCCTCGCGCGCGCCTTGCAACCGGTCGCAGATGCACACCACGCGCAACACCGTCGCCCCCAACGCCTCGACCGCCTCGATCGCTTGCACGACGCTGCCGCCGGTCGTCAGCACGTCGTCGATCACGACGACCTGGTCGCCGGCGCGCACCTGACCTTCGACGAGTTCCTTGCCGCCGTGCTCCTTGACCTTCTTGCGGACGAAAAAGCCCTCCATCGCGCGGCCGTGGCGGTGGAAGGCCGTCAGCGCCGCGGCCGCCATCGGAATCGCGCCGACCTCGAGGCCGCCGATCGCCTGGAAGTCCAAATCGCTCGTCGCCTCGTAGAGGAGTTCGCCGAGCAGCGTGATCGCCTCGGCGTGGAACAGGACCTTCTTCGAGTTGACGTAGTAGCTGGACTTCTTCCCGCTGGCGAGCGTGAAGTCGCCGAACTGCAAGGCCCGTTCGCGGAAGAGTTGCTGGAGGCGGTCGCGGTGAGTCATGAGTAGTGTCAGTGACAGTGGTGAGTGGTTAGATATGAGTATACTCGGCTCTCGCGCGGCGTCGCGATGGCCGTTTCGCCCAATGTCTTTCACTGACCACCGACACTAACCACTGACACTTCCTATGGACAAGCGCACCTACACCGACGCCGAGGTCGCCGCGAAGCTCGCCGAGCACGGCCTAACCGAATGGTACCTCGAAGACGGCTGGATCCGCCGGAAGTACAACACCGACGGCTGGCCGCAGACGCTGATGGCCGTGAACGCCATCGGCTACCTCTGCGAGGCGGCGTGGCACCACGCGGACCTCTCCATCACCTGGGGCAAGCTCTGGGTGAAGCTCAAGACCCACGACGCCGGCGGCATCACCGACAAGGATTTCGCATTGGCGAAGGAAATCGAAGCGGTAGTATTGTGGCGACCGGCCGTCGGCAGCCCGCTCGGCACCGGCAACCCCAAGAAATTCGTCTTCAGCAAGTGAACCCCATGAAACGCCTCCTCTCTCTCGCGTTCGCACTCGTCCCGGCGCTGGCGTTCGGCCAGACGCTCTCCGTCACCGGCGGCAAGGCGGACGCGACGAACGTCGTCGTGCGGACCGACGAGAAACTCCCCGGCAACCGCGCCGTCCACGGCGCCGACGGCTCGTGGATTCAATCCAGCGGCAAGGACGGCGTCTTCGTCATCCCGTCCCTCAAGGCCGGGCAGACGATCGAGTACAAGTTCATTCAGGTGAAGCGCCAGCCGCCGACCGAGTTCAAGTTCAAGGAGACGGCCGGCGAGCACGTGGACGTCCTGTTCGGCGACCGGCCCGTGCTGCGCTACATGAACAAGCCCCGCGACGGCACCACGAAGGACACGCACGAACTCACCTTCAAGCCGTTCCACCACGTCTTCGACCCCAAGACCGGGCAAACGCTGCTGACGAACGGCGCGGGCCTCGCGGCGAATAAGGACCTGCTTTTCCCCCACCACCGCGGCCTGTTCTTCGCCTTCAACCGGATCAACACCGGCGACAAACAAGAATCCGACACCTGGCACGGCCGCAACGGCGAGTACACCCTCCACGAGAAGATGCTCGCCACCGAGGCCGGCGAAGTCTTCGCCCGGCACCGCGCCCTCCTCACCTGGCACGGCCGCGACGGCAAGACCTTCGCCACCGAAGAACGCGAACTGACCGCGTACAACGTCTCCGGCGGCACGCTCCTCGACTTCGTTTCCGAACTCAAGACCGACCGACCCAAGGTCCGCCTCGACGGCGACCCGCAGCACGCCGGTTTCCACTTCCGCGCGAACATGGAGGTCAGCAAGAACGGCAAGGCGAACACCTACTACCTCCGCCCCGACGGCAAGGACAAGCCCGGCGCGACCCGCAACTGGGACGCGAAGGGGAAGAACCCGGCGACCGTGAACCTGCCCTGGAACGCGATGAGCTTCGTGACCGGCGGCCAGCGGTACACCGTGCTGCGGATCAACCATCCGGACAACCCGAAGGAGACCCGCGGCAGCGAGCGCGACTACGGCCGGTTCGGCGACTACTTCGAGTACGACCTGACGCCGTCGAACCCGTTGAAGCTGAAGTATCGCGTCTGGATTCAGGAAGGCGAAATGACCGGCGAGCAGTGCGAGGCGCTGGCGGCGGGGTTCGTGCAATCGCCGACGGTGAAGCTGGCGAAGTGACGGATCAGCCCGCGCCGCGAGACCGGTTGGCGCGGGCGAAGACCTGTTCGAGCGAGAGCGAGAAGCCGGGGAGTACGTCCTCGGCTTCAAGCGTTCCGCCCTTGGGGATTTCGCGAACCGATTCGACACCCGTATAGGCACGGGCGGACTCCGAGACCGGGTCGATCTCCCAGACGTGCTTGACGCCCGCGGTGAAGTACTCTTTTCGCTTCCGCTCCATCTCGCGGGGTGTGTTGCTCGGGAATCGGATCTCCAGCACGAGATCGGGCACCAATTCGGGAACGCTGTCCTCGCGAGGCGGCAACTGGCCGCCGGGCATACTGGTCCATGCCACGAACATCAATGTTCCCGAGCGACCGAGGTCTGGCTGAATTCGCAAGACGCCGGACGATCCGAGAAGTATGCCAAGCCGACGTTCGAATAAGTACTCCATGAACTGGCCGCAGATGATGCTGGTCAGCCAGGATTCGTAATTGCCCCGAGCCTTCATCACGAGCGTTCCGTCGACCCATTCGCAAATCGGCTCCATCTTGTTTTCATTGACCGTGATCAGGTCTTTCAGCGTGGCTCGGCCGATGGGCGGAACAACTCGAACCCGATCGGGTGGCACATCACCGAGTCCGTGAAGAAACTCGGAGACGGTTCTGAAGGGATGCAACATGTTTTGGAGCGGGACAGCCATAGTTCGTCTCGATCATATCCGGCACGTTTCAGAACCGCGACAGCGAATACGCCTTCGGATCGACGTGCGGCGGCTCGCCGGTCAGCAGTTCGCGCACGAGCTTCCCACTGCCGGGCGCCATCGAGAGGCCAAGCATGCCGTGGCCGGCGGCGATCACGACGTTTGGGAACTTCGGCGAACGGTCGATGATCGGCTTGCCGTCGTACACCATCGGCCGCCAGCCCCACCACTCTTCACGCGGGCCGTCGGCGACCGGTTCCTTCAGGTAGAACGCCGCGCCGTCCAGCAGCAACTTCAACCGGTCGCGGTTCATGGTTTCGTCATACCCGGCGAACTCCATCGTCGAGCCGATCCGGTAACCGCTCGGGAACGGGCTGACCGCGACGCGGTGCTCCTCGAAGATGAGCGGGTAGGTCGGGCAGACCTTCGGCCGCGGCATCGTGATCGAGTAGCCCTTGCCCGGCTGGATAGGCACTTTGCATCCGATAAAGGCAGCCAGCTTCGGCGTCCACGCGCCGGTCGCGACGACGAACTCGTCGGCTTCGACTTCCCCGCCCGAGGTCTTCGCCGCGACGGCTTTCCCGTTCCGCTCGACGAAACCCTGAAACTCGTGCTGCTCGCGAATGGAAACGCCGGCGCGCTCGACGACCGTGCGCCATTCGCGCATCAGCCGGTCCGGCCGCAACTGCGCGTCCGATCGATAGAGGTAACCGCCCGACACGGAACCGGGCTTCAGCGCCGGCTCGCGTTCCAGCAGTTCGGCCGCGTCCCATCGCTCGGCCGGCATCGCGAACCGGTCGCGGAGCAATTCGTCCACGTGCGAATAATGTTCGAACGCCGCCTTTGAGTGGAACGCGAACAGCAGGCCCTTCGCCTCCCATTCGCAGTCGATCGATTCGCGGGCGAGCAGATCCTCGTACAGCGATCGCGAGGAATTCAGCAGCGCCTGAATGCCCGCCGCGGCCGCGAGCATGTCCCGCTCGTTGCACTTTCGGGCGAAGCCGAGAAACCAGCCGAGATTCGCGAGGACCGTGCCGGGGCGGACCTTGAGCGGCGAGTTCCGCTGGAAGAGCGTCTTGAGCGTGCTCCAGACCGCGCCCGGCCCGGCGTGCGGCAGGACGTGGCTGGGGCAGACGTAGCCGCAGTTCCCGTGCGAGCAGCCGCCGCCCACGGTGCCCTTCTCGATCAGCGTCACGCGCCGGCCGGCCCGAATGAGTTCATGCGCGCAGGCCAGGCCGACGACTCCACCCCCAACGATCACCGTTGCCCGCTGCGTCATGACCGCCTCCGTTGCGGATCGTTCTACGAAAGAAAAAAACGGCGGGCCGAAGCCCGCCGCCGGTAGTCGTTTGCATCGGAAATCGCTTAGCCGACTTCGATGCCGTTCATCATCCACACGGCGCCGCCGGCGACGGTGATGTCGAGGAAGCCGTCGTTGTTGGAATCGCTTCCAAGGAGATCGTACACGGCCGGGGTTGTCAGGCTCGGCGTGAGCGTCTGCTTGGCACCGCCTTCGGCGGTCACGGTAATCGGTCCGCGGCCGCTGAACGCGTCGTAGGAGTAGACGCGAACCGGGACATCGGTCGCTCCGGCTTGCACGAGGACACGGAAGGTGCCGGAACCGCTGCCCCACGCCGCGTCGCGGAACAGGGCCGGGTCGGTGGTCTTGCTCACGTTCGGGTACGAGGTCGGGTTCCGGTCGTACTCGCCGGCGGCGGCCTTGAAGCCCACGCCGTTCACCGTCGTCGCGAGTGTCGAACCGCTCAGGTACTGGTACCCGCCCGACACCGGCGAGGTCGCCGTGCCGAAGTCGTACTTGACCTGGGCGCCGAGGTACTGCTGCGTGAAGCCGCCAGCGTGCGAGCCGTTGACCGCCACGAGGCCGACCGCCGACGCCAGCGAGCCGGCCGCCACGACGGGCGACTGGATCGAGAACGACCCTTCCCCCGAACCGTCCAGCAAGACCTGGAAGCCGTCGTAGAGAGCCGAAGCGTCGGTCCCCAGGACCTTACCGAACTGCGAGGTCAACGTGACCAGCCCGCCGACCGCGCCGCCGGTGATCGTGTAATTCGTCACCGCGGTGCCGTTCCCCATCACGTCCGCCGTCGGCGTGACCGACAGCGTCTGCTGCGAGGCCAGCGTGCGGTATTCGAGGCCCTGAACGCTCCAGCCGTTCTGCGTGCCGCCGAGGTCGCTGAACCGCAGCCGCGTCTGGAAGGCCCCCATGTTGGCGTACGGCGTGACCGTGAACGTCACACTGTTGGTCTTCACCGAACGGATCTCGGTGGCGACGACCGCGAACGCCGTTCCGTCGAAGACTTCGATCTGCATCCGGTCGCGGGCGGTGGCCGTGTCGCCGAGGTAGACGGTCACGACGTGATCATCGTCGGTCGGCAGGTCGATGACGAACGTGCCCGCGTTCGCCGCCCCTTGCAGGTTGAACACGAAGTCGCGGAACAACGCCGAGCCGGCCGCGGCCCCGCGATCGCCCAGCGACACCGGACCCGCCCAGCCCAGACCGTTCGACGCCGGATCGGCGTAAAGCCCGTTCGAGACGCCGAGGTAGCCGGGTTCCGTCGGGGACACCGCCGAGTTGAAGTCGATCTTCTGCGACGGGGTGAGCGTGAAGGGTTGCGTGAACGACCCCTTCGCGTCGACGACCACTGCGGCGCTCGCCGTCAGCGTCACGTTCGCGTTGCCCGTCGGATGCTGAAGTTCGAACGTCGCCTTGCCGTTCGCGTCGGCCAGCACCTGCACACCCACGAGGAACGGATCGACGTCCGCGCTCGTGATCGCGCCGCCCGTCGTCGACACGGTCACGATCGAGTTCGGGAAGAACCCGTCGGCGAAGTACGTCGTCTTCGACAGCCCGTCCGCCACCAGCGCCGTCGCCATCATGTCCGCCCGCGTGATCGTCACCGGCGACACCAGGCCCACCGGCCGCACGTCCAACGCGTTCACGTGCCAGTAGCTGTGCGTGCCGCCCTTGTCCACGAAGGTGATGTCGATCTTGCCGTCGCTGTTATCGTCCGAACCGATGCCCGTCACCGTGACGAACTGGTTCTGGAGGACCTTCTGCACCGCGATCGGCGTCAGGTTCCCTTCGATCGTCACGAAGATGCTGTCCATCACCACGGCCGTATCGCCGATCGTGACGCTCACCTGGTAATCGCCGGCCGCCACCGCGGCCACGCTGAAGGTGCGTGCCACGTTGAGCGGACCGAACCAGTTGCCGTCCCGCAGCAGGTTCTGGAACGTCGTCTTCAACGGGCTCGGCGAGTTGGCCCCGCGGTCGTAGCCGTTCACCGCCGTCGCCCAGCCGTAGTAGCCCTTCGACGCGTAGGTGTCCGTGTTCGCCACGCCCACCCAGTACTTGCCCGGAGCCGGCACCACGTACGGCCCGGCCTGCACCGGCGACGCCGCCGTGCCGAAGTCGAACGTGCCCCCGAGGCCGATCGGCGTCGGGATCGTCTCGAAATCGACCCACGTCAGGTCGTTGTGCGACGACGACGTCACGCTGCCGTCCGGCGTCGTGATGTTCGCCGTATCCAGGCCCATCATCCCCGTCACGTCCAGGATCAGGATGTCGCCCGGCAGCGGCGTCGGGTTGCTCGGCGTGCCGCCGTCCAGGTTCACCACCGGTCCGCCGCCCACAAGGCTGACCGCCTTCGCGAACACCACGTCGTTGCCCGCCTTCGAGAAGACGTTCAGTGTCTCGAGGTTGCCGTTCGCGTAGGTGATCGTCTCGCCGCCGAGCGTCGTCGTCCGGTCCGCCGTGAAGTTCACGTCGATCGAATCGGCGGCGTCGGTGCCCGACACGTTGGCCACGTCCGTGCCCGTCGCGCCGGTGTCGACGATGTTCACGAGGGCCGGCAGGAACGACGTGCCGCCCTGCGCGAAGAAGATGTTGAAGGTGTCGTCGAGATCCCCGCCGTCGAGGTTGAGCGTCTCGATCGCGTTCGTGTAGGTCACGACCTGCGTCGTATCCACGGCCACCGTCGCGTCGCCGCCCGTCGCCGTGTTCACCTCGAAGGTGTTCGCCGCCGCCGTGCCGTTCACGTTCAGCGTGTCGGTAGTGCCGGTGGCGCCGCTGTCGGCGACGGACACGGCCGCGTTCAGCGTGCCGACGTTCACGGTGTAGCTATCCCCGGCGGCCTCGCCGTCGAGGCTCAGCGGGGCGGTCCCCGACGTGTTCACCACGATGCTATCGGCCGCGTCCGCCGTAGACACGCTCGCCGAAGTCCCGTTGATCGCCGCCGAGATCGTCACGCTGTCGGCGTCTCCGCCCGTCGTGATCGTCGTCGTCGTACCCGCTGTGATCGCGCCGCCGATGCTCACCGTCGCGCCCACCACGTCCGCGTCGGCCGTCACGTCAGCTTCGATGACCACCGTCGTACCGGCCCCGATCGTCCCGGCCGCCACGCTCGTAAAATCCTGATCCGAGGCGATCGACACGCTGCCCGACGCAGACACCACCGCATTGACGAACGTGCTGCCGGCCACCGTCGCCGTGACGTCGCCGCCGTTCGTCAAGACCGGCGAATTGATCGTCAGATCTCCGTCGGCCGACGTGGAAATCGAAATCGAACCCGTGCCGATGACTTGCACGTTTCCGCCAAACGTCGTGTCGCCCACGCTCGACGTCGAGATCGTTCCACCTAGGCCGTAATCGCTGAAGATCTTCGCCGTCGTGCTCAACGTGCCGCCGGATGTAATCGAAATCGGTCCGGCAGAAATCACTTGCCCATTAAACGTCGTGTCGCCACCCGTGTTCGTCGTGACCGATGTAAACCCGGCCAACTGGCCAGTCGCACCGACCGTCAGAGTCGTCCCGGCGTCGACCGAGACCGAACCGGAACCGGGATTGATCGTCAGAACGGTCGCGTTGAACGTCGCGGAACCGTCGGCGTCGAGGTCGATGCTACCGGTGCTGACCTGGATCGAGCCATTGGCGAGCAGGTTGCCCGTGATGTCGATGTCGATATCCGTGCCGGCGAGCAAGCTGCCCGCGGCCGCGGAAGTGTAATCCACCGTCTCGATCGCGACCGAGCCGTTGAAGCTCGCCGCGCCCGTCACGCTCACGCTGTCCGTCCCGGCGCCCGTCGTGATCGACAGGTTCGCGTTCCCGTGCGCGTTCGCCGCGCCCGTGATCGTCACCGTGTCGTCGCCGTCCACGTCCGTCGTGTCGATGTTCACCTGCGTGTTGTTCCGCAGGTGCACCTGCTCGAAGCCCACGAGGCCCGACGTGCCGCTCACCACCAGCGCCGCCAGCGTGCCCGTGCCGGCGTCGACGCCCTGGGCGATCGTGACCGCGTCGTCGCCGTTCGCGAACGCGATGTTCACCACCGCCAGGCCGATCATGTCCACCGGCTCCAGACCCGTGAACGTGATCGTGTTCTCGCCCATCACCGCCACGGTGCCAGCGAAGCCGCCGGACATCGGCAGCGTTCCGTCGCCCGTGTACGTCGCCGTGTGCGTGCCGTTCTGGTCGTTCACCACCAGCACGTCGCCGAAGACCGCGTTGGCCCCCGCCGTCGCCGGGGAATCCTGCGTGCCGCCGTCGTACACGATCGTCGGGATGTTGAACGCGTTCAGGTTCACCGTCATCGTGTCGTCGCCGCCGAGGCCGTTGAACACGAACGGCAGCGTCCCCACCACGCTCACCACCGGATCCATGTTGAGCTGGTAGTCGTAGCCCGTCGCCGTCGGCGTGATCGTCACGGTGTCGCCGGCCGCGGTGCCGTTGATCACCGGGTAGTTGTTCAGCACCACGTCGTTGCCGTCGCCGCCCTGATACGTGATGTACAGGTTGCCGCCGGCATAGCTGATCTTCGAACCTTCCGGCAGGCCCGCGAACTCGCCCGTAACCAGATCGACGTCGTCGTTGTCGATGATCGTGAACGACTGCGCGACCATCGTGCTGAGCGAGAAGCCGGCGAACTGCTGCACGTCCAGCGTCGCCCCGCCGAGCGATACGGTGCCGATGACGATCAGGTTGTCGTAATCGGTCGCCGCGTTCAGCCCACCGATCTCGATCGCGAGGGTATCGTTGGCGGAGAGCAGGAGGTTGCCGTTGATGGTCACCTGGCCGGGGCTGCTGCCCGGTGCCAGCGTGACCTTCTTGTCGCCCATCGCCGTGAGGTCGATGTTGTCGGTGTAGGTGCCGGCGATCACGCGAAGGATGCCGCCGGCCATCTGGCTATCGTCGAGGGCGTTGTAGCCTTCGGTGATACGCCCGGTCATGCCGGACTGCGCCCCGGCCGCGTGGACCGTGAGGTCCGAGAAGTCGCCCTGGAACCCGGCCGCCGCGCTCGTGTCGGTGCCGAGATTCAGGTACGGCGTGTAGTCGACGAGGCCGGAGATGCCGGCGGAGACCGTCGCCAGCACATCGGTGCCGAAGTAGCTGCCCGAGGCATTGACGGTGCTGTCCGCGTCCGCATTGAGGATGCTGCCCGTCGTGCTGCCCGACATGTCGTTGAAGCGGGCGTCGAGCGTCGTTCCGAGGCCATCGGCATCGACCTGGATCGCGTACTGGTTTCCGGTGAGGAAGTTGTTGTTCGCCGTGATGTTGCTGTTCGGCGTCAATGAGAAGTTCTGGCGGATGCGGATGGCAGGATTCACGCCGCCCGTGATCGAGTTTTGATTGATGGTGAGGCCGTTGACATTGCCCTCGACCCGCACCGCGCCGCGATCGCCGAGCGTGCCCGTGGTCGTGTTTCCGATGAACGAGATATTATTGGCATCGGCCACCAACAGCGAGCCGAAGGTGCCGATGAACGTGTTCCCCTGTCCGGCACCCGTTCCGCCGATGGTGACGTTGTCGCTGAACCGCACGAAGACCCCGGCCGTTCCGGCTCCACCGGAGATGTTGTTGCCATAGATCTGGTGGCCGCTACCGGATTGCAGGTAGATGCCCCACGTGCCCGTGCCGATGGTGATCATGTTGTTCTGGATGATGGCGTTCGTGTAGTCGAACGCACCGTCGGCCGTTGCGATGCCGAATTCAAGGTTGTTGAAGCTGTTGTTCTGAACAGTTCCGCCGCTGTAGCCGGGGCTGGTGTTCTTGTCGGAGAGCAGCACGCCGTATTCGGTGCCGACGCCGTCGCCGACGATGTTGAAGCCTTGCAGGATGCCGTTGTCGGCCGCGTATTGGAAGCCGACATCCTGACCGTTGAGGTCATTGGAAGTGACGGTCGGCGAACCGGTGCCGCTGATGGTGAGCGTGCGGTCGATGAGGATACCGCCCGCATAGCTGCCGGCCGAGACATTCACGGCCGCGCCGCTCGCCGCGACGTTGATGCCGTCCTGGATTTGGCCCGGCGAAGCCACGTTCACCGTCGTCGCCGTCGCGCCAGTCACGGCGTTCGTCACGTTCGCGTTCAGGTTGATGGTCGGGGCGTTCAGCGTCGTCGTGCCGCTGACGGTCGTGGTGCCGTTGATGGTGATCGCGTCGCCGGTGTCGGTGCCGGCGTTGATGTTCAGGCTGGTGTTGCCGTGGGCGTTGTCGGCCGAGGTCACGGTGACGGAGTCGGTGCCGTCGTTGGTGAGGATGAAGACGGCGGCACCGCTGACGTAGGCGGCCTCGATGGGCGTGGCGTTGGCGGTGCCGGAGATCTTCAGCGCCGGCGTGGTGCCGTCGAAGGTGTGGACGCTGTTCTCGACGGTGAGGAGATCGGCGGTGCCGGCGCCGGTGTTGACGGTGACGGTGCCGCCGACGAAGTCCATGTCGACCGGTTCGAGGCCGGTGAAGGTGATGGTCTGGCCGCCGGTGATGGCGACGGTGCCGGAGCCGAAGGTGGTCTGGCTGGGCGTGTAGGTGGCATTCAGGCCGGTGCCGCTGACGCGGAGGGCGTCGGAGGTGCCGGTGCCGCCGTTGAACTCGATGGCGACGGGGATGGAGCCGATGGTGCGGAGCGTATCGCTGCCGCCCGACCCGTTGATGACGAGGTTGCTGACGGACGCGAGCGGGATCGTGAGCGTCTTGTTGCCGTTGCTCAGCGTGCCGCCGGCGGGCGCGCCGGTGAACGCCTCGTTCGCGTCGGTGATCACGAGGTCCGTGCCCGACACGACCGCCGTCAGGGCGTTGTTCGCGCCGGACGTGTCGTCGAGGGTTAGGACGCCGCCAAGGAGCGAAGCATTGATCGTACCACCGGTCGCCAACTCATCCTCGTAAACATTGAGGAATAGATTTCCTCCGTTTTCATATACAACAACGACATCTTGAAATGCCGGGTTGATTCCGACATTCGAAGAACTGGCATTCACGACGGACACGGGAGCAGCAAATGATGTCGCGAGATCCTTGCTAACACTGTAGAAGATCTGACCGCCAGTACTGTAGCCATCCACGACATTGCCGAATTTGTCGGCAGCTATTGAACGACCTTGGCTGACGGTGTTATTGCCATAGTTGATAGACGTAGCAAGATTGGTATTAAGGTCGATCTTTGCCCCAAGGGTTCCGTCGCCTGCGACGAAGGAGTACGCGCCGCCGGAGCCGAACGAATACGCGGAGGAACTGAAGAAGATAGACGGTGCACCGGCCGCAATGACATCGGCGGCGAAGGATGCGCCCGCATCCGTACTCTTGCCGACGAATACCGTCGGATTGTCACCGACGGAGTAGACATTTGCGGTTCCCGGTTCGGCCCCCACCTTGCGAAATGCAAGAGTAGGAACGGCGGCGGAAGTATAGACTCCGATCCCACCCGTTGTGTTACGCCATACATTGCCGCCGTTCTGATTTTGGACGTACACATTGGTCCCTTCGGCTGCAAGGCTGGGACCTCCGGAGAATCCACTCGCGACAAGCTGGGGTGGAGAAAACGACAAACCGCTATCCGTACTGGCGCTCACATAAGCCATGCCATCGTTTTCCACCCAAGTGACGTAAAGTGTGTTTGCGCCAAGGGCTTTGACCGCAACGCCTTGGGCATTGTTCGCGCTGAGTAGCGTGCTCGCTTGAAAGGTCATGCCACGATTAATGCTCGTGGCGACTCTGACACCAGCACTTCCAGAATACGCGACGTGAATCTCGCCATCGGTCGACGCGGTAATGTTTTCAGATGTGCTCGCGCTGTTGATCGTTGCGGTTCCGAGCAAGTCGTTGACTGGGGTGTTCGAGAATAGCAACGCCGGCGTCACGCGGTCTTCGAGGTTCATCACCTGCAGGCTGGGCTTCGTGGCGGCGGCGCGGCGTTGCTTCCGCGTGCTCGAACGGAACAGGTTCGTCCACTTCCGGCGGCTGAATGCGAAACTCATGGGCAACTCACGGTGGTAGGAAGAGGAATCGGTTTCGGTTGGAAGACCGGAAACGGGAGACCGATCCGAGTGCCGCCGCAGCGGTCGTCGGAGAATCGGAGGAAGCCGCGTCCCGGGTGCAAGTCGTGCGGTCCGCGCAGCCGGCCAACTTTCGCAGGCTTACGCAGTCCGCATACTCCGAAGAGATTACCGACGCGCAAAAATCGATTCAAGCATTTTGTGAAAAACTTTCCAGAACGGTCAATCGATCAGGCTGGAATAATCGTCACGGCGACCGAACCGCTGGATCAGTTCGTCGGCGATTTCGGGGTGGCGGGCGGCGAGGTCGTTGGCTTCGCCGGCGTCTTCGGGCATGCGGTAGAGGTGTTCGCAAACCCATTCCGATTCGTTATTTGCGGCGCTGACGAGGGCGGTCCATTCGGCGGTGCGGACGGCGCGGAGGGTGCCGTCGGCGGCGCGGGTGAGCGCGTGCGGACCGGCGAGGGATCGAACGGTCGCCAGCACTTTGGATTCTTCGGACAAATTCTTTTCTTCTTCATCCTTAATGAGATTCGTTCGCCCGATCGCCCGCGCCAGCGCGGCTGGTTGGGTGAAGCCGTCGACCCGTTCGCCGGCACCGGTGCCGTCGGGGAACCAGAGGATGAGCGGCAGGTGGACGAGTTCCGCGTGGGCGGGGCTGCCGGCGGGGCCGACGTGGCCGTGCTCGCCGAGGGGGAAGCCGAGGTCCGCGGTGAGGAGGACGGCGGAGCCGTTGGCGCGGCATTCGTCGAAGAACCGGCCGAGTTTCGCGTCCAGCCGGGTGAGGACGGCGGCGTAGCTGAAGTGCAAGGCGTCCCAGGCGGCGAGGTCGTCGGGCGCGAAGGGGGCCGGTTCGCGCACCGGTTCGCGGGCTTCGGAATCCTCGGCGTAGGTGTCGAAAACCTCGACCGGCACGGTCCACGGGGGGACGAGATCGTCGAACCGAACGACGGGGGCGGCGTAGGACTCGGATTGGCCGTCGGTTCGGTCGGCGAAGTGGCGTTCGAAGACGACGCCTTCGGCGGCGAGTCGGTCGAGGTGGGGGGTGGCGACCCATTCGTTGCCGTAGGCGCCGATCCAGCGTGCGGCGAGGCTGCGGACGACGGCGACGGCGAGCTTCATGGGGTTAGGTTAGGGGAAACGGAGCCGGCGGGGCGATTCGCGCCGGGTCGAAGGATGGCGGTGAGAGGTTGTGAGGCCGGAGTGGGTCCGGAAAAAAAAGTGGGTCCGCCGGGGGGTGGCGCGGGGGCGGCGGAACCACTCGGGGCGACCCGGCCGCGGCGGGCGAAAGTCCTATCTATTGATTCATCGTTCGGAATTCGCGGAGGTGTTGCGTGCTCGGGCCGATCTTCATGCGGGAGCTGGCGACGGTGCCCCGTCGCAAGGGGCACTTCCCGACCCGCGCGGCCCTGCTCGGCCTGCTGGCGATCCTGGGCGTGACGCTGTGGCAGGCGACGGTGGGCTTCACGAAGACCGCCACGCTGGGCGAGACGGCGCGGTTCGGGCTGCTGTATTTCCAGATCGTGGTTTACGTCGAGCTGCTGCTGCTGCTGTTCTTCGCGGCGCTGTCGGCGGCGAGCACCGTGTCGCAGGAGAAGGACCGGCGCACGTTCATCTTGCTGCTGCTGACGGACATGAAGGACTACGAGATCGTGCTGGGCAAGCTGCTGGGGAGCCTGCTGCCGCTGACGGCGATGCTGCTGACGACCGTGCCGGTGCTGGCGATGCTGCTCTTGCTGGGGGGCATCGACCCGACGCAGGTGATCCAGGCGGCCGTGGTGCTGGCGACGGCGGCGTACGCGGCGGGTTCGCTCGGCGGCCTCGTGGCGCTGTGGCGCGAGCGGACGTACCAGGCGCTTGCGCTGTCGGTGCTGGCGCTGGTGCTCTACATCTGCTTCGCGCTGGCGATCGGGCAGGTCGGGGCGCTCTTGACGGACGCCGTGAACTGGACCGTGGTGCAGGCGTGGTTCGATCCGTTCCTGGCGATGCAGTCGGTGCTGGAGCCGCCGGCGAACGGGTGGAAGGTGCTGCCGCCGGCGTACGGCTTCGCGATCGTGATGGGCGGGTTCTTCGTGGTGCTGAACACGATCGGCATCTGGAAGCTGCGGAAGTGGAATCCGTCCGGCGAGCCGATCATGCAGCGCGAGGGGCCGGGCGTCGACCCCGAGGCGAACCTGAACGCGGACGAGCTGAAGCAGTTCCGCGCGAAGGCGCACGCGGCGCCGGGCACGGTGCGAGCGGTGGGCAAGAACCCGATCCTATGGCGCGAGACCAAGACACTGGCGTACGGCCGCCGGCCGCTGCTGGTGAAGCTGGCATTCGGCATCGTGCTCGCGCTGATCCTGTATTTCGCCTACGGGGAGCTGACGGCGCCCGGCGGCCGCACGGCTTACGCCGCCGCGTACGGCCTCGTGCCCGTCGTCGTGCTGAGCATGCTGCTCGTCGCGGCGCAGGCGGTCACGTCGATCACGTCCGAACGCGACGGGGGTGCGCTCGACATCCTCCTCGTCACCGATATCTCGCCCTACGAGTTCGTGTTCGGCAAGCTGCTCGGCGTGATCCAGAACTGCTGGCAGTTCATCGTCCCGCCGCTGCTGATGACCGTCGGCTACGCGGCCGTTGGTGCACTCACCAAGACGCCGCCGACGTTGGGGGCGGTCGAGCAGTTCCTCTTCAACCTTGCGCCGCTCGTCGCGACGGCCGGCGCGATCCTGCTGCTGTTCGCCTTCGCGATCGTCCTCGGCCTGCACGTCGCCCTGCGGCTGACGAACAGCCGGCTGGCGATCGTGAACACGCTTGGCACCGTCTTCTTCCTCTGCGTCGGCACGCTCATCTGCATCTACACGATCGTCATCAACGGCGGCAGCTTCGCGAACCAGTGGCTCTCGTTCATCGCCTTCCTCGTGCTCGGCATCGGCGGCCTTGTCTGGGTGCTCAGCGCCGACCGGCCGTCGACGGCGCTGACGATTGGCTCGGTGGCGTGCCCGCTGGCGATGTTCTACTGCGTGACGAACGTGCTGATCGCGAAGCCGGGCACCGACGAATCGGCCGACCCGCTGGTACCGTTCCTCACGCTGGCGGGTGCGTTCGGCTTCACGATCGCGGCGATGCTGGTGCCACTCTTGAGCGAGTTCGACGTGGCGCTTGGACGCACGACGGCGGCGAACGAGGAGTAAGGGGATTCAATCGGCACGCGGCAGGGCAACGCGGCCGGGCTTCGATTCGGCATCGGCTCCGCACTTCCCGCAGCCCGAACCACAGGCGGTTTTCTTCCCGAAGACAGTGCGGATCGCCACGCGGGCGAGATAGACGATCGCGGTGAAGACAAGAATGCCGACGGCGGGGGTCTGCCAGTCCATCACGCGCCTCCGTCCACGATGAGTCGTCCGACCTGGAAGACGACGAGCGCCGCAACGTACGCCAGCGCCGTCATGTACGCGAACGTGAACGCCGGCCAGGCCCAGCTCTTCGTCTCGCGGCGGATCACCGCAAGGGTGCTGACGCACTGGCAGCAGAGGGCGAAGAAGACCATGACCGAGAACGCCGTCGGCACGGCGTATCGGCCGCGCTCAGGGTCTTCGGTCCATCGGATCTTGATCTCGTCCTGGAGTTGTTCCTCCTTCTCCTCGTCCACGTCGCCCTGGTCGTAGAGGATGCCGAGCGTGCCGACGATCACCTCGCGGGCCGGGAAGCTGGCGAGGGCGGCGACGCCGATCTTCCAGTCCCAACCGAGCGGGCGGAAGACTGGTTCCAGAGACCGTCCGAACTGGCCGAGCAGGGAGTTCCGTTTCCATTCGCCGCGGAGTTCGTTCGCCTGCTTTTCCAGCGACTCCTTCGCGTCGTCTTCGGCGGTCTCGGCCTGACCGGCGATCTCCGCGAGCTTCGATTCGTACTTCGCGCCGCTTGCATCGGTATTCGGGAAGTAGAGCAGCGCCCAGATAAGGATCATCGACGCGAGAATCAGCGTGCCGGCGCGGCGGAGGAACGCCCAACCGGCTTCGAGCATCCGGCGGACGATGGTGCGGACTGACGGCCGTTTGTACTGCGGGAGTTCCATCACGAAGACCGGTGTCTCGCCCTTCAGGAGCGTTCGCTTCAGGAGGAGCGCGACGAGCGGGGCGACGATGAACCCGATCATGTACATGCCGAAGAGCGCGAGGCCGGGGAGCCAGAATGGACGGTCCTTGGTGAGGAACGCGCCGATGAGCAAACCATAGACGGGCAGGCGTGCCGAGCAGCTCATGAGCGGTGCGACGAGGATGGTGGCGAGTCGGTCGCGGCGGTTCTCGATGACGCGCGTGGCCATGACGCCGGGGATGGCGCAGGCGACGGAGGAGAGCAGCGGGATGAACGATTTGCCGCTGAGACCGCATCGGCTCATGACCTTGTCCATGAGGAACGCGGCGCGGGCCATGTAGCCGCAATCTTCAAGGATCGCGATGAAGGCGAAGAGGAACAGGATCTGCGGGAGGAAGACGACGACGCCGCCGACACCGGCGACGACGCCGTCGACGAGCAGGGCGCGCAGGGGGCCGGGACTCATCACGGATTCGATTGCTTCCCCGATCTTCTTGAAGCCTTCCTTGATGGCATCCATCGGAATGGAGGCGAAGACGAAGATCGCCTGGAAGACGATGAACATGATCGCGAGGAAAACGAGCGTACCCCAGAACTTGTGGGTGAGCACTTTGTCGAGTTTGTCGGTTCGCGTGACGGGGCGTACGGTCGGCTTGGAGACGGACGCGGCGACAACCTTGCGGATCCATCCGTATCGGGCCTTCGCCTCGGCGGCGGGGATCGGGTGGCCGGCTTCGGTGAGGCGCAGGCGGGCGGCTTCGAGCTTCGCCGTGAGCGCGGGACCGTGCTTCTCGGCAAGCCAGGTTTCGGCGTAGCCGCCGATGTCGAGCAGCAACCGTCGAGCGAGGAACGGGGGCGTCGAGCCGTTGAGTTCGGCGGTAAGCGCATCCGTCTCGCGGTCGATGGCTTCGGGCAGCGGCGGCCGCGCGGGCGCGGGCGTGCCCGACGCGTCGAGGATCGCGGCCTTCAGTTTATCCAAACCGATCCCCGCGTTCGCCTGGATCGCGACGACCGGCAGCCCCGTGGATTGAGACAGCTTCTCGACATCGACGCCGATCCCCTGCTTCGCGGCGACGTCCACCATGTTGACGGCGAGTACAACCGGCAAGCCGAGTTCCATCAACTGGGTCGTGAGGTACAAATGGCGTTCGAGGTTGGACGCGTCCACGATGGCGAGAATGGCGTCGGGGCGTTTCTCCTCCGGACGCCGGCCAAGCAGCAAGTCGACGGCGACCATCTCGTCGGGGCTGCGCGCCGCGAGGCTGTACGTTCCCGGCAGGTCGATGAATTCGACGGCGCGGCCGTCGATCGTCGCGTGCCCCTTTTTCAATTCGACAGTCACGCCGGGGTAGTTGCCGACGTGCTGGCGCAACCCCGAAAGAGCATTGAACAGGGTCGATTTCCCGGCGTTCGGGTTCCCCACCAAGGCGACGGTCAGCGGCTGGTCAATCATGGGTTTCGATCAGTCGATTTGAATGTGAATGCCGGCGGCTTCGGTCTTTCGCAAGCTGAGGCGGGTATTGCCCGTACGGATTTCGATCGGGTCGCCGAGCGGAGCAGTCGCCACGAACTCGACGGTCTCGCCCTCGAAGAGTCCGAATTCGTAGAGCCGCTGCACGAGGGCGGGCGGGCCGGAAATCGAGACGATGGCGGCCGACTGGCCGGGGTGCAAGTCGTTGATGGTGGGCATCAGTCGGCCCCGCACAAGGGGCGGACGAGGATCTGCGAGCATTCGCTGCCACGGAGGCAGAGCCGGCCATTCGCGACTTGCAAGAGGCAGGGGGTGCCGGGCTGGACGACACAGAGCCGGGCACCTTCGCGCAGGCCGAGTTCCGCGAGGCGGCCGACCCACGCGGGATCGCCAGCGACTTCGGCAACCTCGGCGTGTTCGCCGGCCCGCATCATGTCCAGAGGAAGCAGCATGGGCGCAACGTCTATTGAGATTGAATCTCAAAACATTATCACCGACTGCCCCCTTCCCGTCAAGCGCCGACCGGACTATTCCGCCGGAAAGGCGGCCGTCGTCAACCGCTTCAACTCGACCCGAACGTCGGTGCCTTCAAAGAACGAGATCCACCCCCGGACGCGCCGGCTCTCATCCGGAGGGCAGTTCTCGACCACGGGGTCGGCGTGCAGGCACGGGCACGGCGGGTTGCCCCACGCGCGGCCACAGTGCTCCCAACCGGTGATGATCCATCGCTTGCCCGTCTTGTCCTTGCATGCGGCGAACGGGGCCTCGAAGACCTTGTTCGCGTTCGTGCGTTCCTCAAATCCCGCGAGGCCGGCGAGCATCACGCACATCTGCACGCGCAGACCCGTCAGCGTCTCCGCCGAGCCGTTCGTCACGCGGAATTCCATCCGCACGCCGTCCTTCGCAGGTACGATGCGCGACGACAGCGAGACTTTATTCGGGAGCGTGCGATCGAGTTCAAGCGAACCGTCGGCTTTGCGCGTCCACTCCAGTGGCTCCAAATCGACTTGTTTCTTGTCCCAGAACGTCGGGATGTGCGTGTGGGCGAGGTACAGCAGCTCCGGCTTCTTTGACGTCGGCTCGAACCAGACCGCCTCGGGGGCATCGGCGACGGCGTAGCCGCCATCGGGCCACGGCGCGAAAACGCTCGCCTTGGTCTCGCGTTGCGGTCGGATCATGCCATCGCGGAAACCGATGCGCGGAGGCCGACCGCCCGGGTACGGAAGCACGCTCGGACGAGTCGCCTTCGCATCGATGCCTAGCCGCTTCGCCGCCGCTCTCACTTCCTCGGCTGTCAGGCCAAGCGCGGCGCCGGCTTCCGTCGGCGTGAAGCGATGGTGAACGAGCATGTTCGTCAGCCAGTATTTCAACTCATCATCCGATTTCGCCGGCCGAATGTCGTCAAGCGATTTGCCCACCGCGATCCGTGCCTTGCGGTCCTCGATCGCGCCCCACGGATCGTTTGGGACCACTCCGGAATCGACGTACTTCGCCAGGTCCCGCATCGCGATGACGGTGTACTTCTCGTCTGCCAGATACTTCAGAAAAGTCTCGAACGATTCCTTTTTCGTGGTTACCCATTCATGGGCCGTGTCCGGCACGCCGTGGAATTGCAGCACCGCGATCTTGCCGTGCTTCGCTTGCGCCACGGTCTTCTTGAGATCGTCGAGAGTCCAAGTCGGCCGGGCGTCGCCAGTCGTCGGCACGAGCAGCGGATAGTCGAGGTTTGGCTCGTAAGCGATCCCCTTACCGTCCTTGTAGGCGTACTCCGGACTGCCGCCACGGCGCGCGAAGCGAATCCCGTGGTCCTTCAGGATGGCGAGCGCGTCCTTGTGGATGGCGTTGCCGGGATAGGCGAAGCTCGTCGGCTTCGGGATGCCGTGCTCCTTGCAGCGATCGTCGATCCCTTTCAACTGCGCGGACAGGTCACGGAGCGTTTTCTCCGTCACGCTTTGATGGTCCTTCGTGTGGTTGCCGATCTCGAAGCCATCCTTGTGGAGTTGTGCGATCTGCTCCCATGTCATGTAGTCTTTCTTGTTCGAGGTGAAGTCCCAGCCTTCCGTGACGAAGAACGTCGCGCCGAACCGGTGCTTTTGAAGCAAGGGCCGGGCGACCGTGTAATGCGAGCGGCTGGCGTCGTCAAAGGTCAGCACGACGAGTTTGTCAGGGATCGGCTCGAGGGCGAATACCGGTCCCGACGCGAGGATGAGGCCCAAAAACAAGGCGAGCGATCGCATGGCGTTCCCAATCGGGTCAGTCGACGTATAGGAAGCGGTTGCCCGCAAGGAGCGCCTGGCAATAGGCGGCGAGGGCGGCGTCGACCGGTTCGGCCGCCGGAACCGGCGCGGATTTACCCTTCACTTTTGTCGGCGCCTTCGATTCGCCCCCGGCGGGTTTCGTGGCCGGTTGCTTAGCCAATTCGGCAGACATCTCGTTGATGAACGCGACGGCGCGTTCGGCTTCGGAATCCGACGGCGCCGCGCCGTACACCAACGTCCACGCTCGCGCCGCCTGGGCCTTGCGATCCGATCCCGCGTCGGCGATCACGCGTCGGGCGAACGCCTCGCTCCGCGCCAGGACGAAGCCGTTGTTCATCAGGAACAGCGACTGCGGCGCGACCGTCGACCGGTTGCGTGTCTCGCAATTGGGTTCGACCACGGCCCAATCGAACGCATCCAGTACGGCGAGCGGCCGCGAGCGGCGCACCTGCACGTACACGCTGCGGCGGAACTCCTCGCCGGGCGCGAGCGATTCGTCGCCAAGCTTGTAGCCCGCGCCGTCGCGGTTCGCCATGCCGAGCACGGTCTGGCCGACATCGTCCTCCATGACCGGGATGGGCGGCCCGCCCGCCTTCACATTCAATTGGCCGCTCACCGCGAGCATCGCGTCGCGCAGACTTTCGGCATCCAGCCGCCGCAGCGTGAACCGGCCGAGCAGCCGGTTATCGGGATCGGCGATGTCCTTCGCAGCGTCGCGCACTGACGATTGCCGGTAGGCAGTGGACGTCATGAGGAGTTTGTGGAATGCCTTGAGGCTCCAGCCGTTGGCGACGAATTCCGCGGCGAGCCAGTCGAGAAGTTCTGGATGCGTGGGTCGTTCGCCGAGTCGGCCGAAGTCGCCGGGCGTGCCGACGAGGCCGCGGCCGAAGTGGTGCATCCAGACGCGATTGACGAGGACACGGGCAACAAGCGGGTTCTTCGGATCGGTAAGCCAGCGGGCGAACGCAAGTCGCCGGCCGGTGGTCGCCATCCCTTCAGGCTTGCGGTCGATATACGGCAGAGATTCTTCAAGGATCGACAGAGTTCCGGGCGCGACGACTTGCTTCGGTTGGTCGGGGTCCCCGCGGTGGTGCAGCCGCGTCGGCGGCGCACGGCCCGGCTCCTCGGTTAGCGCACGGATGAATTCCTCCTTCGGCTTTTTGGCCCGCTCCGCCGCGGCCGCCGCGGCCATCGACTTCAACTGCTCTGCCGCTTTGTTGTCGTACAGGTACAGGCTGCCCGAATTCACGTTCAAACTCGGATACTTCGCCATCAGTGCTTTCTGCTCGGCACTCCACTTCGCCGTCGGCACCTTCTTCGCGGCCCGCGCCTTCTCGCGATCGGGTTCGGGCAACTTCGCGAACTCCTTCTCCAGCGTCGCCGCGATGAACTCCTCCTGTTTCTTCAATCGCTCCGCGTCGAGTTTCTTCGCTCGCTCTTCGCATGCCGCCGCGGCGGTCCGGTCCGCGTCGGTGTAAAGCGACACTTGCCGCGCCGCCGGCGGCTTCCACGCGGCCGGGTCGAACGCCGGCTCCAGAACGGCACGCAGCCGGTAGAAGTCGGTTTGCGGGATCGGGTCATACCGGTGGTTGTGACAGCGCGCGCACGTGACCGTCATTCCCAGGAGCGAACTCGTAATAATCTGGATCGTGTCGGCGAGCACCTGATTGCGAGCGACCTTCTGGTCCGCGCCGGGGTTGCCGGAGCCGTCGGGCGCCATGCGCAGAAAACCCGTCGCGGCCAGCTTTTCACGGTCTTCCATTGAGAGGTTCGCGAACGGGCGTTTCACGAGTTCATCACCCGCGATCTGTTCGAGGATGAACCGATCGTACGGTTTGTCGGCGTTGTGGCTGGCGATGACGTAATCGCGGTATCGCCATGCGGTTGTGCGGATCGGATCGGCCTGATCGAACCCTTCGCTGTCGGCATAACCGGCGACGTCGAGCCAGTACCGGCCCCAGCGCTCGCCGTAGGCCGGGGACGCCAACAGGCGGTCGAGGAGTCTCTCGTAGGCGTCGGGGGATACATCCTTCTGGAAAGTGTCGATCTCGTCGAGGGTGGGCGGCAGGCCAGTGAGGTCGAAGCTCGCCCGGCGAATCAACGTGAGTTTGTCGGCATCGGCGTTGAAGCCAAACCCCTTCGCCCGCAACGACGCGAGCAGCCAGGCATCGACGGGAGTGCGTGCCCGCTCTTCCGGCTTTGCAGGCGGCGACGTTCGCTTCGTGACCGGCTGGAACGCCCACCAAGCCCGATCCTCCGGCGTGATCGGCATGCCAAGCCCCAGCGATTCCGGTTCGGCTCGCTCCGTCTTCGCCCCGGCGGCGACCCACCGTGCGAGCGTATCGATCGCGGCGGCGTCGAGTTTCTTCTTCCCCGGCGGCATTTCTCCCGACCGTACCCGAACAAGGAGCGGGCTATCGTCCGGCTTGCCGGGCAGGATGGCCGGGCCGGACTTGCCCCCTTCCAGCAGAAGCCGGCGCAGACGCACATCGAGATCACCCTTCGGTTTCTCGGCTTCGCCGTGGCACTCGAAGCAGTACGCCTTCAGGATCGGCCGTACGTGGGTTTCAAATGTCGGCGCGTCCGCCGCGCACGCCGGACCAACGAGAACGATGCCGACGATAAACGATGAAAGGATTCGCATGGGGAACACAGCTCGGCGGCGAGGACCGGAACGGTCCGCATTGGGTGGGTGATAATAGGTTCGCAAACGCCGCATGGTCTGTCAAGGAACCGGTCGAAACCGATGCACCTGTACGGTCACGTTGACCGATTTTGCCGATTCCGTGTTTTCTTCGGATTCTCCTCTTGCGCGCCCCGGTGCGTGTCATTAAACTTTGCCCCATGCTCATCGACCTGAATGCGGATTTGGGCGAGGGCATCGGCAAGGATGCCGCATTATTGACCCTCGTCACGTCGGCAAACGTCTGCTGCGGCTTCCACGCCGGGGACGCCGACAGCGCGCGCGCCACTATGGAACTGGCGGCGCAGCATGGGGTCGTCGTCGGCGCGCATCCCGGCTATGCGGATCGCGTGAATTTCGGACGCGTCGAACAATCCCTGACCGATCGGCAAGTGGCCACACTCGCGATCCACCAGATCGGCGCGCTGGTGGGGTTGTCGCGGATTTGCCGGTCGTACGTGCGATACTTGAAGCCGCACGGCGCGTTGTACCACCAGGCGTGCCGTGACCCGGGCTATGCGAAACCCTTGGTGGCAGCGGCGTTCCTCTACGGGCTATCGATCGTAGGTCTGCCCGGCTCGGAACTGGAGCGCGCAGCCGCGGCCGTGGGATTGCCCTTCGTACCGGAGGGGTACGCGGACCGGCGCTATCGGCCGGATGGGACGTTGGTACCGCGAACGGAGCCGAACGCACTGATCGACGATACTACGGAAGCGGTGGACCAGGTGGAACGATTAGTGCGGGATCGCGGCGTGCGGACGATCTGCGTACACGGCGACTCGCCAGGCGCGGTCGAGTTTGCGGAACGGCTGCGAGAGGGGCTGGCAGCGCGCGGGCATACTTTCGGCGCGTTCGCGAAGGGGTCGTAATCAAGGAATCAACGGGCGCGAAGATGCCGGGATTTCAGCCGGGAATCGATCCGACGCGGGCCGGAAGTCAAGCAAAAGTCGCGCTCTTGCGCACGCGGAAAAGATTGCCCATTCCCGTGCAGTCGGCTTATCCGGTGCAACCGGGCGGCAATTCCGCGATTTCGTCCGTTTTGACTCAAGTGTCCGCTAGGCTCGGATTGACCGCGCTCTAGGGTCACCGTAGACTTCTGCGGTTCACCCGATTCGAGCCGCGATTACCGCTACCGACGTGCGTTCGAAGTCCCCTCGACGGACGACGTTCGGAGTTCGGAAACAACACGGGATACCAGGTTGCCATGCCCAACATGAACCATTGGCGGATGGATCGCCTCCACGAGGGGTATGATGTTGCGGATGAGCCGATGCTCGGCTTGCCGATCCGCACGAAATTGCCTGACGCTTACGAGCCGGGCTACGCCTATCCTTTGCTGGTGCTGTTCCACGGTCGGGGTGGAAACGAGGAGCAGGTCCTCCGCGTCTGCCCGAAGATCTCCTCGCAGAATTTCGTGTACCTGAGCATTCGCGGCCCGCAACCGCTGGGTCGGCGGCCCAGCGGCCAGAAGGGTTTCGGCTGGGAACACCCGAGCGCCGATACGATGTTCGGCGAATACGTCCGCCTCGCCGTTGAACTCACCCGCCGTACCTACCATATCCATTCCGAGCGGGTGTACCTGGTCGGCGTGAACGAAGGCTGCGACGCGGCCTATCGGGCCGGGTTCGCCCTCGCGGGCAAGGTCGCCGGCGTCGTCGCCCTGAACGGTGCGATGCCCCGCAACGCTGAAGGCCGCCCGGTCTTCAACCTCGCCGACGCCGCCCAACTCCGCCTCTTCCTCGGCCAGAGCGCCCATGCCCCCGACGCGCTTCGCACCGCCATGGACGAGGACTTCGCCCTGCTCGACGCTGCCGGCGCGAACGTCCGCAAGTCGGAGTACACCTCCGAAAAAATCCATGCGAGTACGCTCCGCGAGATCAACCATTGGGTCGTGGACGCCGTGAACGCCGAGCACGACCTCTACGCCATCCGCGATTGAACCGACACCGAATCAGACAAACGCGGACGGGGGATCCCGTCCGCGTTTGCGTTTCCCGCCCCGTCGCTACGATGGTCGGAGAGTCTTCCCCACCCCTTCGAGACGGCGATGAGCAAAGTCATCCTCGCGGCACTGGCCCACCCCGACGACGTCGAGTTCCTCTGCGGCGGCGTCCTGATCCGACTGGCGAAGGAACACGGCTGGAGCATCCACGTCGCCACGTCCACGGCCGGGGACTGCGGCTCGACCGAATACCCTCCCCAGGAAATCGCCCGTATCCGCCGAGCCGAGGGCGCCGCCGCCGCGAAGGCCATCGGCGCGACCTACCACTGCCTCGAACTGCTCGACCTGCGCGTCATCTACAACGAGGAATCGGTCGAGAAGGCGGCTCGGCTCATCAACGAGGTCCGTGCCGACGTCGTCATCACCCATAGCCCCGAGGACTACCACCTCGACCACGAGCAGACGAGCAAGATTGTCCGCGCCGCCACCTTCGCCGCACCGATCCCGAACTTTCTCCATGGCCGTCACGTCCACCCGCCCGTCGATCGCATTCCGCACCTCTTCTATTGCGACCCACTCGAAGGCAAGGACATCTACGGCCGGCGCGTCGAACCGGCGTTCCGCATCGACATCACGAGCGCCATCGAACTGAAAGCGAAAATGCTGGAATGCCACGAAAGCCAGCGCGCCTGGCTGCGCAAGCACCACGGCGTCGACAACCTCGTGCAGTCGATGCGAGACTGGTCCGCATCGCAGGCGAAGGGCACGGCCGCGCAGTACGCCGAAGGCTACCGCCAGCACCTCGGCCACAGCTACCCGCAGGACAACATCCTCGGCGCGCTGCTGGGGACGATCTGAAGCAACGTCACCGTCGCGGCATCAGTTTCTGCAAACCCTCGGCCAGTTCGCGTTGGTCGAGAGTGCCGTTCCGGTTCTTGTCCCACTCCCGAAAGTGCTTTTTCAATCCCGCTTCGAACTCCGTCTCGTTCACCTTGCCGTCCTTGTCCGAGTCCAACGAATCGAGCAACGGCTTCGCGAGTTGCGCACCCGGCCCCTGCGGCGGGCCGCCGAAGTTCGCCCCCGGCACCACCCCCTGGCTCCGGCCCGCGAATTGCTCACCGACCGCCGCCGAACGCTTCTGAATGAACTCCGCGATCGGGAACGGTTTGGGCGCGAACGGGTTCCCGGCCGCGAAGTCCTCCTTCCGCTTCGTCGCCGCCGCCTTCTCCTTCGCGATCGATTCCTTCACCAACGCCTCGATCGCCGCCGCGTCCTTCGCCAACTTCCCGGACGCGAACAGGTCCGCGTGCAACCGCTTCACTTGCTCCCGATACTTCGCCTTCACCTCCGGCATCGCGAACAGCCGGTCGATCAGCTTGTTTTCTCCCATGTAGGGCCGCTCGATGCTGAAGTTCGCTTGCTGGTCGGGCGTGCCGAACATCATGAAACCACCGAAGGCCAGGTCGAGATCCCACGGCAGGAAATGGAACGTGTTCGTCTTGGGAGACAGGTACAGGTAGTAGTTGTGCCCGAGGCCGATGAAGCTGTCGAGGCTCGCGAGGATCGCCGTCGCGGCCAGGAAGCGCGTCGCGTTGTCCACGTCCAGGTACTGGCGGATGGACTCACGGAACTCCGCCTCGCTCGCCTTGTTGACGAGCCGCGTCAGCTCGACCAGCCGCTTCCACGCCGCCTCGTCGTCCTCGCCGGACTTTGCGTTGTACGCCTTCTCGACGGCCGCACGCGTGTCGCCAAGGTACGGTAGGCCGCGAACGCCCTCCGGCTTGAGCAGCAACCCCTTCCCGTTCCCGAAATGCGCCTTGAGGAACGACTTGTCCACCTGTTCCACGATTGTGTAGACGCCCAGGAATTCCCGATCATACTTCCCCGGTACGCTGATCGTCACGTCCGCGAACCCCGTTCGCGGCGCCGGCACGCCCGCGGCACGGAACACCTCGTATGCGAGGGCCTCGCGCGCCTTCGTCGGGTCCACGACGCCGCTGTTGAGGTTCAGCTTCTTCAGGTCGCGATACGCGATCTTCGAATCGTAATGGTCGAAGTCGAACTTCAAGGATCGCTTCGCGCCCGTCTGCGACATGAGGTAGGTGCCGCTCCCCTTGTAGCGGAGGCCGATCTTGGGGAAATGATGACCGTCAATCGACACCGCCGCGGGGATGTACTCGAACTCGTACATCATGTTGCCGGCGCCGGCGTCGGGGCTGCCGGGCGCGGGCCGGCCCTCCTGCGCCTTCGGCCGCGGGGCGAACAAGTTCACCGGCGGCGGATCCATCGCCTTGTAATCCTTGGCGCTCACTTCGATATGGACCTGGTGGATGGCCGCGTGCCCAAACACCGGAGGCTCCTGCGCCCACGCGGAATGGGCAGCGAGTACGAATACTCCCACGGCCAGAACTCGAATCGACATGATGCCACCGGATGTGAAGGTTCGATGTGGGAATGGTAAACCCGGAAGCGTGAAGGAGCAATGAGTTCGGATCTCCGCTTCCATCTTGCAGCCGGGCCTTGCATCGGGATAATCAACGGGAACGGAATTCCCACCCCACGGCCCGTTGCCATGAAGTACCTGCTTACGCTCTGCCTTCTCGCCGCGCCCCTCGCCGCCGCCGAACCCGAAGTCGATCGCAAGCAACTCAAACCGGGGCTGATCGCCGGATTCACGCAATACCCCGAACGACCGATGACCTCGACAAGCTACCGGCTGGAGCCGACGGTTGCTCTCTTCTTGCCACAGGGCGAAGGGGCAACGCCCAAGGGAACGACGGCGGACGCGAGTTGGCGCGGGTACATCCAGATTGTCACGGCGGGGAAGTATCGCTTCACAGCGCTCGCACAGGGCGGTGCCGCCGATGTTGTGCTGCTGCGAGGCGGAAATATTGTCCGCGCCCTTGAGGGTTCACACGAAGGCTACAAAAGTGCCGAGCTCCCAACAAAAGCCGTCGAGGCCGTCGGGTCCGAGGTCGAATTGGAACCGGGCGTCTACCGGTTCACGGCCCGCTTCAACGGTCGCGGAGGAAATCCGACGGCAAGCCGTTTCGAACTGCATTGGGAAGGCCCCGGCTTCAAGCGCGAGCCGATCCCCCACTTCTTCTTCGGCCACCTGCCGGCGCAACGCACGGACACGGTGGACAAGTCCCTGCCGGGCACGCACGGGCGTTTTCTGTACGAGGAACTCGGCTGCAAGAACTGCCACGCGTCGAAGAACCAGACCTACGTGGAGCGTACCGGACCGGACTTGAGCGACGTGGGGCGGCGGGTGTTCCCCGGTTGGATGGACGCGTGGCTGGCGGACCCGGCGAAGCTGCGGCCGCACACGACGATGCCGAAGCTCTTCACGGACGACGAGCGCGGCCGGGCCGAACGCTACGCCGTCGGGCAATATCTGGCCTCGCTCGGCGGTCCGATCCGTGAGCCGAAGGTGCCGACGATCTCCAACGAGTGGTCGAAGAGCCTGACCAACGGGTCGAAGTTGTTCACGACAACCGGCTGCGCCGCGTGCCACGGGAAACAACTGGCGGCCACGGCGAAGAAGAGCGAGGACGATGACGAGGACAAGCCCGTGAAGTTCGAGCCGACTTCGAGTCTGTTCGGATTCGGCTCCGCGACCGGTTCGCAGGCGATCTACGCGCTCGGCGGTCTCGGCAGCAAGACCACGCCGGACGAGCTTCAGCGATACCTGCTTGATCCCCTCAAGCGGAACCCGCACGGCCGCATGCCGAACATGCAACTGACCAACGACGAGGCCCGCGACCTGGCCCGGCACCTGTACCGAATGACCGACGACAAAATCGAGCGCGACGGGCCGAAGGAACCGGCGATGAAACCGGCCGACTTCGATGCAAAGACTTGGATGGAATTGGGCCAGCGGCTTGTGACCTCGAAAGGCTGTGTCAACTGCCACACGGTAGCGCCCGGCGGTCAGAAACTGCCGGCCCGCGAAGCGGTCTCGCTGGACTACAAGACCGGCGACAAGCGGAACCGCAGCGACTTCGGCTGCCTGTCGGCGAAGCCGAGCGCGGATAAGACGCCGGTGTATGCACTCGATGCGGAGCAAGCGAAGGCGCTGAAGGCGTTCGTCGGTCGGGGGCTGATGGCCGACGCGCCGTCGTCGATCGAATTGGCGCGGTCGGCGATGAAACGCTTCAGTTGTCTCAACTGTCACGTCCGCGACGGCGAAGGCGGCATCGGCACCGAACTCGCCGACCAGATGAAGAAGCTCGAGAATGCCGAGAACGCGGACGACGTCGCCCCGCCGCGGCTCACCGGCGTCGGACACAAGGCGAAAACGAGTTGGCTGAACGCCGTGCTGACGCAAGGCGCCCGGGCCAGACCCTGGATGAGTTTGCGAATGCCGCAGTACGGCGCGGCGAACGTCGGCCACCTGCCGACGGCGCTGGCGCACCTCGAGGCGACGCTGCCCGACGACACGACCAAGCCGGTGAAGTACGCCGCCGCGAGCCTCGACGCCGGGCGCAAGCTCAGCGGTTCGGAGGGCCTCGGCTGCATCAAGTGCCACGATATCAGCGGGCACGTCGGCGGCGGAACACGCGGGCCAGACCTCGCCCGCACCGCCGAACGCCTGCGCTACGACTGGTACGAACGCTGGATGCACAACCCGCAACGCCTCGCACCCGGCACCAAGATGCCCCAGAACTTTAACAACGGAAAGTCCGCCTTCGCGAACCTCCTGAACGGCGACGCCGACCCGCAGATCGAAGCCATCTGGGCGTACCTCTCGCTCGGCCCCGGCCTGCCGCTCCCCGCCGGCATGGAGCCGCCGAAGGGGCTGATCCTGAAGGGCACCGAACGACCGGAGATCCTCCGCACCTTCATGCCCGACGGCGCCGGTACGAAAGCCATCGCCGTCGGCTTCGCGGGCAGTTCGTTCGTCTTCGACGCCGCCGCGTGCCGCGTCGCCTACGCCTGGGAAGGGAACTTCGTCGACGCCTCGCCGGTGTGGAACAACCGCGGCGGCGCACCGGCGAAACTCCTGGGGCCGAAGTTCCTCGCGCCGCCGGCGGGGCCGCCATGGGGCGTGACCGGCAGCCGCACGCCGCCGGACTTCGCCAAGCGCGCCAAGGATCCGGCCTTCGGCGCGCCGCTGCCGAACGAACAGATCTACCAGGGGCCGCGCCATACGCGGTTCGAGGGCTACACCCTCGACGACGCCGGCGTGCCGACCTTCCGTTACCGGGTGTCGGACCCGGATGAAAAGGGCGAACTCGCCATCCGCGAGACGATCGCGCCCGCGAAGGGGACCGTGGCCACGGGGCTGACGCGATCCTTCGCGATCGAACAGCCGGCGACCCGCACGGCGTGGCTGCTCGCGGGCGAGACCGCGGGGCTTCCCCGCGCGTTCGGCCCGAGCGGCACGGCGCTCGAACTGAACCTCAAGGACGACGCGCCCGAGATTCCCGCCGTCGGCGCGAAGGTCGTGCTGCCCGACGGCGGCCGGGCCACCGTGCTCGTCGTGGGCACCGCACCGAGCGGAGCCGTCTGGCGGTTCGTCCCCAAGTCCGGCGGCGGCTGGCAGGCGATCCTCCGCCTGCCCGAACCGAAGGATGCGGCGAAGGCCGAAGTGGCCTTCACCGCGTGGTCCGCCCCCAAGAACGACGACGCGATCATCGGCGCGATCGGGAAGTAGCTTCGCCAAGGGTCAGGAGCCGGGAGTCGGGAGACGGGAGAAAGCAGCACCGAAGACTTGGAGTGATTACGGAGGGCGGTATTCGAGGTTCCAGTTTTAGCGAAGTCGAAAGATAATGTTTTTCGGCCCAACGGGCCGACTCTAACAGCCCAGGCCGAAGGCCTGGGATAGGATGGCCATAGACCCCGGCCCTGAAAGGGCCGCTCGTGCGAGGATTCCGATGGCACAATCGCTCGCCAAAGTTTACATCCACGCCATCTTTTCGACGCACCATCGACAACCGCTCATTTTGGATCCGTGGCAGGACGAATTGTTTCAGGTGATCGGCGGAACCATCAACGGGATCGGTTGCCAATCGTTGACCATCGGTGGCGTGACCGATCACGTGCATCTTCTCTTCCAACTCGGGCGAACGATCGCCCTCGCCGACGCGATCGGTCGCATCAAGGCAGCCAGTTCGAGTTGGGTGAATGAAAAAGTCGGACCGTCGACGCGATTCCAGTGGCAGTCCGGATACGGCGCGTTCTCGGTTAGCCATTCCAATGTGGAACGCGTCCGGGCCTACATTCTTCGGCAACCGGAGCACCACGCGAAGGAGTCGTTTCAAGAGGAGTTTCGCACGTGGTTGCGGAAGTATGCAATCGAATGGGACGAACGCTATGTTTGGGACTGAGCCATGCAGGAGCGGCCCTTTCAGGGCCGGAATACATGGGCATCGGTCGCGTCCCCCAGGCCTTCGGCCTGGGCTGACAGAGTCGGCCTTTCAGGCCGAAAGGCGACGATTATCGAGTGTTTCGATTGGTGGTTCTCGACGAGTAGCCGTGTAAACTCGACCCCTGACCCCTGACCCCGCTACCTGACCCCTGACCCCGCGACGTATGCGCGCCATCCTTCCCAACGACCGACCGTGGATCCCGCCCGAACTCGCCGATGGCGAAGGTCTGGTCGGCGTCGGCGGCGACTTGAGCGCGTCCACTCTGCTCAAGGCCTACTCCGATGGCGTCTTCCCCTGGTTCAACGACGACGATCCCGTCCTCTGGTGGTCCCCCGACCCCCGCGCCGTCATCGAATACGAAACGCTCCACGTCTCCCGCAGCCTCGCCCGCACGATGCGCAAAGGGATCTTCCACGTCACCATCGACCAGTGCTTCGAACGGGTCATGCGCGAGTGCGGCGTCGGTCGGCCCGAAGGCACCTGGATCACGCCCCGCATGATCGACGCCTACCGGCAACTGCACCGGCTCGGCCACGCCCACAGCCTCGAAGTCTGGAAGGACGACGAACTGGCGGGCGGAATCTACGGCGTCGCCATCGGCGCGTTCTTCGCCGGCGAGTCGATGTTCCACCGCGTCAGCGACGGGTCCAAGGTCGCCCTCGTCGCGCTCATGACGCACCTGCAGGCACGGGGTTATGAATTGATCGACGTGCAGATGACGACCGAACACACCCGCAAGATGGGCGCCGTCGAAATCCCCCGCACCCGCTACCTGCGCCGGCTGCGACAGGCCGTCGGCAAGTCCCACATCCGCTTCGCCCGCTACGAATGAAAACGGCCGGGGGTTCTCCCCCGGCCTGCCACGGTCCAATGCCACTCGGTTCAGTTGTCCCGACGCATCGGGCGCTGCGGGGCCAGCTTCGCGAGGTCGAACTTCTCGCCGATCATTTCCTTCCACTGCTTCCGCTGATCCGCGGTCAGCAGCTCGACGCACTTGTCCAGCGCCTCCTCACGCAGCGATTGCATCTTCTTCTGTGTGTCCGCGCCGAAACCGGCCTGGAACAGCTCGCGAATGTCCTTCTGCAGCTCGTCGTTGATCGTCTTGAACTTGTCCTTCTGGTCGTCGGAAATCTTGAGGTCTTTCGCCACCTTCTCGTTGGCGAACGCCGCCAGCCCCATCCGCTGGCGGTCGATCTGGTCGAGCCGCTTGGTCTGTTCGGCCGAAAGCCCCTTCAGCAGTTCCTTGCGGTCCTCGATCACCTTGATCTGCGCCTTCAGGCGGGCGATCTGGTCGTCGTCTTCCTGGCCGAGCGTGGCGAGCTTCTGCATCTCGGCCATCTGAGCCTCCTGGAACTTCGCGAACTTCTCCTTCATCTCGTCGGAGATCTTCAGCTCGTCCTGAAGGGCCTTGTTCGAGAGCAACGTCGACTTCAGGTTCTGCCCTCCCCCGCCAAAGCCGCCGGCGAAGCCGGCACCGCCGAAGCCGCCGAACCCGCCGGGACGGGGCTGCTGGGCCGAAGCCGAGACGCCGATCACCATCACCAGAACCATCGATGCGAGCAAACGAGACGTGATTCGCATGGGAGAACCCCTGGATATGTCACGGACGGGACTGCCCCGTCCGTCTAGTGTGGATCGTATCCCGCACCGGCCGGAAATGACAGCCCACACCATGAGAAATGGATGAACGTTCCGATTTCCGCATGCCGGCGTCTCCGCTTCCCAACGGGGTTCGTCGGAAGAAACGCCTCCCACCCCCCCACTCCGCCGGAAAATTCCGGCGAACGCGACGGCGATTTCAACCGAAACCCGACACCGGTGTCCGGTGTTGGATAATCGCCGAACTGGAGAGATCGCGTGCGGTACGTGGGAATCGCTTCGAAGTTGGCCCTGACCGCCTGGTTGCTCGCCGGCCTCGTCGCGCCGCCCGTGACGACCGGGCAGGAATTGCGGGAACCGAAGATCAAGAAGCCGAAAGCCGAGAAGCCCCTCCGACCGGACCGACCGGAAAAGCCGGCCGCCGCCGACAAACTCGCACGGATCAACGAGAAGCTGGCCGAGAAGGAAGAGAAGATCCTCTTCGCCACCGCGAAGCAGACGTTCGGCGGCGAAACCGAGCGCGACCGCTGGGTGAAGGTGATGGCGGAAGTTCATCCCGGCGCGACCGTGCCGGACGCACGCGGCGAGGTCGATTTCGGCCGCTGGTTCGACGCCGTCAGTCAGGGCCAGCCGGCGTGGGCCTTGCAATCGATCCGCGACAAGCCGGTGAAGGAACTGTACCTCCGCTCCGCCCAGCGTCTCGGTCTGGAGAAAAGCCCGTCGATCCCTCGCGAGGCGTTCCTGACCTATGCCGTTCAGAACCTCTCGGCCGGTCAATCGCCCCCGTGGAAGGAGCCGAAGATCGAGATCGACC
Source organism: Gemmataceae bacterium (assembly GCA_022842245.1). Taxonomy (GTDB): domain Bacteria; phylum Planctomycetota; class Planctomycetia; order Gemmatales; family Gemmataceae; genus Limnoglobus. The sequence goes on from JALHPZ010000025.1 coordinate 49,479, forward strand.
CCTTCGACGCCGCCGCGAGGATCTTCACCGGAATGGACCGCGACAAGTCCGGCGCGCTCGAGCCGGCCGAACAGACCGAAACCTTGAAGGCCGTCCTGGAGCAGTTCGACGCGAACCGCAACGGCGCGCTGGAGTACGAAGAGTACCGCGAGTACTTCCGCGCCCGGATGGGCAGCTATCGCGAGAACCCGGCATCCCTCGCCGCCGGGCCGCCCGAACCGCGAGCCGCCCCGAAATCGGATTCGCCGAACGCCGACGAGGCCTCGAAGCCCGAACCACCGATCCCCTTGCCGAAGTGGTATCGCGAACTCGACGAGGACCGCGACGGGCAGGTCGGCCTCTACGAATGGCGCACCGTCGGCCAGCGACCCCTCGGCGAGTTCCCCACCCTGGACCGCGACGGCGACGGTCTCCTCACCCCCTTCGAGATCAAACACCTCCTGAAACTCGAACCGCAATCCCCCTACCTCAAGGCCAACCTCCCGTCGATCCCCTCGCAGTACGTCCGCCGGCGGAAATGAACGAAGTCGAATCCGCGATCGTGTAAGATGGGTTCATCCGAACTGGAGTCGGCCATGACCCGCGTGAGTTGGGACGCCGTCCCGTTGCCCGTCCGACAATTCCTCGAGACGCACGGCCTCGACCGTGACGGCTTGACCATCGAAGACGCGGGCCGACCGAAGTACCGATTGGTGCCCGTCGTGGAAGACCTGCCATGGAATGAAGACGCCAATCGGCGTCGATTCGAACTGATCGACCGCGAGATCGCCGGGACGATCACGCCGGAGGAATCGCTCGAACTGGAGCGGTTGCAATCGCGGCTAGAGCGACACGTCAACCGGGTCGCGCCATTGCCTTGGGAAGCTTTACAAGCATTCGAGGCCAGGTTATTGCGGGCGGTCTCACCCAATGGCGACAACGGTGCACCATAATGCAGCCGTTTATGTATCCCGAATCGGCCCATGTCCGCGTTCACGGACCGATCGGATATTCCACGACCGACGGGTTCCGACCGTGGTTGAGGGATGAATTCTCATTCCTTTGCGTTTATTGCTTGCGGATGGAGCAATGGGGACGCAACGTCGCCGAATTCGCGATCGACCACTTTTTGCCGACGTCAGCTTATCCTGACCGGGCTCTCGAATACGACAACTTGCTCTATGCCTGCGAATCCTGCAATACTCGCAAGGGCGATCAATTGGTCCCCGATCCCTTGTCGGTTCTCCTCGAATCCGCGATTACGGTAAACAGCGATGGCACCATCGTGACAAAAACGACGGACGCGAGAAAACTCGTTCGGTCAATGCAACTCGATTCTCGCGATGCCGTCAAGTTTCGAGCCAGGTGGATCCGCGTTTTCCAAATCGCCGCCCGCTTCGATCCCGCCCTGCTCGCTGAACTCCTCGCGCCGCCCGACGACCTGCCCGATCTGGCCGCCCTCCGCCCGCCCGGCGGCAACTCCCGACCCGACGGCGCGGCCCGATCCCACTTCGCCCGGCGCGTTCGCCCCTAGAATAACCCGATTGATTCCGCACTCGGGATTTCCACCTCATGGCCTCCTCGCGTTTCGTCGTCGGCATCGACCTCGGCACCACCAACTCCGCGCTCGCCTACGTCGACACCGGCGCCGCCGACCCCGCCCTGGTCAAGTCCTTCGCCATCCCGCAAGTCGTCCAACCCGGCACCGTCGAGGAACGCCCGCTGCTCCCCTCGTTCCTCTACCTCCCCGGCGACGGCGAACAACCCGCCGGCGCGCTCAAGCTCCCGTGGGACGCCGCCCGCGACTACGCCGTCGGCGAGTTCGCCCGCAACTTCGGCTCGCAGGTCCCCACGCGGCTCGTCGCGTCCGCGAAGTCCTGGCTCGGCCATGCCGGCGTCGACCGCAAGTCCGCCATCCTGCCCTTCCGTGCCCCGGATACCGGCAAACGCATCTCGCCCGTAGAAGCAGCCACGCGCATCCTCAAGCACCTCGCCGAGGCGTGGAACGCCTCGATGGCCAAGGTGCCCGACCATCGCCTCGAACTCCAGGAGATCGTCCTCACCGTGCCGGCGTCGTTCGACGCCATGGCCCGCGACCTCACCGTCGAAGCCGCCAAGGCCGCCGGATTCGACCAGCTCACCCTTCTCGAAGAACCGCAAGCGGCGTTCTACTCCTGGCTCGATTCCCTCGGCGACGGCTGGCGGAAGGACGTGACTGTCGGCGACCTCGTGCTCGTCGCGGACGTCGGCGGCGGCACCACCGACTTCACACTGATCGAAGTCGGCGAAGAGGCCGGCAACCTCGCCCTCACGCGCCTCGCCGTCGGCGACCACCTGTTGCTCGGCGGCGACAACATGGACCTCGCCCTCGCCCACACCGCCGCCGCCGCGCTCGCCAAGACCGGCACGAAACTCGACGCCAACCAGATGCTCCAACTCACCTACGGCTGCCGGGCCGCGAAGGAGTTCCTGCTCGCCGACTCCACGCGCCAGTCGGCCCCGGTCACGGTGCTGGGCAAGGGGCGATCCGTCATCGGCGGGTCGATCAAGTACGACCTGCCCCGGGCGGACGTCGAGAAGGTGCTGATCGACGGCTTCTTCCCGGACTGTGCCCGGGATGCCGAGCCGGCGAAGGCGCGTGTGGGCGGGTTGCAAGAACTCGGCCTGCCGTACGTCGCCGACGCCGCCGTGACGCGCCACCTCGCCAGCTTCCTGCACCGCCAGGCGGAGGCGCTCGCGACCCGGGAGCGGCCCCGGCGAGCCGGCAGCCGAAAGGCTGCGGGTGATGCCACGCTACCGACGGCGGTGCTGTTCAACGGCGGCGTCTTCAAGTCGGATGCACTCCGCAACCGCCTGATGGCCGTGCTGAACGGCTGGGCGAAGGCGTCGAAGGCCGACGCCGCCCGCGTCCTCGCCGGCGCCGACCTCGATCAGGCCGTCGCCAAGGGGGCCGCCTACTACGGCCTCGTGCGACGGGGCCAGGGGATCCGCATCCGGGGCGGCACCGCCCGCGCCTACTACATCGGCGTCGAGACCGCCGCCCCCGCCGTGCCGGGCCTGACGCCCCCGATCAAGGCGCTCTGCGTCGCCCCGTTCGGCATGGAGGAAGGCACCGAAGCCGACCTGCCCAAACAGGAGTTCGGCCTCGTCGTCGGCGAGGAGGCCGAGTTCCGTTTCCTCGGCTCGACGCTCCGCCGCGACGACAAGGCCGGCACGGTGGTGGACGAGTGGGAGGAGCAGATCGAGGAACTGACGCCGATGCGCGTGACGCTCGACGGCAAGGGCCGGCAGGTGGTGCCCGTGCACCTGCACAGCAAGGTGACGGAAGTGGGCCAGTTGGAGTTGTGGTGCCTGAGCCGCGATGGCAAGCATCGCTGGAAGCTGGAGTACAACGTGCGGGAAAAGTGAGGGGAGAAATGCGGAATTCGGAATTCGGAATGCGGAATGAAAGAAGAAGTGCGGAGTGAAAGAAGGAGTGCGGAGTGAAAACCTGAACCCCGGCGAGCCGTGCGGCGTCAGCCGCCGGATTGCGGACCGGTGCGACACCCGGCGGCTGACGCCGCTTGGCTTCGCCCCGGACCTCCGCCACTTCGGCATCGGCGCCCAGATCCTGCACGACCTCGGCGTCCGCCAGATCCGCCTGCTGACGAACAACCCGCGCAAGGTGATCGGCCTCGAAGGCTACGGCTTGAAGATCGTGGAGCGCGTGCCGATCCAGATGGAGCCGGGCGAGTTCAACCGCGACTACTTGGCGACGAAGCGTGCGAAGCTCGGCCACATGCTGGACAAGTTCGAAGACGGCGACGCGGAGGAGTGAAAACGAGGCGCAACTCATTTCCACTCGACTCACGGCTCCGCGATGATTCCGCCGCCACTGCGCCACCCTTCCGCGGACCCACGCCCGATTTTCGGAAGCACCCACGCCCGACAACGACTTGCGGCGATTCTGTCGAATGGGCGAGCTGCCAACAGGCGTCGGTACCCGGGCAGTCGGTAAGTGCAAGGAACAGAGAAGGTCTGAAAATCCTTGCGAAGCGGAACGCTCTGGTTATGATCGAACCGTGATATGTCTCTCGTAGGCGGCAGAATAACTTGTTCGGCGGCGGAGGCGACGGAGGAAGTTCATGAAAGCTACGACCCACGCCCTGGCTGCTTGGGCGGTAGCCGGGGCACTTGCCGTCTCGTCCCCGGCGGCCGACACCAAGCTTCCCGAGGTTCACCCGGTTAGCGTCACAGTCGGGTCGGAGAAGGTTTCCGGGCGGGATGCGATCCGGGTCATCAAGGATCCCAAGGTCAAGGAGTTCGACGAGCCCACGTTCGCTCGGCTCAAGGGGTCAGTCTTCAAGGACGGGACAATCGAGGCGAAGGTGTTGAGCAAACTCACCAAGGACGCCCCGGATTTCGCGCGGGGGTTCATCGGGGTCGCCTTCCGGGTCAACGAGGACAATTCGAAGTTCGAGTGCATCTACCTCCGCCCGACCAACTCGCGGGCGGAGCTTCAACTCCGCCGGAACCGGTCCATTCAGTACTTCGCATACCCGGACTTCAAGTTTGAGCGGTTGCGGAAGGAGGCGGCCGGCGAGTACGAGTCATACGCGGACATGGGCTTAGACGAGTGGATCGACATGCGGATCGAGGTGAAGGGGGCCAAGGCCAAACTGTTCGTCAACGGTGCCAAGCAGCCGGCCCTGATCGTAAACGACTTGAAGCTCGGCCCCGACGCATCGGGGGCGGTCGGTTTGTGGGTGGATGTCGGGACTGCGGGATACTTCTCCGACGTGCGGGTTCGAAACGAGTAACCCCATAGCGCAGCGTCATATCGGGACGGGCAAAAAGGCAGGGATAAGGGGACGCAACTCGATTTTCGGTATCCGGGAGAATCCCAATGCAATCCCTCCTCTCGCTCGCCAATCGGGCCGGTTTTCGATTGAACGATGGTGCTTCGGGAGAAGCCTTCGCGGAACTCGAGTCCGCGCTCGGCGTCGAGTTGCCGGACGAGTTCCGCGAACTCTGGTCGTCGTCGGACGGAATGTCCGGCATCGGTATCGATCTCGTTCCACTGGCTGTAATCGGTAATTATGCCGGCCTCTTTCCGGCGGCTATCGGATATGTTCCCTTCTCCGACTGCAACGACTCCGACCCGTACGCGATCTGCTGCAATGGACCGGCCCGAGGACTGATCGCACACATTTTCCACGATGGCGATGATCCCCACCTCGTCTGCCGGGGATTGCGGCGATTCCTGGAACTCGTCGCCGAGACGCGGGACGGCGGGGGCGACGTGGACCGAATCGCGGGCGACTTCGACTTCGACCGGCCGGAGCGCGATGAGCGAGATGTCGAAACAGCCCGTTCTCTCGTGCGGGCCGCCGAGCCGCTGGGCCAACACGATCCGAGTCGCGTCGATCTCCTGCGCTATGCCGCGCAGCTATTCGGCCCGGGGCAGGAAGACGAGTTGGCGACGGTCATGTCCCGGGGCAACGAGTACGTTCGCGAGATCGTCTTGCGACGCTTGCGAGGGATTGGCACGCCCGCGGCGACGGAACGAATCCGGGCCGATGCCGCAGCGTATCGGCAGTTCATCGGTGAATTCCGAACGGCGTTCGAAGCTGTGGGAACGAAGACGCAATCATCCGGTCAGCACGAGTTCGTCCTGATGCCCGGCAACGTCGGCTTGAACTTCGCGATGATCTACGCCGACTGCCGTCGGCCGGGAGCGATGGCCGAGTGGGTCGAGCGGTTCCGATCGCGGCGGTAAATGAAACGACCCGGAGATGAAATCTCCGGGCCACTTCGATTGAACGAGAATCAATACACCGCGTTCGGGTCCACCTTCGCGGGGCCGCTCGAGACGGCGTTGCCGCCGGCGTAGCGGGCGTGCCAGCCCTCGGCGGCGCGGAGGTTGTGCAAATCCTCCATCGTGTAGCCGTACTTCTTGAACCACGGCGTGCCCTGCTTGACGATCGCGTCGATGTCCTTCACGCGGCGCACGCACTCCGTCTCGGCGAACTTCTGGCGCTCGGCCGGGCTGGTGAAGGTGAAGAACTCCTTCCAGAACGCCCGGCCGCCGAGGATGCCGCTCGCGCCGGCCTTCATCGACATCTCCACCTGCTTCTTGTACTGGTCGTAGTCCACGCCCGCGCTCAGCAGCACCCAGGGCTTCGTGCAGGCATCGTTCAGGCGCTTCAGGTTGTCCACCAGCTGCGCGTCGCTCTCGACGCCCGGCGTGCCGGGGAACTCCGACTTGTAGATGTCGCAGTAGCGGCTGAGGATGCGGGCCGATTCGATGACGGTCGTGGCCTTGCGGGCGATCTTGCTCGGGGACTTGTCGTCCTCGCCGTTGTAGGCGAAGTGGATCGGTTCGAGCAGGAAGAGGATGTCGTGCTGGATGCACTCTTCCCAGATCTTGCGGGTGAACTCGAAGTTGTGCTCGGCGGAGTCGAACTCCTCCGGCTCGAACTGGGCGAGGAGTTTGACGGCGTCGGCGCCGCACTTCTTGATCTTGTGGACGCCCCAGCCCTGCTCGACTTCGCCGCAGGGGGCGCCGGCCTTGTTCTTGTTGGCGCCGGATTTCTCGACGCGGATGAGGGTGCCGGTGGTGGCAGGGACGGCGTGGGCGGCGATGGTGCTCCAGTAGCCGTAGTAGCCATCGACGAGCAGGCCGGAGCAGTGCGGGGCGAGGGCGCGGGAGAGCATGACCTTGGCGTCGGCGATCTCGGCGAAGGTCGGCTCCTTGCCGGTGGCCTTCTTCATCATGGAGATCATGGAGCTGTTCTGGTCCGTGGCCACCATGGTGAGGGTGCCGTTCGGATTGCTGATGCGCTGGAGGCCGCGGAGCTTGCCGGGCGTGAAGCCGAGACCGAGCAGACGGGTGACGGATCGAAGGTTGGACATCGTGGGCAGGCTCCGGGTGAGAAAAATCTTCTTGACTTCTTATGGGCGCACGCTCCGTGCGGCGAGGAACGGTGCCCGCGGATGGTCGTCCGCGGGCTTCGCCCGCTTTTACTTCACCATCTCTTCGACGGTCTTGGAAATCGCGTCGGCCCAGATCGTGTAGCCCTTTTCCGAGAGGTGGAGGAAGTCGGGCATGGTCGACTTCGGCAGGCCGCCCTTGTCGTCGAGGAACTTCTCGCCGATGTCGAGGTACTTCACGCTCTTGCCGTCGTCGAACTTGGCGAGGAGCTTGTTGACGGCCGGCGTCTTCGCGTGCAGTTCGTCCTTGGCGGCGACCATCGGGTCGGCGGGCTTCTTGCCGGAGCGCGGGAAGACGCCCAGCAGCAGGACCTTGGCCTTGGGCTTCTGCTTGTGGAATTCGTCGAGGATGGCCTTGACGCCGTCGGCGATTTGTTCCGGGGTGTTCGTGCCGAAGTTGTTGGTGCCGATCATCATGACGACGACCTTGGGGTCGATGCCTTCGAGTTCCTTGCCGGTGGTGATGCGCCAGAGGACGTGCTGGGTGCGGTCGCCGCCGATGCCGAGGTTCATCGGCTTCCAGCTGGCGAAGCGCTCCGCCCAGACCTTCTTGCCGGCGCCTTCCCAGCCCTGGGTGATGGAATCGCCGACGAAGAGCACGTCGACGTTGCCTTTCTTGGCTCGTTCGACGAAGGCTTCGTGGCGTTTCATCCAGCCGCCGTCTCGCGGGACGGGTTTGACGGCGTCGTTCTCCTTGGGTTTGGCCTTGTCCTGGGCTGCGCCGTCGGTGCGGAAGGCGAGGAGGAGGAGGCCGGCCGCGAGAAGGGCGGCGGCGGGTCGGCGGGCCAATGCGAACATGCGATTCACCATCGAGAGGAAATGGGGCGGGTGTCGCGGATTGCGACGGGGGTATTGAAGGATCGGCCGGGCCGGAGTCAACGGCGCGCCTTGACAGGGTTGGTCCGGTTCCCGACATTGATTCCACTTCCGTGACTCTTCCCGCCGGAACCGCCATGCCCATCGCGTATCGTTCGATCCGGATCGCACTGGCGTTGGCACTGCTGGGTGTCGGCGATCGGGCAATGGCGCAGGATCGGCCGGTTCTTGGGGTGAACGGCCTCGGCCCGGGCGGCCTGCGCATCGCCGTCACGGAGCGCTGGGGTTCCATCTCGTTCGCGATCCGCAACACGTCGGATGTCCCACGCGAGGCCCGCGTGGTCGTCTACCATCAAGGCGATGAGTTCTCGGAATACGCCCGCGACCTGTGGGTGCCCGCGAACGCGGAAGTCTCGGCGTGGATGTCCATCGGCCCGGTGCCCCGGATTGGAGCGGACGGCAAGCCGATCTCCTCGATCGGCCGCACGCTTCATTACATCCTGTACGATCGCACGGGCGGGGGGATGACCGTGGTGCGGCCGTCGTCGGAAGAAAAGCTCCGCGATCGTGCGGTGCTGTATCGGCCGAAGACCGAGTGGTCCACGGCGCTCTTCACGGATACGCCGACGGATCCCGACACGTCGTCGTTCCGGCATCCGACGCCGGATGTCGAGGCGATGCACATCGTGCGTCTGATGAGATCGCTGCGCGGCCAGTCGGAATACGTGTCCAACGTCATCGACGCCACGCTGCCTTCGTCGCCCGAATCGTACGACGGTATCGACCAAATCGTGTTGGCCAGCAATCGCTTGAAGCACGATCCGCACGGTCGGGCCTCGATGCGCCAGTGGGTCGAGCGCGGCGGCCTGCTCTGGGTGATGCTCGACCAGGTCGACGCGGACCTGTTGGAATCGTTGCTGGGCGAGGAATGTGCGCCGCGAGTCGTCGATCGGACGAGCCTGACGACGGTGCGGATCGAGCGAAGCGCGCCGGCCGATCGACCGAACGAGGCCGGTCTGGCCGCGCCATCGCGCAACTACGACCATCCCGTGCCCTTCGTGCGGGTCGCGCTGACAGGGCGTGAGGCGGTCCACCACTATGTGGATGCCTGGCCGGCGGCGTTTTCGATCCGGGCCGGTCGCGGGCGCATCCTCGTGACCACGCTCGGCGCGGCCGGCTGGTACCGGCCTCGCGGAACCACGCCCGCCGCGCCGCCCGCGGTTCCGGGTCGACGTCCCACACCACCGCCCCCCCCGGACCCACCGTCTCCGTATCCGGAAATTCCCGATCTGCCGGTGGCGCTCGACGCGTTGCTCGAACTCTCCAGCGACCTCAAGCCGGTTGAGAGTCCGTTTCAGCTCGACGATCTCAATCCGTTGGTCCTCGACGAAATCGGTTACCGCGTGCCCGAGCGCGGTACGGTGGCGCTCCTGCTTGGCGCGTTCGTCGCGGCTCTGGCCGGGATCGGCGTGATCCTGCGGCGGTCGCGACGCACGGAGATTGTCGGCTGGCTCGTGCCGGGCGCGGCGCTGGGAATCGGCGGTCTATTTGTCCTGCTGGGCGGTACGGCGCGGCATTCGATTCCTCCGACGGCCGCGGTCGCGGAGATCGTCGACGCCGTGCCGGGCAGCGGCGAAGCGGCCCGCGCCGGCGTGTTCGCGACCTTTCAACCGTCGGCCGGCCCGACCATGCTGGCCGCGCCCAACGGCGGCGTGCTCGATTTCGATTTCCAGGGGCTGGAAGGACAAAATCGCATCCGCGTGCAGACCGATCGCGATGCCTGGCACTACGAGAAGCTCTCGATGCCGGCGGGCGTGAGGCTGGGTCAATATCGGGGTACAATCACGGCCCAGATGCGCGCGGTCGCCGCATTTGGGCCGGACGGCCTGCACGGACGTCTCGAATCCGTCGGCTTCCGCGAACCGTCCGATGCCATACTGGTCGCTCGGAACCGCGAGGCGGCGGCCGTTCGATTCGCCGACGACGGCACCTTCCGAATCGGTCGGGACGATGAACTCTCGCCCGGTCAGTTCCTCACCGGCGCCGTGCTCGGCGACCGGCAGCAAGCCCGCCAACGGGTCTACCGGCAGCTGTTCGGAACCGGCGATGGGAAGACCGTGCCGGACCATTACGACACGGGCGACGTCCTGCTGGCGTGGGCGCGTCCGGCGGAACTCCCCTTCACGACCGGCGACGGTGCCCGTGCGATCGGCTCTTCGCTGCTGGCGGTGCCCGTCGAGTATGAGCGTCCACCGACGGGGACGTCCGTCTTCGTACCTCGCGCCTTCCTGCCCTACCGCCGCTGGCTGGAAGGCCGTACGCGCCCGCCCACGCTCGACTCCACCCGCCCCATCGACATGCGGCTGCGCTTCCAACTGCCCGAATCGGTGATGCCGATCGCGATCGAGAAGGCGACCTTGGTTGCCAAGGTCCGGGCACCGTCGCGCCGCGTCATCGTGAATGGCTACGAGGGCGACCGGGCGGCGAAGCTTCTGGAATCGATCGAGCCGACCGCGCCATTGCGGGTGGAAATGACCGATCCGAAATACCTGAAGGTGGATGCCGGCGGCGGGCTGCACATCGGTCTGGCCATCACGGGCGATGCGAACGCCAGCACCGTGCTGGAATCGTTCTGGTACATCGATTCGATTCAACTGGAAATCGCAGGCCGCACGGTCGGGAAATGACCGCGCGGATATTGAAGGGAACCGTTACATGCCAAGCGACGGGCCGGTGATTGAAACCCGGAACCTGACCAAGAAATATGGCTCGTTCGTCGCGCTCGACTCACTCTCGATCGCGGTGGACAAGGGCCAGATTCTCGGATTCATCGGGCCGAATGGAGCCGGCAAGACCACGACGATCAAGATTCTCGTCGGCCTTTCGCGGCCCACGTCGGGCACCGCCACCGTCGCCGGTATCGACTGCGCCAAGGATGCCCGCAAGATCAAGCGTTTGCTTGGCTACATGCCCGACACCTTCGGCTCGTACGACAACATGCGGGTCGGCGAGTACCTCGACTTTTTCGGTGCCGCCTATGGACTTGGCCGCCGCGACCGCGTCAAACGCGTCGACGAGGTGCTCGAAACCGCCGGAGCCGGCAAGTTCAAGGACCTCTTCGTCGAGAGCCTCAGCCACGGCATGAAGCAGCGTGTCGCCATCGCGCGCACGCTCCTGCACGATCCCGTCGCGCTCATTCTCGACGAACCCGCGAATGGCCTCGATCCGCAGGCGCGGATCGAAATGCGCGGCCTCCTGCTCGACCTCGCCGCCCGCGGCAAAACCCTCATCGTCACCAGCCACATCCTGCCCGAACTCGCCCGCATCTGCGATCGCTGCGCCATCATCACGCGCGGCAAGCTCCGCGCGTACGGCACGCTCGCCGAGATCGGCCGCCAGCTCAGCCAGATGCGCACGATTGAAGTCCTTCTCGCCACCGACCGCGAACTCGACCGCGCGGTGGAGGTGCTCCGGCCGCACGTCGAGGAAAAGTCCGAACTGACGGCCCATCCGGCCGAGTACGCCGTTCGCTTCCGAACCGCGAAACCCGATGAGGAACTGGCGGGCGCCTTGGCGGCGCTGGTGGGCGCGAAATTGCCGGTCACCCAGTTTCGCGAGGTGCAAACCGACCTCGAAGAGGCGTTCATGACCGTCGCCCGCTCCGACGACGACGCGGGGGCCAAAGCGTGAACCCGATCATCCGGCGGGAATTGCTCGAACTGCTCCGCACGCCGAAGGCGATCGCGGCCCAGATCGCATTGGCGGTCGCGTGTGCGCTGCTGGTCCTGCTGCGCTGGCCGGCCAGCGGCGTCAGCGATCTCGGTGGCGCCCGGTCGTTGCAGGTTCTGCGTGTCTTCGGTTATGGCCTTCTTGCCGGGATCCTGTTTCTTGTTCCCGCCTTCCCGGCAACGAGCATCGTTCGCGAACGGATCAAGGGCACGCTCGCTCTCCTCTTGAATTCCCCCATGACGCCACTGTCGATCTACCTCGGCAAACTGGGGGGAACGCTGGGTTTTACGGCCATCCTGCTCGCCGTCACGGTGCCCGCCGCGGCGGCGTGCTACGCATTGGGCGGCAGTTCCACCTCCGGCGGCGTCGCCTGGCTGTACGTCGTACTCGGGGTCGCCACCTTTCAGATCACCACGCTCGCGCTCTGGATCAGTTCCCGGGCGACGTCCACCGACTTCGCCCTGCGGACGACCTACGGATGCGTGCTCGCCCTTGCACTGTTGCCGCTGGCACCGTACTGGGCGCTGCAGGGTGAAGCAAGCGACCTGCTGGATGTGGCGGCCTGGTTGCGGTGTCTCTCGCCGGTGCCAGCCGTGATGGAAGTGCTCGGCCACGCCGCCGTGGGCACCCACGGCCTCGGCGACACCGGCGGGGCGATCGGGAAATTCGTCGTTCTCGCGCTCGTCTTCGGGCTTGCGTTCGCTTGGGCGACCGTGGCCCAATTGCGCGGCCGCCCGCTCGATCGCTCCCGCGCCGCCGGCGTCATGACACAGGACCGCTCCACCGGCAGCCAGATTTTCCGCCGGCTCTTCTTCCTCGTCGATCCGCAACGCCGCTCCGCCAGCATGCCCTTGTTCGTCAACCCGGTGATGTTGAAGGAATTCCGCAGCCGGAAATTCGGCCGCGGCCACTGGACCCTGCGCCTGATCGCGCTCAGCGCCATCCTGTCGCTCGGGTTGTGCACCGCGGCGGCCGAAGGTGCGATCGGGTGGGGAATCGAAATCATCGGCGGGGCGCTGGTCTTACTCCAAACGGCCATCCTCATCCTGTTCACACCCAGCCTCGCCGCGGGTCTGATCAGCACCGAACGGGAAAATGGGAGCTGGCAACTGCTCCGCATGACACCGCTATCCACCGGAAAGATTCTCCGCGGCAAACTGCTCAGCGTGGTCTGGCCGCTGCTGCTCCTCTTGTGCGCGACCTTGCCGGGCTACGTCTTCCTGATGACCATCAAACCCGAACTCGGCCCGCAGGTCGTCCGTGTCGTCGTGAGCCTCGGCCTGACCGCGGTCTTCGCCATGCTGGTGAGCGCCGCGGCGAGTTGTCTGTTCCGCACGACGGCCGTGGCCACCGCGGCGGCGAACCTCGCGCTGGTCGGCCTGTGCATCGGCACCCTGCTCGCCGTCATCGCCCGCGATGCCCCGTTCGGTAAAAGCACCGTCGAGGCGATCCTCACCGTCAATCCGGTCGCCGCCGCCCTCAGCGCCGCCGAAACGCCCGGCTTCAAGGACTACGATCTGATTCCCTTGAACTGGTACGTGGTCGGTGGTGCCAGCGCCGTTTTGCTCCTGTTCGTCATGGTCCGGACCCGGCGGCTCAGCCGGCCCGATTGAGGAGACGCCATGGTTGCGTCGGTTCGCCGCGTGCTCCCGTCGTTGCTCGCGCTTCTCGCCATCGCGGGAACGCTGCGCGCGGCCGGCGAGGGGATCGATTCGACGATGCTGAACGATCCGCCGGTCGCCTGGCCGAAGGTCGTCCGCGTCTTCGACAATACGATGCTGCCGCTCTGGTACGAACTCCTCGCTCGCCCGGAATCCGATCACAAGGTCCGCTCCGCGGGCGCCATCGCCGAGGCGCACCGCCGGGGCATGCCGGGCTTGGACAAGGCGATCCCGAAACTGGTCGCGGAACTGGATCGCCCGGAGGCGCCGGCGGCGGTGCGTGTCGCCCTCGTCCACGCCCTTGCGACGCTGGATGCGAAAGGGGCGGCGGACGCGATGTTCCGCGCTGGCCGCGACGGCGACATCGACGTGCGCCAGATCGTGGACCCGTGCCTGACGCGCTGGCAGTACGAACCGGTCCGCGCGGCGTGGCTCGAACGGATCCAGGTGAAGCCGAGCCAGCGCGGCACCGTGCTGGCCATCCGGGGATTGCTGGCGGCGAAGGATCTGCGGGCGATTCCGCGACTGCGTGAAATCGCCCTCGCCGCCGATGAACCGGCCCCGGTGAGACTGGAAGCCGCCGCCGCCCTCGCCGAACTCAAGCCGACCGGACTGGAAGCCGAGGCCCGAACTTTGGGTGGCGTGGCCGGTCATCGGGGTGTTGTGGGGCGAGTCGTGGCCGCGACGTTACTCCGCCGCCACGATGGTGCCGTGGCAATCTCACTGTTGCAATCCTTCGCAACGGACCCTGAACCGACCGTCGCGTCGCGGGCCATGTCACGATTGATCGAATTGGATCCGAAACATGTCGCCGGGGTTCTCGACGCGGCGCTGGCGAATCCCGACGCCGCCGTCCGGCTTCCCGCCGTCGACTCGCTGCACCGCAACCCAACCGACATTAACCTCCGCAAACTCGGCGACCGCCTCGCCGATCTTCATCCGGACGTCCGCACGAAGGCCCGCCTCGCCATGCTGGACCTCTACGGCAAGACCGAACATCAGGCCGCGATCCGGCGCGAGGGCCTGCGCATTCTGAACGGCCCCTATTGGGGCGGGCTTCAGCAGGCTTCCCTCCTGCTCGGCGCGATCGATCACAAGCCGGCGGCCCCGCGCTTGCTCGAGCTGCAGCGCCACGAACGGAATGAAGTGTTCGTCTCGGCGGCTTGGGCGCTGCGCAAGCTCGACCTGCCCGACACCGCCGCGCCCGCGCTCGCCATCTTCAACGAGCGACTCCGCTTCTACAAGACGCGGATCAACACCGTGCCGCCGCTCGTCGGTCAGGGATTCGACGAGCAGCTTTCGCAACTGGCGCAGTTGCTCGGCCAACGGAAGCACGCGCCCGCGAGTGCACCCTTTCGCACGCTGATTCCGCTGAACAGCGGCCCGACCGAAACGCGCGCCGCCGCCATCTGGGCGCTCGGCCGAATCCATGACGGCCAGAAGAACCTCGGCTTCGAGTCCCTTCTGGAAGGACGGCTGAACGCCGTCAGCCCGTTCGACCTCGAACCGCCGATCATCCGCCGCATGTGCGCGGTGACACTCGGCCGCGTGCAGGCGGCCGCAACGGTTCCTTCGCTCCGCACGCACTACTCCGGCCGGCCGGTCCGCGACGATGTCAGCAACGCCTGCGGGTGGGCGCTCGAACGCATCACTGGCGAGAAGATGCCGGCCGCGGGCATTGAGGAGGAACGGCAGGTCGGTTTCTTCGCCCTGCCGATCGGCAAATAGCGCGGCCCCGAGAGGAGAACGGAGAATGGTTCGGAACCTCGCGCTGCTCGTGTTGTTCGGTTCCGGAACACTCGCGGCCCAACCGCCGGCCGACCTCCGGGGCGAAGCCCGCGCCGCCCTGAATCGCGCGATCGACTTTCACCGCGCGAAAGTCGCCCGCCACGGCGGCTATGTTTACCACACTTCGCTCGACCTGAAGGATCGCTGGGGCGAAGGCAAAGCCGACGACCACACCATCTTCGTCCAGCCGCCGGGCACGCCGACCATCGGACTGGCTTACCTGACCGCGTACCGCGCCACGGACGACCGCCGATTCCTCGACGCCGCCCGCGAGGCCGCCGAGGCGCTCGTGTACGGTCAGCTCCGGTCCGGCGGATGGACGCAGACGATCCACTTCGCAAAGGCCAATCGAATGGGTCAGTACCGCAACGGGAAAGGCGGGAACTGGAACAACTCGTCGCTCGACGACGGGCAAACCCAAGCCGCACTCGTCTGCCTCTTGCGCGTGGACCAGGCCCTGAAGTTTCAGAACGCGTCGATCCACGAGGCGGTCCAATACGGGTTGGACGCCCTCCTCGCGGCGCAGTTCCCGAACGGAGCGTTCCCGCAGGTCTGGAGCAAGCCGGCCGCGATGCAACCGATCCGGACCGCGAAGTTCCCCGACTACGACTGGAAGACGGAAGGCCGCGTCAAGAACTACTGGGACTACTACACGCTCAACGACGGCCTCGCCGGAAGCGTGCTGGACGTGCTCGTCGAAGCGCACGCGATCACGCAAGACCGTCGTTGCCAGGCCGCCGCGGCGAAGTTGGGCGAGTTCCTGCTCGCAGCACAAATGCCCGATCCGCAGCCAGGCTGGTGCCAGCAATACTCCTACGAGATGGTGCCGATCTGGGCGCGGAAGTTCGAACCGCCGGCGATCAGCGGCTGGGAATCGCAGGATGCCTTGGACGCGCTGATCCGGATCGCGGCCTTCACCGGCGATCCGAAATTCCTGAAACCGATCCCGAAGGCGCTCGCGTATTTCCGCAAGAGCCTGCTCGCCGATGGCCGGGTCGCCCGCTTCTACGAATTGAAGACGAACAAACCCCTCTACATGGACTCGGCTTACCGTCTCACTTACGACGACTCCGCCGCGCCGGACCACTACGGTTGGAAGCAGCCGGCCCGTTTCGATGCGATCGAGAAGCGCTACGAGGCCGCGAAACGGAACGAACCGATCGCGGTGAACAAACGCAAGCCCACGGACGACGCGGTTCGCAAGGTGATCGCGGCGCTCGACGCCAAAGGTCGCTGGGTCTCGACGTATGCGGGCGAGAAACTGGCGGGTCAGCCGAAGTTCGCCATCGGCTTTCAATACCTATCGAGCGAAGTCTTCGCGCGGAACGTCGGCTTGCTCGCCGACTTCCTCGACTCGGAATCCCGGTGAATCATCGGCTCGGTGTTTCGGCTGCTCGTGTCGGCTTCGGCCAAAGCAGTGCGAGCGCGACGAGACCGACCACCGGTGCGAGACCGACCATCAGCAGGCCGGCCTCATAGCTTTTCGTCGCTTCGATCCGCGCGCCCAGCACGATCTGCGACGTGCTCGATACCATCCAGCCGATGGCCGCCAATCCCCCCGACAGCACGCCCATGTGCTTCGCCGGCAGTTCCTGGGCGAGGGCGTAGTAGTAGGGGTGCAGGCCGAGGATGCCGGCGCCGGCGACGTAGAGGCACGCGAGCATGATCGCGCCGTCGCCGACGTACGGCACGAGCGCTCCACACGCGGTGAGCAGCGTGAAGATCGCGAATCCGACGACGCGGGCGGAGTGGACGCCGACCCCACGCGCCGCGAGATACGACACCAGCGTGCCGGCGAGGATGCAGCCGACGTCGGCCGCGATGAAGTAGCCGGACATGATGCCGCGCGTGGCCAGTTTCGAGTACTGGTGGTGGTCTTGCAGGAAGAGCGCGAGCCACGCTCGCAGGAACTGCCAGCTGATGGTCAGCGTGGCGACGATCAAACCAAGAACGATCAGTTTCCGAACGACATGATCGGTTGAATCGGGGATGAGCGGTTTCGTCGCGTCGGTCTTGGGGGCCGTAAGATCGGTCCCGCGCACGAGCGCGAACCAGGCGGGCACCCAGAGCAGGCCGACGAGGCCAATCGACCAGAAGGGGAACTGCCACGGCTGCCCGGCGCGTTCGGCTGCTTCGATATAGAGCGGTACGAGGATCGCGCCGAGGGACGCGCCGCTCTGCAGGATGCCGTTGCCGAGCGTGCGGTGCTTGTCCGTGAGGATCGCGCGCACGGTGATCAGCGCGCAAGGCCAGTGGCCTGCCTCGCAGACTCCGAGTGCGATCCGGCAGATCAACAGCCAGCGAAAGACGCCCGCGCCGGCTTCATCGCCCGGCGATTCCAGCATCCCTGTGATGGCGGGATTTCCCGCGAAGATCGTCGCGATGCCGGCGAGCGACCAGCCGGTGAGCACGGCCGGATAGAGGTACTTCGGCCCGATGCGGTCGGCGAGGAAACCGAAGAAGAGCGAGCCGAACGCGAAGGCGTAGCCGAAGCAACCTTCGACCATGCCGACGCGCCGCTCGGCGAGGTTGAATTGCTCCTTGAGCGTCGGCAGCGTGACCGCCAGCGCCTGGCGATCCATGTAGTTGAGCAGCGTCGCGAGTAGCAACACGCCACAGACCGCCCACGGCCACGCTTTCGCCGAGGTCATAGATCCCACCCCTCACCCGCGTACTTCGCCAACCGATCCAGAAAGTCCGCCACGCCGTCCGCAAAGACTTCAAACAATGCCTCGCCCTTTTCCTTCGTCGCGGCCGCCGGGTTGCCGATGTGCCCCGGCTCGCTGCGGTCCGCCATCGTCCAGCCGCGATAGCCCGGCGCGGCCCCGCGGCCGAACGGCACCTCCGGCACCTTCGCGACCGGACCCTTCACCAACTCCGGCCGCAACGCCAGCATCATCGACGTTTCCCACTCGCATGCGTGGCCCATCTGCGTCTGCGTCAGCCCCGGGATGCTCGCCGTCGGATTCGCCGAGTCCCAGTAGGTCAGCGCCACGAAAGCAAAGTCGCGACGCTCGCGATATTCCTGTTTCAGTTCAAAGCAGACTTGCTGCGACGGTGTCGTATTCCCGCCGTGGCCGTTCACGAAGGCGATGCGCGTGAAGCCCTGGACGATCATGTTTTCGGCGAGGTCGCGCAGCAGGTCGAGGTAGCCGCGCGGCGAGGCGGAGAGGGTGCCTGGCATGTCGAGGTGGTGGTGCGAGTTGCCGAGCCATTGCAGCGGGGCGAAGAGGATCTGCTTCGCCACCGGTTTGAGTTTGACGCGCCGGAGCACTTCGCCGAGGAGAAGGCTGTCGGTGAAGAGCGGCATGTGCCGGCCGTGCTGTTCAAGCGCGGCGATGGGGAATACGACGGGCGTGGTGCGCGGCAGGGCGTCGATGTCGGGCCAGGCGAGTTCGAGGAGTTCCATCGATTCATCCGAAGGGCGGGAGGCGGGCTGGGAGAAGTCTAGCAGAAAGCGAAGCGAAAGGTAGCGATTCCTGCTGCGGTCACGTATCGCTTTGGGGCGCGGAAGGGCGCGCGATGGGAGAGTTTCGCGAGAGCGACCCGGAATTCCGGAATCCCGATCCGCGTCGATTACAAATCCGTGCGGAACTTGCCGGCACAGACGAACTCGAAACCGGTGCAATTCACGCGCAGCAGGCGGAGAAGAACGGCAAGACCATCGGCGATCCCGCAGCCGACGAAGTTCGCATAGCAGTATCGGGACGTCGGCTGGCCCGCGACGGCGCAACACAGGCCGCCGGAAGAAATATCAAGCAGCTTCCCCTCGACCATGGTCAGGATCGAACCGTCGTCGGCGACCGGGAAAAGCCGGATCGGCAAATCGGTAGGCAATCGCTGGGACTTGCGGCGGTCTTCGACATTCTGCAACTGTCGTTGGAGTTCGATCATCAGCCGGGGGATCGCGTCGAGTGAATCGCGGACGAAGGCGG
Organism: Gemmataceae bacterium; assembly: GCA_022842245.1. Classification (GTDB taxonomy): domain Bacteria; phylum Planctomycetota; class Planctomycetia; order Gemmatales; family Gemmataceae; genus Limnoglobus. The sequence goes on from JALHPZ010000025.1 coordinate 68,359, forward strand.
CCTCCGGCGTGCCGATGAGCCGACCGAACATTTCCACCTCGCCGCAATTGCGCGAGACCGGCCAGACGACTTCGATTTCCAATCCCGAGGGCGGCTTCTTGCTGGAAAACCGGCTCCACAAACCGCCCGTCTGCATGAACTGCCGCAAGGCGATCCGGTTCTTGTCCAGCTGGACGACCTCGTCGAACCAGCCGTTCTCGATCATCGGATCGCATTTCAGTTTGACGAGGCTCGCGGCCATGCTGGAGGGGAAGCGGAGCACCCAGGTACCATCGACCCGTCGGCCGATCTCGCCGGGCATCTTGGCGGGCTGTCCGCCACCGGCGGCCTTCGCGAGGACGGCATCGACAATCTGATCGGCCCAGAGCGCCGGCGGCGGCGCATCGAACCCTTGCAGGGCCGCGACCGTCACCACGGATCGGATCGCGGGCAGGCGAATGCCCGCCGTCGCGGGCGCGGCGGCCAGTTGAACCGGCTCCGGTTCGACCAACACGGTTTGTCGAGCCGGGATCTTCTGCGCCGGCGGCGCCGGCGGTGGCGCGGTCGGACGCGGCGACGATCCGATCGGTTGGGTCCGCGGCGGCGGAGCCGGTCGCGGCACCGTGCGGAGCGCCGGCAACGGTTCTGTTGGCCGCGCCGAAGGGCGCCCCGAGACGAGGGCGATCGGCTCCGTCACGGCATCATCCGGCGGCGCCATCATCCGATCGGTCGCTTGTTCCAGCACCGGCCGGCGCGGCATGTGGAATCGCGTGTGGTGCGGCGGAAGGGTATCCTGTCCGGACGATTCCACCGCCGCGTAGAGCGCCTGGACAAACGCCAGACACGAGGGGTACCGGTCGTCCGGATTCTTGGCGAGCGCTTTCGCCACGATGGGTTGATCCGCCGGCGGGAGCGCGGCGAGGTTCGGCATCGCCGAGACATGGGCGAGCATCATCTGCTGGGCCGTGCGCGCCGGGAACGGGAACAGGCCGGTGAGCAGTTCGAAATAGACCAGCGCGAGCGAGTACTCGTCCGAGGCCGCGTGGATCTGCCCGCGAAGACACTCCGGTGCGACGTACTTGGGAGTCAACCCGCGATCGAGCACGGGGTTCGCGCCGGCACCGGCCGTCAGCCGTGCCACCAAGCCATAATCGCCAACCTTGACGTGACCGCTCAACAGGAACAGATTCGCCGGTTTGACATCCAGATGCTGAAGGCCGTATCGCAGGCTGATGTGGTCGAGCGCTTCGGCGGCGTCGTGGAGGTATCCGAGCAATTCGGGTCGTGATATGCCGGGTAGGCCGAGTTGCTGGCATTCCGCCTGGCGGTCCTGGAGATGGGCGTCGGCCAGCTCCATCACCATGACCAGGTCATTGTCGATCAGTTCCACGCGTTCCAGTGTCAGCAGGAACGGGTGCCGGATCGCCTTGATGGTCTGAAACGCCTCGAATTCCTGCTTGAGCGAGTGATTCCCGGAGCCGTCGCGATCGCCAGGGACGAACTTGACGGCCTTATGCAGGCCGCCGGGAGCCTCGCACAACCAGACTTCGCCGAATCCACCGCGTCCGAGCGGTTCGAGGATTCGATAGCCCGGCAACGGCTCGAGGCCGGCGGACTTCAGGTAAGGACGTTCCATCGTCTCAACGCTGGGCGATTTCGTCAACATCGGGACCGTCGGCGTGCGGGGCGTGCAATGCGGTCGTTGCAGCTTACTTCACAATTCCATCGCGCGACGGGAATGAATGGCGGGTAAGCATCGAAATGTGCGAACCGGTTTTCAGCGGGACCAAGACCCTAGCGCCCGGGTGGAATCGGGCGGAACCGGGCTGAAAATCCTTAAGCCCGGAGTGGAATCGGAGCGCCCGACGGCTGCCGGGCGCTTGGAATGGTCACTTCAGTACATCGACCAGATCGCTGACCTGCTTCGCGCCGAGTCGGCCGATGAGCTTGCGGATCAGCACGATGTCGTCGGCGATGTTGGCGCCCGTCTTGGCGACGGCGGTCGGGGCGGTGGGATCCTTCGCCGGTCGGCCGGGTTTGCGCCCCTTACCCTTTTTGGGCTTGCTCAGAATGGACTTGTAGGACGAGATCATGCCGGTACCCATCACGATCCCGCCCAGTTCCTGCACTTTCGCCTGGATTTCCTTCGGCTTCGCCTTCGGCCCGAGCGCCGCGATCGCGTCGCGCACGAGTTGCATTTTGTTGGGGCCTTCGCCGCGCTTGCCGCGTGCCATGGATCAACCTCGAAGAATGGAATTGCGAGCGGACACATTGTCCAACTGTCGTGGACAATGATGTAATTAGTGTTTTCATGATATGGGAACAGGAAAATCGTCAAAATCAATATGGATTTTCCCGGCTCATTCATGGATTGCGCGGTGCGGGGAGCGCGTCGACCTCGGGCAAATCCTTTAGCGTGTTCAGTCCGAAGAGTTGCAGGAATCGGCGCGTCGTGCCATACAGTTGCGGGCGGCCGAGCGAGTCATGGCGGCCGGCGACACGCACCAGTCCGCGTTCCATCAGCGTGCGGATCAGGTCGACGCAATTCACGCCCCGGATCCGTTCGATCTCGGCGCGCATGATCGGCTGGCGGTAGGCGATCACCGCGAGCGTTTCGAGCGCCGCGGAGGTCAGCCGCGCGTCGTGCCCGGTGCGCCGCAGGCGCACGAGCCACGGGTGGAACCGCTCGCGCGTGAGGAGTTGATAGCCGCCCGCCAGCTCCACGATCTGGAAGGACGTGCCGTCGGCATCGTACAGTTCGCGCAGCCGTCCGAGCAGTTTCCGCGCTTCGTTGCCGTCCTGCAACCCGGCCGCGTCCGCGATTTTCCGGGACGTCAGCGGTTCGTCGGCGAGCAGGAGCGAGGCTTCGACGCGCGCGAGCTTGGGATCTCGCGCCAGCGGATCCGCCGGCGCCGACTCCGCCGCCGTCGGGGCGATCCGGTTTCGCGTCGCCGGCGGCGGTGGCACGTTGCCCGGCCTCGCCGTCTCGGGGCGGCGGGTCGCGGGGCCGAGCGGTCGGGGACGCAATCGCATGCATGGCCTCCGAAGCGGTTGCACTGGCAGCATATGGAGAAATCGCCTACGCTCACGCGATCCATCCACCCGCTCGGAGTTCGGTCATGGGTCTCGCATCGGAATTCAAAGCCTTCATCATGCGCGGCAACGTCGTCGATCTCGCCGTCGGCGTCGTCATCGGCACGGCGTTCGGCAAGATCGTGGAAGCGATGGTTGTCGGAATCTTTACTCCAGTCATCGGGTTACTCACGCCGAGTGTCAAATTCGACCAAGTCACGATTCCGGTCTACGGCGAGTCCAAGATCGCGATCGGATTGTTGATTCAGGCTGTCATCAACTTCGTCATCATTGGTGCGTGCCTCTTCAGCGTCGTAAAAGTCATGAATGCGATGCGCAAGAAGGAAGAGGCCGCGCCCGCCGAGCCGAGCGCGACGGAGAAGCTGCTCGCGGAGATCCGCGACGAATTGAAGAAGCGCCCGGCCTAGGCGTCCGCGTGGCGCAGCCGGTACAGAGTCCCCTTCGTGCGTTCGCCGCCCGGTTCGCCGGCACGCACGAAACTCGTTTCGACCGCGAGGCCCGCCTCGCCGCAGACCCACTTGAAGCTGCGCGACGAATAGCGGTCCGGATCGGTGACGAACGCCGTGCCACCGGGCGCGAGCACGGCCTTGATGAACGTCGCCACCGGTTCCACCAGTCGCTGCTCGTACATCACGTCCGACGCGAGAATCACGGGAAACGTGAGGTCCGGCGGGGACCGCAAATCGAGCGGCAGGCCCTGCGCGTTCGCGTGCCCGTTCAGCTTCGCGTTCGCCAACGCGAAGCGCACGGCCGTCGCGTCCACGTCGGAGAAAGTCACGTTCAACCGGCACGCCAGCGCTGCGATCCCGCCGAGGCCCAGCCCGCAGCCGATCTCCAGTACATCGCGGCCGTGCTTCGTCCAATCCTCCCGCAGTACCACCTTCGCCAGCATCCGCCCGGCGGCCCACAGGTCCGTCCAGTACGGAATGTATTCGTCCGCCGCGTAGGCGTTCCGCACGCCGGGATGGTCGAACACCTTGTCCAGCCCGGCCGGGCGGTCGAGGTGGAAAGTCATCCCTTCGACGGTCACCTTCTCGCGAACGACATCCTGGACGGCGTCGTCGGGCGTGGCATGGAAGCGGGGGGAGTTCATAACGATGAGTGATGAATGATGAACGATGAATGGAATCCAGAGTGCCAAACGATGATGGTGTTGATTCATCATTCATCGTTCATCACTCATCCTTCTCCATCAGGGCCAGTCCTCGCCGCTGCCGCCCCAGGGGTTGCACCGGCAGATGCGCCAGGTGCCCTTCGCGGCACCGATGAGCGGCCCGTGCTTGTGGACGGCGAGGATGAAATACTCGCTGCAACCGGGCGTGTAGCGGCACGAGGGCGGCAGCATCGGGCGCAGGAACTTCTGATAGCCGCGAACGCCGAGGATGAGCAGGCCGCCGAGCGCGAGCGCCGGGCCGTGCCAGAGCCAGCGGATCATGGCTTCGGCCCCAGTTTGGCCGCGGCCTGCTTGGCGAGCGCGACCACCGACGCCTTGAGCGATTCCAGCGTCGGCTCCGCGCCGGCGCGGGGGATCAGAATCAGATCGACCGTCGGCAGGTCGTGCTGGGTCAGCCGGAACGCTTCGCGGAACAGCCGCTTCCAGAGGTTTCGCTCGACCGCGTTGCCGACCTTTTTCGAGACCGACACGCCCAGCCGCGGGTGCTCGAGGCCGTTCTCGCAGGCATACACGACGACGAGCGCGTCGCTCGCCGACTTCTTCCGATCGTAGACGCGCTGGAACTCCTCCGGCGTCTTCAGCCGGAGGGCCTGCGGAAACGATGCCGGCGCCTTGTCGCTCATCCCGTGGCCCACTTGGTGTTCGACCGTGGCGATTCCGGATTCCGCTTCGCGAATTGTTCGATCAGTTTTCGACTTTCGTCGTCCACGCCCTTCGGCACGTTCACCTGAAAGACGAGGTACTGGTCGCCGCCGGCGATCCCCTTGCCGCGCAGCCGCAGCTTCGAGCCGCTGGACGTGCCCGCCGGCACCTTCACCGTCAGCCGGTCGCCGCCAACCGTCGGCACCTCCACCGTCGTGCCGAGCACCGCCTCCGCGAGTCCGATCGGCACGTCCAGTTCCACGTCCTTGCCCGCCCGCCGGAAATACTCGTGCGGGGCGACCTTCACCAGCACGTACAAGTCGGCGGAACCGGTCGCGCTCGCCGGCACGCGCAGCTTCTTCCCCTCCTCGATCCCGGCCGGCACCTTCACCTCGATCTTCCGCCGGCCGACGTCCACCGTCAGCGTTCCACCGTTCGCCGCCGTCAGGAACGGTACGGTCGCCTCGGCTTCGATGTCCTCCGGCGGCGGAGCCGCCCGCCCGCGCCGCCCGCGCCCGCCGAACAGGTCCGCCTGCGGGTTCTCGCCGAAGAACTGGCGGAACAGTTCCTCCGCCGCCGCCGGGTCGAAGTTCCCCTGCGGCGCGCCGGCGCCCGACCAGTTGGGAAACCCGCTCGGCCCCTCGGCGCCGCCGCCGCCCCCGAATCCGCCAAACTGCGGCCCCCGGTGCCCGAACTGGTCGTACACCTCGCGCTTCTTCGGATCGGACAATACCGCGTGCGCCTCGTTCACTTCCTTGAAGCTCGCCTCGGCTTGCTTGTCCCCGGGGTTCTTGTCCGGGTGATACTTTTGGGCAAGCTTGCGGTACGCTTTCTTGATCTGATCGACCGTGGCGGTGCGAGGCACGCCGAGCACTTCGTAGAAATCACGGGGCATGGAAAAAACCTGACGCACGTTTCGGAGAAGGGAATTCTACGTGCCCGGCGGCCTTGTCGCCATCCGCACCTGACCGTTCCGCCGTGGTGAACTACACCAACACTTCCTTCCTCCTTGGATCGCACCATCATGGTCAAAGCCCGTCAGGCCGTCATTCTCGAGCCGTACAAGGTCGGCGTCCGCGAAGTGGAAATCCCGGACCCCGCGCCAAATCAGATCCTCGTCGCCGCCGAGTGGTCCGCCATCAGCGCCGGCACCGAGCTCGCCGTCTACACCGGTTCGCACCAGTGGCTCAAGGACCCGAACATGCCGGACTGGAAGTTCCCCTTCCGCTCCGGCTACTCGGCCGCCGGCCGCATCCTCAAAGTTGGCAAGGACTTCCCCGGCGGCTTTCAGGAAGGCGACCGCGTCAGCTTCCCCGGCAACCACGCCTCCGCCGAGCTGTTCACCGTCGGCCACGAGCGCTGCCGCATCTGGAAGCTGCCCGAGAACCTCAGCTTCGAGACGGCGTCGGTGGCGTGTATCTCGCGGTACGGCCTCGGCGCCTCCATCCGCGCCGGGCTGACGCTCGGACGCTCCGCCGCCGTGCTCGGCCTCGGCATCATCGGCCAGTTCTCCGCCCGCTGCCTCATGGCCGCCGGGGCGTCGCCCGTCATCGGCATCGACGAAGTGAAGATGCGCCGCGACGCGATCCTCGCCGCCGGCGCGGATGCCGTCATCGACCCGAAGGCCGGCGATGTGAAGCAGCAACTCCAGGCGATCCTCGGCACGCGCGGCGCGGAGATCGTGGCGGACGCGACCGGCGTGCCGGCGGCGATCCCGACCGCGATGAGCCTCGCCTGCGACGCCGGGCAGGTCGTGGTGGTCGGCAGCCCGCGCGGCATCGCCAAGGACGTGAACTTCTACGACGACCTCCACCGCCGCTACATCGAAGTGACCGGCGCGCACGGGAACATGCTCTTCGAGCCGGCGCATATCCGGCTCAACGGTGCGTGGGACATCAACAAGGCCCAGAATTTCCTGCTGCGCAGCCTGGCGAACGGTCGGTTGAGCTTGAAGGGCTTGATCCGGCATACGATCGTGCCGGAGCAGTTGGGCGAAGCCTACGAGGGGCTGTTGAAGAACAAGGACGAATACCTGGGCGTGACGATGAAGTGGGTGTGAGAAAAGAGAAGCCCGGCGATGATCATCGCCGGGCGGTGACTTCTCAGGGCCCGATGGCGGTGCCGCCGCGCTCGCCGGTGCGGATGCGGATGGCATCCTCCAGGCCAAGCACGAAGATCTTCCCGTCGCCGACGTTGCCGGTGTCGCCGGTGCGGGCCGAGTGCACGATCGCCTCGACGGTCGCCTCGACGAACGGCTCGTTCACGGCGATTTCGAGCTTGAGCTTGGGCAGCAGGCGGACCTGCACTTCCTGGCCCCGGTACACTTCGGTGTAGCCGCGCTGCCGGCCGCAGCCGCGCACGTCGGACACGGTCATCAGGTAAACGTCTTTTTCCGCCAGGGCTTTCTGGACATCGTCCAGCTTCTCCGGGCGGATAATCGCAACAATCAGTTTCATATGGGTAGTACGGGATGAGGAATGTTGGGGAAGGAAGCCCGCGGACGAACGTCCGCGGGCGGTGGCACATCAGACGACCGTGGCGGTCACCGATCCGCCGAGCTTGTCGGCGAACAGCTTCTGCAGGGCGGACTTGATGGCAACCGGGTCGCCGCCGCGGAAGCGGAAGGTGTTCCCGCTGACCGTGGTGACGTACGGGTAGACCGCCGTGAACTCCTTGCTCGGAGCGGTGTCGCCGGACTGGCAGAGCTTGCTCCAGGCGTCGATCAGCTGGGCTTCCGTCGCCCCGCTCACGCTGATGGCGAACTTCTTGCCACCGCCGTTCACCGGCGGGTTGGCCGCCGACTTCGGCTCCTTGGAGGCGATGTGGCCATCGACATCCGGACCAACATCCACACCGACTTCGCCGTGCTGGCTCAGGTCGAGGCCGATCGCTTCGTCCTTCTCCTTCACCGCGAAGCCGATGGTCTTATCGATCGCAAGAACGATGACGATGGTGGCGAGGAACGCGTAGCCGGCCGATAGCAGCGCGGCCTTGATCTGCCAGGTGATCTGCAGACCCATGTTGTAGACGATTGCGTTGTCCACGACGTCGGTCTTGCCGGGGAAGGCACCCTTCGGCATTTCCGCGCCGTAGGCCCAGAGCGGCAGGCTGACGAAGAAGGCCGTGAGAATGGCGCCGAGCAGACCGCCGACGCCGTGAACGCCGAAGGCGTCAAGGGAGTCGTCGTAGCCGAGCAGGCTCTTGGCGGCGACCGCCCAGTAGCAGACGACCCCGGCGAGCAGCCCGATGGCGAGCGCGCCGCCCGGATAGACGAAGCCGCTGGCCGGCGTGATGGCCACGAGGCCCGCGACAAGGCCGGACGCGAAGCCGAGGCCGGTCGGCTTGCCGCGGTGCAACCACTCGACAATCAGCCAGGACATGGCCGCGGCTCCCGCCGCGATCTGCGTCACCGTGAAGGCGCTGATCGCCTGCCCGTTACAGAACAGGGCCGAACCGCCGTTGAAGCCGAACCAGCCGAACCAGAGCAGGCCGGCCCCGAGGAGTGTCAGGACCATGCTGTTCGGGTGGAAGGTCTGCTTGCCGTAACCGATCCGCTTGCGGAGCACGAGGCAGGCCGCGAGACCGCTGAAGCCCGCCGCGATGTGGACGACCGTGCCGCCGGCGAAGTCGATGGCGCCGTTCGCGCCGAGCAGGCCGGCTGCCGGGAAGATCTGCGTTCCGGGTGCCAGGGCCACGTCGACCTTCGAGGACGGGTTCCAGTCGAAGGACCAGACCATGTGTGCGAGCGGATCATAGACGACTGTCGTCCAGATGAGGGCGAAGAGCAGGTACGAGCCGAACTTCACGCGCTCGGCGAACGCACCCGAGACGAGCGCGACGGTGATGATCGCGAACATCCCTTGGAACATGGCGTGGACGTAGAGCGGCAGGTTCGTGTTCGGGAAGGTGTTGAACTTGTTCTTATCCGCGATGGCGTCGGCCTTTTCCTTGTCGGTGGCCTTGGCCGGGTCGACGCCCTTCTCCTTGAGCAATTCGTCCGCGGTCTTTTCAGTCGGCACGGCCGAATCGACCGGAAGAAGGATGAGTTCCTTGCTGAACCCGATCACACCCGCCTCGATGGGCTTGCCTTCGGAGTCGGAACTGATCGACATCTTGAAGGCCGGCGCGCCGAACGCGAGCGAGTAGCCGATGACCACCCATTGCACGCCGACCAGCCCGAGGGCGACCATGGTGTGCATCATCGTGCCGAGGACGTTCTTGCGCCGCGCCATGCCGCCGTAGAAGAGCGCGAGTCCGGGCATCATGAGCATGACCAGGGCGCACGAGACGAGCATCCATGAGATGTCGGCGTACTTGTGCGTGCCGGGGTATAAGCCGGCGTTGAGGTCGGTGATGACCTTTGCCGTTGCCGTGTCGACATCCGCCTTCATGGCGGGCGTCTTCGCGGGGTCCGGACCAGCCGGGTCTTGTGCGAAAGCACCGACCGTGGTGCTCAGGAAGAGAGTGGCGAATAGTATCGCCCGGACTGCATGAAACACGGGCACCTCCGGAGTAGGAGAGGGTGGGTATCGACCAATGGAGTGAAAAGCAGTCCGCGCGCCATCGGAACGCAAAATACAATGAATTTAAATCCTTGTGAAACAATGGTTTACATCGAATGCCAAAAACGATCATCACGGAGCAAGACAAAGACCAGCGCGAATCCGCATCATTGATTGCCTATTAGCAGCGCACGAGTGGTTCCCGGATCACGAGTTTTCTCCGCGCCCCGTACGCGACCCGTTGTAAAAATGACAATCCACCACCCGCAAGGTGAACTTTGCGGCAGTCGATGATGAAAACGTTCACGCGGAACCATCCGCCATATCTTCAAACTTTCCACCCGCGCCCACGCTCGAGATCCGTTCAAGATCCATGCGGGCCGCGTTTTCGGACGTAAGTCCTTATCGGGCTACGGTGCTTCCGGAAATCGTGCGTCTTTCCGCCGGAGGGTGGCGCAGTCACGGCGGAAAGACACGGCCCCGTTACAATCGGACGCTGGATTCGCGTTCACGCCTACGGTACGCTGAAAGGCCACCGTCGGAGGGTCGGTCATGTCGTTCCGCCGCTGCATCGGGCTGGCACTCGTCGCGTCCGCCGCCCTGCTCCCGTTCCCGTCCACCGCCGCGCCGCCGCAGCTCAGCGCGAACGTCACCGGCCCCACCGGCCCGGAGATCGACGTCCGGTTCATCGACGGCAGCACCCTCAAGGTGAAGCTGCTCGACGAGACCGTCGACCTCGTCACCAAACACGGCACACTGAAGATCGCGACGACCGACATCAAGAAGATCGACTTCGCCACGCGCATCCCGGCTGACGTGTCCGAGAAGATCCGCGTGGCCGTGCTCGCGCTCGGCAGCCCGGAGCACGCGGTGCGCGTGAAGGCCGCCGCCGACCTGAAGGGCTTCGGCCCGCGCGCCTACGCTGCGATTCTGAAGGCCAGCCAGCACGAAGACCCCGAGGTGGCCCAGCGGGCCGAGGACCTGTTGGACCACCTGCGGGCGAAGTATTCCGAGGCCCAACTCGAAGTGCGCGAAAAGGACGTGGTGCATACCGACGACTCCAAGATCGCCGGGCACTTGAGCATTCCGCACTTCCGCATTGGCACGTTCCAGTTCGGAGAGTTGAAGCTGCGCATCGCGGACGCCCGTTCCTTCGGCGACGCGCCCGACGAGGACGATCTGCTGGCGGCGAACGCCCAACCCGCGCCGGCGTACATGGTCACGTACGCGAACCAGTTCGGCAAGACGCACACTTTCAAACTCGTCGGCGGCCTGCCGAACACCGGCACGGTTTGGGGCACCGACCAGTACACGCTCGATTCGAGCCTCGCGATCGCGGCCGTGCACGCCGGTATCCTCAAGCCCGGCGAGACCGGCGTCGTCCGCGTGACGATCGTGCAATCGCCACAGGCATTTCTGAGTACCGTCCGCAACGGCATCCAGTCGCACCCCTACGGAGTGTACACCGGCGGAGCGTATGAGTTCGTGAAACGGAAGAAGTAAGCGTCAGCCCCCCTTCGCCATCACCAGCCCCCAGTGCCACGAGCAGCAGCACAGATCCGGCTCGTCCACGGTTCGGAATCCCGCTTGTTCGGCCCATGCCCGGCATTGTTCCCGTGTCGGGCGGATGTCCATCGGCGGACCGCGCGGTGTTTCGATGTCCGCACGCCAGTGCAGGATTCCCAACCGGCCTTCCGGCGCCAGAATCCGATGCGCCTCGCGCAGAATCGCCAACGGTTCCTCGACGTGCAGGATGTTGAATGCCATGACGTAGCCGATGGAGGCGTCGGCCAGACCGGTGCCGTGCGCCAGCAAGTCGCGGACGCTCGCGCACACGTTCCCCAAGCCCGCGTCGCGAGCCTTGTCGTCCGTGATCGCCACCAGTTCCGGCTCGATATCGAAGGCGTAGACCGTTCCCGAAACCCGCTCGGCCGCCGGGAGGGTGAAGGTGCCGTACCCGCAGCCGAACTCCGCCACGTCGCCGCACGGACCCGTGCAGCCCAACCGCTCGACCATTCAGCATGGATTGAAGAATTGCTCCCACTGGTCTTCGTCCGGCATTCCGCTCTCGCGGCCTTTCATGGCATCGCTCCAAAGAATTCTGGTTACCCATTCTCACGGATTGTGATGGTGCCGCACAAGGTTCGCGCGACCGGACAACGACCGGCGGCCGCGTGTAGGGCCTTTCGTTCGTCGTCGGTGATTGGTCCCGCGATAATCAATGAATAGTCGAATTTGACCGCGTCGGGAATCGAACGATCGATCTTCACTTCGCAAGTCGCGCCTTCGATCGCGATACCGAGTTTCTCGGCCTGAAGTTGAATCGTGATCGTCATGCACGACGCGAGCGCGGCCTCGAGCAGATCGTGGGGGCCGAAGCCACGGCCTTCTCCGCCCTTGGCCGGTGGAAGATCCGCAAAGGCGGATTGGTGACCGTCGCGAAACACGGTTCGAAAACTACCCTGTTGGATTGTCGCAACGATCATGTTCCGACTCGCACTGCCACAGGATTGCGGGCCTATGCCATCCCCCAGAGCCGGCGCAGGCCCCACTCGGTCGCCAGCACGGCGGCGAACGCCACCAGCCAGCCGGTCAGGAACCCTTGCGAGTGATTGCGCCGCCAGTCGGGCAGGAAGCGCGGCTTCGGCTTCACGGTCGTCACCGGCTGGCCCTTCAACTCCTTCAAGTAACCCGGCAGGTCATCGAGGCGATATGCCTTGCCGCCGCCCGCCTTCGCGAGCTTTTCCAAATAGTCGTGGTCCGCCGCCGCCCGCAGCATCTCGTCCGACGTATCGGGATACGACAGGAACCGCGCCGTCGCGTCCCCCTTCAATTCCTTCCCGGCCGCGTCCTTCCCCTCCGCCTTCAGCACCACCGTGTATTCGCCGGCGATCTTCGGCTCGAACACCACCTTGTACCCGTCCTTCGCGTCCGCCAGCGCCTGTGCCGGCTGGCCCTCCTCCGGCTTCTGGCCCGGCGCCACGATCCGCACGTCGAACTTCGGATCGGTCGCGTCCACGCCCGTCGCCGTCCGCAGGCCCACCTTCACCGATTGTTTCCCGTTCACCGGTAGCCGTCGGAATTCGGGCCGCGCGTACGCCGCTCCCTCGTCCTCCTCCTGGTGTGCAAGGTAGAGCATCAGCCGGCGCCAGAACTGCGCGTGCACCTCGAACCCCTCGCGCGTCGGTGGCGTGGCACGGCGCCCGAACGACTTCCACAGCCGCGTGTTCATCCCGCCCCACGCCAGCACGCGGCCGCGGTTCCCGTCGCCGACCTGCCAGCCGACGAGCAGGTACGGCGGCTTCACCTGGTTCGGCACGATCCCGGCCGGCACGAGCGTACGGGCATCGTCCGAGCCGATCGCGAACACCGTCGCTCCCGGCTTCGGCAGGCCGAGCTTGCTCACGCCGTTCAGCCGGCTGTTCGGGATGCCCGGCGCGTTCAGCTTGTCCCACGTCTCCACGCTCGTCTCGCCGGCCACCTTGAACAGGAATTTCAAGCCGTCCACCGTCGGCACGCACTGGAAGCGCTTGGCGTCGTCCTTGTAAATCGAATCGGGTAGCGTCGGGAAGTTCACGAGGCTGACGGGGATGAGGCCTTCGAGTGCCGAGCCTTTCCAGCCATTGTCGAGCGGACGGTTCGGGTCGCCGGCGTAGCTCGCATCCCCGGCGCCGAACAGCAGCCCGACGCCCTTCTTCTCCACCTGTTCGCGGATCTTTTCGGGCAACTTCGGGTCGATCGCCTCCAACTGCCGGCGGGAGATGTTGCCGATCACGATCACGTCGTAAGCGACATTCTCGAAGTCGAAGAGCTGGCGTTCGTCCGGTGTGACAGGGTCGGCCCCTTCGCGCAGCACGCGCACGAAATCGAACCGCTTGTCCGCCCGCAGCACATCGCTCGTCAGGGTCATCTCGTGGCTGTGCCGATCGATCATCAGGATGCGCAGACCTTCCTTCGTCACGGTCAGGTACGTTTCGACCGAGTTGTTCGCCGGATTCGCGTCGCCGGGCACGCTCTCGACGGGGATCTCGACCTTCACGCGGATCTCGCCAGGCGTGTCGGGCGCCTTCACCTCGATCTCGATCTCGTTCCCGGCGTCCTTCTGCAGGACCCGGCGCTCCTTCGCGATCTCCTGGTCGTTGAACTTCACGATCACCGGCACCGTCGCGCCGGCGAATCCGAACGCGTTCGCGACGACCTTGATGACGAGCTTCTGTTTGATCGGTACCGGGGACGGATCGGCCGACACGGCGACGACGGCGACGTCCTTCGCGGTCGGCGGCGTCGTCTTCGAGCCGGTGGAGAAGGTGTGCAGCGGGGCGAGGGCGCGCCAGCGCCCGGCTTCTGTCTGCGCCGCGAAGGTCGTGCCGTTGTCCGCCCCGTCGCCGACGATCAGGTGTGCGCGCAGGAACCGTTCGGTCTGCCACTTCTCGAAGGTGCGGCTGAGGTACGCGCCGTAGTCGGATCGCTTCGCATCGGCGGGAAGCTTCGGATCGTACAGGCCCGTCGGCTCGGCGAAGTCGGTGCGGCCGAAGCCGTAGAACACGACGTTCACGTTCTGCTCGGTGCGCATCTCCTCGAGCGTCGGCTCGCACTTCTCCAGGATTTTCCGCACGGCGGCGATGCGCGACTGGCTGTTGAACTCGTCGGCGATCGTCATGCTTTCCGAGAGGTCGATGCCGATGACGAGGACGGAGGGAACCTTCGGGTCTTCCTGAATGCCGACGCTCGGCCGCACGGCCGTGAGAAGGGCGATAACGAGCGCGAGCAAGCGCAGGCCAAGGATGATGGCGACGCGCTTGCGCGAAGCGGCGGGATGCTTGAAATAGGTCCAAAGCGTGAGGCCGACGAGCAGCACCGCGAGGACGCCGAGCGCCGGCAGGCCCAGCGGGTACTCCGACCACGGGTACGCCGGCTTCGTCGAAAGGAAGTATTCGGTGGTGGGCGGCATGGCGAATGTCGGCACCGCGGCGGAACTCGTTTCCGTCAGTCTACCAGATTGCTTCGCCTGTCGGCGACTTCGATTTCAGACGGCGGGCGCGTACAGGACGCATCGGTCGGCGGAACCGGCGTGCTCGAGGACGAGGCCGCCGTGCGGACCGTTGACGATGGCGAGCGAACCGGGCCGACCGGCGGCGTGCTCGGCGAGGATCGCTTCCAGCGCCTGCACGATGGCGACGCAGTTGCGATCGGCAGAAAGGTCGTTGTAGCGCAGGGCGCGCATCGCCTTCAGGCGCGCATCCCGATCGCCGGTCGCGCCATGTTCGACGTAGGCGATTTCCTCGAAGAAGCGGCGGATGACTTCGACGCCGTAGCCGCGCTGCGAGCGGTCACCCCACGGCTCGACGAACGTGCCGTTGTAGTGGTAGTTCGGCGTGTACTTGAACTCGCCCGGCGAGCGGTCCTCGATTGTCAGTTCGACGCCGCGCTTTCGCTGGTGGGCGGCCCAGACGCCGTTGTCGAAGCGGAACTGAACTTCCTGATCGACGTAGCCGGGGAAGTTGTCGGGCGTCACCCAACTCGTGTGGATGTCGAAGACCGCCTCGCGGCCGTCGGGGTGCGTGTAGGTCACTTGGAGTTGCGTCGAATCCCACGTGGAGCCGTCGGCCTTGCCGACAAGGCCGCGCTGGCCGGTCGCGCCGACGCGGGCGAGTTTCCAGTCGGGGCCGAAGCTGAAGTCGATTAGTTTTGTGTAGTGGCAGGCCACGTAGGTGCCGGGGTTCCGACCGCTCAGCCATTCAGCGAACTGGCCCATCGAGATCGACTTCGGTTCCAGCAACGAACAATAGCCGTTGTTGACGTGTTTGAGATTGCCCTCGACAACGTGCGTCCGGAGCTTCTTGTGGTCGGGGTCCAGCAGTTTGTGGTAAACGACCTTCGCGAGGACGCCATGCTTCTCGGCGAGCGCCTGCAACTCGTCAAGTTCGGCGAGCGAGAGGACCGAGGGCTTCTCGATGAGGACGTGCTTGCCGGCAGCGAGCGCTGCCTTCGCCGGGGCGAAGTGGCGATCATCCGGCGTCGCGACACAGACGACATCGACCGACTGCGCCAGACGCTCGGCCGCGTCGTCGCCGACGAGGTTCGCGAACGGTTTCGGCGCCAGCGATAGGTACTTCGCGGCCCGCGAGCCGGTGCGTGTCGCGACGGCGGCGAGATCGACCTCGACGAGGCCGAAGTCCCGCCGGAACAGTCCGTCGCGGTGGACCTGCTCGAAGAAGGGGCGGTATGTCTCGTCGAAGATCATGCCGAGGCCGACCATGCCGGCCCGGATGCGCGGAGGAGTTTTCATCTGGAATGATTTAGGAAAACCAAAACCGATTCACCGCAGAGAACGCGGAGTACGCAGAGTGAAGAATGAATTCTGGAATCTGAAATAGGTTTTCTCTCTGCGATCTCTGCGTCCTCTGCGGTGAAAATGGTATTAACGAAGCGAATCCAGCACCTTCATCCGCATCGCGGAGAGCGCCGGCACGAGGCCGCCCAGCCGCCCCATCACGAGCGTGAAGAGCATGCCCATCGCCATCACCTGGGCGTCGACGTTGATGCGCAGGGCGATCGACTTGCCGCCGGGGCCGCCGCCGCCGCTGGATAGCGTGCTGGTGCTGGCTTTGCCGTCGGCGAGGACGTAGGCGACAAGGCAGCCGAGCGCGCCGCCGATGATCGCGATCGTCAGCGATTCCAGCATGAACGACACCATCACCTGCCAGCGTTTGAAGCCGAGCAGGCGCAGCACGCCGATGTCGCGGATGCGCTGGGCGATGGACGCGAACATCGTCGTCATCATGCCGAAGACGCCGCCGATCGCCATGACGACGCACACGACGATGATGGCGGTGAGGAAGAAGTTGTTCGTCTTCGTCAGCTCGGCGTAGTAGTCGGGTTCGGAGAAGGCCTTGAGCTTTTGCTGCGTGTAGCGGGTGCTGAGGTGGTGCGCCATGGCGCGGGAGGCCTCGCGCGTGTCCTGCTCGGTGCGCAGCACGAGCGTCGTGTACTTCTCCTTGCCGAACGGGGCGTAGATGCGGCTGAATCGCTTCACCCAGATTTCGCTGCCGAAGGTGGTGCCCTCGCTCTTCATGATGCCGGTGACGACCCATTCGACCTCGCCGAGCGTGAAGACGTCGCCGGGCTTCAGTGGTTTCTTGGTGGGCGTATCCTCGCCGAGCACGCCGGCGATCCCCTCGCCCAGCACGCACTCGATCTGGCTCTTGTCGTTCACGCCGGCGGCGCGGAACCACTTCCCGCCCGGATAGAGCTGGATGTTGTGCACCGCGGCTGCGACTTCGGAATCCTCCTGGCTACGCACCTGCACGAAGCGCCGCCGCGGCGGATTCGAGTTCGGCACCGGCATATTGATCGCATAGTAAGTCTCCCGGCTGGCGAGCGCCACCGGCTTGCCGTCGCGCTCGATCGTCTTCACGCGAACGGGGGTCTTCAGCACGCGGTCCTTTTCGTCCAGGTCCACGACGACGCGCTCGACGTTATCGAGGTCGCCATAGCCGAGGTTGCTGAAGATCTCGTCGGTCGAGCCGTCGGAGAGGACGAAGACGTTGCCGGGGACGCCGCTGTTCTCCGTCAGGTTGTTCATCCCGTTGACAAAGGCGAGCAGGAACGTGAGCAGCGCGATGACGGCGGTGAACGACACGGCGGTCATCGCGTTCGTCTTCCAGCGCACGCGGACGTTGCGGAGGTTGTAGGCGAGCGGCACCTTGCCGATGAAGACGAGGATGAGCAGGTCGAAGGCGTAAACGCCGAGGATGACGAACGGCCAATGTTCGATCATCGCGGGCGGGAGCTTCTCGTGGAGGGGGGTTTTGAGAAACTTCTGCACGTCGGGCGGGAGCTTGGAGAGATTTTGTTCGCGCTCGCGTTGGGTCTTGCCCATGAAGTCGCCGACGGCGGGCGTGAAGAAGCGGGCGATGACCCCGAAAGAGCCCTTTTCCGGCAAGGGGACCCGGCTGACGGCTTCGACCGATACGGCGATGAGCGTCACGAGCACGATCAGGCCGGTCAGGAGTGCGAAGCATCGCTTGATCATGCTCCGCAGGAACGATCGCTTGCCGGCGGTCGTGTCTTCGAGCACCGACTCCTGGGAGATGAACGCGGGCACGGCGAGCAGGAGGACGGAGAGCGGCAACAGCGACAGTCCCAGCACGAACATCGTGAGCAGGGCCTTCACAAGCATCTTGCCGAGCCGGTAGGCGAGGCGGGGGAAGAAGAGCAGGAAGTTCATCGGGTGTCGTTATCCTCCGAGCCAACTCGCCAGATCGCTCTCCAACTTCTCGACGAACGCGCTGCGCGGCAGCACGAGGTCGCAGCCCGTCGCCCGCGCCGCCTTCAACCGCTCGGCGTCCACGTGCGAACCGTAGGCGATCACGCGGGCACCGAGCGATCTCAACCCAGACAACAGCGATGACAAATCCAGCGTCGGGTTGTGCAAATCGAGGATCACGCCGGTCGGCGGCGCATCCTTCGCCTTCGCCAGCAGCGCGTCCTGCGTCTTCGCCGCGGTCATCGCGAGGCCGTGGGCGCGGGCCGTCGCGAGGATGCGGCTGGTGAAGATCAGGTCGTCGCTGAGCAGCAGTCCGCTCACGGTTCGTTCGCCGTCACGGTCGCGTTGAGGATCTTGGCGATGCGGTCCTTCGATTCTTCGAGGAACGCCCGCGCCGCGTCGTCCATCGGCTTGCCTTCCACTTTCTTCGCCGCGGCGTCGTCGATCTTGAGCGTTTCGTCGATGCGCTTGCCGATGTCGCGGAGGTGCTTCCGGGCCAGACTCTTCGCATCCGGCGGCGTGTCGCTGGATCCGCTAAGCAGGATCAGGAAGCCGCTGCCGTCGTCCTTGGGGCCGACGACCATTCCGGCCAGCCGGCCAAGGTAGGCGCGCTGGAGGTTGCGCATCGTGACGGACGACTTCGCGGTCGCCGCCTTGCCGTCGGCAGGCAGGTCGGCGAAGATCGCGTCGGTGAGGCCGCGGAAGATCTCCGCGATGGCCAGCGGTTTGTCTTCGGGCTTCACGAGCCGCGCCGAGTTCTGGATGCGAGCGAGCGTCGCCGGGTCGAGCAGTTCGTCCAGCACCGTTTCCTGGATGGCGAGCACGCGCTGGTTCACCGGGTATTCGCCGCTGCCGAACGCCATGCGCGTGCCCCAGTGTGTCCACTTCTCGGTGGCCAGTTTGCGGAGCAGTTCGGGCGGGAATTGGAAAGACTTGTCCGACAGGATGTTCTCCTGCAGGAACTTCAGAGCGTCGCGCTGCTTCTCGGACTTCACCGGCACGAGCGGATCGCGGCCGTTGGGGTCGCCCTTGAAATCGCGGTTGACGACGATGCCGCCGACGTGGCGGGCGGTGAGGTACGCCGCGTCGCCATAGGCGCGCATGGCCATCTGGAACGCGAGGCGGAGGCGGGCGTAGCTCTCGCCGTTGTCGACGGCTTTGTCGGCGAGCTTGCCGAGCATCGCCTGCGCGATGAGCATGCGTTCCTTGCCGAACTGCATCGGGTCGGCACCCATGTCCCAGCGGTTGATGAACGGGTCGGCGCTGCCGATGACGTCGTCGTCCGTGCCGTAAACGAGGTTCGGATCGGCGACCTTGCTCGCGATCTTCTTCAACTCGGCCACTTCGCCTTCGGTCCCGCCGGCGAGCGGCTTGTAGGCGTACTCGATGGCCCAGTAGTCGTACGGCCCGAGCGTGGTGGTGAAGTAGTCGCCCTGCTTCACGCCGGGCGGGGCGATGTTCGCCGGGTTGTAGTCCATCACGCTGCCGACGAGGCCCTGCTTGCGTGTGATCGTCGTATCGTGGAGTTTGTCGTTGGGCAGCATTGTGCTGGCCTTGAAGTTGTGCCGCAGGCCGAGCGTGTGGCCCACTTCGTGCATGACCACTTCCTTGACGGCCTGTTGGAGCAGTTCATCCGGCACCCGTTCGCCTTCTTTCAGCCCGGCCTGCATCGCGAGGCCGAACGCCGCCAGCGCCAACTCACCCCGCTTGTGAGCGGCGCACTGGCAGTAGCCGTTCAGGATCGCATGCTGGCGCTGGAGCGTCCGTGTTTCCCGCGAAACGGGGAGTTGCTCGTCCCGGTCGTTCCAGTCGAGCGGGCTGCCGCGGAACGCCAGCGGGTGCAGCGGGATATCCCAGCCCTTCTGTGCCGCACGGATCTCGCTCGCGGGTTCGATCAGCCGGCCCTTGTCGTCGCGGAAGAGCCGCTGCTCCTGCTTGTAGACCTGGATGTAGCTGGCATCGAACAGGATGTCGGCATCCATGATCTCGCCCGTGAACGGGTTCGCCCGGCTCGGCCCGATGGCGAATGGCACGTCCGACGCGATCCAACGGAACGTACTGTACGTCACGTCCTCCGGGTCGAACTCGCCGGCCTCCTGCTGCCGCACCTCGATTGCGTTCTTGAAACCGACCTTTTCGAACGCCTTGTTCCATTCGAGGATGCCTTCTCGCACCGCCGTGCGGTATTCATCGGGTACCGAGTTCTCAATCCAGTACACGATCGGTTTCACCGGCGGCACGAGCTTTCCGCCTTCCTTCCACGGTGGGGCACCGGCCGGCCGGTCCAACCGCCAGCGATTGATCATGCGCACGAAGCTCGTGTCCGGGTTGTCGCGGGAGAAGTCCTTGACGGCGGTGAGAAAGTGGCCGACGCGGTGATCGGCTTGGCGTGGTTGGTAGCCGGGGTCGGGCAGTTCGCAGAGGCCGTACTGCACCGTCACCGTCACGCCGCGGCTGTCGATCACGTCGTCGCCGGTGGTCATCATGCTGCGGCGCCGTGCGCCCACGAAGGTGGCCTGCACCTGGAGTTCGACGTTCTTCTTGAAGGATTTGACCTTGCCCCAGGTCGTGCGGGACGGGTCCAGCATGCCGAGACCGAACTCGCCGAGGTCGGAGAAAAAGATTGGATTGAGGTCAATGACGACGGTGCCTTTGAGCGGGTTCAGCGTGCGGATCGGCAGCGCCATCAAGACGCTGTCGGTGTAGGTCGTCTCGACCGCCTTCGCCGCCGGCGTGCCGGGCTTCGCCGTGAACCGCACATTGCGCCGCACGAAATGGACCTTGTCGCCGACTCGCTTGAACGCGACCACCCACTGTTCGGAAAAGTTGAGCGTGCTGCCGCCGATGCCAGCTCCGCGCACGACCGAGATCGGCAGGAGGAACGGCCGGTCGAACTGCATCATGCCGATTTCGGCGAAGACGTGTTCGTCCTTGTGGTGAAGCGTGAAGAGGCCCTCCGAGACTTTGGCGCCCTTCACGACGGAGTCGAAATCGGGGAACTTCTTTTCGGCCGCGGCGGCCGCTGGCGGCATTGGCGGTGCGGGGTTTTGACTGACGGCAGGGCCGGCGGTGAAGGCCACGAAACCGGCGCCGAGCGAGAGAATGGATATACGACGGAGCGTCATGGGTGCGTTCCCCGGGGGGGTTCAGACATTATGCCTGAGCAGGACTGCAATCAATGTAGCGGACCGGCGGGGAAAGGTGCGTCGAGATTGCGGAAAAGGGGAGTCGCACCGGCCCGGTTGGGCCGGTGGTAGGAATTGCACGCTCGTTTTACTTCCCCGCGAACGCCTTCTGGAACGCCGCGACGCCCACGCCGGGCTCGACCTTGAAGCCGGACTCGGCCAGCACCAGTTCCAGCGCCGCGAAGGCGCCGAGCACCTCGAAGGCGTCGGTATAGCCCATGTGCGAGAGACGCCAGATCTTGCCCTTCATGTTGTCCTGGCCGTCGGCGAGTTTGAAGCCGTACTTCTTTTCCATCGCCTTGAGCGTCGCGGAGCCGTCGACGCCGGCCGGCACCGTGATGACTGTCAGCCCGTTGTTCGGGCGCTCGGCGAACAGTTCCAGGCCCATCGCCTTTACGGCGGCGCGGGCGGCGGTCGCCATCTTCGCGTGGCGGGCCCAAAGGTTCTCAATTCCCTCGGCGCGGATGCGCTTGAGGCTCGCCCGCTGGGCCTTGATGAGCGTGTTCGCCGGGGTGAAGGGAGTGTCGCTCTCGGCGATCGACTTCCGGTATCGACGAAGGTCGAGGTAGAAATTGCGGACCGGATTCGCGTCGATCTTCTTCCACGCCTTCTCGTTGACGCTCACGAACGCCAGGCCCGGCGGCAGCATCAGCGCCTTCTGCGAACCGGTGACGACGATGTCGAGGTTCCACTTGTCGGTGTGGCACTCCATCGCGCCGAGGCCGGAGATCGCGTCCACGATGAGAATCGCATCGGTCTTCGCGACCAGCTTGCCGAACGCTTCGAGGTCGTGGCCGACGCCGGTGGAGGTTTCGCTGAGCGTCGCGAGCACGGCCTTCGCGTCCGGGTTCGCCTTCAGGGCCGCATCCAGCATCTCCGGCGTGACCGCCTTGCCGTAGGGCACCTCGACGGCGACGATGTTGATGCCGTACGCCTTCAGCACCCCGCGCCAGCGTTCGCCCCAGCGCCCGGCGGTCAGCAGGATCGCCTTCTCGCCCGCCGCGAGGCTGCTCGACACGGCCGCGTCCATCCCGCCGGTGCCGGAACTCGTGATCGTCAGCACCGTGTTCGTCGTCTGGAAGACGTACTTCAGGTCCTCGGTCATCTCGGCGAGGATCGCCTTCGCCTCGGCGGAGCGGTGGTACGTCACCGGTTTCGCCAGCTCGAGCAGAGTCTCTTCGGGCACGGGCGTCGGGCCGGGGGTGAACAGTCGCGCTTTCATCGGGGTTCCTTCAGTGAACGAAATCGTCCGGCTGGCATTTTACGGATTCGCCACGAAAGAGCTCAGCCGAGCAGGTTCTCGATCGCGGAAGACAGGCTGTCCGGCTTCGTGAGCGGGCCGAATCGTCCGACCACGCGGCCTTCGCGGTCAACGAGGAACTTCGTGAAGTTCCACTTGATGAAACGTGTGCCGAGCGTGCCGCGGCGGGCGGACTTGAGGTGGCGATAGAGCGGGTGGGCGTTCGGGGCGTTCACGCGCAGCTTGCCGAAGATCGGGAACGACACGTTGTATTTGAGGGAGCAGGCGCGGATGCTTTCGGCGCCGCCGGGTTCCTGCCAGAGGAACTGATTGCACGGGAAGCCGAGGACGGAGAAGCCGCGGTCGCGGTATTGGCGGTGGAGCGCTTCGAGGCCGTCGTACTGGGGCGTGAAGCCGCAGCGGCTGGCGACGTTGACGATGAGCAGCACTTGTCCGCGATGCGGGGCCAGCGTGGCCGTGCCACCGTCGAGCGTCGGAACCGGGATGTCGTAGACGGATTGATGATCACGCATTGATATCGATTCAAAATCGGAAAAGATCGACTCTTCGCTCATAAGTTTCGAAGAGCAGCGATGGCTGCGGCATGATTAATTTATCATTGATGGGTGAATAAAGCGAATTCTTGGAAAGCCCATCAAAGCGTTGGAAAAGGTGTCGGGAGTCGAATCCACTGCGGATTCGACTCCCGACACCTTTTCCAACGCGACGGGGACGAACGGTTCGTCTACCCTACCAACTGCTTGACCGGTTTGCCGGTCGGGACGAGTTCGATCGGTCGGCCGTCCTGGGCCTTATACCAGGTGTGCAGCGGCACGCCGAGCGAATGGTAGATCGTCGCGGCCAGGTCCTGCGGGTAGACCGGGTTGTCGGTCACGAACTCGGCGTTCGCATTCGTCTGGCCGACCACCTGCCCGCCCTTCACGCCGCCGCCCGCCAGGAGTGCCACGCCGGCGGAGGCCCAGTGGTCGCGCCCGGCCGTCGGGTTCACCTTCGGCGTGCGGCCGAAGTCGCCGAACCAGACCACGAGCGTTTCGTCGAGCAATCCCCGCGCCGCGAGGTCGTCCAGCAGCGCCGAGAGGCCGCGGTCCACCCGCGGCAGCAGGCGGTCCTTCAGGCTCTTGAAGTTGTTCGTGTGCGTGTCCCAGCCGCCGTCGGCGATCGTGACGAACTGCACGCCGCCCTCGATCAGCCGCCGGGCGAGCAGGCACTGCTGGCCGAACTGCGTCTTGCCGTAGCGTTCGCGGGTACGGTCCGATTCGGCCGCGATGTCGAACGCTTTCTTCGCCGCCGGCGAGGTGATGATGCCGTGCGCCTTCTCGTAGAACTGGTCCCGCGCCTTCACGACACCGGCCGAGTTCTCCACGCCCTTCTGGTATGTCTCCAGGTCGTTGAGCATGTCGTAGCGGCGGTCCAGCCGTTTGCGCTCGGCGTCGCCGGCGATGGAGAGATCGCGGACCGCGAATCGGGCGGCGCTCGGGTCTTCACGCACGATGAACGGGTTGAACTCGTCTCCGAGGAAGCCGGCAATGCCGCCGTTGAAACGCTGGTCGATGGCGCTGCCCAGTTGGACGAACGGCAGCATGCCATCGACGTAGCCGCGTTCCTTCGCCACGACCGAGCCGAAGCACGGGTACGGCAGCGAGGCGTTGAACTTGTGCCCCGTCATCATGATGTGGTCGGCGACGCCGTGGCTGCCGTTCTGCGGGTCGTGCCCGCGGATGGTCGAGAACAGGTTCGTCCGTTGGGCCAGCATCGGCAGCGGGTCGGCGAAGCGCACGCCGGGCAGCGTCGTCGGCACGGTACCGAACTCGCCGCGGATCTCGGCCGGCGCGTCGGGCTTCGGGTCGAAGCTGTCGATGTGGGAAGGGCCGCCCTGCATCCAGAGCAGGATGCAGCGCTTCGCCTTGGCCGTGGTCGACGCGGCCCGCAGGTAGTTCGGCAGCGCGAGTCCGAGGGCGGCGAGTCCGCCAACCTGGAGAAACGTGCGGCGGGATTGGCCGGAGCAGTCGGCCGTGCGGCCGAGGGTCAGGTTCAACATGGTCGAGACGCCCGGGCTGGGGTCGGTGGGGTAGGTACTAACAGGATGGCCGGAGGAGAGCGAAATGTCAACGGAATTCACTTCTTCCCGAATTGCGCCACGGTCCACGGCACCGGGTCCGGCTCCGTCGCGATGTTCGGAAATGGGTGCTTCGCCACTTTCACATTCCGATCCGTCACGAAGTCTCCGATGGCGATCGGCTTGGCCGCGAGCTTGTAAATCAACTCCGGCAGGTCGCCGGTGTGGGAGACTCCCGGCACGAGCGCATCGTGCGGGACGAGCATCAGGTGCGAACGGCCGAGGCTGCTCAACCGCAAGGGCGAGCCACGCAGGTGGATCGCTTTCACATCCTCCTCGTAGAGCAAGCCGAGGATCGCCAGCAGCCCGCCCATCGGCTCACTGGATGCGGGAAGGGCCGCGTCGTCGTCCCGCGGGATGGCGAAATTCGCGTTCGGCTCGTTCGCCTTCGCCAGCGAATCGCCCCACAGGATCGGGGCCTGCCCAGCGACGGCGTCGTGCTTGCGAAGCCAGCCCAGCACGGCCCGCAGATCGCGGAGTTGCCCGGCCAGCAACGGATCGCCATGCATCAGCAAGCTGGAGGAATACGACGTCGCGGCGCTATTCCGTCCGCGGCCGTTGCCCAGGCTCGTCTCGCCCGTGCCACGCACGTCCGGCAGGCAGACCGCGATTCCTTTCGATAGGAGTTGCGCGTACTCCTCGGCTCGCTCCTTCACGAGCTTCGCTTTTCCAGCTTGTGCCAGCACCACGACGACCGGCGGTTTCTCCACCTTCGCAGGCCGCAGCAGGACGACGGGAACCGGAATGTTCGACTCGTGCGAAAGGATGACGCGATCGATCGTGCCACCGGGGAATGCTTCGCTTCCGACGATGCGAACGGTGCTTTTGGGTGGTTCCGTCGAGCCGAGCACGCGCGTCCATTCCTCCCGCAAGGCGTTCCGGTCGTCCGGCTTGCCTTCGTGACGCCGATGCGCCGCTTCGTAGCGCTGCTGGCCGATCGCCAGCACCAACTCGCCCAGCGTCTTCGGTTTCAACTCCTTCTCCAACTCCGGCGTCCAGCACCTCAGCGTCTCCGCCGGCACGCGATGCTTGAACTCCACCGTCTCGATGCCGAACCACTTGCGGAACGCCTCATGGATCGCCTTCCGCTGCACCGGGCCGATGTGCGTGCAGTGCGTGTCCTCCGGCGAACTGCCGCGAACGGAACCCCGGCCGGTGGTGAACGCGAGGCCGTCGGCGTTGCCGTACCAGCCGGCGATCGTATGCAGGCGCTTCCACACCGGGTCGCGTTCGCGGTCCCAGTTGAACTCGTGGGCGTAGACCATCTTCCGCTTCGCGAGGCTGCCGACGATCACCCACGGCAGGAACCCATCCCGCCCCGACAGCCGCAGGTTGCGCGTCGATTCCCAGCTTCCGCCGCCCATGTAGTTGAAGCTCGTCTCGGCATCCTCCGGCAGCGGATACCGGCTCTCCGGCTGCGGGCCGCCGAAGTTGAACGGCACCGCCGCCGCGATGCGCTCGTCCAGCGCCGCCGCCACGGCGCACGGGTCGCCGCCCCCGGCCACGCTGCCGAGCAGGATCAGCCGCTTCGGATCGCAGCCTTTCTGCTTCAACAACACATCCACGCCGCGCCAGATGTCCCACGCCATCCAGCCGATCAGGCTCTCGCCGACGAGGTGCAACCGCAGGCCGTTGTCGTACCGGAAGAAGTAGTCCTGCCGGCTGACGCGATAGGGCTTCGGATAGCTCGACGCATCGACGAACGGGTGCTGCCGGCGCTCGCCGTGGCCGAGCATGTCTGGCACCAGCACCAGGCACCCGGCCCGTGCCCAGATCATTCCCATCTCCTGCAACTCGCCATGTTCCTTCGGCGTGTGGTGGGCGTGGACGATCACCATCCCCGGCATCGAACCCGTCGGCTTCGCGGGCCGGTACAGGTTCGCCGTCACCCACAGCCCCGGCCGGCTCTCGTAAAGGATGTTGTCGATCGCGAAGCCGTCACCTTCAAAGGTGGACGCCACGCGCACCGTCGGCGACTTCGCCTCCGGGAACGTGCCGAGCGATTCCCGCAGCGCCGCCAGCTTCGGCGTCACGAACGCCTCCCACTGTTCGCGATTCGTGATCCGCTTCCACTCGGCCGAGCTGCGGTCGTTCGCCTCCCTCTGCCTCGCACGCAGGTACTCGCCCATCATCCCCGCGAGCGCCTTCCGCTCGGCCTCCGGCGCGACGGTGACATCGAGCTTCGCGATCGACTCCGCCGTCGGCTGGGCCGCGAGCGACGAATCGAAAAGAAACGACACGAGAAGGGAAAGTCTGAGTGCTAGCATGCCAAAAGATTAACCGCAGCGAACGCAGAGAGCGTAGAGAAAACCAGAAGCGCGTTCTTGAAATCAATTCTCTTATCTGTCTTCCTTTGTGCTCTTTGTGTTCATTGTGGTTCAAATCCTCAACTTCTCGATCGCCGCCGGGTAGGCTTCGCACTCGGCTTCGAACACCCGTGCCGCCAGCGTCTCCGGCGTGTCGTCCGGCAGCACCGGCACCGTCCGGTGCAGCACGATCGGCCCCGTGTCGTAGGTGTCGTCCGCGTAGTGGACCGTGCAGCCGCTGATGGGCACGCCGGCCGCCAACACCGCCTCGTGGACGTGCCGGCCGTACATCCCCTTGCCCCCGAATGCGGGCAGCAGCGACGGGTGGATGTTCAAAACCTTCCGGTGGAAGTCCGGCGGAATCTTCACGAGGTGCAGCCACCCCGCGAGGCAGACGAGATCGGGTTCAAAGGCCCGCACGGCCGCGAAGACGCGATCCGAGAAGCTCTCGCGTGGCTTCGGCTCCACCACCGTCACGGGTATGCCCGCCGCCCGCGCCCGCTCGACGCCGAGAACGTCCGGCTTGCTGGACACGACGCCGACGATGGACGCGCTCAGCCGCCCGTCACGGATGCGATCAATCAAATTCTGCAGCGTGGTCCCCGACCCGCTGATAAGAACGACTAGGCGCAAGTGATATCATCCGGTTGTCGATACGTGTTCATTCTGGTGCGACGCTACCTCTGTCTTCGGCCCCAACGGGGCCACCGGCAATAGCCAGGGGCGACCGAGCGAAGCGAGGGAACCCCTGGAACCGTTGCGGAACAATGTCGCAGCCACGGAGGGGCGACCTTGGTGCTCAGGTCGCCCCTCCGGGGCTGCGGATGATTCGCCCCGCTTTTCCACGGGTTGCGCTATGCTCCACCGCTGGCTATTTCCGGTCGCACCGTTGGTGCGAAGTCCGATACGGTCAGGTCGGCGGACTCTGTCGCAACTCCTGAATCCAGGCAACGAAGATCGCGACTACCACCCAAACGAGCGAAGCGATCGCCGTCAGCCAAAGCGAGACGAACAGGGGAACTCTGGGGTGGGTGAGTTCTTGTTCAGGGTCGCGTAACCAAGACCGGATCACGAAGAACGTGATCACGGTCGACGACAGCCAGAACAAAACGGGGTCCACTACAAATCCCAGTAAGACAATTCCCAATTACTCGTTCTTGGAGCTCGCGATTCTCCGATCTGTGTTCTCTGTGTTCATCTGTGGCTAACTCCCTGTTTCGCTCACCCGTACTTCTTGTGGCACGCCTCGGATGTCATCTTCGGCGCCTTCACCAGGCCGCCCGCCAGCTTCTCGCCGTCGGGGTCCACGTACAGCCGGCCGGAGTTCCCCTTGATCTCCGGGTCGTAGCCCGTCACGTGCACGTTGAAGATGTACGCCGTCTCCGACACCGCCTTGAACCAGTGCACGTTGTCCTTGTGGTCCGAGATCGTCGACAGCTCGCCCGGCTTGAACTTCCGGTCGATTGTCGGCTTCACGATGTAATGGTCCTTGCCCGTCTCCAATCGGTCGTAGTGCCGGCCGTGCCATTCGCCCTTCAGGATGATGAAGCCCGTGCACATGTTCAGGTGCCCGTGCGGCACGATCGACCGGTCCTTCTTGCACCCGAAGATCTGCTTGCCGAACGTCACCTCGCCGAGGTCCGGGATCTTCTTGAAGTCGAACCCGGCGCTCAAGGCCCCGCTGTCCGGCAGCTTCTTCGTCTTCTCGATCTCGTCGAGCTTCACGAACCCGCAAAGCGCTTCGAGGTTCACCTTCGCGTACAGCTCTTCCATCTTCTTCTGGAATTCGAGGTCCGTGAGCTTCCGGCCCCGAAGGTCCTTCGTCATCGCCGAGAGGTCCTTGAACCAGGCGTCGATCGTCGGCCGGACGGTCTCGGCGAAGAGGTTGTTGCGATGGCACGTTTCGAGGAACCCGTAGGCGACGAGCGAACCGAGGGCGGTCTTCGCGAACTGGCGGCGGTCGGCGGTCATGGGAACGGCTCCGAAGGATGCCCCCCAGCCTACCCGCGACACGGGCCGAGGTGAAGGAGAATCCGCCCCGGCGACCGGCCGGCCCCGTTCCGACTTGCCTTTTCCCGAATCGAATCGAACACTCGCGCCGGCGATCTGTTCACGCGTACACTTAGCCGCTGGCCGGGGTTCGTCGGAAGAAACGCCTCCCACCCCGCCCCTCCGCCGGAAAATTCCGACGAACGCGCCGAGGAGAACCCCCATGCCGAAGCTCATTCCCGTCACCAAGGAGCGCCCGTGCCCGGTCTGCGGCGGCGACCACAAATGCGCCTACAACACCACCGGGCTGTTCCTGTGCGGGCGCAAGACCGGCGAGCAGCACGGCTTCCATTACAAAGGCCGGGCGAAGAACCCCACATGGTCGATCTACCGCGCCGAGACGCCGCTGGACTACCTGGGCGGAACGGACGCGCTCGCCTTGGCCCACCTCGGCCTCGACGCCATCGGCCGGCCGAGCGCCAACGTCGGCGGGGCGATGCTCACGGCCCTGCTTGCGGAACAGAAATCGGATCGGCCGATCGTCTGCCTCGCCGTGAACGACCGCAAACCGGACGTCCACTGGCCGGGGCGGGACGGTCGCCGCCGATGTCGCCGGCGCATTCGCCGACAAAGCGGCCGTGATCGCGGCGCTCAGAAAGTACCTGCAAGAACACCCCGCCTCGGCGACGCCAGCATAGGGGCTGCGACTGAGCGAAATAATTGCAACACGATTTCTGATACGATCTAGCTTGTGTTGATCGGCCGTTTGCCGTTCTAGCGTTCGCCTAGTCTTCTCTTCTCACAAAATATTCAATCAATCCGAGACGTTCATCAACGACGATTACAAGCACACGAACGTCTTCTGAAAAGATTAGGTAATGGATGTAGAATCTCGCATTGGCGAGCGGATGGAACATCTCGCTTGCGTCGACGATTCGATGCGGTTTTGGACTAATGTCCCGTAGTGAAGAATATCTTCGCTCTCTGAATCGGTCGATCAATTCATGATGCTCGGCTGATAGAGAATGCTTTGGAGAAAAGGTGAAGAAATAGGCTGCCCAAATGATGCAGATAGTCCACGGGATCGCAACGATGAGCAGCTTGAGTTTCATCTTCTCTACAATTAAATTTGTGCGGCAAGATTCCGCACGAATATCACTGTAACCGATTCAACCGATCCGTTCCAGCAATTCCACCATGCACCAATCCTGATCGATCAGCCTGGCCGTCATTGCATGCGTCGTCTAACGCTTCGGCACCTCCCCGAGTAACGTGGCAGCCTTTTCTTCCTGCCTGAAGCGTTCGTTAATGGTCCACGGAATGAACGAGCCTTTCAGGCTCGAAATCCACTCGACACCGAACCCAGGGCGGCGTCGCTTCGCTCCTTGCCCTGGGCTAAGGACTCGCAGGCCTTCAGCCTGAAGACATGCGTTCGGGACAGATTTTCTACCACTTTCCGAGATGCTCAACCTCCACGGTCGCGATCTCCATTTTTACTTGACAAACGTCCACTCATATCGAAGCCTCGCACATCATCCCCTTCCGGAGGCTCACGCCATGATCGCCACTGCTCCGCCGCCCGTCGTCAACCGCATCGCGGGATACGGTCCCGTTACGCCGCCACCTGTGCCGGCGTCACCGGAAGGGAGGCAGGCGGCGTGGAGCGATGCCCTCTTCGCGGCCGTCCTGTTCTACCAGTCGCGCTTGACGCATCCCGACCCTGAGGTGGCCGAGCGGGCGGCGCGGGCGATCTTCGATCTGGAGAAGACCCGCCTCCGCCACGGCCGTGAAATGGCCGGCACGCCGGCCGAGAAGCCGGAAGACACGCCGCGCTCAGGCGGCGACGCTCGCCAGGGGATGCCCACGAAAGCCGATGTCGAACGACTCGGCCAGATCGCGAAGCTGGCGATGCAGGTCGACGAATTCGATGCACTCAATGACGAGGACGACGAATTCGAGGAGTTCGACTTCGCCTCCCTGCCGACGCCGAAGACGGAGGAGGAGGCGGTCGAAGCCTATGCGAAAACGCCGATGTTCGCTTCGATCGTCCAGCTCGCGCGGAACGAGTTGGTTCGCGACGGACAGAACGCGACCGAATCGAACGTCGTGAAGCACGCGAAGCAAATGCTGCTCTCGAACCTGCGCCGGGCATGTGGGAAGCCGGAACCGACCTCGGACGGTCCCCCTCGTTCGCATGCCGTCCGGAAATAGAATGCCCCTTCGGTTCGCCATTTTTCAGGTGCATCATGTCCGATCCGGTTCGCGTGCTGGTCATCGACGACGACAAGGCCTTCGGGCAGACGATGGCCGAAGTGCTCGCGCGCAAGGGACACGCCGTCACCGTCGCCAACAGCGGCACGGACGGCAGCCGGAAGATCGAGACCGGCGAATACGAAGTCGTCCTCACCGACCTCAACATGGCCGACGTCGACGGGCTGGCCATCGTCAAGCTCGTGAGCGAGAAGCTGCCGGACGCGTCGGTGTACGTCATCACCGGGCAGGGCGACATCAAGACGGCCGTCGAGGCGATGAAACTCGGGGCCGAGCACTATCTCGTCAAGGACAAGATCGTCAACGACGAGATCCGGGCGATCGTGGAGAAGTCGGCCGAGCG
>JALHPZ010000026.1 GCA_022842245.1 Gemmataceae bacterium
CCCGCCCCGCCCTGGCCGCCGGTGCCCGTGCCGACTCCACCGTTTGCGAAGCCGCGACCGCCGTTGCCGCCGATCGCCTGATTCCCCAGGAATGTCGAATTGGACACGCTGGCCGTACCCACGTTTGCGATAGCGCCACCTGCCCCTGCCCCGCCTCCGCCACCGCCGCCGCCGCCGGTCGCACTGCCATCCATCCCATTGCCGCCCTGAGCGACATTGTTTCTGAAAACGCTTCCTGCGATTGTCAGCGTGCCGAAGGAGAGGATCGCGCCGCCGATTACCGCCGAGTTCGAATCGAAAACCATACCGTTCAACTTTAGAGTACCCTCATTCAGAATGGCTCCGGCTTGCTGCAAGGGCGCGGAGCCATTCCGCAGCGTCAGCCCCGACATTTCGAGGCTCGTACCGCCGTTCACTCCGAGGATTCGCGTCGCGTTGTTGCCGCTGACGGAGATCCGTTCCGCCCCTGGTCCGGTGATCGTCGTTGCGCCGGTGGCATCCGAGATCGTCAACTGGCTTCCCAGCGTGATCGTGCCGGTCAGTCCGGCCTGGAAATTGATCGTGTCGGCACCCACGGTCGAGTTCGCCGAAGCGATCGCGTTCCGCAGCGAGCCGGCACCGGCGTCGTTCAGATTCGTGACCGTGAAAGTCGCCGGCGTCAATCGATCTTCCAACGCGACGAGGCCCAGACGGGTCGGGCGAACGGAGGCGGAGCGGTGGAATGGGCGGCGATTCATGGGACGATCCTAGTGGGAACATCGGAAAGGCAAAGTGTAACCATTCGCGTGGGCGATAGATCGAAAAAAATCACGAAATTCGAAACGTCTTAGATTCGATGCCTCCCATGCGCTGTTTGCTCGGCATCGACGCGTTTCTCAATCTCTCGCTCGCTATGCAATCCGTTTTCGTCGAGTTTGTCGCCTACGACCCTCGTGGTCAAAATCCTTGTCGTGTTGTTCTCGCTGTGATTCCAGACGAAACCGCAGTCGGAGCAAGACAAGGTATGTCCATCTTCATGACGATTCATGACGCAATTTGTGGACAGTCGCTTACAGAAACGAAGCGATGTACAAGCCGGCGCAGTCCGACGACGCGATCCGATCGAGCGGAACTGTCTGCGAATCGGCTGCGTTCACCAAGAGTGCGGAAGACCCTGATTTCGAGGCCGATCACCGCGTGGGGGACTTCTGAAAGGAATTGCCACTTGCATCAACTATGCGGAAGAACCGTTATTTCTTCGGCGGTTGTGGCACTGCCGGCGGTTCACCGCCGGCGAGTGTACCGAAGGCGTAGGCTTTGGCCTGCCATGCCTTCTCGTTCGGGACCGTTTCCCATTTCTCGCCGTCCGCACTGCGGCTGATCTTCATGGGCGAGTTGTATCCGTAGAGCCACCCGTTCACGCGACGAACCTGGCGCGGAACCGAGCGTTCGACCTTCGTCCACTCGTTCCCGTCGGCAGATCGCAGACAGCCATTGGCGAAGGTCGCCAGAAACTCTTTTCCGGTGAACGCAACGCACACGACATCGCCTCGCTCGCCGTTCACCGCGTTGTTGGCCCACTCCTTGCCGTCTTTGCTCACCGCCAACAGCCCCGACTGACCACCCACCACGAAGACGCCGTTCCCGAACGCGACCCGGCGGATACCGGGGTTCTTGTCCACCTGCCCGGCCATCTGCGTGACCGTGATCTTTCCCGTCTTGGGGTCGAACACCGTCACGGGGCCGAAGTCCCCGGACCCGACAATGAGACCGTTGCCCTGGGTGGTCCCGCGAATCCAGTGCGTCTTGCTCGGCATCTCCGCGCGTGTGACCAGCTCCCACTTCTCGCCGTCGGATGTCTTGAAAACCGCGCCGCGAAGGTCGATCGCGTACATCGTGTTATCCAGCACTTCGAGGCCGAAGATCGGCGAACTCGCCGGCAGGACTCCGTCCGACCATCGTTCGCCATCGCGAGTCGCCGTGAGTCGACCGCTGAAGTACCCGCCGCCAGCGTAGAATGCACCCTTGAAGTTCACGGCCACGTTCAAGTCGTTTTGGTCGTGCTTTGGCTCGCCCCAGGAAGCGTGTTTCTCCCACGTCTTCCCGTCACGCGAAAGCATTCGGTGCCCACCGTGCCCGACTGCGAGGTACCACTCGTTGCCGCCTGACTTGATGGCCGGCTCAGCGGCAGAAACCGATAGCGCAACAAGTGCCGCCAACGCAGTCCATGATTGGAGGAGCCATGCGGATCGGCACATTACGGAACCTCGGAATTGTGGAATGGGCCGCTCACACTTCGCTTATCACGTTGGTGCTGGCACCAAACGACTTCGCTTCAATGCCGAGTTGATGCAGCATCCGCACGTAGAGATTCGAGAGCAGCATGTTGTTCTTGCGGTCGAAGGCAACGTGCCCGGCGTGTTTGAAACCGCCGCCTGCGAGGAGGATCGGCAAGTTCGTGTTGTCGTGCGACGACGAGTTGCCCAGGTTGCTCGCGTAGAAAATCGCGGTGCGATCGAGCAGCGTGGAATCGGTCTCGGCAGCGGCTTTCATCTTCGTGAGGAACTCGCCCAGCACTTTCAGTTCCGCTTCCTCGATCATCGCGAGTTGTTCGAGTTTCGAGGCTTCTTGCCCGTGGTGCGAAGCATCGTGGTGCGGCAGCGTTACGCCGTCGATCTCCGGGCGTTCCTGCGAGCCGAGCCACAGCGAGATGACGCGGGTGGAATCGGTCTTCAGTGCGAGTTGCACCAACTCGAACCACTGACGGCTGCGTTGCAGGAGTTGCGGGCCGCCGAAGTCCTGCACGGGTGTTGCCGGCTTCACTTCCGGCTTCGGTGTCTTGCTCCATTTCTCGTCTTGTTGAAGTCGTTGTTCCGCCTCGCGGAGCGATGCCAGATACAGATCGAGCCGAGCGCGGTCGCTCTCGCCGAGCTTCGTGTTAAGCGTCTTCAACTGTTCGCGAACACCATCGAGGATGCTCTGGCCATCACGGATGCGGCGCATCTCGCGGGCCTCTTCCTCGGGCGTTCCACGAACGAAGAGTTGCTTGAAGACCTGCGTGGCGCGCGATTGAGACGGCACTCGCACGCCGCGACGATTCCAGGCGGCATCGCCCCCGCCGAGTACGAGCGAGGAGAATCGTGTTTGCCCGCCGATGTGCGAGGCCGCTTCTTGGTCGAGCGAGATGCCATTGCGGATTTCGTTCGGGCGAATGTGGTCCGGGTGAACGCCCGTGAAGAGGCCGACCTCGGCGAAATGGCCCGCCGGGTAGCGGTGCGACATGCCGGAGAAGACGGTGAACTGCCCGCGATGCGGCTGGAGTAATTTCAGGTAACGGCTCGGCTCGTAGTCCTTGCCTGCTTTTTCCGGGAAGAAGTACGGCGTGTAGAGGCCGAGTGGCCGTCCTACGAGGAGCATCCGACGTGGTGCGAGGGCTTTTTTTGTGTCCGCGGCGGCACACGCGGGCAGCATCGCATCCAGAAACGGCAGACCAATCGCGACACCAGCGGCACGCAGCATCGTGCGACGGTCGAGGGGCTTCAGCGGCATGTTGAACTCCGAGGGTTATTTGTTCCGAAACACGCGGCTCTGGACGACTTCGTGGAGCAGTGTGCGGAATCCATAGTTTTTCGCACGTACAAGGCCGACGATTCGCTCGACTTCTTCACGGTCGGCGAACTGCAGGTCAGCACCAGTCGAATACACGAACAGTTTCTCGACCAAGTTGCGAGCCAACTGGTCCTTATCGGTGAGCAGCAGCTTCTTGTACTCATCGATACTTGTGAACTTTCGTCCATCATGCATCTCGCCGCCGGTCTCAACATCGGGGCCACGGAAGATCGCTCGGCCCGTGTAACCAGGAATGTTCACGATGCCTTTGGGTGTGCGGGTGCTGGCACGGTAGAAGTCGCGCCAGCCGCCGATGGGGTCGAAGCTCTCCAACGCGAAACCCGGTGGGTCGATGTGAACGTGGCACGATGCACACGAGGCGATGTTACGATGCTTGTCCAGTTGCTGCCGGATCGTTGTCGCGCCGCGAATGTCCGGCTCGATGCTCGGCACGTCGGGCGGCGGCGGAGCGGGCGGCTTGCCGACAATCTTTTCGAGAACCCACTTCCCGCGAAGAACCGGCGACGTTCGCGTTCCGTCGGCGGTGACCTTCAGCACGCTTGCTTGTGTCATCACGCCTCCGCGATGGCTGCCGGGCGGCAGCGCGACCTTGCGGAAGTTGTTGCCGAGGACGCCGGGAATGCCGTAGTGCTTCGCGAGCCGTTCGTTCAGTATCGTCCAGTCGGAGTCCACGAACTCGAGCAGGCTGCGGTCGTGGTTCAGAATCTCGTTGAAGAAGTGCGTCGTTTCGCGGGGCATCGCCCAAAGTAGCGTGCCATCGAACTCGCCGTAGAGGTTCGGGTCGGGGATCGTCGAGGTAATCTTCCGCATCTCCAGCCACTGGCCGACAAAATTTTCGGTGAACCGCTGAGCCAACGGAGACTTCAACATCCGTTCGACTTGCTCACGCAAGACCGCAGGCTTCGACAACTTGTCGCCAGACGCGAGGGCCAGCAGTTCCGGGTCGGGCATCGTGGACCACAAGAAGTACGACAACCGCGATGCGAGTGCGAAGTCGTCGAGTTGGCCGGGCTGTTCGGTGAGGAGCAGCATGTCCGGCGACGCGAGAATCGATTTGTAGCCGTAGGTCATCGCGTCGTAGAACGTGTAACCGGCCTCGATCTTTTCGTGCACTCGCCGGATGTGCTGTGTCATCACCTCTTCCTGCACCGGGCGGCGGAAAGCCCGTGGCAGGAAGTCGCGGATCAACCGTTCCGCGTCGGATTTCGGATTCGCGGAGGCCGGCACAAGTGGATCGTTCGCCCAAGAATATTCGGAGCGCGTCTCCGGAATCCTCGGCGGCTTCTTCCCTTCCGCTTCCGCTTTCGCCACCGATTTCGGCTTCAGCGGCACGCCTTTGAAAAGACTTTCGTATCGCTTCGGCGGGAACTCGCCGACGGGGCCTTCGATCTTCATCCACTCCAGCAAGAGTCCCGGTCCGGTGTACTCCTCGATCGGCTTCTTGAACGCTCGGATGTCCCAGTTCATCAGTAAATTCACGACGAACGCCTCACGGCGTTCGAGATCGACTTCCACCTCGATTGTCGAAGGCTTCCCTGGCGGGATATCGCGCATCTCCCGAAGTACCGGGTCTTCGCGCCCCGTGCCGACGACCATGAACGCGGCGGGCACGGCGCGATTGTCCGCCCCGACTGACGCGATGGACATCGTCACCTTGTATCGGCCCGCAGCGGGGACACCTGCGGTCGCACACAATCCGTAACGTGGCAGCTTGCTGTAGAAGATGAGCGTATCGCCGACGAGTTTGCAACTTCGCGTGAGTGTCTGCTGGAAGTTCGATCCCTTCTCCGTCATCGTGCGACCGGTGCGGCGATCGCTGAACGGAGTGGGCGTCTGTGTTGGCACAACAGACTGCACCGCCTTTTCAGCCGCTTCGAGAAACAGCAACTGGTGCGTGGCCGAAACATCGAGAGCCGAGCCGATATTGTCGAAGCCCGCCACCGAGTTCTCTTCCGGCAGCATCTCTTTGATCGACACCCGTGAGCCAAGGATATCGCGAAGTGTGTTCTCGTACTCCGTGGCATTGAGCCGACGAATCGCAACGCGGCCGTGTTTCTGCTGGCGAGCCAACGAGACCGCGTGCAACTCCTTCTGGAGTGACGCGGTCGCGGCCTTCAGGTCTGCATCAGCGGGACGCTCACGATTCTTTGGGGGCATCGCGCCAGATGTGAGTTTATCGTGAACGTTAGTCCAGATTACGGCATTTCGCTCGTTTCGCAGGTCGTCTGACAGATTGTCGAGCCGGAGGTTCGCCTTCTGCGTCTCTGGGCCGTGGCAGCTCACACAATGAGCCTCGATCAGCGGCTTCACTCTGGCTTGCAATGAGGCCGAGTTGTCCTGTCCCGAGGCAATCGGGGCGGCCAGTGCGAAGCTAACGACCAAGAGCGAAAGAGGTATGCGGGTCTTCATGGGCCGGGTGGGGTGGGAAAGATGCCTACTTCAGCAGTGCCGCTGCTCCCGGCCTGCGTTACGACACGCGAGTTACGGTTTTGCATCGAGTCACTCCAACGGAATGACTCGGTTGGTGTGAAACAATCGGCGTGGGTTTTGGAGTACTGAAGTGTAACATAAAGACCGCCCTGTTCGATGCTGGAAACCTTCCGCCCGTTCGTCATTTTTTGCAAGGCTCTCGATGCCCGTTCATTGGTCAGCCCGAGATACCGGTCGCGGTAGGACGCGATCGTGCCTTCGCGGAGCAAACCGTCACAGTGGCTCGCGAGCGCCTTCCAGCGGTTCACGTACGGCATCCGACCTCGGTCGGTCTTCTTGGTAATAAGATCGATTGGCGCATGTGATTCCATTTGCTTGACGCCCCGGCCAACGAGAGAATGTCCGGTACGATAAATCGATCCATAGCCCAGACCGAGTACCCTGTCGAATCGGTAGATCGCCATGCCCGATTCCACTCGAGCAAGCGAGCCGCACCCGGCCGAACAGGCGACGGGCCATTACGAGCCTGCAGCCCCGTCCACGCTCGGCCATTCCGCCGAAAGTGCCTCCACCGACCCCGCCGCGCCGTCGGCCGCGCGGCCCGACGCGCCGCCGCCCGGCTACGAATTCCTCCGCGTCCTCGGCCGCGGCGGCATGGGCATCGTTTATCGTGCCCACCAGCTCGCTCTCAAGCGCGACGTCGCGATCAAGATGATGCTCGCCCGCCGCGGCGCGACCGCGGAGCAAATCGCCCGTTTCCGCAGCGAAGCCGAGGCGGTCGCCCGCTTCCAGCACCCGAACATCGTGCAGATCTTCGAGGTGGGCGACGCGGACGGCCAACCGTACTGCGTACTGGAGTTCGTGGGCGGCGGCACGCTCGCGGAACGGATCAAGCGGCAGCCGCCGACGCCGGTGGAAGCCGCCGCCCTCGCGGAGTGCATCGCCCGCGCCGCGCATTACGCGCACCAGCGGCAGATCCTGCACCGCGATCTGAAGCCGGGCAACGTCCTGCTCACGGCCGACGGCGCGCCGAAGATCGCCGATTTCGGACTGGCAAAGCACCTCGACGACGACGCCGGCCAGACCCGCGAGGGCGACGTGGTCGGCACGCCGCGCTACATGGCGCCGGAGCAGGCGCGCGGCGATCCCGCCGGTCTCGGCCCGCACACCGACGTCTACGCGATCGGCGTCATGCTCTACGAGATGCTCACCGGCCGCGTGCCGTTCAACGGTTCGAGCACGATTGAACTCCTGCATCGCGTTCAGCACGCCGAGCCGCCTCCGCCGCGCAGCGTCGCGCCGGGCATCCCCGCGAATCTCGAAACAATCTGCCTGAAGTGCCTGCGGAAGGATCCGAACGACCGGTACCGGTCCGCGATGCTGCTGGCGCAGGACTTGGAACGCTTTCAATCCGGCGAGCCGATCCTCGCGCGGCCGGAAGGTGCCGCGCGTCGCGCGCTGCGCCGCGTGCAACGCCATCGCACGGCGGCGCTCGGCTTCGCCGCGGCCGCGGCCCTGCTGCTCGCCCTCTACACCATCGGCGGTTCCCGGCGCACGCAACAGGTCGCCGACATCGAACAGCGTGTTCAGGACTCGTTGGAAACCATCGACTGGACTCCCGAAACCGCCCGCGAACTTGACCGCCGACTGGACGAGTTGGCCGCGTTGGAACCGGATCGCGCCGCAACCCTGCGCGGCCGGGCGCACCTACGCTACCGACAGGCGATCGTCGCCGACCTCGCGCACCCGCGGATTTCCGACGCGGATTGGACGGCGATCGAAGCGCAAACCCGCGACCTCGCCGCGCGCGAACCCGCCTTCGCCGCCGACCTCGAATCGCGAGTGCGGGAACGACGCTCGGAGTCGATCCGCGTGCTCGACCTCGAGCCGCCGTTCGCCGGCCACGAAGCCGCCTTCGCGAACCCCGACTGGCTGCGGATCGACGGGCCGGCCCTGAAGCGCGTGTTCCCGGAACCGCGGCCCGTCATGACGAAAGCATCCGCCGCCGGGTCGGTGCGCGTGGAGGCGCACTTTGAGGATTGGCGCCGCGCCACCCGACTGGGCGTCGTCCTCGGGCCGTCCGCTTCGCCCTATCGCTTCCTCGTCG
Organism: Gemmataceae bacterium; assembly: GCA_022842245.1. GTDB lineage: Bacteria > Planctomycetota > Planctomycetia > Gemmatales > Gemmataceae > Limnoglobus. The sequence goes on from JALHPZ010000026.1 coordinate 8,147, forward strand.
GCGAGGCGGAGCCGAATGGCGGCCTCGTCGCCATGACGCTGGAGCAGGCCGCCGCGCGCGGCGCGGCCTTCCTCATCATCCGACGCGACAATGTCGAGCTCCTGCGGCGGCCCGTGCACCTGGCGGGCGACGTCCTCATCCTCCGCGCGACCCGGAACGGAGACCATCTCGCGATCCACGTGAACGATCAGCCGCCGGCGGAGTGCCACGATCCGTTCCCGCTGCCGGACGGCGGCCCGATCGGCTTCGACTTCCCGGTCGACGGTCGTCTCCGGCGGGCGCTGGCGGTTCGGGGCGCGGCCCCCGTCGCCGCGAACCCGCTTGAACGCGGCAATCAACTCTTCCTGCAGGCGGACTATCAAAGCGCCATCGGCTTCTTCCGGCAGTTCCGCGCCGCCTCGACCGACCCGACCGCCCGCGCCGAGGCCCGCTACAAGATCGCCGCGTCCCTCGCACGCTTGAATCGCCTCCCGGAAGCAGCCGCGTTCCTCGAAACGAACGACGATACTCCTCCCGGCCGCTGGCACGCCCTCGGACTCTACCAACTCTGGCGCATCCGCTCCGAACAGGGCGATCTCGCTCGCGGCTCGGAACTCTTCCGCATCATGAAAGCGCAGTACCCGCCCGACGAACTGCTGAACCTCGTGCCAAGCCCGGAACTGATGAGTGTCTGGCTTAAGTACGATTTCCCGCCGACCGACCTCCTGTTCACACCAAACGTCGTCGATCGCGCGCTGACACTCGTTGAGATCGGCGACCTACTCCGCCGCTCGGGTGCGCTCTCGCTCTCGAACTGGGCGCAATCCGTTCGCCTGGCCGAGCGCGCCTGGCAGTACGAAGGCAAGCTGGACAAGGCCCTCGATCTGCTCGGCCGCTGCCTGAAGGAACTCGAATTCGCGCCGCCGTCGGACGATCGACTCGTTGCACTTGGGCACCTTCTCGAAGACTACGCCTGGCTCCTCGGACTGACCGGCGGGCACGACTTCGCTAACACGGAGTTGATCCGGTTCGAGCCGAAGGCCGACTCGATCCCCGTCTTGCGGTTGCGAATCGTCATTACACTCGCTCGGGCGCGACTTCTCGCACAACGCCGGGACTGGGACGCCGCCGAACGGGAACTCGATTCCTTTCTCGCGATCCTCCGACTGCCCGCGTTTCAAGACCACGTGCGGGCCGGCCGAATGGGAGGCTATTATCACCACGCCACCGAGCGGATGCTGCGCGGGCTTGTCCGCGAGGAGCGCGGCGACGCCGCCGGCGCGCTCGAATGCTTCCGTTCCGGCACGCGCCGCGCCTACCTCGAATCGGTACCGCCCAACGAACGCGCCTGGCGCATCGACACCGACAGCAACACCATCCGCGACAACCTCTACATGATGTCACGCACGGGCCGGCTTACCGATGCGGAAGCCATCGAAGAACGTGACAGCATCGTGAAGCTCTTCGCCGGGTCGCCCGCCGTCGGCTCGATGGCGAACCTATTGCCGCTGCCGCCCGACGCCCTCCGCACGATGTGGGCGTTGCCGTCCGGCCGCGCCGCGATCCGCGCGATCCATTTCCGCACCGTGAATCATTCGGAAGCGACGTGGCTGCCGATGCGGCAACTGGCGATCGCGGTCTTCCACGTCGACGCCGTCACGACGCTGACGCCCGCGCACGAAGCAATACTGGAAATGCTCGCACAGCGATTGCTGGAGATGCTGAAGGCGCGCAAGCTCGGCCGGAGCACCATGGCCATGCTCGCGAACATGTGGGTCGCGGGGCCCGGTTCGCTCGGACTGTTCGGCTGGCAGGGCGTGAAGCCTCAGATCCCGAAGGACACGTTGCCAGCAATCGCGTGGCTGTTGGGCCACCGCAGCCAGAAGTTGAAACGACCCGACGACGCCCGGTTCTACTTTCAAGCCGCCATCGACGCTGGAGATCCGAAAATCTCGCCCCTCGCCGCCGCCGAACTCACCAAGCTCCGCCCTACGAAATGAGCGAGGTTCGGGGAACCGCCACGAGGACGCGAGGAACATCCAGTTTGTGGTGTTGAATCGGTATCATGTGGGGGGATAACCGGTGGCGACACGGAGCCATGACTCCGGCTTGAGAGCAACACCAGAATCGAGAATCGTCTCGGAGTCCAAGAGATTCTGCGTGGCAGAAATCGGATGAGACGTGAGAAGCGCGGCCCGGTCGCGAAGGCGGGCGAGGAGTTCCGCCAGTTCCTGGCGGCGTTCGTCGGGCGTGAGGTCGGCGGGATTGAGATCGGGTCGCATGCGAGCCTCCGGGTGGATGATTCGAGCGACCTTCGCTCCACGCCCAGCCAGCAGACGACGCTGGAGAAATCTCAATACAAGACTGCATGTATACCAAAGTAATTCGCCTACGGCGGACAAATTGATGGGGGAAAGAGGAAGAACGCTGGGAGATCGAATTGTGATTGGAGATATTCTCGCTGTAAGATGTCGCACCGTTCATGTTGGCTTGGCACGTGGAATTATGAAAATCATTTTCCCCGAGCGCCAAGTCGGATGCGCTCGTTGGTGATGACTACGAGACAATTGCACATGTTGGTGACGGTCAATCAGGAATTCTCAACTACCAGAATCGATTTTACCCGGGCGAATGATGGACTCGATCATCGGTATCGACCTCGGCACCACGAACTCGGCCGTCGCGTACCTGACGGACGACGGGCCGACGATCATCCCGAACGCCCTCGGCGGGCGGCTGACGCCGTCGGTCGTCGCCCTCGACGAGGGCGGCCGGGTCCTCGTCGGCGCGGCGGCGAAGGAATACCAAGTCGTCCGCCCGGACCGCTGCGCCTCGCTCTTCAAGCGGTGGATGGGGTCCGACCGCACCGTCACAATCGGCGGAAAAACGTTCACACCCGAGGACCTGTCGGGTCTCGTGCTTCGGTCCCTCAAGGCCGACGCGGAAGCCTTCTTTCAGCGTCCCGTGACCCGCGCGGTCATCACCGTACCCGCGTACTTCAACGACACGCAGCGGAAGGCCACGATCGCCGCCGGGAGGATCGCCGGGCTGACGGTCGAGCGGATCCTGAACGAGCCGACGGCCGCCGCCATCGCCTACGGGTTCCAGGGAGTCGACGAGAACAAGGTGATCCTCGTGTTCGACCTCGGTGGCGGCACGTTCGACGTGTCCGTCGTCGAGCAGTTCGACGGAACGCTCGAAGTCCGCTCGTCGGCGGGCGAGACGGCACTCGGCGGGGAGGACTTCACCCGCGCGCTCGCGGCCCGTGTGCTGGAATCGGTGGGGCTGCCGTTCGAGCGCGCGGAGGCGACGCTGCCCCTCGTGGTGGCCCGCGTCCTCCAGCAGTGCGAGCGGGCGAAGTGCCAGCTCTCGCGGGAGGAATCCACGACCGTGCGCGTTCCGGGAGCCGACGGCGAACTGGCCGGCGGGAAGGAAGTCGCGGTCGGCCGGGAGCAACTTCAGAAGTGGATCGCGCCGATCCTCGGCCGCATCGAGACGCCGATCCGCCGCGTGCTGGCCGACGCCCGGTTGACCCGCGAGAAGATCGACGAGGTGATCCTGGTCGGCGGGGCGACGCGGATGCCGCTCGTGGTCCGCCGGGTTCGCGAATTGTTCGGCAAGGAACCGCACGGCCGGCTGAACCCGGACGAGGTGGTCGCCCTCGGCGCGGCGGTGCAGGCCGGGTTGGTCCAGCGGAACGCGGCCGTCAACGATCTCGTCGTCACCGACGTGTCGCCGTTCACCCTCGGCGTGGAAGTGAGCAAGGAGTACGGCCAAGAAATCCAGAACGGGTTCTTCGACCCGATCATCGACCGGAACACGGTCATCCCGGTCAGTCGCGTGAAGAGCTACTCCACGATGCAGCCGAACCAGACCACGATCAGCATCAAGGTCTACCAGGGTGAGAGCCGCAAGACGCAGGAGAACCTGTTGCTCGGCGAGTTCGACGTGACCGGCATCCCGCCGGGGCCGAAGGGGCAGGAAGTGGCGATCCGCTTCACTTACGACCTGAACGGCGTGATCGAAGTCGAGGCGACCATCGTGGCCACGAAGAAAACCGTCTCGCACGTCATTGCCCGCCACGCGAAGGGGCTGTCCGAGGCGGCGATTCGCAAGGCCGTCCGCGACATGGAGAAGCTGAAGACGCACCCGCGGGACGAGGAGAAGAACCACTACCTGCTATCGCGGGCGGAGCGGCTGTACAAGGAACTGGCGGCTGCCCCCCGTCGGCACCTGGGGGCCTTGATCGACGGCTTCGAGGCCGCGCTGGAGTCCCGCGAACCGGACGCCATCGGCCGGCACCGCGAGGCGTTGGAATACTTCGTCGCCGAGTTCGATGCGGACAACGACGACCCGACGGGGAATTCGTATGAATAACGATCCGTCCCGCCGACAGGCGGCCAAGATGCTCGAACTGGCACCGGATGCCGACGAGGCGGCGGTGCGGACCGCGTTCCTGAAGCAACTCGCCGCTGCCGATTTCGTGCCGCCGGAGGGCCACGCGGCCGCCGTCAACCGATTGAGCCGGATGCGTCTACCGATGTCCGCCGAGGCGAAGCGGGAATCCGCCGGGTTCGAGCGTTCCAACCTGGAATTGTTCGTCCAGCACTACTGGCGGCTGGCCCCTGCCGAACGAACGCGGACATGGAATCGCCTCGACCTGCACTGCTCCGATCCCGACGTGCGGCAATCGCTTGCCCGGCTCAAGTCCGGTCTCGATGTTCCCGTGATCCGGCACGAGGATTGGAACGCGGACAAGCTGGCCGTCTTCATCCGCGAGAGTTTCCTGCTGCCGCCCCGCGAGCGGGCCGTGCGGCGAATGGAATGGCTCGCCGAGCAAGAGCCGGGGCCGGCCCTCGTGGAGCGGGTGAGGTATCTCCGCCAGCACGACAACGCGACGGCGCTACTGGATCCGCTCTTGTTGCGCGATCTGCAGCAGGCCCGCGCGGGTCCGCTGGCGGTGCCGCCCCTGGAATCGGACGTGCTCGAAAAGATCGTAGCCAAGGAAACGCGGAAGGCCGAGAAGGCGCGGCAGAAAGCGGAGCGACAAGCGGCCGAGAGCGAAAGCGGCGGCGGATGGACGTTCTCGTGGCACTACATTTGGATTTTCGCGCTCGTCGTTCGACTTGTGATGGCGTTGGCCGGCGGAAACCAAAGTACCAGATCGACGCCGAACTTCCAGCCGCGCTACGTTCCCCAGTCGGAGATCGACAAACCGAAGCCGGCCTACGACCCGACGATGAATACCCCGTTCCCCGTGAAGCGATGACCCCGCCCGACTTGCCCGACGATCACCGCGAGTGGCCCAGCGACCCGTTCGCCCTCCTCGGCGTCGAGCGTGGGGCTGACGACACGACGATCCGCCGCGCGTACACGCAGCTCATTCGCAAGTTCAAACCGGAGCACCACCCGGACCAGTTCTGCCGGATCCGCGAGGCCTACGACACCTGCCGCCAGCAGACGGCGTGGTTCCGCCCCGCGATCGATTCCCCGCCGAACGACGAAGTCGGAGAACCGACGCCGCCCCTGCCCCGATGGTCCGCGCCGGTGGCCGTGGAGCAGCCGCCGAGCGAGGCCGACCGGCTTTGGGCCGAGGCCACGGCCGGCAACCTGGAGACCGCTTATCGGGGCCTCGCGGATCTCGCGGCCTCGGCCGACGACGCGGACATCTCGCTTCGGCTCTACTGGCTGCTGGCGCTCGTTCCCACGCTGGACCGCGAACGCACGCGGCACCACTGGCTGGCCGCCGCGCTCGAGCATTCGCGGCTCGGCCACGCAGCGCTCGAACTCTATCGACGCGAACTGGAAGCCGACCCGGATGCGGGGTTGAACGAACCGTACCAGAAATTACTCGCGATCGAGGCTCGGTGGCCGCAACTGGTCCATGCGGCGCAGATGCGGATCGCGGCGGCGGGCCGGGCTGACCGGCTCTGGGTCGTCGAGTCCGATCTGACGGCCGTAAAGGGGCGCGTCGGTCTCGACGGCGATGCCGAGTGGCTCAACCTGCTCGCGGCGGCCCTCGACTGGGCATCGTGGGACCAATCGAACCTGGTCGCGGCGTTCTGCCTCGACGAGTTGCCCGCTTTCAAACACCTCGAAATGCACCACGGCTACCAGTTCGATCGCATCGATCAGGCCCTCTACTGGGGCGGCCTGGCGACGGCCGCGAACCAGCCGAACCTCGTCGAGTTCTTCCACTTGCTCGGGCATCTCTGGGCGGCACCCGGCGAAGTGGACCGGGCCGACCTGGCCCGCGGGCTGGCGGCGCTGGCGGCGCAACCGTACCGAGCCCTCGGCTGGTTCGACGCGCTCTTTTCGGACCGCGGCCCGAACCTCGGCATCCTGGCGGCGCGGATGCTTGGCCGCCATTGCGACGATCTCGACCCCGCGCATTCCGCCGACCTGCTGCGCGGGTACGTCCGGCGCGTGCCCGGTGTGCGCGTCGACGGTTGGTCCGAACTCCGCAATCGAATGCTCGACATCATGATTGCGCAGCGCATCCATCCGGACGAACTGGCCGCCGCATGCGCCGCCGATCCGGAGTCCCGGTTCCGCGAAGTGTCGGAGGCGATCTCCGGGGACCTCAGCCTCCAACTCGCTTGGATGGCCGCGTGCCTGTGTCCGGACAAGGAAACGACCTGACGCCAGGACTCGAAGACGAGGCCGTGCTGATTGAAGTTTGGGAAGCTTAGCAATTGAGGCAAGCATGATGTTGATGGACGCGAGCCAGACGAAGCCGAGGTAGTTGGCGGCTTTTTTGTCGAATCGGGTGGCGACACGCCGGTACGGCTTGATGCGGCCGAAGAACCGTTCGATCACGTTCCGCTCTTGCTACAGGTGGCGATCGTACGGCTCCGCGTGCTTGCGGTTCTTATTCGGCGGGATGAACGGCTCGGCCCCGTGTCGGCGGATGGCCTCTTGGTTGGCGTCGGAGTCGTAGCCCTTGTCGGCCAGCACGACCTCGGTCTTGGCGATGGCGATCAACTCCGGCAGGTGCGGGCTGTCCCCGGCTTCGGCCCCGGTCAACTTCAGCGTCACCGGGTGGCCCAGCGGGGTCACAACGCCGCGGATTTTGCTGCCGAAGCCACCGCGGCTGCGACCCAACGCCTGGTTCGCTTGACCGCCGGATCCGTCCGTTTTTTTGGCGCCCGCAGCCGCGACGTTGGCGCGGAGGACTGCCACGCGCTCTTTGTCCTCGCCGCGACGAGCGGATTCCGCGCCTCCGCCCTCGCGAGCCTCACGCCGACACACTTCGACCTCGCCGCCGGAAAGGTCATGCTCGCCGCCCGATCAAACAAGTCCCGGAAGTCGAAGGTTCAACCACTGCCCGGCCAGACGGTTCAACTCTTCGCCGCCTTCCTCGCAGGTCGGGACGCCTCCCGCCCGATTTGGCCCGGCACCTGGCCCACGGTCGCCGCCGAAATGCTCCGCCTTGATTTGGAATCCAAAAGCAAACCGACTGCCGAGGGGCGCGAAAAGTTTTCACTCCAGCTTTCACTGACGGGCCGCGTTCCGATGCATCTAACTGCACCGATTTGCACTATCGTGCCCTATACCGGCCTCCAGTGGAGACCAACCGGAATCGCTCGAATTTATCGGGGATTTCACCGATTTGCACCGCGCCGCATCCGTTCGCACGAGTGGGGCCTCCCGGATTCGAACCGGGAACCAAGGGATTATGAGTCCCCTGCTCTGACCGTTGAGCTAAGGCCCCTATCACCATCCTACGATGAGTCGACCCGACGAGCGAGTGCGGTTGCGTTCCTCAAGTGTGTCGGTACAATCGCTGCGAACGTCGCTCCCGGATCATCCCATGCCACGCACCGCCCAGGACGGGCCGAACGCCCGGTCGCTTTTCACCGAGCCGGCGTTCGCCGGGTTCGGGCCGAGCCGGTTCCTGCCCGACGGCAATGACGGCGAATGGCACCTCGCGAAATGGAAATCGACCAAGCAACTCCGCCAGATCGTCCGCGAATCGGTGCCGAAACGACCCGGCGTGTACGCCATGCTCGACAGGCACAACCGCGTCATTTATGTGGGGAAAGCCAAGAACCTGCGCTCGCGACTGCTCAGCTATTTTCGCCCCGCGAGCCGGCATCCGAAGGCGGGCAAGATCATCGCGCGGACTCGCTGGCTGGTATGGGAACATGCCGCGGACGAACTGGCGGCGCTCCTGCGCGAGCTGGAACTCATTCGCCGATATCGTCCGCGGTACAACGTGCTGGGCCAGCCGGGGCGCGAGCGTTATCGCTATCTGTGCGTGGGGCGCGGGCCGGCGGCGTACGCGTATGTCACGCGCGAGCCGACGGGGAAGGAGCCGGCCTGCTACGGCCCGTTCGTCGGGCGCGATCAGCTCTCGGCCGCGGCGCGCCGGCTGAACGATCATTTCCGCCTGCGCGATTGTTCCTCCGCGCAACGGATGCACTTTGCCGAGGATGCGGGCCTGTTCGACGTACCGCGCGCCCCCGGCTGCCTCCGCCACGAGCTCGGCCTGTGCCTCGGCCCCTGCGCCGGCTTCACCACCCGCCGCGCCTGCGCGACGGCGGCGCGGTCGCTCCGCAAGTTCCTTGACGGCGACGACGACACGATCCTGCTTCAGTTGAAGAACGCGATGGCCGAAGCCGCCGCGCTTCAACACTATGAACGGGCCGGGTCGCTTCGCGATCGGCTGGCGGAAGTCGACTGGCTCGCGCAGCGGCTCGCCACGCTGCGGACCTCGCGCGAGCAGGCGGCGATGGTCTACTCGCTCGCCGGCCATGACGGGAAGCCGGTCTGGTACCTGATGAACCGCGGGCAGGTCTGGGCGGCCGTGAGCGAACCGACGGACGACGAATCCCGCCGGCGCGTGCGCGACTTGCTCGAAGCGGTGGCCGCGTCGATCCCGAAGGTCGGCCGCACCTGCGTCGACAGCGTGCTGCTCGTCTCCGCCTGGTTCCGTCGGCGGCCGGACGAACGCGCCCGCCTGCGACCGGCCGAAGATGTGCTGGCGGAACTCCGCGATCCTTCTCCCTGACCGGACCGCATCATGACCGCTCCCGCCCCTCCGCTCTCGCCGATCCGGTGGTGGATCTGCGGACTCCTCCTGCTCGCCACCACGCTCAACTACATGGACCGCGTCGCCCTCAACCAGACGTCGGTCGAGGTGAAAAAGGCGTTTCAACTCACGGCCGAGGACTGGGGCAACGTCGAGGCCGCCTTCTCCGTCGCCTTCGCCATCGGCACCATCTCCGCCGGCTGGCTCGTCGATCGCGTCGGCGTCTACTTCGTCTACCCGACCCTCGTCGTCGGCTGGTCCGTCGCCGGCTTCCTCACCGGCTTCTCGAACGGCTACCTCTCCCTCCTCGGCTTCCGCTTCCTCCTTGGCCTCTTCGAAGCCGGCAACTGGCCCTGCGGCATCCGCACCACGCGCCAGGTCCTCCCGCCGGAAGAACGCCCCTTCGGCAACTCCCTCTTCCAGAGCGGAACCGCCATCGGCGCCATCGTCACGCCCTTCGTCGTCCTCGCTTGCATTCAGATACTCGGTCCGACGGACCCCGAATGGTGGCGCTGGCCCTTCCGCGTCATCGGCGTGCTCGGCCTGCTCTGGGTCGCGGCCTGGTTCGCCATCGCCCCGCGCGCCCTCGTCGACCGCCCGCCCGACGAATCGAAGACTCCGGCCCCCTTCTCCGCCATCTTCTCCGACGTGCGCTTCTGGCTCACCGTCGCCGTCGTCATCGCCGTCAACACCAGCTGGCACACCTTCCGCGCCTGGATGCCCTTCTTCCTCCGGGAAACCCGCGGCTACACCCCCGAAGAACTGCAATACTTCACCGTCGCGTATTACCTCTGCGCCGACGTCGGCACCTGGACCGTCGGCCTCGCCGTCGTCGCCATGACGAAGCGCGGCCGCGAACTGCACCACGCCCGCCTGCTCGGCTTCGCCGCCTGTGTCGGCCTCGTGCTCGTCTCGCTCGCCATCCCGTTCGCCACCGACGGCTACCTGCTCGCCGCGGTCTTCTTCCTCTTCGCCTTCGGCGCCCTCGGCCTCTTCACTGCCTACTTCTCGCTCAGCCAGGAACTCTCCGGCGCCCACCAGGGCAAGGTGACGGGCACGCTCGGCTTCATCAACGCCATCTACCTCGCCGGCATGTACCGCGTGGAAGGGTTGATCGCGCACCAGCTCGGCCGCTACGAGCCGATCCTCGCCTGTGCCGGCCTGCCGGCGCTCGTCGCGTTCCTGCTCGTGTGGAAGTTCTGGAAGGCACCGGCGAAGGTCGAAGCTCAGCCGACGAATACGCCGCCCGAGAATTCGACCTCGAACGCGGAGTGAAGCCGGAACGGCGACGGGATCGGTTCGAAGACCAGGTCGATGCCGCGATAGACGGCGAGATGCGCGGATTGCCCGGCCGCGGTGCCGACCACCACGTCGGCGTTCGTATCGCCTTCCAGATCGGTCACGCCGACGCGCACGCCGTTGCGCGCGGTCTCGTCGCCGGCGAAGAAATTCGCGAGCGGCCGGTATTCGTTCGATTGAATCAGGTTCGCCCCCGAGAGGACGAGCACGCGCGGCCCGCCGCCCGGCCCGCCCCCCGCGATCAGGTCCGCGAAGCCGTCGGCGTCCACATCGCCCACCGCAATCACCGCGCCGTTCCGCAACGTCTCCTCGAAGACGAAGAAGTCGGCGAAGATGCGCGCGGGGTTCCCGGCCGCGACCGATGCGCCGTCGTACCCGGCCACGCGCGGGCCGCCGCCGATCCCGGCCGCGACGAGCAGGTCGGCGCGCCCGTCGCCCGACAGGTCGCCCAGGCTCGCGCGGGCACCGCCGCGGAAGTTCGGGTCGTCGATGCCGAAGAAATCGAGCAGCACGTTCGCCGCATCCCCGTTGCGGAACACGCGGACGCGCGGCCCGCCGCCCGTGTCCGGCGACACCACGATCTCGGCCACGCCGTCGCCGTCGAGATCCCCTGCCGCCACCAGCACGCCGCCCGTGAACGACGGCTCGAACGCGGCAATCTCGCTGAGCAGTCCGCCCGTCGCCCCGTCGAACACCAGCACGATCGGCGCTCCGCCCGGCCCGTTGCCGGCGACCACGTCCGCCACGCCGTCGCCCGTCACGTCGCCGCGCGCGACGCGCACTTCGGTGAAGCCGTACGCGGACAGATCGAACGCCGCCGTCTCGTTCCCGCTCACCGCGTCGATCGTCCGAACCGCCGGTGCCCGGCCCGGTCCGCTGCCGACGGCGACGATCGAATTCACGACGCCGACCGGCTCCCCTTCGTAGATCGCCGTGAAGGTCGCATCCTGCGCGGGCGTCGGGATCGTGCGCACGCGATCCGTGGAACCGTCCGACCAGCGGCTGAAGGGAATCAGCAACCCGTTGACGCCGATCGTCTCCGACGCGGCGAGATCTCGCTCGATTCCGACGACGCCGACGAACGAGACCGGCGTCGCCCGCGGCTGGCCGTCGAGCGCGATGGTCGCGCCGGGCGGATCGCTCGCCAGCGTCACGCCCGCCGTTTCCGGCAGGATGTCCCGCGTCGTCGTCACCGCGTGCCCGAACGAATCCCGCACCGTCAGGCTCACGCGATAGAACACGTTCGGCAGCGTGAACGGCGTCCGCGTCGGTATGACCACCGACCCGTCCGCGATGCCGCTCGTTTCCGGGAAGAACGGCCGTTGCACCGTCGGACCCGTGAAGTAGTCGATCCGCCACGTGAACGCGCTCGCCGGCAGCGCGCCGTCCTCGGCATCGGTGGCGCTCCCCGAGAATGCGATCGTCTGCCCCGCAAAGAACGTCGATCCCACCAGCGGCGTCTCGATCGTCGGCACCGGCCGCTGGTTCGTCGTCACCGTCAGCACCGCCGTCTCGCTCGTCACCGACCCGGCCGGGTTGCTCACGATCACGCGAAACCGCGCCCCGTCGTCCGCCAGTTGCGGGTTCGCCAGCGTGTAGCTCGGCCCCGTTGCGCCCGGAATGTCCTGCTCGTTACGCTGCCACTGGTAGCTTGGCGCGACCGTGCTGCTCGCCTCCACGCGGAATGTGACCTCTTCGCCCGGCAGTCGAATCGCGCTCGCCGGCTGGTCCGCGATCTGCGGCGCAGTCGTGAACGCGATCCGGTAGACCTTCCCGTCCCCGAACTGGATGTAATCGCGCCGCGCGAGCAGCAGCAGGCTGCCGTCCCGCGCCGGGTCGAGGTCGACGGTGCCGAACAGGCTCAGGCCGCTGGCGAACAGCGAGACCGCGCCGGTGTCCGGGTCGTACGTGCGGATCCAGTCGTTCACGAAGTCGGCGAAGAAGTAATCGCCCTGATAGTCCGCCGGGAACCGTGGCTCGTCCGTGCGGAAGAACGCGCCGCCGGTGATGGCGAAGCCGGCGTCCAGCCCCGGCCCGTGCGGGTACGCGAAGAGCGGGCGCGTGAAGTTGGGGAACGCCGCCGGGTTGAAATCCCCTTCCGTCTGCGGCCAGCCGTAGTTGCCGCCCGGTACCACCGCGTTGAACTCCTCGAAGCGGTCCTGCCCCACGTCGTTCACGAACAGCCGGTTCGTGTTCGGATCGATGTCGAAGTTGAACGGGTTGCGGAACCCGGCCGCGATGATCGCGCGGTATTTACCCTGCGTCGCGGCGCTCAGCCCGCGGATGGACGCCGGATTGTCCGGCGGGATCGAGCCATCCGGGTTGATGCGCAGGATCTTGCCGAAGTAGGTCGTGGGGGATTGCGCGAGTTCGGGGCGGGCGTTGTCGCCGACGGAAACGTACAACTTGCCGTCGGGGCCGAACCGCATCGTGCCGCCGTTATGGATCGTGAAGTCGGGTTCGAGCGGATCGAGCGTGAGGATGACGACTTCGGTCGCGGGGTTGATCGTGTCGCCGGCGGCGACGAACCGGCTGATGCGGTTGACGAACCCGCCGCCGGGCACGATGCGCGTGTAGTAGAGGTAGACGAACCCGTTGGCGGCGAAGTTGGGATCGAGCGCGAGGCCGACCAGCCCGCGCTCGCCGCGGAAGTCGACGGCGAGTTGCAATGCCAGCGACGTGTTCCGTCCGTCGGCGGAGACGATCTTCACCGTGCCCGCCTGCTCCGCGATGAACAGCCGCCCGTCCGGCGCCTCTTCCAGCACGGTCGCCTGCACGAGATCGCCGACGACTTCGGAGACGGTGAACCCCGGCGGCAGCGTGACGGGCACGCATCGGTCTTCGAGTTCGAACGCGGACGATCCCAATCGGGGCATGGACGCACTCGCAGGCGGACGAATTCCGCCAACTTAACAAGCGGAATCGGAGGTCGGAAGCCCCGACGGATTGAAATCGACCTGCACGATTGTGCCGAACGAGTATCAGTCCCGACGACGTCGCTTACGGGGGCGTTCGTCCTCGTCCGCTTCGTCATCATCGTTACGATCGCGCCTCCGTTCCGAACGGCGTCCGGGTCGTTCGGCCCGTTCCGTTCTGCGAGGGGTTTTCGATCTGCGGGATCCCTTCCGGAGCAACGCGAGTACCGCGATCCCGATCGCGCTCAATAGCGCGACGATGAACGACCCGATCACCCAATTCGAATAAGGCTGTGGGGCAACCTCCTTCTCCACATACTCATGGAACGGCTTCAGCGGCACCTGCGGGATACTGCCGGTCTGATCGATCGGAATGTCCGGATAAACGTCCCCCTCCATCCAGCGGAGTTTTCCGCCGTATTGATCCAGTTCCTCGACGATGTTGATCGCGCAATCCGCCATCTTGTCCTTGCCGACCCTCATGACCTTGAAATGGACGTATCCGCGGAACGGCTTCGATTCCGATTCCTTCATCCGGGCGAGGGCTTTGGACGCCAGTTCCGGCTTGGAGTAAAATTTGATTTTGAGCGATTGGCCTTCGAGATCGGTCAATGTCCATTGGCTGACCTCGATGGTTCCCGCGTTCGTTTCGACCCGTGCGGGTTCAATCGCATGGATCAACACCTTCCATTTCCACTCACGACGGATGTTGTTACCGGGAGCATTCGAAACCGTACGGACCTCGGCTTTCTGATAGATCAGTTCCTGCTTGTACTGGTTCTTGAGCCGGACATCGGGTTCCGGAACTCCGATCTGCTTGAAATCCGGAGCCTCCGATTTGAAACGGGCTCCGGCGGTGTGGCCGTCGTGCTGAACGAAATCCGTCACGGCACAGACCACGGTCCTGCCATCGAGGCAGATCGGACGAAAGGTAATCTGACCCGGAACGCCTTCGGCTGGTTTGCGGGCGAGCAACTCTTCGATCTGAACTCCCAATTCCGGCCGGGCGAGCAAGCGAATCGACGTCAGCCGTTCACCGAGGAGATTCTTGACGATGAGATTCTTCAACGTCTGGGGTTTCCCCTGATCGCGTATCACCTCGTCCTTGATCTCCGCCACGATCAGCAATCGCTCGGACGTGCCCCATAAGACCGAATGGGGCTTGGTTCGGAACGGCTCTTCGAATTTCCTCTCCTCGTCCTCGTCGACAGGGCGGGATAACCCCGGCTGCGGTGCGACGTAAATCTTCGCTTTCTTTTCCCGCTGGAACGTCGTTGCGGCATTCCCGTCGAGTTCGATCAAACTCACTTCGTCAACGACGAACTGTTTCTGTTTGGCGTACGGTGACCATTGAACCGAGCCTTTGAGCCGCAGCGCCAGTCGGCAATCGGTGACGCCGGCTGCGCGCAGCCGCGAGTGCAGCGCCTTGTCGACCATGAACTTGAGCCCGCCGAGGAACAAGCCATCGCCATCGCACGCCCGCAATTCGTATTCGTCGGGCGATCGACCGAGCAGAAAGTTGACCAACAGCACATCCGTGGTGAAGGTCTTCCCGACGTTGGCGTCGGCGGTTCGATTGAGAATCTCGGCGTCGATATTGCCTTCCGGAGTCGGGCCGAGCAACGTCGCGACGGGCGGCAGGGGAAGCCCTTTCACGGACTTGAGGCCGTAATAACCCGGATCCCGCCAGGTCGGGGAGATGTTCGTCGTCCCTCCGGTCGAACGCGTCACGGCGATCCGAACCGGTGCCGTGGCTTTCTTCGCACCCGTCTTCGGTTCGATGGTCGCCTGATACCAGATATGAGTCCCCTTCGGCTTCGGAATTTCCGCGCGGTACGTCTCGTCCTCCGGGTGGTAAACGAGTTTCAATTCGACGGCATCGGTCATCTCCGAGACGCGGCGCGCCAGCCGCCGATCGGGGGCCGGCGCGAAGTGCGCGGTCAGCGTCCGCAACCGGGCGGACGGGTCCGCGAGCGGAATCGTCAATCGCAGGACCGGCGGGTCGCCGGGCGGCAGTTCGATTTTCGGCAGCGCCGCATGGATGTCTTCGACGACAGCGCGAACCTTGACCGGCGGGATGGCAAAACCGATCCCGGCACCGAGAACCGAACTTACGGCAACACCGACCAACTTGCCATCGGCAGAAACGACCGGTCCGCCGCTGTTGCCCGGATTGAGCGCCCCGTTGATCTGAACGGCCGCAAGTTCACCCGAGTCGTCGACCCGGTTGCTGGCGACGCTGCCGATCCCGATCGAATGTTCCGGGTTGCGCTTCGAGGCCGCGAGCGCGTCGCCGAAGGGAAACCCGCAGACGTAGACCGGTGCGGTTTCGGGCAGCCGGTCGGCCCCTTTCAGTTCGAGGGGCTTGGGCAGGGGGCGGACGGCCTTCACCTTGAGCAGCGCCAGGTCCGCGATCGGATCGGCATGGATGATCTCGGCCCGCGTCGACCATTCGGTCGGGGCTCCGCTGTCGAAGACCACATTGACGTTGAACGTCGGTCCGCGCATCATCCCGAATCCGCCGAAAATGATGCTGCCTTCCTCCAATTGCGGTTCGACGACGTGCTGGTTCGTGACGATGTAGCCGTAATCCTTCCCCGCCTGGACCACTAAACCCGTACCGGAAAAGTTGTAGCCCTGTGCGCCAACCTTCACGAAAACGGTCGCCGACTTGAGCGATTTGAGAACTTCGGGTTTCAACCCGTTGCCTTGAGCCGCGAGATTTCCACCAAAGACGAAACCGAGCAGGGCCAGGGCCGCAAGTGAACGAATCATGGCCGTGCATCCGATGGTTCGTGTAACCGCGATCGATGCCCGCCAGCGTACCGGTTCGCTCTGCGATTCGCTATTGAAAAACGTTTCGACCCGTTCGCGGCACGGGATCGCGTACGATCGGAACCTGACTCGACGAAGTGCTCCGGGTCGCGATAAACAAACAAATGTACATTATATCCGGTCCCGCAAACCGGGTGGCCGGAACGATCCGTTTGGGGTCGTCCCGAACACGTTGAATTCGCCGTAAGCCCTTGCAGGGTCCGTGTCGGCCGGAGTGGGTCCGGAAAAACGGGAGTGGGTCCGCCGGGGGGTGGCGCGGGAGCGGCGGACCCACTCGGGGGCACGGATCGCGGGTATCGCGGCGGCGGCGTCTTGTTGGGGCGGCCTGGCGGCTGTACCGTAAAGGCGTTCGCTCCTTTCCCACCCGTCGAGTCGTCGCCATGGCATTGCCGGACGTGGATCGCGTCGCCGTCGTCATCGGCCGTACGCGGCACAAGATGGTCGTCGTCGAACTCGAGGAGGCGGTCCGCCGCGGGGCGCAGTTCATCGAACTGCGCCTGGACTTCCTCTCGAAGGCGGTCGACTTCACGCGGCTGTCGCCGCACAAGCGCTGCCCGTGGCTGGCGACGTTCCGGCGCGTGGACGAGGGCGGCCGGCACCCGTGCAAGGAAGACGAGCGCATCGCCGTGCTGCGGCAGGCGATCGTGTCGGGACACTTCGAGTGGGTGGACCTCGAGACGGACATCGCCGACGGCGTGCGGCGCTTCGGCAAGGTGAAGCGCGTCATCAGCTACCACAACATGAAGGAGACGCCCGAGGACCTCGATTCGATCTACGAGCGGATGCTGCGGCAGGACGGCGACGTGTACAAGCTGGCGGTGATGGCGAACAGCGTGGCGGACCTGGAGAAGATCCTGCGCATCCAGCGGACGGCCCCGAAACCGACGATCGCGTTCGCCATGGGGGACCTGGGGCTGCCGACGCGCTACACGGCGCTCAAGTACGGCGCGCCATGGATCTACGCGGCGTTCAACCGCGAGCGCGGCATCGCCCCCGGCCTGCCCGCGCTCGACGACTTCAAGACCACCTATCCCGTCCGCTCCATCAATTCGCAGACGGAGGTGTTCGGCCTGCTTGGCGATCCCGTCGGGCACAGCTTCAGTCCGATCCTGCACAACCACATGTACCTGCGGACGAAGACGAACGCGATCTACCTGCCGTTCCGCGTGCCGCGCGGGATGCTCTCCGACGCGCTCAAGGTCTTCGAGGCGATTCCCGTGAGCGGGTACAGCGTGACGATCCCGCACAAGGAGGACGCGGCGGCGCTGGCGACCGAGAAGGAGTCGTTCGTGAAGCTCTCCGGCTCGGCGAACACGCTCGTGCGACGGCCGAACGGCGAGTTCTTCGCCGCGAACTCCGACAACTCCGCCGCCGTGGATTCGCTGAAAGCGCACCTGACGGAGTGGTACCCGGACGGCGACGCGCCGCAGCTCAACCAACTCGCAATCCTGATCCTCGGCAGCGGCGGCGTGGCGCGCGCCATCGCCCACGCGCTGCACAAGGAAGGCGCGAACCTGACGATCTCGGCGCGGAATATCGATAAAGGCGCCGCCATCGCCGACGAGGTGCATTGCAAGGTGATCGACTGGCAGGGCCGGCACAACGTCCACCACGATGTCGTCGTGAACTGCACGCCGGTGGGCATGCACCCGAACGTGAACGAGACGCCGTTCCACCGCAGCGCCATCGTGCCGGGCCGGATCGTGTTCGACACGATCTACAACCCCGAGACGACGCTTCTTATTCGCGAAGCGAAGGAGACCGGTTGCAAGGTCATCACGGGCGTGGACATGTTCGTGCGACAGGCGGCGAGGCAGATCGAGCTGTTCACCGGCGCCACACCGAAGCTCGAAACGATGCGCGAGATCATGCGCAAGGCGCTGTCGCCCATCTCGCGGGCGCTCGAAGAGGAAGCCGAAAAGTCGGCATCATCATGAACCCGGCTCGCATTTTCCTGATCGGCTATCGTGGTTCCGGCAAGACGACCGTCGGCCCGCTGGTGGCGCGGCGGCTGAGTTGGGAGTTCGTGGACGCCGACGTTCTTCTCGAATCGCGCGCCGGGCGCAGCATTGCCGCGATTTTCGCGACCGACGGCGAACGCGCGTTCCGCGACCTCGAATCCGCGACACTGGCCGAACTCGCCGATCGCGAGAACGTGGTCGTCTCGACCGGCGGCGGCGTCATCCTTCGCCCCGAGAATCGCGAGCGGTTGACCATGCGCGGCTTCGTGGCGTGGCTGGACGCCCCCGCCGAACTGCTCTGGCAGCGAATGCAGGCGGATCCGAAAACCGCGAACAATCGACCGAACCTGACCGCGGCCGGCGGCCTCCACGAGGTGAAGGAACTGCTCGCCGCGCGCGAACCGCTCTATCGTGCCACCGCGCATGCGTCTTTCCCGGCGGATCGGTCGCCGGAATGGCTCGCGGACGCTATCGTTCAGGTATGCAATGGTGGTTCCAGATCCCACTCGTGACCTGCCTCTTGTTCGCGTTCCTTTTCGGACTCGGCATCGGCAGTTTCCTCAACGTGCTGATTGCCCGCCTCCCGTTCGACAAGAGCGTCATCTGGCCCGGCTCGCGTTGCGGCGCGTGCTTCCGCTCGCTCCGCTTTTCGGACAATCTCCCGATCCTCGGCTACCTGCGCCTGCGCGGCCGCTGCCGTTTCTGCGGCACGACATTCTCCAGCCGCTATCTCTGGATCGAACTGGGTACCGGGTTGCTGTTCGTCGCGCTCTTCGTGATGGAGTTGGTGTTCAACTGGCACGGTATTCCCGGCCTGGCGAACCCGAACTGGCAATGGGGCCAATTCCCGCCGTTGCGAGCCTGGGGCTACTTCGCCGCGCTCGCCTTCCTGTTCTCGGCCCTCTTGGCCAGCGCCGCGATCGACCTGAACTATCGCGTGATCCCCGGCCACCTCACGTACGTCGGCACGGTGGTCGGCTTGATCGTCTCGACGATCGCGCCGTGGCCGTGGCCGAGCGAGGCATCGGCCGTCCCCGTCGTTCCGCCAGGCGATTTCGGGTGGATGGATCCGCGTTTGCAGGGCCTGATCCCGACCGGCCTCGCGGTCTGGCCGTTCTGGGGTCCGCCGCCGGACTGGGTACCGGCGGGAAGCTGGCAACTCGGATTGTTGACGGGCGTGATCGGCGCAACTGTGGGCCAGTTCACCGGACGGACGGTGAAATGGCTTTTCGAATCCGGCATCGGCCGCGAAGCGCTTGGACTTGGCGATGCCGACCTCATGATGATGATCGGCGCGTTTCTCGGGTGGCAGATCGCGGTGCTCGCACTCCCGGCCGGGGCCTTCGTGCTGCTGCCTCTACTGATTCCCTGGATGATATTCCGTGCGATCCGCGATTGGCTGCGCGGCCGGCAGGCGGGCGAGGACCGTGCGGAGCCGGGCGTGCCGTTCGGACCGGGCATCGCGGCCGGCGCCGTAGCGTGTTGGGTGGTCTGGCCCACACTCGGTGAAGCGGCCCGGTTCTTCTTCTTCTCGCCGCTGACGCTCGGCCTCGCCGCCGCGATCCTCGGTGGCGGACTCCTGCTCTTCGGCGCGCTGTTGCGGCGCGAACCCGACCCGGTGGACGCGAAACCATGAAGCCCGCGATCGCGATCGTCGACTACGGAATGGCCAACCTTCGCAGCGTGCAGAAGGCGTTCGAATCCCGCGGCGCCACCGCCGAAATCACGGCCGATCCAAACCGCGTCGCCGAAGCCGACAAGATTGTTCTCCCCGGCGTCGGCGCGTTCCAAGACGCCATCGCCCGACTAAGGGAAACGCGACTCTCGGAGGTGATCCTCGATCGCATCCGTGCCGGCCGGCCGTTCCTGGGGATCTGTCTCGGCCTGCAGATGCTGTTCACCCGTAGCCACGAAGACGGCGAACATGCGGGATTGGACTATTTCGCCGGGGAGGTCGTGCGATTTCGTTCGAGCCCCGGGCTAAAGATCCCGCAGATGGGTTGGAACACGCTGACACTGACGAAGCCGGACTGCCCGCTCTTCCGTGAGTTGCCGCCGCAGCCGTCGGTGTACTTCGTCCACAGCTACTACCCGCAGCCGACCGATGCCGGCATCGTCGCCGCGACGGCGGATTACCCCGACGCGTTTCCGTGCGCGGTCTGGCAGGACAACGTGATGGCCACGCAGTTCCACCCGGAGAAGAGCCAGGCGATCGGCCTGCGGATGCTGAAGAACTTTGCGGAATTGTGAGTCAGTCGAAGATTAGCGATACGGGCGCGGAGAAACCGGGGAGCACGGTGCCGCCTTCGAGTTTCTGGCGGGAATTCACGAGCGACGGTTCTTCGCCAGGTCGGTAGATCGTGACGGTGCGGTCCGTCGGGTCGACGAGCCAAACGAGCGGCACGCCGACCTTCAAATAAGTTTCAATCATTTCGTCGATTTCTTCCTGCGTGTCGTTGGGCGAAAGAATCTCGACGACAAGTGTGGGGATCCCCTCAATGATGGTCGAATGATTCGACTGCCGAACAAGCACATCCGGAGAAACATAAGCGACATCCACGCCGATGGTCGTATCCGGTTCGACACCGGGGAGGCGAACGCCGGCTTCTCCGCAAATGACGTCGCCTCGCGGCGCGGGCTGACTCGACCTCCAAACGAAGAGCAGACCGGACAGGTTCGCCATAGTCTTGGAGTGGAATCGGATCCGGACCGTCATTTCCTGCTCCCGCAATTCTCCCCGGATGAGCCACCTCCGCTTGCCGTCGTCCGGCATGGCAAGCAACTCGGCGGTCGTCATCGGCATCGTTGCGGTCGACATCGCGGGGTCTCCGTCCGTGCCCTTCCTCACGCCATTCCGAAGTGCGATCGCAGCTTGCGGATGGCCTTGTACTTTTCGTCGCTGACGCGCTCGACGGTCGTGCCGAGTTGGGCGGCGATTTCCGGCACCCCGTAGCCGCCGGTCGTCAGTTCGACGATCGTGCGCTGTCGGTCGTTCAGCACCGCTCCGGCGGCGCGGTTCAGGGTTTCCCGTTCGTGTCGTAGGTCGCTCGCCAGCTCGTTCCGAGAGTCGGCGTGGTCGTCCGCCAGGGACGTGAACTTCCTCGCCCGCTGCGTCCGCTTCTTGACCGCGTCGATTGCCCGCAGAAACTCGCGGCGTTCGTTCGTTTCCTCCGCGAAGATGCTCCCCCAGCGATCCCGTTCGACGCGTTCGAGCAACCGAACCATCACCTCCTGCGTACAGTCGTTCCATCGGTCTTCCGGCAGCCGCGCGTTGCGCCAGCAAACCGTGCAGTATTTCCCGATATCAGTGATGGCTTGCGGATCGGCAGTCGCGGCTCGTGTATCCGAGCCGAGAGCGCCGAGCGCGGTACCGATCACCATGGCCGCCATCATGGTGCGGGCCGAACGTATCGTCTTCGAACCGGTGCCGTTTGCGTCCGTTTCCATTGTGGAATGCCCTCCGTTGAACACGATTATACCGGACAGAGGTCGTTTCGGTTCTCGTTGGAATCCCTTTGTCGGAAAAACCGTCGGAAAATCTCGCACCGCCGAAAAACGATTCGTTCCGCCCGGATCAAAATTGATTTTACGACCGGCAAAGTATGGTCTAAGTTACCGCATCGACCGGGAGGGTTCGATTCCGCTCCCGACTCCGACCGACCTAATTCCAGGGCCGGAAATGACTACCGTCGACGACCCTCTGCCGGCCCTGATCGCGGATACGCACCATCAGAACCCTTCGATTCGCCTCGGCGCCCTGCGTTCGATCACGAAACTCGGTTCTCAGGCCCGCGAGGCACTTCCGGATTTGACGGAAGCGCTCAACGATTCCGACCCTCGCGTTCGGGAAGGCGCGGCCCAAGCGATCGGGCAGTTGGGGCGCGACGCGATCCCAGTACTGGTCAGCATGCTATCCCATTCGGACAAATACATCCGACGGAATGCCGTTTGGGGACTGGGCAAACTGGGGTCCCAAGCGAAAAGCGTCCTCTTCGACCTTTGCAAATCGTTGAAGGATGAAGACGCCCGCACCGCCTCCGGGGCGGCGCAAGCCCTCGGAAACATGGGCGAGGACGCGGCCACGGCCGTACCCAATCTGGCCGAAGCGATGCGGGGCACCAATATCGTGCTGTGCCGACTGGCCGCCAAAGCGCTCAGCCAGATCGGTCGGCCGGCTCTTTCGACTCTGATCGTGCACCTCAAGCACCACGATCCGTTCGTCTGTGGCGAGGCCGCTGTCGCCTTGGGTTGGATGGGTCCGAAGGCCGCTCCCGCGGTCACTCATCTGATTGATATTCTTCGCAAATCGAAGCCCAAGACCGGCGCGGCGGTGGCACAGGAGTTGCTCGGCCATCCGACTCCCGTGACACCGATCGCTCCGATCCATGGGACGACCGGCGAGCAATCGCCGGAGGAAGCGGGTCGCGCCAGCGTCATCACGGCGCTCGGCCGGATCGGGCCGGACGCCATGACCGCCCTGCCCTATCTGCAGGACGCCCTGCTCGATCCGGCCGATCCGATCCGCCGTGCGGCCGAGATCGCCATCCGCCAGGTGCAGGGCGTCGAGTAAGTCTCAACTCCGCAAGAATCTCGATACGCCGAGTATCAAGACCGCTCCAATTAGCGTGCTGATCATCCACGCCTTGATCGGATCGGCATCCGGAATGCCGAGCATCGGCCCCATCGATCCGATGATGACGCCGGGAATGGCGACGACGCTCGGTTTCCAGCCGTGCCACGCGAGCGCGGTCAGCATCAACAGAAACCCGCAGATCGGCGTACCATAGTGGCTGACGCCCTTGGCGACGCCATCCGGCAGGATCGCCAGCGAGAGCGGCCGCATGACGCCGACCGCCTTGCCCGCCGTCTTGCCCGCTTCCCCGGCCGCGTCCAGCGTCCCCTTCTCCGCCGCCTTCTCCACGACGGCCGCCAGACCCTTCAGCACGTCCCGGTTCTGGTTCAGCCATAGCAATCCGACCGCGAAAACGGCCGCGCCGACCAGGAACCGGAGGCGTCGGCCACCCCAATCGTTCAGCAAATGCTTCATTCGCAGGCTGCGCCTTTTCACGCCCGCAATGTTGTACCCTTCCGGCGGCTTCCGCGACCTGGCCGCCTTCACGACCGCGCGGAGGTCGACCTTTTTCCCGGCCTTCTCGGCCGCCTTCACCTCGTTCGCCCCGTCCACAAGCGCATCCGCGAGCGCCGCCGCCTGGTCCTGCGCCTCGCTCGCCGACACGCCTTTCGCTTCGAGCGCCTTCGCCTGGACCTTCTCCAACAGGCGACGTTCCTTCGCTTCCTGCCGGGCTCGCAGCCGGGCATCCAGGCCCGCGATGACGGGATCCCGCCATGCCGCGAACGTCCGCGACGATTCCGCGATCGCCCCTTTGCGATACGCCCGCGCCGCGATCTTCGCCTCGTAGCCAAACAACGCTTCGTAGATTTCCTCCCAGTCGTCGCCGGCGTACTTGCAGACGAACTGCCGGAGATTTTCCTCGTCCAGCCCCTGCAGGCGCATCGACTTGAACAGCACCTTGGCGTCGTTGATTGGTTCTTCGCGGGCGGTGTCCTGCGCGCGGTCAGTGAGGAACCAGAGGATGAAGGCGAGTCCGACACCGAGGATTGCGAATCCGAGGAAGTGCCAGAGGATGCCGAAGATCCAGAGGGCGAGCACGAAGAGGAGCGAGCCGAAGGTCCATTGGATCCAGTCGATGATCCGGGAACCGAATATCAGTTCCCGGACTTTTCCGAAGACGACGGATTGGGAATAAACGCCGTTGACGACGAAGTAGGCGACCGGCGTGGCGAGCAGCAGGCCGAGGAAGCCGCCTGCCCAAGAGTATGCTCCGGCGATCCCGCAGCCGAGGATCCCGAAGAGGCAGACGGCCATGAAGCCGAGCGTGGCGAGTTTCTTCAACCCGCGCTTCGAAGCTCCGTTGAACTTGAGCGTTGCCTTCTCCAGTTGATCGGCGTGTTCTTCTTTCGGCGTGAACGGCCCCGAATCCTTCACGCCGAGATAGCCCTCGAGCGCCGCGATCACCGCGTCCATGTCCGGGTAGCGGTCGTCCGGGTTCTTCGCCAGCATCTTGAGCAGGATGACCGAGAGCGCCTTCGGTACGCGCTTCACGATCACCTCCGGCGGCACCACCGGATCAGTCTGGTGCTTGGTCATCACCTCCAGTGCCGTCTTGCCCTGGAACGGCGGCTTGCCCGTCAGCATCACGTAGAGCGAGCAACCGAGCGAGTAAATGTCCGCGCGCTGATCCACGTTCGCGGAGTCCACCGCCTGTTCGGGCGGCATGTACGTCGGCGTGCCCATGACCACGCCCGCGCGCGTCAGCCGGCCTTCGCCGTCGTCTTCGTCCTCGATCTCCGTATCGATATCGGCTTCGGTTCCCTTTGCCTGGGCCACTTCGGCGTTCGGCAGCTTGACGAGGCCGAGGTCCGCCACCTTCACGATGCCGTCGGTGTTCAACATCAGGTTGTCGGGCTTGATGTCCCGGTGCACCATCCCCTGGTTATGCCCGTAGCGCAGTCCGCGGGCCGCCTGCAGGATGTACCCGACCGCCTCTTCCGGGTCGAGCTTGCCCTTGTCCTTGATGAGATCCATCAGCGATTGACCGGCGACGAACTCCATGCTGAAGAAGTGCGTGCCCTTCTCTTCGCCAATGTCGTAGATCTGAACGACGTTGTGGTGCGTGAGTTGTGCCGCCGCGTACGCCTCGCGCGTGAACCGGGCCACGAAGCCCGGGTTCTGCGAGAGGTTCTTGTGCATGATCTTGATGGCGACCTTGCGATCGAGCGAGACCTGCCGGCCGAGCAGCACGGCGCCCATGCCCCCCTTGCCCAGCACCTTGATGACCTCGTAGCCGCCCAACTTGTCCGGGATGTTGCCGAGGTCGACCTTCGGTTCGGATTTCTTCACCGGCTTCTTTTTTGGGGCCGGCGGTTCGCTCGGCTCGAACTGCTGAGTACCTACGGGTGCGTCGTCCTCATCCACGCCCGACGCCGCGAACGCGCCGGTTTTGTCCACGTTGCGCTCCACTTCGGTGAACGCGCCGGTCGCGTCCGGGCCTGGCTCGTCGGCGGGATCGAACGCCCCCGTGCGATCCGGCGATCCTCGATCGACTTCGGTGAACGCACCCGTTGAATTCGGATCGCCGGCACCGGACGGTTCGTAAACATTCGACGGCGGGGCCGCCTCGGTGAAGGCCCCGGTCACGTCCGGCCCGGCCTCCGCGACCGTCGGCGCGGCCTTCGGTGCCGGCTTCTCCGGCAACAACTTCGCCAGAATCGTACCTTCGGCGGAATCCGGTACCGTCAACTGAAATACGATCCCGCACTTCGGGCACTTCGGCTTGAACTGGCCCGGTTTCAGGCCCTTCACATTCAATGCGCTGCGGCATTTCGGACAGGCGACACTCATGGCGGATGAATCCCTGGCGGCGGCCCGCGCACACGACGGTTCCGACGAACGATGAATAAACGTAACCGTTGGCCGGGGCTTGGCCGGAGGCGATTGTACCGGGGACGACCGACCGACGAAAGCAAACGACCACGATGACACGCGATTTTCACAAGCGACCCGGCTAGACTGTACGCATCGTCGCACCCCTCGGAAGTCCGCCGATGAAACGAATGCTCGTCGCCGCCATGCTCGCCATCTTCGCGATGCCGGCACTCGCCGACCCGCCTCTCAAGGTGCCGGCCGGCTTCACGATCCAGAAGGTTGCCGGGTTGCCACTGGTGAAGTACCCGGTGGCGATGGACTTCGATGATAAAGGTCGGCTCTACGTCACCGAGATGGCCGGTCCGATCTCCCGTGAGGATGTGGCCGCCCAAAAGCCGCTGCACCGGATCGTCCGGCTCGAAGACACCGATGGCGACGGCACGTACGACAAGGCGATCCCTTATGCCGACGGGCTCCCCTTCCCCGAAGGGATCTTGTTCCTGAATGGCAGTATCTACTCCGCCTGCCCGCCGAAGATCTGGAAGTTCACCGACAATGACGGCGACGGCGAGTCGGACCAACGCGAAGTCTGGTTCGACGGCAAGACGCTCACCGGCTGCGCCAACGACATGCACGGCCCGTTCAAAGGGCCGGACGGCTACATCTACTGGACGAAGGGCGCCTTCGCGAAGCAGGAGATGACGCTCGGCAACGGAAAGAAGTTCAGCACGCGCGCCTCGCACGTCTTCCGCGCCAAGCCCGACGGCCGCGGCCTCGAAGTGATGATGACCGGCGGCATGGACAACCCCGTCGGCCTCGCGTTTACCTCCACCGGCGACATCATCGTCAGCAACACGTTCCTCCAGCACCCCGCCGACGGCAAACGCGATGGATTGATTCACGCCATCCCCGGCGGCGTCTGGGGCAAGGACCACGACCCGATCTACGAGCACCCGTGGACCTCGCCGCATACGATGCCGATCATGACGCACATGGGCCCGGCCGCCCCGGCGGGGATCAACCGCTACGATTCGAACGCCTTCGGCGAAGACTACCGCGGCAACCTCTTCTGCTCGCAGTTCAACCTCCGCAAGATCAGCCGGCACATCATGGTACCGAAAGGCGCGACGTACGTAACGAAGGACAGTGACTTCGTCTGGAGCGAGGACCCGGACTTCCACCCGACCGATGTGCGCGAAGCGCCGGACGGCTCGCTGCTCGTCATCGACACCGGGGGCTGGTACAAGCTCTGCTGCCCGAGTTCGCAGCTCGTGAAGGCGGAATCGCTCGGCGGGATCTATCGGGTTCGCAAGGTCGGCGGAACACTGACCTATGGCAAGCCGCCGCCACAACATCTTGAATTGAATCCCGAGCACGAGAATCGTCGCTGGGCCGAGCAAGCCACGAAGGCAGGCATCCCGCGCCTGCTGGAACTGGCCGGGACCGCGACCGATCAACACCTGGACCATGCCCTGACGTTCGCCCTGATTCGCATTGGCGACTTCGACGCGACACATCGTGGTTTGTCGTCGGCGAATCCGCGAACCCAACGGGCCGCACTCGCCGCGCTCGAAGCCATCGACGCGAAACGGCTAAAGCCGACCGACGTACTCCCCTACCTTCCCAGCGATTCGGAGCCGCTCCGCGAAACGGGGTGGTGGATCGCGGCGAAGCACCCCGAATGGGGCGGCGAACTACTCGATTACTTCCGCGATCGATTGAAAGCAACACACACCGACACGGAGCGGGAGGCGCTGGCGTATCGACTGGCGAAGTTCGCCAAGAACGAATTCGTCCAGACGCTGCTCGCCGAGTCGGTCGCGAATCCGATTGCGTTGAAGGCCATGGCGCGGAGTGGCTTGAAGGCCGTGCCGTCGAGTTGGCCCCCCGCGCTGGCGAAGGAAGTCGGCGGACCACGGACGATCGAGGCGCTCGCCACGGTGCGGGCGCTGCCGTTCAAGAGCTTCGGCCGCTCGCTCGCCGACGCCATTGGCGCCATCGCGAGCGATCCGAAACGTTCCATCGACGAACGCCTCGCGGCGCTCGGTGTCTTCCCGGACTGGGCTGATGCGAAGGAGAACTTTCCATTCGTCTTGAGCGAACTGAAGACCGGTCATCGCGCAGCCGCCGCGGACATCCTCGCACGCGGTTTGTCGTCGCCGGAACGGCTTCAACAACTCACGGCGATTCTACCTGCCGTCGGCCCCGTCGAGATCGCGAAGCTCCTTCTGGCCTTCGCGAAATCGCAGGACGAAGCCGTCGGCCTCGCGCTCGTCGCCGCGCTGAACGAACCGAAGGTTCGCGCCGCCATCCGCACGGAGCAGGTGAAACCGATTCTCGACAAGTACCCCGCGAAGGTGAAGGACGAGGCCGCGAAGCTCTACGCCATCCTCGATGCCGAGATCGCCAAGCAGCGCGAGAAACTGGAGGCGCTTATCAAGGAACTGCCGGCCGGCGACGTGGGGCGCGGTCACAAGGTCTTCAACGGCGTGAAGGCCGCGTGCGCCGCGTGCCACAAGATCGGCTATGTTGGCGGCCTGGTCGGCCCGGACCTGACGCGCATCGGCTCCATCCGCACCGAGCGCGACCTGCTGGAGTCGATCGTCTTCCCGAGCCTGAGCTTCGTCCGCAGCTACGAACCGGTGCGCGTGGACACGCTCGACGGCCGGCAGTTCAACGGCATCCTGAAGAAGGACGCCCCGGACGAGGTCGTGCTCGTCGTCGACGCGACGAAGGAGGAGAGGATCGCACGCGACAACATTGAATCGTTGAAGCCCGGGACGGTGTCGGTGATGCCGGCGGGACTGGACCAGCAGTTGACGAAGCAGGACCTGGCCGACCTGGTGGCGTTCCTGAGGGCGGCGAAATGAAAGCATCTATCGCATTTTTCTTTCTCTCGCTATCGGCCCCGATCGCCACGGCATCGCCGCCGAAGTACATCGCCAACGCGGATGGCACGACCGCCGCCGTGATCGTCGAAGAGGAGCTTCTCATTCACGGCCCACAGATCTTCCCCGAGGACCTGGAGTCTTCGTTGAAGAAGATCCCCAAGAATATCCGTCCCGTGAAACTGAACGTCGTCGCGGTCGATCAAACCGCGGCCGACGAGGTGCGCGCGATCGTTCGCCGGGCATTTCCCGAGAACGCACCGGCCACTTCGTTCGTCGTCGGCAAACTCACGAAACTGGGCGCGAAATACGGCGTGGACCTGATCATGGCCGGACACGACGGGCCGCCGGAGTTCGGTGCGGAACGAAATCTGAAACCCGGCCCTAGCGTCTATGTGTCAGGCCAGGCCGAGAAGGGGGCGACGCCGGCCGAGGCGGCGAAGAACACGCTCGCGAGCTTGATGAAGACGCTCGATTGGCTCGGCTGCAAGCCGGAGGACGTCGTGCAATGCAAGTCGTTTCTCAAGCCGATCTCGGCCGCGGACGAAGTCCGGAAGGAATTCGAGGTCGCTTTCGGAAAAGGCAAGGTGCCGCCGCTCGTGTTCGTCGAATGGGACTCGACCCTGCCGATCGAGATCGAACTGATCGCGAACGCGCCGAAGCCGAAGGACGCAAACCCGCCGCCGATCGAGTACCTGACCCCGCCGGGCATGACGGCATCGCCGGTCTACTGCCGCGTGGCACGCATCAATGTTCCCGAGACGATCTACCTATCGGGCCTCTACTCCGAGAAACCCGGCACGGGCGCGGAGGAAGTCGAATCCGTCTTCGCCCAACTGCGGGACACCTTAAAAAAGTCCGGTAGCGACCTGAAGCACCTCGCGAAGGCGACCTACTACGTGTCCGGCGACGATTCGAGTAAGCAGCTCAACGTCCTGCGGCCGAAGTTCTACGATCCGAAGCGCCCGCCGGCTGCGTCGAAGGCGACCGTGGCGGGCGTCGGCATGAAGAACCGCACGCTGACGATGGACATGATCGCGGTGAAGGCTCGCTAAACGAGCTTCTTCACCAATGCCTCCACGTCGAAGACGCAGCCGCCCCAGACGCCGCCGCTGGCGTTCTGGAGTGCGGCCCACAATTTCGTATCGGCCGGCAACTGCGGATCCGCCCGCAGGTCCTCGCGCGGTGGACGGGCAGCTAAATCGACATTCAACACGTTGACGCTGCCCTCCAGTTTGTTCCGGTCGATGACGATCTCGACCGTGTCGCCATCGCGGAGCTTGCCGATCGGCCCGCCGGCCAGCGCCTCCGGCGACACGTGGCCGATACACGCCCCGGTGCTCACGCCGCTGAAGCGGGCATCCGTCAGCACGGCGACGTGCTTGCCCCACGAGAGGTGCTTGAGCGCGCTCGTGATCTGGTAGATCTCCTCCATGCCGCTGCCCATTGGCCCGCGACAGCAGAGCACGAGGATATCGCCGGCCTTCAACCGCCCTTCCTTGATCGCGGCGATGGCGGCCTTCTCGTTCGTGAACACCTTGGCCGGCCCCGTCTTGCGATAAACGCCATCGGCATCGACGACGCTCGGATCGATGGACGTGGACTTAATGACGCTTCCGTCGGGGCAGAGGTTGCCGAGCGGGAATGTGAGCGCGCTCGTGAGGCCGCGCGCTTTCGCCTGCGCCGGCGACATGATGACGGTTTCCGGATCGACTTTGTCCCGCATTTGCAGGATGTCGCGGACCCGTTTGCGGCGATCGGACTTCTCCCACCAGTCGAGAACGTGGCCCAGCGCATCGCCTGTCACGGTGAGTGCGTCGAGCTCGAGGAGGTTCATCGTGCGCAGGTGCAGCATCACTTCCGGCACGCCGCCGGCGAGGAACACGCGGATCGTCGGGTGGCCGATGGGGCCGTTCGGTAGCGCATCCACGAGGCGCGGCACGGCGCGGCAGTAGTGCGTCCAGTCTTCGATCGTCGGCCGTTTCAGCCCGCCGTGGTACGCGATCGCCGGCGTGTGAAGCAGCAGGTTCGTGCTGCCGCCGAAGGCCGCGAAGACGGCGAGCGCGTTCTTGATCGACTTGTCCGTAAGCATCTGCTTCGTCGTCAGCTTCTTCGCGCTCAGGTTCACGAGCGCCTTGGCACTGCGGCGGGCCATGTCCAGCCAGATCGGCTGGCCGGAGGGCGCGAGCGCCGAGTGCGGCAGGCTCAACCCCAAGGCTTCGCCGACGACCTGCGACGTCGCCGCCGTGCCGAGGAACTGGCAGCCGCCGCCGGGCGAGGCACAGGCGTGGCAGCCGGCCTCGGCCGCCTCCTCCAGCGTGATCTCGCCGTGCGCGTAACGGGCACCGATGGTTTGAACTTTGCCCGTGTCCTCGGTGCCGGCTTCCCCGGCGAGCATGACGCCGCCCGGCACGAGCACCGCCGGCAGGTCGTGCTGGCTGGCGAGCGCCATCATCATCGCCGGCAGCCCCTTGTCGCAGGTCGCCACGCCCAGCACGCCGGCGCGCGTCGGAAGGCTGCGCATCAGTCGGCGCAGCACTGCCGAGGCGTCGTTGCGGAACGGCAGGCTGTCGTACATCCCCGGCGTCCCCTGCGTGCGGCCGTCGCACGGGTCGGTGACGGCCCCGGCGAACGGGATCGTCTTCTGCCGCTGGAACTCCTCCGCCGCCGCCTTCACGAGCAAGCCGACTTCCCAGTGCCCGCTGTGGAAGCCGAGTGCGACCGGCGACCCGTCGTCGGCGCGTAGGCCGCCGTGCGTGCTCAGGATCAGGTACTCCTTGCGGCCGAGCAGTTGCGGGTTCAGCCCCATGCCGACGTTCTGCGTCCAGCCGAAGAGATCGCCGGAGGGCGAATGGCGGAGCAGTTCGTCCGTCAGCGGCAACGCCCCGGCCGGGCCTCGCGTGGTGGAGACAAGTTGATAGACGGCGTCGTCGGTCGTTTCGACGAGTTCGGAGAAGGCGGGCATCGTGTGTTCCAATCGGATGGGTCGGGTGATTGTAGGCGATCCGCTCGCCGCATCGAAGACCCACCGCTAGCATGTCTTCGCAACCCTTTTCTCAGGAATCCGGATTATGCGATTCTCCCTCTCCCTCCTGCTCCTTGTCCTCGCGTTGCCGCTCGTCGCGGCGGAGCCAAAAGTGGACCACGCACCCTTCGGTAAACTCGCCGACGGCACGGCCGTCACCGCGCACACGCTCACGAACGCGGCCGGCGCCAAAGTGAAGATCATCGACTACGGCGCCATTGTCACCGAGATCCACGTGCCCGATGCCAATGGCAAGCTCGGCGACGTCGCCCTCGGCTTCTCGAACATGGACGGCTACCTGAAGGGCCACCCGTACTTCGGCTCGAATGCCGGTCGCTGCGCCAATCGCATCGCGAAGGGCAAGTTCAAGCTCGACGGCAAGGAGTACACCCTCGCAACCAATAACGCACCAAACCACCTGCACGGCGGCAAGGAAGGCTTCGACAAGAAGATGTGGAAGGCCGACAAGCCCGTTGTCGGCGCCGACGGACCAAGCCTCTCGCTGAGCTACACGAGCAAAGACGGCGAGGAAGGTTATCCTGGCAATCTCAAGGTGAAGGTGACCTACACGCTGACGAACGATAACGCCCTGAAGGTGCAGTACCATGCGACGACCGACAAGGCGACCGTCTGCAACGTGGCGCACCACAGCTACTTCAACCTCGGCGGCCACGCCAGCGGCGACATCCTCGGGCACGAAGTCGAGATCATGGCGAAGAACTACACGCCGACCGACGAGACGCTGATTCCGACCGGCAAGATCGCGCCGGTAGCCGGCACGCCGTTCGACTTCACGAAGGCCGCGACCATCGGCTCCCGGATCAAGCAGATCGACGCGAAGCCACAAGGCTACGACCTGAACTACGCGCTCGACGGCAAGGCCGGCGACAAGCCGTTCCTCGCGGCCCGCGTGACGGAGCCGAAGAGCGGCCGCGTGATGGAAGTCTTCACCGACGAGCCGGGCCTGCAGTTCTACAGCGGCAACTTCCTCGACGGCACCAACACCGGCAAGGGCGGCCACGTCTACCAGCAGTACAACGGTTTCTGCATGGAAGCCCAGAAGTTCCCGGACGCGATCAACAAGATCGGCACGGACGGCTGGGCCTCGCCGGTGCTGAAGCCGGGCGAGGAGTACAAGACGGTCACGATCTACAAGTTCGGCGTGAAGAAGTAACGGTTCGGAACGATGAACGGTGAATGATGAACGATGAATTTGTCCTCTATTCATCGTTCATCATTCACCGTTCATCGTTACTTGGCCCCTAATCCGAGACCATTCAAAATGGCCGTGTTCATCGTGCCGTCGCGGATGGTGAAGACGCCGGGGAAGCGTTTGTCCCAGGGTTCGTTCGCCACGGGGCAGTACTGGCGGCCGTTCGATTCGATGGCGGCAACGCCGGGGATGTGGGCGGCGATCGCGGCCGAGTGGATGAGCGACGCGCCGACGCACGTCAGGTCCTGCACGCAACGGAAGAGCTGGAAGTGTTGGGCAGCGGCGGCGAGCAGCAGTGTTTGCGTCTGCCCCTTGCACGCCTTGAAGGCGACACCGGTGTAGCCCATCTCGCGGGCCAAGAGTAGCGATTCCAGATCGAGCAGCGATTCGTCGATCACGACCGGCTTCACCTTCGCGGCGTCGTGCATCCGGTTCGCGGGGTTCGCCTTCAGGTCGCGGGCCGTCGGTTGTTCCACATACTGGATGCGGTCGAAGGCCCGCGGCGATTCCGCCTTCACTCTCAATAACACGTCGAGCAGGTACGCTACGTTCTGGCAGCGTTCGTTGAAGTCGAGCGAGTAGTAGAAAGTCCGATCGGGCGCCGTCTCTTCCGCGACGCGGTTCACGCCGAGGACCCGGGCCACGTCCCAGCCGGCGTCGTCGCCGTTGAGCTTGATCTTCAAGTGCGTCAGCCCGTCGCGGCGGATCCACTCGCCGAGCGTTTCCGGCAGGCCGTCGCCGACGGGCGACTTCACATCGGCTGTCGTCAGCGGGTCGAGCGCGCCGACAAGGTGATAAAGCGGCATCCTCGCCTGCGGCTTCGACGCGATGAACTGCGACAGGTGCAATCCTGTGAATTCCGAACCGAGGAAGTGGTCGAGATTCTGCGGCAGGAAGTCGCGGCCGCAGGTCTGGAAGCTGTTCCGACCGTGGACCTTGCCAAACGCGTCGTGCAGAGCCGCGTCGAACGGCGACGCGACGACGAGCGCCGCCAGCGCCGGCATCGGCTCCGGCAGGTCGGGCTGTTCCGCCGCGAGCCGAAGGATACGCGGCTCCAGATCGTGGCCGATCGCGACCGGGTGCGCGGCTTCACCGTGATTCACGTACACACCGACAAGCGACTCCGCCAACCGCCTCATCGCCGCGAGCGTCTGGTCGTACTTCAGCACCTTGCTCGGCCACGCCCAGACATTGCCGAGCGGCATCGAACCGAAGCCGGTCGCCGTCTTGCCGGCGGACGTCTCTACGTCCATCTCGGCGTTGAGCAGCGTCGCGCGGTCGAGCGCGACGCCACCGAACTTGATCGGCGTGCGGTAGAGGAAGTCCTCGTACCCGATGCGGACGTGCTTGATGCGGATGTCGGTGGCGGGCATGGCGTCCCCGGTGCGTGGAACCGTACAACAGGGACATGATACCGGATTGGCAACTTCCGCCCGGCGTCGATCGCGGGTTGTGGGACTACCTTCACAGCGACGACATGGTCGCGAACTACGATGCCCAGATGGCGATCGCGCCGCTCGCCGCGGCCGACGTGCGGTTCTGCGAACGGATCTTCGACGCGCCCGGCCGCGTCGTCGACCTCGGCTGCGGCACCGGACGACTCGCCAAGCCGATGATCGCACGCGGCCACCGATACGTCGGCGTCGATCTCTCGGACGAAATGCTCGCAACCGCCCGCGCGGCCCACCCGGAGGCCGAATTCCTCCACGGCAACCTCGTGGACCTCGTAGGCATTCCGGACGCCAGCTTCGATTGGGCCGCGTGTCTCTTCAGCACCCTCGGCATGATCCGCGGCGACGAAAATCGGCGAGCCGCACTTCGCTCATGCAACCGAATCCTGAAGCCCGGCGGCGCGATCGTGCTGCACGTCCACAACCGCTGGTTCCATGGGCTGGGCCTGCGCCTGCTCTCGAACGCCGACAAAACCATGCCCCAAGCCTACGGCGGCGCTCCGCTCACGCTCCGCCACTACGCGAGGCGCGAGATCGTTCGGCATCTGGCGAACGCCGGCTTCATCGTGGAAACGATCGTGCCCGTCGGTCGCGGGACGGACGGGCACCTCGGATCGCCTTGGTTCCTGCCCGGTCTCCGCGCCTACGGCTACCTGATCGCAGCGCGGAAGCCTTCGCTCAGGGCGACGTGAACGGCCGGGCGAGCGGGTTCGCCGCCGGTTCGACCGCCTTCGCCGGGACGACCGTGCCCGGAGCCGGCGGGTAGTTCGCGTAGATCGGCGTCCAGCCGCCCATTACGGGGTGCGGCTTCGAGCCGACCACCGGCCCCACCGCCGGGGTTTCCCCGCTCGGGCAGGTTCCCGTTTCGCATTTCGCCTTGACCGTCTTCCGGCACGTCCCGCACGCCAGACCCGGCACCGGTTCGTGGTTCGGCCCGAGGTACGCCGTCGCCGGTGCCTGATACGGGGCGGGGCAAAGGATCGGCAGGATCTGTTCGTTGCACGGCTTCCAGCACAGTAGCGCCTTCACTTTGTCGCACGCGGTCCCGACGCACGCGAACCGTTTCGTCGGCATCGCATCCACCTTCGGGCACTCGAACGTCGGCCGCGTCGGGAGCAACTTCGAGATGTTGGGCTTCGGATACGAGGTCGGCGCCGGGCAGACGACGGATGTCGGGCACGCCACGGGTGCCGGGCACGGCATCGCGACCGGGTTCACCGCCGGAGCGGGGCATGGCTCGTGAACGACGACGCGCACCATCGGCGTCGGGCAGGTCGCGTCGCACGCCACGTTCGGCGTCGAACCGCACAGCCAGTTCTTCAAACCCGATAGCACGCCCGGCTTCTTCACGCGGACCGCCGCGCACGGATCGGCACACGCCGACGCCGGCTGGCAACTCACCGCCCAGACAGTGGCCGCCGGCGCATACGACGGCACCGGCACGGCGGGCTGCGGTGTGGCCGGCACCTCTTCGATCGGTTGCGGAGCGACGATCGGCAGTTCCGCGGCGACCAGGAGCGACGGCAGGGCGAAGAGCAATCCGAAGGCGATCCAGCGCGGCATGGCGGCTCCCCGGTAGGCGAAGTCTCGTGTATGCCCCCTACTTCGGACGTTCCGCCAGCCGAGCCGCGCCGATTCTCCGGCCGCGACAACCCGAACGCCGCGACGAAGCCGGACGACCGGCAGACTTTTCCCGGCTTGCCGGGATTACCAAACGAAACGGCCCGCGGCGAGCGCCGCGGGCCGGAAGTCGAGGCGAACTCGAATTAGCCGACGAACACGCCGCCGTTGAAGTCGGGCAGGCCGTCCATCCCGATGAATTGCGGTTCCGACACGGTCGGCGAGAGATTCTTGCCGAGGTACGTGCGGATTTCGTCGCTGCCACCGACCACCGTGCGGATGTCGGCGAGGTTGTCGCCGTCGATGTCCTTCACCGCGACGCGGACGCCCGTGCGGGAGTTCGGGTCGCCGGCGAAGAAGTTCGCGAGCGGGCTGAGCGTGGCACCCTTCGAGGTGATCAGGGTTTGGGCGTCGAAGACCGTGACGCGCGGGCCGCCGCTGGGGCCGCCGCTGGCGACGATGTCCGCGAAGCCATCGCCGTTCACATCGCCGACGGCGACGAACACGCCGTCGCGGAGGGTCTGCTCGAAGGCGAAGAAATCGTTGAACAACGTGGTGCGGGTGGTCTTGAGCGTGGCGCCGTCGATGGCGGAGACGCGCGGCCCGCCGTCGCGGCCCGCGGCAACGACAAGGTCTCCGGTACCGTCGCCGTTCACATCGCCGACGGCCGTCCGGGCGCCGCCGCGGAAGTTCGGATCGTCGATGCCGAAGAAGTCGGCGATCTGGGTGAACGTCGCCCCGTCGAAGACGCGGACGCGCGGGCCGCCGCCGACGTCGGGGCTGATGACGATGTCGGCCTTGCCGTCGCCGTTCAGGTCGCCGGTGGAGACGAACACGCCGCCGGTGAAGCTGGCTTCGAACGGGGCGACGCTGAACAGTTCGCTGCCGTCCTTGCCGCTGAGGACGCGCACGAGGCTCGCCCCGCCGGGGCCGGAGCCGACCACGACGTCTTCGATGCCGTCGCCATCCACGTCGCCGGAGGCCACGCGGACGCCGCCGTTGAACGCGGCGGAGAGTGCCGTGGACGACACCTGATTGCCGTTCGCGTCCACGACGCGAACGACCGGGGGTACGCCATCGGAGCCGATCGCGCCGTTCGGGGTGCCGACGAGCAGCGGGTTCTGCGGTGGGGCCACGTCGTCGTTGAGAATGGTCGCGACGCCTTGGGCCGTCGCGATCGTCGCGTTCACTGCCGCCGAGAGTTGCACGAAGATCGTCTCGTCGCCCTCGACGACGGTATCGCCGACAACGTTCACGGTCACGGTCTTCGTCGTTTCGCCGGGGGCGAACGTGACGGTTTGCATCACGGCGGCGTAATCGTCGGGCGCCGTCGCCGTGTTATCGACCGTGGCGACATTCACGGTCACCGTCTTCTCGGTCGCGCCGGTCAGGGTGATCGTGAAGGTGACGGCCGTCGTGCCGGAGTTGCCTTCCGTCACGACCACGTTGTCGATGGCGAGCGAGGGCAGCGGGTCGTCGTTCGTGATCGAGCCGGTGCCGGTATCGGTCAGGAGCGTCGCGCCGTCCACGCCCGACAGCACGACCGTAAAGGTCTCGTCGTCCTCGTTGGCGAGGTCGCCGTTCACCGTCACGACGACCGTCTTGGTCGTTTCGCCCGGCAGGAACGAGAGGACGTCGCTCACGGCGGTGTAGTCGCTCCCCGCGGTCGCGGTGCCGTCGACGGTGTCGACGGCCGCGGTGACGGTCAGACCGCTCGGTGCCGAGAGCGTGACGGTGAACGTGAAGATCGTGCCGCCGGAGTCGCCTTCGGCGAGAGTCACATTGTCGATCGAGAGCGTCGGCATGGCGTCGTCGTTGGCAACGGTCACCTGCGCGCTCGAAGCCGCCCCGATGACGCCACCGTTGGTTGCGCCGCCCAGGATGGCGGTGAACATCTCGTCGTCTTCGAAGGTCGCGTCCTGCGTCACGGGCACAGACGCGGTCGCGGTCGTCTGGCCGTCGGCGAAGGTGACGGTGACGGGGGTGCCGTCGAAGTCCGAACCGGCGGTCGCGGTGCCGTCGGCAAACGTGACCGTGACGGACAGTTCGCCGGCGGTGCCGCCGGTGCGGACGAGCGTCAGTTCGGCCGTCGGGCCAGTTTCCGAGACCGAGAAGTTCAGGTCGCCGAATTCGACGATGCCCGTCGGCGTATTCGCCGTTGTCAGGCCGCCCAATGCTGCGGGGCTATCGCCAAGCAGGGTCGCTTCGCCGGTGGCGAGATTGATCGCATACAGGCTGGAAACGCCGCCGACCGTGAGCGCGGCGAATCCCGTGCCGGACGATACGGGTGCGCTGCCCGCGGTCACGCGCACGTTGGAGGGGATGTTGAAGCCGTTGACATCGAGAATATCGAGCGGCGATCCCCCCAGGGTAATCGGTATCGGGTTGGCCTGGGTACCGTTGTTCGGCGGGTTTTGGATATTCAAGGTATCCGTATCGGCGCTGATGGTGTACTGCGTGGTGACGCCGCCGCTGAGGGGCTGTCCGAACGCGTTCGTATACGCCGTGCCGCTTGCTCCCG
Organism: Gemmataceae bacterium; assembly: GCA_022842245.1. Classification (GTDB taxonomy): domain Bacteria; phylum Planctomycetota; class Planctomycetia; order Gemmatales; family Gemmataceae; genus Limnoglobus. The sequence goes on from JALHPZ010000026.1 coordinate 46,335, forward strand.
TGACACCGGAACCGTTAATGAACCCGTCGGGTTGGGTTCCTGCGACGCCCTTGTTGCCGTCGAGCGGTAGTCCGTCGTTGGGATTCGCTCGGGCGTTAAAACCGTCACTGTTCGTGATCCGGATCCGGTCCACGGTCGGGTTGAAGTCGAAGCCGTACCCGGCAGTCGAGGTATCCGGCAAATCGATCTTCGATCCCATGTCATCGACGTAGGAGATCGCGCTTGGCGCGATAGCGGTCGCAACGCCGGTTTGGGGATCGATCCGGTAAATCGTCCCGGTGTCGGCCGTGCCGTCGATGCCGAGTCCGAATAGTTGGCCAGTCTGCGGACGGAAGTCGATGCCGACGAGCGTCTCGCCCGCGACAATCCCGGAAATGGAAACCGAGAACGGATTCGCCACGTTGTTACTGAGGGTTCGGCCCAGGAATTTACCCGTGTTGTCCAGCGCGATCACCGGCGTCGCGCCGAGGTCGCTCTGGAACGCCACGCTCGTCACGGTCGCCGGCGTCGTGCCGATCGGGCCGACGGACGTCGCTTCGCCGGTAACGAGGTCGATGCGGTACAGGCCGTCGACGCCGCCGACCGTCAGGACGGCGAGGCCGGTGCCGGCCGTCACGGGCTGATTCGATCCGGGAGCGTTGACGTCCGCGAGAATGTCGAAGCCCTTCACGGCCGTGAAATCCAGGGGCGATCCGCCAAGCGTGATGCCGGCGATGAGAACCTGCGTTCCGGCGTTCGGCGGGTTCTGAATGAAGAGGCTATCGGTCGCCGCGTCCAACGTGTGCTGCGTCGTGACGCCGCCGTTGTTCGGGAAGGAGTTCGAGTACGCGGTGCCGCCGACCGTCGAGGTGCCGCCGTTGATCACGCCGTCGGGTTGTATGCCCGAGACGCCCGCGTTGCCGTCGGCAGGTAGACCGGTGTTCGGATCGGCGCGCCCGTTGAACGAACCCGCGATGATGCGCAGGCGGTCGACGGCCGGGTTGATGTCGATGTCGTAATTGACCGTCGCCGGGTCGGGCAGGTCGATCGGGTTACCGGCGCCGTCCACGTAGGCGATCGCGCCGATCGGCCCGACGGGCGTTGCGAGGCCGGTGGCGATCGAGATCGCGTAAAGGGTCGCGGTGTTCGCCCCGTGATTCACGCCGAGGCCGTACAGCTGGCCGTTCTGCGGGCGGAAGTCGATGCCGACGAGCGTCTCGCTGACGTCGACGCCGCTGATCGCGATCGGCGTGCCGGCCGAGTCGGGGTTCGTGCTGGCGAACGGCACCAGCGTCGCGCCCACGAGGGCGAAGCCGGTGGCGGCGTTCACCGTGAACGTTTGCTGAGGATCGTTCTCCGTGATCGTCAGCGTCGCGACGTTCGGCGAACCGATGACGGCTCCGTTGCTTACCGAAGTGATGGTGAGCGTGACGGTTTCGTTGCCCTCAAAAATCAAATCCTCGAGTATCGGAATGGTCAAGAACGTCGACAGACTGTTGTTCTCGAACGTCGCCGTAAATGGTCCGGCGCTGAAATCCAATCCGGCCGTGGCGGTACTGCCGGTCGAGTTGACGGTCACCGTGACCGGTCCGCTCGACCCTCCCGTCCGCTGGAAGCTGAGCAACGCGACGCTGTCGCCTTCGTTCACGGTGATGGAAGTGGAAACCAGCGCCACCGTGCCGGCCGGCGCATCGGCCAGCGTGAACCCGGAAAGGGCCGTCGGGGCCGCACCGATATCCGTGGCTTCTCCGGTCGTCAGATTGATGCGGTACAAGCGATTCACGCCACCGACGACCAGCGAAGCGACGCCGTGACCGGTTGCCGGCGTGGACGACGTCGCGACTCGTATGCCCGCGGGAATATCGAAACCGTTGACGTCCGTGAAGACGAGCGGACCGCCACCCAGCGTGATCGGCACCGACTGCGATTGGACTCCGTTGTTCGGCGGGTTCTGGATCGAAAGCGAACCGGTCGCGGCGTCAATGGTGTACTGCGACGTGACGCCGCCACTGAGCGATTGACCAAAGGCGTTCGTGTACGCCGTCGCGCTGACGCCCGTGATTCCACCCCCGTTGATGACACCATCGGGGTTGATCCCGTTGCCGGCGTTCTTGTCGTTATCGACCGGCATCCCATTGTCTGGATTAGCCCGGCCGTTGAAGCCCGCGCTGTTCGTGATGCGGATCCGGTCGACCGTCGGATTGAAATCGAAGCCGTAACCCGTCGTCGCCGGGTCGGCGAAATCGATCTTGCCCCCCATCGTGTCGACGAACGCGATGGCGCTGGCCGCGACCGCGGTCGCGACCGCGGTTTGCGGATCGATCAGGTAAAGCGTCGCCGTATCGCTCGTGGCGTTGACGCCCAACCCGTAGAGTTGGCCGGTCTGCGGGCGGAAGTCGATGCCGACTAGCGTCTCCCCGGCGTCCACCCCGGAGATGGTGGGCGACGTCACCGACGTGCCGGGAATCGCGGTATTGAAGCGGACCAGCGCGTTCGCGGCCTTGTTCAACGCCACCACCGGCAACCCGCCGAGATCGCTCTGCACCGCCAAGCCTTGCACCGCGGTCGCGCCGTTGCCCACGTTGCCCACCAGCGTCGCCGTCGCGTCCACCAGATTGATCGAATACAGCCCCGTCGTGCCGCCGACGTTCAGCACCGCAAACGCCGAACCCGTCGTCACCGGCATGTTGCTGGCCGGCGCGTTCACGCCCGCCGGGATGTCGAAGCCGTTCACATTCGTGAAATCCAGCGTGTTCCCGCCGAGCGTCACCGTCTGACCCATCGTCTGCGTACCGGAATTCGGCAGGTTCTGGATGAACAGCGAATTGCTGGACGCATCGAGCGTGTACTGCGTCGTAATCGGCGTGACGACATACTGCGGCTGACTATTCGTATACGCCGCCCCGTCGACGGTCGTCGAACCGCCATTGATGGCCGAATCGGAACCGGCGAGCGTGCCCGTGTTCGGGTTCACCCGGAAATTCAAGCTCCCGGCCACCACGCGCACCCGGTCGACGGCCGGATTGAAATCCACGCCGTAGCCCACCGTCGCCGGATCGGGCAGGTCGCCGGCGCCCGTGATGCCGCCCGCCGTGCCGACGGCGGTCGCGAACCCCGTGCGCGTCGAAATGGAATACAGCGTCGCCGTGTCCGCCGTCGCGTTCACGCCCAGCCCGTACAACTGGCCGTTCTGCGGGCGGAAGTCGATGCCGACGAGTGTCTCGCCCCCCGCCAGATTCGCGATCGCCGTCGTCTGCGTGATCGTCGGACTCGCCGTATCGAAGCTCAGCAGGTTCGTGCCGGAGAGCGCGAACGCCACCGCCGGCGTCGAGCGGTCCTCCAACTGCTCGATCCCCACCAGCGGCTTGCGAACCAACGGACGCTTCGTTTTCGTTCGACGACTCATGTGCAGACTCCAGGTGCGAAGAGGTAATCGATACTCACCGGGCGAGTTGATCCGGTTGCCGGCGACAGTCCATTACCCCGACGAGTCTACCGAAACAATTGCACGGCGAAAAGAATAATCAGGGACAAATGAGAAAGTTGGACAAATTGGGGTATTTGCCGACACGAATATCCGAAATGAGTCGACATTCTTAGAACGCAAACGGCAGCGGGCGGGATCTCGAAAAAATCGAAATCCCGCCCGCCGTCGCCAGGCCCGCCGATCACTCCGCCACGGCTTTGCTCTTCTTCTTCGGTGCCGGCGCCGGTTCGTCCTCGAGCGCCGTCTCGTCGTCCGCCCCCTCGAGCGCGGCCGCTTCCAGGATCTTCGGGGCACGCTTCGCCAGAATCTCCTTGATGATCGCGTCCCGGATCTCCGGGTTCTCCCGCAGGAACTTCCGCGCGTTCTCCTTCCCCTGCCCCAGCCGCGTGTCGCCGTAGCTCCAGAACGCCCCGCTCTTCGACACGATCTCCTCCTCCTCGCCGATCTTCAGCACGTCGTTCTCCAGGTCCACGCCGTGGCTGTAATACAGTTCCATCTCGGCCGTGTGGAACGGTGCGGCGATCTTGTTCTTCACCACCTTCACCTTCATCTCCGCCCCGATCGGCTCGTCGCCGTCCTTGATCTGCGCCGCCTTCCGCACCTCCAGCCGTACCGAGGCGTAGAACTTCAGCGCCAGCCCGCCCGTCGTCGTCTCCGGGTTGCCGTACATCACGCCGATCTTCTGCCGGATCTGATTGATGAAGATCACGCACGTCTTCGTCTTGTTGATCACCGGATTCAAAATCCGCAGCGCCTGGCTCATCAATCGAGCCTGCACGCCGACCGACGAATCGCCGATCTCGTTGTTCAACTCCGCCTTTGGCACCAGCGCCGCCACCGAATCGATGACAATGATATCCACCGCGTTCGACTTCACAAGCATCTCGGCGATCCGCAGCGCCTCCTCGCCGTAGCTCGGCTGGCTGACCAGCAGGCTCTCGAGGTCCACGCCGATCTTCCGCGCCCAGGTCGGGTCGAGCGCGTGCTCGGCGTCGATGAACGCCGCCACGCCCCCCTGCTTCTGCGCGTTCGCGATGGTGTGCAGTGCGATCGTCGTCTTCCCGCTCGATTCCGCGCCGTAGATCTCGATCACGCGGCCGCGCGGCAGCCCCTTCCCGCCGAGCGCGAGGTCGAGCGCCAACGAGCCGGTACTGATGCCGACGATGTCCTTGAGCGACGTCTCGACATCGCCGAGCGACATGATCGAGCCTTCGCCGAACTCCTTGTTGATTTCGGACTGGACTTTGACGATTTCCTTGCTGAATTTCGGCTCGTTTTTGGCGGCCATCGGGCGGCCCTCGCGGATGGTGAACGGATGTCGCAACGGGGCCACTCTATCCGCGAACTAGTGTACAAGTGAAGGGCCGTAGGCAGAGAATTTTCAAAAATCTCCCATCCTACTTCTAACTCGACCCGACATAGTGCCAACCGCACAGCTTCCAAAAAAGCCCTGCTTACCGAAAAGCAAAAGGGGAGGCAACTAAATCAAAGTGAACGGCGCCCCTTTTGCCCCCTCCTCCGCTCTATAGGATGTCGAACGCCGTTACGATCCCAAGTAGCTCCTTTGACTGTTTCGCAGTTTCCGCCTTATCAAGCACTAGGATAAAGGGACTTGCATTCGGCTTTGCGAATGCCTTTGCAACCTCGCCGATTGGCCTGTCCGGTTTCTCGACCGCTGCCTTCTCCAACAACGAATTCCACTGCCGTTTCGCATCCTTGACGGACATGCCGAGACGTTTGGGTCGATTGCCGGGATCGTCTCGAAGAAAGGCGGCGACCTGGGCATCGGTAATGACCCACCACTCTCCCTCGAAGTAGATCGGAAGAGTCGAGAACGAATTGGTAAGCATCACTTGCCGAACGAAGCTGATGGGCTGCCAAGGCTCGGCGACGATTGGCGACCGGACCATTATCTCTCGCAGTTTGGTCATGGGGTCGTCATTGTCGTTCATAAGGGCATCCTCAAAGAGTAGAGCAAGTTCGATAGCGTGTTCGGTCAAGTGCCGTGCGCCGGCACCCTGATGAAACGCATCGTTCCGGGCATGGTTCACCAACTTGTAAAGGGCGGCCTTGTCTGAGTGCCAGTTAGCGAATTGCGCGTCCAAGTCGCCGCCCAACGCCGACTTCCCGGCGAGGGCAAGAAGTCGATCCTTGTACCTTCCAAGGGTCGCCGCCTCCTTCAAGAGGTAACAGCCAAGCCGCTCGAATACGAAGAGGAGCTCATCGAACGCCTCGGCATCTTTCTGGGCCGACAGACGAGCATTACGAAGTTCTTGTAGGAAGTTCTGCTTTGCTTCGGCTAAGCGAGACCACCAATCATCAGACGCATACGCCACGCTTTATCTCCGGCATGAAGACCGACCGTATGTTCGGCAAGAAAAAGGGACAGGCACGCAAAGTGAACGCAACTCATTTTACTCGCGGCAGTCACTTCTCTCCCATTCTCGTCATCGATCTCGGCCGTTTCAACGAAGAAATGCCCCCCCGGCGAACTGAGCGGCGGCCGCACGCCAATGTCGACATGAGTAACCACAGGCGGAATGACGTCGCGCCGCTCGCCGATGCCGGCAAGCAGAGAGTCGCAAGACTATACGCCGCCACCCTCGGCACGCTGATCGTCACGCCTGCGAGCCTAAAGAAGGACGAGAAGAAGAAGGGATCACGATCTCGCAAAAAAGCAAGCGATAAGGCCACGGCATTTCGCAGTGGCACGAATGTGTTTGCAGCCACACCGGCAATTGATAGAATTCTTACGATTTGGACGCACTCGTAACGCGAGGGCCGTCATGGCGCAATTAGTGGAAGACATCTTGGAACGGAACAGCGAATTTAGGCTCTTGGAACCGCTGACTGTCACAAATCGAGCTCGCTTGCCGGTGACGGCAGTACCAGTGGACTCCCTGGTCGACCTTTACAAGGATAGCAAGGAGACGGCTGATCATTTACTACAAAAGCCTCCTGAATCCATCAGTCTACCAATCTCGGGCGAGTACCTAACGAATCCTATTCGCGATGCATTTCGGCATGGAATACGAAGAGTCCGCCGAGGAGATCATCGCGAATATAACCGACACGCGACACTGTCTTAAGGTAATATCGATTTTAGAAACACAGCATAGCTTGCAATTCCTTAGTAATGGATCACACCCATGATACGACTACATTGCCCAGCGTGCGGCAAACGGCTCAAAGCACCCGAGGACGCTAGAGGCAAATCGGTACAATGCCCTAAATGCTCCGCCAACTTGGTCGTGCCCCCAGTAAAAATGGCTATTCCAATTCTTCCAGTTATTGCTCCAGACCAACCAAGTACCTTAATAGAAGATGATGATCCGGAGGAACAATTATCATCTAATACGAAGGCCCACCCGCCAAAAAAGCGGGAAAATGACGATCACGTCAGCCAAACAAAAACTTATGGCAATAAATCACGCTGTCAATCTTGCGGAAAAACGATCAAACCCGGAGTCGGGCATTGCCCACGATGTGGCGTGAGCAATCGAAAAACCACAAACAATGACGACAAAGACGAATCATATATAGAGTTCCGCCTGAAACGAGATCGGGCAACGCATGATCAAGTCCGCACACTCCGTTGGCTTGTGATAATTGACGCTGTGATCTCGTTTTTATTGTTTCCAGCATATATGTTTGAGGGCGCGATAATTGAAGCCTTGGCCCCACGCCAAGGGGTTGAAAATATAATTGCGCCTCGGGCGAATGCCCCTTTGCTTATGTTTTTGTGCTCAATATTGTTGATATTCATGGCACTCTCTTTGGTTGCTTGGGTAGGACTATATAACCTGAAACCCTGGTCAAGATGGCTATTTCTTGGCATTACATTTGCAGGATTTGCTTTGCAAGTTATTTTTGGATTGTTCGATTTTTCCTACCGTTGGGGACTTATAAGTGCAATTGATTCATCGAGTCAATTATTAGTAGGGGCGATTCTTGCCATGGTTTTTGCCTCACCTTTACGTGAAAAATTCGATGCTAAATAACTCCTCCACTTGGGTGGATCGCGGTCAGGCGGCGGCGGAGGGGCATTGATATCAAGAGAAGGGAACGCGGCTCATTTATTACTCGCGGCAGATAGTTTGCTCCCCACTCTCGTCGTCGGTCTCGGCCGGTTCAAAGAAGAACTTCCCGGCGAACGGCGCGGCGTCAGTTCGCAGGTGTCGGACACGTCAAGCCACCGGCGGACTGACGCCACGCCGTTCGCCGATGCAAACGAGCCTAGTTTCACACGACTACTCACCGCCGCTCACTTCCTGCCGCCGAATTCCTTGTTCGCCACGAAGATCGGGAAGACGATGTTCACGACGATGCCCAGCCCGATGCCGATGCGCGAGCTCCACAACGCCCAGCCGCCGCGATAGCGGTTCGCGTGATAGCAATGGATCGACCAGACTAGGCCGAAGATCGGCGCCCAGAAGGCGACGACGCCGAGGATCGGGAACAGCCGCGAGAGCAACGGCGTTTCGGCCGAGTCGTAGTGGATGCGGTCGTCCACGATCCGTGCGTGGCGTTGCCGGGGCATTTCCAGCAGCATGATCAGCAGCCCCAGCACGAACCCGAACGCGACGGCGATGCCCAGTATCGCCGGGTTGAGCGGCGGACGCTCGAACGCCACCGCCGCGCCGACCAGTCCGAAGAAGGCCGCGAGCGCGAACGGGATCGCCCAGCATTCGAATCGCAAGTTCGATATTGCAATCATCAGACCATGCTACCAATAACGGGGCCGCAAGGTTTCGGCCAGCCGAGAGGTATCAACACGCACCGGCTCGTCGGCAGCGGAATCGGCGCAAGTCCTTGCGGGTCCACTCGCTTGACCGGCCATCGGGAGTGGGTCCGGAATTCTGAGTGGGTCCGCCGGGGGGTGGCGCGGGAGCGGCGGACCCACTTTTGCGGGCACGGCGTCGATGGCCGGCCGCCGCCATATGCTTGACCATGCAGCGCGCTGCCTTCCTCTTCCCTCTTCGGGACCCTCCCATGCTCCGCCTCGCACTCCTCGCGATCGCGCTACCCTTCACACCGACCCTCCGCGCGGCGGATATCGTCGTCTACGGCGGCACGTCCGCGGGCGTCACGGCCGCCATCCAGGCGAAGCGGATGGGCAAGACCGTCGTGCTCGTCGAGCCGACGAAGCACGTCGGCGGCCTCACGACCGGCGGCCTCGGCTGGACCGACAGCGGCAACAAGGCCGTCGTCGGCGGCATCAGCCGCGAGTTCTACCGATGGGTGAAGAAGTATTACGACGACCCGACGGTGTGGAAGTACGAGAAGCAAGCCGACTACAAGAACTACCGCAAGGACGAGGACGCGATGTGGACCTTCGAGCCGAAGGTCGCCGAGATGATCCTGCGCGAGATGCTGGCCGAGGCGAAGGTGGACCTCGTCGAGGGCGAACGGCTCGACCGCGCGAAGGGCGTGACGCTCGACGGCAAGCGGATCGTGTCGATCGCGATGGAGTCGGGCAAGACCTACGAGGGGAAGATGTTCATCGACGCCACCTACGAAGGCGACCTGATGGCGGCGGCGAAGGTGAGCTACACGGTGGGCCGCGAGGCGAACGCGAAGTACGACGAGACGCTCAACGGCATCGCCCGCGCGTGGAACAAGCACAACCACCGGTTCGTCGTGAAGGTCGATCCGTACGTGAAGCCCGGCGACCCGTCGAGCGGCCTGTTGCACGGCATCGACAAGGACCTCGGCCGCGAGGGCGACGGCGACCACCGGTTGCAGGCGTTCTGCTTCCGCATGTGCATGAGCAACGTGGCCGCGAACCGCATCCCGTTCCCGAAGCCCGAGGGCTATGACGAGGCGAAGTACGAGTTGCTCTTTCGCAACTTCGAGGCCGGCGACCTGCGCTTCCCGATGAAGCCCGACATGATGCCGAACGGCAAGACCGATACGAACAACAACTGCGCCGTGAGCACCGACTACATCGGCCAGAACCATGCGTATCCCGAAGCGAGCTACGCGGAGCGCGAGAAGATCATCAAGGAGCACGAGGTCTATCAGAAGGGGCTGATGTGGAGCCTGGCGAACCATCCGCGCGTGCCGAAGACGATCCGGGACCAGATGGCGAAGTGGGGCCTGCCGAAGGACGAGTTCGAGGCGACCGGCGGCTGGCCGCACCAGATCTACGTGCGCGAGGCGCGGCGGATGGTGAGCGATTACGTGCACACCGAATCCGACTGCCGCCGTCGCAAGCCGACGCCGCAGTCGGTCGGGATGGGGTCTTACAACATGGACTCGCACAACTGCGCCCGGTACGTCACGCCCGAGGGCTTCGTGCAGAACGAAGGGGACGTGCAGGTCAGCCCCGGCGGGCCGTACCAGATCAGCTATCTGTCGATCGTGCCGAAGGCGGCGGAGTGCCCGAACCTGCTGGTGCCGGTGTGCGTGAGCAGTTCGCACATCGCGTATGGCTCGATTCGCATGGAGCCGGTGTTCATGGTGCTGGGCCAGAGCGCCGCGACGGGGGCCGCCCTTGCCATCGATGACGGCGTGCCGGTGCAGAAGGTTAGCTACGAGAAGCTGAAGAAGCAACTCCTCGCGGACAAGCAAGTGCTGGAGTACCAGGGCGGCCCCGGCGCGAAAGGGGTCGACGCGAAGAAGCTCGCCGGGATCGTGCTGGACGACAACGACGGCAAGCCGACCGGCGACTGGGCTTTCTCCGCCAGCACGGGGCACTTCATCGGCAACGGCTACCTGCACGACGGCAACGAGGCGAAAGGGAAGAAGTCGATGCGGTACACGCCGAAGTTCGACGCGGCCGGGAAATACGAGGTCTTCCTGCACTTCAGCGCCAACGCGAACCGGGCGACGAACGTGCCGGTGATGGTTAAGTCGGCCGATGGCGAGAAGACGATAACGGTGAACCAGCGGAAGGCGCACGGCGACACCGGCTTCTCGCTTGGCACGTTCGCGTTCGAGAAGGGTGTCGCGGGTTACGTCGAGATCCGCACGACCGGCACCGACGGCCACGTCATCGCCGACGCCGTTCGGTTCGTGGAGAAGAAGTGACTATTTCGCCGTGCCGTCGGCGGTGATGGTTAGCGCCATCGCCTTCCATTTGTCGCCCGTCAGCGATGGCGAGTAATCCTCGGGCGGCACGGTCACGTTCACCAGAACCGCCTTCTTGGCGTCCTTTGCGTCGGGCAGCAGGCACCAGTGCTTCGCACCGTCGGCCGCCACGATCGTCGGCTTCGCGGTGCGGAAGCCGGCGATCAACTGGTTGGTATCGGCGTCCCAAGCCAGGCCCTGTCCCTTATCGGTGAAGATCGAGAAGGCTTCCGGCCGCGTCCACTCCGCGGATCGGGGCACACCGACCTCGGCGTCGAGCGGTTGGTCGCTACCAGGCTTGGGATCGCCGATACGTGCGTGGAGGAAACGAACGTGTTCGCCAGGTTCGGACGCGCGGTAGGCGACTGCGAGCCGGTTGCCGCCGCCGTCGACCGCGAGCGCGAGGCAATCCGTCGGACCATTGGGCACGCTCAGCGCGAGTTGCGGTTTGCCACCCGGCGCGACCGAATAGATCGCGCCGCCGCCGTAGGCGAAGACAAGGCTTTTGTTCGGATCACGATCGCGATGGAATGCGAGCGATTGCCGCTCGACCAGGTTCGTCGCCCCGGGAAAGGGTTCGCTCGCGCCGACCTTTTTTTTGCCGACGAGGTCCCAGCTTTCCACGACGCCAGCCTTGGAAACGATGACGAGTTTTTCGTCGGTGAGGAAGTGGATCGACGCGATGCCAGGATGGGCCGATTTGTCCTTGCCGTTCATTTCGCCTGAGAGGTCGAGTCCGTCCACGAGCACGGTCTTCGTGCCGAGTTGGACGACGGTGAGCTTGCCGGCGGGATGTTCGAACGCGAAGCGGTCGCCCCCGGGACCGACATCGCCGATGCGCGGATAGGCCTTCACGGCGTCCGCCGGTACTTCGGTCTGATCGATCCGGCGCAAGGTGTTCAAGGCGTACCGGTCGATCGTGTCCTTCATCCCCTTTCCACCAAGCCCGTCGAAGGTGCGTCTCGTCACGAGCACCACAGGTCCCTCGGAGCCGCCGACCATCACTTGTTTCACCGAGGCGAGGTCGTGATCGAGCGCGATGGTCGCCGTCGGCTTCTCGTAGGCTTTGGGTTTGTCGGCGAATGGCGGCAGTTTCAGCCCTCCCGACACCTTCGGCCCGCCTCGCGGCGCTTTGGGATTAGTGCGACGGTCCGGGGCCGACTGGCCGGCGACCGGTGCCGGCTTCGGGTCCACGGCCGATTTCGCCTTTTCCTCGACCGGCTTCGAAGGTTCGGGGGTCGGTGCCGAATCGGTCGGAGAGGCATTCGCGACCGCGGGTTGGGGCGATTGCGATTTCTGGTATTCCATGAGGGCATAGAATCCGCCGGCCCCGCCCCCGGCACAGAGCAGCGCCGCTAACAAGAGCTTGACCGTGCGCCCACGCCCTGCAGCCGGCGCGGGCGCCTTGGTTCGATACGAAGGCGAACGCGCCGAACTTTTCGCGGCCGATTCAGCTTTATCCGGCTTCGTCTTGTATTTGGATTTCGATTTGGGTTCCGGCGCCGGCTCGGCCTCGGTCGGCCCGGCCGTCGGAATTGCGAAGGGATTGTCGTCCGCGACCGGCTCCGTCTTCGGTTCGGATTTCGGTGCCGGCTTGGGTTCCGCTTTCTTCACAACAGGAGGAGCCGGTGGCGTCGGCGGCTGGTCGAACGCGAACGGGGCATCGGCGATCACGCTCAGATGTTCGGAATCGCCCGTGCTATCCATCTCGGAGTTCGTGTCGCCTCCGGGAATCCGAAACGCATGCTGGCACCGTTTGCAGCGGGCTTTTTTTCCGGCCATGCCCGGAGGCGCTTTCAGTATCCCCTTGCATTGCGGACAGGCAATCTCAACGGACATGGAGCGGTTCTCAATGGGGCGCAAACGGATATCGACGAGTCTGGCTTCCACTCTAGCCGGCGGGTTCCCTTGTGTAAAGGACACGACGGCTTTGACAATCGTCCGGAATGGCCATAGGCTCTCGTACCATGTACGACCGTCAGAACGCGATCGCTCTCATCGCCGTCGGCGCGATCGCCGCGTTTGTCGGCGCAAACACCCTGCGGCCCACCCTTGATGCCGATACTGGCTGGCATCTTCGCATCGGGCAGTTCATCGACAATCAAGGCACCGTACCCGCAACCGATCCGATCTCGCGCATCGGCATTGATGACGCGGTCCGCTGGCAGGCGTACAGCTGGCTCCACGAATGGATAATGCACCGCTGGTATGTCGCACGCGGCGACGCGGGAATTCTGGAAATGCGGACCGCGCTCGTCGGCTTATCCACCGGCTCCGTATTCGCGTTCGTATTCGGCCGATTCGGATTTCGCCCTGTCTCGTTTCTGCTTTCCCTCGGTTTCGCGTTCACCCTGACTCCCATGACAACTGAACGGCCCTGGCATTACACGATCGCGTTCACGGCAATCACGTTGCGGTCCGTTCTGATCGCCCGCGAATCGGGTTCAGCCCAACCTGTCTACGTGCTGATCCCGCTCTTTGCACTTTGGGCGAACCTTCACATCCAATTCGTTCTCGGCTGGCTCATCCTTGGGCTTTGGTGCGTCGATCCGGGCCGGTCGAGCTGCCGCCCGGCTGTGGTCATAAGTATCGGTTGCATCCTCGCGACTTTCGCGAATCCCTATCACATCCGACTTCTCGAAGTGATCCTGGATTACGCGACTCAAAGCGCTCCGCGAGAACTGATTCAGGAACTCGCCCCCCCAAGCGTTCGTAGTCTCCCGTTTCTCGCCGCGGCCTCGCTCGTCCTCGGCGCCGTCCACGGAATCGCGAGGCGGCGAACGATTGGTTTCTTCGAATTCGGACTGTTACTCGCCGCCGGACTCGTGGGAATGCGCATGAATCGCGATCTGTGGTTTGCCGCGCTGTTGGCAATCGCGGCGATCCGCCAACCTTTCCCAGCCAGCTCGACGGTACGCTCGGTGTCCGTTCTGCTGACGGTCCTGACCGTCCTCATCGGTATGCGAATTCTCAACTCATCCGGGTTGTTGGGCAACACCGACATCGCCGCCGCGCAAGCCCGGGCGTACCCGGTGCATGCCGTCGAGTTCCTCAAGGCCGAACGGCCACCCGGTCCGCTGTTCAACGATATCAGTTGGGGCGGACACCTTGCGTGGGCACTTCCGGAGTACCCGGTGACGATCGACGGGCGCACGAACCTCTACGGCAACACTCGGCTGCTGCAATCGTCTCGGACCTGGTCGACGCCGGACGGATGGATGACGGATGTCGAGTTCGCGAAGTGCAAGGTCATAATCGCCCGCGTCGGAAGGCCGCTTACGGACGCCCTGCGCGGGATGCCGGACGAATGGCGCATCCTTCATCAAGATGCTGTCGCCGTCGTGTTCGTCCGGAAATGATCGGCCTCAATTCCCAAAGGCCCACGACGCCGCTTGCTGAATGAAGTTGGGCTCCGCGACGACGGGTGCCTGACCGTTTCGCACGGCGAGGTCCCACTGCTGCGGATCGTCCGGCAGGTTCTGTCCCGTGAGCGCGACCAATCCTTCGTGGGCGCGATCCGCCATGGCCGGGTCTCGCGTCTTTTCCATCGCCAGGACTTTCGCCAGGGCCGCGACCGAGTCCTGGCTGCGCATCGACTTCAACCCGCGGACCGCGGCCAATCGCGTGTCGCGGTCGGAGCCGCCGGTCTTCTCCACGCCCGTCGCGATCTGGACCAGGACCGGAACGGCTTCCGGGTTGTTCGATTTCGCCAGCGACTCCACGGCCCGGCTTCGGATTACGCTGGCCACTTCCGGCGCGAACCCGACCGGTCCCGCGAGGGATCGAGTCGCCGTAGGAGCCGGATTCAGCGGATCGACCGGCGTACCGCCCGCCTGATAATAGGCCGCTGTCAGGCTCTTCGTGGCGCGCGGATCGCGGAACCGTCCCAGGGCGTCGATCGCCGCAACGCGAACCACCGGGCTGGGATCGTTGATGGCAGCGTCGGTCAGCAAACGAAGGGCTTCTTCTTGTTCCGGTTCGCCGCGACCGTTGGCTAGCGGTTCCTTGAGCTTCCTCATCGCGGTCGCGCGATCGTCCCCTTCCGAACTCTTCCGCATCGCCTCCAACGGATCGCGACGATCGAACATCGTCCCGACGGGATCGTCGCGGAACCTTCGGCTGCTGACCTTATCCCAAGTGCCGGTGCAGCCCGTCAGACCGACCACGAGAACCAAGACGGCGAAGATCGGTCGAGACATGGGCGACGGCTCCGATGCGCGGCAACTACCCCGAATCGGAGCGGAATAGCGTCGCGGAAACCGTTCGTCAATCGGAACCAGGGTTGGCCGTGGGTTCCGGATCGGGAAGGCCCGGAATCGGCGGCATGGATCGATTCGCCAGCCCCGGCATCGATAGGATCGACTCGCCGGGTTTCGCGGCGGTCGGAATGATGATTGGCTTGAATTCGCCGCTCACGAGGTCCAGCACCATGCACGTCTTCGGATTCGCCCGGAACAGAGCGCCGGGATTCGCGACCAGCGTCTTGCCCGTGCGGTGTTGTTCCCGGACATGTGTGTGGCCGTAGAAAAGGTAGTCGAAATAGTTGCAGTGTTCGAGTTCGTAGAACTGGTGGCGGTCGTGCGAATGGCACCAGGCGATGCGTCGACCGGCCAGTTCCATCGCCCCGAAGGCGTCGTGCGCCTGTCCGCCGATATCGCGGATCGCCGCCAGCAGTTTTCCCTTGTCCTTGTCCCAGTTCCCGAAAACGAAGTGGGTCGGCAGCGGTTTGAAGAGCGTGACGGTGTCCGGCGTTTCGATGTCGCCGCAATGGAGGACCAGTTCGACCTTCTGCTCGCCGAGCAGGCGGACGGCGTCGGCGACCACTTCGTGCCGGTCGTGCGTATCGCTGATAACCCCGATCCGCATGTCGTCCTCGTCGCTGCCGCGCGGTGCCCCGTTCGCATTACGATACCAGACCGGGGCGGTCGCGGGGAGTCGAACTGCGCAGGCGATAACCGGAGAGCTACTTTTTTGGCGTCATTTCAACCGCGGCGACCAACGCGGCATCGCGCGTGCCGAGTTTCTCCGCCATCCCGACGTTGCAGACCGTGGCGATCGCGAGGTGACGGCCGCCGCCGTCCAGCAAATGGAAGGCTTGCACGACGTCGACTCCGTCCTGCTTGCCCCGCGCGCACAACCGGTAGACGCTTCGCCCCTCGCCAACGGGCATCGGGCCGTTCTCCAGAACCTTTTCCGGCGCCCAGCCCGGCGATTTGCGCGTCGCCTCGACAAACTCGGCGAGCGCGGTTTTCTCGTCGGCCCCCGCCGACGGTTTCCACGTGGCGAAGGTCGCCTGCGCCACGTACTCGCCACGATCCAGCAGCCGCAGCACCAGATGCTTGTCGTTGCGAACGACGACGTGCCAGTCGCGTCCGTAAACGAACTCGTAGCCGTTCGGATCGACATGCCGGAGTTGGGTCCAGAGTTCCGGCGGCTTGGGCCCCGCCGGCCGTTTCGCCAGCAGCGTTTCAAGGTCCTTGCCCAGCGAGTCTTCCCGCGAACGCGTCAGGACGATCGAGACCTTGGCGTCCATCGCCGGGCTGACCGGACCGGCCTCGCGTTCGTCTGTTTGCGACCATTCCAACCGATCGAAGAACGACTTGTCGCGATCGAACTCGCCCCGCGCCGCGATGGTCACTTTCACTTTCGCACCCTGTTCGACCCCTTCGGCCGTGCCTTCGATCGCAATCCTCGCCCGTTTCTCCGTTGCGGAGACGAGACGACCGACGAGTCCCGCCTTGATCAATCCGTCGAAATGGCTGATCGACTGCACGACATCATTCGGAATCGTCCAGCTACCCCCGACCGAAACAGCCTGCCCCGGCAACAGGCTCGCGAGCGCAATCGTGTCGAAATGCTCCGCCACCAATTCGAGTTCCTCGCGCGCCAGCGGCCCCGCGGGTGCGACGGGTATGAGGCCTTCCTCATTGCGGTACACGAAAATCCCGCGGCGGTCCTCGGCGAGTTTCTTGACCGCCCGTTCCCCGGCCACGGTGCTTTCCGAAACGGCCTCGGCATAGTATCGTGCCGCCGCGGGCTTCGCCGCGATGTCCAATCGTTCACGGTAACGGTGCTTCGCCTTCGCCTCGATGGGGATCAGTTCGGGTTTGTCGTCCCGGTCGACTTTCAAACGGCCGGCGAGCACGAGTTGCAATTCCACCTGAAAAACATCGCCGGCTTTCGTCGTCTCGGCCAACACGATGGGCGTTTCGGCTGCGCGGACCCCGCTGCCCACAGCCACGGCCAACACTCCGGACATCATTTCCCGCCGCGTCATGCGCATGGAGTTCCCCTATCCGTTCCTTATTTCGGCGCGGGAATACCCTCGCGCGGTTCGGAATGTCAAGGACAACCCCGGTTCACCCCGCAATCGCCTCGACTTGCACGAGATTGTCGAAGAACGTCGCACCGCCACCGAAGTCGGTGAGGGCGGTACTCGTGAGGGTGTTGTGATTGAGGCCGTCCACAGTGAATCGGCTCCACCAGCATCCCTGCGTGACAACCACGCCGGGCCGGACGGTCTCGCCGACCTTCGCTTTGGCGCGGAATCGACCGCGACCATTGAAGACCGCCACCGCCGCGCCGTCGGCGATACCTCGCGCGGCCGCGTCCTGGGGGTGCAGGTCCACCGTCGGCTCGGCCGCTTGCGATCGCAGGTGTTCGATCTCGACAAACGTCGAGTTCAAAAACGCCGGGTCCGGCGGCGTGACGAGTTGCAAGGGGTACTTCGCCGCCAGTTCGGGTCGCGTCTGCGGATCTTCGTGCGGGGGGACGTACCGCGGCAGCGGATCACGCCCCGCTGCTAGTTCCGTTGGGCTGAAGAGATGACACTTCCCACTCGGTGTGCCGAAATTCCCCTCGGCATAGGGTGCCCAATCCTCTGGCAGGTTCAATCGCGTCGGCGTACCATCACGTAGATCCTCGAACGTGATCCCCTGGAACCCGCCGGTCGATTTCATCGATAGTCGGCAAAGTTCCTCGTCGGTCGGCGCGAACATCTCGGGTTCCAGGCCCATCGCCTTCGCGAGCAACCGGAAGATCTCGGTGTTGGGCTTCGTCTCGCCCGGCGGCGGGATCGCGGGCGGATTAGCTTGCACGTACAAATGCCCATAGCTGCTGTGGATGTCCCAGTGTTCGAGTTGCATCGTCGCGGGCAGCACAATGTCGGCATGGCGCGCGGTGTCGGTGAGGAAGTGTTCCAAGACGACCGTAAAGAGATCGTCCCGTTTCAAACCTTCGAGTACACGCGATTGATTCGGCGCGACCGCGGCCGGATTCGAATTGTAGACGATCATCGCCTTTACGGGCGGGCCGTCCAGTTCCCCGTGGAGCGCTTCGGCGAGTTGGACCATGTTGACGGTTCGCGTACCGGGCGGGACGAGGTCCGGCCTTTCGAGGGCGGGGCCGTCGAAGGGGTACTCCTTGCTGGTGCTGAGCAGCGCGCCGGCGCCGGGATATCTCCAGTCTCCGGTGACGGCGGGGAGGCAGACGATGGTGCGGACTGCCATGCCACCGCCGCCGTGTCGCTGGAGCCCGTAGTTGAGCCGGATCAGCGCCGGCCCGCCGAAGAGTTCTCGCGCGCGGCCATACTCCATCGCGAATCGTTCGATGTCGGCGACGGGCAGTCCGGTGATCGCGGCGACCTTTTCCGGCGGATACTCTGCGAGCGCTCGGGCCTTCAGTTCCTCGCCGCCGAGGCAGAAGCGATCGAGATAATCCTGGTCCTGCAAGCCATCGCGGAAAAGCACGTGCAAAACCCCGAGCGCGAGCGCCGCGTCGGTACCGGGGCGGATCGGCAGCCACCAATCGGATTTTGCCGCCGTCGCTGAACGGAATGGGTCGATCGTTACGATCTTCGCGCCGCGTTTGCGGGCCTCGTGCTGGATCGCCCAGAAGTGCGTGTTCGTGACGAGGGTATTCGATCCCCAGTTCACGAGGAAGCGGCAGTCGACGGCGCGTTCGGGATCGACGGCGGCGCGCTTCCCGGCCCCGAGCGTGACTTCGCAGCCGACACTGCCGGCCGTCGCACAGATCGTGCGATCGAGCAGCGACGCGCCAAGCCGATGGAAGAAGCGGCGGTCGAGGCTCGATCCTTGAATCTTGCCCATCGTGCCGGCGTAGCTGTAAGGCAGGATTGCCTGTGGTCCGTGTTCGGCCACGACCCGTTTCAAGTTCGTCGCGACGGCGTCGATCGCGTCGCCCCACGAGATCCGTTCGAACCGCCCCTCTCCCTTCGCGCCGACGCGCCGCAACGGATGCAACAAACGATCGGAGTGATAGACGCGCTCGAGGTAGTGATTGACCTTCCGGCAGAGGAAGCCGTTTGTGAACGGGTGCGCGTCGTCGCCGCGGAGTCGGACGGCTTTTTGCGCGGCCGTATCGACCGTGACGATCATTCCGCAGGTATCGGGGCAATCGAGTGGACAGACTGCGCGGACCGTCTTTAGTTCTCGTCCCATCGTAATGTTCGCCTTCGGAAAAGATTTCGCGGTCGGGAATGTCTCGCCAACAGGAAAAAGCGGAAAAATCCAAGACCTTCGCTTGCAGGTCGCTATTGGTCGATCCAAGATTATCACCAGGACCACAAGGGTGCGATCATCATATCGGAGATCGACACCCGTTCCTGCGTTTGGTTCGCCACCCATGCCCGTGCCCGGGACCGTTACCGAGTATCTCGAATGCATCCGCAAGAGCGGGTTGGTGCCGGAGGACCGCCTCAACGCGGAACTCGACCGCCAGCGGCTCGAACGGGTCCGACACGAAGACCTTGATGGTTTTGCGACCGCGTTGATCGACGCCGGACTGCTCACGAAGTTTCAGACAAAGCAATTGAAGCTGGGCCGCTACAAACGGTTCATGGTCGCCGGAAAGTACAAACTTCTCGAACTGATCGGCGTCGGCGGCATGGGGGCCGTCTACCTCTGCGAACACGTCTTCATGAAACGCGTCGTCGCCGTGAAGGTGCTGCCGCTCGAAAAACTCAGCGACCCCTCGAATCTCGAACGCTTCTATCGCGAGGCGCGCGCCGTCGCCGCGCTCGACCACCCGAACATCGTCCGCGCGCACGACATCGACAAGGCCGACAGTCTGCACTTCCTCGTGATGGAATACGTGGACGGTGCGAGCATGCAGGAAATCGTCGCCCGCTTCGGCCAGGTCGATTACATCCGTGCCGCGCACTACGTCGCCCAGTCCGCCGTAGGCCTGCACCACGCCAACGAACTCGGCATGGTTCACCGCGATATCAAACCCGGCAACCTGCTGCTCGATCGCTCGGGCGTCATCAAGATCCTCGACATGGGCCTCGCTCGCTTCTTCAACGACAAGAACGACAACCTGACGGCGAAATACGACGATAAGTGTGTTCTCGGCACCGCCGACTACCTCGCGCCTGAACAGGCGCTCTCCAACGTCGTCGACATCCGCGCCGATATCTACGCCCTCGGCGGTACTTTCCATTTCATGCTGACGGGTCAATCGCCGGTGCCGGAAGGCACCATCGCGCAGAAACTGGTTTTCCATCAAACCGAGAACCCGAAGCCGGTGACGGAGTTCCGGGATGACGTGCCGCCGGAGTTGCTGGCGGTGTTGGAACGGATGATGAAGAAGGATCCGAACGAACGCTACCAGACGCCATTGGAAGTGGCCGAGGCTCTGGCGCCCTGGACATCGGAGGCAATCGCACCGCCGCCGGATCACGAGATGCCGGACCTCTGCCCCGCCGTGCTGACGCTGATGGGCCACGCCGACAGGATTCGCGCGTCCGTCATGGCCAATCGGGCGGTCGCGACCGTAACGGGGTATCGCGGATTGGGGGGAAATAGCTCCTCGAAGTATCCCACGCGAGGCGGACCGCAAACCCCAAACGGCCAGAACGTGCGGCTGGACGAACCGCTCGGCCAAGGGCAGGTACCGACCGCGCGGAACACGCACACGACCCCGATCGCGTCCCCCGCCAAACTCGGTAAGGAGAGCGTCGAATTGATCGGCGCCGGTTCCAAGACCGAGCTGATTCGCGATTCGTCGCCGAAGTTGGGATCGCCCGGCCAGCGGTCGCAACGCCACCCCGATCGGCCGCTTGTATTGATCTTCCTGACGCTCGCGCTCGTGGCCGTCCTATCCGCGCTCGCCGTCAAATGGTTCTTCTAAGGCCAACGGATTCCGGCAAAGCCGCAAATCCGTCGGCACCCGAAAAAAATCCGCATTCTCCCGACGTTTCCCGTCGTCGTTTCATCCCGCGTTAACCTATACTTACGCGATGTTGCCGGGACTCGACCGGCCTCCCCTTCTCCAATGACCGCGCGCGACCCGGAGTGTAGGCGATGCCCGCACCGGCTACCGTTGACGAATTCCTCGAACTCGTCCGGAAAAGCGGCGTCATCGATGAAGCGAAACTCAACGCCTATCTCGACAAGCAGAAGCAACAAGGTCCCGTCCCGGCGGAACCCGGCAAGTGCGCCGGCAAGTTCGTTCGCGACGCCGTGCTCACGTACTTTCAGGCCGAACAACTTCTCCAGGGCAAGTGGAAGCGCTTCACGATCGGCAAATACAAAGTGCTGGAAAAGCTCGGGGTGGGCGGCATGGGGCAGGTGTTCCTCTGCGAACACAAGCTCATGCGCCGCCGTGTCGCGGTCAAGGTTCTCCCGGCCGCCAAGGGGCAGGACGACGCCTCGCGCGAACGGTTCTATCAGGAAGCCCGCGCCGTCGCCGCGCTGGATCACCCGAACATCGTCCGCGCCTACGATATCGACCACGACGAAGGGCTGCATTTCCTCGTCATGGAATTCGTCGACGGCGTAAACCTCCAGGACCTCGTCAAGCGTGCCGGACCGCTCGATCCCATCCGCGCCTGCCACTACATCTATGGCTCCGCCGTCGGACTCCAATACGCCAGCGAAACCGGCATCGTCCACCGCGACATCAAGCCGGGCAACATCCTCATCGACCGTTCCGGCGTCGTCAAGATCCTCGACATGGGCCTCGCCCGCTTCTTCAATGACGAAGACGACTCCCTGACCAAGAAATACGACGAAAACGTTCTCGGCACGGCCGACTACCTGGCACCCGAGCAGGCCGTCGACAGCCACACCGTCACGATCCGCGCCGATCTCTATTCCCTCGGCGGCACGTTCTATTTCCTGCTCACCGGTCAACCGCCGTTCCCGGAAGGATCCGTTGCCCAGAAACTCCTCTGGCACCAGACGCGTGACCCAAAACCGATCGGACAGGTCCGACCGGAGGTCCCTGCGGACATCGTCGCGATCGTCGAAAAGCTGATGAAGAAGAACCCGGACGATCGCTATCAGACGCCGGGCGAGTTGATGGCGGTTCTCCAAGACTTCGTACAGGTGCCGATACCTCCGCCGACGGAGAAAGAACTACCTCCTCTCTCCCCGGCGGCCGCAGGCAATACGGCGAGCGCGAACCGCGTGCCGAGCGGTGTGATGCTTTCCGGCGGAAGCCCGACATCGTCGACGCAATCGAGCTTCGAGGTGCGCGTGCTGGCCAACGGGGCGTCCGGCGTGCCCGGAAGTTCGACACACGATCGCGCTTCGACAGCCGTGGCCACCCTTCCCGCCGCACAGGCCGCGGATGTTCAGGTTGGCGTCTGGGCCACCCTCGACGGCGACACCGCTCCACGCGACTCGAACGAGACGGCCCGCACCGAACGGCCGGATAGCAAGAAGGGCGAGAAGGCGCCCAAGGCACCGGCCGCGCAACCCGCGCGGAAGAACCGCAAGAAGCTCATCATCGGCGCGGGGCTCGCGCTCGGCGTCGCGGCGCTCGCCGTCGGGGCGTACGTCCTGTTCATGCCGCCTTCAACACCTACCCCCACGCCCACGCCGGCGCAACTCGACTTCAGCCGCGTGTATGTCGGCAAGGCGGCGGCTCCGGCCGGTTTTGCCACTTTCCCGTCGGTCCGCGAAGCCGTGAATGCGATTGGCAAACGGCCGGAGTTCGATGAAGCCAAGCGCGGCGGCGCACGGCCCACCATCGTCCTCATGGACGAGGCCCATCACGAACTGCCGATTGCCCTGACCGCGCCGAACAGCCGGCTCAAGGACCTGATCGTCGAAGCCGCCGACCCTGACAAACCCGTCGTCTGGACGACGCCCGCCGGCGCGAACGTGAAGACGTTGCTCGTCATCCGCAATCTGCCGGGGCTAACCCTCCGCAACGTCATCTTCGACGCGGAGGGCCAGATGGACTACGCATTGGTTCTCGCCGGTTCCCTACCGGGCGCACGGTTCGAGAACGTTGTCGTTCGCGGGGCCAAGGTCGCCGGGATTCGATTCGAAAACGTGACGGCCGAAGACCAAAAGCCCTGTGTGCTAAGCAAGCCGACCGTCGTCGTCAGCGGGGAGGCGCTCGCGGCGCTGCATTTCACAGTGCCCGAACGCGGCGACGTCAGCGCCGGACGCAACTCCTTTATCAAAATCGAATCCGGCCGCTTTGAGGGCCCTGCCGCCGCTGCCGCCCTGATCGACACCGCCCTCGTCTCGGTCGAGTTCGTGAACAATCGTTTCTATCATTTCCAATCCGGCCTTGCGGTCCGACAGCCGACTACCCTTCCGTGGAAGCTGTCGGTGCGAAACAATACGTTTCACACGATCGCCGGCAACGCGTTCCACGCCGCAGAGTTTGACCTGCCGGTCGCATCGGACGTTGCGCTCTCGCGGAACTACTTCGCGGCCGTGGCCGGCGTGGCGGTTGTCAGGAACATCGCGAACCTGCCGAAGTTCCAATCGGTGGACAACGGCCGCGACGCGAAGAGCGGCGACGGGAACCTGCCGTCGAAGGCGAAAGCGATCGAGAACTATACCATGCCCGCACCCGCCAAGGGCGCGGACGACGGCGCGTTCCTCCGATACGCCAAGTCGTCCCCACTCTGGACCGCCGGGCCGAATAAGACCCCCGTCGGCGCGCCGCCGGAATAGGTCATCGCAGCTTGCTCCACCCAGCGACCGTGATTCCGAATCCAAACGCCGCTTTCCCTTCCGGCGAGACCACGGATCTCGGTACGTTTAGAGTCCAGACGCCCGACCCGCGGTCCTGAACCTTTGCGTCCTTCGCCTTGCCGTCGGCCGGATAGAGCAACAACACGCCGGGGTGCTCCCCGCCCGTCGACGCGAAGCTCAGCTTGTACAGTGTCTTCGGCTCCATCTCCTCCGCCTTCGGGTCCTTGTCCGCCGGCACCAGCAGCGCGAAGTCCGTGTGCGGGGCCGAGTCCTTGTGGTCGCCGTTCTCCGGTTGATACGCGAGGCGGACGGTGTAGACGCCGGCGGCGATCTCCTGCTTGCGGTAGTCGATGAACGCACGGTCGAACTTCACCGCGCCGAGCACGCAGGTCTCGACAACCTCCTGGAATGTTAGGCCGTTCTTGATCTGCTGGGCCGTCGCCTTGCCGGGCAGTTCGGCGCGGAACCAGAACCGCGCGAACGCGCCGGTGCCGTCGGAGACGGCCTCGCATTCTTTAGGCAACAGCTTGCGGATGCCGTCCACCAGTTCCGCCGGCGGATCGACCGCCTCGCGCTTCACCGCGTACTTCTCGGCGGCGGTCACGCCAGTTCCGATACCGACGAACGCGATGGCAAACCACACAACTCTCATGCCGGCTCCTTTTCGTCGAGAAGAAGCTGATCCGCGAAGTCGGATCGTTCGAATATTTCACGGACTTTCGGGCCGATCCGACAGCCACGCAGATCGATGATGCATCCGGCCTGCAACCGCCCCCATCGCCGGATCGCGATCCCGTCGGGCGTTAACGCGTTCCCGCGAAAAACCAAGGATTGCAAGAGGGGCAATCGAGACGAATCGATCAGTGCTTCGACCCATTCCGCCGTGCGCTCGCCGATCCCGTTCCGCGATACGTCGAGTTTGACAAGCGATTCTGCCGTCGAGGATCGGATCAGCGAAAGAAACCCGTCGTCGCTAAGTCGCTGGTTGTCCAAAATGAGTGTGCGCAACCGGAGCGTTGTCGATCGCGCGAACGCCGCCACGCCGTCGAGGCCGATGCGGTATTCTTCGTCCACGTCGTCGGACGCGAGCACCAACTCGCTCAATCCCGAAAATCCCTTCGCGATATGTCCAAGGCCTTCATTGCCGAGTGGATTGCCGCTCAAGTCAAGACGTTCGAGCTTCGGCAGGTACGGCGCGAGTTCTACCAGGATGGCGACGTAGTCCGACCAGAGCCGGTTGTTCCTCAGACCGAGCGAGCGCAAGTTCGGGAACGCGCCGGGCCGGAACCACTCGCGCATCCGCGGCCCCATGCCGTCGTTGAGGATGTCCAGGGAACGCAGTCGGGACAGCCAGCCGACGTTGACGAGCGCCGAAGTCCGCCCGGCGGCGACGCTCAGGCGCAACCCGACGACTGGTGCGGCCGTTTCGATCATCGCTTCGTGTTTGAGGAAATCGTCGGCAGAAATGTGCAGGTACTCGACGAACCCGCGCCGGAACACCTGGCTGCCGGGGATGCCCGGGATGAGCCAGCGTTTGCGGTTCCGCTCCAGTAGCTCCATCGACCGACGGGAACCGGGCGCGCGGGTTTGGGCCTCGGCGATTTGCAGGCGGATGAACTCCGCGCGTTCTGCGTCGCCGTTCTCCTCCAGCCAGTCTGCGTAGACGAGCCGGAGCGTGTCGTCGTCCGGGTTCGCCACGATGGCGGCGAGGAATCGCTCCGCGTCGGTCATGCGAGCGCCGTGGTTTCTTCGAACCCGAACATGAGGTTGAAGTTCTGCACGGCGACGCCACTGGCGCCGCGCACGAGGTTGTCCTCCGCCGCCAGCACGAGCACCCGGCCGCGAACCATCTTGACGCAGAGATCGAGATAGTTCGTGTGAGCCGTGTCCTTCGTCGCCGGCAGCGACTCGCGCACGCGGACGAACGGCTTGCCCCGATAGAACTCGCGATAGAGCTTCACAAGCCGGCCTTCATCGAGCGGCAGCTTCGGGGTCGCGTAGATCGTGCTGAAGATACCGCGATCCATCGGCATCAGGTGCGGTGTGAAGATTACGCTTACCGGCGCGCCGGCAACGATGGTGAGAGCCTGCTCGATCTCCGGGGTGTGGCGGTGCGAGCCGATGCCGTAGGCGGAGACCGACTCGTTGCATTCAGGGTAATGGAAGGAAAGCTTCGGCGTACGACCGCCGCCGGAGATGCCGGACTTGCTGTCGATGATAATGGTATCGAGTTCAATCAGGTTCGCGCGGACGAGCGGAGCGAGGCCGAGTATCGCTGTCTGCGGGTAGCAGCCCGGGTTCGCGACGAGCTTGGCCGTCCTGATCGAGTCGGCGAATAGTTCGGGGAGGCCATAGACCGCGTGCGCAAGGTTCGCCGTGTCGTGGTGCGTCTCCTTGTACCACTGCTGGTAGATCGCTGCGTCCTTGAGCCGGTAATCAGCGCTCAGGTCGACGACGCGAATGCCGAGCTCGAGAAGCGGCGGAATCGACTCCATACTCGCGCCGTGCGGCAGGCAGCCGAAGACGCACTCGACGCCCTTCGCCTTCAACCCGGCCGGATCGAAGTTCTCCATCGGCAGGTCGAAGCGGTTCAAGAGCACCGGATGCTCGGCCGAGACCGGCTTGCCGGGGTCCTGACGCGACGTGACGGCGACGACTTCTGCCCCGGGATGCCGGATCAGAATCTTGAGCAGTTCGACCGCCGTGTAACCCGACCCGCCAAGGATGGCGCATTTCACTCGATTCATCGCTCACCGTTCGTGATTTTCGTGTCTCGAATACTATACACGCATCATGCCCGACGAACCGCTCACCATCACTGCCGCTGCTCAACTCATCCGCTCCGGCGAACTGACGCCGTCCGAGTTGCTCGAACAGTGCCTGCGGCGGATCGACGTGTACGAACCGCACGTGAAGGCCTGGGTGTATCTCGACCGCGAGCGCGCACGGCGCGACGCCGCCCGGCTGACGGACGAAGTGAAGACCTGCTATCGCGGCCCGCTGCACGGCATCCCGATCGGCATCAAGGACATCATCGACGTCTTCGACATGCCGACCGGATGCGGCTCGAAGCTCTGGGCGAACAGCTACGCCCGACAGGACGCGACCGTAGTGGATCGCCTGCGGCAGGCCGGCGCGATCATCCTCGGCAAGACGGTGACGACGCCCTACGCGTTTACCGACCCGCCGGTGACGCGCAACCCGTGGAACTTGAATCGCACCCCCGGCGGCAGCAGTTCCGGCAGCGCGGCGGCTGTCGCCTGTGGGATGTGCCTCGGCGCGTTGGGGACGCAGACCGGCGGCAGCCTGACCCGGCCGGCGAGCTATTGCGGGGTATGCAGCCTGAAGCCGACGTGGGGACACGTCAGCGTCGACGGCGTGCTGCCGCTCGCGCCGAGCCTCGACCACGTCGGTGTCATGGCGAACTGTGTGAGGGATTTGGCGATCCTGTTCGAAGCGATTGCCGAATCTGCCCTACGAGAAAACAGGGAATGCGCTGGGATTCCCGATTGCATCGAGGCGATCGACCGGCCGCGAGTCGGAATTCCATACCTCGGACGATTAACAGGATTCTTTGACGAGAACATGACTCAGGATATGACTGAAGCCTATTCGTCGGCCTGTTCACGGATGGTCACAATCTCTCAATTCACGCTCGAAATATGCAAAACACCGAGTGAGTTCGCTGGATTGCTTGACTCGCATCGAACGATCATGGCCGCCGAAGCAGCCCGATACCACAGCGAACGGCGCCTCGCGCATCCAGACGATTACCCGCCTTCCATCACACGGCTTATCAAAGATGGCGAAAGCTATTCCGGCAGAGATCTATCACGGGCACTCGACCATCGGAATTCCCTCGTGTCCCGACTTCAGGACTTGATGAGCGGTCGAATCTATTTCACGCCGGCGGCGTCCGACTTCGCTCCGACACCGGAGACGACGGGCGACCCGCGGATGAATGCGCCTTGGAGCTTCACGGGATTACCCACGGTCTCGATACCGGTCGGTCGTTCTAAAGATGAACTACAGTACGCTTTGCAATTCGTCGGACGAAGAAACTTCGAAGACGAGTTATTGGCCGTAGTGGGTTTCGTCGAAAAAGATTACGCCGAACCTCGCCGTCTGCCTCCGGTGCCGGCATGAGTTCCTTCGCCGAGCTGCTCGACATCCTCCACGAGGACAACCACTGCATCGGCCTCAACAAGCCGAGCGGCTGGCCCACCACGCACTTCGATGGAACGGAAGAGACCGTCGACCGGCTCGTGAAGAGTTACCTCAAGGAAAAGTACGACAAGCCCGGCAACGTCTTCCTTGGCGTCGTCCACCGACTCGACAAGCCGACGAGCGGGGCGCTGCTCTTCGCTCGTACTAGCAAGGCTGCCAAACGGCTGAGCGAACAGTTCCGCGAAGGTACGGTTGAGAAGGTCTACTGGGCCATCGTCGAGGCCGGTCGCCAACCGTGGATGAAAGATTCCGGCTCGCTCGACGACTATCTCTTTCACGACGACGAGGAGCGGCGAGTCAAGGTGGTGGATGCCGACACGCCCGGTGCGAAGCCGGCCCGGTTGCTCTATACCGTCCGCAACCGGCATGCCGGGCTCGTATGGCTGGAACTCCGGCCGCATACGGGCCGCAAGCACCAACTCCGGGTCCAACTCGCCAAGCGCGGCACACCGATCTACGGCGACGCGAAATACGGCTCGATCCAGAAGCTCGGCGACAGCATCGGACTGCACGCTCGCTCGCTCACCTTCCTCCACCCGACGACGCACAACCCGACGACGATCACCGCCGAAGTGCCGAAGGTCTGGCGCGGCCGCTTCGCCAAGCTCTTGAACGGTTGAACCGTCAGTTGAAGTAGCTGCGACCGGCGGGCACATCCCGATCGACCACTGGCACGCGCGCGTCCGACACGATCTCCGCCACCACCGCCGCCGGCGTCTTCTTCCGCAACCGGCTCTCTGGCCGCAGGATCAGCCGGTGCCCCAGCACCGGCTGCGCCATCTTCTTCACGTCGTCTGGGATCGCGAAGTCCCGCCCGTGGATCGCCGCCAGCGACTGCGCGCAGCGGAACAGCGCGATCGACGCCCGTGGGCTGCCGCCGAGCATCACGTCCTCGTGCTCCCGGCTACCGTGCACGATTTCCAAAATGTATTTCGTGAGCTTTGCGTCGACGTGCACCTCGCGCACCGCGTCCTGACAAGCGACCCAATGGTCGGCCGTCACCACCGGTTGTAGGTCGTCGATCGGGTGCTTGCGCTGGAGCAGGCCGAGCATCTTCGCTTCCTCCTCGAAGCTGGGGTAGCCGAGCGAGAGGCGGATGAGGAAGCGGTCGAGTTGCGCCTCGGGCAGGGGAAAGGTGCCTTCCTGATCGACGGGGTTCTGCGTAGCGACGACGAGGAAGGGCGGCTTGAGCGCATAGGTCTGGCCGTCGACGCTGACGCGGCGTTCGGCCATCGCCTCGAGCAGCGCCGCCTGCGTTCGCGGCGTGGCGCGATTGATTTCGTCGGCGAGCACCGTCTGCGCGAAGATCGGCCCGGCGCGGAATTCGAACTCCTGCGTTTTCTGGTTGAAGACGCTCACGCCGGTGACGTCGGTCGGCAGCAGGTCCGGTGTGCACTGGAGACGCTTGAAGCTCGCGCTGACGCTGCGGGCGAGTGCGCGGGCGAACATGGTCTTTGCAACGCCGGGCACGTCCTCGAGGAGGATGTGCCCTTCGCACAGGTACGCGGCGAGCGCGAGTGCGAGCTGCGGGCGCTTGCCGATGATGACCTTCTCCATGTTGGCGACGACCTTCGCCGCCGCCGCCGCCACATCAATGCCCATGCCTTCCTCGCTTGTGCCGGAGTTCCTCATCAACATAGGAGGAGGACGGAACCGGAATAAGATAATGGATACCCGAGGAGAACGCAGTCATGGTTCGCATTGGTCTGGTCGGCGTCGGCTTCATGGGCCGCATCCACTTCCTCGCCTCGCAACGCCTGACGGGCGCGAAGGTCGCCGCGGTGTGCAGCCGGGACAAGGCCAAGCTCGCGGGCGACTGGACGAACACGCGCGGGAATTTCGGTCCCGAACCGGGCCGCGTCGATCTCGCCGGCGTGAAGACCTACGAATCCTACGATGCGATGCTCGCCGACCCGGAGATCGACCTCGTCGACATCTGCAACCCGACGGACCAGCACCCGGCGTTCGCGCTTGCGGCCCTGAAGGCCGGGAAGCATGTGCTCGTCGAAAAGGCGATCGCGCTCCAGCCCGCGATGGCGGATGAAATGCTCGCGGCGGCGAAAACGGCGGGCAAGCTCCTGATGGTGGCGCACGTGCTGCCGTTCTTCCCGGAATTCGCCTACGCGGCCGACGCGGTGCGCAGTGGACAATACGGAAAGCTGCTCGGTGCGCACTTCAAGCGGGTGATCTCGAAGCCGGACTGGTCCGCGGACATCGGCGACGCGAGCAAGACCGGTGGCCCGGCGGTGGACCTGCACATCCACGACACGCACTTCATCGGCCTGCTCGCCGGTGTGCCGAAGGCCGTCTTCGCCACCGGCGTCGTCGACCCGTCGGGAGCCGTGAACTACCTGACCACACAGTACCTCTACGGCCCCGGCGGGCCGAGCGTCACGTGTTCGAGCGGCGCGATCTCGATGGCAGGCCGACCGTTCGTTCACGGGTTCGAGATATATCTGGAGAAGGCGACAATCGCTTACGATTCCGGCGGTCCGGCGCTCACGCTGCTGACCGCGGACGGGAAAACGAGTCAACCCACGCTCGCCGGCGGTGGTGATCCGCTGACGGCATTCGCCACCGAGTTGCAGACGGCCGTAGACGCGGTGAAATCGGGCCGGGAACCGGACCTGCTCAGCGGCCAACTGGCACGCGACGCGCTTGCGTTGTGCCACAAGGAATGCGAGTCGGTAAAGACCGGTCGGATCGTCGCGATGTGACCGTGCCGATGGCTACGCGAGGATTTCTTTCACCACGCGCGCCGTGCGGCCATCGGTCAGGCGCTGGGCCTTGCCAGCGTGATGATAGACGAGTTTGGAATGGTCCAGCCCCAGCAGGTGCAGGAGCGTGGCCTGGAAATCGTTGGGCGTGACGACGTTCTCGGCCGCCTTGTGGCCGACCTCGTCGGTGTTGCCGTAGGTCATCCCGCCCTTGATGCCACCGCCGGCAAGCCAACACGAGAAGCCCTGGCCGTTGTGATCGCGTCCGGCGGTCGCATTCATCTCCCCTTCGCAAACCGGCAGCCGGCCGATCTCGCCACCCCAGTGAACGATGGTGGAATCCAGAAGGCCGCGCTGCTTCAGGTCGAGGACGAGCGCGGCGGAGGGTTGGTCCGTGCGTCGGCAAATCGCGGGGAGTCCCGTCCGGATGGAATTATGCGTGTCCCACGGCTGACCGCCGAGGAAAAGCTGCACGAAGCGGACGCCGCGTTCGACGAGCCGGCGGGCGATGAGGCAACGCGTGCCATATTCGCGCGTCTCGGGCCGGTCGAGGCCGTAGAGGCTTTGCACGCGGAGCGGCTCCTGGGAAACGTCGAGGGCATCCCGCGCGGCGGTCTGCATGTTGGCGGCGAGTTCGTAGCTGGCGATGCGGGCTTCGAGGTCCGCCTCGCCGGGCCGGTTCGCCAGGTGCCGACGGTTCAATTCCGCAAGCAGTTCGAGGTTGGCCTTCTGGATGTCACCGGCGGCGTCGGGCGGCGGCACGAGGTTGGGGATACGCGGTTCCTGCGGACGGAGCACCGTGCCCTGATAGAGCGGAGGCAGGAATCCGCACGACCAGTTGTGCGTGGCGTCGACCGGGTGGCCGCCGGGGTCGGAGAGTACCATGTACGCGGGCAGGTTCTGCGACTCGGACCCGAGTCCGTAGACGAGCCAGCTTCCCATCGTTGGCCGGCCGGTGACGCCGGCAATGCCGCCGTGGAAGTAGCGGATGGAGACCTCGTGCCCGTTGTGGCCGGTATGCATCGATCGCATCAGGCAGATGTCGTCGACGATGCCGGCGGTGTGGGGCAGCAGTTCCGAGATTTCCGTGCCGCACTTCCCATGCTTCGCGAATTTCCACGGGCTGCCAAACAGCTTCTTGCTAGCGCGATTCACGAAGCTGAAGTGCACGTCGCCCTGGTAGTCTTTCCCGCTCTGCTTCGCGAGTTCCGGCTTGGGGTCGAAGAGATCGACGTGGCTCGGCCCGCCGTGCATGAACAGCGAGATCATCGCCTTGGCCTTCGGCGCGAAGTGCGGTACGCGCGGCTTCAAGCTGGCCGGAAGGTTCTCACCCGGCTTCGAAGGCCCGTCCGCGGCGAGCAGACCCTCGCGCTGGAGCAGGTGCGCCAGTGCGAACATCCCCACACCCGCGGAGGTGCTCGACAGGAAACCGCGACGGGTAGCAAGATCAGTCGACATAAAGAAACTCGTTCGAGGCGAGGAGTTGCTGGCAGAGGTTGGTGAGCGCGGCCAGTTCGGGATCCTTGGCTTTGCCGCGCAAAGCAAGGGCTTGTTTCCGCAGGAAACCGGCGGCCGTTGCACGTTCTTCAGTCGTCGGCAGGCGCAGATAGGCGAGTTGCCAGGCCGTGGTCGCGAGTTGCGCGAACGACGCCGCCGGGGCGCCGCGGAAGTCGGCCATCGAGTCCCAGGTTTCCGTCTGGCCGTTCGCGGTCAATGCGATGCGAACCGTCCAAGTGAACGAATCGCTGTTTACGTCGCCCCGAGAATCGACCGCGAAATCGATCGTCTCACCGGCGACGACATTCCATGTCGCTTCGGTCGGCGACTCCTTTGTCTTCACGGACCAATCGCCAAGCAGGCCGCCGCGGCTGGAAACGACCCGACCGCGTACGCCATCGCCGTTTGGAGACGCATGCGCCAGCTTCCCGGTCACGACCACCGATCCGTCACGCGGGGCGGTCCAGCGGCGGATCGCGGCGTGATTCGCGTCGTTGCCGGCATGGCCACCAGCCGCGTGAAGAATTGCCCAGCCAATTTTCGGGTCCGGCAACGTGGCTCCGCCTTGCCAGTTTGTACCGGTGAAATGCGGCAGGGGTGTGAAACCCGATGTCCGTTTGGTTTTCTCGTCGAAGCCACCGAAACCGTAGATCCATGCGTCCGCCGGTCGATCACGTTCTGTATCCGCCTTCCCCCACGGCTTGGCGCTGGTCTCGCGAAGTACGCGAGTCGCGAAGTGCGACGCCTGCTTTCGCACAAAATCACCGTTGAGCAGCGTTAGCGATTGCGGCGCCGAAGTGGTCGAATTTCGACGCTCGCAATTCAGTTCCCCCGCCGGCGCATCGAACGTGGCGAGGAACGCGATTGGTTTGCTTCGGCGAGATTGCAGATACAGACTCCGCCGCGGCTTTTCGTCAGGGCCATCCATTTGCCCCGTGGCGTCCTCGACTCCCGCAACGGTCGGACCAAACGGCGTTCGGTCCAGACGCCCCGCAACAGTCAACATGCGATCTCGTACGGCTTCGCCCTCGAGTCGTCGCATCGGGAAACGCGAATACAGGGCATTCGAGGTATCCATCTTTGCCACGGCTGACGACTGGCGGTACACGGTGGACGTCATCACCAGCTTGTGTATCCGCTTCAAGCTCCAGTCCTGGCGCGGCAGCTCGGTTGCTAGCCAATCGAGCAATTCGGGATGTGTCGGCAACTGGCCGAGTTTGCCGAACTCGCCCGGCGTGTCGACGATCCCACGGCCGAAGTGGTTCAACCAGATCCGATTCGCCATCACGCGATTGAAGAGTGGATGCGTGCCATTTACGAGATGCTTGGCCCACGCGAGCCGCCGGCCGGTAGTCGGCAGGCCGGTGTCCTTCGCGGCGATCTCGTATCGGGATCCGTCGGGTGCGGCGACCGTCAGGTCGGCCGGCGCGAGATCAGGCCCCTTGGGCTGGCGCGGGTCTCCCCGATGGTGCAATTTCGTAACGGGCACCCGGCCCGGCACCTCCGTCGATACGGAAACAAACTCCTCAACCGGCCGTTCAGCGCGCTTCGCCGCGATCTTCGCCTGAAGCGCCTTCAGTTCATCCGATTTTTTCATGTCAAACTGATAAAGCACGCCCGGCGTGACGTTCAGTTTCGGATTGGTCGCGACGAGTTTTTTCTGTTCCTCGGTCCGCTTGTCGGCGGGCGAGTCGAACGCGGCCTTCAACTTCGCGCGCTCCTCCTCCGGAAACTTTTCGATTTCCTTCTCGAACGCGGCGCGTACCGCCGCCTTCATCTTCGCGTCGTGGTCCGCCTGCATTTTCGCAGCCTCCGCGTCGATGGCGGCCGCCTTCGCCCGGTCCGTGTCGGTGAACAGCGACACCAGACGCTGCGGCGGTCGCCGCCACTGACTCGGATCGAGTGAGGGTTCCAAGATCGCCCTTAGCTGGAAGTAGTCCCGCTGAGGGATTGGATCGTAGCGGTGGTCGTGGCATTGCGCGCAGCCCACCGACGATCCAAGCAGGGTGGACGAAACGATCTTGATCGTGTCTGCCACGACCTGTTCGGGGTCGGCCCCATCTGGCGCCGTGCGGAGGAAGCCGGTGGCGGCCAGCAGTTCCACCTGCTCCGGTTTAAGGTTCGTCCACGGGCGCGGCACCAGTTCGTCCCCGGCGAGTTGCTCGATGACGAACCGGTTCAATGGCTTGTCCGAGTTGAAGGATCGAATGACATAGTCGCGGTAGCGCCAGGCATGTGGGCGAAGCGTGTCGGCGGTGCCGTCCCCATCGCTGTCGGAGTAGCCGGCAGCGTCGAGCCAGTGCCGTCCCCATCTCTCACCGTAGGCCGGCGACGCGAGCAGGTGATCGAGGTATTTCTCATAGGCGTCGGGCGACGCGTCGGCGACGAAACGATCGAGCTCCTCTTGGGTTGGCGGTAGGCCGGTCAGATCGAACGCGGCGCGACGCGCGAGGGTGGATCTGTCCGCGTCGGGGTTGAACGTCAGCCCGCGTTCACGCAGCCGAGCGAGCACGAACGCGTCGATTGGCGTTCGCACTCGGTCTATGGATGCGAACGATGGCGGGTTCGGCCGTTTCAGTGGCTGATAAAACCAGTAGGCGCGTTCGTCGTCGGTGATGCCGAGACCGGGCGGCAGGGTGGCCGGTTCCGGCCGTTTTGTGGGTGCGCCGTTTGCGATCCACTTTTCGACGATGGCGATTTGCTCGGCAGGTACCTTCTTCTCGCCGGGCGGCATCTCACCCGACTTCATCCGTTCGATCAACAGACTCTTGCCAGGCTGCTTCGGATCGAAGCCAGGACCATTCTTGCCACCGGCCTCCGCGAAACGCTTCAGCCGCAGGTCCAGCCCACCGGGCATCTTTTCGCCGGCACCGTGACAATCGAGGCAATAGGCCTTGAAGATTGGGCGAACATCGGTTTCGAACAGCGGTTCCGCACAGGCACCGCAATTCGCAAGAACTGACACCAGTCCAACAACCAACAGCAAACGAATCATGACGGACCGTCGCACAGGAAGGGAATGCAGGCAGGAAATCAATTTTACCACGTTGCCTGCGACCGGTCCAGCGCAGGAGCTCTCCGTCGAATCAATAAACATCCCGTTGATTGTCCGACGGCGGACGACGCGCCCTTCACGATCCGTCATCATCCCTTCCTTCTCGGCTAATTGGAACACCGAAAGGACGACGTGCGCGTGTTCGCTGGCCTGATTGAGGTTTGTGGCTGGAACGATGGCGACAGACTCGACTGGTCAACCATTCCGGAATTGTCTATCGTCGCGGTCCCGAAAGGAATCCGGACATGACGAATTCGCGTGCGGTTCATTACCTCCTGCTCGCCGCCGTCATGGCGATCGTTTCGCTTCCCAACCTCGGCGTGCCCTCGTTATGGGATGTGGATGAGGGCGTGAACGTCGGCTGCACCCGCGAAATGATGGAGAGCGGCACCTGGGTCGTGCCGACCTTCAACGGCGAGCTTCGTACCGCAAAGCCGGTGATGCTCTATTGGATCCAACGCCTCTCGTTCCTGGCGTTCGGCATGGACGAATGGGCGGCCCGCTTCCCGGCCGTGCTGCTCGGACTGGGCACGGTGCTGCTGACGTATGAACTGGCGCGCCGCATGTTCGACGCCGCGACCGGACTACTCTCCGGCATCGTCCTCGCGACTGCCATCGAGTTCTGTAAGCTCTCGCATGCCGCCACGCCGGACGCGCCGCTGATTTTCTTCATCGCCCTCACGCTGTACCTTTTTTGGATCGGCCACGAACACGGTAGCCGGGCGTGGTTCTTCCCCTCCGCCGTCGCCAGCGGACTGGCCACGCTCACCAAAGGCCCGATCGGTCTGGCGATGCCCGCGATCATCGTCCTCCTTTACTTCGCCTGGAATCGCGAACTCAAGCGGCTGCTCGACTGGCGACTGATCCGCGCCATCCTACTCTGGCTGGTCGTCGCGGCACCGTGGTACGGCCTCGTGATCTCCGAGACGCGCGGGGCGTACCTCGCGTTTTTCCAGAAAGAGAACGCCGGCCGTTTCATGAACGCGATGGAAGGCCACCGCGGACCGATCGTGTACTACATTGGCGCGATCTTCGTCTTCTTCGCGCCGTGGTGCGCCGTCCTCGGAGGGGCGGTCTGGTACGGCATGCGCGCCGCGTTACCGAAAGCGGCGACCGCCGCCGACGGGCTGCCAATGGCGGACGCGCGGGCACACCGGTTCCTGCTCTGCTGGGCCGGTGTGTACCTCGTCTTCTTCTCGCTCGCGGCCACGAAACTCCCGAACTACATCGCCCCGCTCTATCCCGCACTGGCGATCCTGACGGCGCGATACCTGATGCGCTGGCGCAACGGCGAACTCGCGCTTCCCAAGTGGGTTATGCCCCTTGCGATCGGCGGCGTCGCCCTCGTCGGCATCGTCACGCTCGCGGGGTTGTTCATCGCCGGCGGCGCGATCCCGGTGAACTTCAAGGGTCTGCGCATCATGCCGACACTCGCGCCGTGGGCCTGGGTCGGCGGCATCCCGATCGCCGCGGCCGGTGCCATGGCCGTGTCGCTGGCACGCGGGCGGCGAGACCGCGTGATCGCCGCGCTGGCCGTCGGATCGATCGCCTACATCGGCACGATGGCGGCCTTCGTGACGCCCGAAGTGGACGCCTACAAGGCCCCGAAGGCGCTCGTCGTCGAAAGCGGTGCCCACGACGTCGAACGCGAAGTCCGCATCGCGAGCTACGACTACACGCAGCCGAGCGTGACGCACTACGTCGGCCGCAAGGTCGAACGGATCTTCGAGAAGGAAGCCGTCGTGAAGTTTCTGTCCATGCCGCTTCCGGTTTACCTGTTCGTTCCCGCGAAGACATGGGACGAGCAACTCGCCGGCCGCGTGGCCGTGCCGCACCGGATTGCCGCCCGCAAGTACGACTTCCTCCGCAACGGCGACGTCCTCGTCGTCACGAATCAGTAAAGGCCCGCCATGATCGCCATCACCGGAGCGGCCGGATTCATCGGAGCGAATCTCGCCCACCGCCTGAATCGCGAACGCGAGCTTCTGCTCGTGGATCAAGCTCCCGCGCGTCCGGACGTACCGAACCTGCACGGGCTGGAACGGCACACCTACGCCGGCCATCGCGAGTTTCTCGACCGCCTTGACGACCTCCGACCCGAAGCGGTCTTCCACCTCGGTGCGTGCAGTTCCACCACCGAAACCAACTGGGACTACCTTCGCGAGAACAACCTCGAATACACGCAACGCCTTTGGAACTGGTGCGCCCGGAACGAACGCCCCTTCCTTTACGCGTCCAGCGCCGCGACCTACGGCGACGGGTCGAAGGGCTTCGACGACCTTACGCCGCCGACCGATTTGACCCCGCTCAACCTCTACGGTAAGAGCAAGAACGACTTCGATATCTGGGCACTTGAGCAGAGGGATACGCCGCCGCGCTGGGCGGGGCTGAAGTTCTTCAACGTCTACGGCCCGCGCGAGTCGCACAAGGGGCGAATGGCCAGCGTCGTCTTCCAGACGTATCGCCAGATCCAGGCCACCGGCGGGATGAAACTCTTCCGCTCCACCGATCCGAAGTATGCCGATGGCGGCCAACTCCGCGACTTCGTCTTCGTCGACGATTGCGTCGAACACCTGCTCTGGCTCTGGAAACACCCGCACCCCGGCGGAGTCTACAACTCCGGCACCGGCCAGGCACGATCCTTCCACGACCTTGCGAAGGCCGTGTTCGATTCACTCGGTCTACCGCCGATCATCTCCTTCATCGACATGCCCTCCGACCTCGCGAAACAGTACCAGAACTTCACCCAGGCCAAGACGACCAAACTCCGTGGTGTCGGTTGCACCGTACCGCCGACGAGCCTAGAGGACGGCGTGCGAAAAACTGTCGCGTGGTTGCGGGACCATTCCTGAAATCCGATTAGGATAATCCCCGTTCCGGGCCGAAGTGGGCCTGTTGTTTCCAACCGGGGATTGGCATGTCTGGGCAACGGCTGGCGGGTAAGGTCGCAATCGTCACGGGTTCCGCGCGGGGGATCGGCGCAGCCATCGCCGCCCGCTACGCCGCCGAGGGGGCGAAGGTCGTCGTCAACTATTCCCGCAGCGAGGCGGAGGCGAACGCCGTCGTCCAGTCCATCCGCTCCGCCGGCGGCATGGCCATTGCCGTCCAGGCCGACGTCGGCAAGACCGCCGAGGTCGCCCCGCTCTTCGACACCGCCATGAAGACCTTTGGCCGGCTGGATATTCTCGTGAATAACGCCGCGATCATGCAGCGGCGCTTCCTCGCGGATGTGACCCCCGAAGAGTTCGACGCCCACTTCGCCGTGAACGTCCGCGGCTACTTCCTCTGCTGCCAGCAGGCGGCGGCGCTCATGGGCGAAGGCGGCAGCATCATCAACGTCGGCAGCGCCATCAGCCGCATGGCCTACCCCGGCGCCGTCGTCTACTCCGCCACCAAAGGCGCCATCGACGTGATGACGCGAGTCCTCGCCGCCGAACTGGGCCCGAAGGGCATTCGCGTGAACGTGCTCGCCCCCGGTTCCACACGCACCGACATGAACAGCATCAAGAGCGGCAAGACGAAGGAAGAAGAAGCTCAGGAAATTGCGCTGACCGCGTTGCGCCGCATCGGCGAGTGCGACGACATCGCCGACGCCGCCGTCTTCCTCGCCGCCGACGAAGCCCGCTGGATCACCGGCACCTGGCTGGACGTCTCGGGAGGGATCCGGCTGTGAAATCGTGAAACAGCGAACACGATTTCAACCGAACTGCCGTTTGCATCCGGGTCGCATTTGCGATAGCATCGATGTCACCTACCCTCCCCCTCATCCTTCGGGGGCCCGATGCGCATCGCGGTATTATTCTTTGTCGCCTGGTTTGCCCCGCTTGGCTTCGCTCAGACGGTTGACTATGCGCGGGATGTGAAGCCGATCCTGAAGGAACGATGCTTCGCCTGCCACGGCGCGCTCAAGCAGGAATCGGACCTGCGACTCGATACGGCCGCGGCGATGCTGAAGTCGGAAGTCGTGGTGAAGGGAAAGCAGAACGAGAGCGCACTTGTCTCGCGGATCGCGGCGAACGACGGCGAGCGCATGCCGCCGGAGGGAAAACCGCTCACGAAAGAGCAGATCGCGGCGATCGCGAAATGGATTGAAGAGGGGGCGAAGGCGCCGGCGGACGAGAAGCCGGAGGAAGATCCGAAACGGCACTGGGCCTTCGTGAAGCCGGTTCGCCCGAAGGTGAACGGTCCTCCGATCGATTCGCTGCTCGAAGTTGAGCGTGCGGCTCGTGGCTTGAAGACCTCGCAGGAAGCGGATCGTGCTACCCTGCTCCGCCGTGTCTACCTCGATCTGATCGGCCTGCCGCCGACACGCGAACAACTCCATGCCTTCATCAACGACGCGTCGCCCGACGCCTACGAGAAAGTCGTGGATCGGTTGCTCGCGTCGCCGCAGTACGGGGAACGCTGGGCGCGGCACTGGATGGACATCTGGCGCTATTCCGATTGGTACGGCCGGCGCGGCGTGCCAGACGTGCTGAACAGCTACGGACAGATCTGGCGCTGGCGCGACTGGATCGTGAAGTCCTTAAATGAGGACCGCGGCTACGACCAGATGATCCGCGACATGCTCGCGGCCGACGAACTGACGCCGACCGATGACGCGAATATTGTGGCGACCGGGTTCGTTGTAAGGAACTTTTATCGCTGGAATTACAACAACTGGATGCGCGACAACGTCGAGCACACGGGCAAGGCGTTCCTCGGCCTCACGTTCAACTGCTGCCATTGCCACGACCACAAATACGACCCGATCACGCAGGAAGAATACTTCAAGCTGCGGGCCATCTTCGAGCCGATCGAGATCCGCACCGATCGCTGGCCGGGCGAGACTGATCCGGGGGTGTATCCGAAGTACAGCTATGGCGCGTCGTACAAACCGATCACGACCGGCATGGTGCGCGTCGTCGAGGAGAAGTTAGACGCGCCAACGCGATTCTACACGGGCGGCGACGAACGCAACGTGGCGAAGGACAAGCCGCCGATCCCGCCGGGCATACCCGCGAGCCTCGGTGGGAAGTACGAAGCGAAGCCGGTGATGCTGCCGCCGGAGGCCTGGTATCCGGGGTTGAAGGCGTTCGTTCGCGTCGAGGAACGGAAGCGCCGGGACGACGCCATCCATGCTGCAACTCAGGAATTCGACGGCGCACGCCAGGCGATCGCCCAACTCGTCGGCCGGATGCTGCTCCAACCGCTCGCGTTTTCCGAACACGAACTGGCCGACGCGAAGTTCCGCAACGCCCGCGCTCATCTGGACGCGGCCATTGCCGATCGGGATTCGTTGATCGCACGGATCGCGGCCGACGACGTGCAATACTTAAAGACCAAAGGCGACCCGAAAGCGGCGGCGCAGGACGCGAACCTGGCCGAAAGCCGACACAAGGTGGCGTTGGCGAAATCGGCGATCGCGAAAACTGAGCTTGCGCTCGCGGCGACCCGCCGGACGAAGTCGCAGGCGGCGCAGGTGCCGGCCCTCGAGAAGCAACTTGCCGCCGCGAAGGCGGCGCTGGCCACGGCCGAAGCGGCCGCAAAGACCGTATCGACCAGCTACTCGCCGCTTTCGCACCAGTACGCGAAGACGACGACCGGCCGCCGCTCCGCGCTCGCGAACTGGATCGCGAACCGCGACAACTCGTTGACGGCGCGCGTGGCCGTCAATCATGTCTGGAACTGGCACTTCGGCCGGCCGCTCGTCGAGTCGACCGAGAACTTCGGCCGCAGCGGCAAGCCGCCTACCCACCCGCAACTCCTCGACTGGCTCGCTGTCGAACTGATGGACAACGGCTGGAAATTCAAGCCGCTACACCGCCTCATTGTGACATCAAAAGCCTATCGGCTCGCGTCGAACGGCCCGCGGCATCCGAGCGATCTCGACAACGTCTATCTCGCCCGGTTCCCGTCTCAGCGGATCGACGCGGAAGTCGTACGCGACAGCCTCCTGCATGTGGCCGGGGAACTCGACCTCACGGTCGGCGGACCTGACATCCCGCAGGATCAAGGGCTGACGAACCGCCGCCGGAGCCTTTACTTCACCCACCACGGCGAAGCCCGCATGATGTTCCTCGACCTCTTCGATTCGCCCAACCCCTGCGACGCCTACCGCCGCACCGGTTCGGTCCTGCCGCAGCAGGCCCTCGCTCTGAGCAACAGCCAACTGACGCTCGATCTGGCTCGGAAACTGACAGCGAAACTGACCGCCGAATCGAACGACGCGGCGTTTGCGACGGCGGCGTTCGAACAGGTACTCGCACGACCGCATAGCGACGCGGAGCGGAACTCAGCGATCCGGTTCCTGTCGAAGCAGACCCGACTCCTGTCGAGCGAATCGAAGCCTTCGCAGCGGGCACGGGAAGGCCTCGTGCAGGCTCTGTTCAACCACTCCGACTTCGTGACCGTGAGATGACCATGAAGCGACGCACGTTTCTCGCGGATGCCGGCATGGGCTGCACCGGTCTCGCGCTCGGGTCGCTGCTCTGGCAGGACGGCTTCGCGCGGGCCGAAACGGCGCTCGCCGCAGGCAAACCGCACCACGCGCCGAAGGCGAAGTCGGTCATCTGGATCTACCTCTCCGGCGGCGTCAGCCAGATGGAAAGCTGGGACCCGAAACCGGCGCTCACGAAATACGCCGGCAAGACCTTCGCCGATACGCCGTTCGCCGATCCGCTCAAGTCGCCGCTGTTCTTCAAGCATTCCCGCGACGTCGTCGGCGGCACACGACCGTATCCGAAGATCTTCCCGCTCCAGGTCGGTTTCAAGAAGCACGGCCAGCTCGGCATCGACATCGCCGACTGGTTCCCCGAGATCGCGAAGTGCGTCGACGATCTCGCCTTCGTGCGCTCGATGTACACGACCGATAACGACCACGGCGCGGAGTTCCAGTTCCACAACGGCCGGCACCAGCTCGATGAGCAGCAGCCGAGCATCGGCTCGTGGGCGACTTATGGCCTCGGATCGCTCAACGAAAACCTGCCACAGTTCGTCTTTCTCGGGCAGTATTCCGACACGCGCGTGAAGAAGAACTTCGCGGCAGACTACCTGGGGCCGCAGTACACCGGCGTTGAGTTGTCGCTTGATCCGAAGAACCCGTTGCCGTTCGCGGCACGGCCCAAGGGCGTGCTGGCAAAGGAACAGGAAAATCAATTCGAGTTCGTCAACGAGTTGAACAAGCTCCGGCAGGTTGAATACCCGGACGACGAACAATTGAAGGCGAGGATCAAGAGCTACGAACTCGCGTTCCGGATGCAGTCTGCCGTGCCGTCGGTGCTGGACCTTACCAAGGAAACCGCCGAGACCAAGGCGCTCTACGGTATCGACAACCCGACCACCGAGCTCTATGGCCGGCGTTTGCTCGCGGCGCGGCGGCTCGCCCAGCACGGCGTGCGCTTCTCGCTCGTCTATCTCAGCGGCTACGGCGAATGGGATTCGCACAACGACCTGAAGAACCTGCACGCGAAGAGCGCCGCCCGCGTGGATAAGCCGATCGCCGGGCTGATCCGCGACCTGAAGCGCAGTGGCCAGGACAAGGACACACTCGTCGTCTGCTGCAGCGAGTTCGGCCGCACCCCGGGCCTTGAAACGCGGGACGCCTACAAGATGCCGACCGGCCGCGACCACCACCCGCACGGCTTCTCGGTCTGGCTCTTCGGGGCTGGCATCAAACGCGGCGTCATCCACGGCGCGACCGACGAACTGGGCTTCCACGCCGTCGAGCACCCGCACTACGTCACCGATATCCACGCAACAGTGCTCGATCGGTTGGGATTGGACAATCGCAGGCTGAACATCCCGGGCCGCAAGCGTCTGGAGATCGACTATGGTGAACCCATCAAGCAGATCATGAGTTAACCACGAAGGTACGGATAAGAAAATGTCGTCGATTGGGGCTGACCAAAGTGAATGATCCAGCGTTAAAAGAGTGGCTTTCAAGACCACGAACAGAGATTGTCGCCGCGGTTTCTGAAGGTGTCCGCACCCATGTGGCGAAACTGCGATCACTCGGAATTCAGTTCTACGGCTATGCCCTCCTGCCAGGCGAACCTTTCGACATTAACAGCATCGTTGCTGTAGCCAATACTGAGGCTAGGATTAAGGTTCCACACACCGACGGTCAGTATCGATACTACCGCTATTGTGTCGATGAATGGGAGCATTGGGAACGCGAGGGATTCGATAAGGCCAACGCATTGCTGGTTGAGGCTAATACGAAGTTTAAATCAATGCACTCGAAGGAGGACGGGGACTGCAGGATGGACGAATTTGAGAAAGCCCATTCGGACGCCTTGCTTGACGCCGTGGTTCGCGGTCTCGAAGTCGCCAAGAACGTCGGTGCTTTTGGAGAGTCTGAGCCGTTTCTCGCAGTCTGGATCGCTGATT
The DNA here is from genome assembly GCA_022842245.1 of Gemmataceae bacterium. Lineage (GTDB taxonomy): Bacteria > Planctomycetota > Planctomycetia > Gemmatales > Gemmataceae > Limnoglobus. The sequence continues at coordinate 89,697 of JALHPZ010000026.1, forward strand.
CAGACCACGAAATATTGCCCAAGTCTGTGCGAAGACTCAATTCCGAGCTGATTACGAGAGACTTCCTACTTGAATTTGGATGAGTAAGACCAAGTCTCACAACATCAGATCAGATAGAGCTGCACCAAACCTGCCGCCAGCAGTCCAAGGCTGATGACGGCGTTCACGTGGAAGAACGCCTTGTTCACCTTCGCGAGGCTGTCGGCCGAGACGAGGGAATGTTCGTAGACGAGCAGCACGCCGACGGCGACTACCGTTCCGATGAAGACCGGTCCTTGCAGGAACGGCGTCGCAAGCATCAATCCGACAAGCAGCAGAAACGTCAGCGCGTGGCAGCCCGCCGCGATACGGAGGCTGCGCCGCACGCCGAAGCGGGCCGGGATGCTGTGCAGGCCCTCCTTCGCGTCGAACTCGGCGTCCTGGCACGCGTAGAGGATGTCGAAGCCCGTCACCCAGAACAGCACGGCCGCGCCGAGCAGGAGCGGCGTTTCCATTTCGACCAATCCCCGGATCGCGATCCACGCCGACACCGGCGCGAGCAGGAGCGCGGCCCCGAGCCAGACGTGCGCGAGCGACGTGACGCGCTTCGTGAGGGAATAGCCGGCGAGGAAGATCAGCACCGGACCGGCGAGGATGAACGGCCACGGATTCGCAAAGGCGAAGCAAGTCCCCACGAATGCCACGGCATTCCCGACGGCGAAAGCCGCGACGAGGCCGAAGGAGAGCGTGCCGGCCGGGAGGTGACGGTTCGCCGTACGCGGGTTCTTCGTGTCGACGTCCCGATCGGCAATCCGGTTGAACGCCATCGCGAAATTGCGGGCGAAGACCATGCACGCGAGGATGCCGACAAGGTCCAGCCAGCGGAACGGCTCCGTCTTCCAGGCGATCGCGGCGCTTAGTAACGCGAACGGCAGCGCGAACAACGTGTGCGAAAAGCGGACGAGTTCCAGCAGCTTGCGAACGGTGGCGAGCATGGACATTGAACCGACGAAACCTCGTGCCGACAACCGAATCGCGTGCCGCCCGCGTCCGTTCGGCTATAGTACGGGAAAGACCAACAATCGGAGCGTTCCGATGCCGCACGTCCCCGCGATCCGTTCGCGCCGCGAATTCCTTCAACTCGGCGGCGGCTTCGGCGCGCTCGCCTTCTCCGCGATGCTCGCGGATGCCGCCAAGACCGACCCGCTCGCGCCGAAGAAGCCGCACTTTCCCGCCAAGGCCAAGTCCGTCATCTTCCTGTTCATGGAAGGCGGGCCGAGCCACGTCGACCTGTTCGACCCGAAACCGGAACTGACGAAGCGCCACGGCCAGAAACTGCCCGAAAGCTTCGGCAAGGTTATCACGCCGATGGGCACCGGCGGCAACACGCTCCTCGCCAGCAAGCGGAAGTTCGCGAAGCACGGCCGGTGCGGCCACTGGTTCTCCGACTGGCTGCCCGAGATGGCGAAGACGGCCGACGAATGGGCCGTGATGCGCGCCTGCTGGGCCGACGGACTCAACCACGTCGGCAGCGTCTGCCAGATGAACACCGGCAGCGTCCTCGCCGGCAAGCCGAGCCTCGGCTCGTGGGCGCTCTACGGCCTCGGCAGCGAGAACCGCAACCTCCCCGGCTTCGTCGTCTTCACCGACGGACCCGGCGAAGTCTTCGGCGGTGCCCGCAACTGGGGCACCGGCTTCATGCCGCCGACGTATCAGGGCACCTTTTTCCGTGGTGCCGAGAACCCGATCCTGAACCTCAAGACCCCCAACGAAGTCGGCGAGACCCGGCAGAAGGCGAAGCTCGGCCTGATCGGCGAACTGAACGAACTGCACAAGAAGGACCGCCCCGGCGACGCGGAACTCGATGCCCGACAGGCGGCCTACGAACTGGCCTTCCGCATGCAGGCCGCCGCGCCCGAAGCCGTCGATCTCTCCACCGAAACCGCGAAGACCAAGGAGATGTACGGACTCAACCGCAAGGAAACCGCCGAGTTCGGTCAGCGCTGCCTGCTCGCCCGACGGCTCGTCGAGCGCGGCGTGCGCTTCGTGCAAGTCTATTGCGGCCCCGGCAGCCAGTGGGACGCCCACAGCGATATCGAAGGCAACCACACGAAGATGTGTCTGCGGTCCGACGGCCCCTCGGCGGCGCTCATCAAGGACCTCAAACAACGCGGCCTACTCGATTCCACCCTCGTCATCTGGGGCGGCGAGTTCGGCCGCACCCCCATGAGCGAAGGACTCTCCGGACGCGACCACAACCCCTACGGCTTCACCTTGCTCATGGCCGGCGGCGGGGTCAAGGCCGGCCATGTCCACGGGACAACCGACGAATTCGGACTCAAGGGCGTCGACGGCAAAACCCACGTCAGCGACTTCCACGCCACGATCCTCCACCTGCTCGGCTTCAACCACGAAAAGCTCAACTACCGATTCAACGGCCTCGACCAGCGCATCACCGGCACCGGCGGCCACGTCGTCAAGGAAGTCCTCGCGTGACGTTCGACCCGACCTGCTATGGCCCGGCCGTGGCCGCGATCCTCGGCGATGGTTCCCGACTCGCCGACCTCGGCCCTGGCACGCCGAATGAAGCGATGCGCCCGAAGCTCGCCGCCCTCACCGGTTTGCCTCCCGCTTGCATGGCCGGCCTCTGGCTTTACCACGATTTCCTCGACGAATCGCACTCCATCAGCCAGAACATCCACTCGCCGAACGGAAGCTTCTGGCACGCGATCATGCACCGCCGCGAGCCGGACCCGTCGAACAGCAAGTACTGGTGGGTCCGCGTCGGGGCGCATCCGGTCCTTCAACAGCTCGTCGAGCAGGCCCCCGCCCTACGCTACAAATACACAAACCCCTTTGACTTCGTGGATTTCTGCGAAGAGATTCGAGGCTCCGGCTCTGGCGACGAGAAGCTCGCCAGTAGGGTGCAGTTGCTGGAGTGGCAGCTTCTCTTCGCCCACTGCTTTCGGGGCACCGCTGCGTAGGCGGCAATCGGCGATACGCCCCCAATCCAGAACCCCGCGCTGAAGTAACAATACTTTACCTGGCTTCCCGAGAAAATAATCCCGAATCGACATCAGCCGACTTGGACGCCGCCGAGGAAGTCCATGTACTCGGCCGCGAAGGCGTCGATCGTCGCACTGGTGCGCGGGTTCGAGAACCGGACCGTCGGCAACGATCCCTCGCCGGCACCTGTGAGGATTTCCGTCCGTCCGTCGCCGTCCAAGTCCACCGCGACCAGCGGCATGCCGCCCCGGTCCGACGAGTCGCCGGCGAAGTAGCTGGCCATGACCGCCGGTTGGCCGGAGAGCACGGAAAGTGCGGAGAAACCGATCACGCGCGGCGCGCCGCCGGGTCCGGCGCCGACCATCAGGTCGCCGCGCCCGTCGCCGTCGATATCACCGATCGTCAGGTAGACACCGTTCCGCAGCGAATCTTCGTAAGCGAAGAAATCCGGTGCGAGGCGCGTTGCCATGCCGTTACCGGTCAACGACGTGCCATCCCAGACCGCGACGCGCGGTCCACCGCCGCCGCCCGCGCCGACCGCGAGGTCCGCAATTCCATCGCCGTCCAAGTCGCCAACCGCTGCCCGGGCGCCGCCACGGAAGTTCGGATCGTCGATGCCCCAGAAGTCGGCGATCACGCGGTCGGGGTCGCCGGCGGCAAGGACCTTGACGCGCGGCCCGCCACCCTCATCGGGCGTGACAATCAGTTCGGCGCGGCCGTCGCCGTCTATGTCGCCTGCGGCCACGAACAACCCGCCGGTAAAGGTGTCCTCGAAGGCGAGGAAGTCTTGAAGCACGGCAGCGGTGTTGCCGTCGTAGACGATCACGCGCGGGGTTCCGCCTGGGCCGGCCGCCACGACGATGTCGGGGATACCGTCGCCGGAGATGTCCGCCGTGGCGACGCGCACGCCACCCGGATTGCCGGGAAACGGACGGAATCGGAACCGTTCCTGCCCGCCGGTGAGGTCGAAGACGCGGACGAGTTCGCCTCCCGCGCCTTCGGCCGTCGCCAAGAAGACCGGATCGCGCGTCGTCGACACCGAACCGAGCGTGGCGAAGTCCGGTTGCGTTCGCCCGGTTACCGGTGCGACCGTCCCCCCGGATGCCGATGACGACAGGAACCGCCGCTTACTGATATCGACCGGCGCGATGACCGTGAACGGCGGCAGCGGTGGCAGCGGCGCCACCGGTTGCGGAATCGGCGTGTTGTCGAGGGTCTGCTCGCCGAACAAGTAGCCGTCGACGATTTCGCCGGGCACGAGGTTGATCTGCCCGACAATGTCGGTCGCGACGATCTGCCCTCCGGCAGTGCCGATGGCATTGGTTCCCTGACCGAAGGTCGCGGGTTGAGCTTCCGCGATCGCGTAGACGCCAGCGAGTAGGTTGTCGAAGCGGTACGAGCCGTCGGCAGCCGTGGTCGTCGTTCGGCTGACTGGTGCGCCGCCGAGGTCGGTGCCTGTCAGCGTGATGGTTACGCCGGCGATACCCGGCTCGCCGACATCGCGGACGCCGTTACGGTTCTGATCGAGGTACACCGCCCCGACGATGGCGCCCGGCGTATCGCCGAACTCGACGCCGGTGATCGGGGACGTGCCGACGGAGAGCGAACGCGTATTCGATGCGGCCGTCCCGTGGGCTGGGTTGCCGAAACTCGCCGGCTGCGTCTCGCGAATCGTGTAATCTCCGGGCAGCACGTTCGGGAAGAGGTACGAGCCGTCAACGACCGTGGTGGTGGACGCCACAACGGCACCGTTCGCGTCGAGCAATTCAATCAACACGCCGGGTAGCGGCGTTTCATTCGCGTCGCGCTCGCCGTCGCGGTCGCTATCGATGAAGACCATGCCGCTAACCGGCACGCCGACCTCGCCGAAGTCGTACCCGACGTCCTGCCGGTCCGACGCCGGCTGGATGCCGGAGAAGACGTTCGGCCCGATCGCGGCGCCGCCGGCGGTGCCGGGCGCATTCGGCGCACCGTCGTTGAGCGTCGGCACCAGCGCTTCAGTGAGCGTGTAGCCGATCGCGTTCGCCGGGAAGAGATGATCGAAAACGTAGCGACCGTCGGCGTCGGTCGTCGTCGACCGGTTGACAGCGTTGCCGAGGAGGTCCGAGCCAGTGAGCGTGATGGTGACGTTCGCCAGGCCCGTTTCGCCGGCGTCGCGCCTCGCGTTCAGGTTCGCATCGAGATACACCGATCCGCTGATCTGGCCGAGGACTTCCGCGAAATCCTGACCGGTCAGGCCACTCGACGGAACGACGACCGAGCGGACCGTCGCCGGTCCGACGGGGCCGTCGGCGTAGCCTGCCGGCTGCGTTTCCACGATTTGATAATTGCCCAGTGGTACGTTCAGGAACGCATACGCCCCGTCCGTACCGGTGACAGCTTGATACGGCTGACCGGTCGCCGGATCGAGAACTGGGCTGCCTGCCGTGTCACGGAGTCCCACCGTCACGCCGGAGACGCCGGATTCGCCAGGATCGCGGACGCCATCGCGATCGGAATCGCGATAAACCGATCCAGTGACCGCGACGCCGAGTTCGCCAAAATCGTAACCGTCGCCGGGGGCGCGGCCGCCGATCGGAATGTTCGAGAGCAGATCGTTCCCGACGAATCCGCCAAGGTTGCCCAACGATTCGAATCCGTCGTTGTAGGCCGCGGGTTGCACCGGCTGCGAAACGGCGTAGGTGCCGGGCACAAGCCCAGCGAATGAGTAGGCGCCGGATGCATCCGTAGTCGCTTCGAAGAACGCCGATCCGGTAGCTGGATCGACGATCGGCCGGCCGAAGGCGTCGAGGCCCGCGAGACGGACGACGACGCCCGCGAGGCCAGGTTCGCCCGCGTCGCGATTGCCGTCGGCGTTCAAGTCGTGGTACACGCTACCCGCGATCGACAGGCCGAGCGCGCCGCCGAGTCCGAAGTCCGCGTCGGTCCGCGCGTCGGTCGGGCCGAGGTCCATCGTCGCTTCGTTCGGCGTGGCCACGCCGTCGAGGTCGCCGGTCGGCACGTAGCCGGCCGTCGGCGCCGAAATCGTCACGCGGTACGGATCGGCCGCGCCGAACACCGGCAGGCCGTCGAAGGCGTAAAGGCCGTTCGCGTCCGTCATCGTGGTGAAGGTCGCATCGTCCGGCGTGTCGAGGACACCATCGACGCCGGCCCAGCGCAGCGCGACCGTCGCACCGGGGATACCAAGTTCGGCACCGGCATCGAACACACCGTCACCGTCGATGTCCTGGAAGACGAGATCGCCGAGGATCGCGGTACCGCGAAGGCCGAAGTCGGCATTCTCCACGCTCGGCGCCGCGGCCGTCAACTCGATCACCGCCGTGCCATCGACCCCGCCGTCCGCGTCGAAGGTCGACACGAGGTTCGACCCCGTCACGTTCAAGGAAACCGCGAACTTCCCTAGCGGCAGTGAGCCAATGGAATAAGAACCGTCGGCCCCGGTGATAACAAGTGGATAGGACAGATCGTCCCCACCGCCCGCGACACCGTCGAAGCCGAGCCAAACCACCGATACGGCGCGGCCGGGCAGGCCCGGCTCTTCCACATCCTGCAAGCCGTCACCGTTGCGATCGAGCCAGACCCGATCGCCAATGGAACCGGTGCCGGTAAATGCAAAGTCCCGGTTCGCATCGGATTCGCCGGACGCGAGCGTTGTCGGCTGTTCGCTTGGCACCGTCGGCACCGTGAGACCGTAGCCGAACAGCACCGGCTGATTCGGATCGACCGACACGCGGTATGCGCCCGGAGGCAACCCGATAAAAGAATAAATGCCATCCGCGCCGGTTGTTGCCGTTTGTACTGGCTTGGCCAGTTCGGTCGCGTCGAAGACGCCATCCGGCCCTGCGTAGAAGAGCCGCACCGCAACACCGGGAATGCCCGGTTCACCGGCGTTTTGAGCGCCGTCACCGTTTGCATCGAAAAGGACCGTGTCGCCGATGATGACCGGCACGAACACGCCCGCGTCGACATTGGCCGTTTGCTGGCCACCCGCGAGCGAGATCGTATCCGTCACGCCATCGGCGGCCGCATCGCTATCGATCGCATCGTCCCCGCCCTGATTCGACGCGCCGAACGCGAACGTCGAAATGCCGTTCGAATTGCCGAACGCGACCTTGTAATCGCCGACCGGCAGGTTAGTGAATTGGTAATCCCCATCCGTGCCCGTGACCACCGTCGCGATCTCCGCGAGCGAACCGGCATCGAGCAATCGTACCGTCACGTCCGGCACACCCGCTTCGCCCGCGTCCTGCACGCCATTGCCGTTCGCATCCAGGAACACACGATCACCGATCCGGCCGTTGGCCACGGTCGTCGAGTCGGCGGCCGTGTTGTTGACCGGCGTCGGGTCCGGCCCGTTCGCACCGTCGTCCGTCACCGTCACCGTGTTCGCGATTTGCGATGCTCCGACCGGGAACGGATCGTTTACTCGCACTTGATACGTGAACGTCATGACTTGGCCGACCGCGAGCGCCCCGACGCTCAACATCGTGCCGGAAAGATTCCAACCTGCCGAGGAGCCGCCCGGCACAAACGTCGTGTTAGCGGGAAGCGTTTCGCTCAACGTCACGCCGGTCGCGTCCTGATTGCCAACATTCATGACGCTAATCGTGTATGTGACCAACTCGCCCGGATTGACATTCGACAATCCGTCATCCTTCGTGACTTGGAGATCTGGTGCGGCAATGACTGGTGTCGTGTCGCCGCCGGTGTTGTTGCCGGGAGCGGGGTCCGGAGCGGAACCCATAGCGGTCGCCGAATTGCTGATCTGAGTGACGCCAGCGGGAACCGACGCGTTCACTCGTAGCTGGATTGATACCGTCGTACTGGCTCCCGGCGCGAGCGACGGCAGACTCCACATTACGGCACCGGCCGAGAGCGAACCGCCATCCGACGCCGTGACGAAGGACGTGAGGGCCGGGATCGTATCCGTCAACGTGATCGCGCCGGTATGGGACGGCCCGTTGTTGGTGAGCGTCAGGTTGTAGGTGATGATCTCGCCCGGCGCGACGACCGCGCCGCCATCGCTCTTGATGACGATCAGGTCCGCACGCGGATCCGCCACGCTCGTGTCCGTCGCCGTGTTGTTCGCGGGGGTGGGATCGGTCACACCACCCGGAGCCGACACCGTCGCCGTGTTGGAA
>JALHPZ010000027.1 GCA_022842245.1 Gemmataceae bacterium
GGAAATAGCGATCATTCGACGTCGTCACCTTCCCGACGATCTACCAAAATCGCCACCACGGCCGGCGGCGATGGTGCATGCCGTCCCACGGCGGATCGGCAACGGGAATGTACGGCCAATCGGTCGGGTTCGGCAGCGACGCCCGCGATTCGACTGCCTGCTGCGGAGTCAGGAAAAATCCCGAAAGAACGTACCCGACGTTGATGGCGTAGATCGACTGCGTTCACTTGCGGGCCGGTAGCAAAGAACGTGATGCCTCGAAAAACCGTCATGCCGGCCCGTCTAGTTCATCGCTTTGTTCGCTGGCGACGCGCTCACTTGACGACCCACAATACTTGTCGGCGACGCTGTGCAGCATGAGAAGCCAACAGCAATTGCGCATAGGTTTGGATGTCCATATCGTCGTCGATCAAATCGTCATCTTGGTACTTTCCCGCGAGTTCTCTGAGGCCGTTATCGTCGGTTGGCAAACCAAGGGCTTTTCCGAGGCCCTCCAGTTCGCCTACCAATGCCGGCAACGAAGCAACTGCAAGTGGCGTCTTCTCGCCGTCGAACTCAAATGAACCCGGTTGTGTTTCGGCCGGAACGTAACAACCTGACCACGCTTCCATCCAGAGAAAATGGGGCACCGCATCCGCGCCGAGAGTTTCAACTGCCTTTTCTTGAAGAAGCCGCCACCCCGACCAAGCAAGCTCTTCCGAAAAGTAGGCTTCTTCGTTGGAGTCGAGAACGATTCCGCTGTAGTGTGATGCCAAGGTATTCTTCACGCGTTCTGCAAACGGCTCGATGAAGGCATCGACCGGATTGCCAACGGAGAACGTCAGTCCCATAGCTTCACCTAAGCCAGCGAATGAATCCATGCATGCCGGTTGCGTCGGCTACGTTAGCCGTGTCGCCCGCATCTCCCACCGGAGGCATGCGATGGACTAGACACTTCCCATTTTCGTCGTCGTTCTCGGCGGGTTCAACAACAATCACCACGACGAACAGGAGCGTCCCGGCGTCAGCGGGACGTGTCTGCCCATCAAGGCGTTCAGGATCAACGAAACACGTCGGGCTGACGACTCGACGCTCATGCGACGCGGTGCCCCCTGCATTGCGAAGTGGTCAACTTGACTTTTGTCCACTCGTATCGAATTCTCCCGCGAACTTGACTTCCGGAGAATTCCCATGCTCGCGACCGCTCCTCAACTGCACAACCGCATCGCCGGGCACTTCGCGCCGGCGCCGATCCCCGTGCCGCCCACGCCCGAAGGCAAGCAGGCGGCGTGGGGCGATGCCGTCTTCGCGACGATGATGTTCTACCAGAGGCAGCTCGCGCACCCGGATGAACGCGTGGCCGAGCGGGCGGCGCGGGCGATCTTCGATCTGGAGAAGACGCGGCTGCGGCACGGGCGGGAGGTCGCTGGAACGATGGCGGAAGAGAGAGCCGACCCGTCGCCCGAGAATGTCGAAGCTCGCCCGGAGCCGGCGTGGGACGAGGAGGAGATAACAGCCAACGACGAGCCGGCGGAGTTCGACGAGCGGGAGCGGGCGGCGATCGAAGCGATGGTTCGCCATGAGCGGTACGCGCCGCGGATCGAGGAGGCGCGAACCCGGTTGGTGGGCCAGGGGGTCGATGCCGAGGCGGCAGGGCGGATGGCGGCGGACGCGTTCCGGCAGCTCGTCGGCGAGGCGATCCGGGAACGCCGGCAGAGGCGAGCGGGCACCCCGCACCATCCACCCGATCCGGCGATTCGCCCCCACCCGGATAACCCTTAAAATCGGCCCGTCTTCAGGGCGGCGGGGGGAACGGGGCGGCGGGGCGGATTCAACTCTCGTCTTGGGCTGATTTTTCGTCTAAAGTGCGGGCAGGGAGTTTCCCGCGTCCATTTGGAACTTTCCCGCCCGCGCACGCGTCCTACTGGCGGATGACGTGAATACCGACGAACGCCGCCTCATCGCCGAATCGCTCAAGGGACGGACCGAAGCGTTCGGCGAGTTGGTGCTGCGCTACCAGGACCGGCTGTACCACGCGGCGCTGCGGATCGCCGATACGCCCGAAGACGCCTACGATGTGGTGCAGGACGCCTTCCTGAACGCGTACCAGTCCCTGGCATCCTTCAAAGGGGACGCGGAGTTTTTCACCTGGCTGTACCGGATCGCGTTCAACGCGGCGATCAGCCAGAAGCGGAAGAAGAAGGCGACGGCGAGCCTGGACGCCGGGCGGAACGGCAAGCCGATCGCGGAGCCGGCGGACGATTCCCACGGGATCGTGCCGGGCGAGACGATGGAGCAGGGGGAGGAGGAGGCGAAATTGCACGCCGCCATCCGCAAACTCTCCACCGAACACCGGGCCGTGCTGGTGATGAAGGATATCGACGGGTTGAAGTACGAGGAGATCGCGGAGGCGACCGGCGTACCGATCGGGACCGTGCGCAGCCGGCTGCACCGGGCGCGGATCGATCTTCGGAATTTGTTGGAGGCGGACGAAGCGGCCGACGACCGGTCGTGGGATTCCGCCGACGCGGTGCATACGTGAGAATCGAACCGGGGACGACGATGTTGGGCGAGTACGAGACGCAACTGATCGCGGGCGCGGTGGACGGGGAACTGTCCGCCGAGGAATCGCGCGCGGCGTCGGCGTTGCTGGCGCGGTCGCCGGCGGCGGCCGAGTTGCACGCCGCCCTGCTCCGCGATCGCGAGCGATTGAAGTCGATCCCGCGCACGCCCGCGCCGGCGTCGCTCGCCGCAGCCATTGCCGAAGCGATCGCCGAACGCCCGATCATCGTGCCGCAAGTTCGCCCGGCGCGCCGGCCGCGCTGGGTGCCGGCCGCGCTGGCTGCCTCGGCGCTCGTCGCGGTCGCGTCGGGCACCTACTGGTATGTCGCGGATTCGGCCGCGCCGCGGCTGGCGAAACGGCAACTCCAGCAACTTCCGAAGGATGATTCTCAGTTCGTGCCCCCGGCCGCGCCGGGCCGCGCGAGTGATTCGGCAGGCGCGGCGGCCATCGAACCCGCTCCCAAAACAGATACCGAACCCAAGAACGACATTCCCGCCACGGCGGTCGCCGCTAACGATCCACCCACCAAGTCCGGTCCGCCGGAACCGACCATCGACCCGGACCGCATCCTCGCCGCGCCCGTTGGCAGCGATGTGAAGGCGTTCGATCGCGTCGACCTCAAGCTGCCGTTGCTCGCTACGATCGCCGATTTCTCCCGCGAGGATACGCAGGCGACGCTCAAGGCGAACCTCGCACGCGATCCGGCGACGCGGATCGACGTCTTCGCGAAGGACACGGGCAAGGCCGCCGAGGCGCTCGTGGCGAGCGCCCGGAAGGTGAACCTGAACATCCAGATCGAGACGGTGGCAGGGGAGCGGCTGAAGCGCCGCATGCCGTCGGCGTGGTGGATCTACACCGAGTCGCTCACGCCGGACGAAGTCGCGAAGTGGCTCGTTGAAACGGCCGCGGCCGAGGCGGCGCTGGCGTCGTCGTCCGAGAAGACCTTCGGCGCCATCCACGCGATGCCGGCCGGGGCGCCGGACCAGAAGGATTCGATATCGCTCGCCGGCGTCGATCTCGCGAAGAAGCCGGGCGCCGCAAGCGCTCACATCGCCTCGAAGACAATCGACCAGGTCGCAGGCTCGCTTCTGAAAGGCGAGGCGCCGAAGCCGGGGATTCTGCTCACGTACCTGCCTCCCCTCGTCCGTGTTCCGCCGCAACTCTCTAAGGACGTGAAACAATTCCACGAGGCGCGCGGCGACCGGAAGCCGGGCACCGTGCCGCTCGTTATCGTCGTTCGCCCGGCGCAGTGATTTAGCCCAACGCGTCCGCCGTCAGATTCCGAAACAGTGCGTCCCGGATCGCGGGGGCGAACGACACTTTGATCGCGCCGTCCAGCACCGCGAGCGCCAGCCCGGCGGTCCAGCGCGCGATCCGCCGCCGGCGCGTCGAAAGCGTCCGCCCCGTGAACCGCGCCAGCGACAGCGACGCCACTTCAAAGACGAGGCAGAGGAACGCCAGCCCACGGACGAACGACCACGGGTGCCAGCCGCAGAGCAGGGCGATCTCCGGGCGTTCGCTCGCGCGGAGAAGCCGGCCGACGTAATGGTTCATCAGGTCGATTTCTTCGATGCCGCGGACGAATGGCACGGCTCCGAACGATGTGTAGCCGAATGCGGTGCCGACGCCGAGGAGCGCGGCGTGCCGGGGCAGCCAGGTCTCGATTCGGTATTCGTCATCGCGGTCGTGGCGGATCCAGTCCCAGGTCTTGACCCAATAGCCGTCGGCACCGCGGAGAGCCGCAGCGGCGCGGTCGGGATCGTGCGAGCTGGCGGCGATGGCGACAGCGGAATGGGAGAAGACGACGATCGCCACGATGCCGGCGGCGCGGAGAAACCGATCGGCCGCGACGCACGGCAGGACGAGCACCCAAAGCGTGAGGCCGACGAGCGGTTGGTGGAACCAGTGGCCGATGGCGTAACCAAGCAGGATGGGAACGATGCCGACTGCGGCGGCCGCGGCGATCCAGCGCCGACCGGCGACGAGAGGTTCGGGCGCGGTGACGAACGACCATACCGCGGCGCGCAGTCGGGACGTTGGCCGCCAAGGTGGGATCCAGGTGATCACTTGAGCGGGATCAGGAACACGCCGGTGGTCAGGTACAGGATGAGGTTCCCGACGCCAAAGATGGCGATGAAGATCAGGATGCCCCAGATGCCGGAACCGCCTTCGTCATCGTCGGCCATGGCACGATCCTCCCGTTGGGTTTGCGTCTGCGGAATCGGGTCCGCGACGGATCGGACGCCAAGGTACCAAATTCGGATCGGGACGCAAGCGGGAAGCCGGCGGGGGTAGTGGATTTCCGGCGGGTTGCAACGTCCGATAATGGATATTATGTTAAGATCGCACACTTCGAAATGCCTTGGTTTACAGGCCATTCGCGAATGTGCACGCCTGTAGCCCGCCAAAGCGATTCCGAGGACGCGAGACGCATACCCCCCTGCACAAGGTCGGCCCGATCGCGTCGGCACTTGCCTCGACGCGACCCGCCGGTAAGTTGACCGAACCGATTGGAGAACCGAAATATGGCCAAAGGACGCAAGAGCGGCCCCAGCCGCATGGATCTTCGGCGTCAGTCCGAAGCCGCCGAGGCGCGGGACGAAGAGGAAGTCGAGATCGAAGAAGAGGACGCGGACGAGGAAGACGAAGAAGAGGACGAGGAGGCCGAAGAGGTCGAGGAGGCGTCCGACGACGAGGATGAGGACGGGGCACCGAAAAAGAAGAAGGCGAAGGTAAAGGCCAAGAAGGAACCCGCCAAACCGAAAGCCAAGCGGACGCGAGCCCCCAAGGTCGTGGCCATGCGGGCGGTCTGGGTCGTATTCGACAACTCGAATAAGCGGTTGAATACCTTCCCCTTCAAGGACAAGCAGGAGGCCGAGTCCTTCCTGGAAAAGAAGCAGGAGGAGAAGAAAGGAACCTGCTACCTGCAGCTTGTGAAGGAAGAATTGAAAGAGGCTAAGGCCTGATTGCGAAACGGCAAAACGAAGCGACCCGGCCAAATGGCCGGGTCGCTTCGTTTCCGACACGATTATTGCACCGCGACGGTGGTTTTTTCACGGAGCAGATCTTCGACGGGCGAGAGTTTCCAGCCGATGCCCAGCACGTTCTGGAGTCGAATCTCGTGGCGCTCGGCACCCGCGGTACGTACGACAAGGTCGCCGGAGCCGAAGCCGAGGATGTAGTGGCGGAAGAGATCGTCCCGCTGTTTTTCAAAAGTCACGCCGGAAGCGTCGTAGGTGCGGACCGAAGCACCGATGTGCTCACAAACCTTGATCTGCCCTGGCATGAAGACGATGAAGGTACGACGATCGAAAATGAAGGTCGCAACGGCCCAGATGATGAAGATCGCCGTCGAGATCGTGAGATAACCGGCCAGGTTGATGTACACCTTGAGCGCCGCCACCCGCTCGTACAGATCGTCCCAACCATTGAACACGGTGATCACCAAGGAGAGCACAATAATGGCAAGGATGACCATGAACGACCACAACCCGCGGAGCGGTACATTCGTAATGAAGACCGTAACCACGAGAATGACGACATAGAGCGAACCGAGCCAGGCACGCTGCGAAACGTGCGTCGGGAAGACACTATCCGACTCCGCGGCGTTCTGGTCCGAAGCCGCGATGGACTTGGCGAGTGGATCCGGAAGAGTCGTTGCCTTGGTCTTGAGCAGATAGGTTTTCGTTTCCGCTTTGGCGTCGACGGTTGTGATGCGGGTATCCGGAGGCAAAACGGCGAATCGGTGTCCTTCCAGCGACGTCCAGAATGCCATGAAGAAGCCGAAGACCCAGACCGGCCACCAATAAAAGAGCGTGGAATGGCTGATGAGTTTGATTTCGCGAGGTCCTGCCGGCGGTGTCGGCGCGGCGGGCGCGCCGGCGGACGAGGGCATTGTCGGCGTGGTCATGATCGGAAACCTGATCGGAGGGTGGAGGAAACCGTCGGGTTATTCGGCGGCGCGCGGGCCGGCATTTCGACGGAAGTCGAGTCAGGTTAACCGGAACGCCGCAGGGCGGCCACTCGAATCGCACGGGAGCCGGACCGCGATCGCTTCGACGAATCGGAGTCACCCGGGCTTCGCGGGAACTTCGAGTTGGACCAGCCCATCGTTGATCTGCACCTTGTAACAACCGGTCTTCACCTTCGGATTATCGGCCCACGCACCGTCGCAGAGGCGGAACCGCCAGCCGTGCCAGGGGCATGTGACGACGCCATCCTCGACGTATCCGCTGGAGAGCGACGATCCCGCGTGCGGGCAGCGGTCGTCGATGGCGAAATATTCTCCATCGTGGAAGAACACGGCCACGTCCTTGTCATTCATCGTCACGACGGTCGATTCGCCGTCGGGAATCGCGCCTGCGGGGCACACAGTGAGCAAGTCCGGCACGGTCGCCTCGGTTTCGTTGGGGTGTCGGTATCGATTGCACTATTCTACCGAAAGACGCCGGGAGACGAGCATGTTGGAAATCGAGTTGAAGTACCGCAACCCGAACCGGGGCACTGTTGAAGCGGCCCTCGCCCGCCTCGGCGCGAATCGAATCGAATCGCGAGACGAATCCGACCATTACTTCAACGCGCCGGATCGCGATTTTCGAGCGACCGACGAAGTCTTGCGACTGCGCCGGGTCGGGAATTCGGGAACGTTGACCTACAAGGGGCCGAAACGCGGCGGTACGGCCAAGACGCGTGAGGAGCACGAAGCCCAACTTGCGGACGGCCAATACGGCTCCGCCGAGGTATTGATCCGTGCGCTGGGTTACCGCTCGACGGCGATCGTGTCCAAACGCCGAACTCTTTACACCTTGGCCCGGAACGGGTTCGAACTGCATGTCTGTTTGGACTCCCTTGAGGGGATTGGCGAATTCGTGGAAATCGAAATCGTTGCCGAGGAGTCTGAACTCGAACGTGCGGAGGCAACGGTCAACGCGACCGCGGCCGACCTCGAACTGAAGGAGCCGGAACCGCGGGCCTATCTGCGCATGGTTCTGGAATCACAAGGAATCGACCGATGAAACCGATCATCGCCAGGACAATCGCGGAGGTTCGCGCGGCCGTGCGGGCAGCGAGGGCTGACGAGCAGCGCATCGGTTGCGTGCCGACGATGGGCGCGCTGCACGATGGGCATCTCGAACTCGTCCGCGTGGCGAAGCGCAACACGGAGTTCGTCGTCACGACGATCTTCGTGAATCCGACTCAGTTCGGCCCCAACGAGGACTTCGCCCGATATCCGCGAACGCTCGATGCCGACGTTACCCGGCTCGAGGAGGTCGACTGCGATCTCGTTTTTGCGCCGGCCGTCGACGAGATGTATCCGGAATCGTTGACGACCGTGGAGGTCGCGAAACTCGGCGATCAGCTTTGCGGCCCGCGTCGTCCGGGGCATTTCCGAGGCGTCTGCACCGTGGTGCTCAAACTCCTAAACATCGTGCAGCCGGATGTTGCCGTTTTCGGCGCGAAAGACGCCCAGCAGGCGAGGATCATCGTTCGGATGGTGCGCGACCTGAACGTGCCGGTCGAGATCGTCGTGGCTCCAACGGTGCGCGAAGCGGACGGGTTGGCGATGAGTTCACGGAACCGTTACCTGTCGCCGGAGGAGCGGGCCGAGGCACCGCGCATCCACGCCGCGCTGCGTGCGATCCGCAACCGGGCAATTGCGGGTGAAACGGACGCGGCCCGGCTCGAGTCGGCACTGAATCACGAACTGGCCGCCATCCCCGGCGCCCGGATCGACTACGCCAGCATCGTCGACGATTCCACGCTGAAACCGATCGCGATCCTCGACCGCCCTGCCCTCGCGGCTGTGGCCGTGTTTTTGGGATCCACGCGATTGATCGACAACATCACCATTCCATGAGTTCGCCATGGAACAACTTGTGCGCGCCGTTCGAAACAAACGGAAATCCTTGCCGCCTTCGCGATGCGTCATCGTGGGCATTTCCGGCATCGATGCCAGCGGGAAAGGATATATCGCCGAGCGGTTGGCGGAACGACTCCGCGAAGACGGACACACCGTTGCGGTGATCGGTGGCGACGGGTGGTTGCACCTGCCCGAGAAACGCTATGCGAAAACAAACCCCGGCGAACATTTTTACCTGAACGGATTCCGATTCGACGAATTGTTTCAACAGCTGATCGTGCCGCTTCGCACGAAGCGGACCGTCTGGTTGAAGGCGAACCACACCGAACAGACCGCACAACATTACCGACAAAAGGTCTACGATTTGCGTGAGGTGGATATTGCGATCCTCGAATGCATCTTCCTGTTCCAGCCGGCCTACGAATCGCATTTCGACTTGAAGATCTGGCTGGAGTGCCGGTTCGAGACCGCGCTCGCCCGCGCTCTTGCCCGAGGGCAAGAGGGATTACCTCCCGAAGAAACGATTCGCGAATTCGAACGCATCTACTTTCCCGCGCAACGATTACACATCGAACGGGACGCCCCCCGCACTCGCGCAGATATCGTCTACCCCAACGATTCCCCTTCGACAAACGGCTTATGATCGCGTAAAATCCAGAGTGACCTACCCGCCGACGTTTGCTGGGCGTTTCGCTCACGCATCGACCCGTTGAGGCTTGCACCGCATGAGATTGGCGTCTGTGGTTGCGCTCCTGCTGTCCACCGGTCCGGCGTTCGCAGCCGAGAAGCCGAGTGTGGAGCAACTCGACTTTTTCGAGAAGTCGGTGCGGCCGGTCTTTCTCGATCACTGCGTGCGTTGCCACGGCGAGAAGAAGCAGGAAGCGGGACTGCGCCTCGATTCGCCGGCCGGCATCCGCAAGGGGACTGACGCCGGGCCGATCATCGTGCCGGGTGACCCGGACAAAAGCCTGTTGATCAAGACGGTGCGGCGCACCGTCGACAACGCGATGCCGCCGGACAAGGAATTGGCGAAGGACAAAGTCGAGGCGCTCGCGCAGTGGGTGAAGTTCGGCGCGGGGTTGCCGGAAGGATCCCAACAAGTGGTGGTGAATTCCGCGAAGGACCATTGGGCCTTCCAACCCGTTCGAAAGCCGGCCGTTCCCGCGAACGGCGCGGCAAACCCGATCGATGCCTTTATCTGTGAGAAGTTGAAGTTGGCCGGCTTAAACCCCTCCGCCCGCGCGGATCGGCGGACTTTTGTGCGCCGGGCTTACTTTGATCTGATTGGCCTACCCCCGACTTATGAGGAAATCGAAGCGTATGTCAACGACGCGGCACCAAGTGCCGACATCAAAATGATTGATCGTCTGCTCGCACGGCCGGAATACGGCGAGCGCTGGGCGCGGCACTGGATGGACGTGGCCCGCTATGCCGACACAAAGGGCTATGTTTTTACTGAAGACCGCAACTATCCCTACGCCTACACGTATCGCGAATATCTCATCCGTTCCTTCAACGAAGACAAGCCGTACGATCGATTTGTCCTCGAACAACTCGCGGCGGACAAGTTGAAACTCGACGGACCGCAGTCGCTCGCCGCGATGGGATTCCTTACGGTCGGCCGGCGCTTCGGTAACAACCCCCACGATATCATCGATGACCGAATCGACTTGATCGGTCGCGGACTGATGGGGTTGAGCATCGGCTGCGCTCGCTGCCACGACCATAAATTCGATCCGATCCCGATCGCGGATTACTATTCGCTCTACGGCGTGTTCCAGAGCAGCCACGAGCCGAAGGAATTGCCACTGATCGGCGAGTTCCGGCGCACGGCGGAGTTAGAAGCCTTCGAGGCGGAACTGGCGAAGAAGGAAAAGGCCGCCGCCGAGTACGAAAAGAAGATGTACGCGGATGCGCTCGCCCCGTTCAAGAAACCGGGCTCGATCGCCGCGATGCTTCTGGCAACGAAGGAAACGCAGGGTTTCGCCAACGACAAGGCGGATAAATGGGCCGTCGAGCGGAAGATCGATCCGCGAATGCTCGATCGTTGGCGCGTCGCGGCGCGAGGCCACGAACCGGTCTTCGGAGTCTGGCGTTCCCTGGCCACTCTCGCCGAACGGGATTTCGCGAACAAATACCTCGATACGGTCAAGGCTTCGAAGACCAACGACGTGTTGAAGACCGCCCTGCTCGAATCGCGTCCGGCGAACCTGCGTGAAACGGCACAGATCTACGGTGAAATTCTGGCCGAAGCCGCGAAGGAAACACTCGGCCGAGGCCCCGCCGAATGGCAAGCTCTCGTCAGCCTCATGGTTGGGCCGGAAGGTGTGACGAACCCGCCGAACGCCGACGCCGACAAACTCGTGGCTATTCCGGTGAAACGGATTTTCCGCATGCTGCGCAACGATGCGGCGAAGTTCCGCGCCAACGCTCCGGCATCCCCGCCTCGGGCGATGGTCATGAACGACAACGCACGGATCGGCGAACCGGTGGTCTTTCTGCGCGGGAATCCCAATAACCGCGGACCGCTAGTACCGAAGCGGATGCCCGCCGTGGTGGCCGGCGAAGGGCGCAAACCATTCACGAACGGCAGCGGTCGGCTGGAGTTGGCAGAAGCGATCGTGCGCCCCGATAATCCGTTGACGGCACGGGTGATCGTCAACCGGATCTGGACCTGGCATTTCGGACAAGGCCTCGTTCGCACGCCAAGCGACTTCGGCATCCGCTCCGACCCGCCGACCCATCCCGAACTACTCGATTGGCTTGCGGCAACATTTGTCGAGGATGGCTGGTCCATCAAACAGCTGCACCGTCGTATCGTGCTCTCGGAAACCTATCGCCAGTCGAGCCTTGTCGGACCCGAACTCGAGCGCAAGGATCCCGAGAACCGATTGTTGGGCCGTTTCAACCGACATCGACTCGATTTTGAACAACTTCGCGATTCCCTGCTGATCGCGGCCGGTACACTGGACCAAGCCACAATCGGCGGCAAGTCGGTGGATTTGTTCTCGCCACCGTTCACCAAGCGTCGGTCGATCTACGGGTTCGTGGATCGACAAAACCTCCCCGGCACGTTTCGTGCGTTCGATTTCGCGAGTCCGGAACAACACACGCCTCAGCGTTTCCAGACAACCGTGCCCCAGCAAGCGCTCTTTCTGATGAACAGCCCGTTCGTCGTGGAACAGGCGAAGGCCTTGGCTGCGCGGACAAGCGGGACGACAGACGACCGCGTGCGGACGCTTTACCGGCTGACACTGGGGCGCAACCCGAACGATATTGAGAAGAATCTGGCGGGCGAATTCGTTCGATTGCCAACGGACAAGTCCAGCAACTTGTCCGGTTGGGAGCAACTCGCTCAGGTGCTTCTCCTGAGCAACGAGTTCGCGTTCGTGGACTAGGAATGGCAACAACGGAACATGTAATGTTTCAATTGGGATAGCTCGCGACCGGAGGAAGATCAAACCATGACGACGGCTTCGATTGCAAAAACCAGATTGCTCACCGCCGCCGAATTTGCCTCTCGGCCGGAACCGGAAGACGGGTCAAAAGAGGAACTCGTACGCGGGGAGATCGTCACGATGCCGCCGCCGAATTTCATGCATGGAATCGTCCAGTTGAACATCGGCTTTTTGCTCAAAACATTCTTAAAGGAGAATCGCATCGGACGCGCGACGGTCGAGAGCGGACTCGTGACGGAACTCGATCCCGATACGGTGCGCGGGCCCGACGTCGCCTACTGGAGTTACGAGCGAGTTCCCTCTGGCGAATCTCCGGACGTCTATCCCGACGTCGCGGCCGATCTCGTCGCAGAAGTCCTCTCGCCGAGCAACACTCGCGGAATAATCCAAGCGAAGATCCGCGAGTATTTCGCGTCCGGTGTTCGGATTGTCTGGGTTGTTGATCCCGACGAACAATCGGTGACGGTCTACACGAAACCCGGCGACGGCACAGTGCTCTGGAACGATGCGACCCTGACGGCCGGCGACGTGCTCCCCGGCTTTACCTGCCCCGTGGCCAGCCTGTTCGAGGCCGAATGACCATGACGTTCCCCCACCCGTCCCGCCGTGCCATGCTCGCTCGTTGTGGCGTCGGCATGGGCCTTGTCGGCCTCACGCAACTCCTCGGCGATGCCCGGTTGCTTGCCGCCGAGCGCAAGTTCACGAACCCGCTCGCGCCGAAAGCACCGCACTTCGCCCCGAAGGCGAAGCGCGTCATCCACATCTTCGCGAACGGCGGACCGAGCCAGGTCGACACCTTCGACCCAAAGCCGATTCTGAACAAACTCCATGGCAAGCCGCTGCCCACTAACAACCTCCGAACCGAGCGTAAGACCGGCGCGGCATTCGGTTCGCCCTTCAAATTCCAGCAGTACGGACAATCCGGCCTGCCCGTCAGCGAACTCTTCGCGCACACGGCCAAGCACATCGACGATATATGCGTGATCCGCAGCATGCACGCCGACGTGCCGAACCACGAACCCTCCTTCCTGCTGATGAACACGGGCGAATCCCGGCTTGTCCGGCCCAGTTTCGGCTCGTGGGTCACCTACGGGTTGGGCACCGAGAACCAGAACCTGCCTGCGTTCGTCTCGATGTGCCCCGGCGGCATGCCGCTCATGGAATCGCAGAACTGGCAGTCGGCATTCCTGCCCGGCATCTTCCAGGGCACCTACATCAACACGAAGGACACCGATCCCGAAAAGCTCGTCGAACACATCCTCAACAAGTTCGCTCCGGTCGCGGAACAACGGAAGCAACTGGACCTGCTCCAGAAGCTCAACAAACTGCACAAGGAAGCCCGCGACGCCGACTCGCAACTCGAAGCCCGGATCCAGTCGTTCGAACTCGCCTATCGGATGCAGACCGAAGCCACCGACGCCTTCGATATCCGCAAGGAGACGAAGGAGACGATCGAGTCCTACGGGAAGACCGATCAGGGCCGATCGTTGCTCATCGCCCGCCGGCTCGTCGAGCGCGGCGTGCGCTTCGTGCAGGTCTCGCACGGGCCGGTGCAACCGTGGGACAGCCATGACGACATCGAAGTGAATCACCGCCGGCTGGCCGGGGAAGTCGATCGCGGCATCGCGGCGCTGATCGCGGACCTGAAGCGACTCGGTTTGTTCGACTCCACGCTGATCCTCTGGGGCGGCGAGTTCGGCCGTACTCCCGTCGTCGAGCTCCCGCAGGCCGGCAGCAACGCCGGCAAGGTCAACGGCCGGGACCACAACCACTGGGGTTTCACCGTCTGGCTCGCGGGCGGTGGCGTGAAGGGCGGACAGGCGATCGGCGCCACCGACGAATTCGGCTTCAGGGCCATCGAAAAGCCGATCCACGTCCACGACCTGCACGCGACGATGCTGCAACTGCTCGGCTTCGACCACGAGAAATTCACCTACCGCTACGCCGGCCGCGACTTCCGCCTGACCGACGTCCACGGCAAGGTCGTGAAGGAAGTGTTGGCGTAGGAGATTGGCCGAAGATCAACACGGATGAAAACAGATAAAACCAAATCAGGAATTCTTCCGATCGGTTTTCATCCGTGTTCATCCGTGGCCAATTATGACTTCCTGTGAAATCGCGATCGATATTTGGAACGCGGCCGTCGCGGCGGCGAACCCGGAGGATGCGATCCTCGCGGAGTGCATGCGGCGCTACGACGAACTGGCTCCCCTTCTGGATCGGGCGGAGCGCATCGTCGTCGTCGGCGCGGGGAAGGCCGGCGGGCGCATGGCGGCGGGATTGGAGGCCGTCCTCCAAGTCGAACGCAACGTCGTCGGTCTCGTCAACATCCCCGAAGGCACGCCGCAAATCACTTCACGCATCCGACTCCATCCAGCGCGACCGGTTGGGAGCAACCATCCGACCGCGACCGGCGTCGACGGGGCCGTGGAGATGTTGAACCTGCTCGGCTCAGCCGGGCCGAACGACGTCGCGTTTTGCCTGCTTTCCGGCGGCGGCTCCGCCCTCCTCCCCGCTCCGGTGGAAGGGATTTCGCTCGAAGACAAACAAGCGATCACGAAACTCCTGCACGCCAGCGGCGCGACCATCGACGAGATGAACGCCGTGCGCAAGCACCTCTCCCGCGTGAAGGGAGGCCGCCTGGCGGAGGCGTTCCGCGGCCGGTATCTGCTCAGTCTGATCATCTCGGACGTCGTCGGCGATCCGCTCGACGTGATTGCTTCCGGCCCGACGGCACCCGACCCGACGACGTTCGCGGATGCGCTAAGGGTGTTGGAGAAATTCGATCTGCGCGGGCGGGCGCCCGCCTCCATTCTCGATCATCTCGAGCGGGGAAGTCGAGGCGAGATTCCCGAGACGCTGAAGACCGTTCCCGCAAACATCGTCAATTCGATCATCGCGTCGAACGCGATCTCCCTCGATGCCGCGAAACGGATGGCGAATGAACGCGGCTATTCCGTCGTCGATCTGGGGCCGTTCGTCGAAGGGGAAACGAAGGAGGTGGCCGTCGCGGTCGCGGGGATCGTTCGCAGCATCCGCTCGCGCGGGGTGCCGGCGAAGCCCCCCGCGTGCATCCTGCTGGGCGGCGAGACGACCGTGGCGCTCGGCGCGAACCCCGGAAAGGGCGGGCGCAAC
Source organism: Gemmataceae bacterium (assembly GCA_022842245.1). Taxonomy (GTDB): domain Bacteria; phylum Planctomycetota; class Planctomycetia; order Gemmatales; family Gemmataceae; genus Limnoglobus. The sequence goes on from JALHPZ010000027.1 coordinate 14,996, forward strand.
CAGGAGTTCGTCCTCGCAATGCTGGATAAGCTCGGCGAAAGCGGGATGACCGGCGTGACGGTACTGAGCGCCGGAACCGACGGCGAAGACGGCCCGACGGACGCCGCCGGCGCGGTCGCGACTCGCGAGACCCTTTCTGCCGCGCGGAGGCTCGGCCTGTCAACCGCAACGCATCTCGCGCGTCACGACGCCTACGCTTACTTCGATGCGACGGGTGGATTGATCCGCACGGGACTGACGGGAACGAACGTCATGGATGTCCGAATCGTGCTCGTCGATTGATCCGCACCGTGCAAATCTTTCCGGTTCAACCCGTCGATTGTAATTCTTGCTTTCCGTCGCGGGTGAAAAGGTGCGAGACGGGTCGAAATCCGCGTGAATCAAGATCAGTTTCCGGGAAATCGACGCTCGGCGCGAATGGCACGGGCATTGCTTTTGAATGGTCACCGACGCAGCCTTGTCGGAACGGGGCTGGACGGAAGAGGCCTCGGCCCGCGGCCCGGAATCCGCGGACCGAACAATCCCCGGCGGACCGTAAGGTCCGTCGGGGGTTCTCATTTCACCTTGTTCAACAACTCCATCAACGTCTTCACCACGGCGTCGGATGCCGTCGGCTCGAGGTAGCTCGATCGTGCCCGCCAGGTTTCGTAGCCGCCCCAGCGGTGCTGGTGCGGCGTAGGCAGGTAGCCGTAGTAGCCGTTGGCGAGCGAGATGCAGAATGTCGGCTGGATCGGCGACCGACGTTTCAATTCCAGACCGATCTCGGTGAACACCTCGCACGGGATGCCGACGATTCCGAGACCGCCGACGCGCATCGCCTGGAGTTTCAACTTCACCGTGTCCGGATACTTCGCGATCAGAACCGTCTCGCGGGCATAGACCTCTTCCAGACCTTTCAACTCGCGCGAGTCGATTTTCGCGAGGATGAATTCGGCCCGCTTCAATTCCGCATCCGAGGGCTTACGGACCTTCAATTCGATCTCCGCTTCCGCAACGGCCAGCGTTCCCGTCGATTCGAACTTCGCATTGGCATGCGCCGTCTTCGCGGCGGTCCCGACCGCGTCGGCCACGAGGCGGATACGTTCGCCCGGCTTGAAGGGGATCGCCGCTTCGCGAAAGTTGATGTTGTTCACGTCGCCGCTCGTGCCGTTGAACAAGGCACCAACGAACTTCGAGTCGGTCGCGCCGACCTTCCCGCCGACGAGGTCGGAAAACGCGCCGAAATAGTCGGCCGAAAGCGCCGGCAGACCGCCGACGTAGTGCAACGAATAATTGGCAAACAACGCGAGCGGCTTACCGTTCGACCGGGCCGCGAGGATCGACACCGCCGGATCGACCGGCCCGGCCGGTTGGATGAGCGCCGGGTTCCTGATGCCGGGATTCATCCGGACGAGGTCGGTCGTTCCTCCGAACGGATCGCGATTCTCGATGCCCGGCTTGATCCACCAGCGGCGATTGAACACTTGATTCGGCTCGTCGGCGGCACCCCAACCCAATTCCGCCGGCGCCAGATTCGCGTGTGCCTTTGCGATACCCTCGGCGATCTTACCCGGCAGCCAGGCGACGTACTTCTCATCCGGCTCGCTCTGGAAGACACCGGTTGAAGTCGGGGCCGTGTGCGTGTGCGTCGCCGAGATGAGCATGTGCGACGTCGGGATGCCGGTCTTCTCTTTCGCCAGTTCCTTCGCCTTGTCGAGCAGTTCACGGGGCAGCATGCAGCTATCGACGACGACGAGAGCCAGCTTTGTTGTGCCGTCATCCAGTACGAGGCAACGGGCATGGAGCGGGTCGTTGGCCGATTTCGCCTTGAAGTCCGACATGTTGCCATTGACGGAGATCGGGAACCAGGTCGGGGTCACATCCTGGGCGAACGCGCCGGCGCGGAACGCCGGCTTTGGTTCGGCGGCCGCGAGCGAACACGAAAGCGCGAGTAGAACGAAGGAAGCTCGCATGGGAACCTCGGGGAGTCTATTTTGGATTCAATGTCTTCAGGTAGGCGATCAGATCGGCGACGTCATCATTCGAAATCGTGTCCAGTAGCCCGACGGGCATGATCGATGTCTCGCGGGTGCGTTTCGATTCGATGTTATCGCCGACGATGCGAACGGTATCCGTCGCTCCGGAGTGCAGGATCACCCCGTCGACGGCTTCGTAGATGACGATGCCGCGGTACGATTTACCGTCTCGCGTTTGCACTTCGGTCGTCCGGTAGCGCGGGGAAACATCGCGGTTCGGATCGACGATGGCGGTGATCAGGTCGTCCTTGCCAAAGCGTTTGGTGACGCCGTCGAGTGTCGGACCGATGGCCTGCGCGCCGTTATGGCAGGCGGCGCACTGCGCTTTCGCGAAGACCGCCCTCCCCTTCCCCACGTCGCCTGCGTCCCAATTGATCGTGGCGGCTCGCTTCGCCCACGCGACCGCGTCGAACCCGCCCGACGCGAGTTGCTTCGCGAGTTCTGGCTTCGCCTTCGCCAGCCACTCGTTCCACTCCTTCGCCGTCGTTAAGGTCTGCCCGGTCTGCTTCCGCAGGAGCGCTCCAAGCGCCGCCTTCACCTCGGCATCGTCCTTCGTCTCGCCGAGCCTGCGCAGCGCTTGGAGCGTCGGCACGAGTTCCGATTCGTCCGCCGGGTACGTTGCGAGCGACTTCGCCGCCCGTTCCAGAGTACGCGGCTGGAACGACTTCAACGCTTCGACGAAGAGCTTGCGGTCCTCCGGACGATTCGACTTCGCGACGAGCGGGATGATCGAATCAACGAGGCCGCCCTGCTTCACTAGCGCCGGGAGGACTTCTCGCACCGTGGCATCGTCGAGCGAGCCGAGGAGCGCTACGAGTTCGGGCGACCACTCGAATTCCCTATCCGTCTTCGATCGTTCGAGAATGCGTCGGGCCGCCTTCGGTTTGTCGAGCAGCTTCGCGAGCCACGCATGGTGCGACTGCCCGAAATCCGGGTGCGCGAGCAGCGCCGCTTCCAGCTTCGGATCGAGTTTGAGCAACGCCCCCGTCGCTTCCGACATTCGCAGGGGCCAGTGCCGGTCGCGGTCGATCTTCGCGTTCACGAATTTGGCATCGAGACGGACGAGCGAGTCGGCGATGCGTACGCGGTCGGCATCCGTTCGCGCGCCGGTCAGCCGCGAAAGCACGATGAGATTGTGGACATCGTCGATCGGCTTCGAGTCCGGAGTCAACCATGACGCCACGCGGGCGACGGTCGCCGGGTCGGGGTCTTGCAGTGCCGCTAGCATGCGTGTCGCTTCCCGGTTCATCGTGGCGGCACCGGACGGCAAAGCCGCGCGTAATTCCGGGAGAAGTTTCGCGGCGAGTTCGGCCGGCACCGGCTTGCGGAAGGAGTAACCTTCCCAAACCGTGCCGATGAGTTTCGGATCAACGAAATCGCCGAGTTCGATCATCCAGGAACGGATGAGTTTCATCCCCCCGGTATGGAAATTCAACGAATCGGGTTTCGGCAGTTTCGTCACCGTCTTCGCCGGCTTCAATGCCATTGGAATGGGTTTCGCATTGGGATTCCGTTCCTTCGGTGCCATGCGGTAGATGCCGCCGCGCGTCCCGCGCCCGCCGATGCTCACATACAGATCGCCTGTCTGGGGATGCACGGCCAGCCCGGTCGGCGCAAAGCCGCTCTCGCCGGTCGGTTCGAGGAAGAGTTCCGCCGAGCGCGCGGGTTGTGCAACGAACCAGATCTTGCCGAAGGTCCAATCGGCGAGGAAGAAACCGTTCCGGTATTTCTCCGGGAACCCTGTGTGCCGGTATCCAACGCAGCCCGTCGGGGAGCCGCGGCCGACCGTGGCGACCGGCCGGTTGACGTCGGCGTAGTACCAGGGCAGTCGCCAGGTCTGCGCGTGCTGCGGGTTCAGCCAGCCGGCGTGGGAGCCGGGCAGGATCTTGTAGAACCGTGTGTGTTCGTACCACGGCAGGCCGACGCAACGTTCGTTGTCCGAGTCGAACGTAAATGGCACGCCGTCGAGATTGAAGTCGAAGTCGTAGGCGTTACGGAAACCGTGCGCGAGGACTTCGACGTTGCCGCCGTCGTCGTCGAGCCGCAATAGCGCCCCGGCGACCGGTTCTACGATCGGCGACTTCGGCGACGTGACCGTCTTCGCGTTCACGCCGGCGTTGTTCCCGCAGAGCAGGTAGAGATTGCCGTCCGGCCCGCGCCGCACGGCGTGCGCGTCGTGTTCTCCGCCGGTCTTGATCTTCAATACCGTTTGAGGATTCTTCGCGGGTTCGCGTCCGGTCACGTTCGTGTACTTCTTTAATCCGCCATCCACGACGACCCAGAGCGTGTCGCCTTCCCACAACAAGCCCATCGGGCCGCCAGTCATGCCGGCCACGAGTTCCACCGATCGCTTCGCATCGAGAATCTGGCGGACATAACCGCGACCGTAGGCGACGAGCCGGCCCTTCGCGTCGATCTGGATGCCGTAGATATCGTTCGCCAGATCCGGCCCGCAGACTTCGGTCACGACGAACCCGGTCGGAACTTTGAGCGGCAGTTCGGCTCGCGCAAGTGAGGCGGAAGCGAGGACGATCACGCAAACGATGAGTGGTTTCATGGCAAATGGGAGAAGCGGCGGGAATATGGCCAAGGATAGCGATTTACTGGTGGGTGTCCGTCGGGAAAAATTCTCGAAATGTTGCACGAAATCGGGCGGCCACTGCCACTAATGAAGTACTTGCACGAGGACATGCCATGCGATTGACGCTCCGCACCCTGCTCGCCTACCTCGACGACACGCTGCCCGGCGAGGAGGCGAAAGCGATCGGCCACAAGGTCGCCGAAAGCCCGGCGGCGCAGGAACTGATCGAGAAGATCAAACGCGTGACGCGCCGCCGCGGCCTGTCCACGCCACCAAATGAACGTGGTAACGGTTCGGACCCCAACACCGTCGCCGAATATCTCAGCGATGCGCTCGCATCGGGACAACTCACGGAATTCGAAAACCTCTGCCTCGAGTCGGACGTTCATCTCGCGGAAGTTTCGGCCTGTCATCAGATTCTGACTTTGTTGCTGAGCGAACCGGTCCGTGTTCCTCCGACCGCTCGGCAGCGCATGTACCGACTGGTGACCGGTCCGGAATCACTGCCGAACAAAAAACCCGGCAATACCGTGCCGGTCGGCGGTATCGCCCCGGACGCCCCTCCACCCGGCACGGACGATGCAGAGACCGCCTATTTGCTAGGAATGCAAGCCTATGGCCGAACGGAATCGCGAAATCAACGGATCGCTCAACTCCTCATACTGGGCGGACTCGTGGCCGGACTGGGGCTGACGGCTTACGCGACCTGGCCAAGCCCTGGTCCCGACTTCGCTCCTGCACCACGACCGGCGATGGCCGGACTTCCGCGCACAGTGGAGGTGCCGGCAAACGAGCAGCCACCGGCACCACTGGCCGTGGAACGACCCGCGCAACCCATGCCGCCCGCCATCGAACCGATATTCGAGCAACCGATGGCGGTTGTGCCAACGCCGGAAAAACCACCCGTCGAACTTGTTCCTTCGGTTCCGGCACCGCGAAACGATCCCCTGAATATCTCACGGTTTGAAGTCGCGAATCGGATACTCCTGGCCGAGCGAAACGGTCGATGGACGCGAATCCTTCCCAAGATGCCGGAGGTCGCCACGGCCGAGCGATTGCTCGCGCTGCCCGGATTCCACTGCCCCATTCCGCTCGAATCCGGAATTCAAGTCGAACTCTGGGGCAATCTGCCCGATCAATTTCCGATCCCGATCCTGGAATCTTCGGTAACGTTTCACGTGCCGGACGAAGGGATCGACGCGGATCTGACCTTCCATTCCGGCCGAATCTATCTCACGACGGCAAAGCCGACCGGTGGCAAGGCACGCGTTCGCCTCGGCAACGAGATTTGGGACATCACGCTCACCGATGCCTCGACGGACCTCGTGATCGAGACGACACGCCGTGTTGTTCCGGGATTGCTCATCGACGTCGATCCCAAAGAACAGCCACGAGCGACGCTTCAACTGGCCGTGCTCAAAGGCCGGGCTGGATTGAAGAACCGTCATCGGAATCTCGTGGATCTCATGGCCGGGGATAGCGTTACCTGGTCGAGCAAAGGAGCGGGTTTGGAAGGGCCGAAAAAGCTCACGAAGGATCAGACGTTTTCCCGCCAACCGGCGAATTCCACCGATGCCATCTCGCGCGCGGTGCAAGCCACACTGGCCGAATTCGCCGAATCGTTCAAGGAACCGGATTCAGTTCGCGTTCGGCTAGCGGAGATGTTCGTGCTGCGTGAACCGGGATTCAACGAAACACCACTGGAAACCGCTCGTCGGTTGGTGAAACCGAGTATCGCGGCGCTCGGGTATGCGGCCATCGGCGAATTCCCCCCCGCAATCGACGGTCTCGTCGACGAGACACGTCCTCGGGTTCGCGACGCGGCGGCCTTCAGCTTGCAAACGCTGGCTGCATCGGAACCCGACGCCGTCGATAAGCTCGCCAAGCTCTTCATGGACAAGAGCCGACTCTCGGCCGATCAGACCCGCTTGGTCGCGCGGTTGCTGCGCGGGCCTTCGCCACAGGAGAAGTCCGATCCCAAAGCGCTCGACCTCCTTGCGGAGTCCCTGAATTCCCCAGTGCTCGCCATTCGCGAGCTGGCTTACTGGCAACTGTTGAACGAAGTCGATCCGGAAGCGCGGACCATGAGGGTACTGGCGAGCTTCGACGCCGCCGCGACACCGCTCGCGCGCGAAGGTTCCTTCAATGCCTGGAAGCGCCGGATCGAAGATTTGAAGAAGAAGTTGTCCGAGAAATGATTCTCTATTCGATTCGCGGGTCCGACCCGGCCTGGAGATCGACCACCTCCATCTCGACGCTGCGGCGGCCTTGCCACTCGTTCACTCGAGGTACAAATGCCAACGAACAACGGCCGCCGGCCGAAAGCAATTCGTCGATCCGTTCCCCCATGCCAAAGGCAATCGCCTTGACTGTCGTGGAGCCTTGCCGGACCCGGAAACTCAGGTGGCGATTCTCGGTGCCAAGCCGTCGCGCGGAATCGGGGACGACTTCCAACCCGGCCGCGAGAAAGCGTGGCCGGGGATTTTCCGCACCGTACGGTTCGAGCTTTTCCAGTTCGTTGATGAGTGGCAACGTCAGCGCCGCGAGGGGAATCTCCGATTCCAGATCGAGCCGCGGGGCAGGCAGGCCGTTGGGAAAGCGCCGTGTGACGGACGCGGCGAACGCCGTGCGAAATGCTTCGATCCGCGAGGGACGGACTTTCACGCCGGCGGCGGCGGCGTGCCCGCCGAATCCTTCGAGAACGTCTTCGCAATCCTTCAACACCTCATGCAACGCGACACCGGGCACCGATCGACCCGAACCGGTTGACACTTCGTCGTTCGGCCGGGAAGCAATGAGCACCGACGGCTTGCCGAATTGCTCAGTGATGCGCCCCGCCACGATGCCGACAACTCCTTGATGCCATTCGGGGGAGGCAAGCACGATGGCCGGATCGTCCACGTAGGGTCCTTCCGTCAGCATGGCCCGTGCTTCCGTCGCCATCCGACGCTCAATCGTCTGCCGTTGCGCGTTGAATCCATCCAGACACTCGGCGATCTCGCGTGCCTTCACCGGCGATTTCGTCGTGAGCAGTTCGACCACCAGCAAGGCACAGCCAAGGCGGCCGGCGGCATTCAATCGCGGCGCGAGTTTGTAGCCCACGTCTTCCGCCGTCAGTTTCGCGTCCTTGAGTTTGCAGGTTTCAATCAGGGCCTTCAGCCCGAGCGAGGGCCGGGACGCGATGCGGGCCAGCCCGTGCCGGACGAAGATCCGGTTTTCGTCCTGCAGCGGTACGACATCGGCCACGAGGCCCAGAGCCGCCAGACCCACGGCATCCATGAGGTGTTCGCGCAGTTCCGGTGTGACGCGGTCCGCACCGCTGATCCGCTGCGCCACCACCCACGCCAGCTTGAACGCGACACCGGAACCCGAAAGCCCCGCGAACGGATAGCCGCCCGGCATCCGCGGATGGACGATGGCGTCGGCCGACGGGAGTTGGTCCTGGAATTCGTGATGGTCCGTGACAATGAGCGGGAGACCGAGGCGCCGGGCTTCGTCCGCTTCGGCGGCCGCGGTGATACCGCAGTCGACCGTGACGAGAAGGCCGACGCCATCGATTTTCGCTTTGCGGACTGCCTCGACGTTGAGACCGTACCCGTCGTCCAGGCGGTGGGGAATGTGGAAATCGACCGTGCCGCCAAGTTGTTCGACCAAACGGACGAGGATGGCGGTACCCGTGACGCCGTCCGCATCGTAGTCGCCGTAGACCCGAATTCGTCGGCCCGTCTGGATCGCTTCGACGATCAGCTCGGCAGCCCGGCCGACTCCCGGCAACGTCGCCGGGGCGTGAAAATTCGACAAGACCGGATTGAGAAAACGTTCCGCGGCTTGTGGATCCGTCAGCCCGCGGCTTGCCAGCAATCTCGCGACCACATCCGAGACTTTCAACTCGATCGACAACCGCCGGGCGCCAGATGCATCTTGTGGCCGGAGCCGCCATACTTTGTTCACGCTTCGCACCGGTGCGGGCCTCGTGTTGGGAACGGTGATTCTACGAATCAAAACGATGGCGACGGATTTGTCGACATCGCTGGCCCGTCATCGTCGGCAAGGTCGCTATTCCGATCACGACCCGACGCCGGGATTCACTCAAGTCTTCGGGAATCCATCGATTTCCCATGGAATCTGGTCGATTTTCGCAAGGTTGACTTCCAAACCCTCGAAGGACTCCGTCCATGAATGTCTCCGCGGCCCTCCTGATTTCGGCGCTCGCCGTCAGCGGCGACCCGTGCGCCCCTAGCTGTACCTCGGCCTGCGATCCGTGCGACAAGCCCGGCCTGCTCGCTCGCATCAAGGCCAAGCTCAGTCGGAACTCCTGCACGCCCTGCGGCACGCCGATCTTCGCCGGCTGTGCTCATAACGATTGCGACCCCTGCGGCCGCGTCAGCCTGCTCGATCGGCTGAAGGCGAAGTTCGCCAAATCGCACAAGTGCGAAGACGCCTGCGCTCCGGCCTGCCCGACCCCGTGCGCCGCACCGGCCCCCTGCCCCGCTCCCGCCCCGGCCTGCCCGACTCCGGCCCCGGCTTGCTGCGACGACCCGTGTGCCAAGGCGAGCATTCTCGATCGCATCAAGGCCCGCTTGCACTCCCGCAAGAACAAGTGCTGCGAACCGGCCTGCCAAACGGAATGCTGCGGCGCTGCCGCCCCGGCTCACGCCGCTCCCGCTGCCCCGGCCGCGCCTGCCGCGCCGAAGGCCATGCCGAAGCCGGCGGACGCCCCGAAGCCGATGGAACCCGGCAAGCCGAAGACGGCCGCCCTCATCAACGGGTTCGTCGTGCCGCAACTGAGCACGAACTGATCCTCAGCCTTCGAACGGGTACAACGGCCGACGGCGACGCTGATAGGTCAGCGTTCGCATGTCGGCCGTCGTCGTTCCTGGCGTATTCACGCGGATGAGATGCTTGCAGACCGGGGCATAGGCGGCGACTGGTGCGTGCACGCCCTTCGCAACGAGAATCCGAAAGGCATTCGGATCCAACCCGCACGACGTGATCTGATTCAGGCTGAACGGCGCCATCCTTCGACTCGTGAGCACGATCGTTAGTCCCGAATCGGTCCGTACGACGGCGGTGCGGCCCTGATCAAACGAGCGGATGCCGCCGTGCCGGACTTCCGTCTCTTCGAACTTCCCGTCGTGGCGGGAAAGCAATTCGACTTCGGATTCCAGCGGCATTCCGTGTCGGTCGTCGGTCTTGCCGCCCATCGCAAGGTTGACGCGTTCGCCGATGGAAACATTTTCGAGCCTGGCCACGGATTCGGGATCGAACAGCACGACGAGGCTCGGACCGAGACGACGTCGATGCAGTTCCTGCGCGAGGATCGTGGAATCGGCCGGTGAGCCGCCGCCGACGTTGTCCCCCATGTCGAGCAGGCAAACGGGTCCATCGAGTTTTTCCGCACGATCAACGGCGTCGGGGACGGAAATCAACTCGCCCGCAAAATCAGCTCGGCGTTTCCACCATTCCTCGCCAATCTCATTCGCTCGTCGCTCGGCAAGTGATCGATCGTCATCGGTCACCGCGATGACGGCGGACCCCATCTCCGGCACGTCCGAATAGGGGAAACCGTAAACGAGGCTGCTTGTCAGTAAGTCCTTCTGGCCGGCCTGATAGTCCAGCAAGGGCTTCCAATGAGGTTCGGCAGTGGCCTGGCGTTCGATGTTCGCCGCGAGTGGCGGGTATGCCGCGGCCATCGTCGGCTTCACTTCGCCCCGGAGTGTGCGCGCCATCAAGGTCGCTGCTTCGATGCCGCGCTCTAACTGATCCAGGTGCGGGTTCGTGCGGTATGCGATCAGGGCGTCGCAGGCGGCGACCATCCGTGGCGAGAGGTTCGCATGAAGGTCGAGGGTGCCGATAACGGGAATTGGGCCGACCCGCTCGCGGACGAGAGTGAGCCAGTGGCCATCGAAATCGGGATACGCCTCGGCGACGGCAGCGCCGTGCGGCGCGACGAGCAGGCCATCCAGTTTCCCAACTCGGCCAAGCGCCGCGAGCAGTCGGCGCACGAGTTCATCGGCCGCATCCGTGGCGATGGTACCGTAGGGCAACGCCCGCGCCGCGAAGATCGGCACGGTTTCCATCTTCTCATGCGCGAGGCCCCGGAAGAACCCGCCGACCTCGTGCAGCGACTCGCCCAACTTCTCTCGCACGGCTTCGCCTTCGACGAGCAGGTCGCGCGCGAAGTGGTCGAGCGTCGTCGGCTTCCCGATGAACGTGTTCGATTCATGCAGCAGCGCGACGATGCCGACGCGGGTGCTCATGACTTGGCCGCCGCGACGACGTCGATCTCGTAAAGGATGCTGCAGACGCCAAGGCAGCCGACGATGGTGGTGCGTGCCGGATATGGCTCCGTGAAGTATTCGCGGTAGAGCTTGTTGTACTCCGCGAGGTCTTCCTGCTTGGCGAGGTAGGATCGCACCTGCACGACGTCGGCGAGCGTCAGCCCGTCGGCCGCGAGGATCGCCTTGACGTGTTCGATGGACCGCCGGAACTCGGCCTCGAAGGTGTCCTTGACGATGTTGCCGTTATTGTCCGTGGAAGCCTGTCCGGAGACGAAGACGAATCCGTTGGCCTTGATGGCGGGAGTGAACGGCAGTTTCGGCGGGCCGTAGCCCGCGGGGCGGATGGGAGTCATGGAATACCACAAATCTGGGATTTAAGAGTAAAAGATCATAAACCGAATCCACGATAGCAGAAAGATAATCAAATAGATCACGATCAAAACGGCCAACATTACCAAAAAATATTTGGAACATTCGACCAGCATTTCAAGATTTAGTTCTTCCGCCAATAAGCCGTATTTTTCCACCGGCGATTCGTGGACCTCAATCTCGATAGGTTGAGAAACGAATCCGGTATCGTTTTCTACTTGTACGAATGGTCCATTTTCAATTACTGGTTTTTTCAAAATAGCTGAGACGACCCAGCAATGCGGATGATGAACTTCGCAGTATCGGCAGTGATCAAGTACGAACTCATTGTCGCATCCGGCATCCTGTAGCGCGTCGGCGAGGATAAGAAGACGCGAGAAATCCCTTGATTCGCGAATACCTTCTGTGACACCGAGAACTGTTTCCGTTCGCCACTTCGGCTCGATCAAAGGCAGTCCAGCAGGCCAAGTCACTTGCGAAAGTGGACGGCAAGGTTCCTTGGGATCGTATCCGCGCGAGTCCGGTGCTTCATAATAGCGAAAACGTGCCATCGCGAAGCCTAATGCGGTCAAGGATTCGGCGGGAGCCGCCGGCGCCAATTGCGTGGTCGGGAATGCGCGTGTTCCACCGACAAAATCACGATCTCTTTCACACGCGCTTCGCAAATCACGCGAACGGGAAACAACGGCGTCATTCCTATCCGCACTTCTCGTCCCCGGCACGCCGCGCGAGATGCGGGCAAACGTCCGGGGATTAGCCTGTATCCGGGCCATAAAACCGTCCATGTCGTCGATAAACCGTATTCGCGAACCGGGCCAGTTGGCCACAAAGAAATCCTAGAGCGCGTAGGAATCGGCGATCGCGCCCGCCGTAAACCTCGGGATCATTGTTTTGATACCGTGCCGTTTCGTTGGTACATCGCAGCCTTGACTTCATCCCACGATACGAGCCGTTCGGGGTGATCTTCCGCTTCTTGTAAACGGAGTTCGATCTCGGCACGAAACTCCGGATCGGACATCGAATGGTTTGAGTACATCTCGTCCCGAGTTGTTTCGCCAAAGCTGTTCCAAATGCCGTCGGAGAGAACGACACGATCGTCTTCGGACAAGGCCAAAGCCTCGTCGAGCAGTTTGCGAACCTGCGGCGACATGGCAAATTCTCCTTTCAATTACGAATCATATCACAACGTTGGTCCGATGTGCCACGGTGCGAACTCCTCCTCGCCCACGCCGTTGATTTCGCTCTTCGTCTTCTTGCCGCTTGCGACAGCGAGAATCTCCTCGAAGATCTCCGCGCCCACCTTTTCCATCGGCACGCCGTTCAGGATCGTGCCGGCGTTGATGTCCATGTCCGAGATCATCCGTTCGTAGAGCGGCGTGTTCGTGGCCACCTTGATGCAGGGCGCGGGCTTGCAACCGTAGACGCTGCCGCGGCCGGTGGTGAAGACGCAGACGTTCGCGCCGCCGGCGACGATGCCGGTCATACTGACGGGGTCGTAGCCGGGCGTATCCATGACCACGAAGCCCTTCGTCTTGATCGGCTCGGCGTAGAGGAGTACGTCGGTCATGGCCGTGCTGCCCGCCTTCGCGATGGCGCCCAGCGACTTCTCGTAGATCGTCGTCAGGCCGCCCTCCTTGTTGCCGACCGATGGGTTGTTGTTGATCTCGACACCGAAAACGCTCGTGTACCACTCCCACCACTTGATCCGCTCGACGAGTCTCTCGCCGACGGCCTTGCTGACGGCGCGGCGGGTGAGCAGGTGTTCGGCTCCGTAAATCTCCGTCGTCTCGGCCAGCACCGTCGTGCCGCCCTGCTGCACGATGAGGTCGGACGCGACGCCGAGGGCGGGGTTCGCGGTGATGCCGCTGTTGCCGTCCGAGCCGCCGCAGTTCGTGCCGAGAATCAGGTGCTTCGCGGAGATGGAGGTCCGTTTCACGTCGTTGACACGCGGCAGCATCTCGGCGATGGCGGCGACGCCGGCGTCCACCGTCTTACCAATGCCGCCGCACTCCTGAATGCTCAGCAGGATCGGCTTCTGCTTCGGCTTGCCGAGTTGTATGAGTTCGAGGTGTTCGTTTTCGATGAGGTGCGCCGCCTGGCCCGTCTCGCAGCCGAGGCCGATCAGAATGTACCCGGCCACGTTCGGGTGGTTCGCGATGCCGGCGAGCGTGCGATCGAGTTGCTTGTGGTCATCCCCGTCGTACGCCATCGCGCAGCCGTGCTTGTGGACGATCGGCACGACGCCGTCGATGTTCGGGTACTTGTCCAAAACTCCATTCGCCCGGAGTTTCTCCGCGACGTACTTGCTCGTACCCGCCGAGCAGTTGACGGTGCTGATGATGGCGATGTAGTTGCGCGTACCGTAGCGGCGGTGTTCCGGCCGTGTCGGGCCGCGGTCGTAGCCGAGAAAGTTCCGGTACTCGGCCGGCGGAGCCGGTGGCGGCGGCGTCTGCGTCGCGTAGGCGTAGTCCCGCTCGAACTTCCCCAGCACGACGTTGTGCGTGTGGACGTGCTCGCCGGGCGTCAGGTTCTTCCCCGCGAAGCCGATCACCTGCCCGTACTTCGTGATGGCGTCGCCTTCCTTCACGTCCAGCACGGCAAATTTGTGTCCCGGTTTGACCACCGTCGGCACCGTCAGCGTGCCGCCGTTGAAGCGGATCGCCGTACCGGCCGGAATCAACTGGCGGGCCACCGCGACGTTATCCGCCGGGCGAAGATGGACGGCCACATCGGACAGAGCAATCGCGGACATCGGTTTCCCCGAAGGAAGTTACTGCACGGACAGAACTTCAGTTTAGCGGAAGTGCCCACAAAGACGAACACCGCCCGGACCACGTCGAAACGGCGGATTCTGCCGATAACTCCGGGGAAGCCGGGGAAAACTCCCGCCATTCGGACTGGCGAACCGTTGCGGTCCCGCTAGAATACGCCGAAAATCCCAGTCTGTTCCCGACCGGATCGAGCCAGGTTTGCCAATGGAAAAGTGGTTGTGCTACGCGGCTCTCGGCGTCGCGGCCCTTATGCTCCTGCTTTCGATCCTGGATATCGCCATCGGCATTCCGTTCGGCGGAAGCCCATTCATGATGGTCGATATCTTCCTAATCCTCGCCAGCGGCATCGTTGCCTACCTCGGCTACAACGCCCTCCGCGACATCCGCTAACCCGCCACCATCTCGCGATCCCGCACGCGCTGGATCAGCGCGTCGATCAATCCCTCACCCGTCGCCCGCCGCGCCGTCGCCGCCACGGGCAGGGATAGCTCCCGAATCGCGCCCGCCGTCGTCGGCCCGATCGCCACCATTTCGATTTCGCCTCGCTCGACGCGGCCGCGGATGGTGTCGTCGAACTGACCGACCAGCGCCCGCGCGATGTTCGGGCTGGAGAGCGTCACGAAGCGGATTTCCCCTCGCCGAAGGGCGTCGATCACGTCCGAGGCATCATCGACCGCTTCGACCTGTTCGTACACGATCGCTTCCCCGACCGTGGCAATTTTCGAAAGCGCCCCCTTAAGGACATCCCGGCCTTGCCGCCCCTTCGCCAGCAGGACGCGCTGGCCACGAACGGCTTCCAACAGTTCGCCCGTCAGGCCCTCGGCCGAGAAATCCTCTGGCGGCACGAGGTCGGCGTTCAATCGATATTCGCGGAGCGCGTCCGCAGTCTTCGGGCCGACCGCGGCTATTCGCACGCCGCCGAGGTCGCGCGCGTCGCGCCCCCGCTTCGCCAACCGGTCCAGGAACCCGCGCACGCCGTTGGCGCTGCTGAAGACGATCCAATCCCACCGGCCGGCGCGGACATCGTCGAGCGCGCGATCCAGCGAAGCCGTGTCGCCCGGTTCGCGGATTTCGATGGCCGGTAGCACGTACGGCACCGCGCCGAGTTCCTCGAGCCGTCGGACCATCCCACCGGATTGTCTCCGGGGCCGCGTGACAAGAACGCGCTGGCCGAACAATGGCCGGGATTCGAACCACGAACGGTCCACCCGCGGCGCGATCGCTTCGCCCACAAGGATCAACCCCGGCGATTCCAGCCCTTCGCCCCTCCGTGCGTCGTCGAGCGTCGCGAGCGTCGCGTTCACGCTGCGCATTTCGCCCGTGGAGACGCGCTCGACGATCGACGCCGGCGAATCGGGATCGCGGCCGTGCTTGATGAGTTGGTCAATGATGAGCGGTAGACGGGAAATGCCCATGTAGATCGCGAGCGTGCCCGGGAACCGCGCGAGCGCGGCCCAGTCCAGCTTGTTCCCCGGTTTCTGCGGCAGTTCATGCCCCGTCACAAGCGCGACGGCGCTCGAATAGTTTCGGTGCGTCAGCGGGCGATCGAGGTACGCCGCCGCCGCGATCGCCGCCGTCACGCCCGGTACGATCTCGTACGGAATGCCCGCCCCGCGCAGCGCCTCGGCCTCCTCCCCGCCCCGGCCGAAAATCAGCGGGTCGCCCCCCTTCAGGCGGACGACGCGCTTCCCCTGCCGGGCGTTCTCGATCAGGAGCGTGTGAATGTGCGGGTACTTGTCAGGGTGATTGCCCGGCAACTCGCGGACGCAGATGGTCTCGGCGTTCGGGTTCACGAAGTCGAGCAACCGCTTCGGGACGAGCTGGTCGTATAGGACGATATCGGCGGTCGCGAGCAATTCGACCGCCCGCAGCGTCAGCAATCCCGGAGAACCAGGCCCGGCACCGACGAGAAAGACGCGGGGTTCAAACGATTCAGACATACCTGCATCATACGGTTTCGCCCGCGCTTAGACCGCGATCTCGGCGTCGTCGTCGCCGAGTTGCTCGTGCGACGGCGGCCAGTACTTGCACAACGCCACCCCGAGCATGTACAGCGCGATCATCGGCAGGAACAGGTACAGCATCGTCACGATGTCCGGGGTAGGTGTGATGAGCGCCGAGAAGAACGCGAGGATGATGATCGCGTACCGCCACTTCGCCCAGTAGTCCTCCCACGAGAACATGCCGATCCGGTTCAGGAAGAACATCACGAGTGGCGTCTGGAACGACACGCCGAAGACGAGCGGCAGAAGGATAGCGAACCCGAGCCATTCGTTGAGGCGCAGGTCGGGGTCGGTGTCGATCCACTCGTTGAAACCGAGCAGTGCCTTGACTGCTCCCGGAATCACGAAGAACTGGCAGAGCAGGATTCCGGCGATGAACAGGCCGATGCTGAACGGCAGATACCGGTAGACGTACGCCTTCTCGTGGGGATACATGCCAGCGGCGATGAACGCCCAGATCTGGTAGAAGATCCACGGGCTGGCGAGGATCACGCCGCAGATCATCGACACCTTGAAGTACACCACGAGCGATTCCTGCGCGCTGAGCGTCGTCAGGTACCGCTTGCTCTGGAGGAGCGCCTCGCCTTCGAGGTTGTACGCGTTCAGGTGCGCGGGGTAGAGTTGGATCGTGACGGGGATATTCTTGATTTCCGGGTCCTTCGGTTCGCCGAAAACTTTTTTCAACGGCTCGATGGGAATCAGGATCGGCAGGTCGCGCGGCGCCGCGAGCAGGACTTTCAACTCGTCCTCGGACAGTGCGAGAAGGTCGTTTTCCTTCTCCTTCAGCTTCGCGCGCACCCGTTCGACCTCGTCCGGATCGGCCGGCGCGGCCGGCAGCTTCGAATACAGGTCCTGGAGCTTGCGGAAGTAGTAGTTCCGCGCCTGGCTCTCGACCGGTTCCACGATCATGCGCATGACCGGCCGACCGATGCCGATCTGCGGAATGCCCATGCTTACGCCGACGTAGTCCAGCACGAAACCGATGACCATGCAGAAGACGAGGCCCTTGAGCGCGCTGAACAACCGATGGCGCAGTTCCTCGATGTGATCGCCGAACGACATCCGACTGTCGTGGAAGATATCGTCGTCGTCGGGAATGGCGGAACGAGGCATAGCGCGGCACTCCGCGGCTGGCGGCGAACCAACCGAGCGGCGAAGGTGCCTCGCAGGTTGGGGAACGAAATTCGGTTCTGGGGTGTAGTATAGAAGGGCGGCCCGGGCGTTCCAAGTTCAACGGTTCGCCCGATCCTGCGGGGAATCGCCCGGCCGAGCCGGGCAATCGGACCCGTTCAAACGGCAGGATGACGCCGCGACAGCCGATGGGAGATGTGAAGGATTCGATCCACCGGAACGGAGTGCCCGCCATGCGTCGGACCGTTTTATTTCTGCTCGTCGCACTCGCGGGAGCCGTCGGCTGCCGCAACGTCGCCGGTCCGCTCGAAGCCCGCAACAAATCCCGCGCGGACCTGCCCGGTTATTCCATCGAAGAGCAGGAACGTCGCGGCCGCGACCGGTTGGCCACGTTCGAGGACGACCCGCGCATCGGACCGAACACCTACATCAGCCGCCCCGGCCCGACGGGGCGGTGACCGGCCGTCAAAACCGGTACCCCATCGCGTTCCAGTACCACAGGTACGGGACGAAGAGGACGAAACCAAACACCTCGAGAGCGAAGCGGATTTGGCGCCCCGTTGTCCCGGCCGGGTCGCGCGGAGTTCGGGCCAACGCAATCAGCATCGCGACGGTTGCCAGCGCGGAAATGGAACCCAGCAGCGGGAGGTAAAGCAGGACGGCGGGGCAGCCCGGGCGCATTTGGTCGAGCACCCGCAGCGTGACGATCCCTAGCGCGAGCAGGATCAGGAGATTAAAGGCTCCGAGCGCACGCAGGATATTTAGAAGCCACTTGATTGTCGTTCGATCATCGCTCGGCCGACGGCGAACAAAGCGACGGAATCCATTCCGGATGCCCGCGATCGCATTGGCCAGGAAAACGGTGAAAAAACGAGCCAGAGCACGGCCTGGACGGTTCCGTTCCCAAACCAACGCAGTCGATCGTAGCGCATCACTTTGGACAGAACACCGGACGGCATGGCGGAGCCGATCTGTTTCATCCAGTCGATTCGCGACGGTTCTTCGATAACCCTGCGCACCCAATCAGTCATCGTCTTCAGTGCGTTAGGCGCGTAACCGCGCCAGGGTTCCTGAATCGCGCCGGTGTCGGAGATTCCAAGGCTGTGCTTCGCCTTCGGGAGAACAATCATTGTCCAGTTCCGATTGTTCGCCATCGCCAGCGAGTTCTTCAACCCCGCGATCCCCTCACCGACCGGCGTATGCTGGTCCAATTGCCCCCACATCGCCAGCACGGGCTGGCGAACGCGGCTCCATGCGGGATGCACATACTGTTCGGGCGGCGGATAGGACTTTGGCGAAAATGTCGCGAAAACCGATTCATCCCGCAGGTTGTGAGGCAGCGTATCGACGATCAACTGTGCCTTCTCGGCCACGTCGCGCAGCGTCTCCGACAGCCCATATTTGCGGAACAGATTATCGCGGTAGTAGCACAGCGTACCGTCCGCGACGGACGCGCCGACGGCCACGACGAATCGAATGTCCTGCGTTCGAGCCGCCGCGGCGGCGGCGATAGTCGCCCCCTGGCTCAGCCCCCACATGCCGATCCGCGAGGAGGCGATGTCCGGGTGCTGCTTCAGAAACGCAACGGCTGCCAAGGCATCATGGACCAGTTTCTCGTAAGGCTCGCGACTCTCGTACTCACCGCCCGACCCGCCGACCCCGCGCTTGTCGTAGATCAGGGCGGCGATCCCCTGCCCCGCGAAGAACTCTCCCACCTCGCGGTAGTCCTGCCGAGTCTGCCGGCCCGCGCCGTGGACGAACACCACGGCCGGAACGGGCCCATCGCTTTTGGGTCGCAGCAGGCTGCCGACCAGCTTCACATCGTGATTGTGGAACTGGACCGGGAGTTCCTCGAACGGGATCATCGCCGGGGCATCGTCGGCACGGACCACCGGACCGCCGCTCAGCAACACCACGACGGCAATCACCGAAGGTAGAACACAACGGTGCTCAAAGATCGGCATACCAGATCGTTCGACGGATACGATGCTGAATTTGGGAAAGTAAATGTGCAAAGTGGTGCCGAGGCTTCACGTGGCCCACCATAAATTTGTCGTGCGAAGAATGTGAACTCGAAGCCTTAGCCCACCCAATTTTGGCCTACTTCACGGCGCTCGCACCAACTCCTTGATCGGCTCGCCTTGGTCGAGGATCGGGATCGGGCGGCCGGTGTGGTCCTTGAACATCGCCGTGTGGTCGATGCCGAGTTGGTGGTAGACCGTCGCCAGCAGGTCGGCGGGCTTGAACGCCCGCTCCACCGGGTGCTCGGCCTTCGCGTTCGTCTTCCCAACCACGACGCCGGGCTTGATGCCGCCGCCGGCGATCATCGCGCTGATCGCATTGCCCCAGTGGTCCCGGCCCGGGATCGGAATGCCCGGCTGGCCCGTGTTGATCTTTGGCGTCCGGCCGAACTCGCCCATCACCAGTACGATCGTCGTTTCCAGTAAGCCGCGTTCGTCCAGGTCGTTCACGAGCGCCGCCACGGCGCGATCCACTACGGGAACTTTCCGTCCGTGGCCCTTCTTGATGTCCGAGTGATCGTCCCAGTGCGGCATGTCCACCGTCACGAAGCGCACGCCCGCCTCGACGAGCCGGCGCGCCATCGCCGTGTAGTGCGCCCACGGCCCCTTGCCGTAGCGGTCGAGCGCTTTCGGGTCTTCCTTGTCGAAGTCGAACGCCTCGCGCGCCTGGCTGCCGAGGACGAGGTCCATCGCCTGGCGCTGGAAGACGTCCATCTCGGCGAGCGTGCCGGTCTGGTCGATGTCGCGCCGGAGGCCGTCGAGTTGCTGAACGAGGGATCGCTTGCCGGTGAAGGAGGTGCCACCGGAGAGGGATTTCAGCCACTTCGGCGTGCGGACGCGACACGCATCCTCGGAGCCGAGGTAGGCTTCCTCTCGATTGACCTGGAACGGATTGAACTGCCCGCCGAGGTACGCTGCCCCCATGTACCCGGGGTAGAGGTAGATCGTCTGCGCCGCGGGCAATCCCACATAGGCCGGCATTCCGGGCGCGATCGGCCCCTTGGTTTTCGCGATGTACGAACCGACCGACGGATACACCTGCGGCAGTTTCGTCGCCGACGAGCCGAACTTGCCCGTCGTCATCCAGTGCCCGGCCGCGAAGTGGTCGCCGTTGTCGTGGTGGAGCGAACGGATGAGCGAGACCTTGTCGATGATCTTCGCCGTCTCCGGCATCCAGTCGCAGAGGTTCACACCGGGGATGTTCGTCTTCACGATCCCCTGCGGCCCGCGATACTCGGCCGGGGCGTCGGGTTTCGGATCGTAGGTTTCGAGCTGGCTCGGACCGCCATCGAGCCAGATGAGGATCACCGATTTTTCCGGCGTCGAGGACTTCGCCTGTGCCTTCATGGCGAGGAGGTTCGGAAGTGTCAGACCGGAAAGGCCGAGGACGCCGGCCTTGAGGGCGGATCGCCGCGAAACGCCACGGCAGTTGAACGCCGGCGGGCCGGAAGTGAGCGACAGCATCAGTGCCTCGTGGGAATGAAGCAGCGGGGATGTTCCAACCATACCAGAACATCGTGGGAAAATCCAACCGTTTAGCGGCGAGGCGCAGTCTTCGGAGCCGAGCGCGGAACCCATACAATTCCGTCACCTTCGGAGACGTACCATGTCGCTCGGCTTCGCCATCGTCGGTTGCGGGATGATCGCCCGGTTCCACGCCCGTGCCCTCGCGGCGATCCCCGGCACGCGCATCGCCGCGCTGGTCTCGCGGACGAAGGCGAACGGCGAGAAGATGCTCGAGGAACTGAACCATCCGCCGATTCCGATCGTGTCCTCGGTCGAAGAGGTCGTGAAGCTGCCCGGCGTGGACGCCGTGGTGATCACGACGCCGAGCGGGGCTCACCTCGAGCCGGCCGCCATCGCGGCAGCGGCCGGGAAGCACGTCGTCGTCGAGAAGCCGCTCGAAATCACCGAGGAGCGCTGCGACCGGATCATCGAGGCCTGCGACAGGTTCAAGGTGAAGCTCTGCACGATCTTCCCATCGCGTTTCGCCGACTCGAGCGCCACGCTCAAGAACGCCGTCGAGGAGAACCGCTTTGGCCGCCTGACGCTCGGCGAGACGACCTGCAAATGGTGGCGTTCGCAGGCGTACTACGACGAGGGCGGCTGGAAAGGGACGCAGGCACTGGACGGCGGCGGGGCGCTCATGAACCAGGCGATCCACAGCGTGGACCTGCTGCTCTGGATGATGGGCGAGGCCGCGAGCGTCGTCGGCTTCACGGCCACGCTCGCCCACGATCGCATCGAAGTCGAGGACACGGCCGTCGCCGCGATCCGGTTCAAGAACGGCGCCCTCGGCGTCATCCAGGCGACGACTTCGGTCCATCCCGGCTATCCGAAGACGATCGCGATCCACGGCGACAAGGGCAGCGCCGTGATCGAGCAGGAGGACGTGCTGCGTTGGGACTTCTCGCCGGCGCTGCCGAGCGACGAGGAGGTGAAGGAACGCTTCGCGGCGAAGGTGGGTGCCAGCGGCGGGGCCGCCGACCCGAAAGCGATCAGCTTCGAGGGCCACCGCCGCCAACTCGCCGACTTCGTGGAGGCGATCGCGGAGAACCGCGCCCCGGCCGTGGACGGGCGCGAAGGGCGGAAAGCCGTGGCGCTCATTCGCGCGATCTACGAGAGCAACCGGACGGGGCGTGTGGTGGAATTGAAATGACGGATTAATTCGCCTTCACGTCGTACGCGAAGAGCAGTTCCTGATCGCGCAGGTAGAGCCGGCCGTTCGCGACGACCGGCGGCGTCCAGAGCCTGCCTTGCGGCTGTCGGAGCTTGCTGGCGCGCGGCGGCTTCATGCGGCCAAGCTCCTTCCACCCCGTCGGATCGGCTTCGACCAGCGCGGTCGTGCCGTCGCCTTCGGCGAAGCAATATAGCCGACCATCCGCGAAGGTGACGGCACCGGTACCGAGCTTACGCTCTGTCCACAGCACGGCGCCGGTGGCGAAGTCCTGGCAGGTCCACTGCGGGCCGCAGCCGTAGAGCTTGCCGTCGACGAGCACGAGGTTGCCGTGGTGGTTGGCCGGCGATTTCAGGGAATACCCGACGGCAACCTTCCACTCAGTGCCGTCCTTCGCGACGGTCACGAGTTCGCAGCCCCCGTTCCCGGCGGCGACGGTGACGTAAATCTTTCCGTCCTTCACGATCGGCGAGTTGATGACCTCGGTGCCGTACGGGGCCTTGCGGCGGTGGCTCCAGAGGAGCTTGCCGTCGGTCGCCGCGGTGCCTGCGAGGCCGGGGTTCGTCAGCACGACGTATTGCTTCACGCCGCCGATCGTCGCGGGCGTCGGCGTGGTATAGGCGGCCTGGTCCTTCAACTCGACGCTGCGCCAGACGGTCTTTCCGGTGGCGAGGTCGAGCGCAGCGAGTGTGCCCTTCGGCCCGCCGCACGCCACGACGACGCGGTCGCCGTCGACGAGCGGAGCGGCGGTGAAGCCCCAGCCAAGGTTGCGCGGCCCGCCGCCGATCGGGTTCACCTGGCCGTCGAGGTCTTTGGGCAGGTTCACGCGCCAAAGCTCCTTGCCGGCGGCCGAGGCGCAGAGTAGGTCGCCGTTGCCGCCGAGGGCGAGGACGCGATCGCCGGACACGGTGGGCGCGGCGCTGGGGCCGGCGCTCCAACTATTCCCCTTCCAGCGGAAGGTGGGGCCGATCTTCGCGGTCCAGAGTTCCTTGCCGGTCTTCGCGTCGACGGCGATGAGGAGTTCGTCGTCGTCCCGGCCGCCGGTGACGTAGACGCGATCGCCGACGATGCTCGGTGGCGAATAGCCGACGCCGGCGGCCTCGAATGTCCACGCGAGCAGAGGTCCACCCTTCGGCCATTCCTTGAGAAGGCCGGTCTCCTTCGACACGTCGTCGCGGTTCGGTCCGCGATACTGCGGCCAGTCGGCGGCACAGGTAACAAGGAACAGGACAGGTATGGCGATCCGTATCATTTGGTCACTTTTCAGCTTTCGATACTTCGTCCGCGAATTGCTTGTCGACCTCGACCTGTCCTTCCAGCACCTTAAACTTCGCTTCTGGTTGGAGCGTCTTGGCCGGGAAGCAGTTCTTCGCGTCACACACGCTGAGCTTGAACGAATCCAGCGCGACGGTCGCCTCGCCGGGCTTCGCCTTCGGTGAAACCACGGCCTTGCGAACGAACGTGGCCGAATCTTTGTAGGTGCGGAGTTCCGCGATTCCCAGCAACGGCTCGTCCTTCGTGAGGAAGTCTTTCGGGTCCGCAAGATCGCCCACGAAAATCAGCGTGCCAGGCTTCGGGAACGCGATCTTGTTGACGAACGATTTGGCGTTCTCGTCGGGCTGCTTCGTGGGGTAGGTGAAGTAGCCGTCGTTCAATTCGATGGTCAATTTGAAGACGACGGTCTGGCCCGGTTTGGCCTCGGCCGGCTCGACCGTCGCGGCGATGCCTTTGACCGCCTTCGCGTACCAGGCGTCCTTCTCGGCGGCGGTGAGCGGGCATGCGATCATGAACCCGACCATCGCGATGATGCGCATCATGTCCGTTCCCTCGGAATGAAGTTGGATCAGATCGTCGTTGGTCCGCGGCCTCGGGACGCGCGGTGCCCTCGCCGCGAGATAATTCTCCGTTACTTCTTCGGCGGCGCCCATTCCTTTTGCGGCGGCGGCGGTTCGACGCCCTTGAGGGCCAGCGTCGAGATTGCCTTCGTCTTCAGGTCCACCACGCGGATGCGGTGGGCGTTCGTGTCGGCGAGGTACAGCTTGCCCTTCGCGACCGACATGCCGGCCGGCTCGCTCAACACGGCCCCTCCGAAGAAGCTGTCGGCCGCCTCGCCGCCGAGGATCGTCGTGCAGGTGCCGGCGGTGAAATCCACTTCCTTGAGCTTGCTGTTGTAGGTGTCGGCGACGAGGAGTTTGCCGTCATGCATCGCGACGGCGAGGGCGTGCTGGAGCCGTGCGTCTTCGAGTTTGCCGTCCTTGTCGCCGAAGAAGAACAGCGCGCCGCGATCGCCGGGCCGGCCGATTGGGGTCGTCACGCGGCCCTCGCCGGAAAGCGGGAGTTTGCGTATGGCCGAGCCTTCGCTGTCGGCGACGTAGAGCGACTGGCCGTCGGTCGCCAGACCGGATGGCTGCGCGAAGCTGGACGCGTAGAGCGGCCCGTCCTTGATATGTTCGCGGCCGTTACCGGCGAACGGCTTGATCTTCTTCGCATCGAGGTCCATCACCCAGATCTGGTGGTGTCCCGCCATGGCGATGAACATCTGCCGGCCGACGATCAGCAGGTCCCACGGCGAGTTGAGGCCCATGCCCTTCGCGTCGACGTAGGCGTCGAGGGCGCGGTTGGCGAACTCGCCGTCCTGTTTGCCGATCCCGGCGACGGTCACGCTCGTCTTCGCCTTGAGGTCGAGGGCGCGGATCGAGTGGTTCTTCCGGTCGGCGACGTAGAGAGTATCGCCGTCGAGCGCCATCCCCTGGGGGTCGTCGAAGAGCGTGGCAGCGAAGGGGCCGTCCTTGTAACCGGGCGTGCCTGTGCCGATGATCTCCTGTTTGTTGCCATCGAGGTCGGTGATGACAATGCGGTGGTGCGTGCTATCGGCGATGAAGAGCCGGGTGCCCTTCTCGTCGGCAAGGACCTTGCCCGGGAAGAAAAGCGGTGTGTCGCCGGTTTCGCGGTAACGGACGAGATCAAAACGGAGCGGCTTTTCGTCGAGGACCTTTTTCTCCTTGGCTTCCGCGATGAGCTGCGCCACGACGGCATCCAGCACATCGTAGTTCCCTTCCCCGGAGAGCTGGCCGACATACTTGCCCTCGGCGTCGATCACGGCCATCGAGGGCCACGAACTGATGTCGTAGGCGTCCCAGATCGCATGGTTGGCATCGTTCACGACCGGGTGCGCGATCTCGTAGCGCAATACGGCCTTGCGGATCGACCGGGTGTCCTTCTCGTTCTCGAATTTCGCGGAGTGGACGCCGATCACGACGAGTTCGTTCGGGTACTTCTTTTCGAGCTTCGCGAGGTCCGGCATGATGTGGATGCAGTTGATGCAGCACAATGTCCAGAAGTCGAGGAGGACGACCTTGCCCTTGAGGTCGGCGATCTTGATGGGGCCGGAGGTGTTCAGCCATGCCAGTCCGCCGTTGAGGTCCGGGGCGTCGGGGCGCTTCTCGGGAAGCTTTACTTTCTTGGGCGGATTCTCGGCCGTCGCCGACGAGGGTTGAAGCAGGAGGGCGGCGGCCAGCGTGGCGAGTCCGGCGAAGGTCAAGGACGCCAAGAGGAATCGACGGTAAAATTGCGGTCGGGAATCCGATCGGCTCATCGGGTGAAGTCTCCTGCGGTTTCTCCCATGATAGCCGAAGCCCTCGCGGATGAAAAACCGAAAAGTCGGGATCCCCCGCGCAACCGTTGAGTCCGTCAGATCCGGCGGTTCGGGGGAGTTGGGTCAACTTTGCCGGGTAATTCGAGTCGAAGAGGGATGAATCCGGCGGACGGAAGCGGTATCGTCACTTCAATCCCCACACGGAGTTTGTCGTGAATTCATCCTTTGCGACTGCCGAACATCGCCGACTGCGCGAGGCCAACGAGGGTACCGCATCGTGGCGGAATTGGGGGCCGTACCTGTCCGACCGCCAGTGGGGAACGGTACGCGAGGATTACAGCCCCGACGGCAACGCCTGGGACCATTTCCCGTTCGAGCACGCTCACAAGCGGGCCTATCGTTGGGGCGAAGACGGCCTCGCCGGCGTCAGCGATTCCGGCCAACGATTGTGCCTCTCCCTCGCGCTCTGGAACGGCAAGGACCCGATCCTGAAGGAACGGCTCTACGGCATCCCGAACGAAGGCGGCAACCACGGCGAGGACGTAAAGGAACTCTACTACCACCTCGACGCCACGCCGACCCACAGTTACCTCAAGTTCCTCTACAAGTATCCGCAGGCGGAGTATCCGTATCGCTGGCTGGCAGCCGAGAACAAACGCCGCTCGCGCCAGGAGGCGGAGTTTGAACTGCTCGACACGGGGCTGTTCAACGAGAATCGTTATTTCGACGTGTACGTCGAATACGCGAAGGCGTCGCCGACGGACCTGCTGATGCGGATCAACGTGGTGAACCGCGGGCCGGACCCCGCGGAGATCACGGTGGTGCCGCAACTCTGGTATCGCAATACCTGGTCGTGGACCGAGGATTCGTTCCGGCCGATGATCACGCCGAAGGAAGGCCAGTCGCTACGACTCTTCCACTTCGACTGGGACGAGTACATCTGCCACTTCGACGGCACGCCGACCCTGCTCTTCACCGATAACGACACGAACGTGCGAAGCCTCTACGGCGTGGACAAGCCGGGATACTTCAAGGACGCGTTCCACGATTGCATCGTCGGCGGGAATCCGTCGGCCGCGAATCCGGAACGCTCCGGGACGAAGGCCGCGGCTCAGTATCGTCTGTCGATCCCGCCGGGCGGTTTCGCCTCCGTCCGCCTCCGGATGCGCCACACGACCGAAGACACGCTGGATTCCCCCTTTGCCGACTTCGACGACGTCTTCGCCAAGCGGATCGAGGAAGCGGATGAATTCTTCGCCGACGTTCAAGCCGGCATGACGGATGCCGACGCGAAACTCGTCCACCGGCAGGCGATCGCCGGATTGGTCTGGACCAAGCAGTTCTTCAATTACGACGTGTGGCAATGGCTCCACGGCGATCCGGCGCAGCCGAAGCCGCCCAAGAGCCGCAAACGGAACAACTCCGAAGAGGACCGCGGCCGCAACGTCGACTGGGAACACCTGAAGAACGCCGACATCATCTCGATGCCGGACAAGTGGGAATATCCGTGGTACGCGGCGTGGGACCTCGCGTTCCATACGATCCCGTTCGCCACGGTGGACCCGGCGTTCGCCAAGGAACAACTGCTGTTGTTCCTGCGCGAGTGGTACATGCACCCGAACGGCCAACTGCCGGCGTACGAATGGAACTTCGGGGACGCGAACCCGCCGGTGCATGCGTGGGCCTGCTGGCGCGTCTTCCAGATCGAGCGGGAGCAGCGCGGCGACGCCGGCGACATCCCGTTCCTCGAGCGCTGCTTCCACAAGCTGATGCTCAACTTCAACTGGTGGGTGAACCGGAAGGACGCCAACGGCCGCAACGTCTTCCAGGGGGGCTTCCTCGGCCTCGACAACATCGGCGTCTTCGACCGCAGCCGACCGCTGCCGATGGGCGGGCACATCATCCAGGCGGACGCGACCGGATGGATGGCGATGTACAGCCTGAACCTCATGCGCATCGCGCTCGAGCTGGCGCTGCACAACCCCGTCTACGAAGACGTCGCCATCAAGTTCTTCGAGCACTTCCTCGGCATCGCGCGCGCCATGACCGACATGGCCGGCAAGGGCATCGGCCTCTGGGACGAAAAGGACCAGTTCTATTACGACGAACTGAACCTGCCCGATGGCCGCATCGAACCGCTGCGCGTGCGCTCGATGGTCGGGCTGATCCCGCTCTTCGCGGTCGAAGTGCTCGAACCGGAGTTGCTCGCGCGCGTCCCGAATTTCGCCCGACGCATGCGGTGGATCCTGGAAAACCGCCCCGACCTGTCGCAGTTGGTCTCACGGTGGTATCAGGGCGGCCGCGGCGAGCGCCGACTGCTCTCGCTCCTGCGCGGGCACCGGATGAAGAAGCTCTTCCGGCGACTTCTCGACGAGAATGAATTTCTCTCCGACTTCGGCGTTCGCTCGCTCTCAAAGGCGCACAAGGGCCGGCCGTTCACGTTCGAAGCCGGCGGCGAAGTGTTGACGGTGGACTATCAGCCGGCGGAATCGACAATCCCGGCCTTCGGCGGCAACTCGAACTGGCGCGGCCCGATCTGGTTCCCGATGAATTACCTGCTCGTGGAAAGCCTGCACAAGTTCCACCACTACTATGGTGAAGACTTTTTGGTCGAGTGCCCGACCGGCAGCGGTAATCAGATGACCATTTTGCAAGTCGCGAAGGAGATCTCCGCCCGTTTGACGCGGATTTTCCTGAAGGACGTGGACGGCCGCCGCGCGGTCAACGGCTGGTACGAAACGCATCAGACCGACCCGCACTTCCGGGACCATGTGCCGTTCTACGAATACTTCCACGGGGATACGGGCATGGGCCTGGGCGCGAGCCACCAGACGGGCTGGACGGCGCTGGTGGCGAAGCTGTTGTTGCCGAGCGAGAGCACGTTCTCGGACTTGTGCGGCAGCGCCGCACGTGCGGTCATCAAGTGCCAGGCCTGAGCGTCATTTCGGTTCGCTTGCCGAGGTGTGGTCGTAGACGCAGCGCCAGCCGTTGGCGAAGCGGACCATCTTCAAGGTGAACAGGCCATCGGGATTGGATGCTTTGAGTGCGAGCAACCACCGGCCGCGCACGAGCGCCACTTCGTTCGATAAGACCTCGACATGGATGTCGGCGAACGTCAGCCGGCCCATTTCCTTGCCTTCGGACTGGTAGCGCTTGCGGTAGCGTTCCAGCGTCGGCTTCCAGCCTTTTGTGATCGTGCCGCCGGAGTAGAAGAGCAATTCGTCGCTGTTCCAATAGCCGGCCATAAAGACGTCGAGATCGCCTCGGTTCCAAGCGTCGACCTGCGAGCTCAGTAGCGTTCGGATCTGATCCTCGGCCCGCTCCGGTAAGCGGTTCTCGGCGCGGCGGGACGCGAGGAAGATGAAGGCGAGCGCGGCCAGCGCCGCGATCGCAAGTTGGTATCCCAAGCTCTGCGCGCGTCGGGCCGCGTCGTTCATGCTCGCCTCAGAACTGCGGGATCGCGACGCGGTCGCCGCCCTTCATCGCGCTCTCGTGGGCGCAGAGGCCGACAAGCGTCCAATTCGCGCTTGTCGGAGCGTCCGGGAACGCCGGCTGCTTGCCGAGCACGGCCATCAGGAAATTGTGGACGAGGTGCGGGTGGCTGCCGCCGTGTCCGCCGCCTTGCAGGAAGCTCAGGTGATCGGCGTCCTGGATCGCTGCCGGCATCGTGAACTTGCGGATCGGTTCCGGCAGTCGACTTGCGAAGTCCGGCACCTTCACGCGCTGAGGAATCTCCTTCTCCGTCAGCGGCTTCTCCGGCGAATTCTTCGTGTGGATCACCGGATCCTCGTCCTCGACCTGTTGCCACTCAAAACTCTTCTTGCTGCCGGTCACATCGAAGCTCTCGCGGTATTGCCGGGCGACGTCGAATAGCGTGCGCGTCACTTCGGCGCAGACGTCCGAACCCTTGATCTTGAACGTGGCCGTCTCGAGGGCGAACGGAGAGTTGTACTTCTTGATCAACTCCTCGCGGATACGACCGGAGCCGTGGCAGACGACGGACTCGGCGAGCGCCGGTGCGCCGGGCTTGCTGAGGATCGCGAGGCAGGGGCTGACGCAGTGGGTGGCGTACCACATCGGCGGCAGGCCGGGCCAGTAGTCGGGCCAGCCGTCCATGTCCTGCTGGTGCGAGCCGCGGAGGAACTGGATGCGGCCGAGTTCGCCCTTGTCGTAGAGATCCTTCGCAAACAGGTATTCGCGGGCGTAGACGACCGTCTCCATCATCATGTAGATATTGCCGGTCTTCTTCTGGAGGTCGCAAATCTGCTTGATGTCGTCGGCGTTCGTGGCCATCGGCACGGTGCAGGCGACATGCTTGCCTGCTTTGAGCGCCGCGATACTCTGCGGCCCGTGGTCGGGGATCGGGCTGTTGATATGGACGGCGTCGATGTCCGGGTCCTTCAGGACGTCTTCGTAGCTCTGGTAGCGTTTCTTGATGCCGTACTTGTCGCCGACCTTGTCCATCTCGGCCTTGTTCCGCCGGCAGACGGCCGCCATTTCCGCGTTCGGGTGCGCCTGGTAGATGGGGATGAACTCGGCGCCGAATCCAAGGCCGACGATGGCCACGCGGATCTTCTTCTCGCTCATGGTGTACCCGTGCGAAGGGGAGAGAAACGTCTGCGGAGAAAGGTACCCATTGCTTCCCGATGGAAAAGGGGTCGGGAGTCGTTTTCGCCGCGAAAACGACTCCCGACCCCTTTTCCATCGGGATGGATCAGAACAGCTCGCGGATCGGATCGCCGCCGTTGGGCAGGATCGGGTACGGCCGGCCCGTGGCGTCGGGATACATGCTTTCGAGCGGGATGCCGAAGTGACGGTAGATCGTCGCGGCGAGGTCGCCGGGCGTGATCGGCCGGTCGAGGATCGTGCCGCCGTCCTTGGTGGACTTACCGATCACCTGGCCGTGATTCATCCCGCCGCCGGCGAGCAGCATCGACATGATGTACGGCCAGTGGTTGCGGCCGTCGGTGCTGCCCTGCGTGCCGAGGTTGGGCGTGCGGCCGAACTCGCCCATCGCGATGACGAGCGTGGAGTCGAGTAAACCGCGTTGTTCGAGGTCGAGGAGCAGCGTGGTGTAGAGGTGGTCGAACAGCGGCAGGAGCGGACCGAGGCCGTTCTTGATACCGCCGTACGGGGGGATGTTGTCGCCGTGGGTATCCCACGTGCCGGAGGCGGTGTGGTAGCTGAGGTCGAGCGTGACGAAGGCGGTGCCGGCCTCGACGAGGCGGCGTGCGAGGAGCGCCTGCTGGCACCAGAGGTGCTTTCCGTACTTCTCGCGCGTCGCCTTCGGTTCCTTTTCCAGGTCGAGCGCATCCCGCACGCGACCGCTCGTCAGCATCGCGACGGCTTGCCGGCCGTACTTGTCGAGGCCCGTCTCCGACGAGTCGAGCGATTCGCGCAGGCGGTCGAAGCCCTTCAAGAGCGATTGGCGATCGTCGAGCCGGCCGGAGTCGACTTCGACGGGCAGTTCGAACATCTTGCCACCGGAAAGCTTGCCGGAGTCCTTGCCGACAAGGTCGTAGATGGGCAGCCGTGCGGCTTCGTTCGCCAGGAACGGATCGTATTGCTTTCCAGCGCGGCCGGCGAAGGCGAGGTGCGACCGGGATTTCATGAACGCGGCATAAGCCGGCACGGCCGGGTGGTTCGAGCCATGAAACTTCGCCACGAGCGAGGCGATGGCCGGATACTGCTTCGCCTCCGGATTCGTCCGCGGTTCGGCAAGCAAGTTCGCCGTGGTCATCACCGTGTTCGGCTCGTGGTTGCTGTGCCGGCAATCGACGGAGCGGATGACCGTGCATCGGTCAAGGATCGCCGCGAGCTTCGGCAGGTGTTCGCAGACCAGCACGCCGGGGAGTTTTGTCTTCGTGACGCCAAAGGGTCCCCGGTTTTCCGGTGGACGGTCCGGCTTCGGGTCAAGTGTGTCGATCTGGCTTGGCCCCCCGGCCATCCAGAGGAGGATGACGCTCTTCTTGGTCGCAGACGGTCCGGCCTTCGCGAGCAGGGCCGGCAGCGTGAGGCCGGCCATCCCGGCAATGCCGGCCTTAAGAAGATTGCGGCGCGACGGGATCGTGAGGCCTTCGCGGTCTCGGGGCAGGAGCGATTGAAAGCCGTGAGTGTGTGCGTGCATCGTGCGATTCCGGCAAGGAGCGGCCGGTGGCGGGATGACATGACTTTACCCGAAGTGATTGCAAAAAGAAAGCCCCGCGACGTTCGTCGCGGGGCATCGGGTTCACTTCAAACCGCCAGTTCCATCATGGCGGCGCCGGCGGCGGACTCGCGGCCTTCCATGGCATCCTTCAGCCGCGCCCGCGCCACGTGCAGTCGGCGCTTGATCGTGCCGACGGGCGTCTCAAACTCGCGTGCCATCTGCTTCAGGCTCCGGCCCCGCAGGTAGAACGCTTCCAACGTCGCCCGGTCGAGGTCCTTGAGCTTCCGCAGTCCAGCGTGCAGTTCCGCCTTCTCCTCGGCCAGGACGAGCTGCTCGTCGGGCGCCCGGAAGTCGCCTTCCACACCGTCGAGGAACTCCGGTTCCGTTCCGAAGACCGGGCCCTTCCGCGTCGCGCGGTTGATCGCCATCCGCGCGATGATCTGCCGCAGCCAGCCGGCAAAGCACCGGGCGTCCCGGAGCTGCGGCAGCTTCCGCATCGCGTGGATGAACACTTCCTGCGCCAGCTCCTGCGCTTCGCCGGCGTCCCGAGTCCGCGCCATCGCCATGGCGAAGACGCTGTTCTGGAACCGCTCGACGAGTTCGCCGTACGCGGCCCGGTCGCCGAGCTTCGCCTTGTCCACCAGGATCTCGATTTCCATCCAGCTCATGATTGGGTTCCCGTCCCGATCCCGTTTCGCGGGCCGCACCGGCGTTGTCGGAACGGAATCGACGGCCGCCCCGGATCAGCAAGGGGGCTCCTCGGTTCCCTCCAAGCGGGCGGTGCGAATCGACTCGGTTTGGGAGTCGGTCGCACTCAGCCCGCGGCGGGTTCGGCGGTATGTTCGGCGAATCGCCTCAAGAATTGGATCGACGGAACGGACGGCGCGAACGGACTGAGCGTGGCTCGTCGGTTCATCGCGTCCGGTCCGAATCGCGGGAAAGCCGAGCGCCCCGACATAGCGGGAACGCGACTTCCTCGGAGGACCCGAACTTGGGCTTCGTTCGCCTGGGTTGCGGTTGACTGCTGGCCGGAGACAGCGCGGTGTTATCGAGCGTCGTTCGCGAATCGAATTCCGCTCGCTCCCGTGGGAACGGCCGGAATCCGGTTCAAATCGTTCGTGCGCGATAAACCGTGCGTCACGTCACTTCGCGGTCGTCGCCGTCGGCCGATTCGTTCGCGTCGTTCTTGCGGAGAGATTCCGCAAGCGACCGTGACCATTCGGATTCCCGTTGCAGTCGGGCGATTGGCAGTCGCGTCCGAACCGTGCGAGCGAATCCTGGGGCCACGAACGAATCTGCCAGGTCGAGCGACGACTGACAGGGCCATGGACACGTCCGACCGGACCGGTCGGTGTCGCGGCGTTCGGCGAATAGCGCATGGCTGGCATGGCGGTATCCTCCTCCTGCCGCGAACCGCGTTTCGGTTCGGGGACGGGGATCGGGGACAAGAATTGCCCCGGGGACTGGAAGTCCGCATGAGGCCGTGCCAAGACTGCCAGGAACCGATTGCCGGCGCGAACGGCCGCGACGCGCTTCGCTACAGCGAGGCGGACGGTCTTCGACACGCGGATCGGGTTCTTGGCGCTCATGACACAAACCTCCGACGGATGTTGGACGAACGGGTTGACCGTTCGCCGAAAGCGGTTAGTTACGCATGACCAACGGTTAGGGGTGAAACGGGTGGCTTGCTTCCCGGACTGAGAGATTCGCGTCGGCTTGCGCCGGCTTCGGGAAGATTTCCAATCTTACCCATGAGACGCCGACGGCAAGAAGAAATTCCCACCTCTGTCGGGGAATTCCGCGAAATCCTTGCGTGAACCTTCGCAGGCCTTTGCGGTCGGACACGCGGCCCGCCGCACGGGTTCGCGCGAATTTTCGATTTCTGTCGTTTTGTCGAAATGGTTCAATTGACTCCGAGCTGCTTGCCCACTTCGGTGAAGGCCGAGATCGCCTGGTCGATCTGCGCATCGGTATGGGCGGCCGAGACTTGCAGGCGGATGCGCGCCTGGCCGTGCGGCACGACCGGGAAGCTGAAGCCGATGCAGTAAATGCCGCGTTTCAGGAGTTCGTCCGCCATTTTCGTGGCGACGGCGGCGTCGCCGAGCATGACCGGCAGGATCGGCGTCGGGCCGGGTTTGATCGTGAACCCGGCCGCCTCCAGCCCGGAACGCATCCGCTTCGTATTCGCCCGGCTGCGTTCTCGCAGTACGTGGCTCGTATCGACCAGTTCCAGCGCCTTCATCCCGGCGGCGACGAGCGACGGCGGCACGCTGTTGCTGAACAAGTACGGACGCGAGCGGTTCTTGAGCCAGTCGACGATCTCGGCCGAGGCCGCCGTGAAGCCGCCGCTGGCGCCGCCGAGCGTCTTGCCGAGCGTGCCGGTGATGATGTCGATCCGGTCGAGGACGCCGAGTTCTTCGGCTCCGCCGCGGCCGGTCGAGCCAAGGTGGCCGGTGCCATGGCAGTCGTCGATACCGACGATGGCGTCGTATCGATCGGCTAACTCGCAGATCTCCGGCAGCTTCGCAAGGTCGCCGTCCATGCTGAAGACGCTGTCGGTGAAGATCATCTTGAACCTGCAGTCCTTCGCTTCTTCCAGTTTCGCCTTTAAGTCGTCCATGTCGTTGTGCTTATAGCGGAACCGTTTCGCCTTGCAGAGGCGAACGCCGTCGATGATGCTCGCGTGATTCAGTTCGTCCGAGAGGATCGCGTCCTGTTCGCCGAGCAGCGGTTCGAAGAGTCCGCCGTTCGCGTCGAAGCAGGAGATGTAGAGGATGCTGTCGGCCTTGCCGAAGAACCTCGCGATCCGCTGCTCGCACTGCCGGTGGATGTCCTGCGTGCCGCAGATGAAGCGCACGGACGAGAGGCCGTAGCCCCATTGTTTAAGGCCATCCATTGCCGCTTCGACTACGGTCGGATGGTTCGCGAGGCCGAGATAGTTATTGGCGCAGAAGTTCACGACCTCGCGCCCATTGACGCGGATCGTTGTCATCTGCGGCGACTCGATGCGCCGCTCGGCCTTGTGGAGGCCCTTGGTTTTCAACTCGGCGAGTTGGTCGCGAAGGTAAGCGTCGATGGCGGTGGAGGGCATGATTAGGCGCTCGTCGAGGCGTTCGTTTCGATGATGGGTTCCACGCGCGTGATATGGCGGAACGAGACCATGACCGGTTCATCGAAAAAGTCGCTCTCGATGTCGCGACGCATTCCGAAGAAGATCACGGTGCGACCCAACATCACGAAATTCGGGTTCACGACGTCGTAGTGAACCCGATCGGATACGTGGATTCGCAATGGTATGAATGGGTCGCGCTTCAGCCAATTGTTGAGTCCTTCGGGGGACATGCAGGCTCTCCAACGGCTTGCGTACCTACCGCCATCATAGGCGTTCGCTTCCGCTTCCGCCATTCGCGCCAGGCCTTCCACAAGAGTGGCGCGATCGACACCAGGATCACCGTCGCGGCCAGGACGTCGATGTTCTTCGCCCAGGTGAAGTCCGGGCGGCCGAGGATCCTCCGCGTCAGGTCGTCCGCCAGGTCGATGATGAAGTATCCGAACGCCAGCATGCTCACGACCCAGCCGATGCCGCCGAAGACGTTGAAGAATAGGAAGCGCCGGTAGTTCATCTTCGCGGCACCGGCGACGACGGGCACGAACGTGCGCACGATCGGTACGAAGCGGGCGAAGATGATCGATTTGCCGCCGTGGCGTTCGAAGAATTCGCGGGCTTTTTGGAGATATTCCTGCTTGAAGAAGCGGCTGTCGGGCCGTTTGAAGAGCGCGGGTCCGGCTTTGGCGCCGATGCCGTAGCCGACCGTGTCGCCGAGGATGGCGGCGATGCTGAGCGCGAGCATGAGCAGCACGAGATCCCAGTTCGCAATCCGCGCGACGACGCCGAGCACGACCAGCAGCGAATCTCCGGGGAGCAGGAAGCCGATCAGCAATCCGGTCTCGGTGAAGACGATCGCACAGACCGCCGCGAAGGCGGCCCAGAACACGCCGGGCTGGTTCAGGGCGTCCTTGAATTTCTCCGGATCGGAGAGGTTCCGCGGATCGATCAGCGTGACGACGATGTTCCAGAATTGTCGAAAGAACTCACCCATCCGTGGCTCCGTTGCGGTTCGTCGTTAATGACCAGAGCATAGGCCAATGTCCGGCGGGAATATACACCAGTTTACCGATCAAGATTTTCGTGGAAGATGTTTGTCGTCCAATCGATATCGGCCCCGAATCCCGTATTTCCGGATGGACCGCAGCCGTGAAATCGACGTAAGTCCTTACTTGGCCAGTACGGTTCCGGAATTCGGGCGTCTTTCCGGGATTGGGTGGGTGGGTTTGCGGCGGAATCGTTTGTATCGACCGTCATCCACCCAAACGCAAACCGATCGGCAGCGAGTCGCCGAACATCTTCATGCGATCGTCGCCGGCCGCCGTCACGACTTCCTCCACCATGTGCGGCCAGGCGTCCGGGACGGTCATCGATCGCAGGATTTTCGCGATTTCATCGCGGCAGTAGTCCGCCACGTCGACGGCGCGAACGCCGCTGCGGCGAGCGAGTTGCGCAAGGCAGAACGCCCAGCCGAGCCGTTCGTGATCGCTCGACGGGCGGAATTCGGTCAACTCCGCCAGCCAGCGTTCGACAACGCTTGGGTGCAGGATCGCGTTCAGGGGGCCGTAAAGCAACACGCGGGCGCCGAGACGCGTGAGGGTCCAGAACAGATACGTCGGGACCGATCCCCGCTTCAATTGCTCCAAGAGTTCCTGCCCGAGCAGTTCCTTGGTCTTCGCGTCAAGCCGCTCGAACGCGCCGGCCGCGCGCCACATCTCGGCCAGTTCGTTCGCGTTCGGCTTCGGCGGAGCCTTCGTCTTCGACGGAAGCAACGTCGGTTTCAACTTCGCCCACAGGTTCTGCTGGAGCGCGGTGTTCAGCCCGCCCGCCACGCGCCGCCACATGATCCAGTAGTCGGCCCCGCCCTCGACGATGGCCGGCCCCTTCCCGGCCGCGGCCGTCGTCGCCGTGATCGTCTTCCAGAGCGCCTCGACTCGATAGCGGTCGAGCGGATCGCCGAAGCCGGGGCGGAGGCTGAAGCCGACGAGGTTGTACCAGCGCAAGAGGTGCGCCGGGCCGCGCGTGCGATGTTCGGCGACTTCGCTGAAGGCGTCCCAGAGCCGCCGGCAGACACCCGTCGGCCAGTCATCCCGCCCTGCGTCGAGATCGGCTTCGAGGCGCTTCGTCAGTTCCTGCGGCGGCGGGCCGGACGGTGCGAAGGTCTGGCGAATCGATTCGAGCGCCGCCTGCACGCGATCCTCGGGCCAGACGTCGACGACGGCCGCGGCATCGGCGGCGGGTTCGTCTCCGTCAAGGGCGTCGCGCACGTTGAACTCGAGCTTCCAGCGGTTCCGGTCGCGCGTGACGCAGGCGAGTTCGAGCGTGCCGATTTCGGTGCACTTCGCGCTGAGTGTCACGGGCACCTGCTTGGCGCCACTCCGCTTGCCCCCACGCAAGACGGTGTGGAGCGGCGGCAGTTGTCGCAGTTGATCGCCGGCCGGTACGAACAAGGCTCCGGCGGCATCGTCGCGAACAGTCGAACTGAACAACGGGAACAAGACCGGCCGACCGATCGTCAGTTCAAGTTCCGGTTCCTTCAAATCGATCGCATGTCCTTCTTCCAAATGTCGGGGCACGACGCAGAGTACCTTGCGTTCCGCGCCATTCGATTCGAGTCCGATGTAGTACGCGCGCGGGACGCCGCCGCCAATGCGCCGGCCGCCGGTGTGCTTGAGCCAGGCGAAGTACGCCGCGCCCCATGCGACAGCGAGATCGAGCGACGGCGACGTGAGTACGAGCGGTTTCCACTTCGGCCCGAACCACGGTGACATGACCGCGAGCAACCGCTCGCGGAGGAGGTCGGGCTGGAAGACGCCGCCGTTGAACAGGATCGCGTCGATCGGCGAATCCGCAGCGTGCTGGCGCGTGAAAGCCGCGAGGTGTTTCGTCACCGCGGCGTCCGCGACGTAGGGCAATCCCATCTCCTGAAGGCCGGCGCGATTCGCCCGGCCCGGTTCGGCGTCGTACGGCACGAACGGGAAAAATCCCTCGAACAGCGTCCCGGTCACGTCCGCCGCTGACACCGGTACCGAGATGGTCCCGCCGACGACCGACCGGCCGCGGCCGACGACCGTGACCGGGAATGTCGCCGGCGGCTTCGGGCCGAGCATCGCCTCCTTCGCCGCCCGGCACGCTTGCACCAGCGCGCCGAACTGTGCGGCGTCCACCTTCCCGCCCGGCAGCTTGGCCTCGACCGCTTTCGCGAGCGCGAGGTCCATATTGTCGCCGCCGAGCAGCAGGTGATCGCCGACGGCATCACGAAGAAACGTCAGTTCGCCCCCCTCCTCTCCGGAACGAATCAGGCTGAAGTCGCTCGTGCCGCCGCCGACATCGACCACGAGGCAGCGCATGCCGGGTTTGAGCTTCGCGGCCTCCTTGGCGGAGTGCGAACCGAGCCAACCGTAAAACGCCGCCTGCGGTTCCTCCAGGAGCGAGACGTTCTTCAGCCCCGCCAGCTTCGCCGCTTCGGCCGTCAGGTTTCGCGCCACATCGTCGAACGACGCCGGCACGGTGATGACGACGAACTGATGCTCGAGGTGGTCCTCCGGCTTGCGCCCTTTCGTGTGGTTCCAGGCGTCGACGAGATGGCGCAGATATCGTGTCGATGCTTCGAGGGGGGAAATGCGTGGCACGTCCGGCGGGGCGCCCCACGGTAATAGCGGCGCGGTGCGATCCACGCCGGCGTGGCACAGCCACGACTTCGCGCTCGACACCTGCCGACCCGGCACCTTCGCGCCGTGGTTCCGCGCGAACAGGCCGACCGCCTCCGTCGCGTCCTCGTTCCACGGCAACGCGACGCTCCCCGGCGGCAAATCGTGTGGACCGGGCCGGTAAAGGAACGATGGCAACAGCGATTGCGCGCCGACCTGCCCGGCCGCGACGAGTTGCGGGATCGGAAAGGTGTGCAGCTTGGGCCGACCGGCGACCGGCTTCTCGGCGGTGTCGACGTACGCGAGGGCGCTGTTCGTGGTGCCGAGGTCGATGCCGACGAGGTAGCGGGACATTCAGGGACCTTGTATCTCAGAATTATGCCATCCGTGATTTTAGGACTCGACATCGGCGGGGCGAACCTGAAGGCGGCGACGAGCGACGGCCGGGCCGCGTCGGTGCCGTTCGCGCTCTGGAAACAGCCGGAGAATCTGCCGCTGGCGCTTTCGGAGTTGATCGCGCGATTCCCCGACGCCGACGAGTTGGCCGTGACGATGACCGGCGAACTGTGTGATTGCTTCGAGACCAAGCGCGAGGGCGTGCGGCGGATCGTCTCGGCGACGGAGCATGCGGGCGTCGGGCGGCGAATTCGCTATTGGGGTACCGACGGCGGTTTCCACCCGGCGACATCAGCGATCGAAAAGCAACCCTTGATTGCCGCCGCCAACTGGCACGCACTGGCGACGTTCGTCGGTCGACAGTTCGCGCCAAGCGGCTTCGCGATCCTCATCGATGTCGGTTCCACGACAACCGACTTGATTCCCTTGATCGACGGACAGCCGAAGACCATCGGCTTGACCGACGAGTCGCGCATGCGAACCGGCGAACTGGTTTACACGGGCATCCGCCGGACTCCGGCCACCACGTTCCTCGGCTTCGATGCGGCCGCGGAATTCTTTGCGACGGTCCACGACGCCCATTTGGTCGTTGGTAACGTCGAAGAAGACGAGTCCGATATGGACACGGCCGATGGCCGGCCGGCGACCCGACGCTATGCCCACGGACGATTGAGCCGCATGCTCGGAGGCGATCCCGAGCAAACGCCCGTTTCGGCGACCGAGGCGTTGGCCGAGTTGATCGTCGGTCGACAGCGGAAAGTGCTCAGCGATAAAATCGCCGCAATAATAGCACGATTCGAACCCGCGCGGGCGATCGCGATCGTTTCGGGTTCGGGCGAGTTTCTGGCCTTCACACTGGCAAGTGATTCACGATTCCAAGATCGAATTCAGTCCATCGTTTCAGTCATGGGCCAGATCGGCCCCGAGTGCTCCGAAGCCGCTCCCGCCTACGCCGTCGCCCGACTTGCGGCGGAGCGGCTACCATGATCGTCGTCAAACTCGGTGGCAGCCTTTACGACCACCCGAACCTGCGCACGGGATTGAATCGCTGGCTCGCACCGCTGCCCGCGCCGGTCTTCCTCGTACCCGGCGGCGGCCCCTTTGCCGATGTCGTACGCGCGATTGATCGGATTCACGGGCTGGGCGAGCGTGCCGCGCACTGGATCGCGCTGCAATCGCTCGTGCCCGCCGCCGATTTCGTCCGCTCACTCGTCGATCGGACCGACGTGTACGTCGTGGATTGTCATGAATACTGCCGACGAAACGACTTGCTGCCGCATTCCTGGCAGGTCACAACCGATTCCCTTTCTCTGTTCTTGGCGATGCGAGAGGGTGCGGATCGATTGATCTTGTTGAAATCGCAAGCCCGGCCGGGTGGAGACTGGAACGAACTGGCGGCACGGGAATACGTCGATCGTTACTTTCCGACGCTTGCCGCGCAGAGCGAACTGGCGATCGAATGCGTTGACTTTCGCGGCTGGCTGGACGATCAGAGTAACGTCGAGAGCAGGTAGAGGCCGACGCCGACGAGCGCGAGGAAACCCGCGATCTGCATGCCCCAGCGGAACGCCTCGTGGAAGATGCGGTCCCAGCGGTCGTGCCGGGTGGCGCTGTAGACGATGCTCACCACCACAAGGAGCACCGGTAAATCCCAGTAGATGCTGACCGCGAAGAGGCTCATGATTTGGCCTCCGGCTTTGCGCCGGGTTCGGGCGGTTTGTCCGACTTCTCTTTTTCCTCGTCGTCCTTCACGGCCGGCCCCGCTAGCGCGTCGTAGATCACGAGCAAGTTCAACACGCCAGCGATGAGGGTGTAGACCCATCCGAGATCCCAGCGCTTGTTGCCGTCGCGCTGGAGCCGCTGCAGTTCCTCGTCCGGCGGGGTCGCCATGTATCGACCGATGACAGGCAAGCCGTCGGGGGGTGGAACGACGTTGGGGTCTTTGTCAGCGAGATAATGCAACACGGCCGGCCACGCGGCGGCACCGATCCAAAACTGGCCGAGAAACTGCGGGCGATATGCGAGGGATTTCGCCGCGCCGTCCGCTTCGAAATAAAGGCGGCGGATGCCAATCTCCATTTTGGGCAGATCGCGAACCACCGATTGCGGCGGCATCCAGACGTTTTTCATGGCCCCGAGCGCCATGCCATAGAAAAACAGCGTGTAAAGGCTGACGAAGAAAACGACGCCCTTGGCGATGCGGCCCTGCAGGACCTGGCCGAGACCGGGGAGCAAATAGCTGAGGACGGCGGCGAGCCAGTCAAGTTTGCGGTGTGGAGTTTCGGCGGCGGACATTCCGTTCTCACGATCGAACTACGACGCCATTCGTTGCGGTCGCCGCGGGATTTACCAGCGAAGCGGAATTATACGGGATCGCCGGGATTCGGCGACGACCGCTCCGGGGTCTCGCGCACGTACTCAAGCGCCCAGCAACCCGGTCGATGAAGGTGATCGGCGAGCCGGCAGTGTTGAAGGAGTTCATCGTCTTCACAACCGGCGTCCTGCAACGCGTCCGCAAGGATCGGCAACCGGTCCCAGGCCCGCGACTCCACGATCGCCGCGGCAATCCCTCGGACCGCATCCGTGCGCCATCGCGGATCGAATTCGATATTCCGGTCTGGATTTCGCACGACCTCGCGAAGGACCTGCGCCTGTGACGCCGAATTCCGCGGGATGGAAGGGCCAGCGGCCTCGAGACTTTCAGGGGCCCCGTTGAACTCGAACATCCGGCCGATGCTCGCGACCTGGGCCGCCATCGTCCACGAGTCGTTGTCCTGCCCCATCAGGAACTGCCGCAAGATCGGATGGATATCGCCGAGCAATGCGGACCCGATCGCGGACAGGATCGACCACTTTTCGTCCCGGCTCATCGGCCGTTCGGCATCCTTCTCGAATCGGTCGGCCAGGTAGCGGACGGCGGGCAACTTCGACTCGACGAGCCGGCAACAACCGCACGCGAAGAACATCAACTGCCGATCGCTCGCGATCCCGCGCACCTTCTTCAGCATTAGTCCAACGTCGTCGGTTTGGTCCCAATCAGTCATTATGGAATGCGTCCCGGTACGGTTTCGAAAACTATTCGCCCAAGCAAAGTGCGCGCGGTGTCCGTTGGCACGGCGTTCCGACGGCATTTTCAGGACCGTGCTTGCCATCCCCCACGCGCGACCGGTATAGATTCTCCACTCCCACGAAAGGAACGCCGAATGAACCGCTTCCGAATTTCCGCCTACGCGGTCGGTGGGTTCCTGCTTGCGATCCTCGTACTGGTCGCATCGGCACGCGGAGATACCACGGCCAAGCCGGCACCGGTCGCCACCTCGGGCGTGACGGTGCAAATCGACCGCGAAGACGGCACCCGATTGGATGGCACCGTTCCCGCGGTTCTCAAGATCAAGACCGATTACGGCCTACTCGACCTGGACCTGACAAAGGTTAAGACCATCGATTTTGCCGAAGAGGAATCGCACACCATCGCCATCGTCGAACTGGCTTCCAAACACCATCTCCACGGGGATACCGTCGACGCCGAAATCGCATTCACGGACAGGGCCGGCGCCGTGCAGACCTTAGCCGTGCGGGACCTGCGCGAACTGCGCGTGCAACGCCCCCCGGTCGACCTTTCACTCGTGGCCGCCCTCGTCGGACTGGTCACCCTCGCCGTCATGGAAATCGTTCTGGGCATCGACAACGTGATCTTTCTCGCCATTGTCGTCGGCCGACTTCCCAAGGAGCAGCAACCCCTCGCCCGCAAGATCGGCCTCGGCGCCGCGCTGGGGACTCGACTTCTTCTCTTGTTCTCGCTGACGTTCCTGTTGGGGCTTACGAAGGCGGTCTTCACCCTCCCGATTCCGGGAATGAATCCCGATGCCCGCGATATTTCCTGGCGAGATATCATCCTGCTTGTCGGGGGTGGGTTTCTGATCATGAAAAGCGTCATGGAGATGCACCACAAACTCGAGGAATCCCGCCAGAAGGCCCATGCTACCGACTCCGCGAAACCGGCGAAGACCGCAAGTTTCGCGAAGATCATCGCGCAAATCGCCATCATCGATATCGTGTTTTCGCTGGACTCGGTCATCACGGCCGTCGGCATGGTCGACACGGTCTGGGTCATGATCACCGCGATGGTGATCGCGATGCTCGTAATGCTCGCCTTCGCCGGGGCGATCTCGAACTTCGTGGATAAATACCCGACGATCAAAGTCTTGGCGCTCAGTTTCCTCATCCTGATCGGCGTGCTACTGGTTGCCGATGGACTGGGCCAGCACATCGACAAAGGCTACGTCTACTTTGCCATGGCGTTCGGAGTAGGCGTCGAGATGGTCAATATCCTCATGAAGCCCAAGGGAGTCCCGGCCCTCGTCGCCGAGGCGGACCGGTCCGAGGGCGCACCTCTGGTCTGAGTCAGTTCCGCTTGCCCGGATCGCGGTCTCCCGGTATCGTCGCACCTCTTCGAGGGTGATCGATGCCGCGAACCGTGGCCTTGGAACTTCGCGATATTCGCGCCGTCTATGGACGCGTCACCGTTCTGCACGGTGTCACGCTGGCCGTGCACCGTGGCGAAATCCTCGGCCTGTTAGGCCCCAACGGCTCCGGTAAAAGCACGACCCTGGGTATCGCGGCGGGCGTCATCGACCCCGTGGCCGGCAGCGTGTCGATCGATGGTATCGACCGTACCCACGACCCGCACCGGTTTGCGATTCGCGTCGGTTTCGTTCCACAGGATTCCGCAATCTACGAGGAACTGACCGCCGTCCAGAATCTCGAGTTTTTCGGTCGGCTCTATGGGCTGCGAGGATACGATCTGGATTCCCGCATTGCGAAGGCGCTCGCGAGGTCCCGATTGACGGATCGGTCCCACGAGCCCGCAGGCATCTTTTCCGGCGGGCTGCGGCGTCGGCTCGGCATCGCCATCGCCCTCCTGCCCGATCCCCCGGTCCTTTTACTGGACGAACCCACGGCCGCGCTCGATGCCGCCAGCCGAGACGACCTTTTCGCGGACCTGCATCGACTGCGGGAAGAAGGCCACGCCGTGATGCTGACGACACACCATGCTGAAGAGGCCGAACAGGTCTGCGATCGGATCGCGATACTCGAAGCCGGTCGGCTCGTGGCGGAAGGGCCGCCCTCGGAATTGATGC
Source organism: Gemmataceae bacterium (assembly GCA_022842245.1). Taxonomy (GTDB): domain Bacteria; phylum Planctomycetota; class Planctomycetia; order Gemmatales; family Gemmataceae; genus Limnoglobus. The sequence goes on from JALHPZ010000027.1 coordinate 58,881, forward strand.
GATCACAATCGTCCGGTCGTTGCGTGCTGTTCGGCCACCTGGACGGATCGTTACCCAAATTCCTGGAACGGCGGATCCGGCGACGGTTGGACGCCGATATCGGATTCGAAGTGACCGGGCATCGGGTTCGATTGTCGGCGTGGACGGCTGATGAACTCGGGCGCGCGCTGGCACTCTTACTTGCCGAAGGTGCCCATTTGGATCGTTACCGTTCTGTCTCGGGCCGACTGGAGCCGACCGCCAAGGCCGCGTGATGCCATGCTCTCGACCGTATTGACCCTGGCTGGGAAGGATTGGCGGCTCTTCTGGTGCGACCGCCGCGCCGCCACGCTGGCATTCGTGGTCCCGATCCTGCTCGCGTCCGTATTCGGCTATATTTTCGATCGTCCCACTCGGGATCGCGGCGAGGTCCGGCTCCACCTGCTCGTCGTGGCCGAGGGCGATTCGCCGACAATCCGAAAATTGATCGACGATCTGGCTACGAATCCGAACCTCCAAATCGAACCGATAATGGCCGAATCGCTCAACCAACGATTGCTCGACCGTCGGCCGGGCGTGGCGGTGGTGATTCCGGCCGATTTCGGGACCGCAGTCAAGCCGCGGATCGCGGTTCGCCACCACCCGTTGTGTTCGCTCGAAGCCCGTTGGGCGGAAGGCGTGATCGCCGAAGCCGTCGCGAAGGGAGTGGCGAAGCAACGGTGGGGTGACCTGGCCGAATCCGTTTTGCGGGATCCGCCATTCCTGCTGAGCGTGTCGGCGCTTGAGGAGCCTCACGCGAAATTCAATTCCTATTCGCACAGCTTCAGCGGGATGACCTTGCAATACCTGCTCTTTTGGGGGATGGAAAGCGGCCTGTTATTGCTGCGGGAACGACGGCGCGGGGTTTGGTTACGGTTGCGGGCGGCTCCGATGCCGTTGGCCGCCGTCCTGCTGGGTCGGGCACTCGCGACGGCGGCCATCGCCATCCTGCAATTGCTGACGACGTTCGCGTTCGGCTATGCGGTATTCGATGTTACGTTTTGCGGCTCACCGTTCGGGTTCGCCCTGGCCGTGATTGGCGTGGCATCGCTCGCAGCGTCGGTCGGCTTGCTTGTCGCCGCGTTAGGCGGGAGGGAGGCCCCGGCACGAAGCGTTAGCATTCTGGCCATCCTCGGCCTCGCGATGCTCGGCGGGCTGTGGCTGCCATCGTTTCTGCTGCCGGACTGGTTGCGGGACGTTTCACTTGCGCTTCCAACGACTTGGGCGATGCGGCTATTGGATTCGGCGACCTGGCAAGGCCGCGACCTTGCCGATCAACTCCCGAGCTTCGTTGCCGTAATGGGATTCACAGCCATGTTCCTGAGCGTCGCATTCTGGCGCTTGTCCGCCACGGAACGGGCCGCTCGGCGGGGACAGGGTTGATCACTCTCGCGGGCGGGCGAGCCTAGCCACGAATCGCTCGACCTGCAACTGACCCGGTAGCGGATTGCCGCCCTTCAGCCCCAAGTTGATTTCGACAAGCCAGTCCAGCAATTTGTCCAATCGCCGTCGGCCGAGGTGTCGCACCTGTTTTTCAGCGGAGATGCGGGCTTCGGGCCAGCGGGGGACTCCGGCCGCGTCGCAGGCCGCTCCGAGCGATTGCCCTTCGGCGGTCAATCGTCCGACGGCAGCGAGTTTGCGGAACTGAGCAGTCAGTGCTCCCATCACAGCGAGGGGTTCTTCACCTTCCTCGAAGACTTCGGCTAGCAATTTCATCGCCCGCGCCGGCTGCCCTTCGCCGATCGCATTCAGAATATGAAACACATTGGCCGCCCGGCTTCGACCGATCAGTTCGCTGACCGACTCGGGAGTGATCGAGGATTTCTCTCCCGCCGCAGTCGCTAGTTTTTCGATCTCCTGGGCCAATAATCCCATCTGGGGGCCGACAAGTTCCAGCAACAACTCCGCTGCGTCCAGCTCCAGCCGCTTGCCAAACTGTCCTTTCGCCCAGCCCACGCACCACGGGACAAGGCGTTCCGACTTCGGGGCTTTGCACGCGATCTTGGCCGCATCCGGCAAGGCTTTCGCCAGCTTAGTGGTCTCAGGAAACGTCTTCGCTTCCAGCACCAGCACGCCAACCTTGCTCGGATTCGCCACGTAGCGTTCCAGACTCTCCCGGGAATTGGTTACGAACGGATCGGCGTTCTCGACGACGACCACACGAGCCGATCCGATAAACGGTAGCGTATCCAACTCGCCGCGCACCGTTGCGAATTCGAGTTTTTCGCCGACAAAGATCGTGAGCGCGAACTCGCGCTCCGCATCGCCGAGCACTCGCGTCACGATCGCATCGCGAACCTGGCGACGGAGGAAATCCTCGTCGCCCGAGACGGCGTACACGGGTTGCGGCTTCGACTGGCCCGCCTTGTCGAGATACGCGAGGGCGTCCATGCGTCAGAGTCCGAGTTTGGCTTTCGCATCGTCGAGGATCGCTTTCGTGGCCGTAGCGCCCACGCGCGTCACTCCGACTTCGCGAACCTGTAGGAGTGTTTCGAAGGTCCGCACGCCGCCGGCGGCCTTGACCTGCACCCAGGCCGGGCTGTGCCGACGCATCAGTTGGAGATCCGGAATAGTCGCGCCACTTTCCGCATATCCGGTGCTCGTCTTGACCCAGTCCGCGCGGAGTTCCCCGCAGATGCGGCAGAGCTCGATCTTGTGTTCGTCTTTCAGCAAGGCGTTTTCGAAGATCACTTTCACCTTCGCGCCGGCCGAATGGGCGACATTCACCACGCCGGCGATATCGTGCGCGACGTAGTTCCATTCCCCGGAAAGGACCTTGCCGATATTCACGACCATGTCGAGTTCCGTCGCGCCGTCGGCGAGAGCGATTTCGGATTCGGCGACTTTAATCTCCGGCCGATGCCCGCCGTGCGGGAAGCCGATCGTCGTACTGGCCTGGACGGTCGACCCCGCAAGGAGTTTGGCCGCCAGCCGCACCCCGTAGGGCTTGATGCAGACCGATGCCACATTCAGCTCTCGCGCCAGCAAGATGCCGCGTTCGAGTTCGGCGTCGGTGAGTTGGGGCTGCAAGAGCGAGTGATCGAACATTTTCGCCAGTTCGGCGAGCGTGACGGAAGCCATGAGTATGTTCCGGTAGCGATTTCGGTTCCGCGGATTGTTCTAGCCGAATTGAGGTCGAATTGGACCATGGCATGTTCGGGATTTAAGCATGCAGTCATGAAATTCCCGCCGATGTCGAATTGAGCTTTTCAATCCATGCGGGAACGGAATCCGAAACCAAGATCATGCGTTAACATTAATTTAGCCGGTCTTTTTACCGGTGCGATCCGGGTTTCTTTTGTTCCGGTCAACCTTGCCCACTCACGTAACAGATCCGAATCGCCGGTTACCGCTGTCCATTCGGTCGGCCGGTATCCTTACGCTGGCGCTGGGATATTACCTCTTTGCGCAACTCGGTTTGCTGATTCCTTCGGTCGGCCCGATGGTCTGCCTGCTCTGGCCGCCGGCCGGACTATCGCTCGTCGTGCTGTACCGTGCCGGCCTCGGATATTGGCCCGGCGTCTGGTTGGGCGCATTCGTCACCAACGCGAGCCTTTGCGGTTGGGGCGAATCGGCCATCGTTTCCACTGGCGTGACGATCGCGGCGGTCGCGGCGACCGGCATTTTGCGACGACTCCGGTTTGATCGGCAGTTCCATTCGATCGCCGATGCCCGAGCGTTTCTGATCGCGGTGGCTGTCGCGGCGTCGATCGCGGCCACCGTCGGCGTCGCCGTGCTCTACCTGTTTAAAGCGCTGCACGGCGATCCGCCGGGCCGCGCCTTCCTGAACTGGTGGCTGGGCGACGCCGGCGGAATGCTCGTGGTCGCACCGGGACTGCTGGCGTTTTCCCGGACCGACCTTCGCCGGATGCGACGGGAAGGCAAGCTGCGAGGGCTGGTCGCCTCCAGCCTGTTCCTGATCGCGTTCGGTTTCGTCCTCTATTCGGGTTTCGTGCCGACGGGGCGCTTGGCCTTGCCGGCAACGTTCCTTCTGATGTTGCTCGTCGCCCGCTCCGCGAGCTTGTACCGAATCTGGCCGGCGTCCCTGCAAATCGCATACATCGCGTGCTGGGTCATTTGGAACAACCACAACCTGAGCGGACCGAGCGTCTATCTCGAACCCGCGATCCGCATTTACGCCGCCTGGGCGTTCCTCGTGACGGCTTCGGTTGTTTCGATCGGCATCGCCAGCCTGCTCGCCGAACGGGACGCCGTCGAGCGCCAGTTGAAGACCAGCGAGGAAACCTACCGCGCGCTCGTCCACGATAATCCGGCCCTGATCGGCCGATTCTCGACCGATGGAAAACTGATTTTCGCCAACGAAACCTTCCGCCGCGCCTACGAGTTATCCGCCAAAAACGTTTCGGGACTCTGGTCGCGCAACAAGGACACAAACCGACAGCAGACACCCAACTATTTCGAGATCACCGGCCTCGCCCGTGACATGAAAACGTTAACCTTGCTCAGCGAGCTGGACGATCCGGAGCATCCGGTTTGTTTCGAAACCCGGCAGGATAGCGGGCCCGCGTCGGGGAGAACCTACCGTTGGACCGCGCGTGCCGTCGACATGTCCAGCAGCGTGGTCTTCGAGTATCACGTCGTCGGCCTGGACGTGACCGAACAAAAGCGAGCCGAAGCCGAACGGAAGACGCTCGAGACTCAAGCGATCCAGACGCAACAATACGAGGCGATCGGCGTGCTGGCGGGCGGGATCGCCCACGAATTCAACAACATCCTGACCGGTCTGATCGGCAATACCGATCTCGCCATGATGATGCTGCCGAAGAACGCGGACGTGCGCCCGATGCTCGCCGAAGTCCTGCGCGGTGCCCAACGCGCCGCGGAACTGACGCGCCAGCTCAGCACTTACGCCGGTCAGACCGACACGCACCCCCGGCCGCATTCCGTCGATGCGATCGTGAAGTCCTGCGAGCGTCTCGTCGAGGTCGTGCTCCCGAAACACTGCGCGATCCGCTACATCCCGTCGGACCCGCGCGCAATGGCCGTCGTCGACGAAACGAAGATCCGCCAGCTCTTTTTGAGCCTCGTCACCAACGCCGCCGAGGCGGTCGCGGAACGGACGCGATCGGGACTGATCGAAGTCCGGGTCGGCGTTCGATCCGTCGAATGCACGACGGACCAGCATCGTTGGATGAACGGCGGAGCCTTGGTACCGGGCGAGTACGTGGAATTGGAAGTGTCCGACAACGGCTGCGGTATGAACGCCACCACGTTGGCGCGCGTGTTCGAACCGTTCTTTACGACGAAATTTCCCGGCCGTGGCCTCGGCATGGCCGCCGTGCTGGGAATCGTACAGGATCACGCGGGTGCCATACGGGTCGAGAGCGAAATGGATCGCGGAACAGTCGTCCGCGTGCTGCTTCCGACGCAATCCACTTCGATCGACTTTCCGACGCCGATGCCGCGCTCCATTCGCCGATCCGGTCGGATTTCGAGCAGCAAGTTGATTCGCCAATAACCAGCCGAAACCTTCACGGTTTCCACCAGGAATCCAGTTGTTTCCGAAGTTCCTCGACCCGCTTCGGCTGTGCGACGGCCAGGTTCTTTTCTTCCGACGGGTCCGAGGAAAGATCATAGAGTTCGACTTCGGCCATCGGTAATCGTGCCGGATTCGGAACGATGAGTTTCCAGTTCCCGCTTACGACCCAGCGCCATTTCAGGTTCGCGGCGGGTCGATCGATGTCCACGGCGTTGTGCTCGAAAATCTCCCCGAAGACAGCCTCGCGCCGGGCCACCGCGTCCGCATTCCGCAAGTCGATGCCCGACATCCCCGGCGTCGGCTTGAGACCGCACGCGGCCAGGATGGTCGGTGCGAGGTCGATCGAACTGACCAACCGGTCGATTCGACCCGGTTTTACCTTCCCGGGCAAGCGGATCATGATCGGCGTTCGCACGCCGCCATCATAGGGGGATTGTTTGGACTTGGGTCCGTAGCGCCCCGCCTTCGGATCCTGAATCCAACCGTTGTCGTGAAGGTAAACGACGATCGTGTTCTCCGCCAAACCGGTCTTGTCCAAGTGGGCGAGCAACCCGCCAACCGTCTCGTCGAACCACTCGCACATCGCCCAGTATTTCGCGACGAACTCGGATTCGTGTTTGTCCTTGTATTTGGCCAGCAATCGCGCCGGCGGATTGTGAGGCTGGTGCGGCATGATCGGGGCGTACCAGACATAGAAGGGCTTCGCATCGTGTTTCGATTTGTCGATGAAGTTCGTGACCGCTTCCAGGCCTTCACGACCGATCTTCAAGCCCTCGTCGCCGTGCCGTCCCCCCTTCGCCGTGTCGCCATGCGTCATCCCTTCCGTGAAGCCCCCGCAACGGCAGGCGTTCCCTTCCCACCATTTGCCCGATTGATGGCTGACGTAGCCCGCTTCACCCAAGAGCTTCGCGAGATTCGCCGACCTCTCGAAGTTTGCGATCATCCGCGCCCGATCCTTCAGGTAGACCTCGTTCTTCATCGCCGCTGCCTGCCCCAGTCCGGCTGGCAGCGGGGGATCGTTCGACGTAATCAGGTGCTGGTGCGGGTATAACCCCGTGATCATGGTTGCGAGGCTTGCGCGGCACAAGCTACTCGGCACGTAGCCGCGCGGGAAGACGAGCGATTGCGACGCAAGCTTGTCCAGGTGCGGTGTCCGGATCTGCTTGTGGCCCATGAATCCGTAATCGGTCCAGGCCTGATCGTCCCCGATGATCAGCACGACGTTGGGTGGGGCCGCAGACCCCGACACGGCGAACAACGCGATTGTCAGCAAGCTCATGAAGCGGTTCATTTCGCCTCCTTAACGGCCGCGAGCTGCGCTTTCAGTTTCCGGACGGTTTCCTCGTGCTTCGGATCGGTGGCCAGATTCGTCATTTCGTGCGGATCCTTTTCGTAATCGAAAAGCTGTTCGCCCTTTTTGCCGTCGTCCCACGCGGTGTAGCGGTACCGTTCCGTGCGCACGCTGTAGCCCATGAACCACGGTTGAGCCTTCGGTCGGACTTCGCCTGTCGCCGTCGGCGTGCCGCGACTGACCTGCGTGATCGCCGGTTTGTCCCAGGTCGCGTTCGGGTCGTCGAGTAAGGGTTTCACGCTCTTGCCCGTCAGCTCCTTCGGAGGTTCGAGACCGCAGAGTTCCGCGAGCGTCGGATGAAGGTCCACGAGTTCCACGGTACGCTTGCTGACTTTCCCGTTCGCCTTCGATCGCGGATCGTAGACGATCATCGGAACGCGGGCGGAGTTCTCGAAGAGGCTCATCTTTTGCCAGAGGCCGTGTTCGCCGAGGTGATAGCCGTGGTCGCTGATGAAGACGACGATCGTATTGTCGGCCAGTTTGAGTTTCTCCAGCGTATCGAGGACATGCCCGACTTGGGCGTCCATGAAGCTGGTCGATGCGTAGTACGCCTGGAGCGCCTGCCGGCGCAGGTCGTCGGTCAATTTCTCTTGTTCCTTCTTGGCACTGCCGAAGGCGGGCGCGGGGCCGTCTTGCCAATGACCGACAGGCAGCTTCGGCAGATCGAATTTTTCCGGCGGGTACAGATCGAAGTATTTCTTCGGCGCGACATAGGGCGTATGCGGTCGGAAAAAGCCGCAAGCGAGGAAGAACGGACGATCCTTGTTCGCCTCGAGGAGCGTACCGACTTCACGGGCAATCTTGCCATCGGTCTGTTCGGCGTCTTCGCCGGCGGAGGCGAGCCAGCTCAACGTGCCGCCGTAGCGAGCCGAACCTTTGTTATTCGGCAACAATGTGAAAATGCGGTCGGCGTCCTCGTCGTCCTTGTCGAAGCCGCGTGGATTGATTGTCTTCTCCCACGACGGGGGATCGTCGAGGCCGTCGGTGCCGATCTGAGCCGGCACGCCGTAGTGGTAGAGTTTGCCGACGCGGGCGACGTAGTAACCGGCCTTGCGAAAGGTCTGTGGGAGCGTTTGCGCGTCTGGCACCGTTTTGCGGAGTTGCGTCGCGTTCTCGTACACCTTGAGCTGGTCCGGGCGCAGGCCGGTTAGGAACGACGCGCGACTCGGATTGCACAGTGGAAACTGGCAATACGCTCGTTCGAAGCGCACGCCTTTCGCCGCCAATTTGTCAATGTGCGGTGTTTTGCCGATCGCGCTACCGTAGCAGCCAAGCGTATTGTTCGTGAGGTCGTCGGAGACGATGAACAGCACGTTCATCTTGTCCGCGGCGAAGACGGGATCGGCCACGAGCGCGATCAGCAATGCGGAGAGGGAACGCATTGGAAGTCTCCGAAATGAGATGGGCGAAGCCCGCGGACGAACGTCCGCGGGCAATGAATGCGATTACTTCTTCTCCATCACCCACACGTTGCGGTACACCACCGGGTCGCCGTGGTCCTGGAAATACAGGCCGCCGGCATCAGGGACCTCGTCCTTGAACTTGCCGCCCGGCGTTGCCTTCGGGAATTCATAATCCTGGATCAACACGCCGTTATGCTTCACGACCACTTTCGCGTTCTTCGTCTTTTTCCCACTCTCGAACTGGGCGGCAGTGAATTCGATGTCGTACGTCTGCCACTGCATCGGCGGCAGGCACATGTTCACCTTCGGCTTGCTCTGCTGGTAAAACCCGCCGCACTCGTTGTTCTCACCCGTGAGGCCGAAACTGTCGAGAACCTGGAGTTCGTATCGATCCTGAATGTACACGCCGCTATTACTCCGCCCCTGCCCCGTCGAGTTCGGCATCCACGCCAGGCGGAATTCGATGTGCGCCGTGAAGCTCTGGAACGACTTCTTGCTGCGCGGGTTGGAAGCCATCAAGAACTTCCCATCCGAGAGCGTCGCGATCTTGCCGTTCTCCCAATTCGCAACATCCGCCTCGTCGCCGAACAATACCGTCGCACCGGACGGCGGTTTGGCGCCGAGAGTCGGCGATTTGCGCTCCACCTTTTTGAGTTTCGCTTCGAGACCGCCGGCCGTGATCGTCAGTACGCCATCGGCAATCGTGCCCGAGTCCATCCCCTTGTTGTCCTTCACCACGACTTTGGTTCCGTCCCGCTCTGCGGAGCCTAACGGCCGGGCCTCCGATGTCTCGCTTGTGCCGGGCAACCCGTCGCGGAACGGCTTAACGACGAACTTGCCGTCGCCCTTCGCGATGACTTGCGCGCCGATCTTCAGCTTGTTGCCCCCGACTTCGATCTCGCCCTCGTACTCGCCTTGCGTGGCGAAGTCGGCATCGTCCTTGAGCTTGGCCGGATCGTTGATGGCAATTTTGACCGGCTTCTTGGCCTCCGGTTTCTTTTCCTGAGCAGCGGCGAACGTCGCGCACGCGGCGAACATGACGGAGAGGAACAGGCGAAACATGATGACCTCGGAAAGGATTGAGAGGCGGGGTCTAACGGCGAACCGTTCGCCCTCAAGATACGAAAAAGCAAAGACCGGCCCATCGGGCCGGTCTGCTGAAGATCGAAGGATAGCCGTCTTATTTTCCGACGCGGCGATCCATAGTCGGCTCTGTGAAGTCCACCGTGACCGTTTCACCAGCCTGGAAAACCACTTTCTGGGTCAGTTCTTCAGGCTGGCCGTTCCGGGTCTTCACCAGCTTCAGATCGTAAGAGAACTCCTTGCCGAACGGAATCGGCGGAGTCGTGAATTCCCGCATGTTGCCGATCTTTTCGTTTTTCTTTCCGTCGATGAACAAGACCGTATCGGCGGGCAGCTTGATCGAAATCCGCGCCGGCGTCGCCGCCGATGCGAGGCCATTGGTGCGGAACGGGTTCACGGGCTCTTCGGTCCGGGTCGGCTTGATCGGTTCCGATGGCTTCGCGGTCACCGCCGCCGGAGCCGGCTTGCCGATGCTCGCCGTCAAATCCTCGAACACGACCGTGCTCGTCTTCCCCGCTGACACGGTTACCTTCTGCGATTCACTGAGCGTTCGGCCATTGCGGTCGTATTCGATCTTGAAGTTGTAGGTGTAGTCCCGGGCGATCGGCAGTTCGGGTGTGGTGAAGACCCGATCAGCCCCGGTCAGTTCGAGCGGCACGCCATCGACAGAGAGCCGAGCGTCCGCGGGCAGACGGATCGACACGGTGGCGCGCTGGGCGGCAGAGATCGTTGGATTCGGCAATACGTTCTTGAAGCTGCTGTCGACGCGGACCGGATCGAGGATCGGAATGGTCGAGACGATCGGCCCGTAATATGCCGGCAGTGGCGTGGCGTACGGGCTACCGAAATCGGGAGAAGAACCTGGGAATCCGCCATTGCACGAATAGCGGACCGCCGCGCCGCCTCCGCAACACGAATATGAGGGAACGGCCCCGGTGCAACCACCGTTGCACGAGAGGCTGCGACCGGTACAGGTGCTTCCCGTACATGATCCATAGCACGAACCGGTGCACGAGCCGCTGCACGACCCCCCGCCGAACGTGAGTGCCCGGATGATGCGTCCGTGGAAGATCCCACCTCCGCTGCAACTGTTCGACTGGCTCGCCGAGTTCGACGAACCGCGGAACAGGTCGCGGAAGTAGCCATTGAATTCCGGCCCATTGGGCGCGGTGCTCAGCGCGGTCATCAGAACGAGGGAGTACATGGAAGTCGACCCGGGGGGTTTGCGGAACTTCTGCCGGAAAGATAAGCACGGGAATCTAGGCGGTCAAAACGGCTTCAGGAAAAAAATGCAAAGTGAACACGGTCGCGGGCGGCGGTTCGGATCGAACGCGCCTGCGCGGAATAATCCATAGGTTCGCCGCCCGACGCGACGATAAACTATAGCGGTTGTATCGTTGTCCCGAGGCATCTCATGTCGCGAGCAAATCTCGTGTGGCTGCTCGTACTCCCCACGGTACTTGCCGGCAGTCTTGTCGTACGATTTGCCTCGGCCAGCCTGCCGAAGGATAAGGACTACGAACGGATGCGGTTGATCGCCGACGTGCTCGCCGAAGTCGAGAAGAACTACGTCGAAGACCTCGACGATGCGAAGCGTCAGAAGCTCGTCGAAAACATGATCAACGGGGGCCTGCACGACCTCGACGAACACTCGATGTACCTGAACCCGGAGATGTTGAAGGAGTTCGACAAGCAAAATCAGGGCGAGTTCGGGGGCGTCGGATTCCTGATGTCCTACGAAGGACCGGGCAAGCCGCTCGTCATCGATACGCCACTACCGAACAGCCCCGCCTACGACGCCGGCATCCAGGCCGGCGATATCATCCTCAAGGTGGATGGCGTTCCTACCGACGGCATGAAAACCGACGAAGCGCGGAGACTGATCACGGGCAAACCGGGTACGCCGGTGACCTTGACCATGTTGCGGGGCGGCTCGAAGACACCCGAAGACATCCCGCTCGTGCGAGCGATGATCGAGCAACCCGTCGTTTCCGGCGTTTCCCGCGATGCCGCCAATCCCTTGTTGTGGAACTATTTCCTCGATCAAACACACGGCATCGCGTACATCCGCCTCACCGGGTTCAGCGGTAAAACCACCAAGGAGATGAAGGCCGCTCTCGATCGTTGCGAGGCGGCCGGAGCGAAATCCTATATCCTCGACCTCCGCGACAACCCCGGCGGCTTGCTCAGCGAAGCCATTGAAGTCGCCGATTTGTTCCTTGCCGAGGGTGGCATCGTTCGCACGATGGTTCGCGGCAGCGAACGGGCCTGGACCGCGAAGAACGATGAAAAGCCTTACGAAAGCCCGACCCAGCGACCGATGGTCGTCCTCGTCAATGGATTGAGTGCGAGCGCCAGCGAGATCGTCGCGGGGGCCTTGCAGGACAATCGCCGCGCGGTCGTCGTGGGGAGTCGGACCTATGGCAAAGGCAGTGTGCAAAAAGTCTTCGATCTCCCGGATGGCGGAGCCGTGAAGGTCACGACGGAAGTCTGGCTCACGCCGTCGGGCAAACACCTCCAGCGCCGGATGACCCTCGACAGTGAGAGCGCGACGGTGGGCATCGAACCCGACCCCGGTCTCAAGGTCGAACTCACCGAACAGCAGTGGCGGCACTACGCGATCGCCGTCAAACGCGCGAACATCCTGCCGGGCAAGCCGGGTGTTGCTCCGAAACGGGCGGTACCGTTCGAGGAGATCGAATCGAAACTGCCCGCCGGCTACAAGGATCCTGTTGTCGAAAAGGCAATGGAACATCTGCGGAAGAAATGAATCACGCCGCGAACCACTTATTCGGATCGACGCCGTAGAACTTCGCGAGAATCCCGTAGACGTCCGGTTCCTCCGCGATGAGGTCGCCCGGCCGGCAGAAAAACGCCTCGCTCGTGTCGGCGAAGAATTCGGATTCGCTATCGCCGGCCTGTTCGGAGAAGAACGTCTCCCGACCCCGCTCCAATGCCTTCCGATGCCGGTTGAACGCGGCCGACATGACCGCGGCCCAGCGTTGTTCGTCCGCTTTCGATGGCAGCGGCGGAGTGCCGTCGGTGTATTCGTCCAGAAAATCGAGTTGATGGGCGAACTCGTGGATGACGACGCTGTAGCCGGCGTCCGGATCGCGAGCTTCGGCCTTGACCTGTTCCCAGCCAACGACCACGGGACCACGATAGCTGGCCAATCCGTCCACGATTTCGTCCGTCACTTCATCCTCGACCGTCGCATCCTCGGGGTCGGGTCGACGAAATTCTCCGGGATGCACCACAATCGACGGGACGCGGGCGAAATAGTCATGGTCCGCCATGCCGATCAGCATCAGCGCGGCCTGCCCGGCGATCGTCAGCTTCATCTCCTCGGTGACGTGAAACCCGCGTGCCGGCTCCCAGCCCTTTTCGTCAACAAGTACGCGGATTGCGTCCCGGAGTTTGGCCCGCTCCGGGTCCGACAAACGAGAATAATGCTGCACGTTGTTTCGCAGAATCGCATCCCAGTGCGGTGGGAACGGTTCCGCGAGGAGTCGCTTGCGTCGACGATCGCGCAGCCAGGAAAACATCGTGCGGTCGGCCTCGACTAAAGTTGCACGGTCGGCAAGCCCCCGGAATCGGGTTGCTTCGCCGTTTCGTCGATCACGGTCTGTGCGAGTTTCGCATAGGCCATCGAGACGGGATGGTCGGGATGTTTCCGCACGATCGGTTCACCGGAATCGCCGCAGGTCGAAACCAGCGGTTCGATCGGAATCTCGCCCAGCAGGGGCACGCCGATCTCGCCCGCGAGTTTTCGCCCGCCGCCGCTCCCGAACGGCGATACGCGCCCGGACGGCGTTTCGAGATAACTCATGTTCTCAATGATGCCGAGGATCGGTACACGCACTTCCTGGAACATCGATACACCTTTGCGGGCATCGATCAGGCTGACTTCGGCCGGTTGCGTCACGACGATCGCGCCGGTCAGCGGTGCCTGCTGCGAGAGTGTGAGTTGGGCATCGCCGGTACCGGGCGGCAGGTCGATGATGAGAAAGTCGAGATCGCCCCACGGCACTTGCACCAGGAACGTGCCAACGGCCTGCGCGACCTTCGGCCCGCGCCAGATGATCGCCTGCGCCGGGTCGACGAGGAAGCCCATGCTCATCAGATTGATGCCGTACTTCTCGATCGGGAACGGGACCTTCGTCTGATCCACGAGGCCGAGGCCGAACATGAGAGGCACGCTGGGGCCGTAGATGTCGGCATCCATGAGGCCGACGCGCTGGCCGGCCGCCCGCAAGGCGAGGGAAAGATTGGCCGCAACCGTGGATTTCCCCACGCCGCCCTTCCCGCTCGCGACGGCGATCACGTGCTTGACTCCCGGCAAACTGATCTTCTGGCCGGGCATGGGTCCGCTCATTCGTTAGCTCCTGGTGTTATTTCGACTCGCTCAAGGAACGAAGCAATTCGACCGGGTAGATGCCGGTATCGTGGCCGTCGTTCCAGGTTATCTGGTAGGCGTAGTGGCCGAGTGGTTTCATCGCGGTTGGCGACGGCGGGCCGGCCGCCGCTTCCTGAGCCGAGAGGACGCGGAACGGGTCGGCCGGTTTGGACCGTTCCTCATTACAGGTCGCGCAGGGGCAGTTCTTTCGCAATTGGCGCCACGTGGCATGCGTACTGGCGCCGTCGCTCCATTCGATGCGCAGCCCTTCGCCCTCGCGACGCAATGCGAGCGGCTTGACGGCGTTGGTTTCGGAGTTCATGAAGCCATTATAGAAACGAAACGGCCCGGCCGGAGCCGGGCCATCGAGATGGAGATCAGCGTGGCTCACTGGAACGTGACCACGACCTGACCACCAACGGTGCGGGCCTGGATTGTGTAATCCTTGCCACCCAGTTTCGCCTTGCCGGTCCAGTTGCCGGCCGCGTCCAGCGGTCCGCTCGCCACGCTCGTGCGCTTGCCGTCCGGCATGAGCAAGCCGAAGTCCACGGTGGCCGTTCGCTTCACGCCCGGCATCGGGTTCGGCGGCGTGCGAATCACGATCTGCTGCTTGGCGTCCAGCACGCCGCTCATCTGGCTCGTCCGGGGCGACAGCCGAGTCACACGCTCTTCCGTCACGATCAACGGCAGCGGCACGTCCGAGCCGCCGGCCTCGCGAAAGAGCGCATCGCCCGTCGTGCTCCACGTGCCGGTCACGACCGCGGTCTTGCGGTCCTGGGCGATCTCCACCTTGAGCGACTCGCGGCGGATCACCGCCTTCGCCGACTTGTCGAGTTCGATCGATTGAATCGTGCAGTTCGGCGGCGCGGCCACGGTACGCTGGAAACCGGTCGTCGCCGCGCCGTTGCCGTCCCGCACACGCATCGCCAGCGTCTCGGCCCGACGGATCTTTTCAATCTTTTCCGTCGAATCGGTGACGGTCAGCGTGGCGGTATAGACGGCCTGTTTCTGAGCCTGGATCTCGACCGTCTGCACCATCACCTGCGGCTCCTTGCGTGCCTTGGAAAAGGCCGTCAGGACGATGTGCTGCTGGCCCGGTTGGTCCAGTTGCACGTACTTCTCGATCGGGCCGGGCTGCGCGGTCAGGTGTTCGGTCTTCCCGCCCAACCGCCAGATCACTTCGTCGGCGTTCTCCAGTTCGCCGGTGATGCGGAAGGTCGCCGGCGCCTGCGTGCCGCTGATCGCCTCGACCTTGAAGCCCTTGATGGCGGGCGGCAGGATGTTCGGGCTGGTCGTTGGCGCCGAGAGGTCGACCGAAATGCTGCGATTGTTTTCTTCGTTGAGGAAATTCCGGACCGACAACCCCACCCGATAGCTTCCGGGCTTGGTGTATGTGTGGGTCACAAGGGGTTTTTCCGGATCGTACGCTTCGAGAGGCGAACCATCGCCGAAGTCCCACCAGCCGGATTGTCCGCTGGCCATGCTTTGCAGGGAGACCGTCAGTCCTTCGACTTCGCCGACGGCGAAGTTCGCGACCGGCTTCGGCGGCTTCACGACCTTGTCGAAGATCGCGTTGGCGTACATCATGATCGCCCCGGTACATAGCCCGAGGAAACTGCCGACGACGACCTTGAACATCCCCTTGATGCGCGACGGTTTCTTCTCGTCACTCACGGCCGATGCCCTCCTGGCGCTTTACGGAAAGTGCCGGAGAATAGCCGGCCGACGGCGAATTGGGAAGATCGGTTTGAGTGCGACCGGTTGGGCCCCTACTTCCCCATCGCTTCGATCTTCTTCCAGATCGCCGGCGGGACGGGCATCACGGACAACCGGCCGACGGCGAATTGGGAAGATCGGTTTGAGTGCGACCGGTTGGGCCCCTACTTCCCCATCGCTTCGATCTTCTTCCAGATCGCCGGCGGGACGGGCATCACGGACAAACGGGACATGCGGACCAGTTCCCACTCGGCGAAGGCGTCGTCGGCCTTGATGGCCGCGAGCGTCACTGGCGTCTTCAACCGCTTCACCGGTTTCACATCCAGCACCACGGCCTTCGGATCGTCGTCCGTCGCACGCGGGGTGCTCGTCACTTCCATCACCCCCACGATCGCCTTCTCCTTGCCCGTGTGGTACAGGAACACGCGATCTCCGGGCTTGGCGGTGCGAAGGTGTTTCAACGCCAGCGCGTTCGAGACGCCGTCCCAGACCGTCGATCCAGCGGCTTCGAGGTCGGAATAGCTGAAGCAATCGGGTTCGATCTTGAAGAGCCAGTTCGCCATCGTCTGCACCGGTCAGGGGTTGTAGCGATCGAGGAGGCGCTTGCCGATGTTGCGGAGGAAGGGCCGGTCCTTGGCCTTCGGATCGCGAATGGCGGCGGCGTCCGCGTCCCGGCCGAAGATGATCGTGCGGGCCTTCTCGACCTGTTCCGGCGTCCAGCGCACGAGCCGTTCGCGTGCCAGTTCGTGGATCGCGGCAACGGAAAAGGGCGATTTCATCGCGTCGAAGTGGTTAATGCCGATCAGCACGGCTGGAATGCCCTGCTTCTGGAGTTCGCGCGGCCATTGGCTCTCAATATTCACGAGCGTGTCGTGCGCGAGGCCGGGCACCTTGCAGACCACAGCGCAGAACTCGATCGATTCGTCGATCGCGACGGGTTCGGTGGCAGCAACCTGACGCAGGCCTGGGGCGAGCGATTTGATGAACGGCACCTGCGGCTTGGGGAGGCCGATGCCAATGGTCGCCAGTTCCGTGCCGGTGTTCGGCGCGCAGATCTCGAGGACCTTCGTCACGCCGGACTTCGGGAACCGCTCGACGAACTGCCGGACGATCAACCCGCCGGCCGAATGGCCGATCAGGACAATTTCCTTGTATCCGGCCTTGCGGAGTTTCTCGACCTGGTCGCGCATCCCGGGCGACGACGCGACGAGGTCGCACGAGGTTGTCTGTGCATAACTGAACGAGAAGACGTCGAAGTCGGCGGCGAGCGCCTGCGCCATCGGGGACTTGGCGAGTTGCCACTCGTGGAGTTCAGGATGGCCGGCCTTGCTGGGCTGAATGACACGGAGCACGAGGCCGTGGACCAGCAGTGCGGCGCGGTCCTTGGTTTTCTTCAACTCAATCGGCTGGCCGTTAAACTCCGCGACGGCGGGCGGCGCGACCTGCCACACCGCCGTCGGCAGGTCGATCGTCGACATCAACGGCATCATGAGCGTCGCGGTCAGGGTCGCGAGCATCGGTGCGCTTCGCCTCTGGAGTTTTCAGGACCTTACCAATTCTAGCGATTCGTCGACCCAAAGCGGAACCGCAATCCCACCCGCCCGAACTTTCCCTCAAGCCCACCGGATTTCGTTTCCATTCCCCCCTCGGCTGACAGTAGACTGTCGGCGGCGATTCCCCATAACAGACCAACCCGAACAGACGGCACCGGAGACGCGATGGGAATCCTGCCCGACTGGCTCATCGAACGCGACGTGAAGATCGTCCCCTTCGCCCCGCAACAGGCGCGGCCGGGCGTCATCTCGTACGGCCTGACGAGCTACGGCTACGACGTGCGCGTCGATCGCCACTTCAAGGTCTTCACCAACGTCTACGGCAGCACCGTGGACCCGAAACACTTCGATCCAAAATCGTTCGTGGACATCGAAGGCGACTTCTGCATCATCCCGCCCAACAGCTTCGCGCTGGCGGAAACGGTCGAGTACTTCGAGATCCCCCGCGACATGCTGGTCGTCTGCCTCGGAAAAAGCACCTACGCACGTTGCGGAATCATCGTAAACGTGACACCCTTGGAGCCGGAGTGGCGCGGGCGCGTGACGATCGAGATCAGCAACACGACGCCGCTGCCGGCGAAGATCTATTCCGGCGAGGGAATTGCCCAAATGCTGTTCTTCCGCGGCGAGCAGGTATGCAAGGTGAGCTACGCCGACAAGAAGGGGAAGTATCAGGATCAGAAGGGTCTGACGCTGCCGTTCGTAACGCCTCCGGGTTAGTCGAAAAAAATCGGTCGCGCGTATCAATCCGATTTTGCGGGATTTACGGATTGTAGCGGTCTTCGGAGTGGGATCGGCCCCTTACCCCCTTCATAGAATCTTCCAAGCTGGAGGAACTCCACGCACCGTCCCATAATCTCGCTTGCCCCCCGCGGAGGATCGCAGGGGGAGTCCCGGTTCGGGTGGTAGGCCGCCGATTCAGGCCGCACAACCGTTCCAATCGTTCAGGATTGAACCGCGTCGGTAAGGCCACGGGGAGTCCGTGGTCAGGAGTTTACCCTGTTACGAATGGATCCCGTCTCATGATCATCCGTCGCCGTTTCACGGTCGAAGGCCAGGACCCATACTCGAAAATCTCGTTCGGCCCCCGCGATTCGCGGATCGTCAACCCGAACGGTTCGGTCGTCTTCGAGATGCGGGACATCGCCGTCCCCGAAGCCTGGTCGCAAGTGGCGGTCGACATCCTCGCCCAGAAGTACTTCCGCAAGGCCGGTGTGGCCGCCCGAACCGTCAAGGTCCATGAAGACGGCGTGCCGGCTTGGCTCCAGCGCAGCGTGCCGGCGACACCCGACGAACCGATCGTCGGCGAGACCGATTCCCGACAGGTCTTCCATCGCCTCGCCGGTTGCTGGACCTATTGGGGTTGGAAGGGCGGCTACTTCACGTCCGAAGCCGACGCCCGCACCTTCTACGACGAGACCTGCTACATGCTCGCGGCGCAGATGAGCGCGCCGAACAGCCCCCAGTGGTTCAACACCGGCTTGAATTGGGCTTACGGCATCGAAGGGCCGCCGCAAGGACACTTCTTCGTCGATCCGAAGACGCTCGAAGTGACACGCAGCACCTCGGCGTACGAACGCCCCGCCCCGCACGCCTGCTTCATTCAGTCCGTCTCCGACGACCTCGTGAACGACGGCGGCATCATGGACCTCTGGGTCCGCGAAGCGCGCATCTTCAAATACGGCTCCGGTACCGGCTCAAACTTCTCCCACGTCCGCGGCGACGGCGAACCGCTCTCCGGCGGCGGCAAGTCCTCCGGCCTCATGAGCTTCCTCAAGATCGGCGACCGCGCCGCCGGCGCCATCAAGAGCGGCGGCACCACCCGCCGCGCCGCCAAGATGGTCGTCCTCGACCTCGATCACCCCGATATCGAAGAGTACGTGAACTGGAAGGTCGTCGAGGAGCAGAAGGTCGCGGCGCTCGTTGGCGGCTCGCGGCTGATGAACAAGCACCTCAACGCGATCATGCAGGCCGTCGTCACCTGCACTGTTGCCGCGGACAAGTACGAACCGAAGAAGAACAGCAAGCTTCGCAAGGCGGTGCTGGACGCCCGCGCCGCCGCGATCCCCGAAAACTATATCGCCCGCGTCCTGCAGCTCTGCCGCCAGGGCTTCACTCATATCGATGTCGAGGAATACGACACCGACTGGACCTCGAAGGCATACTTCACCGTCTCGGGCCAGAACAGCAACAACTCCGTTCGTATCCCGAATGAATTCATGAAGGCGGTCGAGAACGACCTGCCGTGGCACCTTCACTGGCGCACGGAGAAGGAGAAGGCCGCGAAGCAGCATCGCTCGCCGAAGCCGTGCAAGACGTTGAAGGCGCGCGAACTCTGGGACCAGATCGCCTTCTCGGCGTGGAGCTGCGCCGACCCCGGCGTGCAGTTCGACACGACCGTCAACGAATGGCACACCTGCCCCGTCGACGGCCGGATCAACGCCAGCAATCCGTGTTCCGAGTACATGTTCCTCGACGACACGGCCTGCAACCTCGCGTCGCTGAACCTCATGAAGTTCTTCGACACCGCGACCGGCACCTTCGACATCGACGGCTACAAGCACGCCGTGCGCATCTGGACGCTCATCCTCGAGATCAGCGTCTACATGGCGCAGTTCCCCAGCGTGCCCGTGGCGCAGAAGTCGTTCGACTTCCGCACCCTCGGCCTCGGCTACGCCAACCTCGGCGCGCTGCTCATGGTCCAGGGCATCCCCTACGACTCGCCCGAAGGCCGCGCCCAGTGCGCCGCCCTCACGGCGATCATGCACGCCGGCAGTTATGCCGCCTCCGCCGAGATCGCCGGCGAGGTCGGACCGTTCGCCCGTTACGAAGCGAACAAGCACCAGATGCTCCGCGTCGTCCGCAACCACCGCCGCGCCGCCTACAACGTCGCCCCGTCCGAGTATGAAGGCCTCACCGTCTTCCCCGTCGGCATCGACGCCCGCGTCTGCCCGCCCGACCTCCTCGACGCCGCCCGATCCGAATCGGACCGCGCGCTCGAACTCGGCGAGAAGCACGGCTACCGCAACGCCCAGGTGACGGTGATCGCCCCCACGGGCACCATCGGCCTCGTCATGGACTGCGACACCACCGGAATCGAGCCCGACTTCGCCCTCGTGAAGTTCAAGAAACTCGCCGGCGGCGGCTACTTCAAGATCATCAACCAGTCGGTGCCGCCCGCGCTCGCCAAGCTCGGCTACGCCCCCTGGCAGATCGAAGACATCGTGCGCTACAGCCGCGGTGCCGCGAGCCTGACCGGCTGTCCGCACGTGAACGCCGCCAGCCTCAAGGCCAAGGGCTTCACCGACGACGCCCTCGCCCGCGTCGAGGCCGCCCTCCCCGGCGCGTTCGAGCTCCCCTTCGTCTTCAACAAGTGGACCGTCGGCGAAGACTTCCTGCTGAACACGCTCAAGATTCCCGCCGACGTGCTGAACGCCCCCGCGTTCGACCTGCTGTCCTATCTCGGCTTCTCCAAGGAGCAGATCGCCGAGGCCAGCACCTACGTCTGCGGCACCATGACCATCGAAGGCGCCCCACACCTGAAGGCGGAGCACCTGCCCGTGTTCGACTGCGCCAACAAGTGCGGTAAGACCGGCAAGCGCTTCCTCGCCGCCGAGTCGCACATCCGCATGATGGCCGCGGCCCAGCCGTTTATCAGCGGCGCCATCTCGAAGACCATCAACATGCCCTACGACGCCACCGTCGAGGACGTGAAACGCGCCTATTGGCTGAGCTGGCAACTCATGACCAAGGCGAACGCGCTCTACCGCGATGGGTCGAAGTTGAGCCAGCCACTCAACAGCGTCGCCGACTCGCCCGAAGCCGCCATGCTCGCCGCCATTGTGCCGGAGGAGGAGAAGGCGGAGATCCGGCCCGAACCGGTCGCCGTCGCCGAGCGCATCACCGAGCGCATCGTCCACCGCTACCTCGCCAAGCGCCGACGCCTGCCCGACCGCCGCGCCGGCTACACGCAGAAGAGCCGCATCGGCAACCACAAGGTCTACATCCGCACCGGCGAGTACGACGACGGCACCCTCGGCGAAATCTTTATCGACATGCACAAGGAAGGCGCCGCCTTCCGCAGCATGACGAACTGCTTCGCCATCGCCGTTTCCCTCGGCCTCCAGCACGGCGTGCCGCTCGAAGAATACGTCGACGCCTTCCTGTTCACCCGCTTCGAACCGAACGGGATGGTCCAGGGGAACCCGTACATCAAGATGTCCACGTCGATCATCGACTACATCTTCAGGGAACTCGCCGTGACCTACCTCGGCCGGCACGACCTCGCACACGTCCAGCCGGAGGACCTGCGCGGCGACGCCCTGCACGACCGCGACGACGACTACGAATCGGAGGAGATCATCTCCGAGCGCGAGATTGATCCGACGGTGGTGGAGGTTCCGAAGCCGTCGCTGGCGCCGCGTTCGTCGCGGATCCACCCGAACGGCCACTCGAACGGGCACAACGAGGGGTATTCGCCGCCGGCCATCCCGCCCGCGCCGGCGCGCCAGACGACGGTATCGCCGGCGGTGGCTGTCGCGGTCGCGGTTGCCTCTGCTCCGAGTGCCGCGACGAAGGCGGAGCGCATCCGCATCGCAAAGCAGAAGGGCTACGAGGGCGACCCGTGCTCGAACTGCGGCCAGCTCACGCTGGTCCGCAGTGGTGCCTGCGCGAAGTGCGACACCTGCGGCGAGACGAGCGGATGCAGTTGAGAAAAACGGACCGACTCGACGAAATCATAGTCAACGCCGTCGGACAATCGACGGCGTTCGCTTTTCCGCGAACCGGGCGTGTTCCATCGGCTCTATGATGTAAATCATATTTCAATCCGGTCAGACGATGGTTCAATGCCCACGTTGATTCTGACACCGAGATTCACCGAAGATTCGCAGGCGCTTTGGCGAGCGGCCGGTTTGCGCGGTTGGAGAGTTGAACGACTTACGTCCTGGCGGGTGCCGAACGAACTACATTCCGTCCAAGAGCCGGCGTTCTATCTGGAATCGCTGTTTGGCTCCTCGTTCGCGGAACAATTCGGGTACAGGATGATTGAACCGCCCGACGATTGGCTACCGCGACTCCCGATCGATTATCGCAAGCGGACGATTTCGCTGATGACATTGGATGAAGCGCGACGGATCGAAGGTAAGGCATTCATCAAACCGGCGAATGACAAGAGTTTCCCCGCAAGAGTTTACGGCGGTCACGAGTTGCCGGAAGGATACGAAGGCGATTCGCCCGTTTTGGTTTCGGAGATCGTCGAATGGAAAAAGGAGTTCCGTTGCTTCATTCTGGACCGCCGTTTGATGACATCGTCGATCTACTTGAGGGACGGCGTACTCCAGCGGGAAAACGGATTCGCCACGCAGGTCGACGAAGTGCGTGAAATGACCGAGTTTGTGGAAGCGATCTTGTCCGACGATCGAGTCGAGTTCCCGCGCACTGCGGTAATGGATGTCGGCGTTATCAAAGGGGCGGGGTGGGCCGTGGTCGAACAGAATTCAGCTTGGGGAGCCGGAATCTATGGCTGCGATCCCCACGCAGTCCTCGATGTGCTTCGATACGCGGCATTGCCATTGAACCGATCCAGCGATTCCTAGCTCAGACTCGGCAACGGGTACAGTCCGAGATTGCTGGTTTCAAGCGATCAGCCAGAAGACAAATCGCGAAAGCGTTACAGTCTCAACTGCCCCCGCGCCTGCTGGTACGTTGCCTCCAAGTCGACGATTGCCCATTCGTCGGCAAGCAGGGCCAGAGGGAGCGTCGGCAGTTTGCGGCCGACGGCGAGCGAGCGGATACGCACTTCGATCGAATCGCCGGATTCGGCACGGAGCGGGCATTAAGAGACGGCCGCGAGCGGGCTAGCGCTCGACCGGGGAATCGCGGGATCGAATCGCGTGAGCAACCGGCAGCACGAGATCGGGCGCCGCGTTGGAATTTGCCCGCGGCGATCTCATCGCACCCCATCGAATCCAGATCCGAATCCGGTTGCCCCGTCGATCCACTTCGAGGATGATCGTTTCCATTGCTCCGCACGAGATCACCCCATGCGCATCGGTCACTGGCAGCTCGAGGCGAAGACCGGCGAGTTCGACGCCAACCTCGCCAAGGTCGTGAAGGGACTCGAACGCGCCGACAAGGAACGCGTCGAGATCGTCTGCTTCCCCGAGTGCTTCCTCACCGGCTACCCGGATCAGGAAGACGTGGTGCGGCGGACCGGTTTCGCGGTCGATTCGCCCTCGATGATGAAACTGCTGGATAAGACTTCAAAGTTCGAGGCCACGTACATCGTCGGGTTCAACGAGATCCGCGGGAAGGACCTCTACAACACCGCCGTCGTCGTGCAGAAGGGGCACATTCTCGGCACCTACAGCAAGTGCACCGCCTACCAGCGGTTCCACAAGCAGGGCCGCGAGTTCCCGGTCTTCGAGCGGTCGGGCGTGAAGTTCGGCGTCATCATCTGCTCGGACGGCGGGTACATCGAGCCGGCGCGCATCCTCGCGTTGAAGGGGGCGCGCATCATCTTCGCCCCGCACTTCAACTACATCGGGGCGAAGGGGCTGATCGGGCATTTCCAGCACGTGCGGGCGGATCATATCGCGCGGGCGGTGGAGAACGACGTGCACTTCGTACGCGGCAACAACGTCGTGCTCGACAAGGACCCGAGCCTGAGCTTCGACGGCGTGGGCTACGGCGACAGCTACATCGTGGACCCGGCCGGGGAGATCCTCGTGCGCGGCCGGCGGCACCAGGAGGACTTCCTGTTCGCGGACGTGGACCCGAAGCCGCGGGACAAAGGCTGGGGCGTGGGCCGGTCGCTCTGGAGCGCCCGCGAGTTCGGCGCGATGCTGGCCGAGGCGGCGGGCAGGAAGCCGTAGCGCGGGTGCGATTCCCCTCACGAACACTTCATCGAACCTCCATCACTTTTCCCTGAAAACCTCGCGATTTCAAGCTCGCGCGTGGTTTCGGCGTGCGGCCCGCGAAGAGACCGTGAACTCCCCGTGAAGCGGGTTTCCCCTCGTCGGTCCCGATCTACCATCGACCCTGTCGCGGAGTCGTTGCACGCTTCGCGGCGAGGTTGATGTGTCCCTACTTGCGAGGTGTTCGCTGATGATCAATCGAGAGTCCCGCCGAACGGGTTTCACCCTGATCGAGCTGCTGGTGGTGATCGCCATTATCGCCGTGTTGATCGGCCTGCTGCTGCCGGCGGTGCAGAAGGTCCGCGAAGCGGCGGCCCGTTCGCAGTGCCAGAACAACCTCAAGCAATTCGGCCTCGCGTTCCATTCGTATTCGGACGTGCAGAAGCAACTGCCCGACGGCGGTCGGGACGGTCGGCCGACGGGCCAGCCGGCGATCACTTGCTGCAGCTGGGACGACCAGCAAGTCACCACGAAGAACGCCGCGGGCCAGATGGACGACCGCACCGGTTTCAACTGGCGGTACCAGACGCTCCCGTACATCGAGCAGCAACCGCTGTTCGACACAATCGGCCGAGCGACGGTCTACGCCACGCCGGTGAAGATCCACTATTGCCCGAGCCGTCGGGCACCGACGGTGTACGGCAGCTCGGCCCGCAGCGACTACGCCGGCAACGCCGGCAACGTCTGGACCAGTTCCAACGCGAACGGCGTGGTCGTCCATCCCACTGCCAGCATGAAGGTCGAGATCAACCGCATCCCGGACGGCACCTCCAATACCGTCATGCTCGCCGAGAAGTGGCTGCACCCGATGCAGCACGGCAAGGATGGCGGCGACAACGAAACGTGGGTGAACGCCGGCTGGGACGAGTGCGTCGTGCGCGTCGGCGGCGGCACCTTCACCTACACGCTCCCGACGACGGGCGCGAGCGTCACGATCCCGCGCGTGCCGAAGCCCGACATCGAAGCCCCGAACCCCGCCAGCGGCTCCGTCTGGAACCAACAGTTCGGCTCCTCGCACGCGGGCGGCATGAACGCACTCATGGCCGACGGCTCCGTCCGCCTCGTCCAGTTCAATGTCGATCCCGTCGTCTGGGCCGCCGTCTGCTCCCGCAATGGCGGCGAAACCCAGACCCTGAACTAACCCTCCAATCCGACCCCACGCGATACCAGGAGAGACCCATGCGGAAGTCCACGATCTTATCTTGTTTGCTTATGCTCGCTGCCGTCGGTTGCGGGCAATCGACGCCCGCGGTCGTCGTGACGTCCGAGACGGAAGCCGAGCAGATGCGGGCCGAGCAGGAGGTTCGCAACGCCGAAGCCGCGCACCGGAAAACGCAAAAGCCGACGAAGACGTTCGAGCAAAGCGTGGAAGACGAAGAATCGAGCCGGCGTCGGCGGTGATGGCACCAGATGAGTCCGTCGGTCGGATCGCACGCCAGCGCTATCCGACCGACGGGAGCGTTTATTTGCCTTTGATTTTCGAGAGGAGTTCGTCCTTGGCGCTTTTGAATGTGAATGCGTCCAAAACCGTGACGAACAATTCCGGGTCCACAACCAGTCCATGCAGGTGCACCCCCGCGGGAACGCGGTCGCGGTCGAAGCTGAAGGTCGCGAGCAATTCCTTCGCCTGCGCGCTCGTCAGGCGCGTCGTCTTCGGTAGGGCTTCGAGGTACTTGCGCTTGCCGTCGTCGAACGATTGATCCTTGACTCCTTTCAATAGCTTCGCAAAGTCGTCTTTCGAAAGACTGGCCGCCGGCGCGAGGGCCGCAAGATCCGCCTGCAGGTCCTTCGCGGCCAGTTCGGCGCGGCCGATGAGGAGTTCGAGCTTCTCGCGCGTCTTCCGGTCCGACACGTCCTTGAGCAGGGCGCGGGCTTCCTTCAGATCGGCCGCGATCTTCGCGGCGGCGGTTTCCTGGGGCGATTTCCGGCGCGGCGGTTCTTTCTGGGCCGACGCCAGCCAGGCGATGCCGAGCAATGCACACGTCGCGAGCAGGGCTTTCATGGGGCCTCCCAGTCAGGGGGAACTCTTGAGGATCCGGTCCATCCACTGGCGGATTTCACCGATCGCCGCTTCGTGCCCCAGGTGGACGTTCGGGGCAGCCGCGATGTTTTTTCGTTCGTCCACGACCATCATGCCGCGGGTCAACTCGCCCTTCGTTTCGACGTCGACGACCTTGTCTTCCACGCCGATCGATCCCGGCAAGGCCACGGCCGCCACGGCGAGCACGTCCTTCAGATGGAATCCCTCGATACCGTAGAGATTCGAACTGGCGCGAATGCCGTACGGGACAACCTGTCGCAAGAACCGGCAGGTCTTGGAGTCGGGGTTCGGCAATTCGAGCAACTCCGTCGGAGACAAGACGAGTTGCCGGGTGAGGTCGAGAGGGATGAGCGTGGGGTGCAATCCGGCGTTGAGGACCGTCCGCGCTCCTTCCGGGTCGACCGCCAGGTGGAATTCGCTCTTCGGCCCCGCGTTGCCAGGCTCTCGGATCGTTCCGCCGATCACGACCAGCCTCTCGATCAAGCCAACGAGTTCGGCGTCCCGCGCCAGGGCGTGGGCGAGCGTGGTCATCGGGCCGAGGCAAACGACCGCGACTTCCCGCGGATGCGCACGAACGAGTTCCACGAGGGCCTTGTCCCCAGTCGGATACTGGCTTTTTGTCGAGACGGGAAACTGGATGCCGCCGAGGCCGCCGGGGCCATGCAAGGCCGTGCCGTCGCGGTCGTATTTCACGGGGACCGCCGAAGCGGTTCGGGGCCATTTTTTCGGGTCGAGCTGGTCGATGAGCACCATTGCGTTCGCGGTGGCTTGTTCGGCGCTGACGTTGCCGGCGCACGGGATCAGACCGATAACGTCGAGGTTCGGGTCGTGCAACGCGAGCGCGACGGCGAACGCCGTGTCGATACCGGGATCGGCGATGATAATGACTTTACGCGGCATGATGAACTCGGAAATCCGAACCGGCGACGGGAATTCCAGACTACCGCATGGCGATCAATTGTTCCAGTACCGATCGGGCCAAACCGGCCTGAATGGCGGATTCGGCCTTGGCCACGCCGTCCCGCAACGTCGGCGCGGCATCGGCGGTCCAGAGCGCGGCCGCGGCGTTTGCGAGTACGATCCGCATCGCCGGCCCCCTCGTGCCGTCGAGAACGCCGCGCACGACCGCCGCGCTTGCCGCCGGCCCGTCGGCGCGGATCGCCGGCAAATCCACGGCTTCCAATCCGAAATCGTCGGCCGTCCAGACGGCGGACGAAAACGTTTCCCCCTCCACGATCCGCACCGTGGTCGGAGCCGCGAGCGTGACCTCGTCCAGTCCGTCGTCGCCGCTGACCAACACCGTCCGCCGGGCACCGAGCCGCGCAGCGGCGGCGGCGAGCGGCGCCAGCAGTTCCGGCTTGCCGACGCCGAGCAACTGGTAATCGGCGCTGGCCGGGTTGGCCAGCGGCCCGAGCAGGTTGAAGATCGTGCGAAGCCCCATCGCGCGGCGGAGCCGGGCAACATGTTTCATGCCGTCGTGAAACTGGGGGGCGTAGCAGAAAGCGAACCCGATCCGGTCCAGGCAGCGTTGCGCCCAGTCCGGACCGGATTCGATCGGCACGCCAAGTTCGCGCAGGACGTCGGCACTACCGGACCGGCTGGAGACGGCCCGATTGCCATGTTTGACGACCGGCACGCCGCAGGCGGCGACCACGAGCGCCGTGGCGGTGCTGATGTTGAACGTGCCGGAGTCGTCGCCGCCCGTGCCACAGGTATCGAGGACGGGGGCCGAGACGGGCACGAGGCGGATCATCTGCTCGCGGAGGACGGCGGCGGCCGAGGCGATCTCGTCGCCCGTCTCGCCCTTCATCCGCAGTGCGGCGAGGAAACTCGCCGCGAAGACGTCCTCGACGCGACCGGCGAGCAGGTCGCGGAACGCCGCCGTCGTCAGGCCCGCGTCGAGATCGCGCCGCGCGACAAGGGCGGCCATCGCATCCGAATACCATTCTGGTCGAATCGCGTCCACGGTTTTCTCGTCGAGGTCCGTTAGCGGAAGATTAGGGAAAAAACGGAAAAACGTCGGAACCGAGATACATTTTCCGGTGTTGATACATATACTTTCTTACATATTGCACAAGTGTTGCGGAATGTCTGCGGCGGCGCATTCCGTCGCCGCGCCTCAACGCCGGACCGGACCGCCCCGCCCGAGGAACTCGCCGTGAGCGATACCACGCTAACCACCAAACAACAGCGCATCTACGACTTCATCTGCGATCACATCCAGTCCAGCGGCTACCCGCCGACGATTCGCGACATCTGCAAGCGCTTCAACATCGTCTCGCCCAACGGCGTCATGTGCCACCTGAAGGCGCTCGAGAAGAAGGGCAAGATCAACCGGAACCCGAACCTGTCTCGCGGCATCACGATCCAGGGCGTGAACGCCGGCGGCTACAGCCTCCCGCTGCTCGGCGTCGTCGCCGCCGGCAAGGCCATCGAAGCCGTCGAACAGGACGACCGACTCGAAATCCGCGACCTGTTCCCGAACGAGAACGTCTACGCCCTCAAGGTCCGCGGCAATTCCATGATCGAAGGGCACATCGCCGAGGGCGACTACGTCCTCATCAAGAAGCAGGAAACCGCCGACAACGGTGCCAAGGTCGTCGCGATGGTCGACAAGGCGATGACCCTCAAGAAGTATTATCGCCGCCGCGATCATGTCGAACTTCAACCGATGAACTCCACGATGACCACCATCAAGGTCGACCCGGCCAAGCAGGATGTCCAGATCCTCGGCGTCCTCGTCGGCGTCGTCCGGAAATGCTAGCGCTTAGACACTTGCTTCTCATCCCGGTTCCGGCGAACATAATGTCTCCGCCGGAACCGATTCCATGATCGTCGACGTTCACAGCCACTTCTGGCAGTATCCCCGCGACTTTTCCGATTCCTTCCGTGAACAAGCCAAGCGCGCACGGGCCGGCGTCGAAGTCGACCTCACGGTCCATCACGAAGATTATCAACGCACCTCGATTCCCGGCGTTCGCACCGTCGTCTTCGGTGGCAAGGCCAAACTCTCCGGAGTCTGGGTCGACGACCGTACCATTGCGGATTACGTCGCGCAGCATCCCCAACACTACATCGGCTTCCTCTCCGTCGATCCCACGCAGGACGGCTGGGAGAGGGAACTGCGCGACGGCCACGAATCTCTCGGCCTGCGCGGCATCAAGCTTTTGCCCATGTACGCCGGGTTCCGGCCCGACGACGAACGCCTCGATCCGCTCTGGAAGTACGCCGCGAAACACCGGTTGCCCGTGCTGCTCCACACCGGCACGACGTTCGTGGCGCAGGCGCCGATCGAATGCACGCTACCGCGCCACGTGGACGCCGCCGCGATCCGGCACCCCGACGTGACCATGATCCTCGCGCACCTGAGCCATCCCTACGAAGGCGAATGCGTCGTCACGATCCGCAAGCACCCGAACCTCTACGCCGACATCAGCGCCCTGCACTACCGGCCGTTTCAGCTCTATCAGAGCCTCATGCTCGTGCAGGAATACGGAGTCTGGGACAAGGTCCTCTTCGGCACCGACTACCCGTTCACGACGGTGAACGCGACCATCGACGGATTGCATAAGCTGAACGCCATGCTCGACGGCACCGCCCTACCCCGCCTCGATACCGCGAAGATCGAAGCGATGATCTACCGCGATACCCTCCCGCTGCTCGGATTGTCATGAAGATCGCACGGATCGAAACGCACGTCTGCCATGCCCGGATGCGGAACTGGATTTTCGTGAAGGTCCTCACGGACCAGGACGGTCTCTTCGGCTGGGGCGAAGCCACGCTCGAATGGCACACCCGCGGCGTCGTCGGTTCCATCGAGGACCTCGCCGAGTTGATCGTCGGCGAAGACCCGACGCGCGTCGAACACCTCTGGCAGATGATGCACCGCCAGCACTTCTGGCACGGCAACGGCATCGTGCGCGCCACGGCCATCGCCGGCATCGACATCGCGCTTTGGGACATTCTCGGCAAGGTCGCCGGCCTGCCGCTCTCCAAGCTCTGGGGCGGACCCGTGCGCGACCACGTGCGCACCTACTGCCACCTCGGCGGCGGCAAGATGGAAGACTTCTACGAAACGGCCGCCGAGGACGCGAAGCGCTTCGCGGACCTGGCACAGAAGGCTGTCGCGGACGGGTTCACCGCGTTCAAGACGATGGCGGTGCCGCCGACGATGACATTGGAAGGACTGAAGCCGATCCGCACGGCCGAGGCCGCCGTGCGGGCGATGCGCGAGGCGGTCGGCGAATCGTACGACATCATGGTCGACTGCCACGCGCGCCCGTCGCCGGCGATGGGGATGCAGTTCGCGAAGGCGCTGGAACCGTACGGCCTCTACTTCTTCGAAGAGCCGTGCTGGCCGGAATCGGTGGAAGGGTTGGCCGCGATCAACGCGGCCGTGTCGACGCCGATCGCGACCGGCGAGCGCGTCACGCACCTCGCGGCGTTCCGCGACCTGTTCGCCGCCCGCGCCTGCGAAGTCTGCCAGCTCGACATCACGCACTGCGGCGGCTTCACGGAGGCCCGGCGCATCGCGGCCCTCGCCGAGGCGCATCGCATCGCGCTCGCGCCGCACAACCCGCAAGGGCCGGTGAGCACGGCGGCCTCGCTGGAATTCGGCTTCAGCCAGCCGAGCTATATCATCTGCGAGACGGTCCACGCCGACGTCCCATGGCGGGCCGACGTGGTCGAAGAAGGCTTCACCGTCGAGGCGAAGGGCCGCATCGTGAAGCCGAACACGAAGCCGGGGTTGGGCATCACGATCAACGAGGCCGAGGTGAAGAAGCACCCGTTCCAACAGGAACTCTTGCAGCGGGTCTTCTACTCGGATGGCAGCGTCGGCGACTGGTAACAGTTTTTCATTTTGCATTGATCGTTTTGCATTGGTCCAATCATGTTTGGACCAATGCAAAACGATCAATGCAAAATGAAAAATGGACATGATCTTGGATCGAGGCATCGAATGGCTCGCGGAATTCACGGCATCCTGCCAATCGTTCACACGCCCTTCACCGACGGCGACGAGATCGACGTCGCGGCCTTGAAGCGCGAGATCGACTGGGCCTTCGCGCAAGGCGCCGACGGCATCGGCACCGGCATGGTCTCCGAGATCATGCGGCTGACCTACGCCGAGCGCATCGGCTACGCGAAGACGCTTGTGGAACTGGCGGCCGGGCGCGGCTCGATCTTCATGGCCGTCGGTGCGGAGAGCACGAAACAAGCGATCGAATACGCGAAGGCGGCGGAGCGGTCCGGGTGCGATGCCGTGATGGCCGTGCCGCCGCTGACGGCGAAGTTGAACGAAAGCTCGATGACCGAGCACTTTCAAGCCCTCGCCGAAGCCATCGCGATTCCACTGATCGTGCAGGACGCGTCCAGCTACGTCGGCCAATCGATTCCGCTCGGCGTCTATGTGAAGCTGTTGGAAAAATACGGACCGCACAAAATTCTTTTCAAACCGGAAGCCGCACCGAACGGGCCGAACATCTCGGCCCTCCGCGACGCGACGGGCGGGAAAGCCCGCATCTTCGAAGGCTCCGGCGGCATCTATTCCATCGACAGCCACCGACGCGGCATCACCGGCACCATGCCCGGCGTCGATGTCCTCGACGGCGTCGCCGCACTCTGGCGCGCCCTCGAACGCGGCGACGACGCGACGGCCTATCGCGTCTACTTCCCCGTCTGCGGCATCGTGACGCTGCAACTGCAGGCGGGCCTCGACGGCTTCCTCGCCATCGAGAAATACCTCATGGTGAAACGCGGTCTTTTCCCCTCGGCCCGCCGCCGCAAGCCGTACTGGTGGGAACTCGACGCCGAGACGGAACGCGAACTCGACCGGCTCTACGATCTCCTCCAGGCGGCGCTCCGCTAACGATGCGCTATCGCGTGCTAGCCCTGCTCGTACTCGCGGCCGTGATCGCCTACGTCCAGCGGAACGCCATCAGCGTGCCATCCAAGACGATCCAGGAAGACCTCGGCCTCACCGACGCGAACATGGGCGTGGTGATGAGCGCGTGGTACTGGGGCTACGCGTTCGCGCAACTCCCCGCCGGCTGGCTCGCGGACCGCTGGGGTAGCCGTGCGGCCATCGCGCTCTTCGCCGCGCTCTGGTCCGCCTTCACGGCCGCGATGTTCTTCGCCGCCGGCTTCACCGGCATCCTGCTCCTCTGGCTCGGCATGGGAGTCGCGCAGGCCGGCGTGTTTCCCTCGGCGACGAAAGCCATCGGCGCCTGGTTCCCCGCGGCGGAACGCGCCTCGGCCTCCGGCTGGCTCATCTGCGGTCAATCGCTCGGCGCCGCCATCGCCCCCGCGCTCGTCGCGATCCTCCTTACCGTCGCGCCGTGGCAACTCGTTTTCGTCTGGGTCGCGATCCCAGGCCTGATCTGGGCTATCGCATACCGATCGAGTGTGCCGAAGATCGCCGAACCGACGGCACAATCGATCCCTTGGGCGCGGGCATTGATAACAATGGTACAAAGCCCGTCGATGATCCTTCTCTGTTCGCAGCAATTCTTCCGCTCGGCCGCGATGACCTTCTTCTGGACCTGGTTCCCGCGCTTCCTCCAGGAGACCCGCGGCGTGGCCCAGGACCAATCCGGTTACCTCACGGCCGTACCGGGCATCGCCGCGCTCTTCGGCGGCATCGCCGGCGGCTATTCGTCCGATTGGCTACTGAAGCAGACCGGCAACCGCCGCCTCGCGCGGCAGGGCGTCGCCGTCCTTGGGATGATCCTTTGCTCGCTACTCACCTTTGCAGCGTTCTTCATTTCCGAACCGGTCTCGGCCGTGCTCTGCATCGCCATCGGCGCGTTCTGGGGCGTCTTCGGCGGCGTCAGCGGTTATTCCGTCGCCATCGAGTTCGGCGGCAAGAGCGTGGCCACCGTCTTCGCCACGATGAACATGTGCGGCAATGTCGGCTCCGCGATCTTTCCGATGATCGTCGGCTGGTATGTCGCCCAGGGCGGAGATTGGAACTTCGTGCTGCTCGCGTTCGCCATGTTGTTTGCCGTCGACGCACTGCTCTGGGCACTCTTGAATCCGCGGCAACCGCTCTTCGAGGACGTTTACGATGCGCGTTGACACTCCGCAATCGCGGGTTGTTGCCGGGTTCGCCCGCGCGGACATTACGCCACCGGTCGGCATCTATCACCGCATGTGGGGCGCCGCGACGCACGACGTCGCTACCGGCGTGCATCGGCCGCTGACGGCCACGGCCCTCGCGCTCGCGCCGGTCGACCGTTCGGAATGGCAGATCGTCCTGTCGCTCGACCATTGCCTGCTCGACGCCGCCGAGATCGCCAACCTGCGGAATGCCGTATCCGCCAGGACCGATCTCCCCCCCGGCGCCGTTCAGATCGCGCTCTCGCATACCCACGGCGCGGGGTGGCTCTCTCGCAGCCGCTCGCACCTGCCCGGCGGCGACAAGATCGGCCCGTACTTCGACCGCGTCGCCGGCATCTGCACCGACATCGCTTCGGCGGCGAAAGCGAACGCGAAACCCTCTACGATCCTCTACGGTACGGCCCGGTGTTCGCTCGCCGCGCACCGCGACCGCTGGGACGAAACAACGAAACAATTCGTCTGCGGCTTCCATCCCGAAGGGCCGGCCGACGATACCGTGATGCTGGCGAAGGTCGTCGCCGACTCGGGTGAATCGCTCGGTAGCGTCGTGAACTACGCCTGCCATCCGACGACGCTGGCGTGGCAGAACACGCTCATCAGCCCCGACTATGTCGGCGCGATGCGCGAAGTAATCGAGCGCGAAACTGGTTCGCCATGCCTGTTCCTGCAAGGCGCGTCCGGCGACCTCGGCCCGCGCGAAGGGTACGTCGGCGACACCGCCGTCGCGGACCGCAACGGCCGGCAACTCGGCTTCGCCGCGCTCGCCGGTCTGGAATCATTCCCCGCGCCCGGCACCGCGTTCGAGTACGCCGGCTCCGTCGTGTCCGGTGCGACCCTCGGCACCTGGGTACACCGGCCGGTCTCGGATGTCGAACGGGTCCGCCACGCGATCTGGAATTGCCGCACGCTCCGCGTCGAACTGCCCTACCGTGCGGATCTGCCAACGCTTGAGGAAACTCGTGCGAACCTGGCGAAGTGGGAAGCCGTCGAGGCCGCCGCAACCGATCCGATCTCACGGCGCGATGCCCATGCCCGGGTGGAGCAAATGATCCGCCAGCTCACCCGCCTCGCGGCCATCCCCGCCGGCCGATCGTTCCCGCTCCCGGTCGAGCTTTGGCGGCTCGGCGACGCGTTCTGGGTCTTCGTTCCCGGTGAACTCTATCAAGTCTTTCAGACCGCTCTCCGTGCCCGTTACCCGAATCGCACCGTCATCGTCTCGACGATCACAAACGGCTGGCAACCAGGCTACATCCCGCCCGCCGCGGCCTACGGCTACGGCATCTACCAGGAGATCATCGCTGCCGTCGCGCCGGGCAGTCTCGAAACCCTGATCGAATCCATCGCCCGCGAACTGCGATCGATGTCCGCAACTTGACCCGACGTGACCAGTTCCTAAACTGTTGGTGTTGGGCGCTTAACTCAGCGGTAGAGTGCGTTCTTCACACGGACGAAGTCACAGGTTCAAATCCTGTAGCGCCCACTGCGGAAAACCCTTAAAATAGAAGCGAAAATCGCTTACTCTGGCCTTCGCCAGACGCTACTCCGGATGGCTAGTTTTGTGGAAGTCTTCCACAAAACTCGGAGATGCGTCGTGAGGCCGAAAAATCCCACCCCGTCCAAACTGCTCCATTGTCAATCCGGCCTCGCTCGTGTCGTTTGGACTGCTCCCGACGGAAAACGGCGGGAGATGATTCTCCCCGGCAGCGTCCTGTGCACTTATTCTGTCCGGTCGTTCGCGTTGCGATTTCCAGACCAAACCGCAGCCGGAGCAAGACAAAGGACGTCCGAATTAGAGCGGTTCCCGTGAAGTCGTAGCGGTATTGTATCCGCAGCTTGCGAAGTCATTGCGGCACTCCTCGGGGCTGAAGCTGTCGAGCACTTGGCCCAAGTAGTTCTGCAGGCTCGTGATCGTTCGCTTCTGGGCTTTCCGCAGCATCGACTTCAACTTGCGGTACGCCTTTTCGATCGGATTCAGGTCGGGACTGTACGTCGACAGGAATCGCAGTTCGGCCCCAACCGATTCGATCGCCGCCTTCACCGCGGCGCGTTTGTGGCTCGACAGGTTGTCCATCACCACGATGTCGCCGCGCTTCAGCACCGGCACCAGTTGCTGCTCGACGTAGGCCACGAAGATGTCGCCATTCATCGGCCGTCGACCACGGTCGGCGCGACGAGCCCTTGGAGCGTGAGCGCGACGACGAAAGCGGTCGTCTTCCAATGCCCGTGCGGCGCCGACATGACGAGCCGCTGGCCAAGCGGACAGCGACCGTGCGTCCGGGTCATGTTCGTGCTGGCCCAAGTTTCGTCGAGGAAGAAGAACCACGCGAAGTCCAGTTGCGGTTGTTCGGCGATCCATTCGTCGCGTTTCTCTTTCACGTCCGGTCGGGCGAGTGGTGATCGGCATCGAAATCAGGGGCTTCCGGAATGCCGTGAAGTTAAGGCGCAACGTCTTGGCCTTGCAGTTCCTTGCGGAGCACGTGCCGTGGCCGAATCATGTACGGGTACTTCTTGGCCCGCCGTTTCAAACATCGTGGCTCGATGCGATCCTTCCGCTCAGGATTGACGAGGAACGTCGGCATCGGCGTGCCGGGCGGAGCCGACGACAGCCATCGCAAGACATCCACGAAACTGATCCGGTCGGGTTCGACTCCCTGCCGTTGGCCCGCCTCCGCCATCACGATTCGCACCAGGTTGTACACGACCGCGAACATCACCATCTCGCGTCGGACGCCGGCCTCGGTCTGGCAGTGCAACGCGTCCATT
>JALHPZ010000028.1 GCA_022842245.1 Gemmataceae bacterium
GGCATCGACGCGGGGTTTCTCGGCCCGCACCGGTGCGTGGGCCGGAGCCGGCACCGGCGCGGCGGCAACGGGCGCAGGGGCCGGAGCGGGAGCGGGGACCGGAGCGGGAGCAGGGGCCGGTTCCGGCGCCGCGATCGGCGGGAACGTCGTGGAAGCCACCGGTTCGACGGGCGAAGTGGCAGGGGCCGTCCCCTCGGTCTTGCGCGTGACACGCTTGCGGATGACGGGTCGTTGCGACCCCTCGACGCTCTTGGCGTCGGGCATGGCAGATCCTCTGATGTGAAAGGCAGTCTTCGTAATCGGAATCAACCCGGACAACGCCGTCCGGGACAAAAAGGTACGGGTACAAGAGGGCGGGACGCCGCCATCGGGGAGCCGACGACGACTCCGACGGAGCGAACGGTTCCCTTGCCGCTCCCGTCGAACGAAACGCTGAGGTTCACTCGAACGAATCCGTTCGTATTCGCCAGGTCGCACATCAACCAATCGTCCATCGTTTCACGAACGTCGCCAGTGAAGGAGTCTCAAAAGAAATCATTCCGTGGGCGGGTTCGTCTTCGGGATCGCGACTGATTCGGTTCGGCAAATGCCGTGTAACGTGCGATTGCTTAACTAGTCTACGCGGCCGACGCCACGACGACAATGGCAATCTAGCACACGATTTCACCGAATGCCGGCACGCGGTGCAAACTCGCCTTCTCGCCGACGGGGCGATCCGGTTAGACTTCGCCCACTTGGTCTCCGCGCCGCCCGGTCGTAGATTGCCGGCACGGCTTTTCCCGAACCCGTTCGGATTTCGTCATGACGACGCTGTTGGTCACCGGCGGCTGCGGATTCATCGGCAGCAACTTCATCCGCCACCTCCTCGCCACCGATCCGAACTGCTCCATCGTCAACTTCGACGCACTCACCTACGCCGGCAACCTCGCGAACTTGAAAGACCTCGCGAAGCATCCGCGCTATGCGTTCATCAAGGGCGACATCACGAACCGCGACGAGGTGCGCGCCGCGATGGGTCGCGGCGTCACGGACGTGATCCACTTCGCCGCCGAGAGCCACGTCGATCGCAGCATCCAGGACAGCGGACCGTTCGTGCGCACGAATGTGATCGGCACGCAGATCCTCCTCGATGCCGCCCGCGAATTCAAAATCCAGAAGTACGTGCAGGTGAGCACCGACGAAGTCTACGGAAGCCTCGGCCCGACCGGCCTCTTCACGGAGCAGACGCCGCTCGACCCGAGCAGCCCCTATTCCGCGAGCAAGGCAGCCGCCGACATGCTCGTGAAGGCGTACCAGCACACCTTCGGCATGCACGCCGTCACCACGCGCTGCTCGAACAACTACGGGCCGTACCAGTTCCCGGAGAAGCTGATCCCGTTGTTCGTCACGAACCTGATGAACGATCAACCCGTGCCGGTCTACGGCGACGGCATGCAAATCCGCGATTGGATTCACGTCCTCGACCATTGCCGCGGCGTCGAAGCCGCCTGGCGAAAAGGGAAAAGCGGCGAGGTCTACAACTTCGGCGGCCGCTGCGAGAAGCCGAACATCGAGATTACGAAGCTGCTGTTGAAGCTACTCGGTAAGACGGACGCGTTGATCCGCTACGTCGCCGACCGCCCCGGCCACGACCGCCGCTACGCGATCGACTGCACGAAGGCCGAGCGCGAACTCGGCTGGAAGCCACTGGTCAGTTTCGACACGGGTATTCAGGAAACGATCGACTGGTACAAAGCCAACGGCGAGTGGATCGCGGGGATCAAGAACAAGGATTATTTGAAGTATTACGAGAAGCAGTACGGCACGATCGTTTAGCCGCGAGGCGGAGCCGAGAAAAAGTGCGGAGTGCGGAGTGCGGAGTGAAAACCGTAGTCCCGTTTAGCCGCGAGGCAGAGTCTTCAAAGCCGAGCGCGGGCGAGCCGTAAGCCGATTCGATTCAGCCGAACGCTCCCGGTATTCACCCCGAAGGGGTGGGAGTGCATAGCCCAGGGCAACGCCCTGGGTTGGAGTACCATGACACAAGCCCCGAAGGGGCGACACAGGTGAGCGTTT
The DNA here is from genome assembly GCA_022842245.1 of Gemmataceae bacterium. GTDB lineage: Bacteria > Planctomycetota > Planctomycetia > Gemmatales > Gemmataceae > Limnoglobus. The sequence goes on from JALHPZ010000028.1 coordinate 2,053, forward strand.
GTCGCAGCCCTTCGGGCTGCTCGATTTCGGAAACGCGTACCCAGGGCGTTGCCCTGGGCTAAGCACTCCCAGGCCTTCGGCCTGAAGACAGGATCTGGCGACATAAAGACCTGACGACTTGAAGACTTGAAGTCCTGAGGACAATCCATGAGCATTCGCGGCGTCATCCTGGCCGGCGGCAAGGGCACTCGCATGGGCGAGCTGACCAAGGTCACCAACAAGCACCTCCTGCCCGTCGGCGCGTGGCCGATGGTCTACCACCCGCTCAAGAAGCTCACCGGCGCCGGCGTGCAGGAAATCCTGCTCGTCTCCGGCACCGAACACATGGGCGACTTCGTCGAACTCCTCGGTTCCGGCAAGGACCACGCCTGCCGCCTCACCTACCGCGTGCAGGACGAGGCCGGCGGCATCGCCCAGGCGCTCGGTCTCGCCGAACACTTCTGCACCGGCAGCCGCGCCCTCGTGCTCCTCGGCGACAACATCTTCCGTGACCCGCTCATCCCGTTCCTCGAGAAGGCCAACAGCCGCCCCGACTGGGCCTGGATCGGCCTGAAGCAGGTCCCGGACCCCGGCCGCTACGGCGTCGCCGAACTCGACGGCGACCGCGTCACCACCATCGTCGAGAAGCCCAAGGAACCGAAGAGCGACTTCGCCGTCGTCGGCATCTACATCTACCCGCCCGACGTCTTCGGCGTCATCAAGACGCTCAAGCCCTCCGGCCGCGGCGAGCTGGAGATCACGGACGTGAACAACTACTACCTCAAGCAGGGCCGCATGGGTTACAGCAAGCTCGACGGCTACTGGACCGACGCCGGGACGCTGGATTCGCTGGACTTCTCGAACGAGCTGGTCCGTAAGGAGCCGCCGCGGTTCTGAGGTGAGCGTCGAGGCGTCAGCCCGACGTGTCTTGGTTCTTGGGAGTTTACTCCATGCCCAAATCCATTTCCGCCCTCGCGAAGAAGGCCCTCGCCGCCGGCAAGGGCAGCATGGAGGAAGTCCGCATCCACGTCTTTGAAGACGACATGGAAGCTCACGACGAGGAAGCCGTGGAGAAGCTCCACGCCAACTTCGCGAAGCAATTCGACAAGGCCGTCGCGACGCTGACGAAGGAGTACGGCAAGCCGTCCCGAACGGGCGAGAAGGACGACAAGGCCATCCCGCTCAACGGCATCTTCCGCTTCGCGATCTGGAAGGTCGGCAAGCGGGAGCTGTACGTCGCCGCCGCCCACGAGGACACCGAAGTGCCGATCATCCTGATGCTCGGCACGGCCGGATAATTGTTGCGGTTACCGCGGACGGAATGGAAACCGAACCGATCGGGTGATTGGCGATGGATTGTTCAAGCCCGACACGGGCGATCAGTTATGGCCTTCCTTCACGGCGTTCCGGTTCCACTTCGGCACGATCACCAGCAGGTCCTTCGTTCCGTCCGGCACGCACTGGCAGCTCAGCCGCGATTCCGTCGTGAGGGCCGGTGCCTCGTCCAGCATGTCCTCCTCGTCGTCCGTCGCGGGCGAGCAGGTGTCCAATCCCTTCTCGACATAGACATGGCAGGTGGAGCAGGCGCAGACGCCGCCGCAGGAGTGGTTGATCTCGACGCCGGCACCCTCGGCGATGTCGAGGAGACTGCCTTCGAGACCGTGGTCGCCGAAGGGGATCTTTGCGGGGTCGACGGGGACGGCGCGGGTCTCGCCGGTCTCTTCGAGCCGGAAGGTGACAGTGAACGGCTTGGTCGGCCGTGCGGTCTTGGCCGCCTGGATGTACGGGTTGACGCCACCCATCGCGAATGATCCTCGGTGCGAGTTGTGCGGGAGTATTCTACGCGAACGGGCGGCGGATGGATTCCGCCGCCCGTCGGGATTCGTTCTTCAAGTACTTGGTCAATCTTCGGTGAGGCCCTGGAAGTTCCGCATGACGAGGTGGCTGTTGATCTTCGACACGAGGTCGAGCGCCACGCTGATGACGATGAGCAGTCCAGTGCCGCCGTAGAAGCCGGCGACGCGGGGGTCGACTTCGAGTTCGCTCTGCACCACGCTCGGGATGATGGCGATGATGGCGAGGAACGCGGCGCCGACATAGGTAATGCGCATCAGCACCTTTTCCAGGTACTCGGCCGTGCTCTTGCCGGGTCGGTAGCCGGGGATGAAGCTGCCGTGCTCCTTCAGGTTCTCGGAGATTTCCTTCGGATTGAAGGTGATCGCAACCCAGAAGTAGCAGAAGACGTAGATGAGCAGGACGTAGAACATGTTGTACATCCAGCCGCTGCCGCGCTGGAAGACGTTGCCGAGGGTGTTGGCCCACTCGACGCCGGCGACTTTGTAGAGGATGCTGAAAACGAAGCCGGGGATGATGAGCAGCGTGCTGGCGAAGATGACGGGCATGACGCCGGCGGCGTTGACCTTCATCGGGAGGACGCTGCGGCCGCCGCCGAAGGTCCGCCGTCCGCGGACATGCTTGGCGGACTGCATCGGGATGGCGCGCTTGGCCTTGGTGATGGCGATGACGCCGACGACGACGGCGACGAACAGGCCAATGAGGACGATGAGCTTTTCGAAGCTGATGTCGCCGGTGGCGCTGCCGAGGGTGAACAGCGATTCCTTGAGCTTGGTGGTGCCGGGTTCGAAGAGCATGATGCCGGTTGCATCGGGGATGCGGGCGACGATGCCGGCCATGATGATGAGCGAGATGCCGTTGCCGATGCCGTATTCGTCGATCTGTTCGCCGAGCCACATCATGAAGAGGGTGCCGGCGGTCATGATGACGACGGCGGAGAGTCCGAAAAAGAACGCCGGGTAGCCGGGGATCAGCAGGCCGAGGCCGCCGCCATCGGAGGACGGATTATCGAAGAGGTAGCGGACGAACATGATCGCTTGGGCGATGCAGATCGGCACGGTGAGATAGCGCGTGTATTCGTTGATCTTCTTCTGACCGGACTGGCCTTCCTTGCGGAGTTTCTCGAGCGACGGGACAACGCCGGAGGAGAGCAACTGCATGATGATCGACGCGGAGATGTACGGCATGATGCCGAGCGCGAAGATGCAGCCGTTGGACAGGTTGCCGCCGGAGAACATGGAGACGAAGCCGAAGACACGGCCGAGGGTACCGCCGGCGGCCTCGCTCATTTTCTGTTGGAGGAGGTCGTGGTTGACCATGGGCAGCGGCACGTAATAGCCGATGCGGTAGGCGGCGAGGAAGAGGGCCGTGATGAGAATCTTGCGTCGGAGTTCCGGGATGCGGAAGATGACGAGGAGTTGTTCGGGCGCGGAACCGACGACGGCGGCGATGATGCCGACGATGAGGGCGGCATAGGCGATCGGGAATCCGACGAAGGTGGCGCCGGAGTTCGAGAACGTCAGGCCGATGCCGGCGACGATGAGCAGGGTGCCGAGCGCGAGTGCGGGCCGTCGCCAGTTCATGGGGAATCCTCTGTCTCTGCGGTCATCGGGGGCCGGCGATCGTTTACGCGTTACTTCGCGGAGGCGTCCGGCTTCTTCTTCTTGGAGTTCTTACCCTGGCCCATCTTGGCGCGAACGGGTTTCTTCGGGCCGGGGATCACGTCCACTGTGCCGCCCTTGGCTTCGATCTTGGCCTTCGCGGAGGCGCTGAAGTGGTGCGCCTTCACGGTGAGCTTCTTGCCGAGGTCGCCTTCGCCGAGAATGCGGAGCGAGTCGAAGGTGCCGACGACAAGGCGTTCGGCCTTGAGGGCGGCCATGTCGACGACGGTGCCGTCGGCGAAGCGGTCGAGGTCGCCGACGTTCACGATGGCGATGTCCTTCTGGAACATGCCGTTCGAGAAGCCGCGCTTCGGGAGGCGGCGGTGGAGCGCCGTCTGGCCGCCGGTGAAGAGGGCACCCGGTAGTCCGGCGCCAGCGCTGGCGTACTGGCCCTTGTGGCCGCGCGAGCTGGTCTTGCCGTGGCCGGAGCCGACGCCGCGACCGACGCGCTTCTTGAGCTTGCGCTTCTGGACGCCGGTCGATAGAGTCGTCAGGTCCATTAGAGTTTCACTCCCCGCAGGGCGGCCACTTCTTCTTTGGTCCGCAGTTGTTGGAGGCCGTTGATGGTCGCCTTCACGAGGTTGATCGGGTTGGTGCTGCCGTGGACCTTCGTGAGGATGTTGGCGACGCCGGCGGCCTGCAGGACTTCCCGCACGCCGGGGCCGGCCTTCAGACCGGTACCGGCACCCGCCGGAACGAGGATGACCCGGCTGGCGCCATACTTGCCGATCACGCGGTGCGGGATCGTGTCGCCCTTGAGCGAGAGCTTCTTGGTGCGGCGGGCCTGCTGCTCGCCTTCCTTGATCGCCTTCTCGACGGCCGGGGGCACTTCGTTCGCCTTGCCATAGCCGAACGATACCTTGCCCTGCTTGTCGCCGACGACGACGAGCGCGTTGAAACTGAAGCGTCGGCCGCCCTTCACCACGCAGGCGGACCGCTTGATCTTCACGACGAAGTCGACCATCCCCTGATCGCGGGAGTCGCGTTCGCCCTTGTCGCCCCGTTCACGTGCCATGCTTCACCTCGGAACACGGGACACGCGGTCCCGGGAATCTCGTCGTAGGTTGTCGGTTCAATCGCGGCTGGATCCATTTCGCATTGTCGATTTCGCCGCTTCGCGTCGGTTTCTACAATCGGAACCAACTCGAACGAGAAACGAACAACGCCAAACCCGCTATGCCTTCGCGGGAGCGGGTTTCTTCTCTTTCTTGTCCTTTTTCGCGTCCGCGGAAGCCGGTGCGGCTTCCTTCTTCTTTTCTTCCAAGCCGGTACACTTCAAACCGGCTTTCGTGGCCGCCACCGCGAGCGCCTTGACACGCCCGTGGAAGCGAAACGCGCCGCGGTCGAATGCCGCCTCGGTGATCCCTTTCGCCTTGGCCTTCTCGGCGATCTTCTTGCCAACCTCGGCCGCCGCGGCGATGTTCCCGCCGTAGGCGAGCTTGCCGTCCTTCGCATTGCTCGCCGCCGCCGCGATCGTGATCTCGGCATCGTCGTCGATGAGCTGCGCGTAGATCTGCAGGTTGGTCCGGTGCACCGACAAGCGCGGCTTCGTGGCCGTGCCGTGGATCGCCTTGCGGACCCGGTGCCGCCGGCGCTCGCCGCGGATCGCCTTGCTCTTGTGTCTGTCCATGGTCGTCTACCTGGCCTCGGTCCCGTGAGGCGGGCGCGGCCCGCCGGAATGGTTCGGAATTCGTTACTTGCTGCTCGCGAACGACTTCCCTTCCTTGCGGCGGACGGTCTCGTTCTCGTAGCGGACGCCCTTGCCCTTGTACGGCTCCGGCTTCTTGCTCGCCCGCACTTCCGCGGCGAACTGGCCGACCTTCTGCTTGTCGGGGCCGCTCACCACGATCGTCGTCGGGTCCGGCACGGCGACCGTCACCTGCGAGTCCGGGGCGGGCACATGGAGAATGCGGTTGGCGAAACCAACCGTCAGCTCGACGCCCTTGTTCTTGGACGCGGCCTGGTAACCGACGCCTTCGACCTTGAGGCGCTTCTCGTAGCCTTTGCTGACGCCGAGGATCAGATTATTCACGAGCGCCCGGGTGGTGCCATGCAGGGCACGAGACTGCTTGGTGTCGTCGGGCCGCTCCACAACGATCTGCTTTCCGTCGCTGGCGACCTTGATGCTCGGGTGGTGCGTGAACTGGAGCTTGCCCTTCGGGCCTTCGACCTTGATCGTGCCCTTGTCGATGCTCACCTTCACGCCCGCCGGAATCGCGACGGGCTGCTTTCCGATACGTGACATTGAGATTCTCTCCGAGGGCTTAACCGGCGCGTGGCCGGGACGCAGCCCAATTCTGGGTGGATCACCACACGGTGGCGATCAGTTCGCCGCCAACCTTGGCCTGCCGGGCCTGGCGGTCGCTGAGGACGCCGCGGCTGGTGCTGAGGATGGCGATGCCGAGGCCGTCAAGGACGCGCTTGACGTCCTTGTAGCCCTGGTAAACGCGCTGGCCGGGCGAGCTGGCGCGGGCGATGTGCCGGATCACGCGCTCGCCGTCGGGGCCGTACTTCAGGAAGACCTGGAGCACGACGTGCGCCTGGCCAAAGTCCGTGGTTTCGGTGAACTCGTCGTGGCCGTCGGCGTTCTTCGCGTACTTGCCGACGCGGAAGCCGAGGATGAAGCCTTCGTCCTGCAGGACCTTGGCGATGGCGCACTTGAGTTTGGTCGCGGGCATCTCGACGGCCGGGCGCTCGATGGCGCTGGCGTTGCGGATGCGGGTGAGCATGTCCGCGATCGGGTCGGTCATCATGGGTGGTTTCTCCGATCGCTTACCAGGAGGCCTTGCGGACGCCAGGGATCAGGCCGCTGCTGGCCAGGTCCCGGAACACGATACGGCACACGCCGAACTTGCCGAGCACGGCGCGCGGCCGGCCGGTGATCTGGCACCGCTTGCGGATCTTGATCAGGTCGCGCGGGCGGAGCAGTTTGGTCTTGTCGCGCTGGTCTTCGGGCTTGGCCAATTCGGCCTTGTGCGCGGCCAATTCCTTCATCTCCCGCTTGTAGCGGACCATCTTCGCCTTCGTGGACATCGCGGCCTTCTCTTGCGGGGGTCCCGCGTGCGGCGTTCCGATTCGGAGTCGCGGGTACGCCCCGCGGAGAACCGGCCGTTCCGTTGATAGCGGTCACTATCGATGATCAGTTCGATCACGAACTTTCCAGTATAGGAAATCGTGACGTATCCTGACAGGTTTTTCAAACTTCCCGGAAAGGCATGCCGAACAGGCGGAGCAATTCACGGGCTTCGTCGTCGTTGCGCGTGCTGGTGACGAACGTGATGTCCATCCCCTGCGTGAAGTTCACCTTGTCTGGATCGATTTCCGGGAAGATGAGCTGCTCGGTGATGCCGACGCTGTAGTTACCGTTACCGTCGAAGCTCTTCGGGTTCACGCCGCGGAAGTCGCGGATACGGGGAAGAGCGACGTTGATGAAGCGGTCGAGGAACTCGAACATCCGCCGGCCGCGGAGCGTCACGCGGCAGCCGATTTCGTAGCCCTGGCGGAGGCGGAACTGGCTGATGGCCACCTTCGCCTTGGTGATCTGCACCTTCTGCCCGGCGATCAGCGTGAGCTGTTCGGCGGCGACCTTCATCTTTTCCTTGTCCTGCAGCGCCTTGCCAACGCCCATGTTCAGCACGATCTTTTCGAGCTTCGGCAGGCTGAAGACGTTCTTGCGACCGAACTTCTGACCGAGCGCCGGAAGGATTTCCTTCTGGTACTTGGCCTGGAGGCGGGTCGGCGGCAGTTTGGTCGCGGTGTCGGCCATCGGATCTCTCTCGTCGCACCGGGGTTCGGCGAGTGTCGGACGAAACGATTCGTCGGACCCCGCCCGCGGCGCGAGTACGGGTTACTTCTTCTTGGCGTACTTCGGGTTCGGCTTGGCGAGCGTGCGGAGGGTCGTGCCGCTCTTCTTGGCGATCAGCACCTTGGTGCCGTCTTCCAGGTATTCCACGCCGACGCGGGTCGGCTTGTTCGTGGTCGGGTCGATGAGCGCGACGTTGGACGCGTCGATCGCCATTTCCTTCGAGAGACGCCCACCCTGCGGGTTGGCGCGCGAAGGCTTCAGGTGCTTGTAGACCCGGTTGATCCCTTCGACGACGACCTTGTTCTTTTCGCGCAGGACGCGCAGCACCTTGCCGCGCTTCCCCTTGTCGTCGCCGGCGAGCACTTCGACCGTGTCGTCTTTCCGAATGAACATGACTGCTCCGTAGGCTCGCTCAGACCACTTCGGCGGCGAGGCTGAGGATCTTGCTGAAGTTCGCGCGGAGCTCGCGGGGCACGGCCCCGAAGATCCGCGTGCCGCGCGGGTTGTCGTCCGCGTCCAGGATGACCAGCGCGTTGCTGTCGAACCGGACGTAGCTGCCGTCTTCGCGGCGCGTCGCGACCTTGGTCCGGACGATGACGCCCTTGACCACGTCGCCGGGCTTCACGTCGCCGCCGGGCAGCGCCTTCTTGATGCTGCACTTGACAATGTCGCCCAGGTACGCGACGCGGCGCTTTGAGCCGCCGAGCACCTGGATGCACATAACTTCCTTGGCGCCGGTGTTATCCGCGACGTCCATGTAGGAGTACATCTGAATCATTGGTCGGTTCCGTTCTCGCGGGTCCGCGGTATTACTTCTTGGCGGCGTCCAGGGTACCGCCGGCGACCGCGCCTTCCAGGCCGGCGAGCGTTCGGCTCGGTGCTTTCGTCACGACGCGGACGAGCTTCCACCGCTTGAGCTTCGAAAGCGGACGGCTTTCCACGATCTCCACCGTGTCGCCAAGGTGGGATTCGTTCGCTTCGTCATGCGCGTAGCAGACGGTCCGCTTCTTGATGAACTTTCCGTACTTCGGGTGCTGGACGCGGCGCGCCACTTCGACGCGGCGGGTCTTGTCGTTCTTGTCCCGCGTCACGACGCCCTGGAGCTTGCGCGGCCCCGGACCTTCCGGTGCGGTGTTCTCGGTGTTCTCGGCCATCGGTTACTTCCCCTTCGCGGCGGGCATCTTCCGAGCCGCGGCGCGTTCCGCCTGGATTTTCGTGATCCGCTGGATCAAGCGTTTCGGCTTGCGGCGGCCGACAATCGGCTTGCCGGGGGCCGCTTCGCCCTTTTCCGCCAGCGCCGCCATGGTCGCCAGTTCGGCGTCCGGCAGTTTCGCGAACGCCGCCAGCTCGCGCCGGCGTTGCTCCGTCTTGATCCGCGCGATGTCCTGCTTCGCCTTGCGGATCTCGCTGGGCGTCTCGAGACGGTCGGTCGCCGACTGGAAGCGCAGCTTGAACAGGTGCTTTTCCGTCTCGGCGAGCGAGAGCTTGAGCTGCTCGTCGTTCTCTTTTTTGAGGTCGGCCGGTTTCATCGCGATATTCCAGTTCCGATTAAATGTTCGGCCGTCGCGCCACGAAACGGCACTTGAACGGCATCTTGTAGGCGACGCGCGCCAGGCATTCCCGGGCCGCCTGCTCCGGCAGACCACCGACTTCGAACAGGATCTGCCCCGTTCGCACGACGGCCGCCCAGTACTCCGGTTCGCCCTTACCCTTACCCATCCGCGTTTCGGCGGGGATCGAGGTCACGGACTTGTGCGGGAAGACGCGGATGTAATAGCGTCCTTCGCCCGACACGAAGCGCGTCACGGTGACGCGGCCCGACTCGATCGACTCGGCGGAAAGCCAGCCGCTTTCGAGCGCCTGCAGACCGTAATCGCCGTAGGCCACGTAGTTGCCGCGGTGGGCGTTGCCCTTGATCGCGCCGTTGTACTTCTTCTGGGCCTGGTTACCCCTTGCGACGGCGCGCTGGTTTTTTCTGAACTTGACCCGCTTGGGCATCAGTGGCATCGTTGATCTCCCCCGTCAAAAAGTCGCCGTTGTTCACCCAGACCTTGATCCCGATGTTTCCCTGCGGCGTCACGGCCTCGGTGAACCCGTAGTCCACCTTGCACCGCAGCGTCGAGAGCGGGATGCTGCCGTTCATGCCCTTTTCGCACCGGGCCATTTCCGCGCCGCCCAAGCGGCCGGACAGTTGAACCTTCACGCCCTTCGCGCCGTTCTCCATCGCGCGGCCGAGGGCGTTCTTGATCGTGCGGCGGAAGCTAGACCGCTTTTCCAGCTGCTCGGCGATGTCGTGCGCGATCAGTTGGGGATCGATTTCCGGCCGGGTCACTTCGACCGTCTTGATCTCGATGTGCCGGCGAACCAGCTTCTCGAGGGCCTTGGTCAGCTTGTCGATCTTTTCGCCCTTCTTGCCGATGATCGCGCCGACCTTGCTGCTGTACACGATGACCGTCACGCGCTCCCGCGTCCGCTCGATGCGGATGTCCGAAATCATCGGGCGGGATTCCTTACGGTCGAGGCCCCGCTTGAGATACTTCGGAATGAATGTGCGGATGGTCTGGTCTTCGACCAACAGTTCCGCGAAGTCCTGCTTGCCGGCATACCACGCGCTGCGCCAAGGCGTCATGATGCCCACGCGGAAGCCGGTCGGTCGAACTTTCTGACCCATCGTTCGGTCCTCAAATGCAAGGGAGCCGGCGTTCGGCCGGCCCCTTGCCGGTGTCTCGGACTAGCCGTTGGCTGCGGGCGCCTCGGTCGAAGCCGGCTGGGCGGCGGCCATCTTGCGAGCCTCTTCCTGTTCCTGCAGGGCGGCGATCGCTTCCACGTCCGTGACGGTCACGTGGATGTGCGCGAGCCGCTTCAGAATGGAGAATGCCGTGCCGCGGGCGCGGGGCTGGATCCGCTTGTACATGGGGCCGTCGTCGATCCGGCAGACCGTGACGACGAGGTCGTCGAGGTGCCGGCAGCCCTTGTCTTCCGCATTGCCGACGGCGCTCTTGATGACCGCTTCGATCAGCCGGGCACCGCGGTTGGGGCGGAAGCGGAGCTGCTCGAGAGCCTCGTCGACATTCTTGCCGCGAACCAATTGGGCGAACGGCCGCATCTTCCGGGCGGTCACGTCGGCGAATCGGTGGGAAGCCGTGTAAATCATCGCTCGAAACCTTTCGCCTTTCGCCGTTACTTGCCGGCCGGTGCGGCTGCGGCTTTCGCCTTGCCACCGCTGTGGCCTTTGAAGGTCCGCGTGGGCGAGAACTCACCCAACTTGTGACCGACCATTTCTTCGGTGATGTACACCTTGACGAATGCTTTGCCGTTGTGCACTTCGAACGTCGTGCCGACGAAATCGGGCACGATCGTGCAGTCCCGCGCCCAAGTCTTGATCGGCGCGCGGTTGTTGCCTTGGCGGGCGACCTTCGCGGCCAATCGTTCGTCGACGTATGGACCTTTCTTGACCGACCGGCTCATCCCACGTCCCTCGCTGCCGTAACCACCCTCGACTGCGCCGAAGGCGGACGGAATAACTTACGGTTCGCCTCGCCGCGCGGCCAGCGAATCCGCTGGGATTCCCGCGCGAAAACCGCGATTCATCAACCGTTATGGGTCTGGAACGGACCCGCCGGACGGCGACGCACGATCGCCTTGTTCGACGGCTTCCGCTTCTTCCGCGTCTTGCCGCCCTTGGCCATGATGCCCGTCGGCGAGCACGGGTGGCGACCGCCCTTCGAGCGACCTTCGCCCCCACCCATCGGGTGGTCGACCGGGTTTTGGCTCGTGCCGCGATTGTGGGGCTTGCGGCCCATCCACCGCTTCCGCCCGGCCTTGCCCAGGCTGATGTTCATATGGTCCGGGTTCGAGACGCTGCCTAGCGTTGCCCGGCACTTGTCGCTGACGCGCCGCACTTCGCCGCTCGGCATCGTGATCAGCGCCTGGCCCTTGTCCCGGTTCCCCAGCACGGCCGAGCAACCCGCCGACCGGCAGATCTGGCCGCCCTTGCCCGGCGTCAGTTCGATGTTGTGAATCGTCAGACCGAGCGGAATCTTGCTCAGCGGCATGCAGTTGCCGATCTTCGGCTCGGCCGTCTCGCCCGACATGACCTTGTCGCCGGCCTTCAGGCCGTCCGGCGCCAGAATGTACGCCTTGGTCTTCACTTCGTCGGCGTATTCGATCAACGCGATACGGGCCGAACGGCACGGGTCGTATTGAATCGAGACGACCGTCGCTTCGACGCCGTCCATCTTCCGCTTGAAGTCGATGATCCGGTAGCGCTGCTTGTGGCCGCCACCCCGGAACCGTCGGGTGACGATGCCGTGGTGGTTGCGGCCGCCCTTCTTGGGCAGCGGCTTGAGCAGCGACTTCTCGGGATTATTGACGCGCGGTTCGGTACATTCGGCGAAGTCCGAAACGGACCCGGCGCGCCGTCCCGCGGAAGTCGGCTTGTAGTATTTTATGCCCATGATTCAGTGCCAGTGTCAGTGGTCAGTGTCGGAAAAAACTTCGTGTCCGCCGTCGGTATTCGTGTTGCCGCGTGATTGGTTTCACCGACAACCGACACCGATAACCGACTCTGCTCTTAGAAGAAGTCGATCTTGTCTTCTTCGTTGAGTGTGACGATCGCCTTCTTCCAGTCGGGCTGCTGGCCCATGCTGTTGCGGAATCGTGCGACCTTCCCCTTGCGGGTCTGGGTGCGGACGCGCTCGACGCGGACGTTGAACAGTTCCTTCACGGCCGCGGCGATCTGCACCTTCGTCGCGATCGGGTTCACCATGAACGTGTACGAATTGTACCGCGTGCTCTGGTGAGTGCCCTTTTCCGTGACGAGCGGACGGAGGACGATCTGGTAGGGCCGCAGTTCCACGCCCGGCGCGCCGTGCTCGGCGGGCTGGCGGTTCGCCAACTTGCGGACGTATTTCTTCGGTCGGGGTCGCGATCGCATGTCAAATCTCCGCGCTCGGCTTGGCCTCAGGACGTATCGCCTCGCGGCTTTCCGGTGTTACTTTTTGGTGAGGGATTCCAGGGCGGCTTTCGTCAGCACGAGCCGCTTCTGCTTCAGCACGGTATAGGCGTTGAACTCGGCCGTCGGCAGAACTTCGACGCCTTCGATGTTGCGGGCCGACTTGTAGACGTTCTGGTCCAGCTTCTCGGTACCGATGAGGACCGTGGTGTCGAGCAGGGAGAGCGTTTTTTCCTTGCCGTCCTTGGTCGTCTTGGTGCCGATCTTGATGGCCTTGAGAATTCCCGACGCGGCGCTCGTGTTCGGGGCGGCGAAGGCGAGTTCGTCGAGAATGACCGCTTCCTGGTCGGCGAGCTTGCTGAGGATCGCCATGCGGGTGGCGGCCTTCACGGCCTTCTTCGGCAGGTGGTATTCGTAGTCGCGAGGCTTGGGGCCTTTGGCAGTACCGCCGCCGCGCCGCTTGTTCGTACGCTTGGTACCGGCGCGGGCGTTGCCGGTGCCCTTCTGGCGGAAGAGCTTCTTCGTGCTGCCCGCGACCTGACCGCGGCGAAGCGTGCTGTGGGTACCGGCCCGTTGATTGGCCAGATACATCAGCACCACGTCGTGCAGCAACTGGCGGTTGATGGTGCCGCCCTTGCTGAAATCGTTCGGATCGACTTCGACCGCGCCGACTTCGGCACCGTCTTTATTGACTACCGGCACGCGGAGCTTGCCCGGCACCTCGTAAACGAGGGGGCGTTCGGCGGCGGTTTCGGCTTCCGTGGACATGGCGTCCGACCCTTGCTCTGGCGGTTGAAGAACCGACTAATTTCCCGGGACGCGGGCGGAGCCGCGCCAACGGGGAACCGATACGCATACGGCGGGGGAGACGGCGGCCGAAGCCGTCGTCGCGACGCTGTCAAATCACGCGGATTTGGATGTCGACGCCCGGCGGCAGGCTCAAGCCCTTGTTCAGCGCTTCGATCGTCTTCTGCGTCGGTTGCAGGATGTCGATGAGGCGCTTGTGGGTGCGGATTTCGAACTGTTCGCGCGATTTCCGGTCGATGTGCGGGCTGCGAAGCACGGTGTACCGCTCGATCCGTGTGGGCAGCGGAATCGGACCGTGCACTTCGGCATTCGTTTGAATCGCCGTTTGCACGATTTCCGAAGCCGTCCGGTCGAGGACTTCGTGATCGTAACCTTCCATCCGGATGCGGATGCGTTCGCTCGCCGTGCCCGCCATGCGGTCGTTCCCGTGATGCGTTGTTCGGTTCCCATGCCGGTGCGGACACCGGGGGAAGAGAAGTTAATATGGCGCGGGAAAGCGGCGTCAAGCGAACGGCCACGATTTTCCGCGCGATTCGGCACAAAAGATGCGCGGACTGCGAAGCATCGGTTTCCCCGCCGGCTACCCGGCTTCTCCAGCTTCCGGAACCAACGGCATCTTCGAGCGATGTTCCCGCCCGTCGGCAGTCGATGAATTCCTGTCATGCCGTCCGCAATTCCTCCTTCCCGTCTGCACCGACTGGAACGTGCCGGCCTCGGCCTATTGGTCGTCACGCTGGTCGCGTTCGGCGTCGTTGTCGAACTGCGCTCCGCCCTCCAGAAGCACCGCCGCACCGACTTCGGAGTCTACGCCCGCGCCGGCTGGGCTGCACGAGAAGGCCTCGACCCCTACGCGATCGAAGACGATCGCGGCTGGCATTACTGCTACCCGCCCCCCTTCGCCGTCGCGATGATTCCGCTTGCCGATCCACCGACGGGCACGCCGCGGGATTTCTGCCTGCCGTTCGCCGTCGCGGTCGCGATCTGGTATCTCGTCGGCATCGCGTGCACGGCCTTCGCCATCGATCGTTTCGCCCGATTCGCGCTGCCGGACGAGCCAACGTTCAGTCGGCGCTGGTGGTACGCCCGCACCGGTCCGTTCCTCGTCGCGATTGGCGCCGTCGGCCACACGCTGGCGCGCGGGCAGGTCAACTTGCTCGTCGTCGCCTGCGTCGCCGCCGCGTTCCGTGCCCTCGTCGAACGGCGATCCTTCGCCGCCGGACTCTGGATCGGCGCGGCCGCCGCGCTCAAGGCCATCCCCGGCTTTCTCGTCCTTTACTTCCTCGCGAAGCGGGACATGCGCGGTCTCGCCGGCGTCGCCGCCGCGCTGGCGATCGGCCTCGTCGTCGTCCCGACGATCGTCTGGGGACCCCGCGAAGCCATCGCATTGAACTCGCGATTCCTGCACTCGGTCCTGCAACCCGGCGCGACGGGGACCGGGGATTCCACGCGCGGCCGGGAACTGACCAACGCGACCGCGACCGACAGCCAATCGTTTCAAGCTGCGATCCACAACTGGATGCACCCGATCGCAGTGACGCGACCTGCGGCCGCCGACCCGATCGCCCGGTCCGGTCACTGGCTCCTCGGCGGCCTCGTCACGGCCGCGATCCTCCTCGCGATTCGCCGACTCCCATCCAATCCGGTCGACGATCTGATCCGACTTGGCGCGCTTGGCGCCGTGATGCTGCACATCTCGCCCGTCAGCCACATGCACTACTACGCGTACGCGCTGCCGCTCGTCTGTGGCGTGTGGCTCAAGGGGTTGCACCAGGCGCCGGGTCGCGTGTTTCCGAGCGGATTGGTGCTCACCGCACTCGGGACGTGGGGATTGTTGACGACCCTCCCGTTGTTCGACACGCCATTGGCCGCCTCGCTGCGGAGCCATGGTGCCGGACTGGCGGCGACGTTCGTGCTGCTTCGTGTGGCACTCGCTCAACCGGTTCAGTCGAGAATTTCCGCGGGTTGGCCGTCGCGATCTCCGCGCACCAGTGCGAGCGCGGCGGTGTTGACGAGGTCCGCGCCGTAATCGAGGCCGCGCGCCGCGAGCGCTTCCAGGAACCGCTCGCATTCCGTCCGCCGCTCGGGCGTGGTGACATGCGTATCGAAGCGCAGATCAGTGCGGCCATACCGCGCCGACGAGCGGATCGCTTCCCAATACGCGGCGGCGGGTGCGAGCCAGGCGGGCGGGTTGGGGATTTTCTTCGCAGTGGCGACGGCTTCCGCGATCCAGTCGCGAAGCATCTCGGCCTTGCACCAGAAACCGGCCGAGCGATATTCCACAAAACACATCATGCGCGGGTCCGCCAACGAACACCGAAGGGACGAAGCGACGGGTGGAATTGTAAGGGAGGCCGCGCGGTCCCGGCCGAGGAAAACGGTTAATTCCGCGCCGGCTCGGCGGCGCGGCGGGTGCGTTGCCATGCGAGGTCGCGCCGGCCGAACCCGCCGAGCGTGACGAGCGCGAGCCGTACGACAATCGCCGGCGCCGCCGCGAGCGACTTCAACCGACGCCGCGACAGGCCCACGTCCCGCGCCATCCGAGCGTAGACGAGTCCCGTAAGCGCGACCAACGCGGCGAACCACGCGATGAGCCAACCCGATCCAGCGAGCGCGGCGGTTCCGCCGGCCAAAGCGAGTTGCAGCAGGACCAGTGGTTTGCTCTCGACCCAATTCCAGAAGACTCCCGATCCGCCGAAGACGGCCGCGCGCCAGCGCCGGCGCTGCTGCACGAGATCCGCCTTCCGCGCCGGCGATTCGGACTTCACGAGTGGTTCCGGTACGAATCGAACGCGCACGCCGCCGGCGCGCAGCCGGGCCGCGTAGTCCGCGTCCTCGACGAGGCCGTATTCGGTCCATGGGAATCGTTCGAGAACTTCGCGACGGAACGCCATGCCCGACCCACGGAGCGGCACGGCGAATCCGAGGCGGTCCTTGCCGGCCGACAGGGCGTTGTCAAACGCATTGCCGATCGCACCCACATAGCCGGTCGGTCCGTCGTCGGCGTTGCGTGTCTCCACCGCGACCTGCACCGCGTGCGCGTTGGCGAGCCACGCGTTCAAGGCGCGGAAGAACCGCGGTTCGACCTGGCAATCGGCGTCCAAGATCACCACGGCGTCGGACCGTTGCGGCAGGATCGCGTCGAGGCCGAAGCGCAGCGCGTAGCCCTTGCCGCGCTCCGTCGCGCTGTGCCGCACGAGAACCGTCGCACCCGCGGCAGCTGCGACGCGTGCCGTGTCGTCCGCACAGTTGTCCGCGACGACGACGACCGAGACGAGTTCCGCGGGATAATCCGCACTGTGGAGCGAGCGAAGCGTGGTGGGAAGGGAAATCTCTTCGTTGTGGGCCGGTACGAGCACCGCGAAACGGTGTCGTGGCTCGATTGCTGATAATGGGCGTGGCTGCCGCCCGACGGACGTGAGGATCACGTAGTACAGCGCCGCCACCGTGGCGGGCACAAGCAGTATGATGGCGAGCCAATCCATGTGCGGTCCAGCCGGATGCGGACCGCCACGGTAAACGATCGCAGGCGGAGCCGGCTAGACGAGTTCCCTCACTTCGGCTTCGCTTCCAGTTTCGTTTCGTCCGGCAGGCGATACTTCTTCTTTGCCTTGTACAACTCGAGTCGGTCCTTCAGCTCCGTCCCTTCTCGCTTCACCAGTTCCGCATCCTCCATCACCTGCGTCTGATACTTCACGGCCTTCTCGAAGTCGCCCGCTTCCGCGTAAGCCGCCGCCAGCGTATCGATGTACCCGGCGTTCTGCCACTGTGTCAGTTCGCACGCCTTCGTTGCCAGTTCCACGGCCTTTTTCCCGTCGCGCACCTTCTCCACGTTCGCCGTGCACAGCGTCCATGCCTTGTTGTTCACCGCCACGGCGTAGTCGGGGTTCGTCGTCAGAATCTCGTCGTAGTCGGCGATCGCCTTTTCCGGCTTATTGCACCGGGAGTACATCAGGCCGCGCGTCAGCAGCGCGCTCGTGCGGTTCGGCCCTTCCTCGACCAGTTTCGTCAGGTCGGCGATGGCCTCGTCGAACTTCTTCATCCCGGCCTTCGCGTTCGCCTTCCATTGCAGCACGTTCCACTGGCTGCCGGGTACGAGCTTCTCGTAGGCTTCATAGTCTTCGATCGCCCCCGCGTACTTCTTCGCCGCGAGGCGGAAGTTGGCGCGGCGATACAGGACGTTCGCATCGTTCGGCGAAAGCTCGACGAGCTTCGTGTGGTCCGCGTCCGCGGCGTCGAACTTCTCCTCAACCGTGCAGGCCTCGGCCCGCGCCAGCAGGTAGTACGCGTCCTTCGGGTTGTCCTTGAGCATGCCGGTGTAGTAGTCGATCGCTTCGGACGCTTTCAACACGTCATCCTTGCGGAAGTGCGCTTTCGTTGGTGCCGGGCCGGCCGCCGGCATCACGCGGGGCACCGGTACGCCGACCGCGCCCGCGAACGGGTTCGCCGCGCCATAGAGCACTTCGACCGTGTCGTCCTTCACTTCCTTCACGATGTACGAGACGATACCATTGCCCGGCTTGACCGTGCGAGTCGCTCCGTTGGCGAGCGTCAATGTGAGGGTGACGTTCGGTCCCTTCACGAACGCCGGCTTGCCCACCCACGTCGGTTTCGCGGCCCCCTTGGGGATCGGCGCGGCCGAAACCGTCAACGGAAGAATCAATCCCAACGCGATCGCGAGCCGCATGAGCGTCCCCTCCGATGGTCGATAGCCATGATCATACTCCGGGGAACCGAACGAACGCCACCCGGAAATGCTCTTCCGAAGAAGACGAATAGTGTTGTAACATCGCCCCGCGCGAAGGGTATAATGGGGCAACCCCGTCGGACGTGCTCCCGTCCACCCGCCTCCTTCGCCGAGGTGCTATATGTCGGAGTCCCTGGACGAATCCTCCCGGCCGCGGCGGTCCAAGCTCACCGCCGCATCCCTCGCCGTGCGATCGGGTCGCGAAACCCTCTCCGTCGAACTCGCGCTCACCCTCTTCCGCCACATGGTGCGCACCCGCGCCCTCGAAGAGCGCGCCATCAAGATGTCCAAGTCCGGCGAGGCGTACTTCTGGATCGGCGGCCCCGGCGAGGAGGCGTTCAACGTCTGCCTCGGCCTGCAAGTCCATAAGGGTGCCGGCCCCGCGCACGACTACCTCCACCTGCACTATCGCAGCCTCGGCATCCTCCTTGCCATGGGCATGCCGATGGTCGACCACGTCCGCCAGCTCGCCATGACGGCGACCGACCCGTTCAGCCGCGGTCGGAACTTCGTCGGGCACTACGCCATCCCGGCGTGGAACGTCGTGCCCGTCACCAGCGTCATCGAAGTTCAGTATCTCATGGCCCCCGGCACGGCGCTCATCCAGAAACGCGCGGGCGGCGACGGCCTCACCGTCGTCAACGGCGGCGACGCCGGCACGGCCGAGGGCGACTTCGAAAGCTGCCTCCTCTGGAGCAACCGCCCCGGCAATGAGCTTCCCGTGCTGATGATCGTCACAAACAACCAGTACGGCATCAGCACGCCCGCGAAGTCCCAACTCGGCGTTCGCCGGATCGCCGACCGCGCCCTCGCCTACGACATGAAGGCCGAGACCGTCGATGGCAACGACCCGATCGCCAGCTGGCACGCTATCGACCGCGCCATGAAATACGTGCGCACCGAACGCAAACCGTTCCTGCTCGAAGCGATGGTCAGCCGGCTGCACGGCCACTCGTCCAGCAGCGGCGCGCAGCGCAACTGGAGCGAAGCCGATTGCGTCGCGCTCTTCGAACAGAAGCTGATCGACGCGAACGCGATCGACGCCGACCAGGTGCGGGCGATGAAGGCGAAAGCGAAAGAGGAAGCCGACGCAGCCGTTGTGCAAGCGACAGCAGAGGCGAAGCCGACGCTCGAAGACGTGGAGCGGTTAACTTATTCTGCAAGCAAAGTGGATGCGATTTATCCGAATGATTACACTGGTTTACCAACTCAAAACTCGAAATGAAAAATGCAAAATGACCGAGTCGTGGACATCGATCACCGCGCGTTTCAATTCGCGCTCCGAATCGTCAGGTTGTGCACGCAACTGATCGAGTCCAGCGGCGTTTCCAAGACGATCGGATATCAACTCCTCAAGTCCGGCACCGCCGTCGGCGCGATTCTCGAAGAGGCGCACACCGCACACGACAAGCCCGAATTCGCACACAAGATGAGTCACGCCCTCAAAGAAGCCCGGCAGGCCAACTATTGGCTACGGCTCCTTTTGGAAGCGAATGTCATACCCGAGAATCGACTGACACCACTTTTGCAGGAATCGACCGAAATCATGAAAATCCTGGGCGCGATCACCGCAAATACATACCGTTCGCTGTCCTAAGTTTTGCATTTTTCGTTTCGAGTTTTGAATTGGTCCAATCATGGCAACATTGGTTCAAGCTGTTCGCCTCGCCCTCCATTACGGCGAAACGCACCTCGGCGTCTCCGACATCTTCGGCGAAGACGTCGGCCCGCCGCTCGGCGGCGTCTTCACCGCCACGCAGGGACTCAAGACCGCCTGGAATTCCCCGCTCGACGAACGCGGCATCGTCGGCACCGCCATGGGCATCGCCTACGCCGGCGGACGCCCCGTCTGCGAAATCCAATTCTGCGACTACGCCTTCAACACCCTCGACCTGCTCAAGATCGCCGGCAACCAGCGCTGGGCCTCCGCCGGCAACTTCGACATGCCCATCGTCCTCATGACTCCCTCCGGTTCCGGCATCCGCGGCAGCCTCTACCACTCCCACAGCTTCGAGAGCTGGGCCTCGCGCCTCGCCGGCTGGAAGATCGTCATGCCGTCGAACGCACTGGATGCCTACGGATTGATGCTCTCCGCAATCGTCGACCCGAACCCCGTCATGGTCCTGCTACCAAAGGCATTGCTAAGAGTGAAAGGAGACAAGCCGATCCCCGGCGAACCGGACGACCCGGACGAACTCGCCCGCATGATCGACGCCCCCGTTGGCGACCGCTCCCTCTGGGAACCGCAATGGCCCGACGTGGGGGAATATTTCGTGCCCCTCGGCAGCGGCGTGCTTCGCCGCGAAGGCGCCGCCGCCACCGTCGTCAGCTATGGCCGCACGCTCCCCCTCTGCGTCCAGGCCGCCGACGAACTCGGCCGCGACTTCGGCTTCACCTTCGACGTCATCGACTTGCGGAGTATCTTCCCTTATGACTGGCCGATGATCGCGAAGAGCGTCGCCAAGACCGGCCGCGTGCTGATCGTCAACGAGGACACGGAAGTGACCAACTTCGGCGAACACATCCTGAGACGGATCGTGGACGAGCACTTCTATGATCTGCTCGCCAAGCCGCGACTCCTGATGGGCAAGCATGTGCCGGGCATTGGCTTGAACCAGGTCTACGAACAGAACACCGTACCGCAGCTCCCCGGTATCCGGGACGCCCTGCGCGAACTGGCGGAGGAACGGGTATGACCGACTTTCCGCTGCCGCCGATGGGCGAAGGGCTGTACGAGGTCGAACTCGTGCGCTGGATGGTTCGTCCCGGCGACGCCGTGACGCGCGGGCAATCGCTCATGGAAGTCCTTTCGGACAAGGCCACGATGGAAGTGCCCTCGCCCTTCGCCGGCACCATCACGGACACGGTGGCGAATGCGGGCAGCAAGATCAAGGTCGGCGAGGTGGTGCTGAAATATGACGCGACGGGCGCAGTCGCGGAATCTCCCACCGCCGCGCAGCCGGTCGCCACTGAACCCGCCGTGGCGGTCCGCGTCGCGGCCCCGGTTCCCACCGCGGCCACGGCCATCGCCGCGCCCTCCGTCCGCCAGATCGCCCGCAAGTTCAACATCGATCTCGCCCGCGTCCGCGGCAGCGGCCCCGGCGGGCGCATCCTCTTGGACGATCTCGCCCCGCTCCTCAAGCCGCCCAAGGCCGGAACCGCCAACGGCCAGCCGAAGCCGACCGAGCATTTCCAGTTCGACTTCGGCCGCGCCGGCACACGCGTCCCCCTCGCCGGAATGCGCAAGAAGATCGCCGAGAAGATGCTGGCGAGCAAGCGACACATCCCGCATTACAGCTACATCGACGAATGCGACTTCACCGCCGTCGTTCAGCTCCGCCAGCAGCTCAGCGACCACTTCTACCGCGCCAATCTCAAGCTCACGTACCTCTCGTTCATCGTGAAGGCCGTCACGCGGGCGCTCAAGGAAGTACCGGTGGTGAATGCGACCTTCGACGAGACGACCAGCGAAGTGACGCTGCACGACCGCTACCACGTCGGCATCGCCGTCGCCGCCCCGCAGGGCCTCCTCGTGCCGGTCATCAAGGACGCCGACCGCCGCGACCTCGCCAACATCGCCCGCGAGATCGAACGCCTCAGCGACGACGCCCGCGCCGGCCGGCCGAAGATCGACGACCTCCGCGGCGGCACCTTCACCATCACCTCCATCGGCAGCATCGGCGGCCTGATTTCCACGCCGATCATCAACCACCCCGAAGTCGGCATCCTCGGCGTCGGCAAGGTCGTGAAGCGCCCCGTCTACGACGAGCACGGCAATCTGAAGCCGATGGACGTCGGTTATCTCTCGTTTTCGTTCGACCACCGCATCGTGGACGGCGCGATCGGCGCCGTCTTCGGCAACGCCGTGAAACGCCACCTCGAAAAGCCGGCGGTGCTGCTCATTGGAAGTTAAAACAAAAAGGGTAAGCGGTGTTTGATGGGAGCTTGACTTGGCGGACGATACGGGAAGCCGCGGCCGCTCAAGAATGTGTCACAAACTTCCATCGCAAAGGCGCAGGTCATCAACATGTTCCGCCACTCCGGCGCGGCGCTGCGGCAGTTCGTGTGCCGGTGTGGCTGAAGGGGCTCGGGCAATGAAGCAAGACAATCGCCACATAGAGGCACCAGAAGACACGAAAAGAAGAAAAAATCTCTTCCTCTTCTTTTCATGTCTTCTGGTGCCTCTTTGTGGCCATCTCTCCTCTTCTCTTTCCGCCGCCGAGAAGAAGCCGAACGTGCTCTTCATCGCCGTCGACGACCTCAACCACTGGGTCGGGCACCTCGGGCGAAACAAGCAGGCCAAGACGCCGAACATCGAGCGGCTCGCAAAGTTGGGCGTCACGTTCACCCGCGCCTACTGCGCCGCGCCGGTCTGCAATCCGTCGCACGCCGCGCTCATGTCCGGCATGCGGCCCGGCACCACCGGCGTCTACGACAACGGCCAAGACTGGAAGGCGGTCGTCGGCAAGGACAAGACGCTCACGACGCAGTTCCTGAATGCCGGGTACGAGGTCTTCGGCAGCGGCAAGATCTACCACGCGAATGCCCACCGACCCGGCGAGTGGACCGACTACTTCGTCGGGTCCAAGGAGAAGGTCACGTCGCACCCGACGGCCAAGAACGATGGCGTCGGCGGCATCAAGTTCCAACCGCTCACCGACGATTCCAAGCTCAGCGACGAAGCGATCGTCAACTACGGCATCAAGCATCTCGGCACGAAGCACGAGAAGCCGTTCTTCCTCGCCGTCGGACTGCACAAGCCGCACATGCCCTGGAACGTGCCGAAGAAGTACTACGACCTTTTCCCGCTCGACGGCATCGAGCTGCCGCCGACTACGAAGGACGACCTGACGGACGTGCCCGCCGGTGGCCTCAAGTTCGCGAAGCCGATGGGCGACCACGCGGCGATGCTGAAGTCCGGCCGCTGGAAGGAAGCGGTGCAGGCGTACCTCGCGACGATCGCCTATTGCGACGCCCAGATCGGCCGGCTGCTGGATGCCTACGAGAAGTCGCCGGAGAAGGAAAACACGATCGTCGTCTTCTGGGGCGACCACGGCTGGCACCTCGGCGAGAAGGAGCACTGGCGGAAGTTCGCCCTCTGGGAGGAATCGACGCGCATGCCGTTTATCTGGATCGCCCCCGGAGTCACGAAGCCCGGCGGCGTCTGCGAACGCACCGTGGACCTGATGAGCGTGTACCCGACGCTGCTTTCACTTTCAGGGATTGCGAAGCCGCAGCACGTCGAGGGCGCGGACCTGAAGCCGTTGCTCGCCGAACCGAAGGCGAAATGGGAGACGCCGGCGATCACGACGTACCATCTGAACAACCATTCGATTCGCACGGAGCGCTTCCGGTACATCCGCTACGCCGACGGCGGCGAGGAGTTGTACGACCACAACGTGGACGAGTACGAATGGACGAACCTGGCGAACGATCCGAAATTCGCCGACGCGAAGGCGGCGTTGAAGAAGCTGCTACCCGTGAAGAACGCCCCGGAATTGCCAAGAACGAAGGAATAATCGACGTCACTCCGCCGCCATCGTCTTTCCACACTCGGAGCAGAACTTGGCGTCGGCGTCGTTCGATTTGCCGCAGCCGGGACAGTCCTTGGCGGCGATCGCCGCGCCGCAGCCCTTGCAAAAGTTCGAGCCGGCGTCGTTCTCGGTCTTGCACGCCCCGCAGACGATCGCGACCGTCTCGCCGCGAAGGCCTTCGCCGATGGCGCCGGCCATTTCGCGCATCGCGTCCTTCGTGCCATGCACCATGTAGTTGGCCACGTCCTTGCCGACGGGCGCAACCTCGCCGGCGGTGTAGCGCGCGATCTTGCCGAGATAGGCGAACTGGCAGATCATGCCGCCAACGCCGATCATCGGCAGGCCGATGAACGCGCACCAGAAGTAGCGCGGCGGCTCGAAGCTGCCAAACGAGCTGAAGAAATTGCCGATGCCGATCGCGGCGAAGACCACGCCGACGCCGACGACCAGCGGGCCGACGATGCGGAGCGTATCCCGGAGTTGTTCGTGGTTTGAATCGTGCAACTGGCTCATGACGGACCTCCCGCGGAGCCATTCGTCGGCGGCCCCGTTCGATTTGCCAATCATGGCCACGCTGCCGGCAAACCGCAAGGGTTCACTTCCCGCCCGGCGGCACGTATTTCGCCAGCCAGGCGAACACCTCCTTGTGCCAGTGCAGGCTGTTCGCCGGCTTCAGCACCCAGTGGCCTTCGTCCGGGAAGTTCACGAACCGGCTTGGCACCCCCTGCCGCTGCAGGGCTGTGAACAGTTCGTGCCCCTGACCGATCGGGCAGCGGAAGTCCAGGTCGTTGTGGACGATCAGCATCGGCGTCTTGTGCTTGCCGAGGTTGCCGGCCCTTGTGTGCGGCGAGAACTCCCGGTACTTGCCCGGTATCTCCCACGGCAGGCCGCCGTGCTCGTACTCGTCGAACCAGAGCTCCTCCGTCGTGCCCCACATGCTCTCGAAGTTGTAGACAGAGCAGTGCGTGATGAGGCACTGGAACTCCTTTGCGATGTCGTTGACGGCGAACCAGTTCTGCATGTAGCCGCCGAAGCTCGCGCCGGCGGAACCCATGCGGTCCTTGTCCGCGTAGGGGAGTTTCTTGACGAACTCCAACCCGGCCACGAGGTCGCGGTAGCACTTGCCGCCCCAGTCGCCGGAGATCTGGTCGACGAACTTCTGGCCGAAACCCGTCGAGCCGCGCGGGTTCGGCAGCGCCACGATATACCCCTGCGCGGCCCAGAGCGTCGGATTCCAGCGGTAGCTCCAGCCGTCCTCCCACGCCCCCTGAGGTCCGCCGTGGACGAGGTACACGACCGGGTACTTCTTCCCGGCGTCGAAGCCCGGCGGCTTGAGAATCCACATCTGCATCTCGCCGTCCTCGACCTTCACCTGCACCGATTCCGGCTTGTTCCGTTCGATGCCGGCGAGGAGCGAGTCGTTGAACTTCGACACCTTCGCTTCGCTTGGCTTGTCGGCGACGGTGTGGTCGGTGGTCCAGACGTCGGCGGGGGCGATCATGGAGACGTGGACGAAGGCGGAGCGCTTGCCGTCGGCGGAGTAGGTCAGGCTGCTGGCGGAACCGTAAGCGAGGTGTTCCTTGACAATGGTGCCGTTGGCGGTCGGCGGACAGGAAAAGATGAAGCTGCGGGCGTTGTCCTCGGCGATGAAGGACAGTTCATTCGAAGTGCTCCACGTGAACTCGCCGACGGACAGGTCGCGGTGGGCGGTGACGTTGACGGGCGTCCCCTTCAACTGGCCGTTCGGCTCGACATCGCAGACGAGGATGTCCCACTTGTCGGCCTCGTAACCGGCCTTCTTCTGGCTCCGCCACGCAACCTTCCTGCCATCGGGGGAGAACTGCGGATACGTGTCCGCGGCCAGGTTCTTTTCCGTCAGGCTTTCCCAGTCGGTCGGCTTCCGACCGCTGCTCGGTCCGCCGTCGTTGTTCGTGATCCGCACCCGGCAGACGTCGTGGTTCGTGCTCCAGGCTTCCCCCTTCGCCGGCACGGCCGTGAAGAGCAGGTACTTGCCGTCCGGGGAGAACGTGAAGTCGTCACCGACGCTGAAGGTCGTGCTGGTCGGATAGGCGTCGCGGTCGCCGGGGGTCGCGTCGTGGCAGCCCTTGCCGTCGGCGTCGATGACGAACAGGTGGTTCCGCTTGTCGCCGACGTAGCTGTCCCAGTGGCGGTAGAAGAGCTTCGTGAACGTCTTCGCCTTCACGGGGTTCTTCTCGATCGCTTCGTCCTTCTCCTTGTTCTTGGCGTCGCTCTCGGCGAAGGGGAGTTCGCTGAACTCGGGATAGACGGCGCTCATGAAGGCGATGTGCTGGCCGTCGCGGCTCCAGATGGCGGTGCCGGCGCCGGTGCTGATGGTGGTGAGCTGCTTCGCTTCGCCGCCGTTCTTGAGGTCGAGCAGGTAGAGCTGGCCGGTGCCGCCGCGGGTGGATTCGAAGAGGATCTTCGTGCCGTCCGGGCTCCATCGCGGGTGGGTATCGGCCTTGCCGGAGCTGGTGATGGCGCGAGGCGGCGTCTTGCCATCGGTGTCGGCGAGCCAGAGGTGCGTGTGCTTCTTGTTGGCGGCGACATCGGTGATCTCCGTGACCTGGAAGACGACCTGCCGGCCGTCGGGCGAGATCTGCGGATCGGCGACGCGCTTCAATTTGAAGAGATCGTCGAGGGTCATCGGCCGCGGCTTATCGGCGGCGTCGGCGGACACGGTCATGGTCAGGATCGCCAGGAGGAACAGAACGCGCATGTGGACCTCGCAATGCGTTGAGGTTCCGGGAAGCCTATGCGCGGCGCGGCCATCGGCGAGCGGGGCGATCGATACAACGAAGGAACGAAAGCGAGTCGACCCCATGCGTTTGCCTGTCGTGCGTCTCATCGCCGCCCGCGAACTCCGCGACCTGCTGCGGGACCGGCGATCCGTGCTGCTCATCGCGCTGATGCCGCTGGTGCTGTATCCGTTCTTCGGGTTGGCGGGCGTGTTGTTTGCGACCGCGACGGCGGCGCAGCGTACGGTGGTCGGGATCGTCGGCGCGAACCACCTGCCCGCGGAGCCTGCGCTCCTGGCCGGCGGCGCGTTCGCCGAGGATTGGATCGACGACGATCCGGAGGGCGCGTTCGGGCCGATGCTCGCGCGCGCGCTGGACGGAGACCCGGCGGTCGCGCTGAAGGAGAAGCGCGTCGATGCCGTACTGACGGTGCCGGCGGGATTCGCCGAGGCGATCGCGAAGACCGCGAAACCCCAACTGATCATCGACTTCCGCGAGGGAGACGAGAAATCCAAGACGGCGTCGCGCCGGCTGCGGGCGATCCTACGGGCCTGGGAAGCCCAGTTGCGCGAGGAGCGGTTTCTCCGTGCGAAGCTGCCAAAGGATTTCGACCGCGTGTTCGAGCTGGTCGATCCGACTACGTCGAAGCCGAAGGAAAAGCTGGCCGCGGACGAGGTGCGCGACATGCTCTCACGCGTGCTGCCGTTCATCCTGATGATGTGGCTCGCCACCGGAGCGATCCAGCCGGCGGTCGACCTGACCGCCGGCGAGAAGGAACGCGGCACCATGGAGACGCTGCTCATCAGCCCCGCGGAGCGGTCGGAGATCGTGCTGGGGAAGTTCGCGGCGGTGACGGTCTATTCTTTCGCGGCCATGACCTGGAACGCGATCTGGCTCGGGATCGCCTGCGGCGCCGGCGAGGCGGCGATCGGCTACCCGATCGTCAACAAGGCGGGCTTGATCGGCTGTGTCGCGCTCGGGTTCCCGTTGGCGATGCTGTTCAGCGCGATCTGCCTGGCGCTCGGTGTGTTCGCCCGCAGTACGAAGGAAGGGCAGTACTACCTGATGCCGCTGATCCTGCTGCTGATGCCGTTGGCTTTCGGGAGCCTGATGCCGGGTCAGGAACTGACGCCGGGGAACGCGCTGGTGCCGGTGATGGGGGCGATGATGCTCCAACAGAAACTGTTGGCCGTCGCCGATGACCCGGTGTCGGCGGCATCGGTCGCGCTCGTGTTCGCTTCGCTGGCGGCGTCGGTGGCACTGGCGCTCGCGCTCGCGGTGTGGCAGTTCCGGCGCGAGGGGGTGTTGTTCCGCGAACTCGGTGCCGAGAAGGGCGGCCGGCTCGCGAAGCTCTTCGGGCCGTAAGCGAACTCGACGCGATCGTCAGGATCGCGCGATTTTCTGCGCAAGGTTGCCCGGTCTGCGCGGTTTAACTCATGGGGGCCGCGTCGGCTTCCCACCACCGTGGAGGACGCAACATGCTTCGCAAGTCCATTCTCGGCGCGCTCGTCGCCGTCGGACTCTTCGCGCTCGCCGGGAATACGGCCCAAGCCGACCACTGGCGCCGCGGCCCCGTCGTCTATCGCCCCGTGCCCGTCTACCGGCCCGTGGTCCCGGTCGCGCCCGTCTACGCGCTGCCCACCTACGGCTACGGTTTCAACAGCTTCAACAGTTACTACACCACGCCCGGCTTCAGCTTCGGCTACTCCCGCGGCTTCTACGCCCCGTCCTACGGCTGGTCCTACTATGGCCGGCCGGCGGTCTCGTTCGGCTTCACGACGTTCCGCTAAACGAGTCGGGCACTCGCACCGCGAGTGCCTCGTGGGCGACGGACGCGGAGAAGAAACGGTTCGCCATAGTCGGTCTTCGGGGCACTCGCAGAGCGAGTGCCCGACACTTTCAACTCACACAAGCGAATCCAGCTCGTCCACCAACTTTCCGAATTTCCGCAGCGCGGCGTCCACCGGCTCCGGGGTCTCCATGTCCACACCGGCATCCCGTAGCAGGTCCAGCGGGTCCTTCGAACAGCCCCCGCTCAGGAAGCGCAGATAGGCGTCCAACTCCGTCTTCCCGCCCCTCGTGACGCGCTCGGCGAGCGCGATCGCGGCCGAGAGACCCGTGGCATATTTGTAGACGTAGAACGCCCGGTAGAAGTGCGGGATCCGCAGGCACTCCAGCGAGAGTTCGTCGTCGAGGATGAACTTCGGTCCGAAGTAGGCGTCCAGGAGTTTGCGATACTCGGACTTGATCGTCTCCAGCGTCAGCGGTTCGTTCTTTTCGACGAGCGCGTGAGTCACCTTCTCGAACTCCGCGAACATCGTCTGCCGGATGATCGTGCGGCGGATGTCGTCGATCTCTCGATTGATGAAGTACGCCCGCTCGCGGTCGGTTTTCGCCCGTTTCCGCATCGCCTCGCCGAGCAGCTGTTCGTTGAACGTACTCGCCACCTCCGCGACGAAGATCGTGTAGTTCGCGTACTGGTACGGCTGCTTCTTGCTCAGAAAGCTGTGCATGCTGTGCCCGGCCTCGTGCGCGAGCGTGAAGACGTGGTCCAGCACGTCCGGCTGGTAGTTCATCAGGATGTACGGATCGCTGTCGTAGCAGCCGCTGGAGAACGCGCCGCTGTGCTTCCCTTTGTTCTCGAAGCGGTCGCACCACCGCCCGCGCAGGCCTTTCGCGAGCGCGTTTCCGTAGTCGGCACCGAGCGGCTTCAGCGCGTCGATGACCAGTTCGACGGCGTCGTCCCACTCCGTGCGCGTTTGCAGATCGCTGAAGATCGGGATGTAGACATCGTAGAAGTGGATGTCCGGCAGTTTCATCGCGCGCTGGCGGACGGCGTAGTACTTGTGCACGGCCGGGAGGTTCGCCCGCACGGCGGATAACAGATTGTCGTAGACGCTCACCGGCACCTTGTCCGGGAAGAGCGCCGCCTCGCGAGCGGATGCGTAGTTGCGCACGCGGGCCTGATAGACGTCCTGCTTGATGCTCCCCGACAGCGTGGCCGTCAACGTGTTCGCGTGGGCGGCGAACTGGGCGTAGAACTGGTGGAACGCCGTCTTCCGCACCTCGCGTTTCGGGTTCTCGAGGCAGACCATGAACGAGCTGTGGCTGAGCGGAATCGTCTCGCCGGGGGCGATCTCGATGGTGCCGAAGTTCAGGTCGGCGTCGGTCAGTTGGTCGAAGACGTTGCGCGGCGTGCCGTTCACCTCCATCTGCATCGCGAGCAGCCGTTCCTCGGCCGTCGTGAGCGTGTGCGGCTTGTAGCGCACGAGGCGCTCGAGCAGAAGCTTGAAGTCGGCGAGTTTCGGTGACGCGAGGTAGGTCTTGAGCGTGTCGTCGGGCAGGGCGAGCAATTCGGGGCGGAAGAAGCTGCCGGCCTCGGCGGCGCGGCTGGCGATGCCGATGTACCGGGCCTTCATTCCCTGATACTTCGAGTTGGCGACGTCCTCCGTCTCCTTGAGGAACGCGTAGGTGCCGAGCTTGTCGCCGAGGCGTTCCAGTTCGAGATCGAAGCGCAGGCATTCGGCGACGACGTCGACCGACTCGCCAAGCTTTCCGCGGAAGGCGTCGTAGCCGGGGATGAGCTTTTCCCATTGGGCGAAGGCGGTTTCCCAGGCGTCGTCGTGCGGGAAGAGCGAGCCGAGGTCCCAGGTGTCGGCGACGGCGACTTCGGAGCGGAGCGGCAGGCGTTTGGCGGACATGGAGTGCGCATCCTCGCGGGTGAATCCTACAGTTTACGATTTCCGTTGTGCGAGTTCGGCCCGCCACTTCGCGTCGGCTTCGGCGAAGCCGCGTCGTGCCAGCTCACCGTGCTTCGGGTGGTTCCGGTAATGCTCGAAGCAGGCGCGGGCGAGCAGCCAGTTCTGCTGTTGCACATGGCACGCGCCGAGGGCCATCCCGGCCGAGACGCCGATGATGTCGGGATCGAAGCCGGGGGAATCGTACCAGCCGGTTCGGCCGATTTCGAGTAACGCGTCCAGGTGGACGATGGCTTTCGTGAAGTCCCCGACGCGATAGCGTTCCTGTGCGGCGGCCCAGAGGACCGGCGGCGTGCGCGCGAACCAGACCGGCACGAGCGCCCGTACGCGATCCAAAGGCAATGATGTGTTCACCTTCGACGGATCGGCATTGAGGAGGTATTCGAAGAGCTGCCCGACGGCGGGGTCCGGCGCGGCGGGCTGCTCCAGGAACGGCACGACGGCGCGCGCCGCCTCCGCGAGGACGGCATGGCCGCGCGGATCGTTCAACCAGAGCAGGTTCCGCCCCAACTCGATCCTCACCGCCAACCGGTCGGGTCGATCGCGCAACTCGGCTTCGAGGAGGCGCACAACCCAGCGCAACTTGTCCGGCGTCGGCGTGGAAAGGTACGCGTGCCGGACGATCGTGACCGGGAGGGTTTTCACCTGTTGCCCACGTCCGGCGGCCAGCCGACCGAGCGGAGCGGTGAATTGCGGATGAACACGACCCGAATAGCGAACTTCCGGCGTCCGGCGGAAGAGACGCTCCTCGAACCCCGACGTGCCCGCGCCGTCGTCGTCCGGTCGGAGCTTCTGGCGGACGGTCAGCCGGTAGGCGAATGTGGACTCGTCGCCGAGGGCGGCGGTCCAACCATCGAAGGATTCGAGTTCCTCGTCGGGATTGAGCCAGAGCACCCACGGGGTTTCAACGCGGTCGAGCACGGCGTTGCAGGCGGCACCGAAGTCGTCGGACCAGGGAACGTCGATGGTCTCGGCGCCGGCGGCGCGGGCGACCCCGACGGTATCGTCGGTGGAACCGGTGTCGGCGAGGAGGACTCGGCCGGCGAGCGGCCGCGCGGAGGCGACGGCGCGGCCAACGGAGGCGGCATGATTCCGCGTGAGAAGGCAAACGGTCACATCCATGAATCGCCTCATTGCCGCGCGGCGCAATCGGGAGAATCGGTACAGATTCGGGTTGGGAGCAATCGAAACAACCCGGAGCGCAGGCCCAGTGCGCACGCACGGTCCAATCGCGCGATTTCGCCTGCGTTCGCCGGTCTTTTCGGCTTGCTCACATTCACTTTGCGCCTGTAATCTTAGTGAATTGGGGCAATTGCCGCCAAAGCGCCAAACTTTCGCGCCGGTCGGTTCGTCGAATGTCTGGAGCCGGTACGCACCGGGCGGTGCATCGGCCTTCGTACATTCGTCGCGCGGTCCCTTTCAATCACCGCCCAGACAACATTGGGATTACCCGTTATGCCGTCCCAAGATCTCTCCCGAGTCTTTCGCAACTGGGTTCACCGGGTCCGTCGCCCCGGGAAGGCTCGGACGGCGTCCAAACGTAATACGGTCCACCTTCGGTTGGAAGAAGCCGAGCAGCGGCTCGCGCCGGCGGTGCTTCCCCAGCCGATCATTACCAGTCCGGGTACGGCGCTGAACATCCTGGCCGATCCGGACAACCCCGATCCGGCCAATCCGCCCATTGTTCACTCGTTGCAAGTGGCGGTCGACCCCACGAATCCCCAGCGCCAAATTGCCGTCGGCATCAACGCCAGCGGTCTCGTCGGCCTGTTCACGACGAACGGCGGGGGGAAGTGGACGAACTTCATCAACACCGCGAGCAACGCGGCCGGGAATCCGTTCCTCCTCCGTTTCCGCGATCCGGCGCAGGTCGAGGATGCTAACAACCCGGCGCGCGAGGCGTCGAGACTCGACGCCGTCTCGCCCTCAGTGTCGATCGATCGCAACGGTAAGGTCTACATCACGCACATCCAGCGCGCTGCTTCCGCGGCCGTGGATGGCAATGGCGTTGGTGCGGGCGTGGTGGTTTTCGATGCCTTCAATTTCAGCGGCGGCGCACCGACACAATTCGAATCGAACCGCGTGCTGTATCGCTGGGGCCCGAACGACGACGCCGCGTTCAACCCGATCGTCGCGGTCAACAACAACGTCGGCTTCACCGATCCGTTCAGCGGCCTGACGCGCAGCGACCTTACGGTCGGTCATTCGGTTTACGTGGCCTGGAATACGAACGGTGCCGCGGGTCAGGAGCAGGATTCGGCGAGCAATCCGAACGTGGTTTTCGTCTCCGGTTACGTCACGGACGCAGACGAAGACGCGCTTTTGGGAGCGAATGACGGGAACAACATCGGATCGTTCACGACGCCCATCCGCGTCTCGGACAGCTATCAGGATACCACCGATCCGATTCGGGCCTCGGCGCCTCAGATCGTGTTCGGTCAGGCCCCGCTGGAGAAGGCCGGCGTCTCACAGCCGTCCAGCTTGAACATCTTCTACGCGCAGGCGAACGGCGGAAAGATCTATCTCGATCAGACCACGCCAACGATGGTGGGCACCGGTCCGAACCTGCTGCCGTACTACGGCATGACGGTGAACGGCCAGACCGGCGGAATCGCCAACGCCGGTGCCGCAGATCAGTCCGCGACCAAGGATTTCAAGGCCTCCGTCGCCTTCCCGGCCAACCTTGCGGCGACCGATCAGGTCACCGACCTGAACGTGCGCCTCGTCATTACGCACCCGGCCACGAACGAAATGCGGGTGACGCTCACCAGCCCGCTCGGCGATTCGGTCGTCCTCATCGCGAATCGGAACAATACCGTCGATCCCCAGCCCGGCAACTACGGCAACGGCCTTTCGCCGGGGATTACCGGGGCCAATGTTGGCATCCAAAACGGCGTCCAAGGCGGCGCGACCTTCGACGACCAAGCCGTGCGCGGGATGAACGACAGCGGGTCCGACGCCCCGTACATCGGTTTCTTCCGCCCGGAACGTGGGCTCGGCGCCAACACCCTCGCCTCCCTTTTCACGGGGCGCACGCTCGCCCAACTGACGGGCGATTGGAAGCTCACCATCTTCGACTCCCGAGGCAGTGCGACCGCCGTCACGCAGACGCTCAACGCTTTCGATCTCCAGTTCACCCTCGGCATGCCCGTCGGCCTCGGCGCGAACAACGTCGCCGTCAGCGACTCCGTCTCCCGTGGCTTTGCCGATGTCTTCTCGACCGCCAATGGAGCGGCCGCCAAGACCGGCATCGGCGGCTACTCCGTTGCCGTCGACACCACGCCCGTCGCCCAGAATGGCGTCGGCGGGCCGCTCTTCGGCCTGACCTCCGGCAGCATGTTCGTCGCCTACACCAGCGGCACCGACATCAAAGTGTCCCGCATCGCCCCCGGCGCGACCGTCGGTGGCAAGGGCGTCCGGGTCAACGATGATACGATCAACGATCACTTCACCGAAGGAAACCGCGCCCAGTTCATGCCGACGGTGGCCATTGACAGCAAGACCGGCACCCTCGCCGTCACCTGGTTCGACGGCCGCTTCGACGCCTCCACGGTGCGGACCGCCAACTTCATCGCCACGAGCATCGACGGCGGGCAGACCTTCAGTTCGCAGACGCCGCGTTACGTCAACGAGGAAAAGTCCCTCGCGGGTACCGTCAATCAGCAGCCGTACTTGAACCAGCCGAAATTCGCGGTAGACGCGATCACTCTGGCGGCGTTCACGGTCGAACCGTTGCCGGACAACATGAGCGTGGCGGCGACGGCGCACGGGTTCAACACGCGGCAGAGCCTGTTCTTCGAGTCGGGCCAGCTCTGGTCGTATTGGACCGGCAACCTGAACGCGAACGGGTCCGCCGCCCTGCGGGCAACGGCCACGGTCGCGGCCGGCCCGCGCATCGTCGACATCGACCAGGGCACCGTGCTGGGATCGGCCACGTCCGGCTCCCAGACCTACAACGGACTCGCCGCCGACGGCTCCCCGATCCTCTCGAAGATCCGTGTCGTCTTCGACCGGCCGATCAATCCGACGACGTTCACGGCCTCGGACGTCCTGATCACCTACAACGCGCCGAACGGCTCGAAGACAATCGTGCCGGCCGGGCTGCCGCTTGCGACCGACACGAACAACACCACCTTCCTGATCCCGCTGGCGACTCCGACCACGCAAGTCGGCTCGTACAGCATCGCCATCGGATCCGGGATTGCCGACTTCGTCGTGCAGGCCTCCGCGGTCATCACCCCTCTCGCCCCGCTGCCGACGTTCAACTCCACCGACACCCCGCTGACGCTGCCGGACGCCGACGATAGTGGACCCGTCACGATCCCGACGACGACGATCTCGACGCTGACCTTGCCGGGGCTGCCGATGGGTCAGGTCATCGCCGACCTGAACGTGACGCTGAACATCCAGCATACCTTCGTCGGCGACCTCACGATCGTCCTCGTCTCGCCGAACGGCACCCGCGTCACCCTCTTCGACCAGCGCGGCGGCAGCGGAGACGATTTCACCGCCACCGTGTTCGACGATCAGGCCATCAACTCCATCACCACCGGCATCGCTCCGTTCACGGGTAGCTTCCGACCCGAACAGGGTCTGTCCGCCTTCCGCGCACAGAACACGCTAGGCAACTGGATCCTCGAGATCACCGATAACGCCGGCGAGGATTTCGGCACGCTCCTCAACTGGTCGCTCGACATCACGCCCGGCACCATCACCGGCACCACGGTCGTCGGCAACGCACTCGACCAGAACGCCAACGCCATCGTCGGCGAACTCGCCGACGGCTTCGCGTCGCCGCGGCTCAACGGCGTTTCCATCGCCACCGCGCCGATCATCCTCCCCGGTCCGTTCTTCGTCGGCGCAAACGTCCCCGGTTCCCCGGCCGGCTCCGCACCCCACGGCCAGGGCGATTCGCTTTACCTCAACAGCGGCGCCACCGCCATCGACGTCCGCTTCGACCGCGACATCAACCCCGCAAGCTTCACGCCCGCCAGTATTCTGCGCATGACCGGCCCGTACGGACCGGTCAACGGACCGTTCACGGTGACGCCCACCGGACCGCGCACCTTCCGCGTCGGCTTCCCGGCGCAGATCGTCGATGGCCCCTACAGCATCGAATTCGCCCCCACGATCGTGGCCACGTCCGGCTTCGGTCTCGACCAGAGCAAGAACGCCGCCCAGAGCCTGACGCTCGGCAGCGATCCGCTCGCCACCACCGTCGCCAGCGCCAGCTACAACAGCAACCCGGGCGCCATCACGATCCCGGCGAATTCCACGGTCGTGATGGATCTCAACGTCCCGGACCTGTTCCAGATCTTCCAGAACCCGGCAATCTCGAACTTGCGGATCTCGACGCGCATCAACATCACGCACGGCAACGTGCCCGATCTCCAGGCCGATCTCGTCGCGCCGGACGGGACGCGCGTGCGGCTCTTCACGGGAGTCGGCACCGTCGGCCAGCCGCCCCGCGCGAACTTCAACAACACGATCTTCCAGGACAACGGCCTCACGAATATCCAGCTCGGTGCCGCGCCGTTCGACGTGGGCACCTACGTGCCGCAGCTCCCGCTCGGCGCGCTGGTCAACCGCCCCTCGCAGGGCACTTGGCGGCTGGAAGTCACCAACAATGGTCTGGTGACCGGCTCGATCAACAACTTCTCGATCACGCTGCCGTTCGCCGTCACCGGCAGTGGCCTGCAGGAGCCGGTTGGCGACCGCTTCCAGGTCGGCTTCCGCCTCTTCACACAAGACCCGACCAATAAGGCCACGCAGACGCAGTGGACCCCCGTCGGCCCCGCGCTCATCGGCGGACCGCAGGGCCACGAAAGTCGCACCAGCGCCGTCGCCGTCGATCCGTCCGACCCGTCGGGGAACACGGTGTACGTCGGCAGCGCCAGCGGCGGCGTCTACAAGACGACGAACTTCCTGACACTCGACGCCGTCGGCCCAAACTGGATCCCGCTGACGGATTTCGGCCCGACCACGTCGCTGAACATCGGCAGCATCGCCGTCTTCCCGCGCAACAACGACCCGAATCAGACGATCGTGTTCGCGCTGACGGGCGAGGGGAACACCCGCTCGCCCGGCGTGGGTGTGCTGCGCTCCATGGACGGCGGCCGCTCGTGGAAGGTGCTGGACAGCACGAACAACGCCGACGCGAACGGCGTAATCCTGCCGATCGACGATCCGGGACGCAACCGGGCCTTCGTGGGGGCGACGGGCTTCAAGATCATCGTCGACCCGAACCTTTCGCCGACCGGCGAAGTGCTGGTCTATATGGCGATCAGCGGCGGGTCCGCGCCGGGCGTGTACCGGAGCATCAATACGGGCCGGAGCTGGACGCGCATTCAGGCGGGCAACGCGACGGATGTGACGCTGGCGCTGGGCAGCATCCCGCGTGGCGGCCAAAGCCGGAACGCGGAAATCCTCTACGCCGGCATCCCGGGCCAAGGGGTGTTCTTCACGTCGTCCGCCCCGGCCGCGGGGAGCATGTCGCTGATGGCGGGCGGTCAAGGCAACCAGAACCGGCGAACGACCGATCCCAACAGTAACGAAGTCGAAGTGCTGGTGAGCGCGCCTACGGGAACGCCCAACGGTGGGGCCGGCGGGCGGATCGCACTCGCGGCCCCGGCATTTGAAGACACGGACCTCGAGAACTCGTTCTATCAGGGCTGGCTTTACGCTTTTGTTTCGAACGCCGCAGGCGGGCTTGAAGGCTTCTACATGACGAAGGACTTCGGCCGCAACTGGACGCGGGTCAACCTGCCCATGTTCCAACCGGGCCTGCCAGGTGACAAGACGGGCTTCGGCACGAATAACGAAAGCCGCGCGCAAATTGATCCGTTCACGCTCCTGCCGACGGGCGGCGGCCAAGGGACCTACGACATTGCGATCACGGTCAATCCGCTCGATCCGTATGTCGTCTACCTGGCCGGCCTCGGTACGCAAGGCCCAACCCAAACCGGCAGCATCCGCGTCGACCTCCACACGCTTTCCGACGCCCATGCACTGCGCTACGGCGATTCCAGCGACGCGGGCGGCGGAGTCACGCAGGCCGCCTCGAATACGGGCGGCGCCGTGCCCTTCTCCGGCGGCGGCACGGCCGCGGGCCTGCTCTCGTTCGGCGGGTTGAGTGGTGAATTCTTCAACCTGACCCGGGATCCGGCCAACCCCTTCCTCACAGACGCGACGTTGTTCATCGACAGTACCAAAAACTTCGTGAACAATGGTGCCGACGTGAAGTGGCGGACCTTTTTCAACCCGCTCGGTGGCACGGCCGACATCCACCAGATCATCTCGTACATCGATCCGGTGACGCGCAAGAACCGCCTCATCTACCTCGGTGACCAGTCGATCGGGTCCGGCGTCGACTTCGGCGACGGCCTCGACACCTTCGTCGGGAACCTCGGCTTCACACGACTGCCGTTCGCGAACCGCACCGGCAACATGCAGATCACCCAGTTCTACGACGGTGCCGCACAGCCCAGCACGCTCGCCGGCGACATCGCCCAGGCGTTCTTCTACGGTGGCTCACAGGACAACGGCTCGCCCCGCTCCCGCGGCGACGTCCTCCGCACCGGCAACATTCAGTGGTTCGGACCCGCCGGCGACGCCTCCGGCATGGCGACCGACCAGACGGGTTCCGGCACCGCCTACGGCTACCAGTGGCCCTGCTGCGGTCCCTTCTTTGCCACCGACTTCTTCCGCGTCGACTTCCCGCAGTCCGACGACGCCTTTGGTGTCGGCCGTACCAGCGGCTTGCTTCAGGCCGGCGACGACCCGGGCATGGACAAGGGCCAGTGGCCGCTCATCAGTTCCGCCGTCGGCTACTTCGCCATCAACCCGATCGACAAGAACGGCGGCCTCATCAGCTCCGGTGCCGGTCGCGTCTTCCGCAGCACCACGCTCGCCGACCCCTCCGTCGGTGCCAACTGGTTCCCCGTCGGCGAGCCGAGTGGTATCGGCGGACAACTCGAAGCGTCGATCTCGAAGGCCCTCGCCTTCGGCGCTCCGGACCCGGCGAACCCCGGCCAGGTGAACAACTTCCTGTACGCCGGCAACAATTTCGGCAACATCTTCGTCACGAACACCGGCGGAGCCCCGTGGACGAACATCTCCGCCGGCCTGCACCCCGGCTCGATGTTCGGCCCGGCCGTGCAGGACATCGTGCCGAACCCGCGCCGCGGCAGCCGCGACGCCTACGCCGTCACCAGCGGCGGCGTCTTCTACAACCCCGACAGCCTCGCGCCGGGCAGCACCTGGCAGAACATCACCGGCAACCTGTTCCAGTTGCAAAAGGCGATCTTCGGCGATAATGCGGAACTCACATCGACGCTCAATAACCTCACCGCGCTCGCCGTCGACTGGCGGTATGCCATTCCGGATGATCCGAGCAATCCGGCCGGCCCCACGCACCCGGTGCTCTATGTCGGCGGCGATGCCGGCGTCTACCGCTCGCGCGACAAGGGCCAGACCTGGAACTACTTCCCCAGCGTCGACGAAGACGGCGCCGCCGTCGACGGCGGCTACCTGCCCAATGTGCAGATCACCGACCTCGACCTCTCGCTCGGCAACGTCGACCCCGCCACCGGCCTCCACAACCAGGGTCTCGGCGGCCTCAACCTCCTGATGGCGACCACCTACGGCCGCGGCCAGTTCGCCATCCGCCTGAACAACACCATCGATCAGGAGTTCAACGTCCAGTTCGAGTCCGGGCCGTTCGTCACGCGCCTCGCCAACCCGAACCCGGTCGGCGGGCCGTCGAACTCGCTCCGCGTCATCTTCGACCAGGTCGTCGATCCGGTGACGTTCAACGCCTCCGACGTGACCCTGCTCGACACCAACGGCAACCCGGTGACGATCACCGGCGTCACCCGGAACTCGGACACCGATTACACGATCAACTTCGCCCAGCAGACGGTTCCCGGCTTCTATCAGCTCGTCGTCGGTCCGACCCTTTCGGACTACGGCGGCAACCTGATGAACCAGAACCAGAACAAGACCAACGGCGAGGCCGACGACGCCTTCCGCCGGCTCGTGTTCCTCAACGGCTTGGCGAACAGCCTCGTGGTCGACGGCCTGCCGCTCACGGTGGTCGCCGGCACCAGCGCCACCTTCACCGTCAGCGTCGAGGACAAGAACGGCTTCCCGATCGCGGGCTTCACCGGCGACGTGGGCTTCACGTCCTCCGACCCGAACGCCTCCGTACCGGCCGTCTACACCTTCCAGCCTTCCGACAACGGCGTGCGATCTTTCACCGTCACCTTCACGACGGCCGGCCCGCAGACGATCACCGCGACCCCGGTGCTCGCCGGCGTTGCGAACCCGGGCCAGGACGGCACCGTGGTGCTGAACGCCCCGGCCAGCCAGCTGTTCGTCTTCGGCCACCCCAGCCCGGTCACAGCGGGTACGGACAATAATTTCACCGTCACGGCCAAGGACCAGTTCGGCAACGTTGCGATCGACTACCTCGGCAAGATCGTCATCAACAGCACCGACACGAAGGCGATCCTGCCGTTCGGCTACCAGTTCACCGCCGCCGACAAGGGCACCGTCTCGCTGACGGCTCAACTGCGCACCGCCGGCCTGCAGGACATCACGGCTAACGATTTCGTGCAGGTCGCACTCATGGGTGCCCAGACCGGCATCCAGGTCGACCCGGCCGCGGCCGCCAAGCTGGCGATCCTGAACCTGCCCGATCCGTTCAACGCCGGCGACTTCAAAAACTTCACCGTGCAGTCGCAGGACGCGTTCGGGAATATCGCGCCGGACTATCTCGGCACCATTCATTTCACGAGCAGCGATCCGTTCGCCGCGCTGCCGACGGACTACACGTTCCAGTCCTCGGACATGGGGCAGCAGACCTTCCAGGTCCAGTTCCGCATCGCCGGCCCGCAGACCATCACGGCGACCGACACGATGAACCTCGTGACGGCGGGCGTCGGAATGACGAACGTCACGCCGGCGGCGGTGTCCAACTTCACGGTGGTCGGCCACCCGTCGCCGGTCGTCGCGGGCAGCGACAACATGTTCACGGTGACCGCCATCGCGCCGGACAGCAGCGTGGCCGTCGGCTACCTTGGCACGGTGTTCTTCAGCAGCAGCGACCAGCAGGCCGGCCTGCCCGCCAGCTACACCTTCACGATCGCCGACAACGGTTCGAAGGACTTCACGGCCACCCTCAAGACCGCCGGTATTCAGTCCATCACCGTCGCCGATCAGGCGAACACCGCGATCCAGGGTTCCCAGACGGGTATCCAGGTGCTCGCCGCCGCCGCCAAGACGCTCACCATCGCCGGATTCCCCAGCCCGACGGTGGCCGGCGTTGACGGCAAGTACACCGTCACGGCGCGGGACGAGTTCCAGAACATCGCCGACGGCTACACCGGCACGGTTCGCTTCACCAGTACCGACCCGATCGCCGGGCTGCCGATCGACTTCACGTTTGGTGCCGGCGACAAGGGCGTGGCGTCGTTCACGGCCCAACTCAAGACGGCCGGAACGCAGACCATCACGGCGACGGACCTCGTGACGGCCACGATCACCGGCCAGCAGTCGGGCATCGTGGTCACACCGGCGGCTGCGTCGAAATTCGTCGTCACCGGCCACCCGACGACGGTCAACGCCGGGGCGACCTCGAACTTCACCGTCACGGCGCAGGACCCGTTCGGCAACGTGGACGTGAACTATGCCGGCAAGGTGAGCTTCAGCAGCGACGACAAGCAGGCGAGCCTGCCCGCCCCGTACGGCTTCCAGTCCGGGGACAAGGGTGTCCGCCTGTTCTCGGACGTGCTCCGCACCGCCGGGTTGAAGTCGATCGGCGTCGTGGATATTAACAACGCGCTCGTAACGGGTAGCGTGTCGAACATCAACGTCCTGCCGGGCGCGGCGGTCGGCATCTCGGTGACCGGTTTCCCCAGCCCGACGACCGCCGGCGTGCCTCAGAGTTTCCTCGTCGCCGCCCGCGACCAGTTCGGGAACGTCGCGCCGAGCTATACCGGCACGGTGCGCTTCACGGGCACGGACAAGAACGGCGCCCTGCCGCCGGACTTCCCCTTCATGCCGGGCGACGCGGGCCAGCGGACGTTCGTGGGCACGCTGAAGACCGCCGGCACGCACGCCATCACCGCGACCGACCTCGGCAACCCGGCCTTCACGGCCACGCAGTCCGGCATCGTCGTGGTGCCCGCCGTCGGCAGCATTCTCGAACTGTCGAGCATTCCGCCGTCGGTCGTCGCCGGGGCGAACAACACCGTTCTCGCCACCGTCCGCGACAAGTTCGGCAACATCGCGACGGGCTACACCGGCACGTTGGCGTTCAGCAGCACCGATCCGCAAGCCGGGCTGCCCGCGAACATCCCGTTCACGGTCGCCGACAAGGGCCAGCGGACGTTCACCGTCTCGTTCAAGACCGCCGGCACGCAGGACCTGGCCGTCGTGGACACGGTGGACAACACGATCGGCGCCGGCCAGAGCGGCATCGTGGTGACGGCCGCGGCCGCCAGCCAGCTCGTCGTCACCGGTCTGCCCGCCTCCGTGATCTCCGGCAAGTCCGCCGATTTCACCGTGACGGCCCGCGACCCGTTCGGCAACCTCGCTTCCAACTACCAGGGCATTGTCACCTTCTCCAGTAGCGATTCCCGCGCCATCCTGCCGACCAACACCGCGTTCATCCCGTCGGACAAGGGCGTGCGAACCTTCACCGCCAAATTCGGCACGCCGAACACGACCGCGGACGTGACCGTCACCGATGTGCAGTTCCCGGCCATCTCCGGCACGGCGTCCACGAATGTCCTGCCGAATTTCGACACCGGAACGACCCTCGTCGGCAACCAGCAGTTCGCCATCGGCACCGAGGCCGTCAACGCCCTGCCGGTCCGCTACTACGATTCGAAGGGCAACTTCATCTTCGATACGTTCCCGTTCCAGTCGGCCACGGTGAACGGCGGCGGCCGCGTGGCAACGGCGGACTTCAACGGCGACGGGCGCGCCGAAGTCATCGCCGGCAGCAGCCCCGGCTCGCCGAGCGAGATCACGGTCATCGACGGCTTCACCGAGAAGCAGATCTTCAACATGCGGCCGTTCGAAGCCAGCTTCCTCGGCGGCATCTACATCACCGGTGGCGACCTCACCGGCGACGGCGTGCCCGAACTGATCATCACGCCCGACGAGGGCGGCGGTCCCCGCGTCACCGTGCTCGACGGCACCACCTTCCAGGTGATCGCCGACTTCTTCGGCATCGACGACCCGAACTTCCGCGGCGGTGCCCGCGCCGCGGTCGGCGACCTCAACGGCGACGGTTTCGGCGACCTCATCGTCGCGGCCGGCTTCGGCGGCGGTCCCCGTGTCGCCGGCTACGATGGCCAAACCTTGGCGACCACCGGCAAGCTCGTCAAGGTCTTCAACGACTTCTTCGCCTTCGAGGAAACCCTCCGCAACGGCGTGTTCGTCGCGGCCGGCGACCTCGACGGCGACGGCAAGGCCGAACTCATCGTCGGCGGCGGACCCGGCGGCGGACCCCGCGTCACGGCCTTCGATGGTGCCAGCCTTCTCGCCAACCAGCAGGCCATCGTCGCCAACTTCTTTGGCGGCGATCCGAACAACCGCGGCGGCGTCCGCATCGCCGTCAAGGACCTCGACGGCGACAACAAGGCCGACCTCATCACCGGAGCCGGCACCGGGGCCGGCAGCCGCCTCACGGCGTACTACGGCAAGAACATCCTCGGCGCGGCCCAGCCGCCCGTCGCGTTCGAGTTCGACGCCTTCGCCGGCTTCCAGGGCGGCGTGTTCGTCGGCTGATCGAGGACACCGAAAACCCCGAAGCCCCGCGACGTTCGTCGCGGGGCTTTCCTTTTGGTACAACGACTTCCCGCCGAACCTACACATTGCCGGAGCGATCCATGCCGCGCGCGTTCCTCCTCCTCGCCGCCGTCGCGTCCCTCGCCGCCGACTGGCCCTCCTGGCGCGGCCCGACCCGCGACGGCCGCGCGCCCGGCACCGGCTATCCGCTCAACTGGAGTGCCACCGAGAACGTGACCTGGAAGACGCCCCTGCCCGGCAGCGGGCACTCGTCCCCGATCGTCGTCGGCAACCGCGTCTTCGTCACGGGGTGCGTCGAGAAGGACAAGGCCCGCGTGCTCTACTGCCTCGACAAAGCCACGGGCGAGGTGAAGTGGGAGCGCGTCGTTCTCGTTTCGCCGCTCGAAGGCAAGCACGCCCTGAACAGCTTCGCCAGTTCCACGCCGGCATGCGACGGCGAGCGCGTGTACGTCAGCTTCTTCGACAAGCCGCGCGCCCGCGTCTACTGCTACTCCGTCGCCGGCGAGAAGCTCTGGGAGAAATCGCCGGGCGAGTTCCACTCCAAGCACGGCTTCTGCAGTTCCCCGCTGCTGCACAAGGATCTCGCGATCGTGAACTGCGACCAGGACGCCGTCGCGTACGTCGTCGCCTTCGACAAGCGCACGGGCGAGGAGAAGTGGCGCATCGACCGGCCGAATCAAACTCGCTCGTATTGCCCGCCCGTCGTCTTCGAGGCCGCCGGCCGCAAGCAGATGGTGATGACCGGCTCGAAGTGCGTCTGCGGCTACGATCCCGACACCGGCAAGCAGCTCTGGATCGTCGATGGCCCCACCGAGCAGTTCGTTTCCAGCATGGTCCATGCGAACGACCTGTTCTTCCTCACGGCCGGCTTCCCCGAATACTGGGTCATGGCCATCAAGCCGGACGGCCTCGGCAACGTGACGAAATCCCACATCGCCTGGTCCAAGAAGAACGAGGGCGGTTACGTGCCGTCGCCCGTCGCCGATGGGAACTGGTTCTTCACCGCCGCCGACAACGGCATCGCCACCTGCTGGG
Source organism: Gemmataceae bacterium (assembly GCA_022842245.1). Classification (GTDB taxonomy): domain Bacteria; phylum Planctomycetota; class Planctomycetia; order Gemmatales; family Gemmataceae; genus Limnoglobus. The sequence continues at coordinate 45,759 of JALHPZ010000028.1, forward strand.
ACGCCAAGACCGGCGCGCTGAAGTGGAAGGAGCGGATCGGCCGGCACTTCAGCGGCTCCGCCGTCGCGGCCGAGGGGCGAATCTACTTCATCGACGACGACGGCGTCACCACCGTCGTGAAGGCGTCGGACACCTTCGAGATACTCGCGAAGAATCCCCTCGGCGAGAAGTGCTACACATCCCCGGCGTTCGCCGACGGCGCGATCTACGTCCGCGGCGAGAAGCACCTGTACAAGATCGGAAAGTGACGCTCGCGGTTCAGCGCCCGAGCGCGTGGATCGTGTTGTGGATGGTGCCCGCGATCGGTCGGCCGTCGGTGCCCTTAAGTCGGAAACGGATCTCCATGCACCAGGTCGGTGCGAGGTCGGGCAGTTCCAGCCGCACGGTCTTGCCGTCGGCGGCGAGCGTCGCCTTCGCCACCGCGAGCGGCTTTTCGTCGATGTGCTTCGAGCCGTAATTCTGGGTTCGCTTCAGCCCCCACACCTTCACGTCGAAGCTCTTCGCGTCGATCGTCTTCGGGTCGATCGCATCGGTGAAGGTCAGTTCCACTGCGCCAGTCTTCGCTTTCAAACCGATGGGTAGGTCGGCGGGCTGGCCGGTGTAGCGCACGCGGTAGAAGCCGCCGGGAAGCGTGACGTTGCCAGCCCAGGCGAACATGCCGCAGGCGTAGAGGTGGTCGTCGGTCGGGTGGAATCGCGGCCGCATGACACCGGTCGGGAACGTCGGCAGCGGCAGGGCGCACATCCCGCCCTGCGCCTGGCCGTTCACCGTCTCGTGCGGCACGACGAAGATCTGGCCCATGCCGTACGAGGTGTTCAGGAGTGCGCCGGCGAGCGGCCCCCAGGTCTTTGCGGGCACCCAGATCAGTTCCGCCGGCGAGCGGTCGAAGGCGTTCGTGATCCAGCAGAGCGGTTGCTTCATGGCCGAGTCGGCCGTGTCGGTGATGTCGGTGTAGCCGAAGAGATTGCCGTAGAAACCGCCGACCTCGACCTTGTTGATGCGGTTCTTGGGCGTCCAGAAGCCTTCCTGATCGGTGACGAAGAAGGTGCCGTCGGGGTTCAGGCAGACGCCGTTGGCGGCGCGGAAGCCGGTGGCGAGGATATCGGTCTTCGTGCCGTCCTTACTCACTTTCAGGAGCGTGCCGTGGTGCGGCACGAGCGCGGGCAGGGCGTGCCGGCCGCTCTTGGCGTAGTAGAAGTTGCCGTCCGAATCGGTCTGCAATCCCATCGCGAACTCGTGGAAGTGCTCCGTCACCTGGTGGTCGTTGTTGAAGCACTCGACGAAGTCGGTCTCGCCGTCGCCGTTGCGGTCGTGAAGTTTGGCAATCTGGTCGCGGCAGCAGACGAAGATCGACCCGTCGCGGACCTTCAGCCCGAGCGGTTGGAACAGGCCCGAGGCGATCCGCTGCCATTTCAAACCGGCCTCCGGCTTGTCGATGCCGTCGACGCGCCACACGTCGCCGTCCCAGGTGCAGACGGCCATGCTCTTGCCGTCGTTGAGGAAGTCGAACCCGGTCGGGCGGATCAGGGCGTTCCACGGGTTGCGGACCGGCAGCTCGAAGGTATCGACGGCAAATGGGCCGGCGTTCTTGCCGAGGGTCGCGGTCGTGGTGAGTGTCTCGGGCCAGCGCTTCGGGCCGCCTTCGGTCAGCGGCTTCAAGGCGCGTGGAGCCGTTTTGGCGTATGCGGCGAGATCGGTCCCGCCCTTGGCGAGCAGCACCTTTACGCGTGTCGGCGTGGCGGCGGCCGGAATGGACAGCACATGGAAGCCATCTCGTCTCACCACGGACACCTTGCTGTCACCAATGACGGCGACAGCGGCCCCTTCGGGTGCGAGGCGGGCGAGCAGATCGTGGGAGGATCGATCGATCTCCAGCGTGCGGGTGAAGACGCCGTTCGCTTCCGCACCTTCGAGTTCCAGAATCGCGGCGTCGCCGACGGTGTAGGCGATCACCGTCTGATCGCCGTAGGAGTACGTTCCTTTGAACTGCGCCCACTCGCGCGGGAGCGGGCCGTACGGCCGGCCTTCGCGGCCCTTCGGGCGCGGGTCGGCGAAGCTCCCCTTCGCCGGGTTCGCCCAGCCCGGCCCCACCGAGTTCTCGATGTGCCGCTCGCCGACGAGCTTCGGGTGGACCTGGTGCTGGCCGTTGAAGTGGATCCCCTTCCAGTCGATGAATCCGGAGCCATTCCACGCGGCGGCGAACCGGAGTGTGTCGTGGTCGAAGAGCGCCCAACGCGTGCCACGTGAGACGCCGCCGGTGCCGGGGTCCAACCGCACCGCGATCCCCTTGTAGGCGATGTTCGGCCCCGGCCCGCCGACCTCGTACGTGTTCATCAAGCTCGGTCCGTAGTCCATCGCCATCCACGGATCGACGCTCGCCGGCGCGGGGCCGAAGGTCGTTCCCTTCGGCAGCTTCGCCAGGTACGCATCGTCGATGCGTGAATACTGCGACGGGTTGTGCGGCTTGAGGTAGGCTTCGCGCAGGTAGTGGATCACGTCGTATTTCTGGCGGGGCACCATCCACGTCTGCGGGGCCATCAGGTTGTAGCCGTGGGTGAGCGTGCGGTAGAGGCTGTGCGGGTCGCTGCCGTTCTTGAAAGTGTGGGCGGCGAACTTCGGCGACGTCGGCAGCGAGCCGGGCTGGGTGTGCGTGCCGTGGCAGTTGGCGCAGACGCGGGTGTAGATCGCCTCGCCGCGCTGGAACGCCTTGTCGTCGAGCCGGCGCAGGAGGCCGGCGTGGTCGATCGTCTTCTCGTACTCCGGGAGGACGAACACCGTCTGCGCCGGGCGCAGTTCCTTTGCCCGCGTCGGCCCGCCCTCGGCGATTTCAATTAGGTACTTCGCCAGGTCGAGGAACTGCTGGCGGTCGGAGAGCATGTTCGCCAGCCCCTCCGGCATGAGCGAGACGGTGCCGGTCGAACGCTTCTCGATGTCGGCCGTGGGAATCGCGATCGTCTTGCCGCCGGCGGGGTCGATCAGCGTGAGCGTGCCGTTCTTCTCGTCGACCAGTTGTCCACTGATCGTCCGTCCGTCCGTCGTGCTAATGGTGAGTGGCTCGTACCCCTTCTTGAGCACCTTCGACGGTGCCAGGACGGATTCGATGAGGTACTCGGCGGTCGCCTCCTTGCCGGCCTGCGCGAGGTCCGGGCCGAGTTTCGTGCCGACCTCCGGATCATGGCACCGGGCGCAGGTGAGGAACGGCTGGAAGAACAGCACCGCCCCGCGGCCGGCGTCGCCCTGCGACCGCGCCGCCTTCGCCAGGTCGGCGGGGGTTTCCTTCAAGAGTTGCTGCACGAGCGACGGCGGCGCGGCGGCCGGAGCGGGCGGCTTTTCCACGCCCCAAAGTTTCGCCAACACCTCGACCATGTTGGGGTCCTGTTTCTTCAGCTCGTCGAGATTGAACGGGTAGAAATCGTTCCGGCTGAAGAACGCCTCGGTCGTCTCGGCGAAGTACTCCATCGGGTTCGTCATCGCGTAGGCCTTCTCGAATGTGTTCGGCCGGCCGTTGCCAAGATGGCGCTCCACTTTGTCGTACTTTCCCGATTCCTTCGCGCGGGCGTACGCGGCGGCAACCTCCGGGTTGGCGAACCCCTTCGCCACGACGCGATCGTGGTAGCCGTGCGCGAGCTCGTGCAAGGTCACGTTCGGCATTCGGTTCGCCTCGGCCTCGAAGATGCGCACGTTGTGGAACTCGACCGCCTTCGCCATTGCCGGGTCGCGCCCCTGCGATCGCAGCCAGCCCGCGCCGGGGTGGTACTCGGCGAGCGGGCGCACGCCGGGGTATTCCGGGTTGAAGTACAGCGGGATTTCCTGCAACTTCGCCACCGCCGCCTTCGGCACGACCTTCACGATCTCCGCCAGTTGCTTCTCGAGGATCTCCATTGCCTTCGCCGTCAGCCGTGCGTCGGCGGCGAGCAGGACGCGGTTGACGTGCACCGTCCAACCGCGGATCGTGCGCGTCTCGTACACCGGTTCGGGTGCCGGGGCGTGCGGCGATTGCAGGTTGTCCACCAGGTACCGCGTCATCGCCTCCATCAGGTGCTGATCGGTGTTCCGCCCCTCGCGGATGGCGTGCGTCCGGTTCGGGTACGGCAGTACGCTGAACCGTTTGCCCATGGAGATCAGTTCTTCCATCAGGCGTTCGGTGCCCTGATAGTGGCAGTTGTCGTCGCCGGTGCCGTGGACGAGGAGCAGGTTGCCGCGCAGCTTGATGGCGTGGGTGATGGGCGAACCATCGCGGTAGCCGGCGGCGTTATCCGTCGGCAGGCCCATGTAGCGTTCCTGGTAGATCGTGTCGTAGAGCCGTTGATCGGCGACGGGTGCGACGGCGATGGCGGTGCGGTAGAGGTCCGGGTGGCGGAATAGGGCGTTGAGGCTCATGCTGCCGCCGCCGCTCCAGCCCCACGAACCGACGCGGGTCGGGTCGACCTCCGGCCAGCGCTTCAGCAGTTCGCGCACGGCCGCCGCCTGCTCGCCCGGGGCGACGATGCCGATCTTCTTGTGAACCGACTTCCGCCACTCGCGACCGCGCGGGACGTTAGTGCCGCGATTGTCCACACTCGCGACGACGAATCCTCGCTGCGCAAGCATCCAGTGCCACAGCCCGCGCGGGCCGGGCCACGCATCCCGCACCGTCTGCCCGTGGGGCTCGCCATAGACATGCATCAAGAGAGGTAGCTTCACGCTTTCCTCGATCTCCGCCGGCTTCATGCTCCAGCCGTCGAGCGTAACGCCGTTGCCGATCGGCACTTTGATGAACTCGATGGCCGGTCGACGCAATGCGGCCAGCTTCTCCCGCAACTTGGCGTTGTCGGCGAGCGTGCGAACGGGTGTGTTCTCGCCGGGTCGAATGAGGTCCACCACCGGCGGGGTCGTGAAGTTCGACCACGTATGGACCGCCCACTTCGCATCCGGGGAGAAGTCGAACGTATGCCAGCCGCCCCGCTTCGGATCCGTCAGCTCCTCGTGCGCTCCGTTTCCGTTCAGATTCGCACGGTACAGGTGCCGTTGGGTGGCATTTTCACTTGACGCAGCGAAGTACAACCAGCTTCCCTTCTCGTCGATCGCTTCGATCGCTAGCACGTCGAAGTCGCCCGACGTAATGGATTCCATCGGGGAGCCATCGACATAAACGCGGTAGGCGTGCCGCCAGCCCGATCGTTCGCTGAGCCACAGGAAGCTCTTGCCGCCGTCGAGCCAACGGAACGGGTTCTCGTTCTCCAGCCAGGCGGAATCCTTCTCGGTAAAGACCGCTTTCCCCTTCCCCGTGGCGGGATCGACGCGCCAGACAGTCAGTTCCGTTTGCAGTCCGTTGAACCGCTGCACCAGCACACTCTTGCCGTCCGGGGTCCACTCGGCGTGGGGCAGGTAATGCTCGCGCGGGTCGCCAGGCAGGTCGATCCACTGCACCTTCCCACCCTTGGCGGGAACGATGCCGAGCCGTGTGGCCGAGTTCTTCTCGCCGACTTTCGGATATGCGAACGTGGTGATCTTCGGCGTCTTGCTCGCTACGGTGTCGACGAGGTGGAACTCCGGAACGCCACTGGTGTCGAACTGCCAGAACAGAACGTGCTGGCCGTCCGGGCTCCAGCGGAAGCAATTCCGCAGGTCCAGCTCCTCCTCGTTCACCCAGTCGGACGTGCCGTTGATGATCGACTTCGAGCCGTCGGCGGTCAGCGGCGTGATCGCGAGGGTGGCGAGATCCTGGACGTAAAGGTTGTTCTCGCGGACGTAGGCGACGCGCGTGCCGTCGGGCGAGAAGGTGGCGAACATCAGCGACGCCGGCGCGGCATCCCCGCCGAGCTTGCGGAGCGTCTTGCCCGCCACGTCGAGCACCCAATAATCGCCGCGGGTATTCTGCCGCCAGACCCGCTGGCTGTTCGTGAAGATCAGAACTTTGGATTCGTCGGTGGAAAGCTCGTATGCGTCGACCGCCAGCGGTTGCTTTGCACCCGCGGGCGTGAACGCCGACACCGGAACGACGAAATCCTTCTTGCCGCTAGCCGGATCGTTGCGGACGAGTTCGCCCTTCTCGAGGGTGAAATACGTCGACGTCTGCTTGCTCCACCGCCGCGCCGGGATCGGTTCCGTGGCGAACTCGCCGGTGCCGAACAGCCGACCGACGGAGAGCAGCGAATCATCCGCGCGCAGCGAGCCGACGGCGAGGGCGAAGACGAGCGCCAGATACATGCGATTGCGGTTCACGTCGAGCCTCGGTGGCGATGGAAAGAATGCGATTCGAGCGGCTCCAACAATGATGTCGCTCCCAAAGCCAATAATTGTCATGGAAGCGCCCGAACGATTTTCGAGAACGAGAAAACGAAGTCGATCCATCTTGGCCCCGGAGGGGCCGCGGCGTGTAGCCACGGGTGGAGCGCAGCGGAACCCGTGGTCGTCGAACCAGTCGCATCGTCCCCGGCAGGGGTCGAGGGAGCGGGATCGTCCCTTCGCCCCTTTCGGGGCGAGGAATACCGTCAACACGTCCACGGGTTACGCTGCGCTCCACCCGTGGCTACATCCCGTTGCCCCAGTCGGGGCAAAAAACCACTATCGTCAACACGATTCACTTCTTCCCGGGTTCGTACTCGAAGGCCTTGTCGTCCACCGGGACGACCCAGACGTTGCGGAACTTCACCGGGTTGCCGTGGTCCTGGAGGAACACCGGGCCGGTCATCGTCTTCTTCTGCCGGTCGCGGATCGCGTCCAGGTAGGGCGTGTTGCCGAAGCGGAACGGGTGGAACGTCGACTTCGGCTCGCCGAAGGTCGCGCCGTCCTGCACCTTCTGGCCGTTATACCACGCGGTGATGGTCCCCTTCTCGACGATGGTTCCCTTGTCGTCCCGCCGCGGCGCGCGGTAGCGGATATCGAAGACCTGCCATTCCCCCGGCTTGCGGCAGGCGTTCACCAGCGGAGGCGAGAACCCGTACACGGCGCCGGCGTCGTCCTGCGTCACCTTCTCCTTGCCGTACGAATTGAAGACCTGCACCTCGTAGTTCCCGTGGATGTACACGCCGCTGTTCCCCGGCCCCTTCTCCGGCAGCAGGAACTCGACGTGGATGTCGGCGTCCTTGAAGTGCAGCTTCGAGACGATGTGGTTCTGGTTCTTCCTGTTCGAGGTCGACGTGATGACGCCGTTTTCGATCGGCCAGTCGATCGCGCCGCCCGCCATGCTCAGGAACTTGTGGTTCCCCTTGTCGTCGAGCAGAATCGTCGCGCCCTTCGGCGGTGTGACGGGTAGCTTGCTCTGATCCGGCGGGAAATCGGAGCCGGCCCCAAGAGCCGACATCGCGAGCAGTAACGCAACCGTCATTCCTTTGCCTCCTCGGGGAACCATCAAGGTCCGGTTGCATTCCCGCTTGCGAGAGGTCGCCGTGTTACCGACCGGACACGGGGCTTCATTGGCAGACCGTAAGTTAGAGATTATTTCCCGCGTCGCCCGATTGGAATATCGAGGTCGACCATTTCCAAGTCGCCCCACGGGCGAGGCTTCCCGAAACCGCCACTACGAGTTCCGGACGATGGCCCGCGAAGACCGCGGGAAAGTGGGGCGTCGCTCCACATGATTGTAGCCCCGCACCGGCAGGTCGAAGAATCCAACGAATCCGTCTTTCACTAGCACCCGATTATTCGACCGAGATCGTGAAATCGTTGTTCCACGGTAACACGAAGCCGTCGGCGCGCCCGAACGCCGGACAGATCGCCGGCCCGTCGCTGGTTTTTCATACATCCCGTTTCGCCCGCGTCTGAATCGCGGACTAATCTCCAGTGCCCGCCAGTCATTGACCGCCTCTAATTGTGATTTTCCCATGCCCGCACCAACCTCGACCGCCGATATTCTGGAAGTCATTCGCAAGAGCCAGTTGGTGGCCTCGGACCGTCTGGACGCGTTGTCGTGCGAAGCGGAGAGCGACCCGGCCGCCGTCATTCGTCAGCTCCAGGCCGACGGTACCCTGACTCCGTTCCAGGCGGAACAGTTACTCAAGGGCCGGCACAAGGGTTTCGTGCTCGGCAAGTATCGACTGCTGGACCGGATCGGCATGGGCGGCATGGGTCAGGTCTACCTGGCCGAACATGCGACCATGAAGCGCCGCGTGGCGATCAAGGTGCTGCCGCCCGACCGTTGCGACAACGAGTTCGCCCGCGAGCGATTCCAGCGCGAGGCGAAGGCCGCCGCCGCCGTCGAACACCCGAACATCGTCCGCGCCTACGATCTGGAGATGGATGGCGACGTTTCATTCCTGGTGATGGAGTACATCGACGGCACGACCCTGCACGAGTTGGTCGCCCGCCGGGGTCCGCTCGATCCGGGTCGGGCCGCGCACTACCTCTGGCAGATCGCCAACGGATTGGAAGCCATCCACTGTTTCCAGCTCGTTCACCGTGACATCAAGCCCGCGAACCTGTTGCTCGACCGCTCCGGCGTCGTGCGTATCGTCGACCTCGGCCTGGTCCGCTCGGAATTGGACGACGACGCGCTGACCCGCGGCGAAGGGGCGAAGATGCTCGGCACCGCCGACTATCTCGCGCCGGAGCAGGCGATCGAGTGTTCGAAGGTCGATGGCCGTGCCGACCTCTACAGCCTGGGCTGCACGGCGTACTACCTGCTGACCGGCCAGCCGCCGTTCCCCTCGGACAAGATGTCGCAAAAGCTGATCGCGCACCAGACGAAGCCGGCGCCGCCGATCCGCGGCCTGAACCCCGCCGTGCCCGAAGGCCTCGCCGTCGTCGTCCATCGCCTGCTCGCCAAGAAACCCGACGACCGCTACCGCACCGCGACGGATCTGCTCGAGGCGCTTGCGCCGTTCGTGAAGCCGGTCCCCCCGACCGAAGAGGACTTCCCGTCGCCCGGGAGCCCCTCGCTGGCACGATCGGGGATCAGCCTCAACGGCTGGGTGTCCATGAACATGGTCGACCGGACCGGTTCGCAGGCCTCCGCGAGCGGTTCGGCGATCCGCTTCCACTCGGACACGAACCCGAAACTGCCGGCGTCGCAGGCGCAGCAGCAGACGAAGGCGAACGCCTCGCAGGAAACGATGCCGGCACGACCGGGAATTCCGCAGGAGGTCCCCGCGACGCCGGCACCGAAGGTCCGCAACAAGCCGAAGCCGCCGGCAATCGTCGTAGAACTGAAAGTCCCGGAGAAACCCAAGCCGATCGACGACACCCGAGGGAAAAGCACGGCTCTGAAAGCGGATCGGCTCTTCCGCGATCCGTCGGTGGAGCACCATCCGTCATCCATCGCCGGTCGATGGATCTGGTTGGCGCTCGCCCTCGTTTGCGGTGCGGCGCTCGTCGGATTGTTGGCGATGGGAACCCGCTGATCCTCGTGCTTGACGCGGGCGGGCCGGACCCGCACAATCGGGGCATGTCCGTCTATCTCTCGACCGAACTGCGCCCCGCGCGCTGGCCCTGGCTCGAAGCCGCCCGCGAGCGGGGCCAACTCTGGCTCTACGACCCCCGCCGCATCGCCGGGCCGCCGATCCCGATTTCCGAGTTCGACCTCGAAGCGGTCAACCTCTTCAACGGCCAACTCACAATCGCGGAGATCCATGCCACGCTGACGGTCCGCTTCGGTGCCGGCGCGCCCTCGCCCCAATCCCTCGCCGCCTTCGCCGAACGGCTCGACCGCGAACTCTACCTCGACGGTTTCGCCTTCCGCGATTACCTCGCCGGCACGATTCGCCGGCCTTCCTGCGTCGGCTGCTACCCGCTCGAACCGGCCGCGATCCGCGCCAAGATGGACCGGCTCTTCACCGCCCCCGGCGGCCCCGGACTGCCGAACGGACGCGCGATCGATAACCCGCGCCTCCGCGCCGTCCTCGCCCCCCACATGGACTACGACCGCGGCAACGTCACCTACGGCCATGCCTTCAAGACCCTGATCGAACAGACCGACGCCCGGCTGTTCTTCGTCATCGGCACCTCGCACTACTCCCCGGCCCGCTTCTCGCTCACGCGCATGAACTTCGTCACGCCGCTCGGGATGATCGAAACCGACCGCGCGTCCGTCGATCGGATTGCGGCCGCGTGCGGACCGGCGGTCTTCGAGGACCCCTTCGCGCACCTGCCGGAGCATTCGATCGAGCTGGAAGTCGTCGTGTTGCAGCACTTGCTCGGCGACCGGCCGTTCCGCATCGTGCCGTTGCTGGTGGGTTCGTTCGGCGACTGCGTGGCGTCGCGGACCGCACCGGATCAGGTCGACGAGATCGCCCGCATGATCGACGCCCTGCGGGACGCCGAGTCCGCGGCCGGGGAACCGGTCTGCTACGTCATCAGCGGGGACCTCGCGCACGTCGGCCCGAAGTTCGGCGACCCGGAGCCGGTGCGGGCGCCGTTCCTGGCCGAAAGCCGGCAACGCGACGAAGCGATCCTCGACACGTTGAAGGCCGCCGACCGGAACGGATATTTCGAAACGATCACCGACGAGGGCGACGCCCGCCGCATCTGCGGTCTGCCGCCGACATACGTGGCGCTGGCCGCCGCTCGACCCAATGAGGGGACGACGCTGCACTATCAGCAATTTGTCCATCCGCAGGGCCACGAGAGCGTCAGCTTCGCCGCCGCCGCGTTCTACGAATAGTCATCGCTTCGGCTTGTTCGCCGGCACTTCCAGAAAGGTCGCACGTTCGAAACGGCATTCCGGCTCGGTCACGCGCGGATCGCCGGCGTCGGTGAGAATCCGCAGCAGCTTCGCCGACAACTCCGCCTTCGCGGCCGCGTGCTTCGCATCCCCGGCGACGTTCTTCACCTGATCGGGGTCGCTCGCCAGTTCGTAGAGTTCCTCGGCCGGGCGCTTCCCGAAGGCGTAGTCGTAGTGCCACTTCCACTTCGGATCGTTCCGGTTCGCGATGAGCCACGCTTTCGTCGGGCTGGCGTCCATGTCCGAGTAGGCGGTGTACGTGACCGATTCCAGATCCTTTGCCGGAGCGTCGAGGTTGCCGGGTTCGCCCATCGGCATGCGGTCGGGGGCGAAGTTGCGGATGTACAGGAACTCCTTCGTTCGCAGGGCACGATGGGGATAGGGCAGGTTGCCGGCCCGCGCGCCGCCGACGTGCCGCTCGCGCCCGGTGACGACCCATGTGCGTTCGGGGTCGACCTGACCGGACTTCTCGGACTTCAGGACGTTCACGAGACTGCGGCCGTTCATCCCCTTCGGGAGTTCGGCACCGCCGAGTTCGAGGAAGGTCGGCGCGAGGTCCATGAGGTTGACGAAGTCGTCGACATGCCGGCCGCTGGGAATGCCAGGGCCGGCGGCCATCAGGGCGACGCCGACGCCGAAGTCGTAGAGGTTGCACTTGCCGCCGGGGAAGCCGGGGGCGCCGTGGTCGCCGGAGACGACGACGATGGTGTTGGCGAGTTCGCCAGAATCTTCGAGCTGCTTCAGCAGGACGCCGACGTAGGCGTCGTAGGCATGTGCTTCGCCGAGATAGTCGGCGAAGTCTTCGCGGACTTCCGGCACGTCGGGCAGGTTCGCCGGCAGTTTCCCCTTCAGGCTTTCCGGATCGATGTTCCAGAGCGCCTTCCCGGAGCCTTTGATCCAGGTGCGGTGGACCGTCGTCGGGCCGAACCAGTAGCAGAACGGTTTGTCCCCTTCGCGCGCCTTCAGGAAGTCGGTGAAGTTCCCGCGCACTTCGGCGAGCAACTCCTCGCGGGCGGCGGCGACCGACTTGCCGGCCTTCACCATGGTGGTGACCGTCTCGGAGAAGTTGTTGAAGCGCATGCCGGCCTTCTGGTAGGCGTGCTTCTGCATGCCGAAGGGCGCGTCCGCCGGAGTGCCGGGGCTCCAGACTTTCGCCGTCTTGCCGATGTGATAGCCGGATTGCTGGAGGAGCAGCGGCCACGCGGGAATGGCGGAATCCCAGACGGCGCCCTGCAGGATGGCGCCGCGGCCGGTGTTGAAGAAGTACCGGCCGGAGAGCAGCGCGCTGCGGCACGGCGTGCAGGACGGCGCGTTCACGAAGGCGTTGCGGAACAGCACCCCCCGCGCCGCCACGCGGTCGATGTTCGGCGTCTTCACCACGGCGTTCGGCGTCGGCCGCGACTCGTACTTCGCGTACGCCGAGGCATACCGGCCCCAGTCGTCCGCGAAGCAGAAGACGATGTTCGGCCGTTTCGTTTCCGCGTTCACGAGCGACGCGAGGGATAAGATCAACACCGAGGCGACGAGCGAACGCGGCATAGGGCACGTCGGGAGAGAAGGACGGTTTATCCCGACATTGAATCCCCCCATCGCACGAAAGGCACGAATGAAAACGGGAATTCTCTCCTTGTTCCTGTTCCTCGGCTCCCTCGCGAGCGCCGCTGAACCGGCGCGTAAGCCGAACATCGTCTTCATCCTCGCGGACGACCTCGGCTATGGAGACGTCGGTTGCTACGGGCAGGCGAAGATCAAGACGCCGAACATCGACAGGCTGGCAAAGGACGGCATGCGCTTCACACACGCCTACGCCGGCAGCACCGTCTGCGCGCCGTCCCGCTGCGCGCTCATGACCGGCCTACACACCGGCCACTGCCGCACGCGCGGCAACGGTGGCGGCGGATCGCCGCGATCGAACGTGCCCCTCGCCCCCGGCGACCTCTGCGTCGCGGAGATTCTCAAGAAGGCCGGCTACGCCACCGCGCTCGTCGGCAAGTGGGGCCTCGGTGAGGAGAACTCCACCGGCATCCCCACGAAGAAAGGCTTCGACCACTTCTTCGGCTACCTGAACCAGCATCACGCCCACAACTACTACCCGGACTATCTGATCCGCAACGAGACGCGCGAGCCGATCCCGCAGAACGTGCAGCACGAATCGGTCGAGAACGTGGCCGCCAAGCCGACGGTCTACACGCCCGATCTGTTCCTGAAGGACTCGCTCGCGTTCGTGGAGGCGAACAAGGCGAAGCCGTTCTTCCTGTACTTCGCGTCGACGCTACCGCACGCCAACAACGAGAAGACCCGCCACGACAAGGACGGCAACGAGGTGCCGAGCGAGGAGCCGTACGCGAACGAGAACTGGCCGATGCAGGAGAAGAAGAAGGCGGCGATGATCACGCGGCTGGATCGCGACATCGGCACGCTGCTCGCGAAGCTCGACGAACTCGACCTGGCGAAGGACACGATCGTGATCTTCACGAGCGACAACGGCCCGCACCGGGAGGGCGGGAACGATCCGGCGTTCTTCGCCAGCAGCGGACCGTTCCGCGGCATCAAGCGGGCGATGACCGATGGCGGCATTCGCGTGCCGTTCATCGTCCGCTGGCCCGCCGCCGTGAAGCCCGGCACCACGAGCGAACACGTCACCGCCTTCTGGGACTTCCTGCCCACCGTCGCCGATCTCCTCGGCCAGTCCGTGCCGGGAAAAACGGATGGTTTGTCGATCCTGCCGACGCTCACCGGCAAGGGCGAGCAGACGACGCACGAGTTCCTCTACTGGGAATTCCACGAGGGGGGCACGAAGCAGGCGGTGCGGCACAAGAACTGGAAGGCGATCCGGCTCGCGCCGGGGGCGAAGCTCGAGTTGTACGACGTCGTCGCCGACCCCGGCGAAGCGAAGAACGTCGCGGCGGAGCACCCGGAAGTCGTGGCGAAGATCGAAGCGTACCTGAGGACGGCGCGGACGGAATCGAAGGAGTTCCCGATCACGCTGCCGAAGGCCGCGCCGAAGAAGAAGTGAACGCGTTCGCGACGAACGAGCGGAAGCGGGCGGCGATGGCGGTGGTCGAATAGCGCTCGCGATAGCGGGCGAAGCCGCGACGGATCTGGGCTTCGCGCAGGGGGCCGTCGGACACGATCTGATGCGCGGCGTCCGCCAGCCCGGCGGCATCCTCCGCGTAGAGCGCCGCGTCCCCGGCCGTCTCGGGCACGGCCGTGCGAGGCAGCGCCGCGATCGGCACACCGAGCGCCATCGCCTCCACGAGCGGCACGCAGAACCCCTCGTGCTCGCTCGTCACCAGCAGTAGATCCGCCGATTGATAAAGCGCGTTCAACTGACCGGCGGTCACCCGACCGGTGACGAGGAACCCGTCTTCGACGCCGAGCCGCCGGGCGCGTGCCCCGAGCCGTTCGGAGTAGCCGGGAAAAAGGTGTTCGCCGGCGACGATCAGCCGCGCTGATGGTTCGCGATCCCGCAGCCGGGCGAGCGTGTCGATGGCCAGTTCGAGGTTCTTGTTCGGGGCGACGCGACCGACGGCAAGCAGCGTCGTGGCCCAGTCGTCCAGCCCGGCGAGGTTGTCGGTGTCCGGTGTCGTTCGCGCGAGGGCTTCGGACTGATGGAACGGCGCGAGGGCTTCTCTTCGAACGTCGGGAGCGTCCATGCTCAGGTCGCGGCCGTTGAATTCGGAATCGACCCAGAAGCGGACACCGAGCTTCGCGAGCCGGATCGCCTGTTCACGGCCGCGCGTCGTCTCGCGTACGAGCGCCGGGTCGGCCTGCTCGAAGAACCGCGGCGGCGTCGCATTGTGATATTTCACTACCGACCGTGACGGGAACCGTTCGACGGCCCGCACGCCGATCGCGCAATCGTTGGACAGGTGCAGGATCAGCCCCCCGCCGCTCGTCGCGAGGAACGACTCCATCTCCACAAGCGGGCGCACGTCGGCATCGACGCGCGCCTTCTCGGCGAAGAGCGCGACGCCGACCCCGTCGGCACGCAGCACGTTCGCCATCCCCAGCAGGTCGTTGCCGATGGCGTCGCCGTCGTTGAGCACGCGCGCGGCCAGTGCGATCGTCTTCATGAGGAACCTAGGAATCCGTGTCGGTGGAGCGCAGCGAGGAGTTGCCGGCCGGTGTCGCGCCAGGTGAAGCGCTTCGCCCGCGCCGCCGCGGCCTCGCCGAGTGCGGCGGCTTCGTCCCGATCCGCGCGCACCCGCCGCAGCGCCGCGATTATCGCCTCGTCGTCCGGGTCGGCCCAGCGGCCGTGATAGTATTCGTTCCGCGTCGCAACGAGCGTATGCGGGACGACAAAACCGGTGGAATTGTCGAAGAATTCCGTCAACCCACTCGAATGCGCGGAGACGAGCGGCACGCCGCACGCCATCGCTTCCAGCAGGTGCAGGCCGAACCCCTCGGCGAACGAGGCGTTCACGTAGGCGTCCAGCGAACGGTTCCACGCCGCGAGGTCCGCGTAGGGCAGGTTCGCCCGCAGCACTTCGATGCGTGGGTCGGCGTCGATCTCGAACGGCGGACAGTTCGGCGTAATCTTCACGCGCAGCCGCACGTCCGGCTCGGTCGGGAACGCGCGGCGGAACAGCTCAACGACGCGGCGCACGTTCTTCCGCAGCCCGCCGGCGCTGAGCGCCCCGGCCGTGCCGAAGACGACGGGGCCCGACTTCGGTTCGCGCGTCGGGTGGAACACGAGCGGATCGTACCCCAGCGGCACGACTTCGATCGGCACCGTCACGCCGGAATCCCGGAAACACTCGGCGCCCCAACGGCTCGGCACGATTACGACGCGCGCGCGGTTGAGAATGGCCGCGTGTGTCGGGTCGATCCGGTCGGTCTCCCACATGGTGTAGACGGCGGTGTTCGCGTCGATGCCGAAGCGCTTCACGAGGAACGGCGGCGCGACGACGAGTTGCGGCTCGCTCCGGCGTGCGAGCGGTTCCGGACGGAGATGCGGCGGGAGCAGGTCCGGGAAGATCTTCGCCACCGTGTGCTGGCGCAGCGGGATGCCGGCGGAGTTCAGGCCCTTGAGCACTTCGAAGGCGACGTGATCCCAGCCGCCGATGCCGCGCACGTCCGCCGCGAGCACGAGCGGTTGGGTCGTGTTCATCTTGCGTCGGACTTCGAGCGCCCGGCCGCCGTCGAGCGGGAACGCGAGCGGCTCGGCCGGTTTCACTGCGGAATCGGGGACGAGCGACTCGGCCCAGCGCACGACTCCTACGGCCGAGTGCGCGTCGAGTCGCTGCGATTCATCCCCCAGACGGTCGCGTCGGAGCAGGAGGGGCGATCGCGCTTCGCCGTCAAGCTGCGAGAGCCGCAGGAGCGCCGGCTCGGCCAGTTCCCAGTCCGGCGGCAGCACCAGCACGCGATCCGACTCGATCGTTGCGAGTGCCCGGCCCACGGCGTCGGCCCAGCCGTCGCCAGGAACGATCCGCACGCGGCCGTCCCACCGCGCCGCATCCTGCAACAGGTCCGGCACGGTCGGCGTCGGCCACGCGAGTGCCAACTCCCAGTGCGGGAACGCCTGCCGCAGCACGCTGAGGACCGCATGACGGGCATGGTCCACACGCGTCGGATCGGCGGGAATCAGCACGGCCACGGGCCGCGGGTCGGTAATCGCATTGGCCTCGGTTTTCCATTCCGCGGTCTCCACCACCGTCGGCGCGCGCCGGCGCCACCACATCGCCGACACTTCCGCCGCCCGCTTCACCTCCACGCGCATCGTGCGGCTGTCCGGGATGCCGCGAAGGAGCTTGCGGCCGAACTCGCCGAATCGGCCCCGCAGGAGCAGCTTTCCGCCGCGCGAGACGACCGGCCAGAAGCAGCGGTAGGACTTCAGGAGCTGGATTTTCAGCCGGATCGCCCGTGCCATCGTCCGGACGCGGGACGCGGGTCGAAGCTCGAAGCGTTCCAGTTCGAACGGGCCGGCGCAGTGCGAGCAGCGCAGCGCGAGCGATTGCACCGGGCGGGGAATACGAACGAGCAAGTCCTCGTTGAGCGCGACGTTCCACTCGAAGGATTCGAGCGGCGTCTCGTCACCGTCGAGGAACAACTCGGCCCGCTTGCGGATCGCGGGGCGGCCCGCGGTCGCGAGCGCGATCCGCAGCCGGTACCAGCCGACGCGCAGTCGGGATTCCTTCCGTAATTCAACGCCGTCGGCCGGCACTGGAGAGCCTCCGGGGGGCCGCCGATGGTCCGCCACCGGGCGCGGACCTGTCAAGCCCAGCCCGAATCGGAATACTTGGGAAAAATCGTCCGAATCTTCGCGCGCACCGTTGGCGGTCCGCCCGGTCGTCACTTACTATTGGACGGCAACACGTCTCCGAAAGAGCGACCATGACGCTACCGATGCAGACGGCCGCGCTGCTCCAGGCGGCCCGCGACACCGTGCGGGTCCTGCCGGCCGACGCCGTGCTGCTCCTCACCGAAACACCCCTCGACTGGGACGAAGTCTCCCAGCGCCTGCTCGGCTGCCGGCTCTTCGTCGCCGCGGAAAGCCCCGCGCTCACCAAGACCTTGCGCGAACGCGAAGGCTGGACCGTCATCGACCTCGACCCCGATCCGCTACCGACGCAGGAACGGCTCAGCAACGCCCTCCTGCGCGCCGTGACGGACGACAAGTTGAAGCCCGGCGCGCACGTCGTCGTCCTCTACAACGGCATCGCCAGTACCGAGGACGCCCCCGAACCGATCGACACCATGAGCGTCATCCACCTCGGCGAACACCTCGAAAAGATGACCTCGCAGGACCTGCGCAAGCTGGGCACGAGCGTGCCGCAGGACGTGCTCAAGGCCGTGGTGGAACTGGCCACGGAAATCGGCCGCGAGGGCCGCGAGGGGCACCCCACCGGAGCGATCATCGTCGTCGGCGACACGCGGAAGGTCCACGGCATGGCCAAGTTCCGCAACTTCAATCCGTTCCGGGGCTACACCAAGAAGGAACGCGACATCCGCTTCCGCGACGTGCGCGAACAGATCAAGGAGATCGCCAAACTGGACGGCGCGATCCTGATCGACCGCGACGGCATCGCCGAGGCGGCGTGCGTCTACCTCGACGTGCCCACCGAAGGGGTCGAACTCCCGAAAGGCTTCGGCAGCCGGCACCTCTCCGGTGCCGCCATCAGCAAGAAGACGAAGGCGATCGCCTTCGTCGTCAGCCAATCGTCCGGCACGGTGCGCGTCTTCCAGGCCGGCGAAGAGAAACTGCGGATCGAACCGCTCGACCGCCCGCACGTCTGGCAGCCGCTCAAGTTCGAGATGCCCGAAGAGCCGGAAACGAAGTGAGCGGGAGCGGGTGATTGCCACGTTCCCGGCCCCGAGAACCCAAAGATGGATTCCGACGCTCTTCGTCCGATTCCTAAGGCTTCTTTGCCGGGGCCGGAACCAGCGCTTGGATCTCCTCCAGCGTCAGCAGTGTGTACAACGGCGGGAGCTTCGTGTAGCGGGTGATTGTTTTTGCCCCGTAGAGCGCGGCCAGGTCGCCGACCTTGTCCTTGCGCACCGCGTCCTTCGAATTGCCGTAGTTGTACACGTAGCCGCCGTGGCAGATGCCGACGTGCTTCTGCGACATCGTGCCCATGAAGCCGTTCTTGTCGATGTTGTTCGGGAGCGTGTAGTAGGCGAGGCAGCCGAGCGGGTCGGGTTCGTCGATGTCGATGCAGATGTTGTAGAGGTCGTTCACGCGGATCACCGCGCCGGCGTCCGGATGCGATTTGCCGGAATAGACCATGCCGGCACAGGTGAATCCGTTGGTCGAAGCGTTGTTGAGCTTCATCACATGCCCGACGAAGTGCGCGCAGTGGTTGTGCTTGTCGCCGATCGTTCCGAATTTCAGCGGGCAGATGTCGACAATGGTCTTGCCAACGTACTTGTCGAGGAAGTCGGCGGTCAATGTGGCCATGGGTGATCGTCCGGACGTGGGACTACGGAAGTTGGGCGATCGACGGGTATACGATCCCGACCCGATTCCGGATTCCGGAATTCCCGCGCGGAAACCGTCTCGGTCTTCGTCGTGCCGATTCCTACTTTAATTCGAACTCCACCTGGACCCCGTAGCAGGCTTCTCCCATGCCCAAGATCACGAAGGACACCATCGGCGTCGGATTCATCGGTGCCGGCGATATCGCCATTTTGCATGCGAAGGCCGTCGAACGGACGCCGGGAGCGAAGCTCGTCGGCCTCTGGAACCGGAGCCTGGAGCGCGCGAAGGAACGCGCCAAGGACTTCGGCTGCAAGAACTACCCCACCGTCGACGCCCTCGTCAACGACCCGGCCATCGACGCGGTATTCGTACTCACGAACCTGGAGACGCACCTCGAATATACGGCCGCGGCGCTGAAGGCCGGCAAGCACGTCCTCGTCGAGAAGCCGGTCGGCGAATCGGTGGCGCAGATCGCCGAGATGAAGAAACTCGCCGACGCGAAGGACCTCGTCTGCCTGCCGGGGCACAACTACATCTACGAGTCGTCCATGCGGCGTACGAAGGAACTCGTCGACGGCGGCGACCTCGGAAAGATCGTGTCGGCGTACGTCATGTACAACATCCACCACCCGGAGGAAGTCGCGAAGCGCTACCCCGGCGTCGTGCGGCAGATCCTCACGCACCACTCGTACATCCTGCTCTATCTCGTCGGCAAGCCGGTCGAACTCTGCGCCATGAAGGCGACGCTGCACTACAAGGAGTACACGGAAGAAGACATTGCGATGGTGCAGATGCGATTGCACAACGGGGCGCTCGCGCACTTCTGCGCGAGCTTCGCGGCCGACGACCACGCGGCCGACCCGTGGACGGTGATGGTGAAGGTGATCGGCACCGCCGGCAGCACGCGCTACAGCTACCGCGACCACGTCGAAATCAAGCCGGGGCTGGTGCATTCGCAGACGTACACGGCCTACCAGGGCAGTGTGATGAACGAAGTGCGGCATTTCCTCGTGGACTGCCTGCGAATGGGCGAGAAGCCGCTGAGCACCCTGGAGGATGCGATCACGGCGCAGACGATGATCGAGGCGGCGGAAGAGTCGATTCGAAAGGGGAGCGTGGTGAAGCTGTAAAGCGCTATTCGCTCCACTCCTCGCCCAGCGCCTGCCGCAGGGCCTGCACGGCGTCGCGCAAGTCCACCAGCGCCGGGTTCAGTTCGAGTGCCTGCCGGAAGGCCCGCAGGGCCGCGCGGGGCTTGTTCATCTTCAGGTAGCACTGGCCCATGCCGGCCGCGGCACCGAAGTGGTACGGGTTCATCCGCAGCACGGCCTTGCAGTCGGCGGCGCTGCGTGCGAATTCCCCCCGGCGGAACAGCAGGATCGCCCGCTGGTTGTACGCCTCGGCGAACTCCGGCGCCTCGCGGATCAGGTCGTCCAGGGCGGCGAGTGTCTGGGCGAAGTCGCCGAGTTGCATCGCCTGCTGGAGGGACCAGCAGTATTCGGCGTTGTCGCCGCGGTACCAGATTTCCCAGAGCGCGTCTTCGGCGAACTGGCGCACGAGCCAGTCGGAATCCTGGAGAGCGGCGGCGACGGCGGCATTGGAATCGAGGGTGCCGACGAGGCCGAGCGCGAGGACCGCGGCCTGACGGGCGAGCGGGTCGAAATGGCCGACGAGCCTCTGGAGCGTGCCTTCGGTGTAGTTGTTCTTGATCGAGTGGCGGAACTCGCGGATCGCGTCCTGCACTCCCGCTTGCCAGAGATCGCGGTCGTCGGTCGGCGACGGCTGCGGCAGCTTCCGGTAGAACGTGACGATCAGCGGTTCGGGCACGGCTGGCTCCTCACGGTGTATTCTCGATTTCAACATATTACACCTTCGGAAGCGCGCCACGTCGCGCATGAAAAAAGCCGACCCGCCTTTGCGAGTCGGCCCGCATATCCGGCCGTGCGACCGGCGGAACCGGTAATCAGTTTCCCGCGCCCTTCACCGCCGGTGCCGGGGTCGCGGTCTTCATCGGGGCGGCGGGGGCCGCCATCGGTATCGTCATTGGCGTCGCGGTCTTCGGCGTCTCGGCCGCCGCCACCGGCAACCCCTTCGCTTTTTTCCAAACCACCACATCCGATTGCACGACCTTCAACGCCTCGCTCAGTTGCGTATCGTGCCCGCGCTTCCAGTCTGCCGCGGTCTGCTCGATCGCCACGTCGGGTTGCACGCCCTCCTTCTCCATGTTCACGCCCTTGGTCGTGAACACACCGGTGCGCGGCACACGGAAACTCGACCCGTCGATCAGGCGGATCTGATACGTCCCGATCACGTGCCCGCCGGTCGCCTGGCCGACCACCTTGCCCAACCCGACGCTGCGGAACGCGTGCGGGAAGATCTCCGCGTCGCTGTACGAGCGATTGTTGATGAGCAGGCTCACCGGCTTGACCCACTTCCGGTCGAAGTTCCGCAACACGAGGCCCTCGCCGCCGTTCCGCTGGCGGAAGATGGTGTGCTCCTTGCCCGTCAGATAGTTGATGACCTGATCGTGGGTGAAACCGCCGCCGTTGAAGCGGACGTCCAGCACGATCGCTTCCTTGTCGAAGTTGTCGGAATACAAGGCGCGCACGAATTTCTCCAATCCGGCGTCGTCCATGCCGGGGATGTGGATGTACCCGACCTTGCCACCGCTCTCCTTCGCGACCTGTGCGGCATTGCGTTCCACCCAGCGGTCGTACAGCAACTCGCCGATCCGGTCGCGGTTCTCGGCTTTGATTTCGATACGCCGCTTGGCCTTCGGATCGGCGGGGTTCGCGGACACATCCACGAGCACGACTTCGCCGGCCTTGCTGTTGAGCAGTTTGGCGAGGTTCGTCTTCGCGGTGATTTCCTCGCGGTCGAGGGCGAGCACGATGTCGCCGGGCTTCAGGCCGAGGCCGCGCTTGTCCGCCGGACCGCGTTTGAGGATTTCCGCGATCTTGAGGCCCGGCCCCTTGTGCGTTTCGTCGAACAGCAGGCCGAGGTCGGCCGTCTGCTCCTCGGCGACGGGCAACCGGCCGGAGATGCCGAGGTGCGAGGCGTTCAGTTCGCCGAGCATCAAGCTGACGAGCGAATACAGGTCTTCCCTCTGGGCAACGTGCGGCACGAGTTCCGCGTATTTCTGCCGGACCTTCTTCCAATCCGTGCCGTGGTGCCCGGCATCGTAGAAATAGTCGCTGAGCGTCCGCCAGGCCTGGGCGTACATCTCGGCGAACTCCTCGTCGCGCTGGATGGTCAGCTTGGCGGAGAAGGGCACCTTGAGCGGGTCGTTCGCCGTGCCGCCGCCGAACACGGCGCTGGCGAGCGGGCTGGACCCGCCGGAGCGAACGCCGCGGAGTTCGCCCGATCCGTTGAGGAACCAGATCATGCCGCCGGCGCGCTTGGACCAGCGGATTCCCCGCGGGGACTGGTTGCCGGTGGTGACGCGGTTGAGGCTGCGACCATCGGAACTGGCCACCCAGAGGTCGTCGCCGTTATTGATGGCGCGGAAGGCCACTTGCGTGCCGTCCGGCGAGATCGCTCCGCCCTCGGCCGCGATGCCCCCGGCGTTCGCCACCCGCAGGTGCACGTCGTCCCAGTCGATGTCGGCATTTCGGCCAGGCGTGCTGCCGTCGGCCGTCGGCTTGAACAGCGAGACCACGCGCATCGCGTACGTCCCGCGGCGCTGGCCGAGGAACGCGATCTTCCCGCCCGTGTTGCTCCAGGTCACATCACCGTTGTACGTTGCGTATCGCGACAGGTTCTTCGCCGGGAACGATCCATCCAGCGCGTGCACGAAGACCTCGCTGGCGAACGAGCCGTCCATCCGAGCATAGGCGATGTACTTGCCGTCCGGCGACCAGTCGTAGTCCATCACTTGCACGTCGCCGATCACCACCTTCTGATCCTTCCCGTCCGGCTTCATGCTCCAGAGCTTGCCACCCCGAATGAAGGTGACCAGGTCGCCCTTCGGCGAGAAGGTAATCGCCGTCTCTTCTTCGATCGAATCGGTCAGGCGCGTCGTCTTGAACTTGTGGGCCTTCGTCAGTTCCGGATGTTCGACGTCGTCCGGCTCAAGCTTGTAGAGGTCGACCACGCCGGTACGGTCGGACGCGAAGACAATGCTCTTGCCGTCGGGCGCCCACGTCGGGGCGGAATCGAATGCGGGGTGGTCCGTCAGGCGCGTCGCCTTGCCGCCGCCGGGCACCTTCGTCAGGAACAGTTCGCCATGCACGACCACGACGGCGTGCGACTCGTCCGGCGAGAGCGCGAACTCCGTGGCATCCCGCGTGAACGTGACCGTCCGCTCGGTATTCTGCTTGTCGTCGGCATGAACCTCGATCGCGAGCTTCCGATTCTGGCCGGTCTTCGTGTTCACCACAAACAGGTCCGCCCCGCATTCGTACACGATCCATTCGCTGTTGCCGCTGATCCGCGCCCGGCGGACAAACTCGTCGGAGTGATTCGTCAACGGTTTCGGCGCGCCGACGGCCAACGATGCCGAATCGGGCTGCACAGATTGCGCCACGATGTTCGCGATGCCTGGTTTGGCCGGCGATTCGCCGACGTAGTACAGCGTCTGGCCGTCGGGCGACCACATCGGCGACGTATCCTGGCCGTTGAAGCGAGTCAGTTGGCGGGGGTTTTCGCCGTCGGCGTTGGCGATCCAGAGGTCGTCGTTGGACGAGCCGCGATAGCCCTTGCGGTACCAGAGGCCGGGGCCGCGGACGAACGCGACGTGCTTGCCCGTGGGGGCGAAATACGCTTCCTTCCCCTCGAAGAGGTTCAGCCGCGTCTCCTGGCCGCCGTCGACGGGTACGGTGAAAACCTCGGCATTGCTGGGGTACGCCGGCGAGCGCGTGGAGGAGAAGACGATGTTCTTGCCGTCCGGCGACCAGCCAGTGACGGTGTCGTGGCCGCTATCGAAGGTGAGGCGCTTCGGCTTGCCGCCGTGGATCGGCGTGACAAAGACGTCGTAGCTGCCGTGGCGATTGGAGGAAAAAGCGATCTGCCGTCCGTCGGGGCTGATGCAAGGCCAGAGGTCGTGCGCCTCGTGCATGGTGACGGGCCGCGCGACGCCGCCGATCGCCTCGACGGTCCAGATGTCGCCGAGGTAGCTGAACACGACGAGTTTGCCGTCGGGCGAAATGTCCGGTGTGCGGGCGAACTTGATCGGCTCTTGGGCCGCGAGCGGGAGCGCGACGAGCGCGGCGAGGGCCGCGAGGGTGGTGCGGAACATGGAAGGTGAAACCCGGGTGAAGATTCGGGGCGCGGGGCGGGAGAGCCGTCAATCTTTCTCCAGCTTAACGGCCGGTGCGGGGGAATGCAAAAGCGTTCGCCGCACCGTACCCCATCAGACGAGCGGACCACACGGAATAAACGGAATCAGCCGACCTTCGACATGATCTCCGAGTTCGTGAACACCATCATCCACGGGCGGACCGACGATTTCTCTACTTCGAATAGTCGACACTCAATTTTGTGATGTGCCAAGGAGCAAGAATCCACGTACGTCGTGCATGGACTGTCACGTTTCGTTCTCGTTGCTCTGCATCGAGATCGTGGAACTGGATACGGACTTCCGTCCCGCCCCAGGCATCAGACTCTTGGACGAAATCACCAAAGTATCCCTTCAAGTTGTAACCCATCGATTTCAGGTCGGCACGGATAGCACTGGCGGCGTCAGAAATCGGGAAAAAGTCGAGCCCGAGACAGATTCGGACATAGAGAAGCGCGATCAACGACAACGCAACAACGGCGACGACGAACCGCTTCCCATATCGCCAGAACCGATTTGAGTCGCGGTTCGTGACTACCCGACCTTGGTCATCAAGTCGGGATTCGTGAACACCATCTTCCACGGGCGGACCTCCCACTTCACGAACACGCCGCCGTCGTGGAACGGGTCGGCGCGAATCAACTTCTCCGCATCCTCCAGAGACTCGGCTTCGTAGACGATCAGCGCCCCGTAGCCGTCGGTGAACGGCCCGGAGCAGGCGAGCTGCCCGTTCGCGAGCAGCGAATTGAGGTACTCGCGGTGCTTCGGGCGGATGGAGTCGATCTTCGCGGCATCGCGAATGTACTCGATCACGGCGGCGTACTTCATGGGCGATCCTTGATTCGATGAGTAATAATTCGTTTCGTGGTTTTCGGCCCCGGATGGGGCCGCGGGTTGTAGCCACGGGTGGAGCGAAGCGCTACCCGTGGTGATCGTCGATTGTTTTTCGCCCCGGCAGGAGCGACGGAATGCGTCCCTCGACCCCTCCGGGTCGTCGATTCCATTGGGCTTCCACGGGTTCCGCTTCGCTCCACCCGTGGCTACATTCCGACGTCCCTCCGGGACACAATACCAAATTCCAAGCGACACTCTCAATCGAAGACGACAGTCTTGTGACCGTAGACGAGCACGCGGTGGTCCAAGTGCCAGCGGACGGCCTTCGACAGTACGGAGCGCTCCATGTCGCGCCCCTTCTCCAGCAGGTCGTCGATCGTGTCGCGGTGCGAGACGCGCACCACGTCCTGCTCGATGATCGGCCCCTCGTCCAGGTCGTCCGTCACGTAGTGGCTCGTCGCGCCGATGAGTTTCACGCCGCGCTCGAAGGCGCGGTGGTACGGCTTCGCCCCGACGAACGCCGGCAGAAACGAGTGGTGGACGTTGATGATCCGGTGCGGGTACGCGGCCACGAACGCCGGCGAGAGCACCTGCATATAGCGGGCGAGCACGACGAGGTCGATGCCGTACTCCTTCAGGAGCGCGAGCTGCCGCGCCTCGCCCTCGGCCTTCTTCCCCGGCTCGATCGGCAGGACATGGAACGGAATGCCGTGGAAGTCCGCCCACCGCTTCGCGTCCGGGTGGTTCGACACGATGAGCGGAATCTCGCACGCCAGCTCGCCGCTCTGGTGCCGGTACAGAAGGTCCACGAGGCAGTGATCGAACTTCGAGACGAAGATGGCGAGGCGGTGCGGCGTGTCGGAGCGCTCGAGCCGCCATCGCAGGGAGTAGCGCGTGGCCAGCGGTTCAAATAGCCGGGTGAAGTCGGCGAGATCGAAGTCGAAGCCCGTGAGGTCCCACTCGACTCGCATCAGGAAGATGTTCCGCTCCGGGTCCTGGTGCTGGTCGGCGTGGAGGATGTTGGCGTTGTGCTTGTAGAGGAACTCGCCGATGGCCGCGACGAGGCCTTTGCGGTCCGGGCAGTCGACGAGGAGGATCGCGGTGTTCTTCATGCCTTCGCCGTCCGTCCGATTCCCACGATTTCGCGGGTTTCGGTCAGCACCTTGTCCATGAACACGTCGTGTGCGGAGACGGGAATCTCGTCGAAGATCTGGCAATCGAAAGCGATCGCCACGAGCGGAGCATCGGGCCGGACACGCGCCAATAACCGATCGTAGTAGCCCTTCCCCTGCCCCATGCGGCCGCCCTTCGGGTCGAACGCCGTGCCGGGCACCATCACGAGGTCGAGGTCTTCGGGGCGCACGATCTTGTTCGGCAGCGTCCGCAACTCGGCCTTCGGTTCGAGGATCTTGTAGGCCCCTTCCACCAGCTCGCTCATGTCTTCAAGCAGGAACAGTTCGAGCTCGTTCGTTTCGACGATGCAGTACGGCACGACGATCCGCTTGCCGCCGGCGAGGGCTTCGGGCAGGCTGTGCCGGGTACGGACTTCGCTGCCGGCGTCGACGTAGAAGAGCACGGTTTTCGCGGCGGCGTACTCCGGCAGCGCCATGAACTTCGCGACGATCCCTTTGCTGATTTCGTCCTTGTTCTTCTGGGCAACCCGGTTTTTGCGGGCCTGTTCGCGGAGGGCGGCTTTGGGCGATGGGGGCGCTTCGATCGTCGTCGTCACGGTGGTGCCTCGCGGTGGTAGAGATGTCAGTTTAGGAACGGGGCGCGGCGATGACGCCTTCTTCGATCAGTTCATTGCGGAGGACCACCAGGAGTGGATCGTTCATGGCCAGAACCTCGACGGTGACTCGCCCGATCGGCGTGCGACCGACGATGCGCGGACCGTCCCACGCGAAGTGATAATCCCAACGATGGCGGCGCGGATGGAACAATCGCACGTGCGGGCACGTGATCGAACTCGATCAATGCCACAAAGTTTCGGCACTTTGTGCTTGTTGCAGTGGAGGCACGTGAAGGCGAGATTCCCCATCGCATCTGTTCCGCCGTGCTGGCTCGGAATGATATGCTCGACCTCGAAGGGAATCCGGACCGGATCGGCGGGCAACGGGCAGTATTCGCAACGGCCGTTCGCCCGACGGCGAATGGATTCGATCGTCGCGCGGTTCAAACGGATTTCCGGCTTTTGGATGGCGATTTCAAGGTCTTCCTGGCTCGCGACTGCAGGATCGAGAGCATCGTGCCGATTCGAACGTAGTTGTCCAGTTCGCGCAACTCGCCGGCGTCGATCTCGCCCTTTCGATTCTTGTCCCGCAGTTCCCGCATGCGCGATTCATCGTTTGGGGACCATTCAAGCTCGAGAAGATGCCGCGCGAGTGTCGGGGAGAGTTTCCGCGCATCCCACAGACGGAGGAACATCGCGGTATCGGATGTCGGTTCCAACGGGAGATTCACGGCGACCATGATTATCGACCTCCTGCTTCCATTCATCGTACCAGATGCCCGTTACGGGTCATCCCGCCTCCGGCGCGAAGCCGCGGCGCATCGTGTTCTCGGTGATCGTCCGCGGCAGCACGAACTGCAGGAGGTAGTCCGGTCCGCCGGCCTTCGAGCCGATGCCGCTGAGCTTGAAGCCGCCGAACGGCTGGCGGTTCACGAGCGCCCCGGTGCACTTGCGATTCACGTAGAGATTGCCGACGCGGAAGCGGCGTTTCACCGTCGCGATGTTCTCCGGGCTGCGGCTATACACGGCACCCGTCAGCGCGTATTGCACGCCGTTGGCGATCCGCAGGGCGTCCTCCAGGTCCTTCGCCTTCATCACGGAAAGGACGGGGCCGAAGAATTCGTCCTGCGCGAGCGGGCTGTCCTCCCGCACATCGGCGAAGATCGTCGGACCGACGTAGTAACCGCGATCGGCGAGTTCGCCGACGTCCGTCCGGTGAACGAGTTTGGCCGTCTGTGTGCCGACTTCGATGGAACAAAGTAGCCGTTGCTGGCTCTCGCGGTCGATGACGGGGCCAAGGGAGGAGCCGGGTTGATCCGCCGGGCCGACTGTCAGGCTCTTTGTCGCCTCGACGAGGCGGGCGAGGAACTGGTCGTAGATTCCGGCGAGCACGATCACTCGACTTCCGGCAGAGCACTTCTGCCCGGCGTAGCCGAACGCGGCGTCCACCACGCCGCGGACCGCCTCGTCGAGGTCGGCGTCGTTGTCGACGATGATCGCGTTCTTGCCGCCCATCTCGGCGATCACCTTCTTGACGTGCGTCTGGCCGGGCGGAGTTTTCGCCGCGCTCGCGTTGATGGCGAGCGCCACCTTGAGCGAACCGGTGAAGGCGATGAGCGCCACATCGGGATGCTCGACGAGCACGGGGCCGATCTCTTCGCCGATGCCGGGGACGAAGTTCACGACGCCCGGCGGCAGGCCGGCTTCCAGGAAGCACTCCATCAGCTTCGCACCGACGACCGACGATTGCTCGGCCGGTTTGAGGATGACGGTGTTGCCGGTGACGAGCGCGGCCGCGGCCATGCCGCACAGGATGGCGAGCGGGAAGTTCCACGGCGCGATGACGACGGCGACGCCGCGCGGCTCGTAGAAGTAGGCGTTTGCCTCGCCGGGCAGGTTCACGTCGTGGCCTTGCAGGCGCTCGCCCTCGATCGCGTAGTACTCGCAGAAGTCGATCGCCTCAGCGACGTCGGCGTCGGCCTCGCGCCACGGCTTGCCGACTTCGAGGACGATCCAAGCCGAAAGCTCGAAGCGCCGGCGACGGAAGACGGCGGCCGTACGGCGGAGAAGCGCGGCGCGCTCGGCGACCGGCGTGTCGCGCCAGGAGTCGAACGCCTTGAGACAGGATGCGACGGCCTGGTTCGCCTGCGTCTTCGAGGCGGCTCCCGTCGTGCCGACGATCTCGGCGACACGCGAGGGGTTCACGGACACGATTGATTTGGCCGTTGGCACGGGCTTATTGTCGATCACGACGGTATCCGTTTGGCCGAGTTGCGCGCGCACCGATTCGAGGGCGCGTGCCATCGCGGCGCGGTTCTCCTCGCGCGCGAAATCGGCGAGCGGTTCGTTCTTGAAGACGTTCGCACTGCCCACGGACGTTCGTCCGTGGGCTTCGGTTTTCTGTTGACTTCTGATCTCTGACTTCTGACTCCCAGCTTCTGTCTTCTGACCTCTGTCTTCCGGATTCATCAGCAGCACCTCTTCGGGGATTCCCTCGGCGAAGCCCTGACGCAGGAAGGAATCGTTCGATGTATTCTCCAGCAATCGTCTCACGAGATAGGCCATGCCGGGGAGGAGTTGGCCATAGGGGGTGTAGATGCGGACGCGATGACCCAGCGAAGACACGGACGCCTTGAGCGGGTCGGCCATGCCATAGAGCATCTGGAACTCGTAGCGCCGCGGCGGGACGTTCAACTCCTCGGCAACCGCCATGGCGTGCGCCATGCTGCGGATGTTGTGGCTGCCGAACGCCGGGACCATCCATTCGCTGTTCTGGAGCAGGAACCGGCTGCAGCGCTCGAAGCTCGCATCCGATTGCCACTTCCGGGTGAACACCGGCACCGGCCAGTCCTGCTGGGCGCAGATGACGGTCTCGTAGTCCCAGTAGGCCCCCTTCACGAGGCGGATGCCGATGGGCGTGCCGCGCGCCCGCGTCCAGTCCAGCAAGGATTGCAGGTCGCGTTCGGTGTCGGTCAGGTACGCCTGCATGGCGATGCCCACGTGCGGCCAGTCCTTGAACTCCGACTCGGTCAGCACGTCGCGGAAGATCTTGAGCGTGGTGTTCTTGAACGCGTGCTGCTCCATGTCGAAGTTGACGAACGCGCCGGTCCGCTTCGCCGCGGACAGGATCGGTCGGAGGCGGTTCAACACGGCGCGCGTCGTACCGTCGGGGTCGATCGGGTCGAACTGGCTGTAGAGGGCCGAGAGCTTCACCGACACGTTCACGCGCGGGATCGGGCCGCGGTCGTCGCGGTCGATCTCCGGGGCTTCGGGCCAATCGTTCAGTTCGGCGAGGCCGGCGAGGAGTTCGAGGTATTGCTTCTGGACATGGTCCGCCTCCGGTTCCGTCACGGTCGCTTCGCCGAGGAGGTCGACGGTGAAGGTCTGCCCTTCGGCGCGCAGCCGGCGCACGGCGGCGATGGCTTCGGGCACGTTCGAGCCGGCGATGAACTTCCGCGCCATGGCGCCGGCGTTGGCGCGGGTGAGCTTCGCCAGCAGGTTTGCAAGCAGTCCCTTCCGCGGGATGAATCGGATGCCGTGGCGCGCCCACCAGGGCAGGTCCGTCTTCGCCTCGGACAGGTATTCGCGCAGGTGCCGGGCGAGATCGGCGGGGTCGTGCAGGTACGGCAACGTATCGACGAATCGGAAGAGCTGGACCTTGAGCGCCGCGTGCCGCATCGACAGGTTCATGAGCTGGTCGTTCGCCCACGCGCGGGTCAGCGGCATCGGCCCGCCGCGGTCGAGGCGGGCGAAGATTTCGCGGCCCAGGATGCGGATACGGTCTTCCCGCGCGGAGGACATGGAGGCTCCGAATGCTTTTGCCGCTGGTATTATTCGCAAGTATCATGCAGTGGCACCGGGAAATCTCCGCCGCTCCCCAGGAAGCCGCCGATGGCCGACGAAAAAATCGGGAAAGTGAAGATTCTGGCCACGCTCGGCACCGGGGCGCACAGCACCATCCTGCACGTCCGCCGCGACGCCGACGGCAAGGACTTCGCCCTCAAACTCGTGCCCATCGAAGAAGAGGAAGACAAGAAGTACCTCGAGCAGGCCAAGCACGAGTTCCGCGTCGGGCAGATGCTCAACCATCCGAATTGCATCAAGGTCGTCGCGTTCGAGACGGAGACCGACTGGCGGTTCCGAGTGAAGAAAGCGAAACTGCTCATCGAGTACGTCGAGGGGGAGACGCTGGACAAGGCGAAACTGCTCAAGCTCTCGAAGCTCGTGCGCGTCTTCGAGAAGGTGGCGAGCGGCCTCGTGCACATGCACAAGCAGGGCGTGGTGCATGCGGATCTGAAGCCCGGAAACATCATGACCGGCCCGCGCGGCGTCGTGAAGATCATCGACTACGGCCTGGCGTGGATCAAGAACGAGCCGAAGGACCGCATCCAGGGTACGCCCGAGTACATGGCCCCCGAGACGGTACAGCGCAAGATGATCAACGAACGCACCGACATCTACAACTTCGGCGCGACGCTGTACCGCCTCGTCACGCTCAAGCTGCCGCCGAAGATCGTGCCCGGGATGGAAGGCGTGGAAATGACGGAGAAGCAGTTCCTGGAGAAGTTCGTACCGGTGGACGAGATCAACAAGGGTGCGCCGAAGGAACTGGTCGAACTCATCCACAAGTGCCTGAGCTTCAAAGCGATCCACCGGCCGGAGCGGATGAGCGAGATCCAGGGGACGCTGGACAGGCTGGCGGATGAACTGGGGGACGATTCGGCCGAATAACGGTCGGCGCGGAGCGAATGACGATCCAGCAGGGGAGAGGGGGAGTGGAGGAGCGGGGAAGCGGCGCGATGGGGCGTTCGCATCCGGCTTCCCGCGCGATCCATGAGCGAAGAACCCGTCAAGCCGGAACCGCCGGGCGAGCCGTACATCCCGCTGCGGGTGGTGGACCTCGTCGAACTCCTGGCGCGCGAAGCCGGCACGCCGGAGCATCCGCCGCTCAGCGCCGAGCAGACCGCGGAATTCCAGCAATTCGCCGACGCGATGGCGGACCGCGTCCACGCCGGCTTCCACAGTATGCTGGACGCGCTCGCGAACGCCTACGCCCCCTTCGATCCGGATAGCGACACGCTCCGCCTCCGCTGCCCGACGCGGGAAGAAGAAGGCGAATTCCTCAACCGGCTCTTCACCACGTTCACGGTGCTGCTGGAGCGCGCCGGCTTCCACCACATGACGCGCGAGGAGATCGAGCGCACCATGCAGGGCGCCTCGCACTGGGGCATCGAGATGTCGGTCGACTGGGGCGTCTTCGATCGGGTGGACATCTTCTACCGCGGCGCCGGCACCGGCTGGCGCGCCCGCAGGCCGTGGTGGAGGCTCTTCCGCCTCCAGGAAGTGCAGGTGCCCACCTTCAAGCGCGTCGTCGTCATCTTGCGCCAGCGGCCCCACAAGCGACTCGGCAAGAACCCCGACATTGACAGCGTCTTCCTCAAGCTCTTCAAAGACATCCCGCAGATGGACATCGAGATGCTGCTCCCCGGCACGCGCTTGCGCATGCCGCGGGCCAAGCGCGGGCAACTCGGCGCCACCGTCGTCGGTTCGTTCTTCTACACCGCGTACAAAATCGTCTCCTCCGTTTCCATTGCCGGACTGCTTTCGGGAAGCCTGTTCGCGCTCCTCTCGCCGCTGGCGCTCCTGCTCGGCTACGGGTACAAGACGGTCTACAGTTTCCAGGTCTCGCGCAAGACCTACATGCTGCAATTGGCCCAAAGCCTCTACTATCAGGGGCTCGACACCAACGCCGGCGTGCTGCACCGGCTCTTCCACGACGCCGGCGAGCAGGAGGTCCGCCAGGTCCTGCTCGTGCACTACTTCCTCTGGCGGTTCGCCGGTCCGGCGGGCTGGACGGCGGAGGAACTGGATCGTGCGATCGAAGCCGACTTGCGGAAGCGGATCAACGAGCGGATCGAACTGCGCCCGCGCGACGCGCTGACGCGACTGGAACGTCTCAAGATCGTGAAGCGGGTGGGGGAGCGGTACGTCGCGGTTCCATTGCGGGAAGCGAGGGAGTTGCTGGCCATGCCGTACACGCCCTCGAAGGATCGTGGCAGTACCTGGCGCGGATACCTGCCGCCGCCGAAGCCTGCGGCGCGGTGAGGATCACGGTTGCGCCGCGGCAAGGTCGGCGTCCAGGAGCTTCTGTTGTTTGGCGGCCCTGACGGTGTCGCCGGCATCGAGGTAGTATTTGAGAAGTAGACGCCGCAACGGGACCGCCTCGTACGCACGATCCATCGACTCGTAGCATTCGGCCAGAAAGGTCGTCGCGTAGCGCGAATGTTCGTGTTGCAGGCTGTTGTCGTTCAACGCGGCGACGTAGTTCTGGTGGAGATACGGAAGCGCTTCGCGGGGGCGACCGCTGCGCAACAGGCTCAGCCCCAAGGTGACGCGCGTCCATTGCGTGCAGACGCCATTGGGTCCGTAGCAGTCAAGGAAGCGAGCGAAGGCCTTTCGCAAGACGGGAATGCTTTCTTGGAAATTGCCGGTCGCCACCTGGTATCGATGCAGGTTGACGCGCATCCACTCCGTGTTTTCGTGATCCGGGCCGTACCGCCTGACATTGATCGCGAGCAGTCGGTCGCCGAGTTTCGCCTCGTCCTCGATGCGTCCGGCCGACGCGTAGAACATCCGTAAGAGCCCGAGCTGGTCGACCACGGTGTCGGATTCCGGTCCGGATTCGGCGGTTTCCACTTCGATCGCGGGCAGGAGCACGCGGATGGCATCGTCGTTGCGGTTGACGTGGTAGTAGGTGTAGCCGAGGTCGACGGCCGTCGCGCGCGTCAACGGATCCTTCAAGCCGAGATTCCGGACTCGCAGTTCGAATGCGCGCTCCACGAGCGGGACCGCTTCTTCGAACCGCCCGAGGTTGCGCCGGGTGATGCCGAGTGTCAGCAGGATGCGCGCGCGGATGAGCGGATCGCCCTGCATGAGTTCGAGGTTCCGTGCAGCGCCTTCCATTTGTTTCAAAAGATCGTTGAGTGGATTCGGACCGCTGCGGATGCCCGCGAGCAAGCCGTCGAGCAGCGCCGTCATTCGTACGGCGTCCTCGCGGGCCTTCTTTTCGGCGGCGGCGGAGCGCTCGGCTTCTTCGCGCAGCCGCGCTTCCGCCTCGCGCGCCCGATTAGCCCGCTCCGCGTGCGCCTCGGCGATCGCGCGTTGCTCGTCGGCGCGGGTGGCGAGCGCCAGCGACATGGCCGTGGCCGACACGAGCACGACCGCCGTCGTGGCAAGCAGCCCCGACGCCAACGGATTCCGCCGGCTCCAACGAATGCTCTTTTCGATCCGCCCGATCGGCCGCGCCAGGATCGTCTGGCCATCGAGGAACCGCAGCAGGTCATCCGCGAGTTCCGTGCCGGTGGCATAGCGGCGACCCGGTTCCTTTTGCAGGCACTTCATGCAGATCGTTTCGAGGTCGCGCGGCAGGTGGGGCTGCCAACGGCGCAATGACACCGGTTCGTGGCGGAGGATGTTCGCGAGGATCTGGGGCGGATCGTCGCCGGCGAAGGGGACGGTGCCGGCGAGGAGTTCGTAGAGCATGGCGCCCAAGGCCCAGATGTCGACGGCGGGTCCGAGGTCGCGGTTCCCGGTGAGTTGCTCCGGGGCCATGTAGGCGGGCGTGCCGGCGATGTAACCGGTCCGCGTGACGCCCGCGCTGGCGAGGTCGCGGGCAAGTCCGAAGTCGGCGACCTTCGGCCGACCGTCCGCCGTGAGGAGGATGTTCGCGGGCTTGAGGTCGCGGTGAATGATGCCGTGGGCGTGGGCGTGGCCGACGGCGCCGGCCACGGTGGCGATGACGGCGGCGGCGGCGCGCGGATCCTGCCGACCGGATCGCACGCGCTCCGCGAGCGAACCCCCCGCCACGTATTCCATCGCCAGATACGGCGACCCGTTCGCGCTGCCGGCGTCGTAGACCTGCACGATGCTCGGGTGGTGCAGCTTCGCCAGCGTTTCGGCCTCGCCGCGAAACCGGCCAAGCGTCTCGGGGTCGAGGCTGCCGAATTGCGTGAGCACCTTGTAGGCCACGTTCCGCTTCAGCCCGCGCTGCCGTGCGAGGTACACCACGCCCATGCCGCCGCGGCCGAGTTGTTTCACGAATTCGTATTCGCCCGAGAGCACGACCGGCGGCAGGGGCGTGTCGGTGTCGACCGTTTCACGGTCGTGCGAGTGCCGCCGATGGACGCGCACCGTCGGCAGGGCGGGCGGCGTGACGGACGATGCGCGGGTGTGGAGGTTGCTGCTGCCCAAGGTCGCGCCCCGATAGGCATTCGGGAGGGAGTTATGGGAGCGTAGAACCGAAATGATGGAAAGAACGACGGAATCTGACTGCGTCGGGCCGCGGATTGCGGCCGGCGCGATGGATTCGCGCCGGCGGAAACGCGATCACGTTTCGCCGCGAGGCGGAGTCTTCGGCGAGGAGCGCGTCAGTGACGCGCTCGGCTCGGTGTCTTACGCGGAGGAAAGAGCTTCGCCCCAGATTTTGATGATGGACTGAAACTCGCCGGGATCGGACGCAACGATATTGATGGCGATCGGAATAAAGCTATTTCCTTGATATTCCGGAGTCGCCGTGTACTTGGTGATTTTGCCCTCGTGCGCCATCGGGCCGATGATGTTGTTGTCGATATCCGCCTTTACGGCCGCCATCCCGACCGGAACATAGAGGGTGTTCTGCGGGATGTCTTCGCCGCCGAACTCCAACGGCATCAGGAACACTTTTTCAAGATCGCCGCGCTGAAACAGTGCCTCGGCTTTCTCGCGAGAGTCGATGTTTGAAAAGTCCGGACCGTTTGGCTGCGACGGTTTTTTCTTGAATAAGCCGAACATCGAAACGTCCTCTTCGCAGTACAACAACGACCGTTAAGCGTGAATTGCATCGCTCTCCGCGCTCGGCTCCGACGACTTCGCCTCGCGGCTAAACGTCAATCATCCTCCAGCACCGCGAGGAACGCCTCCTGCGGGACCTCCACCTGGCCGATCGCCTTCATCCGCTTCTTGCCCTCGGCCTGCTTGTTCCACAACTTCCGCTTCCGGCTGATGTCGCCGCCGTAGCACTTCGCGGTCACGTTCTTCTTCATCGCCGCAATGTTCTCCCGCGCGATGATCCGCGAACCGATCGCCGCCTGCAGCGACACCTCGAACAGGTGCCGGTCGATCTCCTTGCGCAGGCGCTCCAGCACCTTGCGCCCGCGGCGGTCGGCGTTGGCGCGGTGGACGATGATCGAGAGCGCGTCCACCCGGTTGCCGTGGACGAGGATGTCCATGCGCACGAGGTCGGCGGCGCGGTAGCCGACCACTTCGTAGTCCATCGTGCCGTAGCCGTGAGTGACGGACTTCAGTTTGTCGTAGAGGTCGTAGATGACTTCCGCGAGCGGCATCTCGAAGACGAGGATGACGCGCTGCGGGCTGAGGTATTCGGTGCGGAGGAAGCTGCCGCGGCGCTCGGTGCACATCGACATCAGGTCGCCGATGTTCCCGGCCGGGATGAGGAAGCTGATCTTCACGATCGGCTCGCGGAACTCCTCGATGCCGCCGCCGTCGGGCACGTCCTGCGGGCCGTGGACCTGGATGACTTCGCCGTTCGTCTTCTTGATCTCGTAGGTGACGTTCGGCGCGGTCTGGACGAGGTTGAGTTCGCAGTCGCGTTCGAGGCGCTGCTGGATGATCTCGCGGTGGAGCATGCCGAGGAAGCCGCAGCGGAAGCCGAACCCGAGGCCGTCGGACACTTCCGGCGTGTAGCTGAAACTGCTGTCGTTGAGTTTGAGTTTGGCGAGGGCTTCGCGGAGGTCCTCGAACTCGTTGTTGTTCACCGGGTACAGCCCGGAGTAGACCATCGGCTTCGGCTCCTTGTAGCCGGCCATCGGCTCCGCGGTGGGCTTGAAGGCGTCCGTCACGGTGTCGCCGATGTTCACGTCGTCGATGGTCTTGATGTTCGCGGTGAAGTAGCCGACCTGCCCGGCGCCGAGTTCGTCGATCTTCGTCGGTTCGGGGCGGAACTGGCCCATTTCCGTCACGACGTATTCGCGCCCGGTGCGCATCAGCTTGATCCGCTGCCCCGGCTTGAGTGAGCCGTCGATCATCCGGATGTAGACGACGACGCCCTTGTAGGTGTCGAAGTGGCTGTTGTAGATGAGCGCTTTGAGAGGCTCGTCCGGCTTGCCGTTCGGCGCCGGCACGCGGTCGATGACCGCCGCCATCAACTCTTCAATGCCGAGGCCGGCCTTCGCCGAACACTTCAGCACCTCGTCCGGGTCCTCGACGAGCATCGCCTGTTCCATTTCGCCGATGACGAATTCCGGCCGGGCGTGCGGCAGGTCGATCTTGTTCAGCGTCGGCACGAGCTTCAAGTTCGCCTCCATGGCGAGGAAGCCGTTCGCCACCGTCTGCGCCTGCACGCCCTGGAAGGCGTCCACGAGCAGGATCGCCCCTTCGCACGCGGCGAGGCTGCGGGAGACTTCGTAGTTGAAGTCGACGTGGCCGGGGGTGTCGATGAGGTTCAGCTCGTATTTTTGTCCGTGGTGTTCGTGGAAGATCGTGACGGGGTGCATGCGAATGGTGATGCCGCGTTCGCGTTCGAGGTCCATGCTGTCGAGCGTCTGCGCCTTGATGTCGCGTTCGCTGACGGCGCCGGACTTGAGCAGGAACTGGTCCGCGAGGGTGCTCTTCCCGTGGTCGATGTGGGCGATGATGCAGAAGTTGCGGATCAGGTTCGTCGGCGTCGGCATGTCGTGCGGCCCGGTGTCCGTGGCGAAACGCACATTATACGGCGCAGGCGGCGCGGCGCGGACCGGGTAGAATGCCGAAGGCCCGAGGAGGCGAGCGATGCCCGTGCACGACTGGACTCGCATGACGGGTGGGGACTTCCACCACTTCCACCAGCGGTGGATTCAGGCGATCGCCGATGCGTTGAATCGCGACCTGCTGCCGCCGGAGTACATGGCACTTTCGGAACAGGTGACCGCCCGGCCGATTCCGGATGTCGTGACGTTGCAGACCCGCCGACCGACGAAACCGCAGGGCGGAACCGCCGTCGCACCGACACCTCCCTCGGCGCGGCAGGTCGCCAAACTCGAACGGATCAACTACGCGAAGCGCGCCGACCGGATCGTCATCCGGCACGGCCGCGGCCGCATCGTGTCGGTGATCGAGATCGTTTCGCCGGGCAACAAGGACAGCCGAAACGCTCTTCGAAACTTCATCGAGAAGTCGGCCGATTTCCTGAACCAAGGCATCCACCTGATGGTGATCGACCTGTTCCCGCCGACATCGCGCGACCCGGCCGGTATTCAAAACGTCCTCATCGAAGAGTTCGGCGGCACTCCACTGGAATTGCCGGCGTCCCAGCCGCTCACCGCCGGTTCGTACGTGGCGTACGATGCGCCGACGGCGTACATCGAGACGCTCGGCGTCGGTGACGCGATTCCGTCTCTGCCCCTATTCCTGGAAGACGAGACGGACTATCTGCCCGCGCCGCTGGAATCGAGCTACAACGAGGCGTTCCACGCATTACCCAGACAATTCAAGGACGAACTGACGTCGCCTTCCTGATTCGTGCCCACACTCGTTTTCACTTCACCCACAGGGCGTGTTCGCGGCGCGGCACGACTTCGCCCACGACGGCGGCGGCGAGCGTCCCGGCGACCTTCAACTCCTCCAAAAGCTTCGGCAGCCTGTCGGCCGCGATGGCGATCAGCAATCCGCCGCTCGTCTGGGCGTCATAGAACGCCTCGCGGCGGAGTTCGTCCACGGCACCGTCGAAGTGCGTCCCCGCGATCGTGTAGTTCGTATTCGAGGTACTCGCCCGGGTGCGAAACTTCTTGAGGTCCAGTTCCATCAGGCCGGGGAGGAGCGGAAGCTTTGCGAGGTCGAAGACGATGGTGACATTCGCGCCTTCGGCCATTTCGAAGCCGTGGCCGGCGAGGCCGAAGCCGGTCACGTCGGTGGCGGCGGTCGCGCCGGCGGCGAGCATGGCGGCGCAGCCGGCCTTGTTGAGCGTCGTCATGCTTTCGATGGCGGCGCGGTAGAGGCCGTCCGGGCAGGTTGCCTTTTTCGCCGCCGTCGTGACGAACCCGGTGCCGAGCGGCTTGGTCAGCACCAGCACGTCGCCCGGCTTCGCGTTGGCGTTGGTCAGCACGCGGTCCGGGTGGATCGTGCCGGTCACGGAAAGGCCGAACTTGATCTCCACATCGCGCACCGTGTGGCCGCCGACCACGGCGCAATCGGCGGCCGCGCAGCGCTCCGCCCCGCCGGCGAGGATGCGGCCGAGAATCTCCAGGTCCAGCTTGTCGTCCGGGAACCCGGCGAGGTTCATCGCCGTCACCGGCGTACCGCCCATCGCGTACACGTCGCTCAGGGCGTTCGCCGCCGCGATCTGGCCGTAGACGAATGGGTCATCCACGAGCGGCGGGAAGAAATCGAGGGTTTGGACGAGCGCGAGCGTGGACGTGAGTCGCCAGACCCCCGCGTCGTCGTGCGTTTCGGTGCCGACGATCAGGTTGGGGGAACGGTTCGCGGGGAGGCGACTCAGGACCTGAGTCAAGCTGCCGGCGGGCAACTTGCCGGCTCAACCGGCGCAGGTCGCGTAGTCGGTCAGCCGGAATTTCCGCTCGTTCGTTTCGCCCATCGCATCGTCCTCCGTTGGGCCGGGAACCGTCAGCGGTTCGCCGGCAGTCGCGCCCGGACGGCGTCCAGCATCGCGCGCTCGTCCGGAAAGGAACCCGTCGCCAGCTTCGAGTAAATCAACTCGCCGTCGACGGTCAGTTCAAAGCATCCACCCCGTGCGGGGATCAGCTTGTATTCCTGCACTTTTTGCTTCAAGCCTTCGAGAATCCGGCCCGTCAAACTGAGGGCGTTCGGCTCGTAGCCTCAAGCCGCGCAGTATTTCAGCTCGATCTTCATCTCAGGCCTTTCCTCAAACTTGGGGGGTTCTTGGCCGCTTCCCTCTCATGATAGGAGAGTCGGGGCCGGTCGCGTTAAGCGCCGTTGACGGGCGGGGAAGCGCCGGGGCGGCATTTGTGGGCGAACCCGACACCGCGCGGGAATTTTGGGCATTCGCGCCGCACGCCACCTTGCGGACTTTCCGCATCCTCGGCATAATCCTCCTTACTTCAATAATTCACGCTTCCGCGCAATTTTATCGTCCGGGTCCGCCATGAACGATCGCAACGAAGAGGACATCTTCCTGATCAGCGGCCGGCTCCGCCCCGACGTGGTGGACGAACCGACCGCGCAGGCCCTGCGCGAAGCGCTCTGCTTCACCCGCGCAACGAACTGGGACAGCGTGCGCACGCCGCACCTGTTCATGGGTCTGCTGGCGGCGCCCGACCCCGGAGTCGAAGCCTGGTCGTCCCGCCTCGGCGCGGACATCAACAAACTGCTCGATCAATTCCGCGACCTGTTCTATCAGGAAGCCGAGCCGGTACCGCCGCTCCTGCTCAATCGCGAATTCTTCTCCGACAACGTGCTGCGCTTACTGCGGGACGCGAGCGCCCGGGCGCGGGATTACGGCCGGTCGACCATGTCGCAGATGGACCTGCTCATCACGATCTTCAGCACGCCGAACAGCATCGTGGCCGAGTGCTTCGAGCGCATCGGCGTGTCGGCGAGCCACCTCACCGAAACCGCCGTCGCCGCCGAGCGCGAAGTGGCGCTGGGGTAAGGAAAAGAGAAGAATCGAATGTCGAACAGGAAGCCCCGCGACGATCATCGCGGGGCCGGGCACGAACGATGAACCCCCTTGTCCCCCTCCATTCCGACGACGCCCTTCTGCCGTTGAAACTCGCTCAATTCCGCAAGTTCTCTACCGACGACTTGATACGATCCCTCGCGCCCGGACAAGAAGGATCGTTGAAAACCCGTCCGGATGGTACGATGCTGGATGGGCACCATCGGATTCGGATTCTGCGGGAACGCGGAATCGACGTCGATAGATTGCCACGCGAGGTCATCCCCAAAGTTGTTCTCAACGACCTCCCTTAAGAGTTGTTTTCCGCGATGAAGACCGAACCATACTGGATTTCGGGACCGTGGACCGGGCGCTTGGCGATCGCGCCGCGGCCGCGCGGTCACGACTGGCTGGAGGACGAACTCGGCCACTGGAAACGGTCCGGCGTCGATGGCGTCGTATCGCTGCTCACGGAAGAGGAAATCAAAACGTTCGGATTGGCCGACGAGGGCCGACTGAGCCAGGAAGCCGGAATGGAGTACGAACACTTCCCGATCGAGGATCGGGCGATTCCTTCCGATGACGACCGGGCGCACGAATGGATCGCGCGCATCGAATCGGGGCTTCGGAGCGGTCGATCCGTGCTCGTCCATTGCCGACAGGGGATCGGCCGGGCCGCGTCGCTCGCCATCGCGACCCTCGTCCATGCCGGGGTCGAGATTGACGACGCGATCGCGGAGGTCGCGCGGGCGCGCGGCCGACCGGTACCCGAGACGACGGAACAACTCCGCTGGCTCCGCGAGTACGCCGAGACCGTCGCGACGGCGGCGGCAAAATAAATACCGTTTACCGATCCACCAGCAGCATGTCGGCCACGTCCAGCGGAAGGGTCACGATCGTCGCACCGTCGCGCTCGGTTGACTTCAGCTCGCCTCGCTCCACGCTGCGGATCGACTTCGCGCCCGCCAGCCCGTTGATCCGCACCCGCAGCATCGGGATCGCCTTCCCGGAATAGTTCAACAGCGGCACCGCCAGCTTGCCGGGCGAGTCGATGCACGTCGTCTCCACGAACGGCTCGCTGCACTCCACCGGCCGGGCGAAGTCCGCGCCCACGAAATCGTCCACGAGCGCCGCCCGCAGCTTCGCGTCCATGCCCGTCGGCAGCGAATGGTTGAAGCCCGACTCCACCGTCGCCCGGTCCACCGGGAGCACCGGCAGCCCGCTCTTCAGATACGCCTGCCCCGGCAGGAAACCGAAATGCACCACGCGGCCCTTCCCGTGCGCCTTCTCCACCACCGCCGGCGAGCCGTCCTTGTACGTGCCGACCACCTTTCCGTCCGACGGCACGAGCCGCTGCTTCCATGCGATCACCGGCACGCTCTGCCTCGCCCAGCTCACCGTGTCGATCGGCTCGTAAACCGGCAGATCCTGCTTCGCGAAGAACGGCTGGTTCTCCTTCAGCAGATACTTCGCCACGAGGTTCGGATCGGTGGCGATTGATTGCTCCTTCACGCCGTACAGCTCCGCCGCCTTCGCGTTCGGCCGGTTGAACTCGTCGAGGAACCCGCCGCCCACCGTCGACACGACCGTGCCGCCGGCCTCGGCGAACTTCTTCAGCGCGTCGATCGCCTTCGAGTGCAGCCATTGCTGGCCGACGTAGATGACCTTCATCTCCTTCGCCCGGCCTTCGATCAGGTCGTCTTCGCTCAGGAAATCGACCGGCACCTGCGCATGCCGCAGGGCGTAATAAATCGCCTTGCGTTCGTTGTTGTGCAGGGCGAGGCCGAAGTTGTTCACGCCCGTCTGGATCTCGTCGACGCTGGAGAGCAGCAACCCGACCTTCGCGGAGCGGACCTTGCCGTCGACAACGTAGTCCTCGAACGCCCCCGCGTCGTGGCCCACCTCGCGCACCGCCTTCCAGATGCCGAGGTCGTCGGTGGCGATGTAGTTCTCCGTCGCCGCGATCGCCATCGGGCTGGCACAGAAGTAGTCGACGTGCTTCGCCCCGTGCGCCACGGCCGTGTAGAAGGAGAGCCGGAAGCGGCCCGGCGTCGTGCCTGGCGAGTGCGGCATCACGTACATGTGGATCGGCAGGTTGTCGTACTTCGCCCCGGCGCGGAAGCCCGACACGAGGAACCCCGTCGCCTGCACGCTGAACTCCGGCACGCCCCAGACGTAGTCTTCGCCCCACGGTATGCTCATCGCCTTCAGGCGGAACGTGCGGATGTAGTCCAGTTCGCTCACGAGATAGTTCGCGTGCGGCGAGTAGTTCGCACCCGTGTAGATCCCCTTCTCGCGGTAGAGGGCCGTGCCCTTCGCGTAGTGGGCGCCGCCCTTCTCCTTGGCGGCGAGCTGCGAGTAGTACCAGAGCGGGTGCGCCTTCTTCTTCGCGATCTCCTCCGGTTTGTCGCCGGGCTTGATGGAAATGTGTTCGACTTTGCCGTCGAAGGTGACGTCGCGAGCCTTGAGCCAGTCGGCGAACTCGGCATCCGTCACGGGCATCGAGGGCAGATGGATCTCATCCCCGTAGCTGACGATGCGCAGGTTCGCGAGGCCGCCCTTGCGCCCGGCTTCGTACTTCGCGATCGCCGCCGGCGTCGGGTCGGGCCAGTGCGCCACCAGTTCGCGCTTCGCGGAATCGGGCACGAGCCAGGTGTTATCGGCGAGTTCCTTCGCGAGTTCCTTTACGGCCGGATCGTCGAAGCCGCGGCCGCCGAAGCCGAGCACGCCGTAGAGCAGGAACCGCTTCGGCACGGAGCCGCGCTTTGGCATCTTCCTCACTTCGGCGAGCAGCCACTGTACCGCTTCCTTCTGCGTGCGGATCGTCGGCGGCCAGTGCCGCGCCAGCTCCTTCGCGAGCGCCGGCGACGGGTCCGCGACGCCGGGAATTTCGAACGCCTCCGGCTCCGTGAGGAGCTTCTCCTTGATGACGCGGAAGCCGCCCTTTCCATCCGGCACGGCGAATTCCAACTTGAGCTTCAGGCCCTTCGCGCCGTTCTTGTAGATCGCCTGCGGCTTCCAGGTCGAATTGTTGAGCGAATCGAGAACCGGCCCCATCGGCGCCCAGCCGCTCGTCTGCCCCAATTGCAGGTACTCCGAGTCCGGGGCCGCGAAAGCCTTCGGCGACTTCGGATTCTTCGGGTCGGACGGCTTCAGGTAGTCGTCGGGGTTGAGTTCCTTCATACCGATGGAACGACCCAGCCTCGGCCCGGCGTTCCGATAGCTTGTTTCGTCCGTCACCAGCCCGCTCTTCAGGACGCGCGTCGTCGGCCAGTCGCGGATGTGGATGTAGTACGGCGAGTGCTGGCCCAAGAAGTCCGGGGCGACGACGGGAATGCACGGCCCCAGACCGTCGGCGGGGTTCGTGAATCGGACGAACAGGTCGCCCGCTTGCGTCAGCCAGCCGTCGTATTCGAGGTAGCTCGCCTTCTTCTGCGCCTCCATACCGACGGTGTCGTTCGTGAGCAGGATGGCATCGACGTGGCGCTTGGCGGCCCGCAGGCGCGGCTTGCCGCTCTCCAGTTGCGGCCCAGCGAGCAGGCGCAAGGTGGCCGGACCTTTCTTCAGCTTCGCCGTCGCCTTTTGCTGCCAGACGAGGTTGTCGGTGCCGCCCCAGCCGTAGCGCTCCATCGGCACGCGCTGGTGCCCGTTGAACGCCCAGATTTTCGGATCCTCGAGCTTCCCGAACGTCTCACGGTAGACCTTCGCGCCGTTCTGCTCGATCTCGACGGTGAACTCGACGGAGAATTGGAACGGCTGCTCGTAGCGAGCGAAGACGTGGAATTCGCCATCGTCAGGAAGTTCGATCTTCTGCGTCGCGACGGCATCCGCATGTGCATCCGCCCCGAGGCACGCCATGCGCGACAGGAATGTGACCGCGAACGTGGAGGCGTAATAGTTGTCGCGGAACGGCACGACGCCCCAGCCGCGCTCGACGGTGAAGTCCTCGCCCTCGGCGACGAGGCGGATCGGCTTTGGCTCCGCGGCGGCAAGGGACGAGGCAAAAAGGACGAAAACGAGGGCGCTGCGCATGGGTAGGGTACCGTGGAAACTTTGCGAAACGATCGTTCGGGCGGAATCGAGTGCCGAGGTTTTCCGGCCTGAAAGGCCGGCTCTGTCAGCCCAGGCCTTTCAGGCCGGAAAACCACGATGAATTCCTTAAGGCATTCTCACTCGCAGCGGGGATAGGCATTCGGCCGAATTCACGGTCGAATGGTCCAATAGGATCTCGACGCGGAATCCGTTCCACTCACTCCACCCACTTCACGAACGCTTCCATCGCGTAGTACTCGGGCAGTCCCAAATCGTCGAAGGTCTGGGCGGTGCGCAGGTTGCGGTCCTCGGCGCGCTGCCAGAACTCGCGGCGGTCGGTGCCGCCGGGGAACATCGCCTGATCCTTCTGCGATTGGTGCCGGAAGATCGCCTGCTTCTTGCGCTCCAGCACCTCGGGCGAGAGCGGGACGGCCATCTCGATCTCGTGCGGCTCCCACTCCTCCCACGCGCCCTTGTAGAGCCACACGTCGAACATCTGGTCGTTCTTGCGGACGCGGCGGACGGCCTCGTAGATCGCCTCGGCGCAAGTGCGGTGCGTGCCGTGCGGATCGGACAATTCGCCGGCGACGTAGATCTGGTCCGGCTTCAGCCGCGTGA
Organism: Gemmataceae bacterium; assembly: GCA_022842245.1. Lineage (GTDB taxonomy): Bacteria > Planctomycetota > Planctomycetia > Gemmatales > Gemmataceae > Limnoglobus. The sequence goes on from JALHPZ010000028.1 coordinate 90,473, forward strand.
AGAGTTCGACGATGTCGTCGATGTCGCCGGGCTGGATCGGGTTCTTGTTGATGGTGCCGGTGCGGTAGAAGCGGAGGTTCATGAATTCGAGCTGCGTCGGCGGGATGCCGCAGGCGAGCGCGGCGGCGCGGGCTTCGGTGGCGCGGATCATCCCCTTGATCGCGAGCAGGTCCGGCGAGTCGGGCTGGCCCGGCTTCTTCTCGTCGAGGAAGCGGTTCACGCGCTCCTTGACCGTGCCGGCGCTTGATTTCTCCGCGCCGTCGCCGAACGCCGTCACGAATTCGTCCACGAAGTCGACGAAGCGCCGGGCATCGTGGTCGAAGACGGCGATGTTGCCGCTGGTCATGTAGGCAATGTGGACGGCGTGCCCCTGCTCGACGAGCCGGATGATCGTGCCGCCCATGCTGATGACGTCGTCGTCGGGGTGCGGGCTGAAGACGAGGATCGTCTTCTTTTCGGTACCGGCGGGGTAGTGCTGGATGGTGGCGAGGCGGTCGTGGAAGACCTGTTCGCCGATCTTGGCGGCCGGGCCTTTTTCGCGGAGCAGTTCGTACAGGTGGTGGTCGCGGAAGTCCTGATCGTTGAGCTTCTGAAGCCCTTTCTTGACGCTCAGCGAGAGGCCGACGACGGCGCGGCGGACCGTTTCGGGCGTCCAGTCGCACGGTCCGACTTCCCAGGGGTGCTTGATCGCGGTCAACTCGGCAGCGGCGGCGGAATCGAGGACGAAGGTGGCGTTCGCGTGGTCCTGGAGGAAGCTGGCGGTGATCGCTTCGGTCGGCGGCTGCTCGAGCGCCTGGTAGGTGATGCCGGCTTTATGTTCGCCGAACGCCATGAGGAAGATGCGGCGGGCATCGAGAATGCTGGCGACGCCCATGGTGATGGCCTGCGCCGGTACGTTCTCCTCGCCGAAGAACCCGCCGGCGGCGTCGCGGCGCGTGATGCTGTCGAGCGTGACGCTGCGGGTGCGGCTGTTGTGCGGGCTGCCCGGTTCGTTGAAGCCGATGTGCCCGGTGCGGCCGATGCCGAGGATCTGGATGTCGATGCCCCCGGCGGCCTTGATCTTCTGCTCGTACTCGGCGCAGAACCCTTCGATCTCCTCCGGCTTGAGCGTGCCGTCGGGGATGTGAATGTTCTCCCACTTGATGTTCACGTGGTTGAAGAACGTCTCGTGCATCCAGCGGAAGTAGCTGTGCGGGTCTTCCTTCGGGATCGGGTAGTATTCGTCGAGGTTGAAGGTGACGACTTTGGAGAAGTCGAGTTTCTCCTCTTTGTGCAATCGGATGAGTTCGCGGTAGAGGCCGACGGGGGTGGAGCCGGTGGCGAGGCCGAGGACGGTGGGCTTGCCGGCGGCGTTGCGGGAGCGGATGAGCTTGTCGATTTCGCGGGCGACGAAGTTCGAGGCCGCCACGCTGGTGGGGAAGGCGATGGTGGGAACGCGAGTGTGCGGCAGGTGGTGGACCGTGGAAGCCATGTGGCGTGCGTCTCCGGTGCGCGGGAGGGGTGTTGTAGGGCGCGGCCGGGCTACGGCACGATGGCGGTCTAGTCGACCGCGGGGGCGAAGCGCGCGATGTGGGCGGGATTCCCGGTGGCCACAATTGCAGCCGAGTCGTTGAGCGCAAGACATTGGGCGCACAGGATCATATCCGCATCGAGGGCCGGATCGGGCGCGGTTGGTCGCCCCGCGGAGCGGGCCTGCGCCCAAAGGTCGGCGGCGAGACGCATCGCGTTCGTCGTCAATGGGAGATATTCCAAGGCAGAACCCAGCCAATCGAGATTCTTCAACCCCATCGGGCTGATGTGCCGTATTAATTCGCGTCGCACTTCGTAATCGGCGATTTCCGGTACTACGACGCGCCAGTGAGCCCTCAACAGGTCGGCGACCCAGTTGCGAATGGCGGCCGTCTTCGCCGTATAATTCGGATTGGCGAGTTGACCCAGCGGACCGGTATCAAGGAGGACGACCCGACTCACGATCCAGTCCCCTCGTCGGTTTCGGGGAAGAGCGGACGAGTCGAACCCTCGAGTCGTCGATTGGTTTCGAGGGCATCGACGAGGTCGTAGCCGTCGGGTTCCAGCAACCGCGAGCCTGCTTCGGCCGCAGTTCGCCACTCATCGAAGGTCTTCGCCGATTCAATACGCCGCAGCGCTTCGAGCATTCGGGGATCGGGTCCGTTCACCGACACGCTCACCACCGCGCGCGTCGGTTCGGCGACGGCCAGCGGCGTCAGCAACCGCACGGTACCATCGGGTTCGATCATCGCTTCGGCCGTTCGCGTCATGTCGTCCTCCTCTCACCGTCATGGTATCCGACGGCGGGGGCCGTTTCGCGTCCATTTTCTTCGCGCTCCCTTGCCTGCGCCTAGCACGAGGTCCGACAATACCCGAATGGAATTCGGCGACGGCGCGGTGCCGTCGGGAAGAGGTGGCGGTTCATGCGATTGGTGCTCGTCGGCGCGCCGGGCAGCGGCAAGGGAACGCAGGCCGAACTGCTCGTGCGACGGCACGGGTTGAAGGCCATCGGCACCGGGGATATCTTGCGCGCCGCCATCCGCGATAATACGCCCGTCGGGCGGCAGGCCGAGCCGATCCTCCGGCAGGGGCGCCTCGTGCCCGACCGCATCGTGAACGATCTGATCGCCGAAGTTTTCCGGGATCCCGACCAACCCGCCGCGTTCGTGCTCGATGGTTATCCGCGCACGTATGCTCAGGCGATTGCGTTCGACGCGCTTCTGAACCTGCAGTTCATCAAACTGGACGCCGTCGTTCACCTCGCGGTCAAGGACGACGAAGTCGTCCGGCGCATCGGCAGCCGACGGTGCTGCGGTGGCCCGAATTGCGGAGTTTGCTACAACCTGCTGGCACGGCCGCCGAAAACCGACGGCATCTGCGATCGCTGCGGGCACCCGCTGATCATTCGCGACGACGACCGCGAAGAGACCGTCCGCCGCCGTCTTGTCGAATTTCATGCCAATACCGACCAACTGATCGAACACTACCGACTGCGCGGTTTGCTCCGCGAAATCTCGGCCCTCGATCCGGTCGAAACCATCCACGCCAACATTCTCAAGGCCGTAAACCCCTGACCTTCCCCGGAATGGAACCATGTGGCACGTCGCTCGTGCCCTCCTGAACATGTTGCAACCCTCCAACTACCGCCCGACGGAATTGAAGTCCGTTCGCGAACTCGGCCTGATGCGCGAATCCGGCATCCTCGTGGCCCGCGCGCTCAAAATCTGTCGCGACCTCGCCAAACCTGGCACGCGCACCATCGAAATCGATCGCGCGGTCGAGGCCTTCTACGCCTCGCACCAAGCCACGCCGCTGTTCAAGGGCTACCCCGGCCGCGTTCCCTTCCCCGCCAGCACCTGCCTCTCCGTCAACGAACAGGTCGTTCACGGCATCCCCGGCGACCGCGTCCTCAAGGATGGCGACCTTCTCAAGGTGGACACCGCCTGCAAATTCAACGGCTGGTGCGCCGACCGCGCCATTACCATCCCCGTCGGCACGGTCCGTCCCGAACGCCTCCGTCTGGTCAAGGTGGCCGAAGAAACTCTGCAAATCGTCATCGACGAACTCCCCCGCCGCAAATGGTGGAGTGAGATCGCCAGCCTCATGCAGAAACATGTGGAATCGTCCGGATTCAGTGTCGTGACGCAGTACGTCGGCCACGGCATCGGCCGCTCGATGCACGAAAACCCCCAGGTCCCCAACTTCGTCAACCGCGAAACCCGCAAGAACGACTTCAAACTCGTCCCGGGCCTCGTTCTCGCCGTCGAACCGATGGTCAACATGGGCCGCGAGGAAGTCAAAACGCTGCACGACCACTGGACGGTGGTGACGAAGGACGGCATGCCGAGCGTCCACGTCGAGCACACGCTCGCCATCGGGCCGGACGGCAAAGTCGTGGTCGTCACGTCCGACGACGGCGCCTTCGACGGCTGGACCTCGCCGGTCGCCGCCCCGATGCCAACGCCTGCGGCCTGAGTCGCGAGAATCGCCGGTCTCGGCGTCCGTTCATATCCTGAAGCGAAATCATCCGTTGCGGAGGAAGCCGACCGTGGGGTCCGACAGCAAAGCCGGGTCGAATCGTCCCTTCGACACAAAGACGGTCGAATTCCTCGTCAAGCTCATGGCCGAGCAGGACCTGAGCGAAATCGACCTGCACGAAGGCGAGCACCGCATCCGCCTGCGCCGCGGCGGCCGCGTCGTTGCGACCGCGCCGGTGGCCGCCGCCGCGCC
>JALHPZ010000029.1 GCA_022842245.1 Gemmataceae bacterium
GCGGCCGGGCGCACGGCGCGCTGCGTCGGCGGGGCCGACACCGGCAACGGCGCCGAGCGCGGGGGCGGCGTGGCCGTGGACACCTGGTTCGGCAACGCCGTGCGCGGGGTCTGAACGCCCGTCTGCGTCGGATGCGCCAGCTCTTCCAGCAGGAAATCCGAGTACGACACGCGCGAGACCGCCGGCACACCCTGTACCTGGCCCCGCCGCGCCGGCGGCGCGGGCATCAGCGCCGGATCCGGCGCGGGCACCGGGTCCTTCGTCCACGGCACGAGCGCCGTCACCACGTCCGCCGGCGTCTGCGGCCGCGCGTTCGGATCCTTCGCCAGCATCCGGTGCAACAGCGCCGCCACCTCCTCCGGCACGTCCGGCACGAGCTGCCGGATCGGCGTCGGTTCCTTCAACTGCTGCCACATGAGCTTTTGCGCCGTGCGGCCGTCCGGGAACATCGGCCGGCCGGCCAGGAGGAAATAGAAGGTCGCCCCCAGACCATAGATGTCGGCACGGATGTCGACGGTGGAACTGGACACCGCCTGTTCCGGGGCGAGGTAGTCGGCCGTGCCGAGGATCATCTGGTCCACGCGCTCGGTCAGGCGAGACTCGTGATCGGTAGCGAGGCGCACGAGGCCGAGGTCGAGGAGCTTGATGGTTCCGTCGTGCGTGAGGAGCAGGTTGCCGGGCTTCACGTCGCGGTGGACGAGAGCGTGGTCGTGGATGTGCTGCAGCCCGAGCGCCGCCTGACGGACATAGTCGGCCGCGACGTTCCAACGCAGGGGACCGAGGCGGCGAACGAGGTGCTGGAGGCTGATGCCGCCAGCGTATTCCATGATGAGGTAATGAACGGGGCCGTCCTTGCGCAGATCGTGCACACGGATGACGTTGTTGTGGTCGAGGACGGCCGTGGCGCGGGCTTCGCGAAAGAACCGCTCGCGTGCGACTTCGTCCGCGGACGCGGAAACGGTGAGCACCTTGATCGCCGCGAGGCGGTGCATGACGTTGTGTTCGGCGAGGAAGACCTGGCCGGTGCCGCCGCCGCCGAGCTGATCGAGGATGACGTAGTCGCCGAGGATGAAGCCCTTGTATTTGCCGGCGCGCAGGCGTTCGGCCTGGAATGGCGTGAGCAGGTGTTCGGCGACGAGCCGGTCGAGCACGCGAGCCGGGCCATCGTCCGCGTCGACGCCGGCGAGCGCGGCGGACAGGCGGTCGGTCGGTACGAGTCCGCTCTTGCGGAGATTGCCCAACAGTTGATCGGTAGTGGTAGGGGCCGGCATAAGGGATTGCCCGAAAGTCACGGTCGAACTTTCGTGCAATCTAGTACACGCCGGCGCGCGCGGTCGGCGGCCTGCGCAAATCCAGCGCCAACGCGAACCAATCCGAATCATCATTGCTTCGCGTCAGGCGCGAAACTTCGCGCGTCGCCTGCGATCGAGGCCCCTTCACCCGCTCGACACGGCATTCTTGTCGCCGCGAAACGCGGGCTGGTGAAATCCTCGCGCTGCACCGTCGTGCCGGGCTTCCGACCCATCCGGCGCAGGAAGCGAAAATGCGATCGCACGATCCCCGCCAGCGACAGCGTGTTGTACGGCGTGCCCGTCTCGGCCGCAGTCTCCGCGATGATCGCCGCGATCGCCCGATAGTGCGCATGGCTCACGTTCGGGAACAGATGGTGAGAAGCATGCGCATTCACGCCTCCGGCCACGAAATGCGCGATCCGGCTGTGTGGCGCCCAGTCACACGCCGTCGCCAGGTTGTGCTCGGCCCACGTCCGGCCGACACTACCATCCGACCCGACGGTCGGGAACTCCGTCACGTCCGAGAAGTGCGTGCCGATCAACAGGAACACGAACACCAGCGACGCGAACGCCTTCATCGTTAGGTAGCCGACGAGCACCTGCCACCACGGCAAGGGCAGCACGGCCATCGGCACGGCCAGGACGACGCCGAAGTAAAACAATTTCGCGAGGACGAAGATCGCGTATTGGTGCGGCGGGTGGCGGATGTCGGTCATGTTCGCGAGGTTCCGCTTGAACAGGTACGCGAAATCCTGCCAGGCCACCGTGTAGAGAGCAACGAACACGTAGGCGAGCGGGGCATAAAGGTGTTGGAACTGAAAGTGCCACCGCCAGGGCTGATTCGGCGAAAGCCGCACGAACGGATTCTCGTCGATGTCGATGTCGCAGCCGTTGACGTTCGGAAAAATGTGGTGGCTCTTGGTGTGCCGCATGCGCCAGAGATATGCGCTCACACCCAACAGCCCGAACGAAACAGCCTGAACGACGTCGTTCCAGAAGGCCGATCGGAACAAGACATGATGAGCCGCATCGTGGCCGATGTTGATGGCCATGAGAAGCGTGGCCGTGCCAAAGACGAATGCGAGCGGCAGCAAGGTCCAGTTCGGCAGCGGATGCGCGAGGATCATCGCATACGAACCAACCATCAAACCGCTGAATACCAGGGCCTTGAACAGGAGAGAGCGATCCGCGTAGCGACTCTTGCCGGTCCGCTCGAAGTACCGGTCGACGCGTCGCTTCACCAGGCGATAGAAGCCGTCGTCGGTATCGTGCTCGAACCGGATGGTGTCCATTCAAGCCTGCATCGAGAGTGTTGCGATCCGTGACCGCGCGGGGACTCGACCCGATGCAAGTATGGTCGAAGGAACGCACAAAGGGCAATTCCGATTTCGACATCGGCACGGCCGACCCGGAAGCGAGTCAAGGGGCAATCAACCCGCGACGCGCGCACTTGCGGTTTCGTACGCGCCGGCGACAAGCGACAGCTTGGACTCTCCGGTGTTTCCATGCCTTCGCGATAAAAACCGGAAGACCGGTCGGCGAAGTCGGAGGGCATCTCAGATCTTGTCGATCGAATCGATCCAGACGCACAGCTCGATGAGCGTCGGTTGGAGCATGTACTCCTTGCCGAAGTCCTTCAGCTGGCGGAAGATCACCGGGAACTTTTTGTCCTTCAAGGCCGGGCGGCTCTCCGCGATCGCCTTGATGGCGGGGTCCTTCTCGCCGCCGACGATGAAGAACGCCAGCGGCTGGTTCGGCAGGTTGTCCTTCGGTTGCGTGCCGAGGCTCGCGCCGGTGGTCGCCACGCCGCGGATCAGGTCGCGGGCGTTGAAGCCGAGATAGAACGCCATCTGCCCGCCGACGCCCATGCCATGGGCGATCACGCGTGAGCGGTCCACGGTGTGCTGGCCGATCACTTCCTTCACGTCCTGCACGATTCCTTCCGTCTCGCTCGCCACCCAGCCGTCGTTCCCCTGCGATTTCGGGCCGACCATGATGTAGTGGTAGTCTTCGAGGAACGGCTTCCAGATCTTCACCATCTCGTCCGTGTCCTTGCCGCCCTGACCCGCGGGGTGCAGCCACACGATCACCCCGTGCGAGATGCCCGGCTTGTAATTCTCCGGAACATATACCCAATACTCGCGCCCAAGTACGGCGTTTTTCCGCTTCAGAAGACCCAACTCCGGTCCTTTCTCGTCCTTCTTCTCCTCGTCCTTTTTCGGTTCTTCCTTCTTGGGTTCCTCCTTCTTCGCCTTCGGTGCGTCCTTCGCGCCCTTGGGCTTGTCCAGCGCCCGCTCCGCGCTCGACGGCAACGGCAACGCCTCCGGCAGATCCTCGTCCGGCACCACGCCCATCTTGATCTTGACCTTGTCCGACTTGCCGCCGTCCTTGCGCTTCACCTCGAACTCGATCTCGCCGTCCGGCGGGGTCGCCGCCACCAGCTGCGCCAGCTGCACGCGCCCGCCGACCAGTTCGACCGCCGGCGTCGGCATCCGTGCGCCGGGCTGTTGTCGGCTCACCTTCATGATCCGGTCGCCGGCCTTGATACCCGCCGTCTCGGCCGGACTCTTCGGATACACAAACCGTACTTGCACGCCCGGGTCCGGGTCGTCGCGCAGCGGCAGGATCCCGAGGAAGCCCGAGGCGAACCCGGCCACGACGCCGGTGAGCCGCACGCCCGGCACGTCCATCTCGTTGCCATCGCGAAGGATCTTCAGGTCCACCACGTCGCCTTCGTATTTCGGCCCGAGCAGCTTCTGGAGTTCGGTCATGTGCGGTACGGGCTGCTTGTCGATGCTGACGATCTTGTCGCCGACCTTGAGGCCGGCCTTCGCGGCCGCGGAGTCGGGCGAGATTGTGCCGATGACGACGGCGGAATGGTAGGCTTCGGTGCTTTGCGGCGTGATTCCGAGCAGGCCGCGGCGGAGGTCCTTGCCGGCGCGGAGCTTGGGCACGGCCGCCATCACGTCATCGAAGGGGATCGCGAAGCCGATACCGGAATCGTACCACTCGACGCCGGCGACATCGCCTTCGCCGCGCGTGGACGCCGGCACGAGAATGCCCAGCACGCGCCCGTCGATCGCCACCAGCGGACCGCCGTAGTTCACCGGCGACACCTTGGCATCCGTCTGGAGGCACTTGCCGTTGATCCGCCCCACGGCGCTGATGATGCCAGCGCTCACCGAGGGCGGCGCCGTGCCCACGTCGGGCATCAGCGTGCGCCCGAGTGCCAGCGACCATTGGCCGATCGCGATCTCCGATTTCGGATACGCCGGCGGCACCACGAGCTTCGGCAGTTCCTTCCCCTCCGGCTTTTTCAGCTTGATGAGCGTCAGCATGCGCGTCGTGTCGTTCGCCACCGTCTCGGCGAGCAGGCGCTCCGGGTGGTTCGGCACGGTCACGAAGATCGTGGTCGGCTTGTTCGCGAAGTTGAAGGAACTGGTGATGATGTAGCCGTCGGCCGCGACGACGACGCCGGTCGTGGGACCGGACCCCTTGCGCACGCCCGGCCCCGCCGGGCCGCGCCCCGGCGGTCCGCCCCCGCCGACAGTCTCGGTGCCGCCGGAAGTCTCGATCTTCACGATCGACGCCGCGACCTGCGCGGTCGCCTGCTTCATCGCCTGCTCGTTCTTTTCGTTCAGGTCCTGCGCGGACGCGAACGGTGCGACGGCGAGAACGCAGAGGGTGGTCAGGAATCGCATATAATCTCGCTTGTTTCGTACGGCTTAAACGGATTCACCGCAGAGGACGCAAAGAACGCAGAGAGGAAGAAAGCAGAATTCCATTCTTTGAAAACAGACATTCTTCTGTTTTCTCCGCGTTCTCCGCGATCTCCGCGGTGCATCCCCTTTTACTTCTTCGGTTCGGTCGGTTTCGCCGGCAGCGGCTTCGCCGGGTATTCGCCGAGCGTCAGCTCCACCGTCTGCAGGTTCTCGCCGCGGCGGACTTCCAACCGGAGTTTGGTCCCCGCGCTCGTGCGCTTCAGGTAGTCGTGGAACATCTTGATGCTGTAGATCGGCTCGCCGTCGATGAAGCTCACGAGGTCGTCCGCCCGCAGGCCCGCCTTGTCGGCCGGCGAACCGGTCACCACGTCCTCGACGTACGGCGGCGTCTTCTCCAACACGTTCGGCACGAAGATCACGCCGTGGTACCCGCCGACGCTCGCGACCGTTTCGGGCCGCTTCACCGGTTTGTACTGGCCCTTCATCCCCAACTCGACGAACTTCGGCAGCGAGAGCGTCACCGTCTTGTCGCCGTCCTTCGTCTCCACCTCGGCCGCCAGCGGGATGGCGTAGTTCATCCAGGTTTCGCTGAGCGTGTTCTTGATCTCCTTGCCGATGATGCCGAGCAGGTTCCCCTTGCGGTCGGTCAGCGGACCGCCGGCGGCGCCGGGGTTGTTCGTGATCTGGTCGATCACGTACACGTCGCCCTGGTACGGGAAGTCGAAGACGCCACGGCGGCCGTGCATCTTCGTGTACGCCATGATCACGCCCTTCTGGATGCTGAAGTGCTCGTCCCGCATGGCGATCTCGAACTGGTTGCTGAAGCCCAGGATCCAGTCGCCGGGCTGCGCCTTCGGGCGCTTGGCCGCCTCGAAGTAATCGAAGTGCTCCAGGTCCAGGCCGGTCGGTTCGTCGAGTTTCTTCCCTTCGACCTTGATCTTCAGCAGCGCGGAGTCGAGGATCGGCTCCGTGACGAGCACGGCGGCTTTCATCTTGCGACCATCGGCGAGGTGCACGACGATCTCGGCCGAGTCGAGCATCTGGCTCGCGGCCGTCAGGATGTGCCCGTCCGCGGAAATCAAAATGCCCGAACCGTAGTTCGCGACGCCGCGGAAGCCGCCGGCTCCGAAGAGCTTCACGACCTTCGGGTTCACCTTCGCCGCGACCGAGGGAAACGGATCGGCCGCCCCCGCGGACGAGACCAGGAAAGCCGACAGTGCGATGACGAAGAGCCGCATGGTGAATCTCATGGATTAAAACCGCTTCAAACCACGAATAAAACGAATGAAGAAATCAGAATTCCGATTTCATGTCTTGGTTTTCATTCGTGGTATTCGTGTTATTCGTGGTCTCACTTCTTCAAATCGAACTTCGTGAACGAGAGCGAGCCGTAGTTCTTGTCGCCCCAGCGAATGTCGACGCGGTGCGGGAGCGTGCGGCCGTCGACGGCCTTGAACTCCGAGAAGTACAACTCGCACGGGTCTTCGTCCCGCAGCACCTGAACCTCGGCGGCGATCAGTTTCGCGTCCTTCCGGTCGAAGTACCATTTCCCTTCGATGCCGGCGTAGTTCGCGCGGATCACATCGCAATCGACGCGGAGTTTGGCCCAGTCCTCGACCGGCTTGCCGTCGGCGGGCGGCGGGTACACCGGCTCCATACCGCCGTGGCTGAATCCCTGCGTGAACCCCTTTTCGCCCATCGTGAGCAGCCGTCGCCAGTGCGTCAGCGCCGCGAGCAGACCGCCGCTGTTATCGGGTAGTTGCAGTTGCAGCCGTTCCGCCGTCGGCATCTTGATCGCGAATGGCACGTTCATCGTCAGCTTCGCGTCGATGGTGCCGTCCGAACCGTCCGCGATCGCGAGCGCCAGCGGCCCCTTTCGGTCGTTCGCGTTGAAAGTCCCTTCGATCGCCCAGGCGCCCGTCAGCCCCGCGAAGTCCCCGTGCTTGTGGAACGCGTCGAGCGTCCGTTTCTGCTCGACTTCGTTGAAGTACCAGTTCGCGTAGCCCTTCTTCTCCTTGAACAGCTTGAAGGCCGGGGAGCGCTTGGCCTTTTCCTTCGTCGGGTCGGCCGGTCGCTGGCCTGGCTGGCCGGGGCGCGGTTGCATCGGTTGCGGTCGATCGACCGGCGTGTCCATGTTCCCCATCAGCCGCACGAGCGTCTCTTTGCGGCTGTTCTCGCGCCGGTAACTCAGCGGCAGTCGCCATTCCTTCGGGAAGATGCCGAGGATGTTCTTGTACTGGTTCGTGCTGGTCATCGGGCGACCAGCGAACGAGATGAGCTTGTCGCCCGGCTTGACGCCGCGGCGGAAGACGTCCGCCTCTTCGAGGATGGTGCCGAATTTCATTTCACTCAGCGAGCCGTCCTCGTTCTCCGTCTCGACGGTGGCGCCGAGCGTGGCGTGGTCGGTGTCGAGTCCGGCCTTGAAATGGCCAAGGAAGTTCTTGATCTGGTTGATGCTGATGGCGTAGCCGACGCCGGAGTTGACGCGGCCACGCTTGTCGAAGGAACCGCGGCCGTTGATGCCGATCAGTTCGCCCTTCATGTTGAAGAGCGGTCCGCCGGAGTTGCCGGGGTTGATGCTGGTGTCGATCTGGATGCAGTCGGTGTATTCGAGAGTACCGCCGCCGGCGGGGGGCTGGTAGCGGTTGACGCCGCTGACGAGGCCGTAGGTGACGGTGGGGGTGAAGTCGGTGGAAAGGCCGAACGGGTTCCCCATGGCGAGCGACCAGTCGCCGGCCTGGACCTTGTCGCTGTCGCCGAGGGCGACGAAGGGGAACGGCGTACCTTCCTTCTTCGGCACGAGCTTGATGAGCGCGACGTCGCCGATCTTGTCCTGGCCGACGAGCACGGCGTCGTACAGGATGCCGTCGGCGAGGCCGGCGGACATGACCGGGCTGACATCGGCGGTGACGTGGAAGTTCGTGAGGGCGTAGCCTTCGGGGTCGATGATGACGCCTGAGCCATGCCCGCCGCCGCCGAACGGGCAGACCGCGACAACCGCCGGCCGCACCTTCGCGACGATGGCGAGTCGCTCCTTCTCGGCCTTCACGACGTCCGGATCGACGGCGGAGGAACGTGGAAGCGCCGCGACGATACCCAGGAGGGCGAGGAACGGCAGGGGAATCAGGTGGTGGAGTTTCATGGAAACCAGGTCTCTAAATGCTCTGATGCCAACCGATCGACTGGATCGAATTACTCATCAAGCAAAGCCAATGGGGCGGCAGCTTGCCCTGTTCGCAACGCCTCGGTTGCCAGATCCTTAGCTCGCTCGAGGTTGTCGGTGTAAGAGCAGATCCCATCGATAGCGGACCAGTATTCGCCCCGCCTTATCCCACCTGCATCAAGGGCGTGGAATAGGCGCTCCGCCTCGACTCGATACACGCCGGAGGATGTGCGTGATATTCTCGCTCGATGTCGTGCTGAGTCGGACTCGAGAATGAATACCACCTCATCCAACATCGACCCTCTTTCGTCGAATCTAGAGGTCACTTCTGCACCCGCGCCTCGGCGAGGTTGATCTGGTTCCCCAGGTACAGACCGTCGCGCTCCAAAGTAATCCGTAACTCTTTGACGCCCTTGACGTCCAAATTTAACGTCTTCGCCGAGTCTTTTCGGCTCACCTTCGCCGCATAGAGTTCCTTCCCGTCCGCCAGGATCACCAGGCGCACCGTGCTGTTCGCCACCGGCACGCTCTCGTCGATGCCCGCGACCATCTTCAGCTCGCGGTAGTCGCCGTTCAGCTTGTACGCCAGCGTCGTGTCGGGGTAGAGCCAGATTCCCTTGGCGTAGGTCACGCCGTCGAGCTTGAGCGGGGCGCCGTCCTGGTTTTTGTCCCGGAGGTAGGTGAAGTACGGCTCGCCAGGCACCTGCTGCGGGGCGGTCACCGTCGTCTCCATGTCCGAGAGGTACGCGATGTTCCCCTGCGAGAAGTCGAGCTTGGCGAGCGCGGCCGGGGCGTACGTGAAGGTCGCGCCGGCGACGGTGGTGATGGCGAAGCCGTCCTTCGACACTTTCAGGTCGCGGGCGACCAGGCTGTTGCCGAAGATGTCGTGGACCTTGCAGAGGGTGGGCGGAATCTCGCCGCGCGGGGGCTGGTTGAACACGAGTCCGCCGGTGGCGCGGGTGAGCTTGTAGTTGACCCGTTCGGCGCCGGCTTCCTTCTCGAACTCGATGGCGTCGCCGGCGTCGCTGCCGCCCAGCACCGTGCCGGGCACCGGGGACAGGTCGTCACCGGCGCGGACGACGAAGAGGTCGCGCTTGCCGCGGCCGGCGAGGAGCTTACGCCAGTTCGCGCGGGCTTTGGCGTCGTCGGCGCCGCGCTGGTAGTAGAAGAGCGTTTCGAGCGGGATCGCGAACTTCGGCGCGGGGGCGCCGGCGGCGAGCAGGGCCGGTTCGACCGCCTTGCCCTTGATGGCGAGGCCGGCGGCGCGGATCACCGAGCCGTCGACGAGTTCGATCTCGTCGTACTTCGCGTCCTTCGCGGGCGCTTCGACTTTCTTGCCGAAATCGACGACGAACACGTCCTTCACGGCGACGCCGACGGGGCCGGCCTCGGTGCGGATCGTGAGCACGCCGTCGGCGATGCCGGCCACCTCGCCGACATGCTTCTTGCCGGTGAGGGTGCTGAGGTCGGCGGCGGCGAGCGGGCCGGCGAGGACGAGGATCAGCAGTGCGAAGGCGCGTCGCTTCATGGGTTCACGCGAAAGGGGCGAGCGGGGCCATCGAAGACACTTTAGCAAACCGGGCGGGACGAAGATACGGGCCGGATCGGGAAAGGCGGCGAAACGGGAACAAAAAACCGGAGCCGTCCACGGGGGAATCGGCTCCGGTCGGTTTCGTGTCGCGGCGGGCCGGAATCACGGCTGGACGTTGTGCAGTTTGTTGAGGGACTTGAAGTACTCCTCGATCATCGGCTTGAACTTCGGCGGCAGGTCGCGGGTGATTTCGGTGATGGCCTTGGCGCGCTCGGCCGCGGGGAGCTTGCCCCACTCCTCGGCGAGTTTCTTGAGCTTCTTATCGTCGATCTTGCCTTCGCCGGCCACGCCGCCGACGTAGCCATCGCCCGCCGGGTTGTTCCCCTGCTGGGCGTTGTTGCCCTGTTGGTCGCCCTTGCCGTCGGGGCAGCTGCCGCCGTTGCCCGAACCCTTGCCCTTGGCCTGGTTCTCGAGTTCCTTGATCTTCTCGTCGAGGCGGAAGACGATCTTCTTCTGGATGTCCTGGGTCTTCTGGCCGCCGCGGGCGAGGTCGAGCCGGCGACCGCTGTTGTCCATGAGCCGGCCGATGTTCGCGAGGTCCTTCGCGTCCGCGGACCAGTTCTGCATGTCGAAGAACATCAGGGTCGCGACCATCTTGTAGCGGTCCGGCGCGTCGGCCACGTCGTCCAGCAGGCGGACGATCGACCCGACCGCCTGCTCCTTCTGGATGAGCGCGTGCTCCGAAACGGCCTTGTAGAAGTAATAGGTGGCCGGGTCGACCACTTGCTCCGGCAGCACGGCCTTGAGGGCGTCCAGCGCCTCCTCGTACACGCGCTTCGCGGACAGCGACTTCGCGTACGCCGTGGCGATGTTCGCCTTGAAGAACGCGTCGGCCTTCTCGTCCGTCAGGAACTTCGGCAGTTCCGCCGGGGCGGCGGCGTCAAAGTTCTTCGCCGTCTTGAGGAGCGATTCGACTTCCGGGTTCGCGAGCGCAAGGCTTTCGACGGTCCGGTCGAAGACCGAACGGGATTCCTTCGCCCAGACCTTCTCGAACGAGGCGGCGTCGAACTTGCCGACCGACTTCAGGTAGTGTTCGGACTTGGCCTTCGCCTCGTCCGGCTTCGCCGCGCGGAGCGTACCGAAGGTGTAGATCGCCGCCGGTGCGACCGGAGTCGGGGCGGGCTCCGCCGCGCGGATCGGGAATCCGCTCCCCGTAACGGCGACGGCGGAAAAGGCCGCGGTCGCGAGGAACTTGCGAAGAGTCACGTCGGAACCCCCCAAGCGAGAGGATGAAGTTCGAGGCTGGATGATGTTCGGAGAGGCGAGGGCCGGGCGATATGGTTGTCTATCGACCGGCACTCTTCTCCAACTCTAACGTCTGTCGGCACGTCCGACAACGATTTTCCGGTTTCTCACGATTCTTTCCCTTTCGGGAATTCGATCCGTTCGCGCCGGGATTTCACTTGTTCGCGCCCGTCGCGATCTTGTGGACCATGTCCTGGAGCTTCGCCTGACGCTGCGAAAGCTGCCGGAGTTCGTTCTGGATGATCGGGTCGGCCGCCTGCTCGCCCGTGTACTTCGTGGCGTACATCTTCGTCCGGCTGTTCACCTGCGTCTGGAACGCGCGGATCAGTTTCAGCTCCGCCAGCAGGTCGATCAACTGCTTCGGCCCCGGCTTGCCATCCGATGGCGGCGACGGCTTGCCTTGTTGGTCCTGGATGTCCTGCTGTGCCTTCTTGAGTGCGGCGATCATGTCCTTGAGGATCTGGATGATGTTCTCCTCGATCGCCTGCGTGTCGGTGTCCACCCAGGTCGCGGCGAGGCGCTTCTGCACCGCCTGCATGTCGCCCTTCACTTCTTCGAGAACGCTGGCGAACGCGACGGCGGAGCCTTCCGATTCGAGCAGCTTGAGCGCCTTCTCGGCTTCCGAGACGATTTCCGTCTCCTTGTCGCCGAGCTGTTGGCTCTTCTGGTGGTCGGCCGTCGTCTTCATGTTGCCGTTCTTGGCGATCACGGCATGGACCGCCTTCGTGCCCTCGTAGACCTCGATCTGCATCGAGAGCATCCGGTTGCAACGGGCCTCGAGCGCCGCGAGCGTCTTGAGCATTTCCTCCTCGCGGAGTTGCTTCAGCTTCTTCTTCAGCTCCTCCTCGGCCTTGGCGAGCTTCTCGATCGCTTCGTCGAGCTTCTTGGCGGCCTGCTTGTTGTCCGGCTTGCGCAGGTCCTCCTCGGCCCCCTTCTGGTGCGGGTAGGCCTCCTCGACCTGCTTGCGGCCGGGGGTCTGCGCCTGTTGGTTCTGCTGCTGCTGTTGGCCCTGTTGGCCTTGTTGCCCTTGCTGGCCCTGTTGGCCTTGTTGCCCTTGCTGGCCGGCACCCTTCGATTGGGCCTGGGCCTGCTGCTCGCCTTCCATCGGCTTGCCGCCCTTGCCCTTGGCGTCGCCACCCTGCGCCTGCTGGCCCTTGGACGACTTCGCTTCGCCTTTGCCGCCTTCGGTCCCCTTGCCTTTGGCTTGCTGCCCATCCTTCGGTTCACCCGGCTGTCCAGCCTTGGGTTCGCCCGCCTTGGGTTCCCCAGCCTTGGGTTCCCCAGCCTTGGGTTCTCCGGCTTTCGGCTCGCCCGCCTTGGGTTCGCCCGCTTTCGGTTCACCCGCCTTGGGTTCCCCAGCCTTCGGCTCACCGCTGCCCTTCGGTTCGCCGGCGCCGTCCTTCGGTTCGCCGCCCGGCTTCGGGTCGCCGCCCTTCGGCTCGCCATCCTTACCCATCGGCTTCGCGTCGGAACCCTTATCGCCCTTCATCGGGTCGCCGCCGTCCTTGCCGTCTTTAGGCTCGGCCTTGTCGCCGGCGCTGTCGGATTTGGCGTCCGCGGAATTCTCCCCCTCCTTCGCCTCGCCTTTCGGGCGGGACTTCGGGTCTTCCTTCGCGGACTGGTTCCCCTTCGGGTCGCCGCCCTTCTTGCCCGCCATGCGCTCGGCCAGGTCTTTGGTCTGCTCGGCCAGGTCCTTCTGCTGGTTCGCCTGTTTGTTCGGGTCGGCCTTGCTGGCCTCGACGATCGCGCGCTGCACTTCCGTGCGTCGCTTGAGGTCGGACACTTCCTTCAGGAATCGCTCCAGCGAGGCGATCTCCTTCTTCAGCCGTTCCGATTCGTCCTCCGTCTGGAGGATGGCGATCATCTCGGTGATGGCCTGGATGAGTTCCTTGTTCTTCCCTTGCAGGCCGCCGAGGTCCTGCGGGTTGTCGCTGCCCTTGCTCAGGCCGCCGATGAGCGTCTTGAACTGGGAGTCGATGCTGGCCTTCTGGGCGTGTTCGAGGGCGGCGTAGATCGTCTTCGCGCGTTCCTTGTCCTCGGGCCGTTCGCTCTTCTCCAGCCGCTGGGCGAGGGTGAGCAGGCCGCGGGAGATTTCCTGGAAGACCTTGGCGGTCTGTTCGGACGAGCCGCGCAGATCCTTGGTCGTGGTCGGGGCTTCGGGCGGCGCGGTTGGCTTGGCTTTCGGGTCGGCGGGCTTAGGGCCTTGCGCCGGGATCGCGGCGACGGCGAACAACAGGACCGACGCGGCGGCGAAGTGGCCGAGGGCGAACGACAGGCGACGACTCATGAGAATCTCCCGAACGCGGAGGTTCGGACATGAACGGGACTATCCACACGATAGACGATTCAGGCCGGGGCGACCAACGCGGGAATCCTGAATTCCCGCGCGATCATTTGACTTTGACCTTCACCTCGACCGGGTTGCCCACCGAAGGTACCAACTTGATCGTATATTCGCCAGACTGATTTCCGGCGGTGATCTCGTATTCCACCGCGTCCTTGTCGTCGGCGACGGTGATTTCAACCGGCACCTTCACCTGCCCGCCGGGCGGGGCCTCGAATTTCACCTTGTAGACGTTGCCGTCGAACGCCAGCCAGTTGAGCGGGTTCTTGACGAGTTTCTTCTCGCCCTGGGCCAGTTCGACCGTGGGAATGGTCGAAATCACGGGCATCCGAAGGCGTTCGAGGGCGCCGCGCATCAGGTCGGCAAAAACCTTGTCGTTGGCCTCCAGCCGGTTTCGGACCTTCTCCAGTTCCGCGCGAATCTTGCTCAGGCTGACCGACTCACCGAGCTTTTCGCGCAGCGCCTGCACCATGTTGACGAGCGTCTGGAGGTCGGCCTGATCCTTGGCGATGAGTGCTTCTTCGGGCCGGCGGCCTTCGAGGAGGGACGACAGGAACGACTTGTGCGTGTCCTCGGCGGTGGCGAAGCCCTTCTCGAGGATCAGGGCGAGGTCGCGAAGGATTTCGCCTTCGATCCGCTTCTGCGTCTGGCGGATGTCGTTGAAGCGGGCTTCCTTCTCGAGCCGCTTGTATTCGGTCTGGATGGCGGTCGTGAGTTCGCGCGCCTTGGCGACGTCCTGCCCGAGGTCCTGGGCGCGGACACCGGCGGACACCAGCACGTCGGGCGGCGGGGCGAGGTCGCGCAGGCGGCCGGCGGTCTGGTTCAGTTTCGCCTGCGCCTCCCGCAGCTTCTTGAGCACATCGTCGAGGCGGGCGATCTGCACTTCCTCGTCCTTGGCCATCTCCACGAGCAGTTCGGCCTCGGAAATCACGAGCAGGCGCACGGTTTCGAGGCTCTGGCCGACCTTGGGGCCGGTCTCGTAGTTCGTGTCGGTGGCCCGCAGCGTCACGTCGACGCGATAGCGAGGCTGCATCTTCGCGCGGTCCTTCTCCTCGAGCGCCGGGATGGCGGCGCGCAAGTCGAAATTGTCGGTGTCCTGATCGCGGAAGCGGAGTTCCCGGACGACTTGCGGGTCGTCGGGGGGCTGGGGAATGTCGAGGCGTTTCCGGAGGGCGTCGAGCGTGTCGGGCCGGCGCTTCGCGAACTCCTCGGTGAAGCGCGGCAGGGCGTACTCGCCGGCGACGGCCTTGCCGAGATTCTTGTCGGAAGAATCCTGCATGAGTTGCGCGCCGAGCACCGTCCGCACCGGGGTGGCGATCGACGGCAGTCCGGGCGCGCCCGCAAACAGGCCCGCGAGGATCGGGATCTTCGCCTCCACCGTCACGGCGGCGTCCACCTGCTGGTAGCTGTAGGCGAACGCCACCTTACTCAGGCCCGCGTCGTCCTTCACCTTGCTTTCGTCCACGAATGGCACCTTCGCCACCGGCGTCACGAGGTAGGCGTTCCCCTGCTTCCGCAGGGCGTCCACGGCCAGCTCGATCACCGGCACACCGTCTTCGGACACCTGCACCAGCACGAGGCGCGAACTCGTCACGTCGTCGTCGTCCACGAGCGTCAGCTCGAATTCGAGGTTCGCGGTCGGGCGGTCGGCGTCGCGGAACGACAGGGCGAATTCGGTGCGATCCGGATTCGTAGTCGGCACGACGAGCGGATTCGTGTCGCCGGCCGGGTGGCCGGGCAGCTTGCCGATCTTCGGCGTGGCGAGGACGTGCTTGAGCGGCTTGTCGGCCACGCCGCGGAGGACGAACTCGGTGCCCTGCGTGATCGTGAACAGCGACTTGTCGCCGGTGAGCGAGAGTTCCTTGTCGCCGAGGACCTGGCGCAGTCCCTTGAGGGCCAGGAAGTCCTGTTTGCCGTCGACGAACGGCGGGGCGTGATAGAGGTACGCGGGCTGGTATTCGGTGCGGGCGAGTCGGGAGAACGCCGGCGGCGGTACGAGCGTGACGGCGCGGGCGAGCGTGGTGAAGTCCCCGCCGCGGACCGTGAAGCGGATCGATTCCTTAAGCCCGGAGATTTCGCCGGTGAAGGCGTTGCCGGCCTCGCGGTTCAGGTTGATCCGGCCGCGCGTCTTGGTGCCGCCGTACGAGAGAGTCATCGCGTCCGGGATGTCGAGCTTGCGGAGGGTGCGGGACATGCGCGAATCGGCGGCGAGCGCTTCGAGCTTGGCAAGGAGCGGCGCGACGCCGGCGGCGTTCGCGACTTCGGCTTCGATCCGGTCGAGATCCCACTCGCGAGCCTCGGCTGGGAGCTTGGCGCCGTCGCCGGCGAAGATGCCGTTGGCGAGGGAACCGACCCCGGGCAGGTTCTCGGCGAGGTCGCTCCACAGGAGGGGGCGCCAGCCGTGCGCGCGGGCGCGGTCGGCGATCACCCAGCGATACGCGCGGGCGCGGACTTTCGGGGCGGCCGCGTCCTTGCCGATGCGCAGCTCCTGATCGGGGAATCCGACGAGTTCGATATGGGCGTTCCGGGGCCAGGGGGTGCTGCGGAAGAGGACGTTGCGTTCGGCCCAGATGGTGGCGACGTCGCCGAATTCGCCGGTGAACTTGTTGGCGGAGCGCTGGCCGATCGCGGCGTAGGCGGCGTAGGCGGCGGCGAGCGAACCGATGCCGACGACGCCGAGCGCGATCGCCTTGCGGCCGATCCGGTCCCAGTTGAAGACGGAGGCGACGGGCACCTGCGCGACGCGTTCGCGGGCTTCGTCCACGGTGCGGCGGATCATGTCTTCGGAGTAGCCGTACTTCTTCTGCCGGTCGATGTCGGCGAGTTCGACGGCGGTGATGAGCCGGTCGCCGAGCACGTCGGGGAAGCGCTTTTCGAGCACGAGCGCCATTTCGCGGTCCTCGTCGGCGCCGCGGAGCCAGAAGAGGAAGCGGTAGAGCAGGATGACGAGGAACACCGGCGCGAAGACCGCGGCGATGAGCACGTGGAAGAGGGCCGGAAGTTCCAGCAGGTGCCGGCGGATCCACGGTTGCGGGATCATGCCGAAGAGGCGTTTGACCGATTCGCGGCGGACGACGAGGACGCCGAGCAGACCGAGGACGAGCGCGAGCTGGCCGAGGTGGCGGAGCACGCGCGGGGAATCGAGGACCCAGTCGAATCCGGAGAGTTTGAAGACGCCGAAGTCGAGCGCGAGGCCGAGCCAGAACCAGAGGACCACGACGATGGCGACGGTGACGGCGACATCGGCGAGGATGTATTGCCGGATCGTGCCGCGGATCTGGTCCAGCGGCCCGGCCAGTTTCGCGTCGAGGCGGTTCGGCGATTCCACGGTGTCGGCAGGCATATCTCGGTGTCCAATCGAATAATTCAGCGGTTGAACCCGCCAGACTTCCGAAGTCCGGCTTCGACATCGGAAGTCGATTACGCCAAACGCACAAGCTTCCGGACGGCCCATTCGATCGCGAGCAATCCGATCGCGGCCATCAGCAGGTAACTGATCGTCACGGGTTGCGACGAGAACCGGTCGGAGATCGCCGACGGCAGCGTCGCCCCCTGATCCCAGAGGTCCTCGACCGCACCGCGGTTGCGGAATTCCTTGCGGTCCGACTTCAGGCACGCCGGGATCGCCGCGAGCTTCTCCGTCTCGCTCAGCTTGAAGGCGAGCTTCACCTTCGTCGTGTCGGTCGCGCTTCCTTTGAGTTTCTCTAGCGCGCCGGGTTCGGTGATCTTCGGTTCCACGTCGGCGAGCGCGCTGGCGGCGTTCTGGAGCGCGGCGAAGTCCGGCCGGGCGTTGTCCAGTTCCGGGTCGGACCGGCGGACCATGAACTCGCCGCTGATCGTGTCGCCGGGGCTGTCCGGCACGTCGACGACGACCTTGTAGCGGAACTCGCCGGGCGGGAACTGCTTCGGGTCGGCGAGGACCTGCGCGGTGTAATAGCCGTCGAACCCGCTCGCGCCCTTCTTCGCCGCCATCGGGATCGGGCCGATCGGCTTGGGCTTCTTCGAGCCGTCCGGCTCGAACTGCTCGATGATGAACTTCGGCGTGATGGCGTCGGGCGGGTACGGCTTGCCGTTCGGTGCCAGCAGGCGCGTCTGCACGCGCACCAGCGAGCCGGACGAATACTCCTTGTTCACGAGCACCTGGCCGCGGAACGACTGCACGTTCCGCCGAGCCGCGGAGATGTTCCGGCCGAAGCGGATCCAGAACCGCTCGAAATACGACGGGTCGACGGTGCGCAACCGCCACGTCTCGCCGGAGCCGAGGAACGCCGTGCGCCCGCGGCCGGGCTGATTGATCACGAAGTACGGCTTCGGTTCCGCTTCGCCGCGTTCGTTCACATCCAGGAACTCCAGCAGCACGGCGGCACCGGGCTTCGTCATCTTGATCGGGTAGTACGAGTAAAAGCCGTTCTTCGGGTTCAGTTGCTGGTTCGGGTTGCCGGGCTGGATTGCACCGCCGTTGGCGAAGAACCGGCCCCAACCCGCGACGGGATCTTCGCCCGCGTCTTCCAGTTTCAGGACATCGAATTCGGCGTTCGGGTTCAGCTTGAGCCGTCGTGGCGTGCGCGGGATCGGACGGGTCTTCAACAGGATGCTGTCGTCGGGCAGGGCGCTGAGCATTTCAAGCAGCGGCTTCAACCGGCCCGTTTCGTCGGCGCGGGCCAGTTGGAACGTGTGGATCGGACCGGCGACATAGACGAAGCCGCCGCCGCCTTCCACCACCCATGTCTTCAGGTTCTCGATCTGCTCCGTCGAAAGTTCCGTCCAATCCGGGTCGAACGCCAGGATCAGATCGTACTCGTGCAGGTTCAGGTACTTGTCCTCGGGCTTGTCGCCGGGTTTCGGCGTCGTTTCGTAGCGCGTCGGGAACTTGATGAGCAGCCGGTCCGGCGTCACGTCCTGGGTGATGTTCCCGTCGCGTCCACCCTCGTTCTGCAGGAAGATGCTCATCTCGGCGCGTTTCTCGTTCACTTCGCGCATGAGTAGGGTCCGCAGCGTTTGGTAGTCGCGCGTCGGCCCGCTCGCCCACAGCAGGATGCGTAGCGGCGAATCCATCACCTGCACGACGCGGGGCGACGAGACGTGTTCGGGCTTGTCGTAGATCTCGCGCTTGTCAGCCGCGACGCGTGCGACCATCGACCACGCGCCTTGCTTGAGCTGCTTCCGTTTGCCGGCGCCGGTCTCCTTCTTGGAATCCTCGGTCATGGATTCGGGCAGTTTGTCGGCGTCGATGACGAACTCGGCCGCGCCGTGCGGCGGGTCGCCGGGCTGGAACTGGAGTTTGGCGACGAGTTCGTGGTCGGGCTGGTCGGTCTTGGGGTCGCGGGTGGGCAGGTAGAGGCCGAGCTTGACTTCGACTTCCTGCCGTTCGAGGCCGACGCCGTCGACTTCCACCGCGATCTTGACCGGTTCGTCCGGCGGGATGCGGTCGGGGGCGGTGAGGTCGGTGATGGTAATGGCGACGTTCTCGCGCGGCTCGCCGACGGCGATGGTGAAGATCGGAATCTTCTCGCGAGTCGCGCGTTCCTTCAGCTCGTTGTAGGCCGCCTCGCTGCCGAGGTTGCTGCGGCCGTCCGTGAAGACGATGAGGCCCTGCACCATGTTGGACGATTCGCGGTTGATGGCGGTCGTGAGCGAGTCGGGCACGTTCGTGCCCAACACGATCGCGCGGGCGACGTCGACGCGCTTCTCCAGCTTCGCGCGGTTGTCGAGCAGCGTCTTCTTCTCCTCGTCGGAGAGGGAGCCGGGCACGACATCGGCTTCGGGCAGCTTCGCCCAGTCGATGGCCCACTCGGCCGTGCCGGGGGCGTCGCCCTTCCACGATGGCAGCTTGGCGACGGCGTCGCGGGAATCCTTCGAGAGGCCGCGCAGCACCCACGGCTTGAAGTCGTATTTCGTCCAGGCGTCCCAGTCGGCTTTGGACCACGCCGGCGAATCGGCGGTCAGCGCCGTCGGTTCGTCGTCGAGGCGCGAACCGAAGCGGTAGAGGTACACCGGGTTCACGTCGATGATCTTCTTCAGGAAGCCGACCTTGTCGTCGGTGAGGAAGTCGAGCACCTTCTGGAGCCGCGTGGCGGGCTTGGCGCCGGCGGAGGCGCGCTCGTCCGAAATCTGCGTGATGCTGGGAGACACATCCAGCAGGATGAGCACGCGCGAGGTCTTCTCGGACGTTTCCCAGGTCTGGCGCGCGGGCAGGAGGAACGCAAGGGCGAGCAGGGCGTAGACGAGGATGCGCAGCACCGCCAGCGGTACGGCGACGTACCAGCGGCAGGTGCGGGCGTCCTTCGTGTACATCCAGATGACGAAGAGCGCGCCGATCGCGAAGACGCCGACGACGAGCGCCCACCACGCCGTGGCGCTCATCTCCGGGCTGACGCCGGGAAACGAGTCGGCCAGGCGTCGAAAGACGATCTCGGTCTCGCGGGTGATGCCTTGGTCATTCATTGCGATTCGGTATCCGATTCGTTAGGTTGAGTTCGCGGGTGTCGTCGCACCGGGGTTGGCCGTTCGGTTCATCAGCGCCGCCACGGTCGGGGCGGCGTGCTCCACCGTGCCGGGCGCGGTATGGTGGCTGAGCTTCACCGCCAATGCGCCCTCCACAATCAGCACGAGCAGCAGCACGAGGAAGATCCAGCCCGCTTCCGTCCAGTCGCTCTTCTTGTTCTTGAGGGCGTCCACCCAGCCGGCATCGCCGGCGGAGTGCAACTCCGCGCCCGGCGAGTTGGTCAGGATGTCGTCGCGGGACCAGCGGCGCAGGTCGCCTTCGACCTTCGAGTCGACGTTGAAGGCGGCGGCGTGGTATTCCGGCACTTCGGGCGCCTCGCCGCCGGTCGCCTGCGGTTTCACCTGCGTGAACGTGAAGAGGTAGCCGCCGGGCTTGGTGGAATCGGCGAAGCGGAATTCGTGCTGGCCGGCGTTCGTCGTCATCACCTGTTCCTTCAGGTCGACCGGCTTGAGTTCGGTTGCCGCGCCGCCCGCCCCGGGCTTGAGCGGGTCGTACGACAGGAACGCCCGCGCCACGCCCGCGCGGTACCGCGCCGCGTCGAAGTCCATCGCCAGCTTCTCGCCGACCGAGCGGTTCGCCTCGGCCGTGCCGCCCGACAGGTAGCGCTCGAGCACGACCATGACCGGCTGGAAGCAGGCGTTGCCCGGCGGGAGCGAGGCCCAGTCGTTCCAGGTCTCGCCGGCCGTCGTCGTGATGACCGTGATGCGGCCCTTGCCGAACTGCTTGACGAAGTAGAACGGGTCGCCGAACTTCACGAGGTCCCGCAGGCGCTGCGCCTCGGTGCGCAGGTCGCCGAGTTCCGGCAGGCCCCAGAACTCGCGGAGCAGCGCATCCTCCGGCCGGCCGTCGGAACGCTGGTCGGCGAGCAACTGGTCGAAGAGCGCCGCCAATTCGTAGAGCGGTTCGGTCGAGAGCGCCTTCGTGCGCAGCTTTGTCTTCAGGTCGTCGAGCAGCGGTTTGTACTTCGCGTACTTCGGCTCGTCCACCGGCAGCTTCGCCAGGAAGTCCACCGTCGGCTTGTCGTAATCGCCCATCGGCGATTCGTTCGGCATGCAGAACAGTTCCGTGACGGTGCGGTCGTCCCGCCATTTGCCGAGGCGCTTCACGGGCCAATAGCGGTTGATGGTGATGAACGGGAAGAACTTTTCGAGTTCGTCGCTGGACTTCACGCGCAGGCCGCGCTCGTCGGTGTAGAGCGGGGCGACGGCGGGGTGCTGCTTGAGCGCCGGCTCGCGCAGGAGGATCTTCTTGGTGGGCGAGAAGCGGCGGACGATCATGACTTCGTCCGGCACCGGGGCGCTGGGGTTCTCGGGCAGCGGGACCGGGAAGATGCCCGCGCCGTCGGCGTAGAGGAACTTGTTGTAGTCGGCGGGCTTCACGTCCGGCCCGAGGAAGAAGCCGATACCGCCGCCGTCGCGGGCATAGGCTTCGAGGTTCTTCGCCGCGGCTTCTGGCACCGTCGGCACGTTCAGGAGCAGCACGCAGGTGTACTGCCGCAAGTCGCCCTCCAGATCCTTCACGGTGCCGGGCACCCAGCGGAAGCCGCCGATGGTGTCGGTGAAGACGCGCTGGAGGTAGAAGCTGTCGCTTTCCTTCTTGTCCCGGTTGGCGGGTTTGCCGTCGACGACGAGCATCGGCAGGCGGTCGCGGACCTCGACCAGGGCGTGCCGGGCGTTGTCGATGGCGATGCCGCCGGCCTCCTGACCCTCCATCCGCGCCGTCACGAGGCTGTAGCGGTCCAGCGGGCGCTCCGGCGTGCCGATCTGGTCGAACGTCAGCGAGAAGTTCAACGACTTCTCCGCGTTGCCCGGCAGCGAGGGAAACTGCACGGAAAGGCCCTTCGCGTCGTCGCCGTTCACCGCGACGGGAAAGCGGATGTCCTTGAGTTCGGCCGCCCCGAAGTTCTTCACGGTGAGAGTGAATTCGAGCGGCTCGTAGCGCGCGGCCACGAGCTTCGATGGTTTGAGTTCCACGATGCCGACGTTGTCGTGGTGCAGGGGCGCCTGCTTCTCGTCCTTGCGGAAGGGGTGCGCGACGTCCACGAAGTGGACCTTCACGCGCGCCGTCGCCAGTTCGGCGACGACGGTCTTGATCGCATCGGCGTCCCGCTCCCAGTCCGCGGCGCGGAAGTCGGAGAGGACGTGGATCACCTGCGACGTCTCGACGCCGGGCTGGGCGTCCAGCGATTCCTTGGCCTTTTTCAGGGCGTCCACGAGTGAGCCGCGGACGGGCGACGGTTCCACGCCGTTGAGGAACGACTTGGCCTCGTCGATGGAGGTGTTGTTGATGCGGCCGAAGCTCCGCGGCTCGGCGGGCTTCGAGAGCGTCAGCAGGTCGAGCGTCTGCGCCGTCGACGCCTGCGCCGCGGCCGGCGCGATTTGCTCGAGCAGTACCTTCTTGGCCATCGCGAGCGCGTCGGTGATCTGGCCGTCGTCCCCGCGGAAGAAGTCGCCCATGCTCGGCGAGTCGTCGAGGACGACGACGTGCGCGGTGGTGCGCGTCTCGCGGCCGTCGAGGGGGTTGAAGCCGAGAAAGCGCCCGACGAGCAGGCCGAACAGGAACACCATCAGGCAGCGCAGGAAGAGCAGGAGAAGCTGCTGGAAGATCAGCTTCCGCTTCATCCGCTTCTGGGCCTTGATGACGAATTCCATCGCCGCCCAGCGGATGCGCTTGAAGCGCATCCGGTTGATGAGGTGGATGATGATCGGCACGCTGACGAGCGCCGCGCCGGCCGCCATCGACCACGGATTCAGGAACATGTCGAGCATTGCGGGATTCGTCCGGTTGTTCGTGTTCGAATGTCGTTTACCGCCGCGCGGGGCTGCCCTTGTTCGCCATGCGGGCGTGCAGGAACCGCGACAGCACCGCGTCCAGGTAGTCGCTCGTGCGCACCAGCGAGTAGTCCACGCCCATCTTCGTGCAGCCGCGGCGCACTTCCGTGAGGTACTCCTCGAGCACCTCCAGGTAGCCCTCGCGCAGCGCCTTCGGGTCGCACAGCAGGTTCGGCAGTTCCTCCATCCCTTCGAAGCGCGTCATGCCGCCGAAGGGGAAGGTCAGTTCGTCGTCGTCCATCACGTGGAAGACCATCACGTCGTGCCGGCGGTGCCGGAGCATCTCGAGGCCCTTGAAGAGCGGCTCGCGATCGGTCAGCAGGTCGGAGAAGAGGACGACGAGGCCGCGCGACGGCGTGTTCTCCGCCACGCGGCGGATCACCTTCAAAATGTCCGTCTTCTCCCGAGGCCGGCTCAGATCCAGCGAATGCGCGATGGCGTCGACGTGGTGCATCGCGCTGCGCGTCGGCAGGATCTGGTTCACGTCCACGCCGTAGGTCACGAGGCCGACCGAATCCTGCTGCTTCGCCGTCAGGTAGCCGAGGCACGCCGCCGCCGTGCAGGCGTACTCGTACTTGTTCATCGCGCCGCGGCCGTAGACCATCGATTCGCTCGTGTCGACCACCAGCGTGAGCCGCAGGTTGGTCTCGGCCTCGAACTGCTTCAGGTAGAAGCGGTCCGACCGGGACCAGACCTTCCAGTCGATGTGGCGGATGTCGTCGCCGGGGACGTACTCGCGGTGCTGCACGAAGGCGACCGACTGCCCGAAGAACGGGCTTTTGTGCATGCCGGAGATGAACCCGGCGACGGCCTGCTTGGCGCGCAGGTCGAGCTGCGAGATCCTGGCGATCACGCGCGGGTCGAGAAACCGCCGGGGGTCGTCGTCTTTGGAAGCCATGATGTTCGTCGGGGGGGTGGGTGGGCCTTGTATTCGAGGCCCACCGGTTCGTGCAGCCGCATACCGGTGGGCCTCGAAGACACGGCCCACCCGACGGGGATGCGGATCACACCGTCGTGAACATCTTCTTGAAGCGTTCGTCGCGCTCGAGTTCGCCTTCCTTGCTCGGCGTCTCTTCGAGGATCTTCTTCACCACCACGTCGGTCGTCACGCCTTCGGATGCGGCGGTGAAGTTCGTCAGGATGCGGTGCCGCATGACGGGCGCCGCGAGCTTCTGGATGTCTTCGGTGGTGACGTGCGGCCGGCCGTACAGCAGCGCCCGCGCCTTGGCGCCCAGGATGAGATTCTGCACGGCGCGGGGGCCGGCGCCCCACGAGAGCCATTCCTTGATGAACTTCGGCGACGACGGCTCGCCCATCCGCGTCTGCCGCACGATCGCGAGGCAATAGCGGATGATATGGTCGGACACCGGCACCTTGCGCACGAGTTGCTGCAGGTCCAGGATCTGCTCGCCGGTGAGGACCGGAGCGATCTCGTCCACCTGCGTCGAGGTGGTGCGCTTGGCGATCTCGAACTCCTCCGACGCCGTCGGATAGCCGACGAACACCTTGAACATGAAGCGGTCCAACTGCGCCTCAGGGAGCGGGTAGGTCCCTTCCTGCTCGATCGGGTTCTGCGTGGCGAGGACGAAGAACGGGTTGCCGAGCTTGTGACGCACGCGGCCGACCGACACCTGCCGCTCCTGCATCGCCTCGAGGAGTGCCGCCTGGGTCCGCGGCGGCGTCCGGTTGATTTCGTCCGCCAGCACCATGTTCGCGAACAGCGGCCCGGCGCGGAACTTCAGGTCCACGCCGCCGGTCATCGGGTTCTTCTCGATGAAGTCCGTGCCGGTGATGTCCGCGGGCATCAGGTCCGGCGTGAACTGGATCCGGCTGAAGTCCAGCGACAGGCACTTCGCCAGCGACGAGATCATGAGCGTCTTCGCGAGGCCCGGCACGCCTTCCAGCATGCAGTGGCCCCGGCTGAACAGCACGATCAGCAGTTGTTCGATCACCTCGTCCTGCCCCACGATCACGCGGGACAACTGGCTCTTGAGATCCTGATACGCGGTTTGCAGCTTCTTGATGGCCGCGAGGTCCGCGGAGTCCATTTTCGTTTCGACGGTTTCGACGCTCATGATGAGGGGGTTCCGGGTTCAGAGGTCAGGGTGCAGATGTCAGAGTTCAGAGGTCAGGGTTCAGAAGTCAGAGGTCAGGTGTCAGGTGTCAGGTGTCAGGTGTCATGGGGCCGATCAATTGCGGATAATTGTTTCCTGCCTTCTGGCCTCTGACTTCTGTTCTCTGTCCTCTGACCGCCGCTATCGGTGGTAGATCGGGACGACGCCCTTCTCCAGCTGGAGGATGCAGAGGTTGACGGAGGTCGAGAACATCTGGCCGGCGCCCCAGCCGCCGCCGTGCCACGAACCGTCCGCGGCCTGCGCGTTCTTGATGTACTCGTACATCGTGTCGCGGTAGCTGCTCCAGCGCCAGCGGTCCTTGGGGTCGGAGTTCGGGAACATTTCCCCGTAGCGGTCTTCGCCGAGGACGTAGATCGCTTGAGCGAGGTAGTAGCTCTGGTATTCGTCGTGGGAGAGGCGGCCGGAGGCGATCGGAATGTTTTCCTTGCAGTACTGAATCCAGCGCTTGGCGTATTCGTCGTTGTACTGTCCGGCGCTGAAGGCGCAGGCGACGGCGGCGGCGGTGATCGGCCCGCGTTCCTGGCCGGCGGCGGCGATGCCGCTCGACGACAGGTTGTAGATGAGGCCGCCGCGGGGCGTCGTGCACTTGCGCAGGTAGTCGACGGCGTTGTCGATGGTCTTCTTCGGGACGGCGATGCCGGCATTCCGCGCCGCCCGCAGCGCCTGGAGCTGCGTGATGGTGGTCGAGCCTTCGTCGAAGTTTCCGCCTTCGAGCGCGCTGACGTAGCCCCAGCCGCCCTTGTCGGTCTGCGCCTTGCAGGAGAAGTCGACGGCGCGCTTGAGGATCTGTTCGAGCTTCTTGCGGCGGTCGTCGTCGTCTTCTTCCCCGTAGACACTGGCGAGGAAGAGCAGCCCGAAGCCGTGGCCGTAGATGTAATGGGAGCGCTCGGCGACGTTGTTGGGCGTGCCGAGCAGGCCGTTGGGCGCGGCGCGGTCGGTGAACCACTTTACCGCCTTGACGAGCTGGTCGCTGTATTTCCCTTCCCGGAGGGTGCTGCCTTCCATGAGCAGCGCCATGCCGGCGACGCCGGTCATCGCGCCGGGGTACGCGCCGCCCTGAGCCTCCCAGTGTCCGTCGGACTGCTGGTTGCGTTTGATCCACTCGAGACCCTTTTCGATCGTCGGCTCGATGTCGATCTTCTTCTTGGGCGCGTCCTGGGCCGCCAGCGTGCCGCCGAGCGGCAGCGCGGCGAGCGCGCCGGCCAGCGGGATCGCGGCGAACGCGGCCAGCAGGTATCGGCGGATCATGATCGTCCTCCCCGTTCGGGTCACTTCTTGTCCGCCGCTTTCGCGTCGGTCGCATCCGTGTCCGGCGTGATTTCCCAATACATGTCGTAGCGGCCGACCTTCGCCGTCGCGGATTTCGGATCGGTCGAGACGTTTTGCAGGTAGCCGTTGCTGTTGAGGTTCTTGAGGAAGCGCAGCCGTCCGTTGGCCTTGTCGGCGATGATCATCCGGTGGACCCATTGATTGGTGCCGTCGTCGGCCTGGGTGGCGGTGCTGGCGACGAGCGCGGGCAGTTCCGCGAACCGGTCCACGAGCAGTTGCTGGCCCTGGAAGAGCTTGTCGGAGAACCACAGTCGGGTGCCGGACGCGCGGTCGAAGCAGTAGATCGCCCCGGTCACTTCCTGGTACTTGATGTACTGGTTGTTGTAGTAGTAGCGGTTCGGGTTCGCGTTCTTTCCGGTGTTGAGCACGAGGTAGAACCGCGCGTCGTCCACCAGCAGCACGGGCCGTTGCAGTTCCTTGGCGTGCGCGGCCACGTTCGCCTTGTCGATCTGGCCCTGGAAGACCACCTTGCCGGTTTTCACGGCGAGCACGTCGAACCGGCCGCCGGGTTCGATCGCGGCGACGAACTCCGGCGCGAGGGAGCGAACCACCGTGGCCTCGGCGGGGTAGTCCTTCTTCCAGACATCCTTGCCGGTGAGCGGGTCGTACAGGCGGAGCGAGCGGGTCTTCTCGCGGACATCGCCGACGAGCAGGTGCCGGCCGACGTGGTCGAGGAACGAGTCTCCGGCGAGCAGGCCGGAGAAGTCGGGCGCGGTATCGACGGGCCGGCCGTCGGCGGTGCGGAAGACGCGGGTGCGGCCGATGCGGTTGTCCGGCGTGCGTTCGACGACGAACACATGCTGCGCGTCGCCGAACAGCGTCGCCATCGGCGAGACGGTGGTGCGGGACCAGAGCCGCGTGCCGGTGACGGGGTCGAAGCCGACGAGTCCGTCGCGGTGGAGGATGCAGGCGATGTTGGCATCGAGGTGGGTGGCGCGGCCGATGCCGAGGCGCGTGCCGTCCTGTCCGAGCGGGATCGCGACGTCTTCCTCCGGGATCGGCTGGCCGTCCCAGCCGTACTGGTTCTGCGCCGGCTTGAGGTCGCCAA
Source organism: Gemmataceae bacterium (assembly GCA_022842245.1). Lineage (GTDB taxonomy): Bacteria > Planctomycetota > Planctomycetia > Gemmatales > Gemmataceae > Limnoglobus. Next base: position 27,206 of record JALHPZ010000029.1, read on the forward strand.
GCGGGTTGAATTCCCAAAGCGGCTTCTTCTCGGCGAGATCGTAGCAGATCACCTTCAGACCGGTGTGGACGAGCAGCAGTTGTCCGTGCGCCTGCGCGATGCGGTGGCGCGGCATGCCCGACGGAATCACGTAGTACGGCTGGCCGGGGAACCGGTGCGTCTCGGCGTTCGTCGCGCGATCCAGGATGCGGATTTCCCATTGGTTGTTGCCGCTACCGGTCAGGATCACCCGGTGCCGGCGGTAGAACGGGTTCCCTTCGGATCCTTCCGGCTCGATGGACATCGTGTTGTAAGACCCGCCCATGCTGCCGGTCTTTTGCGTCACCTTCACCTTGTCCGGGAGCGGCACGCGCGTCGGTTCGAGGTACGGCAGCAGCCGCTTGTCGGTGAGCAGGTCGTTGAAGAAGTCGGCGCCGGTCTTGCCGTCGCGAACGGCGACGTCGGCGAACTCCTCGCCGAGCTTCGCGTACATGGCGACAGCGTCGTCCATCATGCCGCGGCGCGTCATCAGGCGAGCGAGGGCTTCAACGGCCTTCGCTGCCAGCGGCCGTTCCGGGGCGGTCGCCCAGACCTTCAGCAGCAGCGACTGCGCTTCGCGGGCGTCCTCGTCGGCATTGGTCGCCAGCTTGGTCTCGGCGAGCACGAGCTGCGCCTCGCGGCCGACCGCGAAGTGGTCGCCGAATGAACGCACGAATTCGGCCAGCGCCTTCGGATCGTTCCCGGTGCGAACCTTGTTCCATTCCTGACCGACGCGGTCTTCGAGCGGCTTGCGGACGGCGGGGTCGGTCGCGTTCTGGATCATCGCGGCGATCTTGCCGCGCGCCCAGACGTCCGGTCGGGTCTGACCGTAGGATTCCTCGTCGATCGTGACGAGCTGCTTGTTGTCGCCGAGGTTGGCGAACTGCATGTAGAAGTCGAACGCCTGGTCGAGCCGACCCTGCTTCTCGCGGCCGTCGGCCATGAGGCGCAGGTAGACCTGCTTGCGGCGCAGGCTTTCGTCCATCTGCTGCTGGCGGACCTTCGGGTCTTCGGCGTCGGCCTTCACGTCGCACAGGTCGCGGTATTCGTCGAGGAACGCTTCGCCGGACGGGAAATCCTTGCGGAGCTGCTCGGTGTAGGCGAGGTAGAGCTTCTCGCGGAGGCGGCGGGTGGCGTCTTCGGGCGGGTTGTTCTTGGCGGCGGCCTTGAAATCGGCGATGGCGGCGGCAATCTCGCCGTTGTCCATGTGGATTTCGCCGCGCGCCACCAGTCCGATCGGGTCGTTCGGGTTTGCCTTCAGCAGCCGGTCCATTTCTTCCTTCTTGAGGCCGGTCTGCGGGAAGATCGAAATATCGAGCGCCGATTGCGAGACGAGCTGCCCTTCGTGGAACACGAGGTTGCCGAGCAGCACGGGCGGGGCGTCGGGTTCGGACTTCTTCCGGTAGGTCGCCTTCGCCGTCACCTTGCCGGTCTTCACGTCGAGCGACCAGATGGCCGGCTGCTTGCTGTCAGGGCTGTCCGAGAGCGGAAGGTAGTAGACGCCGCCCTTGCTGGCGACGCCGTGGCCCGCGGGGGTGCCGATGCGCAGGTCGCGCCACGCCACGATGGCGTCTTCCTTGCCCGTCGGGCCGGCCTTCTCGCGCGCCTTGCCCGTCAGGTTGATCGCCCGCACCGCCTCCTTGCCAACGACCAGAACCTTGTCCGAAACGACGCCGCCGACGTAAAGATCGCCGGCGCGGCGCGGCTCGCTCCAGAGCAGATCGCCGGTGCGCAGGTCGAGGCAGTCGACGCTTTCGGAATCGAAGGCGGAGAAGACGACGCGGCCGTTGGAGATGATCGGAGCCGAGGCGCGGTAGCGGTCCGGCGAAAGGGTCGCCATGCCGGACGCTGTCATCATGCCGTTGCCGCGGCGGATGATCCGTCCGCCGGCGTTCGGCTGGGGGTTTTCCACCTGCTTGATGCTGCGGTACGACCGCGCCCAGAGCAGGCTGCGGGACATGATGTCCACCGCCACGACCGCGCCGGCGTTCGTCGGGCAGATCATCACGCCTTCGCTGTACGCGAGGTACGAGCATTGGAACCGCCGGATCGTGTCGGCGGGGAGCTTCGTGTTCGGTTCGCCGAGCCGCTGGCTCCAGACCAGTTCCGGCGCCTTGTCGCTCGGCTTGCCGTTCGGCAGCGGATAGTGCTTCACCTTGAGCGGGTCGAGGCACGCGAGGCGGACGCGCCCGCCCTTCTCGAAGAGCACGTAGAGCTTCCCGTTGACCGGCAGGGGCGGGCCGAAGAAGAAGGCATTCGACATGAGCAGAAGCGGGTTGTCGGTCTTGTCCTCTTCTTCTTCCGTCATGGCCGGCACGGAGCGGCTGTTGCCGAGCTGCCAGGCGAGGTTGCCGGTGACCATGTTCAGGGCGATCAGGCGGTTGCCTTCGGCAAAGTCCTTGTCGACGCCCATGGTCGTGACGGCGTTGCCGCCGCCGCCGGGCATGACGAAGCCGCCCATATTGGGGTCGTAGACCTGCGGCGGCGTGGGCAGGGCCATGTCGTCGACGGCGTAGAGGTTCTGGCCGTCGTGGGTCATGGAGCCGATGAGCGAGTTCTCGAAGAGGATCGTCTTGAGGCGGTGCTGGTCGCGGTATTGGGTGAATCGGGTCTTGGCGTCGGCGCTGTTGTCGGCGGACATGACCGACGCGAGGGAGCCTTTGGCGTCGGCATACCAGTAGAGGTCGCCGGCCTTGGCGGGCTTCCCGTGGTTCGAGAAGCCGTCCTTGGTGACGTAGGCGAAGATGCCGTCGTAGGTGCGAACGAAGAGCAGGTTCTGCGTGGAGACGGGGAAGAAGCCGGGGATGGCCAACTCCCCGTTGGCGGGCTTCAGGCCCTTGACGACGTCGGGGACGATCTGGTTGATCCAGGCGATCCCTTCCTGATAGTCGTCGACGCGGGTCGCCATCGACTTGGAGTAGAGCGGATCGAGGAACGGCGCGCCGCCGTCGCCGATGGCGGTGTGCGAGGCGTTGCCGAGCCGCATCGTCACGTAGGCGTCGCCGACCTTGCCGAAGAGGGATTCGGGATTCTTGGCGAGTTCGTCCTTGAGGTCGTCGAAGGAGTAGGTGCGGTTGCCGATCTTGAGGCCGTTGCGGGGGTATTTCTTTTCGAGCTGGTCGAGGAGCGCCTTGGATTTCTCGGCCGACTGGCCGGCGCGTTGCAGCGCGACGATTGCCTTGAAGGTGTTCAGGGGCGTGAAGAACTCTTCGGCGTCCTTGCGGCCGAGGAGTCGCTCGAAGGAGTAGGCCGACTCGACGTAGTTGCCGCGGTCGAGGTGCAGGCCGGCGAGAAGGAGCGCGGCCTGGGCACCGGCCTTGGTGTGGAAGTATCGCTGGGACACTTCCGCAAGGATGCCGCGGTCGTACCCGCGGTTGATGGCGTCGTTCAACAGGCTGTCGGCGGTGCCGCCGAACGTGAGCTGATAGAACTGCTTGCCTTCGGTGGGAAAGCGGCCGATGAGCCGGTTCGCTTCCGCCTTGGCGCTGATGCGCTGGACCTTGCCCTCTTCGGTCTTCGCTTCGTAGAAGGAATCGCTCTTGGCATCGAGCACCTGCTGGGCCGCGAAGCAGATCTTGTCCCACGGGGCGGTGACGGCCTTACCCTTGAACTCCTCGAGATAGTCGTTGACGGCCTTGATCATGTTCTTCGCGTCCCGGTCGGACGGGAAGATCATGACTTCGAGGGGCGCGGCCTTGTCCTTCTTCTCCGCGCCGGCGGGGGCATCCGCGGCCGGCAGCGGGACGGCCTGCTGGCCATGCACCGGGGCAAGGGCCGCCCAGGTGCCCAACGAAAGGACCGCGAACGATCCGGCGAGGCGGCGGAGAGTGGCGGTGCGCATGGTGTCCTGCCCGCGGGGAAGGCTGTAAGGATGATAAAGATTCTGTCCGTTCGCCAAACCGCCTACAAGGAGAATTCGTGCCGACGGATATTATCGGAGCCGTCACGTTCGGCAGAACCGTCCGCGCAGGTCGGAAGTGGGGAGAACCTTCCAACTCATTATGACGATTCGCCCACCGAAGTCTAACGCGGAGTCGGGAGAGGTCTTCCTATATTACCCATGTGACAGAACCGTTACCAGTCCCCGATCCGTCCGGCCGCGCGGGCGCGCGCCCCGTCGCGCGGCGCACCCGCACCTTCCGGCCGAACTACCTCTCCTTCGCCGGCACCTACCAGTGCAACCTCGCCTGCCCGCACTGCTGCGTGCCGATCGAGTGGACCGACCGACTGCCGATCCCGGTCGCGATCCGGTTCCTCGAGGAGGCGCACGCCGCCGGAATCGACATCCTCGGCTTCACCGGCGGCGAACCGTTCCTCTACCCCGAATTCGTCATCGCCGTCACCAAACGCGCCGCCCAACTCGGCTTCAAGTTCGACAAACTCATGTCCAACGGCGTCTGGCACCGCGACGCCCGACACCTGAAATCGGTATTCACCAAGCTCCGCGACGCCGGCTTCTCCGGCAAGCTCGGCCTCAGCGTCGACAAGTTCCACGGCATGGACATCGCCAAACTCGCCGAATACTGTCGCGTCGCCCGCACGGTCTTCGACCGCGACACGATCCTTTCCCTGAACTACGCCAGCGCCGCGCCGGACCGCGGTCTCGAACCGATCCACCGGCTCGCCCGAGAACTCGACGCCGTCGTCGAATGGTCCGATCTGTTGAAGCACTACCTGTTCGTCAGCGACGAGCTGACGATGACCTTGAACTGGAACCACCTCGCGACGGTCGAACGGGCCGAGGGGCTGGGGAACGCGAACCCGTGGGACGGCACCTGGTTCCGCGAGGACTATTGCGAGGGGCCGGGGCAGGCGCTCATCGTGAATCCGAAGGGGGAAGTGAAGCCCTGTTGCGGGTTCGCCAGCGACCTCGACCAGCTCACGATCGGCAACATTCACACGGACAGCGTCGAGGCGATCATCCGCGCCGCAAGGAAGCACCCGTACGTCGGCACGGTCTTCCGCAAGGGGCTGACGGCGATCCGGGACGAAATCCTCGCCCGCGACCCCGACGCCCTGCCGGGCGCGACGAGCAACCATTGCTACTTCTGCTGGTATGTCCTTACGCGTGGCCTCGCCGACGGCGTGAACGGCGGTGGTGGCAAGGTCGGCCAGTGGACCGGCGACCGACCGAATCATACCGGCGAACTGATTCAACTCGGCGTTCGCCGGAATTGAATGGCCGGCGCGTCACTGCACGAAAGCGCGTTCGTCGAGATCGGGCACGACGCCGGGGGCCTTCGGGAAGTCCCGGCCGACGAAGCCGACGCCGCCGGCGATCGTCAATTTCCCTTCGATCAGTTTTGTCGAGTATGCGAACAGCGTGAACCCGCCGAACGGGTTCGAGTCGTACGGCGCTTCGTAGGAGACGATGAGGCCGAGGCGGTTGCCGCCGTCGGTGCCGCCGAGGAAGAAGTCGGCGAGAGGCGCGGCGGTGGCGGCCTTGTTGGCGGCGATGTCGACGCCGGAGAGGACGCGGGCGCGCTGGCCGCCGCCGAAGCCGGGGCCGACGATCAGGTCGGCGCGGCCGTCGCCGTCGACGTCGCCGGCGTCGATCGACACGCCGCCGCGGAACGCGAGGTCGGGGATCGCGAAGAAGTCGTTGATGACGCGCGCCGGATTCGCTTGCGTGACCGATTTGCCTTCGTAGATGGCGACGCGCGGGCCGCCGCCGAAGCCGGCGCCGACGAGCAGGTCGGCGCGTCCGTCGCCGCTGATGTCCGCGATCGCGACGGAGCTGCCGCCGCGGAAGTTGTTGTCCTCGATGCCGTAGAAGCTGGCGACCGGGTTGTAGCCGAATGTCGGCGGCGGCGGCGGGAAGATCGCGATTGTCGGATTGAGCGAATAGGAGAGAACCACGACGCGGCCGCTGCCGCCGAGGTCGGCGGCGACGGCGATCTCGGCCTTGCCGTCGCCATCGAGGTCGCCGGCGGCGACGCGGGCGCCGCCGAGGTAGCTGCTCTCGAATACGTCCGTGACGGTGTCGGTCTTGTCGGGGATGCCGCCGTAGAAGATCGTCAGCTTGGTCGGTTCGCCCGCCTTGCTACTGGTGACGAAGTCCATGAAGCCGTCGCCGTTGAAGTCGCCGGAGGCGGAGCGGGACGGATCGAAGTCGAGCGCGACGAGCTGGGCGCTCGTCGGCGTGAGGCGGTCTTCGAGTTGCTGGAGCTTGAGCGATCGGGAATGGGCCATGATTCGTTCCTCCGGTCCAGCCTGGGAAATCCGTGTGTTAGGGTGACTCATGTCCCCTCCCCCTCGAAGGGGGAGGGAGTTCAGTCCCCTCTCCCTTGAAGGGGGAGGGTTAGGGTGGGGGTGACGGCCCTCACCGCAAGCTTCATCGAATCCCCGACCCCCCACCCCGGCCCTCCCCCCTCAAGGGGGGAGGGAGAAAATCATCGAAGGTCGCGAACCGACTTCGAATCCCCGTCTTCCGAAGGTGGAAGCTTTACCTGTGTGACGAGGCACGGTTTCGGCGCGATTCGGGCCGCGCAGGATATCGGAAGCTGAAACCCACGCAATCCCGAACGGGTCGGCGCTGGCGTCGGGCGGCGATTCGCGGTACACTTTCACCAGCCCTCCTTCCACCTCGGAACCCTCTCCATGACTCCGCTCTCCCGCCGGACCTTCCTCGGCTCGTCCGCCGCGCTGCTCGCCAGCTCCTACGCCCGCGTGTACGGCGCCAACGAACGCATCCAGATCGGCACCATCGGCGTCGGCGGACGCGGCACCAGCGTCACCCGCGAGGCGCTCAAGAACAACCACGATATCGTGGCCATGTGCGACGTCGCCGGCTTCCGCATGGACCGGTTCGCGAAGGTCATTACCGACGCCAAACAGGCGAAGCCGACGCCGTATTCGGATCACCGCAAACTGCTCGAGCACAAGAACCTCGACGCCGTCATCATCGCGACGCCGGACCACCACCACCGGGACGTGCTGATCGCGACGATGCAGGCGGGGAAGGACGCCTACACCGAGAAGCCGCTCTCGAAGACCATCGAGGAAGGCAAGGAAATGGTCGCGGCCGTCCGCAAGACGAAGGCGATCGTGCAGGTCGGCAACCAGCGGCACAGCGGCCCGCACTGGATGAAGGCGCGCGAGATCGTGCAATCGAAGGATTTCGGCGACATCGTCTGGGTGAAGGTGTGGGACTGCCGGAACTGGGTGAAGGCCGATCCGTTCGCCCCGCCGAAGCATTTTGACGAAGCGGCCCGGAACAGCCTCGACTGGAACGCGTTCCTCGGCAAGGCGCCGAAGCGGGACTTCGACGCGACGCGCTACTGGTCGTGGCGCTGGTACTGGGACTACGCCGGCGGCCTGATGACCGACATCGGCGCGCACCAGATCGATATCGTCCAGTGGCTCGGCGGCGTGGATGCGCCGAAGTCCGTGGTCGCCAACGGCGGCGTCTACCACTTCAAGCACTGGGAGACGCCGGACGTCGTCCACGGCGTGTGGGACTACGGCAAGTTCGTCGCCACCTTCGCCGTCGAGTTCGTCAACGGCGCCGACGGCGTCGGCTGCGCGTTCTACGGCACGAAGAAGACGCTCATCGCCGACGCCGACAAGGAGATCCGCATCTACGACACGATCGACAAGATCACGCCCGAAACGAAGCCGATCGATTCGTGGGCGTCGCGCAACGAGACGGACTTCCACGTAAAGAACTGGCTGGACTGCGTGAAGAGCCGCAAGGAGCCGAACAGCCCCATCGAGCTGGGCCATCGGGTGATTACGGCGGCGCACCTGGCGAACATGTCGTACCGGCAAGGGAAGAAGATTTTCTGGAACGCGGAGACCGAGCGCGTGGTCGGCGGCTGAGCCGAGGCGGCCACTCGAATGGGTTCATTTCATGGCAGACGGTCGTTCATGGAACGACCGTCTCGTTTTTTGGTCGGATCAGCAGCACCAGTACGATCGAGACGGCGGCGGCAGCGGCGAAGGTGCCGAAGATGGTGCCGAGCGGGACGTTCGCGTCGCGCAGGGCGCCGAATCCCCAGTCGGCGAGGCCGCCGCAACTGATGCTGACGAGGTTCATGATGCCGTAGCCGGTGGCGCGGAGGTCGGGGCGGACGATCTGGCAGAGGATCGGCATGTTGTTGCCGTCGAAGAAGCCCCAGCCGACGCCGAAGAGGATGAGGAAGGCGACGGCGGCGCCGAGGGTTGGGGCGTTGCCGAGGCCGGCGATCGCGGGCACGAGGATGAGCATACCGAAGGCGCTGACGTAGATCCGGCCGCGGAGGGTGTGTTTCATCAGGCGGTCGGCAGCCCAGCCGCCGAGGATGGCGCTGACGATGGCGGCACATTGCCAGGTGAGTGTGGCGTAGCGGCCGGCTTTCCCCTGCGCGATGCCGAACTCGTCTTTCAGGATCGCCGGGCCCCAGTCGCGCACGACCCAGCCGGCGAGCGCGGGCAGCGTGAAGTAGAGCACGAGCAGAATGAAGAACGGATTGGCGAGCAATTCGGAAACGGCGCCGACCGGCGACGGCTTGGCCGCGACCGCGTCCGTTCGCGGCGCGTCCTTCAGGAGGAAGGCGAGCGGGATGGCGTAGAGCATGCCGGCGAGTCCGCAGACGAGGAACGCGAAGCGCCAGCCGAGCGCGGGTTCGTCGGCCACGTCGCCGCCGAACCCGCCGGCGATGACGCCGCAATAGATCGCCATCTGGTGCAGCCCGACAGCGCGGGATCGCGTGGGGCCGACGTGGTAGTCGGCGATGAGGGCGAGGGCGGCCGGGATGTAGAACGCCTCGCTGATGCCCATGAGCGATCGCGCCCACAGGAGCTCTTCAAACGTCGTCACGCGGCCGGTCCAGACCGTGACGGCGGACCAGACGAACAGGCTGCCGCAGATGGTGAACCGCCGGCCGAAGCGGTCCGCGATGTAGCCGCCGAGCGGGCTGAGGAAGGCGTAGACCCACTTGAACTGGCCGAGCATGATCCCCCAGTTCTCGTTCGTGCCGATGCTGGGAATGTCGGCCATGACGGACGATCGCATGGTGGCGAGCATCTGTCGGTCGAGGTAGTTGAGCAGGGCGACCGGCATGAGAAGCCCGACGACGAGCCAGGCGTAGCGGGACAGGGAAACGGACATGGATGGGGGATTCTCCGCTCGCATTCGTCGGGGGCGGGTGTAGTTGTAGAAAGAATGGCCCGTACGAAGGCGAGTTCACTGTCCCGCCGCGATCGGCGGCCGGAGTTGATGGACGATCCCACACTCGATCCGGCCGAGCACCGGCGGGCGCTGGCGGGACTGGCGCGGATCAACGCCGTCGGCGGGAACGGGCTGTGGCGGCCGATTCGCGAGTTTGCGCGCTCGTTGAATCGCCCCGTTCGGATTCTCGATGTCGCGTGCGGGTCCGGCGATGTCCTCGCGCGAATCGCTAAGCAAGCGAAACGCGACGGCGTGGCCCTGGAACCGACGGGCTGCGACCTCAGCCCGACGGCAATTCAATCGGCCCGCGAACGTGCCGGCACAACGGCCACGTTTCATGTCGGCGATGCGATTCAAGCGGAGCTGCCCGGTGGGTTCGACGTCGTGACCTGCTCGCTGTTCCTGCACCATCTCGACGAGGCGGATGCGATTCGGCTGCTTCAACGGATGAACGCGGCCAGCGAGGGAATCGTGCTCGTGAGCGAGCTCGCCCGTTCGCGCGGGAACTACCTTCTCGTTTGGCTCGCGTGTCATTTTCTGACGCGCTCGCGCGTGGTGCGCTATGATGGACCGGTCTCCGTGCGGGCGGCATTCACGCCGCGCGAGGCGCTGGCACTCGCCGAGAAGGCCGGCATTCGCGGCGCGAAAGTGACCGCTCACTTCCCCGCCCGCTTCGTACTCGCCTGGACGAAAACGTGATTCTGCCCGCCACGGTCACTGCGCTCGAAGCCGCGAAGTCGGCGTGGGATGTCGCGGTCATCGGCGCGGGGCCGGCCGGTTCGGTGGCGGCGCAGCAGTTGAGTCGTCGCGGCCTCCGCACGTTGTTGATCGATCGTGCGCAATTCCCGCGCCGGAAGGTCTGCGGGGGTTGCCTGAACCAAAACGCTCTCGCCGCCCTGAGCGCGGCCGGACTGGGCGAACTTCCGGCCCGATTGGGCGCGGTGCCGCTTCGATCCGTTCAACTCGGTTCGAATGGGCGAAGCGCGAATCTGCGTTGGCCCGGCGGCGTGTCCCTCTCACGCGAGGCCCTCGACGCGGAACTGATTCGCGAAGCCATTCGAGCCGGCACGGCTTTCCTACCCGGCACACGGGCCACGATGGGCAGTCTCGCCGGGGAATATCGAACGGTCGAACTGGAAGCGAACACGCTTCGAGCCCGCGTCGTGTTGGTCGCCGATGGCCTCAATGGCCAAGTCGCCGGCGAAGCCGCGAGCGGCTCGCTCATCGGCGCGGGGACGATGCTCGACGAGTTGCCGCCGTGGTGCGAGCCGGGCACCGTCGCGATGGCAACGGCTCCCGGCGGCTACGTCGGCGCTGTGATTGTCGAAGACGGAAGCCTGGATGTCGCAGCCGCGTTCGATGCCGTTTTCGTGCGATCTCAAGGCGGCCTCGGCAATGCGGCGATGGATGTCTTGCGATCCGCCGGCCTGCCGGAATTCGAACCGATCCGAAACGCCGAATGGAAGGGCACGCCCGCACTGACGCGGACTTCTCGCCGCATCGCGGGACCGCGCTGGTTCGCCATTGGCGACGCGGCGGGATACGTTCAACCGTTCACGGGCGAAGGCATCGGCTGGGCGATCTCGTCCGCCCTCGCAGTCGCTCCTCTGACAGCCGAGCCATGGCACGACGGTCTCGTCGAGAAGTGGTCCCGGGCACATCGCCGCGTTGTCGGCCGGCGACAGGTCGCGTGTCGCGCGATCGCGTGGGCGCTGCGTCGGCCAGCGCTCTGCTCGGCGGCCGTGCGCGTCCTGCAATTCGCCCCGCGACTGGCGTCGCCGATCGTCGGCGCGCTCCATCGAACGGAATTCGGCCCCGAGGGACACGGATGAGTTTTCAGATTCGCGGACTCGGCACGGCACTCCCGGTGGGCTTCGTTTCGGCCGACGAGGGCCTGCGGGTGGCGCGGGTCATCGGCGGCCCGACCGCGCGCAAATCGGGTTTCCTCTCCGCCGTCTACGAAGGCTGCGGCAACAAACGTCGGGCGCTCGTCCACGGGCGCAACGTGATTCAAGATTTACTCGAAGGTACCCGCCATTCCGGCTCGCCGTACCTGCCGGATGGTGACCAGGATTTCCCCGGCCCCCCGACCGGGACGCGCAACGCGATGTATGCCGAGCATGCGCCGCCGCTGGCCGTCGAATCCGCGAAAGAAGCCCTGCAATCCGCAGGTATCCCGGCGTCGGCCGTCACGCACATCGTTACGGTCTCCTGCACCGGCTTTGTCGCGCCCGGCATCGATATTGCGCTCATTCAAAGCCTCGGCTTGCGGCCGACCGTTCTCCGCACGCACGTTGGCTTCATGGGTTGTCACGGCGCACTGAACGGACTCCGCGTCGCCAACGCCTTCGCGATCGCCGACCCGTCCGCCGTGATTCTGCTCGTCGCGGTCGAACTGTGCAGCCTGCACTTTCACTTCGGCGACCAGCCCGAGAATGTCGTCGCGAACGCACTCTTCGCCGATGGCGCCGCGGCCGTTGTCGGAACGGCCGGCGACGGTCCGTGGCGCATCCTTTCGACCGGATCGTGCCTCATTCCGAATACCGCCGACGCGATGACCTGGACGATCGGCGATCGCGGTTTCGAGATGACGCTCGCGAAGCAAGTACCGAAGCGCATCGCCGAGAGCCTTGGCGCGTGGATGAACGAATGGCTCGGGCAGAACGGGTTGACGGTCGCGGAGGTGGGCTGTTGGGCGGTGCATCCCGGCGGGCCGAAGATTATCGACGCCGTCGAGACGGCGCTCGCGTTGCCGCCGGGAGCCACCGCGGTTTCGCGACAGATCTTCGCGGACTATGGAAACATGTCATCACCGACGGTGCTGTTCATATTGAACGAGATGATGAAATCGAACCGTCCGCGGCCGTGCGTGATGCTCGGCTTCGGCCCGGGCCTCGTCGCGGAAGCGGCACTGTGCGTTTGAGCCAGTCCCAAAAAAATTGAAGAATAATGCGTGAGGAATCGGGCGCGAAGTCGTCGCGGATTTCGCATTCGTCTCCATACCTGCCCGCGCCGGCGCATCGGCGCGCTCTCTCCGTCGCGCACCGAGGTTTCGGTCGCGACCCTTCGTTCTTTTTTGTTCCAGGCGTCCGACCGCGATTCGCGCGGGGTGTTCCCGCATTTCATACGGTCGTCCGCCGCATCGGAGTCGGTTCATGGTTCTCCGTTCCCGTCGCCCCCGCGCGACCCGTCCCGCGTTCACGCTCATCGAACTGCTCGTCGTGATCGCCATCATCGCCATCCTGATCGGCCTGCTGCTGCCGGCCGTGCAGAAGGTGCGCGAGGCGGCCTCGCGCGCCAAGTGCACGAACAACCTCAAGCAGATCGCGCTCGCCGCCCACAACTACGAGAGCGCCAACAACGTCCTGCCGCCGGGCTACCTCGGCGACCTGCCGCGCGGCGTGCCGAACGGCACCGCCTTCACCAACGGCCAGTGGGTCTGCGTCATGGCGTACCTGCTGCCGTACCTCGAACAGGAGAACGTCTACCGGCAACTGAACGTGAACTGGGACATCAACCAGGCCGGCTCGATCTGGGTCAACGACGCCAACACCTGGACCGCCGCGCACACGCGCATTCCGGGTTTTATCTGCCCGTCGTCGGACGACCCCTACACGAGCGTGAACGTCGTCAGCCGGTCGAGCACCTACGCCGCCAGCGCGGCGGCGACCAGCGGCACCGTGACCTGGCGCACCTATTCCGCCGCCGTGGAGCAAGGCCTCGGCCGCACGAACTACGCCGGAGTGATCGGCCGGCTCGGCATCACCGGCGCGCCCGCCGTGGACATCCAGGAAGGGATCTTCAGCAATCGATCCAAGACGACCGTGAACACGATCCTCGACGGCGCCAGCAACACCTTCATGTTCGGCGAAACCCTCGGCCGTTCCGGCACGCTGCCCCGCAACCTCGCCCTCTGCTGGATGAGCAGCGGCATCTCGCCCACCACCTTTGGCATCCCGAACCCGCCGACCGACTGGTACAACTTCAGCTCGCTCCACCCGGGCGTCATTCTGTTCGCCATGGGCGACGGCTCCGTTCGCGGCGTGCGCGCCGGCGGCGACACCACCGTCTTCCGGCAGATCGCGGCGAAACAGGACGGCACCGTCCCGAACACTTCCGCCGTCCTGCTCAACTAAACCCACCGGAGATTCGCGATGAAACGGACGCTGTGGATCGCCGGCCTGACCCTCGCCCTCGCCGGCTGCGGCGGCGACGACCGCAAGGCCATCCCGCCCGCCGGACCGATGACCCCGCCGGGGCCGGGAGCCGAGCAGGAAGGACTGCCAGCGAAAGGAAAGAAGGCCAACACGGCCGACGAGAAGTAATCGTTTCCCCGGGCCGAACGGATCGCATCCGTTCGGCCGATCCGCATCAATATGGAATATCGCTTTCCGGACCGGTGTAGGTCGCGAAGGAGTTCTCCGTCTCCCACAAGGTCACTTCGACGACGGGAAGATTCTGGCTGACCGCGTGCTCGTAGATCATTTTCGCGATGGTCTCGGCCGTCGGGTTCTCGCCGATGACCATGAACGGCTCGCCCAATCGCATCAGCTCCGGGATGATGGGATCGTCCTTGTGGAGGATCATCTTGTGGTCGAGATGGGTGTCGATCCATTTACCGAGCAGTGTTTTGACGACGGTGAAGTCGACCACCATGCCGAGGTCGTCCAGGTGACGCGCCTCGAGGGTGATGATGGCTTTACCGTTGTGGCCGTGCAGGTTCGCACACTTGCCGTTGTAGTTCAGCAGGCGGTGGCCATAGCAGAACCAGATTTCCTTCGAGACGCGGAACATGGGGGTCACCTCGCGGCGTAGTCGGTGGGGTCTGGTGTGCGGGCGGCGGCGAAACCGGCGCGGCGTTCCGCACACTTGTTGCAGGCGCCGCAATGCCGGCCGGCGACCGGGTGGATGCAGGAGAACGTGTGCTCGAGCGGGAACGCCGCACCGCGCCGCACCACGTCGGCCTTTTTCAGGCCCAGATCGGCGTACGGCCGCAGCACGCGGACCGATCCACCGACGGCGCGGTTCACCTGCGCGGTGAAGCCGTCGTAGAACTCCGCCGTCGCGTCCGGGAACGGATTCCCCGCCAGCGGCGCCGTCGCCAGTTCCGGCACGCCGTTCAGGTGGCACCAGATCAACGGCTTCGCCAGCAGCAGCACGTTCCGCCCCGGCAGGTACACGTCTTCGTCCGGCGAGTCGGCGGCCGGCACGTTGTCGCCGGTCAGGCTCCAGTGCGCGCCGTACAGGTCGTCGACCGGTTGCCGCAGCACGACGCAGGGTTTCAACGATGGCGACGCGATCGCGGTGAGAAACCGCGAGAGATAGTCGAACTCCACGTCTTCCCAGGTGGAACCGGCGCGGACGTAAACGGGATGGACCGCAGGATAGGCGGCCAGCGCTTCGGCGAGCAGCACGGCGCTGTCCAGGCCGCCGCTGACGAGCACCGCCAGCGCCGCATCGGTGCGCGGCGGCGGCCAGGCTGCGGACCCGATGCGGCTTGTCATCCGCTTTCGCCCATCGTCGGATTATTGAAGATCCGAAGCATTTCCTGCGATTTCGAAAACGGCATCTTGCTCTGCAGGAAAGCGCACGACCCCGAATAGGTGTAGACGATGTTCGCCAGGAACGTTTCCTTGAACACCTTGCTCCCGCTGAAGGTCATGACCTTCTTGGATTCGTTCGGGATTTCCGAATCGTCGCCCCGGCCCATCGGGCCATCCGAGAGGTGGGTCGCGATATTGCTGGCGGTATCCTTGGTGTCGCAGTCGATCGCGGCGCCGACCTTGATGTACGTGCCGAAGGTCACCCAGGTGCCGAAGTACTTCGAATTGATCATCTGATTGCCGAGGGGCGGGAAGTCCTTCTTGATGGCTTCGCCCATGGTCTTGACGTAGTTCTGGAGGTCGCCGCTGGCGTTGACGAGGGTCCAGATGTGGCCGGAGCAGATCTTCTTGCCGGCGTCGCCGTATTTGCCCGCCATGGTGTTCTCCTTCGCCTTCGGACCGGCGAGGCTGGCACGGAAGACGGTGTCCTGCTGGCCGCCCGCGGGCACGACGATGAGCAGCCGGTTGTTGGGCGAGAATACGATGGCGTTCGCCATCAGGCCGCGACCGCTGGCGCGCCAGTACGGCGTGCCGTCGGCATTCGACTCCGCGCCGAGCTTCGCCCCGATCGCCTTCGCGTCGATCGCCACGCGCGTCCGGATGATGAACAGTTGCCCGGCCACGCCGCCCTGCTTCTTCTTGGCGGCGATCGCGTAATCCACGAAGTCCATGCCGTTCTGTTCGCCTGCCGCGCTCGCCAGCGCCGACGCCACGTCACTCACTTCCCGATTGAATTGCGGTTCCAGCTCCTTCAGGTAGCCCGGATACTTGCTGATCAGCCCGACGTTCATCCCGCGAATGAGGTTGAAGTCGCCCGGCACGTGCGACATCATCTCGTCCATCTTGCCGACGCGGCCGAAAAGCAGATAGCCGATGCCCCCGATCGCGCCGAGGATGACGAGCGCCCCGGCCGCCATCAGATACAGGATGATCGGGTTGCTCTTCTTCTTCTTGGTCTTGCGGATCTTGACCGGATTGGTCCCGCCCTTCTCGTTCTTGGGCTTCTTGTCCTTGGGCTTGTCCTTCTTCTTGAGCTTCTTCTCCGGTTCGTCGCGCGGGGCTTTTCCCTTCGCGGAGCCGCCCGTGAACTGGTTGCCGCACTTCGGGCACTCGATGGCCTCGTCCGCGGCCGGAGTGTCGTCGAGCGTGAGCTTGGCCTGGCACTCGGGGCAGCGGGTCTGGTAGGCCATCGCGGGCCGCTCCAAGCGAAAGAACGGAACAGGGACTGACGACGATAATGGTAGTCTGTTATCGGTCGCCATCGGGCGAAGGCAAGGAAAAACGACCGGGAGGCGTGGCGCGGCTGTGCCGGCCGTTCCGGTCGTTCCGACCGCGAACCCGCGCCCTCGGCGCTTGACGAACCGCCCGCCGCCGGTCACGCTATCTATTGGGAAAATCCCCGGAGTCCGCCATGATGCGCCGCCTGTCCCGTGCCGTGGGGTTGCTCGCCCTCGGTTCCTTCGCCCTCGCCCAGGACGCGAAGCCCGCCGCCGACGCGATCCCCAGCTCCTTCCGCGCCTTCGTCGCCGCCGACGACCGCTTCGAGAAGGGCAGCCCGCGCAACCGCGCCGACAAGATGCACTGCCTCGTCGTCGACAACGCCCTCAACCCCACCGTCGCCGTCTTCTCGCGCCTGCCCCCGATGCTCGCCACCGGCGCGCAACCCGTCGCCAACGCCGAAGTCTCCAAGCTCGCCACCAAGCTCAACGAACTGGTGACCGACAAGGAACTGAAAGCCCAGCGACTCGGCGCCTTCGTTGTGTTCCTCACCCTCGGCAAGGAATACCCGGAGGACGACAAGCGCGACGAGGCCGCCAAGCAGGCGAAAGACCTCTCCGCCCAGCTGAAGACGCTCGGCGTGCCGTTCGCCCTCGCGCCCGGCAAATCGGAATCGACCGCCGCGTGGGCCATCGGCGAGAAGGACACTCTCACGGTCGTCTTCTACCGCGAGATGAAGGTGCTCCAGAAATGGACCTTCACGGCCGAGAAGCCGCTTGGTGACGACGACGTGAAGACCATCAGCGCCGCCGTCGAGAAGGAACTGCGGGCGAAGAAGTGAGCCGGATCGTCGGCGCGTTCGCCCTCCTCGCGCTGATCGCCCTGCCCGCCGCCGGCACCCCGTTCCGGGGCGATCAGGCTCTCTTCGCCGTCTCGGCCCGGCAACTCGCCGCCGGTGCCGTCCTCTATCGCGACGTCTGGGACGTCACGAATCCCGGCATCTACGTCTTCTACACCCTCGCGGGTTCGCTCTTCGGATTCACCGAAGACGGCATCCACCTCTTCGAATTCCTTTATTGGGCCGCGTTCGTCGGCACCGTCTGCGAATTCACCCGCCGATCCCACGGGCTCGACCACTGGCCGCTCGCGCCCGTCTTCCTCGTCGGCGCGCTGTACTATTGGCCGTCCTGCTCCGACCCCGTCCAACTGACCAAGACCGAAGGACTCGTCGCGTTCCCGATGTTCGTCGCGATGGCTGCCGCCAGCCGCGAACGCTCCCGATGGGTCTTCGTCGCCGGCCTCGCCGGCGGAGCCGTGCTGCTCTTCAAGTTCCTCTTCGGCCTCTGCCTCGCCGCGGGGTGGGCCTACCTCGCGTTCGATCGCGCCCGCCGCGAAGGGCTGCGATCCGCCGTCCGATTCGCAGCGTGTCTCGCGCTCGGCGTCGCCGGCGCGCTCGCGCCCGCCGTCGCCTACTTCGCCGCGCACGACGCGCTCGCCGACGCCGCGCGCACGCTCTTCGTCGAACCCCGCGCCATGCTCGCCGAGGTCGACCGCGCCGGATTCGACCGGCTCGCCGCCACCCTCCGCTGGGATGTCGAAGTCTATTCCGTCGCCTTCGCCCTCGCGGCCCTCGGCGGCGTCAAGGCGCTGCGCCGCCGCCGCGATCCCTTCGTCGTCGCGCTCGCCCTCGCCATCGTCGCCAGTCTCGGCGTGATCGCCGTCCAACGCTGGTCCTGGTGGAGCTATCACGCGCTGCTCATGGGCGTGCCCGCGACCGTGCTCGCCGCCTACGTTTGGCCGATCGTCTGGCAACGCGTCGAACGCCACACGACGCGCGGCGAACGGATCGCCCTGCTCGCCTGCGCGCCCTTGCTGTTCCTCCCCGCCATCGGCCACGGCGCGAACGCGTACCGACGGTTGCTCGCCGCCGACTCTCGTGCTGCCGCGCGCGACTCCGCCGGCCGCGCCTACGCCGAGGCCCGCGCCATCGCGCTCTGGCTCGACGGCCGACCCGGCACCGTCTTCGTCTGCGGCGACCCCCTCGTCTACTGGTTCGCGAATCGCAACCCCGCCGTCCCCACGAGCGGATGGTCGCTGGAACTCTACCATCAGGCCCGACGCGCCGAACTCGCCCGGCAACTGCGCGCGGCGCGACCCGACGCCATCTTCGTCCAGGCCGCGCCGCACGGGTACGACGCGATCATTCAAAAACGCTATCCCGAACTCCAAGTCCTCCTCGACGCCGAATACATTGCCTCCGAACGCACACCGCTCGGAACCTGGTATTCTTTGAGACCGCCATGAAACCCAAGCTCTTCGATCTCACCGGCAAGGTCGCCCTCGTCACCGGCGGCAACAAGGGCCTCGGCAAGGCGATGGCGCGCGGCTTCGCCGAGGCCGGCGCCGACGTCGTCATCGCCGCCCGCACCGAAGACCAGCTCAAAACCTCCCTCGACGAGATCCTCCACGGCACCCACCGCTGCGGCGCCTACTTCGTCTGCGACGTCGCCGACCGCGAGCAGGTCGCCCAGATGGCCGCCGACGCCCTCGCCAAGATGGGCAAGATCGACATCCTCATCAACAACGCCGGCACCAACCACCCCCAGCCGATCGACGCCATCAGCGACGAAGTCTGGGACCGCGTGCTCGAAATCAACCTGTCGTCCTGCATGGCCCTGACGCGCGCGCTGGTGCCGAACATGAAGGAGCGGAAGTGGGGCCGCGTGATCCACATCTCGTCGATCTTCGGCCAGGTGTCGAAGGCGGGGCGCACGACCTACTCGGTGACGAAGTCGGCGCTGATGGGCTTCGCCCGCGCCTCGGCGCTCGACTTGGGGCCGTTCGGCATCACGGTGAACTGCCTCGCCCCCGGCCCGTTCCTGACCGACCTGCCGATGTCGGTGCTTTCCGACCAGGAAAAGCAGGCCTTCGCGGACCACACCGCCCTCGGCCGCTGGGCCGATCCGAAGGAACTGGTCGGTCCGGCCCTGATGCTCGCCAGCGACGCCGGCAGCTACGTCACGGGCACCACCCTCTTCGTGGACGGCGGCTACACGGCGAAGTGAAACCGCCATTCCGGCGATGCTCCGCTCACCGCCCCGGCGAGCCGGGCCGCGTCAGCGGCCGGGAGTCGTTTCGCAATGCGGAATTCGGAATGCGGAATTCGGAATGAAAACCAGAACCCCGGCGAGCCGATCCCCGGCGAGCCGGGCCGCGTCAGCGGCCGGGTGAATCGGTCCCGTAACCCTCACGAGAAAGCGCCACCCCCCGGCGAGCCGGGCCGCATCAGCGGCCGGGTGAATCCCGGCGATCGGCAATTCCCCTCGCGCGGCCGGATTTCCATAGACCCGTCCCCCCGCGCGCGGGTCGAATCAAGGCATGTGCCACCCCGGCCACTTGCCGACTCGCCGGGCCGCAGGCACCACGAAACGAGCTGCGTCCTGCTCTGTCTCGTCCCTCGGTATTCCAGTAAGTCGGAGCCCCGCCTCCGTCAAATGTTGCTGGAATTGACGATCATTGAGGTTGGCCAGGATTGCTTAAATCTAAGGGAACCAGAGGGTCGAGACAGAGCAGCCGCGTCCCCTTTTCATCAATCCGGCCCCGGATGGGGCCGTCGATTGTAGCCACGGGTGGAGCGAAGCGCAACCCGTGGAAACCGAACTGCTCAAATCTGCCCCGGCAGGGGCAGAGGGACGACGTTGGTCCCATCGCCCCTACCGGGGCGAGTGTACTCTCTCCGTGCTTCCACGGGTTCCGCTTCGCTCCACCCGTGGGAACCGTGTCTCGGCCTTCTGCCCCGGCAGGCAACGCCGGGAAGGATTTTTCATCGGTGTTTTCGGCCCCGGATGGGGCCATCGATTGTAGCCACGGGTGGAGCGAAGCGCAACCCGTGGAAACCGAACGGCTCGGTGTTTTCGGCCCCGGATGGGGCCGTCGATTGTAGCCACGGGTGGAGCGAAGCGGAACCCGTGGAAGCCGAACGGCTCAAATCTGCCCCGGCAGGGGCAGCGGGACGACGTTGGTCCCTTCGCCCCTACCGGGGCGAGTGTACTCTCTCCGTGCTTCCACGGGTTCCGCTTCGCTCCACCCGTGGGAACCGTGTCTCGGCCTTCTGCCCCGTCAGGTAACGCCGGGAAGGATTTTTCATCGGTGTTTTCGGCCCCGGATGGGGCCGTCGAATGTAGCCACGGGTGGAGCGAAGCGCAACCCGTGGAAGCCGAACGGCTCAAATCTGCCCCGGCAGGGGCAGCGGGACGACGTTGGTCCCTTCGCCCCTGCCGGGGCGAGTTGACCGACCGATTCTTCCACGGGTTCCGCTTCGCTCCACCCGTGGCTACAGCCCGCTGCCCTTCCGGGGCAAAGAACAGCGTAAAGTCGGCGTCAAAGCCCGCGAAGTCTTGTTGAGCGCGTCTACAGCTTCATCGGTTTGCGGTACAATTCGGCTGTTCGGGAATCAAACGGCGGACGACCGGCCGGCCGCGCGATGCCGACGGCCGACTTGATCGAGTTGTCCGATTCTCTCGTCGCGAGAGATCGGAAGCAATGTACGAATGTGTCGGATGAAGTCGAAATCGTGGCCGCGTCCCCTTTTTCCTCCCGGCCCCGGATGGGGCCGTCGAATGTAGCCACGGGTGGAGCGAAGCGCAACCCGTGGAAGCCGAACGGCTCAAATCTGCCCCGGCAGGGGCAGAGGGACGACGTTGGTCCCTTCGCCCCTGCCGGGGCGAGTGTACTTTCTCCGTGCTTCCACGGGTTCCGCTTCGCTCCACCCGTGGCTACAGCCCACTGCCCCTCCGGGGCAAAGAACAGCGTAAAGTCGGCGTCAAAGCCCGCGAAGTAGTGTTGAGCGCGTATCCAGCTTCATCGGTTTGCGGTACAATTCGGCTGTTCGGGAATCAAACATCGGACGACCGGCCGGCCGCGCGATGCCGACGGCCGACATGATCGAGTTGTACGATTCTCTCGTCGCGGGAGATCGGAAGCAATGTACGAATGTGTCGGATGAAGTCGAAATCGAGCTGCGTCCCCTTTTCCTCTCTGCCCTATACGGCTGCTAGTAATTGTCTCCGTATCGGAGGAGTTCTATGGCGTATCGTTTCGGTATTATAATATGCATACTCGCAATATCCGGATGCCAACCAGGCGGCAGGGGCGAGGAAACTGCCGCATCAACAGTGCCAATAGGCCTTGTCGGCTGCTGGAGAATGTCAGAGCACTTCGTGACAACAACGGACAATGCTAACAGGGTAACTGTTGACAGGTTCGGCATGCACGACAGTGGCAAGACAAGCGTGTATTATTTGGCCGTTTTTTCTAGCGGCAAGTATGCGCAATGGCTAGACGACGCATCTCTCCCACGACTCGAAATAACGGACTATCACACTGGTAGCATCCAAATCCTTGTCGGCGATTCACCCATGAAGTGTAAATTTATGGCTCCCCCGCATGGTAGAAACACCATATTAAGACTAGTTGAGTGTCAGAAAGATAAATTGATCCTGTGCGATCTCGATAATTCTAAGGTGTTCCCGACTTCTTTAGACCCGATCGCTCCCGAAGCTACAAAATATACGAAGCATCATTATGTTTACACTAAGTGCGATTTTGACTTGGAGAAGATAAGAATTACCGCAGACCCGTAATGTTCCGTGTTGCAGCTTTTTCTTATACTTAATTCTTGGTTGTATGATTGGTGTCGGTTCCGCTATAATGCCAACCTGTACTGCCTCGCATGTTGGGGTTGGGTTGGTGGGGCGATTTCATCATCCGCAGATCTCACCGGCATGCTGTATCCCAAGTGTCATCCCGGCATCGAACAATTTAGGAGTTCCATTATGGCCATCGTGCATAGGGGCCGCCACACCATTCGCAACCTCTCCTGCGCGCGCAGATATGTTTTCGTTCAAGCTATGCTGCGCACCCACGCTTGCCACCCCTTCCGCACGACCTCGCAGCGCCCCCCGCATCGTCGCCAGAAACGCATCGATCGCCAGCTTCGGGCTACGCTCCGGGGCCGCGTCGATCCACCACTCGTAGTCGTCGAAGCAGACCAGCCCGCCCGGCTTCACCAGCGGCCAGCTCAGCACCGCATCCGACAGCACGTCCGCCGCCTCGTGCGACCCGTCGATCGACACGAAGTCGTAACGACCCATCGACAATTCCCGCAGCGTCACCGCGCTCGGCCCCTTCCTCGCCACCAGCTTCGCCCGGTGCGGCTCCGTGTTCGCCCGTAACCGCGCCTCCAGGTCCGTCAGGTCCGTGGCCGCGTGCTCCGCGCCGCCGGCGAAGGTGTCGACGTAGGTCAGCGTGGAGGCCGGGTGCGTGAGGATGTTCTCCAGCAGCCAGACCGTCCTGCGGCCCTCGAACACGCCGATCTCCATAGTGTGTATGACTGCCCGCGGACGGTCGTCCGCGGGCTTCGCCCGTGGTTGGGAAGGGCCGTTCGAACCCGAGAACCGGGAACCGGACGGTGGGCGGAATTTGACGTAAGTCCTTGCGGGCCTTGAGTGGACCGAAGTGGGTCCGGAAAACGCGAGTGGGTCCGCCGGGGGGTGGCGCGGGAGCGGCGGACCCACTCGGGGGCGGACCGGGCCGCCTCGTTGAGGGTTCGTGAAAATGGCTCGGACGATACGTTACATCAGTTCCCGCAATGCCTCCCACGGTCCGTCGACGAGATAGTGCGGGCGGCCGGTGAGATCGGGTACGGTTTCCCGGTGCGGGTCCAGTCCAAGGTTGTGGTAGAGCGTGGCGAAGATTTCCTGGAAGTGGACGGGGCGGTCTTTGGGCAGTCCGGCGTCGGCGGTCGTCGAACCGATCACTTGGCCGGTCTTCATGCCGCCGCCGGCGAGCAGGGCGCAACCGACCTGCGGCCAGTGGTCGCGGCCGCCTTCCTTGTTGATGCGCGGCGTGCGGCCGAACTCGCCCCAGACCAGCACCGTCACGTCCTTCTCCAGGCCGCGCAATCGCAGGTCCTCCAGCAGTACGCTCAGGCCGCGATCCAGCACGGGCAGGTGATGCTTGGCGTTCTCGAAGGTGGTGCCGTGGGGCTTGCCGTGCCAGTCCCAGCGGCCGTAGGCGAGCGTGACGACGCGGGCGCCGGCCTCGACGAGGCGGCGGGCGGTCAGGAGGTAGTCGTTCATGAGCGGGCCGGCGTCGCCGTAGCCGGCGGGCTTCGGGTCGCCCCGGCCGTACCAGTCGCGCACGCGGTCGGACTCGCGGTTGAGGTCGAGGGCTTCGGCGAGCTTGGGCGCGGTGAGGATGTCGAAGGCCTGGCGCGTGGCTTCGTCGGCGGTCTGCAGGGATTCGTCGGCGTCGCGGCGCAGTTGGTCGAACGAGGCGAGCAGGCGTCGGCGGTCGCCGAGGGTTTCGAGCGTGGTGCCCTGGAGCGTCATGCTGCCGACGCCGTCGGCGTTGGGTTTGAAGGCGGCGTACTTGCGGCCGAGGAAGCCCGGCTCGCCGACGTTGGCCCAGGTGCTGGTAGTCATTTTGGGCGACAGACCGACGAACGGGGGCACGCCGCGGGTCACGGGGCCTTGCAGTTTGGCAACCGTGGAGCCGAGCGAGGGCCAGCCGCCGCCGGGTTGGTTCTGTTGCGTGCGCCCGTTCATGCACTGGAAGGCCGCGTGGTGCCCTTCGCTGCCGACGAGCGAGCGGACGATCGCGAGGCGGTCGGTCATCGCGGCCAGTCGCGGCAGGTGTTCGCAAATCTGGATGCCGGGGACGTTCGTCGCGATCGGCTTGAACTCGCCACGAATCTCCGCCGGGGCGTCCGGCTTCAGGTCGACCATATCCTGATGCGGCGGCCCGCCGGAGAGGAAGATCATGATGACCGACTTGTGCGATCGACTCGTCTCGGCGCGGAGGAGGTTCGGCAGCGCGAGTCCGCCGAGGCCCAGGCCGCCAATGGTGAGGAACTGCCGGCGGGAGTGACTATCGCAGAAGCGGGACGGCGACTGACCGAAGATCGTGAGCATGGGCGGCCTCGAACGGCGCGGCGGGAGGAGTCTTAATGATGCGCGCGACCGAATGGAAACGCAAGCGAAACCGGGCCGACTACGGGGATTCGTCGAACTGCGAAGGCGAGTAGCCGATGGCGACGATGCTGCAATCGCAGACGACGTTGAAGCCCAACGCCTGCGCTTTTGCGACGACGTCCGGAGCGTCGGCACCGGGGTTCAGCCAGAGTTCGCCGATGGATTTACCGGTGAAAGTGTCGAGTGCGGCGAGGCCTGCTGCGGTCGGCAAGTAGACGCTGACGCGATCGAGGTGCTCGAGCGGCACGTCGGCGAGGGTGCGGTGCACGGCTAGGCCTTCGACGACGTCGGCCGCGGGATGAATGGGGAACACGGTCCAGTCGGCGGCCCGGTACGCGCGGACGCACTTGTTGGCGAACTTGCGGCGGTCCGGGCCAGCTCCGACGACGGCGATGGTCGGCATGACGACAGGATAGGGAATCAGTTCGCGCCGGTCGTTTCGACGGCGGGTTTGACGGGCGAATGACCGTGGATGGCTTGGTAGACTTCTTCCCGATGGACGGGGACATCCTTCGGTGCGACGATCCCGAGGCGGACCTTATCGCCACGAATTTCGACGACGGTAATGACGATGTCGCTGTTCACGACGATCGATTCATTCTTTTTGCGCGAGAGGACGAGCATGGTGGGAAACAACCTTCGCGAATCGCGGTTCAACCGGGCGGTGGGTTGATCCTCCGAGTATTCGACAATCCGTGTTCGGTCGCGCGACACTCCGTTCGCAGGCATTGCGGGAACGCCTATACGAGTTTACGCGCCAGCGTAGGGAACCAAATGTCCAATCGCGCGGACCCAACTCGTGATGATCGTGGGACTTGGGATCGATTTGTTGGACCGGCATGAAGGAGTGGGAACTATCGAATTGCAAGAAACCGTTTTGAGGTCAGTAGTTGTGTCGATGAAAAAGGCCGGCCCATCGCGAAGCGAAGGGGGACCGGCCCGAGATCGGGAATTCCGATTACTTCTTGGTCGGATCGGTCATGGGAACGGTACCGCCGCCCATGGGGGCCGGGGCCGCGCCGCCGGGGGCCGGGGCCGCGCCGCCGCCCGGCATGTTCTTTTTCATCATCTCCATATTTTCCTTAGCCTTCTTCTCGGCTTCTTCCTTCGACATGCCGGACGAACTGCCGCCGCAGCCGACCGTGAACGCGAGGGCGGCGACGAGGGCGCAGCCGCCGAGGAGTTTGCGGTACATCGAATTAGTTCCTTGGAAACGAGGGGAGAACGACGGCCGTGCCCGACGCAGGCACGGCCGCAGGGTCGGCTTACAGTCCGACTTGTTTCTTGAGTTCCGCGAGCTTCATGGTGATCGCGTCCATCGCGGCCTTCCATTTGGCCGGATCGCTCACCGCGGTCTTGGCGTCTTCGACCATCTTCTTGAGTGCCTCGAAGGCATCGGTCGCCTTTGTCTTGGCGTCCCCGGTCAGCCCGTTGATCTTGGTTTGGATCGCAGGGTATTCCTTGGTGGCGAGTTCGGCGAGTTTTGCGAGTTCGGCCTTGCCGGCCTCGACCTTGTCCTTGGCATCTTTGGCGAGGTCCTTGGCCCCATCCTTCACGTCCTTCGCCAGATCCTTGGCAGCAACTTTTGCATCCTTGGCGAGGTCCTTGGCGCCCTCGGTCACGGCCTTGACGGGGTCTTTGGCCGGGGCGGGAGTGGTCGACGAAGACGAGCCGCCGCAGCCGACCATGAGCGCGAGGACCGGAGCCAAACCGAGCAAGCCACGCATAGGGAATCCTCCACAACGAGACGGGCGACTTCGTGTCGCCTTTCGGCGGACACACCTCTAGTGATACGCGGCGACCACCGATATTCCCGGAAAAAGCGGAGGCGACCGGCGCGGCAGGCACGGCTAAGATAGCCCCGGTTCCATTCGTTGCCGGCAGGTGGATCGCATGGCCCCTCGGGTCCGGTCCGAAGATATCGCACGCTACGTACCGGCCTATCTGGTCCGGCGGATGGTCGAACGGCCCGAACCGCTGGAGCGCGCGACGGTCGAAGCGGCGGGCGGTGCCGTACTTTTTGCGGACATCTCTGGTTTCACGGCGTTAAGCGAGCGACTCGGCGCGCGAGGCGCGGAAGGTGTCGAGGAACTCACGCAAGTCCTGAATGCCTATTTCGGCCGACTCATCGAAGTCATCACGGCGCACGGCGGCGACGTGATCAAGTTTGCGGGCGATGCCTTGCTCGCGATCTGGCCGGCGGATTCCGAATCGGGCGTGGAACGCGCCGCGCGCACGGCGGCGCGTTGCGGCCACGCCGTCCAGCACGCCCTGCAAACCTTTACCTCCGACACCGGGCACAAGCTCTTTCTTCGCGTCGGCGTCGGTGCCGGTCCGTTCCATCTCATCTGCGTCGGCGGTGTCTTCCAGCGTTGGGAGTTCGTCTGTGTCGGTCCGCCGGTCCTGGAGGCCACGCTGGCCGCCGGCGTCGGAGACACCGGCCAGGTCGTGCTCGGAGCCGTCGCCGCCGGTTACGTTCTTCCAGCCGGACATGGAACGGAGCTGGCACCGGGCTTTGCACGTCTGGACGAACTCGTGGAGGAGCCGCTGCCGCCTCCGCATCCGACCGTCGCGGTGACCGATGCGGCCGTGCCGAACCTGTTGGGATTCGTGCCGGCGGCGATTCATAATCGCCTCGCGGCGCGTCAATCCGGCTGGCTCGCCGAGTTGCGCCGCCTCACCGTGCTCTTCGTCAATCTGCCGGGGATGAGCCACCGTACGCCTCTGGTCAAGTCGCAGGAGGCCATGACCGCGCTGCAAACCGAGTTGTATCGCTTCGAGGGGAGCGTCAACAAACTGAGTACCGATGAGAAGGGCGTGACATTCGTCGCCGCGTTCGGCCTGCCACCGCTCGCGCACGAGGACGATGCGATTCGCGGCACCCTCGCGGCGCTGGCGCTCCGCGCGCGGCTGGCCGAACTCGGTTGGGACTGCTCCATCGGCGTGACCAGTGGCCGGGCCTTCTGTGGAACGATCGGCAGCGAACGCCGCTGCGAATTCACCATCATTGGCGACGTCGTGAACCTCTCGGCACGCCTAATGGTGGCCGCGAAGGGCGGTATCCTGAGCGACGAGGCGACGTTCCGCGCCGGCCGGGACCGCTTCGATTGGGAAACCCTGCCGCCGGTGCAACTGAAGGGAAAGGCGCATCCGACGCCGAACTTCCGCCCGCTCGGCCCGGCGCGCTCCGCCACGGATCTGAAACAGGTGGGCGAGATGGTCGGCCGTGTCCCCGAGCGCGACCGCCTCGAAGTGATCGCCCGCAAGCTGATCGACGATCGCGAGTCCAGCGTCGTGCTGATCGAGGGCGAAGCGGGGATCGGCAAATCGACGCTGGTGGCGGCCTTGCAAGGGTTGGCACGGAAGCTGGAATTGACGACGTGGCTGGGTGCCGCGCTCGCCATCGAGCGATCGACGCCGTACTTCGCCTGGCGCGCCGTGTTCCGCCAGCTGTTCCGCCTCGACGCGAACGAATCTATCGAAGCGCAGCGACGGAACGTGCTCGCGCAGCTCGCGTTCGACCCCGACCTGGAAACGCTGGCCCCCTTGCTCGACAGCGTACTAACGCTGGATTTCCCGGCGACGGCGCGGACGGCGGACATGTTCGGCGAAGTGCGCGCCAGCGCCACGAACGCGTTGTTGGTACGGCTGTTGGCGAGGGCGACGGAACGGGCACCCCTGCAATTGATCCTGGAGGACTGCCACTGGTTGGACTCGGCGTCGTGGTCGCTAGCGCGGGCGGCGGCGGAACAGGTGCCGTGGCTGCTGCTCGTGCTCGTGACTCGCCCGTTGGCGGAGCCGCTGCCGCGGGACTTCGCGCCGCTGGCCGCGCTGCCGACGACGCGCAAGCTCGCGCTCGGCCCGCTCTCGGTTGACGAGAGCCTCGCGCTGGTGCGCCGTCGCCTCGGCGTCGCGGACCTGCCGGAGTCGGTCGCCGAACTCCTGCGCGCGAAGGCCCAGGGGAATCCGTTCTTCCTGGAGGAGTTGGCGTACGCCTTGCGCGATTCGGGAAAGATCGTCGTGCGGGACGGGGTCTGTTCCGTCGCGGACGGGCAGGACCTGCGTTCGCTGGCGTTCCCGGACAACGTGCAGGGCGTGGTCACGAGCCGGATCGACCGCCTCGCGCCGCCGGAGCAGCTCACGCTCAAAGTCGCGAGCGTCATCGGTCGGACCTTCTCGAAGAATCTGCTGCGCGACGTTTCGCCGATCGAGGACGACAAGCCGCACCTGGACCGCCACCTGGACACGCTGATCGCGCAGAGCCTGACGATGCTGGACTCGCCGGACCCGGACCCGGCGTACAGCTTCAAGCACGTCATCACGCAGGAGGTGTCGTACCAGATGATGGCGCCGGCGCAGCGGAAGAAGCTGCATCAGGTGGTGGCGGAGTGGTACGAGCGGAACCATGTCGGCGACCTCTCGCCGTATTACCCGCTGCTGGCGAAGCACTGGTCGAACACCGAGCGCGGGGCGAAGGCGATCGAGTATCTGGAGAAATCGGGCGAGAACGCGATGCGGGACTGCGCGCACGAGGAGGCCGTGACGTTCTTCTCGCAGGCGCTCGCGCTGGACGGGGGCACCGGCGACCGCTTCCGCCGCGCCGGCTGGGAACGCCAGCTTGCCGAGGCGCATTACAACCTCAGCGATCTGGGGGCCGCGCGCGATCACTATACCGTGGCGCTCGACCTGCTCGGGTTTCCGATGCCGCGGACTACGGCCGGATACGTCGTCGCGGCCTTGAAAGAATTCACGAAACAACAACTCCACCGCGCGCTGCCGACCCTGTTCCGGTTCCGCAAGTCGCACGATGGACCGCGCCGGATCGAAGCCGCGCGAGCTTACGAACGTCTCGTTCAGATCCACTATTTGAACAACGCCAAGGTGCCGTCGGTCCACGCCGCATACCGGGCCCTGAACCTCACGGAGACGGTCGGCGAGTGCCCGGAACTGGCGCGGAACCTCTCGCACGCGTCGGTCTTCTCCGGCCTGCTGCTGATGCACGGCTCGGCGCGCACCTACGCCGCCCGCGCCCGCGACATGGCCCGCCGCGTCGATCAACCGTCGTGCACTGCCTACGTCGAATTCATTCGCGGGGTCTACTGGGTCACCGTCGGCGCGTGGGACGAGGCGATCGACAACCTGACGCGCGCGATGGAGATCACCGACCGCAACGGCGAGAAGCGGCGCTGGTACGAGAGCGGCTTCACGCTTGCGAACGCCCTGTCGCGCCGGGGGGATTTCCGCGCGAGCGTGGCGCTGTCGCGGCGGCTCGAAGAAGCCGGCACCCGACGGGGCGTGCCGCAAGTGCAGGTGTGGGGCCTGAGCTGGCAGCTTGCCTGCCTGCTCGAGATCGAGCCGACGAACGCGCGCCTTGGATCGCTCGAGCACGCACTCGCCGCCGTCCTCTCCGCCCATGCCACGATTCCGCTCGCGGACCAGATTCTGGGCAACGGCGTGCTGGCGCTCGCTCGCTGGCGCCGGGGCGACGCCGATGGTGCCCGTGCCGCGGCCGACGCCGCCGAGACCATCATCTCCCGCACCAATCAAATCTCGCACTACCTGCCGCCCGCCTACGCCGGCCTCGCCGAAGTCTACCTCGGACTGTGGGACCGCGACCCCGTCGAAATGAAACGCCGCCTCCGGCAACTGACGAAAATCCTAAGTGAATTCAGCCTCATGTACCCAATCGGGAAGCCGACGGCGTTGTGGGTCAAGGGGCGATATTACGAACGCACGGGCTGGCGGCGCTCGGCGGTGCGGTGCTACCGGCGGAGCCTGAAGTCCGCAGAGAGATACGCGATGCCGTTCGAGCAGGCGATGGCGCACGCCGCGCTGGGGGCGATTGCCGGCAGCGCCGAACACACACGACGAGCGAAGGAATTGATGGAGGGGATCAATTCAAAATGAAAAACGCAAAACGGCGGAGGCCGTTTTGCGTTTCGAAATCAATTTCGTCGTTTACTTCCCGGCCTTCGCGTTCGCGAAGAGTTCGTTCACCTTGTTCCAGTTCACCACGTTCCACCATGCGTCGACGTAATCGGCGCGCTTGTTCTGGTATTTCAGGTAATAGGCGTGTTCCCATACGTCGATGCCCAGCAGCGGCACGTTGCCATCCATCAACGGACTGTCCTGATTCGGCTTCTTGATCGCCTCGATCTTGCCGGCGGCCGTGTTCCAGATCAACCAGCTCCAGCCGCTGCCGAACTGCGTCAGGGCGTTCTGCTTGACGGTGTCTTTGAACTTGGCGAAGTCGCCGAAGGCGGCCTTGATGGCGTCGCCGATCGCGCCCGTCGGTTCGCCGCCGGCGCTCGGGGCCATGATTTCCCAGAAGATCGCGTGGTTGTGGTGGCCGCCGCCGTTGTTGATCACGGCCTGGCGGATTGCGTCCGGCACCGTCTTGATGTTCCGCAGCAGCGCGACGATATCGTGCTTCTGCAGGTCGGCGTGCGGTTCGAGCGCCTTGTTCAGGTTGTCCACGTACGCCTTGTGGTGCCGCTGGCTGTGGATCTCCATCGTGAGCGCGTCGACGTGCGGCTCAAGGGCATTGAAGGCGTATGGCAGGGCCGGCAGTGAATGGGCCATGGTGGTGACTCCTCGGTGGGGTTTCGTTCCCGGACAGTTTACGCCGGTCCGATCCGTGCGGCGAGGAAAGATGCTTTTCAGTCGCCCCAGCGCACCGGCACGGTGCGCGTCGCGCCGTCCGGTTCGGCGAAAGTCACGACCACGTCGGCCTTGCCGCGGTCGGTCGTCGCGACGACTTTCACCGTCGCGACCGGTCCGCTCCCGGTCGACGCCGTCACCGTCACGCCCGCCGTCGCGCAGGTCGCCGACGCGATCTTCACCGGTTGCCCGTCGGCGAGGCGGAACTGCACGATCCCCTTGTTCCCGTCCAGGTCCAGCGATTCCGGATAGGCGTTCACCGCGTTCTTCGCGCGTTTCACGATCCGGGCCGGCACCCGCAGCTCCGCGTAATGCGAGTCGTCGGTGAAGATCGTCAGGGTCTCGTCGTGCGTGCCGGCGGGCAGATCGGCCGCGATCGCCAACTCGATCGTGTACTGGCCGTTCTTGCCCGTGAACTTCGCCGCGAGGTGCGATGAACTGGTCGCGACTTTCGTGATGGTCAGCGGCTTCGCCCGCTTGTCGGCGAGTGCAATCGTCGCCGTCGCGGCCGCCTCCGTCGAAACGGATATCATCGGCGGCGTCACGCTCACCTCGCGCGCGAGCTTCGCCGTCACTTTCAATTCCAGCGTGTCGTCCGGCTCCGCCTTCGCCCGCGTCGCCGGCCGGTGCCGCAGCTTCAAGGTCCATGTCTGCGGCCCGTCCGGCTGCGTCAGCGTGTTCACGTCCATCGACACCGTCGCGGTTTCGCCTGGCTTCAGTTCGTTCTTCGAGACGGACCGCCTCAGGCAGCCGCAACCGGAGTCGAGGCCGGCGAGGACGATCGACTCCGCCGAGCTGTTCGTCACGCGGAAGGATTGCGACAGGATCGGACCGCCGCGGACGTCGCCGCGATCGACCGTCGCCGCATCGACCGAAAGCGCCGGCGGGGCCGCGAGCGCGCAGGCGAGCCAGAGGAGGTTCATGCCGCGGTCGTAGCGTCGGGCCGACGGAATCGCAAGGGCAACCGACGCGGTCGAAAGAAAACTTCGGAGCAATGAACAATGAATCCTGCAAAATGAATTCATGACCGTGATCGAGCTGACTCTGGATCGGCTTCCCGTGCCGCCCCCGGGCGAAACCGAGGTTCACGTCTGGCGGTTCGCGCTCGACGCGCCGGCAGTCGATCTGCTGAGTGCGTCGGAGCGCGCCCGCGCCGCGCGCTATGCGATCGACCGGCCGCGAGAGCAGTTCCGCGCCGCTCGCACCGCGCTGCGGCGGATTCTCGGAGGATATCTGGGAATCGACCCTCGCGACGTGCCGCTGACGGTCGAACCCGACGGCAAGCCGGTGCTCACAGAAGGATGCCTCCAATTCAACGTCACCCACTCCGGCGAGCGCGGCCTCGTCGCCGTGGCGAACCGCCGCGTCGGCGTCGACCTCGAACAGCTCCGTCCGGTTGAAAACGCCGACGGGCTGGTCGAACGCTTCTTTGGACCCGAAGAGCGCGAACAATATCGAAGGCTGCCGATTGATCTCAAACTCGCAGGTTTCTTCCGCGGCTGGACGGGTAAGGAAGCACTGCTCAAAGCCGTCGGCACCGGCATCCAGAACGTGGACAAATGCGTCGTCGACCTCGATCCGCGAAACCCGCCGCGCATCGTCCGTTTCGATCATGCGGCCGAATGTGGAGAATGGCGGTTGCTCGCGTGGGAACCGGAGCCGGGCTATCGTGCGGCGCTCGCGATCGAGAGCGCCGCGGCCCTCTCGATCCGCCAATGAAAACGCCCCGCGAAAACCGCGGGGCGTTTTCGGTTTTCCATGCAGGTCAGTTGTTATTGGCGGGAGCGGCCGGAGCGGCGGCCGGTTGTTCGGCCGTATCCATGCCGGAGACTCGCAGGTAGTAAGTCGCCGCCGAATTGATCGCTTCTTCCGTGATGTCCAGCTTCGCGTTGTAGCCGATCCGCGGGAAGAAGTCGCGCGGGCGGAGGATGCGGAGCCCCTTGTCCTTGGCGGTCTTCTTGGCGTCGGCGAGGGCGCCGAGGATCTTGATCTTGCCCTCGCGGTTGCCGTCGGCGATCCCGACGGACGGGTAGTAGCCTTCGACGGCGAAGGTGGTGCGGCTGGTGATTTCGCCTTCCCACTTCATCTTGGCGAGGTCGAAGTAGCCGTCGACCGCGACGCCGACCTTGGAGAGGTTCTTCACGATGGTCTGGATGTCGTCCCGGCCGTCGCCATCGATGTCGAAGATGCCGAAGAGGACGATGTGCTCGGAGGCGCCCTTGTTCCAGACGGCGTTGTAGAGTAGGTCGCCGGCGAGGATGCGGTCGCGCACCTGGGAGTCTTCGGTGGTGATGCGGCACTGGGCGAGGTTGGCACCGAGGATGTCGACGACTTCGAGGGTACCCTTCGGCACGGGTCGGACGTAGTCCTTGCCGTCGAGGTCGCGGACCTTCCGCATGCGGGACTGCATGCCGCGGGTCGGCGTGTCCGACGGGAAGATGCTGAAGGTCTGTCCGGCTCGGAGGTTGTCGGCCGAGCCGAGGTCCACGTCGACGAGGTTCTCGCTGTAGCGGCGGATGACCTTGCCCTTGGGCTTGTCGTACTGGAAGGGATCGATGCCGGCGTCCAGTTGTTCGTTGAGCTTGTCGACGGCCGCCTTGTAGCGGTCGTTGTCGGCCTGGGACCGCTTGATCGTCACTTCGCGAGCCACCAGGTCTTCGTTCAGCTTGTCGGTGTCCTTGCGGTACTGGCCCGACACGTTCTGGAACTGCGTCTTGAAGCCGTCGAACTGCGCGATCGCCTTCGACACTTCCGCCTTCACGTCTTCGGGGTACTGCTTGTTGAGCGCTTCGAGCTTCGCCTTGGCGTCGTTGAACTGGGTGATCACGTCGTTGAGCGACTTCACGCTGTCCTGCATCACCTTGATTTCGGCGTCGCTCTTCCGCTTGGCGAGTTCGCGCTGGGCGACGTTGCGGACGGAGGCGTCGATGATCGACTCCGCCGGCAGCGGCGGGTTCTGCTGGTTCGCCGGCCAGTCCCACTTGTAGACCACTGCGTCGGCGAGGTTGAGGCCGCCGCCGCCCACACCGGGGGCGCGGTTCACTTCGTTCCGCTTGGCGGCATCGACGCGGCCGGTCAGGTCCTGCATCAGTTTCGCGTGCTTGTCGCGGAAGCCAGCGGCATCAGTCAGACCGGACTGCACAGTGGCCCGTTCGTTGGCATCGAGGTTGCCCAAAACCGTCTTGTAGAGCAGCAGCTCTTCGCGGGCCGATTTTTGGGCACCTTCAGCAGCCTTAGCTGCGGCTTCTGCTTTTGTGACAGCTTCTTTCTGTGCGGCTATGTCTTCGGTGAGTGTGTACGCGAAGATGCCGACGCCGAGCGTGGCAAGGATGAAGAAGACGAGCGCGATGATCACCGGCAACTTCGCTTCGTTCGAAGACTTGGCCATGGGAACCTCGACGGGGGACCGGGCCGGCGGTGCGGGGCCGCCCGGCCGCGAGATGGACGGATTTTCTCAACCTTGAGTCTAAACCCCTCCGTGGGGCCGTCAACCCGAAACCCGTAGCCTTCGCGGGTTGCCGGGCGGGTTGTACCGGCGGCGCGCGTGCTGCCGTTTGTCCGACCGCTCCACGCGCCTTGCGGCCCTTCCGCGGCCGCCGTAAACTGCTCAACACCCGACCGCCCGAATCGTTGGTCTGTTGTCGGATTTCGCCACCTCGCCCCCCACCCACCACCGCCGGCGGACCACCCTTTGACCCCCACCGCCCCCGACCGCGTCTACCTGCTGGATTGCCACGGACTCATCTTCCAGATGTTCCACGGCATCCCGCAGATGAACGCCCCCGACGGCCGCCCCACCAACGCCGTCTTCGGCGTCGTCCGGTCGATCATGAACCTCTACGACCACGGCGCGCAATACCTCCTCGCCGTGTTCGACCATAAGGATCCCACCTTCCGCTCCGATCTCGACCCGAACTACAAGGCCCACCGCCCGCCGCCGCCCGAAGAACTCCTCGCCCAGGAACCGCTCATCCATCAGGTGTTGGACGCGTTCCGCATCCCGATTCTCGTCAAGCCGGGTTTCGAGGCCGACGACGTGATGGCGACTGTCGCGGTCGAGGCGGAAAAGCGCGGCTGCGACGTCTTCCTCTGCACCGCTGACAAGGACTGCCGGCAACTCCTCACCGACAAGGTCAAGATCCAGAACCTCCGCAAGGACGAGATCCTCGATGCGGCCTTCCTGCTCAAGGATTGGGGCATCCGGCCGGAACAAGTGATCGACTATCAGGCGCTCGTCGGCGATACGGCCGACAACGTGCCCGGCGTCGCCGGCGTCGGACCCAAGACCGCGACGAAGTGGCTACAGGAGTACGGTTCGCTCGAGAACCTCGTCGCAAACGTCGAAAAGCTCGGCGGGCCGAAGGTGCGCGAGGCGTTCAAGGCCGCCATCGCGAACGGCGACCTGGAGAAGAGCAAGACGCTCGTGACGCTCCGCAAGGACGTGCCGATGGCGTTCGACTGGGAGGGTTGGCGGCGGCGCGATTGGGACGGGCCGAAGCTACTGGAACTCTTTCAGGAGTTCGGCTTCCGGGGTTTCGCGAACAAGGTGCGGTCGACGCTGACGGCGAGCGGCGCCGCGAAGAACGCCGCGATTTTGGAAACGATGGGCGGAATCCCGGCGGCGACCGTCGCCGGGGAGTCCGAACCACCGGTCAAAGCCAAGTCAGCGAAATCATCGAAGTCCGCAGTCCCCTCCCTCTTCGACCAGATCGAGTTCGGCGACGAAGCCCCGGCACCGGCGAAGCCTGCCGACGACTGGAACGCGAAGTACGAACTGATCACAACGAAGCCGGAGTTCGATGCGTTCCTCAAGAGCCTTAAGAAGCAAAAGCGCTTTGCCATCGATCTGGAAACGACGAGTCTCGACCCGCACCTCGCAGAGATCGTCGGCATCGCGGTGTCGTGGCAAGCCGAGGAGGCGTTCTACTTGGCGCTGCGCGGGCCGAAGGACGAGTCGACGCTCGACCCGGACGCGACGCTGGCGGCGCTGAAGCCGATCCTCGAAGACGCGGCCATCGCGAAGGTGAACCAGAATATCAAGTACGATCTGCT
The DNA here is from genome assembly GCA_022842245.1 of Gemmataceae bacterium. GTDB lineage: Bacteria > Planctomycetota > Planctomycetia > Gemmatales > Gemmataceae > Limnoglobus. Next base: position 62,941 of record JALHPZ010000029.1, read on the forward strand.
CGTGTTCCGCGCCAATGGCGTCGAATTGAAGGGGATCGCCGGCGACTCGATGATCGCGGACTATCTCCTCCATGCCGGGGAACGTTCGCACAACTTGGACGACCTGACGCGGAAATACTTCGGCCACGAGAACATCTCGATCACGGAGCTGATCGGAAAGGGGAAGAAGCAGATTTCGATGGTGGACGTGCCGACGCGGAAGGTCTGCGACTACGCCGCCGAGGACGCCGACGCCGCCTGGCGATTGGCGGATCTCCTGGAGAAGGAACTCGTCGAGAAGAAGCTGAAAGGCCTCTACGACGAACTGGAGATCCCGCTCATCGAGGTGCTCGCCGAGATGGAGTACCACGGCGTGCGCATCGACGTGGACCTGTTGAAGACGATCAGCGTCGAGATGGAGGGGCAGCTCAAGATCATCGAGGATCAGATTCACGCGCTGGCGGGGAAGCCGTTCAACATCGCCTCGCCGAAGCAGCTACGGGAAATCCTCTTCGACCAGATGAAGCTGCCGGTGCAGAAGCGGACGGGGACGACGAACGAGCCGAGCACCGATCAGGAATCGCTGGAACGGCTGGCGGCGCTCGGGCACGAACTGCCGACGAAGATCACGGAGCACCGGCAGATCGCGAAGTTGAAGGGGACGTATGTCGATGCGCTTCCGGCGCTCGTGAACCCGAAGACGGGGCGCGTGCATACGTCGTTCAACCAGACGGTGGCGACGACGGGGCGGCTGAGTTCGTCCGACCCGAACCTGCAGAACATTCCGATGCGGACGGATCAGGGCCGGCAGATCCGCAAGGCGTTCGTGCCGCCGCCGGGGTGGGTGCTGCTGACGGCGGACTATTCGCAGATCGAGCTGCGGATGCTCGCGCACTTCAGCGAAGACGAGAACCTGCAGCGCGCGTTCCGGGATGACCGGGACGTGCACGCGATCGTCGCGGCGGACATCTTCAAGGTGGCCGAGAAGGACGTGACCGACGCCCAGCGCCGGGTGGGGAAGACGATCAACTTCGGCGTGATCTACGGCATGAGCGCGAGCGGCCTGGCGACACGACTTGGCATCCCGAAGGCGGAGGCGGACCGGTTCATCGACGCCTACTTCGCCCGGTACCCGAAAGTGCTGGCGTACCAGGACAATCTCCTTGCGACGGCGCGGAAGACCGGATACGTGGCGACGATCCTCGGCCGTCGGCGGACGTTCGAGCCATCGGCGATCCGGCCGAACTCGACCTTCCACCAGCGCAATCAGGCCGAGCGCGAAGCGATCAACATGGAAATTCAGGGTTCGGCGGCGGACCTGATGAAGCGGGCGATGCTGGCGCTGCATCGGCGGATGAATGCGGAGAAGTGGACGGCGAAGCTGCTGCTGAGCGTGCACGACGAACTGGTGTTCGAGGTTCCGCCGGGAGACGTGAAAGGCGTGGCGGCGGCGGTGCGGGAGGAGATGGTCGGCGCGCTGGAATTGCGTGTACCATTAAAGGTGGACGTATCGGCCGGCCCGAACTGGCTCGACGGGGAGGACGCGTAGAATGACCTCCCGGAAGCCGATCCTCGGCCTCGTCGGCGCCATTGGGGCTGGCAAGAGCACAGTCGCGAAGCGGCTGGCGGCACGGGGCGGCGCCGTCGTGGATGCCGATGCCCTCGGGCACGATGCGCTCGATCAGCCGGAAATCCGCGAAAGGATCGTCGCCGAATGGGGGAATCTCCTGAGGCCGGATGGTCGCGTGGATCGACGGAAGGTCGCCGCCATTGTCTTCGCATCGCCGGAAGAACGTCGGAAACTCGAACATCTGACCTTCCCTTTTATCCGTCGCCGATGCGAAGATGCAATCCAAGAGGCGATGAACGACGTACAGTTTAAGTTCGTCGTATTGGATGCCGCGGTGATGCTGGAAGCCGGTTGGGTGGGCGTTTGCGATCGGCTACTCTATGTCGACGCTCCGCGGGAGCTGCGGTTGCAACGTGTGGCGGAGCGCAGCGGCTGGACGGCGGCCGACCTCGACGCCCGCGAGGCGGCGCAAATGCCGGCCGAAGAGAAGCGTCGACACGCCGACGCGGTTATCATGAACGATGGAAAGCTGGACGAACTGGATAGGAATCTGACGGTTGTACTGAAGCGGTGGAATCTGACGGCTTGATTGCCCGAACATCTCCGACGTCCGCGCGAATGAAGAGGGGCTGCAATGGCCGACACGAAGATGGAACCGAACCGGCCCCGGACCCGCGCGAAAGCCGACTCCGCGGATGCCGACGCTTTCGGTGTCGGCATACTCGATGAACCCGCGCCCGCGCCTCCCATCGTCGCGCTCCCGCCGAACGAACGCGGCTTCGACGCCGAGACCAACAGCCGCTATGAGGAGATCAAGCGCGGCAACACGTTCATCACGCAGCTCCAGCAGATGACGCTCGCGCAGCTCCAGAAGGCCGCGAAGGACGACGGCATCGACCGCGACGAATGGATCGGCCTCAAGAAGCAGGACCTCATCTTCCGCATCCTCAAGGAGCGGGTCAAACAGAACGGTCTGATGTTCGGCGAGGGCACTCTCGAAGTCCTGCCCGACGGCTTCGGCTTCCTGCGCAGCCCCGACTACAACTACCTTCCCTGCCCCGACGACATCTACATCAGCCCGAGCCAGATCCGCCGCTTCGGCCTGCGCTCCGGTTCGGTCGTGTCGGGCCAGATCCGCCCACCGAAGGAGGCCGAGCGCTACTTCGCCCTCCTCCGCGTCGAGGCGATCAACTTCCAGGACCCCGAACTGCTCACGCAGAAGGCGGTGTTCGGCGACCTGACACCGCTCCACCCGAACCAGCGACTCAGGCTCGAGACCGCGCCCGACCAAATGTCCACGCGGATCATCGACCTCATCACGCCCATCGGCAAGGGGCAGCGCGGCCTCATCGTCGCCCCGCCCCGTACCGGCAAGACCGTGCTCCTCCAACAGATGGCGAACTCCGTCATCGCCAACCACCCCGAGTGCTACGTCATAGTCCTCCTCATCGACGAGCGGCCGGAGGAAGTGACCGAAATGAGCCGCGCCGTCAAGGGGCCCAAGGTCGAGGTCATCGCCTCCACCTTCGACGAACCGCCCGAACGGCATACGGTCGTCTCCGAGATGGTCATCGAAAAGGCGCGCCGGCTGGTCGAATACGGCATGGATGTCGTCATCTTCCTCGACAGCATCACGCGCCTCGGCCGCGCCTACAACAACGTCGAGACCGGCTCCGGCAAGATCCTCTCCGGCGGCCTCGACGCCTCCGCGCTCCAGAAACCCAAACGATTCTTCGGCGCCGCGCGCAACATCGAGGAAGGCGGCTCCCTCACCATCCTCGCCACCGCCCTCATCGACACCGGTTCCAAGATGGACGACGTGATCTTCGAGGAGTTCAAGGGCACCGGCAACATGGAGGTCCACCTGGACCGCCGCCTCATGGACCGCCGCGTCTACCCCTGCGTCGACGTGAACGCCTCCGGCACGCGCAAGGAGGAACTGCTCCGCACCGCCGAGGAGTTGCGGCTGGTCCACATCCTGCACAAGGTCCTGTCGGACATGCACCCGGTCGAGGCGATGGAACTGCTGCTCAAGCAGGTGGGGAAGTACAAGACGAACGAGGAGTTCCTCCGCAGCGTGAACCTGACGTAAGGTGACGGGCGATGCCGATCCACGATTGGGGCAAAGCACCGGACGGGGCGTTTCACCACTTTCATCAGAAGTGGATGGCCAGTCTTTGCGATTTTCTCAACGATGGCGTATTGCCTTCCGACCTGATGGCGTTGATCGATTCGCCGGCCTTGGGATTCGTTCCGGATATTTTCGCAGTGACGAATTCGCCGCACTCGACACGCAACGGTCGGAGTGTGGGGACATTGATCGCGCCTCCGAATGCGCGATACGTGAGCTTACACTCGAAATCACAACAATCCGATGCGTCAATCCAGGCGGCTCGGGCTAATCGCGTCGCCGTAAGGACCAAATTCGGCGACTTGATCGCGATCGTCGAACTTGTGTCGCCTGGCAACAAGGACGGGCACAGAGCGTTTCGGAAGTTTCGAGACATGACCGTGGAATTCTTGAATCGCGGCGTTCACGTATCGATCATCGATCTTCATCCACCGACCGCTCGCGACCCACAGGGCATCCACAAGGTGATTTGGGACGAAATTCGCGAAGAGCCGTTCGAGTTGCCCGCGGATAAACCATTGATCGTGGCGGCCTATGTAGCCGATCCGATCAATGATGCTTACGTCGAACTTGTCGCCGTAGGCGATCCATTGCCACCGATGCCGATTTTCCTGGATGCCGAATCCTACATCCTGGCACCCTTGGAAGAATCGTACATGTCGACATGGAACAAATGCCCGGCCGCCTATCGGGCGTTCGTCGAAGGTCGACCCCTCCTTTAACTCAATACCACCACGCCATGCTCTACGAAGGTGATTTCTCGCCGCCCGCCGGCCGGTTCGCGATCGTCGCGGCCCGGTTCAACGCGTTCGTCGTCGACCAGCTCCTTACCGGTGCCGTCGACGCCCTGCGCCGCCACGGCGTGAGCGACGACCGGATCGACACCGTGCGCGTCCCCGGCTCGTTCGAGATTCCGCCGGTCGTCCAGAAACTCGGGAAATCCGGAAAGTATGCGGCCGTCATCTGTCTGGGTTGCGTGATCCGCGGCGAGACGGGCCACTACGATCATGTCGCGGGCGCGGCCACGAACGGGATCGCGGCGGCGTCGGTGCAGTGCGGCGTGCCGGTGATTTTCGGCGTCCTGACGACGGAGACGCTGGAACAGGCCATCGACCGCGCCGGCGCGAAGGCCGGGAACAAAGGATTCGAAGCCGCCGTGACGGCCGTCGAGATGGTCAATCTGTTTGCCAAGCTTCCAGGGTAAGGACATGCCCCGCCTCCGATTCCTGCCGATTGCCGTACTCGTCCTCGTTGGTTGCGAGGGTGCCACGTCGGCCCCGCGCTCCGCGAAGCCGATCGATGAAGGGCCGGTCGCGGAGGCGCTGCCTCCGATCGTCGCGACGAAGCCGGAGAAGTCCGACCCCGCCGCGGTGCTGGCCGTGAACGCCATCCTGCTTGCGCACACCGAAAACGAACCGACGCGCCTCGAAAAACTCCGCAAGGTGCGCATCCTGCGGAAAGGCGACTGGAAGCTGCCGGACGGCGGCCGGTCCGACGCCACGATGGAAATCGCCATATGGGGCGACCAGTATCGCACGACCTTCGCGATCGCGGCGACGGGCAACGTCCCTGAGACTTTTTCGTTGAACGGCACGCAAGGCTGGCGTTTTCAGAGCAAACTGGCGGCGAAGCCGATCCCGCTCGACATTGCGGCCCTCGAAGCGATTCTGCCGGAAGTGAACGGCGACCGGATGACCCTGTTGACCCCGTTGACCTCGGACAAACTCGTCGCCACGATCGTCCGCGACGGCACGGACGGCGGAGAGAAGATCCTGCGGATCTGGATTGGCGACAACCCGCCGATGCTCCTACATGCCGACGCGAAGACGAACCGCCTGCAACGCCTGACCTATGAAATGATGGAGAACGGGCAGACCGTGGCGCGCGTACTGCGGCTGTCGGAACTGACATCCGTCGCCGGTGTGCTGCTCCCCGGCCGTGTCGAGTACGGCGTGGGACCGCTGACATTCACGACCTGGAACAAGATCGAGTATCAGGTTCCCGGACAGTTCGAGCTGAGCTTCTTCGACAAACCGTGACGTTCATTTCGGCGGCAGGTCATTGGTTCGCGGCGTCAGTTGCGGGCGGTACGATGGCACGACCGGCCCCGACGGGGGAATCGCCGAGAGCGGCGTCGGCAGCAGCGGCCGTTCGTGCGGATTGGACGACGGCGCTTCCTTCAGCCCCGCGTTCGGCCGGATCGCCCCGCCGATCCCCAGCGATTCCGGCCGGCGGGCGATCTTGTCCGCGAACACCTGCAGGTCCGCCGCGATCTTCTCCGCCCGCACCAGCGTCCGCGTCAGGACGAGGGTCGCGTCGTTCAACTGGTTGTAGAGCAGCGGGTCGGTCAGCACTTTTTGCAGCGTGCCATCTCCCCGGTTCACCGTTCGCAGCGTCTCACGCACTTCGCCGAGCGTCTTCGCCAACTGGTCCGCCGTCACGTTGATGTTCTTCACGATCTGATCGGCGTTCTCCGCGATCGGCTTCGTCGCAGTCTCGATGTTCTTGATCGCCCCCTCGGCACCCTTCATGGCGCTCTCGGCCGCCGACAGCGTGCGCTCGATCTGCGGCATCCGGGCGTTGAGTTCTCTCAACGTCTTTTCTCCGGTATCGAGGAACAACGTCACCACTTTCAGGCTCTTGTTCAGCTCGTCCGAAGCGGTCTGCACGTTCTTGATGATCGTGCCGAGATTCTTCTTGTTCTCTTCGTTGAACAGGTCGCTGGTTCCCTCCGCCGTCTTGCGCACGGCCTTGAGCGTACCGCTCAGTTCCGCCTCGTTGTCCTTGATGACCTTGCGCACGTCGTCGACGAGCGGCCGCGTCGCCTTGATGAAATCGCGGATGTCGGCGAGCGTCGCGCGCAAGCTGCCCTCCGCCTTGTCGTCCGGCTTCGGTTTCTGCGGTGGATCGTCAAACGAAATCAGCGACTGGACCTTTTTGTTCGTTTCACGCAGTTCCGGCACGAAGTCCTTGCCCGCCTTGGCCAGTTCGGCGATCTCGTCGAAGGCTCGCTCCACTTTCGGGATCACCTGTTCGACGCGCTGGATGGAATTCAGGATGCGCGCCATCGACTCCTGCGCGCTCGGCAGCACGCCCGACGCCTGGCGCACGAGCGTGTTCGGGTTAATCGGCGTCTGGCCGACAATCTCGGCGTTGACCGCGTACGCCTCGCCGCGCGTGGTGACCGGCAGTCCGTCGGCCGTGACCTTCGGAATGAAGTCGAGCGACGTATCGCCGCTGAGAATGCCGCGGAAGACCGTGGCTTCCTCGTTCTGGCGCGGGAGGTATTTCTTGTCGACGACGATCGTGACGCGCACCTGACCGGTGTTCTCTTCGAGGTCCAGGGCGGTGACCTCGCCGATGCGAACGCCGGATTTCCGGACCGGAGTCCCGGGGACGATGCCGGGCGCTTCGCTGAAGAGAATGACGTACTGGGCGCGGCTGTCGAAGACGCGCGGTGCGCCGCCGAAGAGCATGGCGAGACCGGCGAAGCCGGCGAGGCCCGCCGCCACGAATCCGCCCAGCCGTAGTTTTGCCGTTCGTTCCGACATGGTGGTGCCTCCCGCGTTGACTGTATTATTCGGTTCGGACCGCCCGGCCTTCGACGAACTGGCGGACGCGCGGGTCGGGCGCGGCCGCCAACGCCGCCGGCGACCCGTCGAAGACTACCTGTGGTTCATCCGGTTCCAGCCGCGCCAGCGGATGGAACATCACGACGCGATCGGCCACGTCGCGCACCGTGCGCATCTCGTGCGTGACGATCACGCTCGTGACGGGCCGCTTCGCCCGCGTCTGGAGGATCAAGCCGTTGATCACGTCCGTCATCACCGGATCGAGGCCGGTCGTCGGTTCATCGTAGAGCATGACGGCTGGGTCGAGCGCGAGCGCCCGTGCCAACCCGACGCGTTTCTTCATGCCGCCCGAGAGTTCCCCCGGCATCTTCGCCTCGACGCCTTCGGGTAGGCCGACTTCGCGCAACCGTTCGGTCACGCGCTCCCGGATCGCGGCCGCCGCCAGCCCGCCCTTCGCCTTCAATCCGAACGCGACGTTGTCGAACACCGTGAGGCTGTCGAACAGCGCCGCCCCCTGGAACAAGAAGCCGACGCGCAGCCGCATCGCCGTCAAATCCCGTTCGCCCATCGCCCGCAGGGATTTGCCCTCGAAGAGGACATCGCCTTCCGTCGGCTTGAGCAGGCCCACGATCAGCTTCAGCAGGCATGTCTTGCCGCAGCCCGATTCGCCGATGAACGCGACGGTCTGCCCGGGCTCGATCGCCAGCGAGACGCCGCGCAGCACCTCCTGGGTCCCGAAGCGGACAGCCACGTCCTTCAGTTCGAGCAGGGGCGTCGTCATGCCGGTCGCGCTCCGTTCGGCGGCCAGATCATGTCGTGGACGCTGTTTGCCACGAGGCCGAAGACGAAATCCATCGCCAGGATGGCGATGAAGGAGACGACGAACGCCTGCGTGGCGGCGCGGCCGACGCCCTGAGCCCCGGCCTCGCCGTGAAAGCCCCGGTGGCACGCCACCAGTGCAATCACACCACCGAAGAGCACCGACTTCGTCAGCCCGACGAACACGTCCCACATTCCCACGAACGCGCGGGTATGTTCCCAGTAATGGTGCGGATCAATGCCGTAGATGCGCAGGCAGACAAACGTGCTGCCGGCGAGGCCCATGATGTCCGCGAGGATGGTGAGCAGCGGGATCATGAGCACGCACGCGAGGAAGCGCGGGGCGACGAGGTGGCGGACGGGGTCGACGCCGAGGCAGGCGAGCGCGTCCAATTGCTCGGTGACGCGCATGGTGCCGAGTTCGGCCGCCATGGCGCTGCCGACGCGCCCGGCTAGCATGATGGCGGCAAGGACCGGCCCGAGTTCGCGCACGACCGACATGTGAATGAGGCCGCCAAGCGACGTTTCGAGACCGATCTGGTGCAACTGGCCGTAGGACTGCACGGCGAGCACCATGCCGATGAAAGCACCCGTGATGGCGATGACGCCGACGCTACCGAGGCCGACCGTCAGGCAGAGTCGGACGAACTCCGCGACGAGCAGATTGCGAGAGAAGACGCCCCGCACGGCGCGAAGCGAAAACGCCGTCCAGTCGCCGAGCGCGACGAGCGCGTCGGCGGCGACGGACGCGAGTCCGATCGGAGCCGCGGGGGCGGCGGCCATGTGGACGGTCCTCGTCGGTGCGGGCAGAATCATTGCCATCGTATACGTCGGCGGGACTGGGCGACGGGCTTGGGCCGGTCCGATCGAACGGATCGCCGGAAACGCCGCTCAACCGGCACAATCGGCGCGATCGTCGCAATCGGGCCCTATCCGCGGAATACGAGCATCGCGATGTTCGCGTAAATGATGATGCCCGTTACGTCGCTGAGGGTGGCGATGGCGGGGCTGGAGACGAGCGCCGGGTCGCCGCCGCAGCGGTGGATCGCGAGCGGGAGCATGGCGCCGAGCAGAGTGCCCCAAAGGCAGATGGCGACGACGGCGGCACCGAGCACGAGCGTGAGCTTGAACAGGATGCTGCCGTCGGGCACGAGCGAACTGGGTGTCAGGAAATAGGTGCGGAACAAGGCGAGCACGCCGAGCGTGCCGGCGAGCGCGAGGCCCATGAGCACCTCCCGGCCGAGGACGCGCCGCCACTCGCCGGGCCGGATCTGCTCCAGCGAGAGTGCCCGCACCACAAGCGTGGCGGCCTGCGAACCGGCGTTCCCGCCGACCGACATGACGAGCGGCAGGCAGGCGACAAGTGCGGCGAACGCGCGGATCTTCTCCTCCTCCCACGCCATCACGTTCACCGTGATCATCTGGAGCATGAAGAGGATGGCGAGCCACTTCACCCGGCCGAGCCACACCTGCAGGAAGCTCGCCTCCAGGTAGTTCCCCTCGATGCGCCCGACGCCGGCCTGGCGCTGCAGGTCTTCCGTCGCCTCCTCCTGGATCACGTCGATCACGTCGTCGTGCGTGATGATGCCGAGCATGTTCCCGTCGGAGTCCAACACCGGCATGGCCACGAAGTCGTACTTCGCCAGCACCTGCGCCGCCTTCTGCACCGGGTCGCCGGCGCGCACGGCCACCACCTCGTCCCGCATCAGATCGCGGATGCGCGCGTCCTTCTTCGCGAGGATCAGATCGCGCAGCGAGACGATACCGAGCAGCTTGCGGACCGTGCGGCCGCCGGGCTTCTGCACCGGTTCGTCGAGCACGTAGTTGTAATAGATCGTCTCGCGTTCCGGCGCCTGCTGGCGGAGCTGTTCGATCGCCTCCTCGGCCGTGAGACCCTGCGCGAGTCCGGCGAAGTCGGTGGTCATGATGGCGCCGACGGTGTCCTCGCCGTACTCTTCGAGCGCGACGATGTCTTTGCGTTCGGCGTCGTCGAGACCTTTGAGCAGGCGTTCGCGCACGTCGTCGGGCACGCGCCGAAGCAGGCCGGCTCGGTCGTCGTGCGACATCTTGCCGACGAGCGCGGCGGCCTGCGGACGGTCGAAGGAAAGCAATTCCAGCTGCATCGCCTGCGGCAGGTATTCGAAGATGGCGGCCTGGTTCGTGGTTTCCGCGTGGTCGAGGATGTCCCAGATTTGCCCGGCGGAGAAACCATCGAGCACTTCCGCCATCGTGGCGGGATGCAGGTCCTCGCAGAAGGCGCGCAGCCCGGCGGCGTCGCGCTCCTCGAGCATGAGCCGGATTTCCGGAGTGAACAGCGGATCGGCCATGGTGCTCTCGCGGCGGGATTCGCCCCGCTCATTCTAGGGCAGCGACCGACCACGGATGGGGCGTTCTGGGTGTCCCGGCTTTCGATGTTTTTTCCCTCCCCCATTGAGGGGGAGGGCCGGGGTGGGGGGTCGGGGATTCCCGAATGCTCGCCGAGCGGACCGTCACCCCCACCCTAACCCTCCCCCATTGAGGGGGAGGGGACAATACCGATCGAATGGCATCCTCGCATCCTCGCAACGCGATTCGTGCCGGAAGGCCCGCGCGGAGTCCGCCCGGACGCTACACTGGCGGCATGCCCCGCCGCATCGCCTCCGTCGCCCTCGTCGTGCGCGACTACGACGAAGCCCTCGCCTTCTACCGGGACGCGCTCGGGTTCGACGTCCTCGCCGATACCGACCTCGGCGAGGGCAAGCGCTGGGTCGAAGTCGCTCCGTCCGGCGGCGGGACGTCGCTCGTGCTCGCCGAAGCGACGAACCCTACGCAGCTCGCCGCGGTCGGCGATCAAGCCGGCGGGCGCGTCTTCCTGTTTCTCGAGACCGACGACTTCGCCCGCGACCACGCCGCGATGCTCGCGAAGGGCGTGACGTTCCTCGAACGCCCGCGCCGCGAGGCCTACGGCATCGTCGCCGTCTTCGCCGACCTCTACGGCAACCGCTGGGACCTGATCGAACCGCGTTCCGAAAGTGATCGCTAACCCACGGCTTGAACCACCCCCGCAGTGGGAGTGACGCCGGGATCGGATTTCGGTGGCGATCGTCGGTTCACGGTGCTTGGTGCTGAAGAAGAAGAGGTGATCGTGCAGCGGTCCGGGTCTGCGGCAAGGCCGTCGATCGGTCGCCCCTTCGGGGCTTGGGATCAAGGCCAGCCTACCAGGGGCTTGCGCCCCTGGCAAACATCCGCCGCCGCTCCGCGGCTGAAGACGGGGACACTATCCACTCATCTGCACGATGAATACTCGGACTTCTTCGAGGCTGAATGCGGGAATCCGTCGGTGAAGCACTGCATGACAATTTGGGCACACGGGCCGCAAATCCTTGACCGGATCGATCGAGTGTGCCGCTTTGACTTCCGAGAGCGGTCGCAAGTGGTGAACGTGGATGAAGCCTTCGGCCACCGGTCCGTAGACTTTGCCGAAGTTCATGGAACAGACTGAGCAATGCGTTCCGTGGGCTGCGATGCACTTCCGCCGCGCTTCTGGATCGCGCTCGTAGGCGTTGACGGTGATGGTTCGGGTGGCACCCTCGACGATTCGTTCCGACTCGAACACTTCTTCGGGGAAGTCATGAGCTTTGAAAGTTCCGTCCCGGTAGCGTTCGAGCTCCGCGATTTGTTCGTCTGTCAGATTCGCGGCTCGACCCTGTTCATACTTTGGATTGTCTCCATCCGAAACGCCGGTTCGAATCGTACTCGTCTCGATCTTGCAACCGAGTATCGCTTCAAGGGCTTTCTGCGCCGTTGCGGTGTTCCACCCAAGCTGTCCAAGGCGATAGCAAATGCTCGTGACGCTGTATCCCCATAACTTCTTGTAAGGTCGCATGGGGCTTGATCACATGGTTTTTGTAGATTTCACGTCCGCGACTCACGGTATTGTGATCCACTCCGGAACGCAAGCCTGATGCATAGAAATCGGTGGACCTCACAAAGCTCGGCCCACCATAAGAATGCGGTTTTCACCCCGCAGCCGTGCCCACCGCTCGGAAGTCCTCCATCGCCCGCGCCACGGCCAGTGGGACGACCTTCTTCAACCGGTGCTCGCGGCGGATGTCGGCCCAGCGGTCGAGGATCTTCTTCGCCTGACGGCTGCCGGTGCGCTCGTGGTACTGCTTCACCAGCGGGTGCAGCCACTCGTAATCGGCGTGCTTGCACGGCAGGGCGGCGACGGCGTTGCTGTGCAGTTTCGCCGCCAGTTCGTTGCGCGGGTCGAAGACGAACAGCTCGCCACCGGTCATGCCGCTGCCGACCTCGTTCTCGATCGGGCCGAGGATCACCACGCGGCCGCGCGTCATGTACTCGCAGGCGTACTTGCCGGCGGCCTCGGCCACGATCGTCGCGCCGCTGTTGCGGATGCCGAGCCGGTGCCCGGCGCGGCCACCGATGAACACCTGACCGCCGGTCGCGCCGAAGGCGACGTTGTTCCCGGCCACGCTCATGATCTCGCCGCCGTAGTCGGAGGCCTTGTAGTCGAGCGTGACGACGACGGTGCCGCCGGAGATCCCCTTCGCCAAGCCGTCCTGGCAGAAGCCGCGTAGCTCCAAATCGAGGCCATCGACGCACCAGGCGCCGAAGCTCTGCCCGGCCTCGCCCTCGAACTTCACGCGGATCTTCCGGCCGTTGGGCATCCCCTCGCGCCCGTAGAGCGCCGCGATCTGGCAGGCGATCGTCGCGCCCACGCTGCGGTCGCCGTTGTTGATGCGGAACGTCAGCGTCGCGTCCTGCGCAAGGTCGATGGCGTCCTGGAAGGCGGTCACGAGCTTCTGATTCAGGTTCGGGCCGGGCGGTTCGCAGACGCCGATGGTGCCGGTGAATTGTGGGAACTTCGCCTCCAGCTTATCGAGCGCCATGTCGGGCCGGAGGAACTTCGAGAGGTCCACCTGCGCCGGTCGGCCCTTCAGGTCCGTACGGCGTTCGAGCAGGTCGCTGCGTCCCGTGATCTGGCTGATGTGCGTGAAGCCCATCTCGGCGAGCAGGCAGCGCACCTCCTCCGCGACGGCGTGCATGTACGCCTTCGTGTGCTCGGGGTGGCCCTTGAAGATTTCCGGCGAACCGGTGATGCCGGTCGGGCAGTTCGGGATGTGGCAGCTCTTGCAGACGATGCAGCCGACCGACACCATGAGGCCCTGGCCGAAGACGAACTGGTCCGCTCCGAGCAGGGCGTACTTGATGACGTCCCAGCCGTTCTTGATGCCGCCGCCGACGCGCAGCTTCACGCCGGTGCGGATGCCGTTGACGACGAGCGCCTGGTGCGCCTCGCAGAGGCCCATCTCGCTCGGCAACCCGGCGTGTTCCTTGCTGCTCACCATCGCCGCGCCGGTGCCGCCGTCAATGCCGTCGATCTCGATGACGTCCGCGCCGGCCTTCGCCACGCCGACGGCGATCGTGCCGATGTTGTCCACGGCCACGAGCTTCACCGACACCAGCACGCCCGGCCGTGTCGCCTTCAGGTCGTAGATGAGCTGCGCCAGGTCTTCGATGGAATAGATGTCATGGTGCGGCGGCGGCGAAATCAGGTCGGTTCCCGGCCGCGAGAAGCGGATCTCGGCGATCTCGCTCGTCACCTTCTTGCCCATCAACTGTCCGCCCTCGCCGGGCTTGGCGCCTTGCGCCATCTTGATCTGCAGTTCCTCGGCGTTCACCAGATACTCAGCGTCGACGCCGAATCGCCCGGACGCCACCTGCCGGATGCGGCTGCGGAAGCGGCTCTTGTTCAAATCGCCGCCGAGCGTGTAGACCTCCGGATGCGCCCGGCGCTGCTCGCGGACTCGCTCCCAGAAGGAGCCCCACGCCCGCGGCGGGATGTCGTTGCGGAAGCGGGATTCGCCACCTTCGCCGGAGTTGCTGAAGCCGCCGAGTTCGTTAAGCGCCGCCGCGATCGTCATGTGCGAGGCACCGGTGAGCGCCCCGTGGCTCATCGCCGCGCCGCGGAAGTGGTTCACGATGATGTCGAGCGCCGGCTGCACCGTCGCCTTGTCGATCTGTGCCCCGGCCTTGATCTTGAACAGGTCGCGCAGCACCGTTGGCACGCGCGTGTTCACCATGTCCGTGAACTTCTTGAACTTCTCGTTCACCTTCAGTTCGAGCGTATCGTCCTTTATCTGGGGCGGACTGGTGTAGGCGACTTCGCCGCCGCCGCCGTCCGGCTCGGGGTGCGCCTCGATCACCGCGTTTCGCAGCGCCATCCGCACCTTCGCGTTGAAGGCGTGATAGTCCTTGTTCCGGCCCATCGGCGAATTCTTCGCCGCCATCTCCTCGGCCCGCTCGACGCGCCAGTTCACGTCGTCCACCAGGTCCGCGAGCGTCAGCCCGCCGACGCGGCTGGGGAAGTCGCCAAGGAATTCCATCAATTCCGGCCCGAAACCGACCGCCTCGAAGAGCATCGCCCCGCGATAACCTTCGATGGTCGTGATCCCCATCTTTGAGATCACCTTCTTGATCGTGTCTTCCAGCGCCTCGAACAGGTTCTCGAGTGCCTCGCGCGCGGGAATCGAGATGTCCTGCTTGCTCTCGGGGTGCTTGTAGGTGATGCCGTCCTTCACGAGGCGCAACATCAGGTACGGGTGGACGGCATCGGCGCCGAACGCCACCAGCACGCAGACATCGTGTCCTTCCTGGATGTCCCCGGCCTGCACCACCAGCGAGCAGCGGTCCCGCAGGCCCTGCTGGCAGAGGTAGTTGTGCACGGCCCCGAGCGCGAGCAAGGACGGAATCGGGTCGATCCCCTTCCGGCACGCTTCCTTATCGCTGATGCACAGGACGTGATAACCTTCGTGCACCGCCTTCTCGGCGTCGCTCCGCAGCTTGTGCAGCGCGCTTCGCAATGCGTCCGCGCCGCCCTGCAGGGGGAACGTCGCGTCCAGCAGCTTGAAGCCGAGCAGCTCGTTCTGCTTGATCTCTTCGATCACCGCGTCGCTGATCACCGGTGAAGGCAGTTCCACCTGCTTGACCGGCGTCTCCCCCTCCTCGCCACGCAGCTTCGACTTGCCCAGGTACGTCGTCAACGACATCGCCCCGCCTTCGCGGTACGGGTCGATCGGCGGGTTCGTCACCTCGGCGAAGGTCTGCTGGCAATACTTGAACAGCGTCGGGTGGTGTTGGCTGAAGATCGTCAGCACGCGGTCGTGCCCCATGCTGGAGAGCGGTTCCTTCTTCAGCTTCGCCATGTCTTTCACGAACACGGCGCGGTCGAAGTCCCACCCGCACGCCTGGAGCAGGTTCTCCAGCGTCCAGTTCTGTTCCTTGAGCATCGCGCCGACGACGTCTTCCACCTGCCGTGTGAAGTCGAACCCTTCGGTGATGACCACCTGCCGGGCGTTCAGGTCGTGGATGTCGCCGAGTTCGGCCTTGGCCTCCTCGACGACGCGGCCCATGATCTGCTTGCTGTCGAGGCGCGTGCCGGTCAGCGTGTCGAGCGCGATCATCTCGCCGGGCTGGAGCTGGCCGCTGGCGACGATGGTGGTGTTATCGAGCCCGAAGACGCCGGTCTCGGAGCCGATGTAGAGCCAGCCGCGCTGATCGGCGCACCAGCGGACGGGGCGCAAGCCCATGCGGTCGACGAGGCCGACCATGTAGCGGCCGTCGGTGCCGAGGATGCCGGCGGGGCCGTCCCACGCCGCGAGGCTGCCGAGCGAGCGACGGCAATACGTGTACAGTTGGAACGCTTCCGGCCCCCAGACGTCGGCCTCGGTGTCCCACACCGGCGGGATCGAAAGGCGCACGGCGCGGAGCAGACTCCAGTTCCGCTCGAGCAGCAGGTATTCCAGCCATTCGTCGAGGTTGCCCGAATCGCTCATCTTCGGCGAGCAGATGTTCCCGCCCGGCGGCATGGGTTTCAGGCCGCGCGAGTAGGCCGCCACGGCGTTCCGGTTCGTGCGGATCGTATTGATCTCGCCGTTGTGGCAGGTAAAGCGGAACGGCTGCGCGAGCTTCCAGTTGGGGAAGGTATTCGTGCTGTAACGCCGGTGAAAGATGGCAATGCCGGTCTCGAAGCCGGGCGCCGTCAGGTCCGGGTAATAGTCGCAGAAGTGCTGGCTGGTGAAGAGGCCCTTGTAGCTGACGAGTCGCGTCGAGAGGGACGGAATGTAAACGTCGAGTCCGGCGGCCTTGAAAGCCTCGCGCAGGACGAGCCGCTGGCGGTAGAGCCACGTCTCGGCGGCGTTGGCGTCGCCGTTCACGAGGAAGATCCACTGCTCGATGGCACCGGGTTTTGTCTCGCGGGCAGTCTTCGGCAGGATATCGTCATTCGAAGGAACGGGTCGCACGCCGAGCAGCTTGACCGGTCCGCCGGCGAGATGCTTGCGCAGGAGGGCGCGAGCGGCGTCGATCTTCGCTGCGTCGGTGTCGTGGAAGAAGACGACGCCGACGGCGAGCGTATGGTCCGGCCCGACGTGCCGGGCGTCCGGGAAGCCGAGGCGCTTGGCCTCCTCACGGAAGAACGCCTGCGGGATCTGGAGCGTGAGGCCCGTGCCGTCGCCGGCGGAGCCGCAGACGCCGCCGCGGTGTTCGAGCGAGCGCAGCGCGAGCGTGGCTTTCTGAACGACCTCGGCGTTCGGTTTCCCGTCCTTGGCGGCGACGCCGCCGATGCCACAGGCATCGGAGCCGACATCGTTGGTGTACAGGAGTTGCCCGGATCGCACGAGATCGAGACCGGCGTTCATCCCTTGCATTCTCACGATTGGAGTGGTTGGAAGAAACTCGACACAACCTCACTAGTCTACGCGATTTCCGGGAATGGGACAGCGTCGCGCGGGAAAGGTTCGGGACGACCGACCGTCATAACCGGACGGTGCCGGCTCAACCACGGTCCGATTACTCCAAAAACCGTACGAGTTCAGTCGTTAAAAAACGGATGAAACCCTTGCAGGGCGGAAAACAGGCCGGTACAACGTGAACCAAGCCGTACCCGGATTCGTCGCGGAAGACCGATCCGCTCGGGCATGGTGGAAACCCGTCCCTTTCCTTTCCGAACGAAAGAGTTCATCATGGGCGATTTCATCGGTTCGACGATGTTCTTTGTTGTCATGGGCGCCGCTCTCGTCGGCCTCATCATTCTGTTCGTGATCATGCAAAAGAAGAAGAACGACGAGTAATCACCTGAGATATTCCATACGCTTCCGGTCCCGCGGCCGGGAGCGTTTGTTTGCCTCAGGGCGCGAGCGCCCAGGCCTTGGCGATGCTTTTTCCATCGATGACCGCCCTGCCGCCCAGATAGAGCCGTCCGCCGTCGTCCCGCGTCACACTGCCATACACCAATACCCCATCTCCTTCGCCGGGCATGGTCGCCGCACGGGCCGTCGCACGCTTCGTCCTTAAATCCACCGTCAGCCACTCCCACACCATCGATCCCGGCCTGCGGCCCAGCCCCGCGACCACCGACTCGCCATCCCACGACATCAGTGACGGGCAGTAGCACTCTCCGTCGGGATGGATCGTGCCGAGGTCCACGATCGCGGTGCCCGTGGCGCGCGGCGTCAGCCGGTACAGCCGGCCGCGATCGGTGACGAAGGCGAATCCGTCGTCCTTCAAGGCCGCGATGCCCACAAGACCGTGCGAACTCGAATTCGGAGCCGTGTCGTAGTCGGTGAGGGGAAACGCGGCGATCTCGAGCAGATTCATGTCGAATTCGACCAACTCAACCATGTTCGACCGGACCCGCGGAACGTAAACGTGGCCCCGAGAATCGGCGAGGATGTTCCGCGTCGTGTGCCCGCCAACCGACCCGACCCGCACGTGGCCGGCGAGTTGCCCGGTCTCGGTGTCCCATCGATAGAGTACATGGTCGAAGTAGCCGAGGTAAAAAACGAACTTCCCGCCGACGGCGGACGCGATGATCGCCTCGCGGACCTCGGCCAGATGCTCCCACGCACCGCCCTCCGGCCGCACGCGCCAGAGGTGCGAGCCAAAGGTCGGCGGCTTTGTGCCGTCCTCGTTTTCGCCCCCCTCGTCCATCGACGCGAAGTGCAGCCACCCATCGGCTGCCTGCCAGATCTTCGTGTGGATCTTATTCTGATTCTCCCCCGGCTTCGCGAGGCCGAGCCGCTTCAGGTTCTCGACCACGCCGCCGCGATCGGTCGCCTGCCCGGTGGCCGGGTCGTACTCGAGCAGATGCGCCGAGAGGTGTTCGTCGCCATCGGTGGACACGCCGTAGTAAATGTGCCCGAGATGGTCGCGCCCGGTGCTACCCCAGACGGCGGCGGCGGCGTGGAACGGCGGCAGGTTGATCGGCCGGATCGTCGGCGCGCGATCCAGCGGCGCGTCGGTGAAGACGAAGTTGCGCGGTTTCGGAAGGTCGAATCGGGGCTTGAACGCTTTGAGCTGGAAAGGTTCGGGTTCAGGCGTCGCGACGGGCGGCACCACCGACGAGGATCCTGCGCAGCCCGCGAGCGCGACCAGTGCGAAGACCGTGAACCGCGTCACAGCAACTCCCGTCGGCCGGCGATCGCATCCCGCTCCATCGCTTCACGCAGGTCGCGGAACTGGGCCGTCAACTCCTCGCTCGACTTCGCCACCCCGCGCGAACAGGACGAGGTCCCGCAACCGCCGCCGGATCCGCACGACCCGCAGCCGCCCGAACCGCAGTTCGGCTTGCCGCAACTCGTCGGGTCGGGGGCCACCGGCGATTGGCCCACGTCGTACAACCGGATCGGAACCGCGAATTCCACTTCGAGCGAGTGCAGCACCGACGAGAGATCGATCGGCTCCCACGCGACGATGTGCAGCAAGGCGAGGGATGCGTCCAACAGGACCTCGCAATCGAGGACGAGTGCCCCGACCGGTTCGATGCGTTCGGCCGCCGCGGCGAGGATGCGATGGGAGAGCGCGTCGGCCGCGGCTCGCTTTGTCTCGTCGTCGTGCGATGCGGGGCGAAGAATGCGGCCGTCCGCTTCGCCGTCCGGGGCCGTGCCGAGCAGCTCGCCGACTTCGAGTCCGCGCGAGGTTTCAACGACGAGCGCGACACCGCGATCGAACGCCGCCGGCGAGGCGAACGCCCCGACGAACGCCGAACGACCGTAACGCACCAGCCACGCCATCGTTACGCCTCGAAGCCCAGGTACTCGTGCATGTACTTGTCGTATTCTCGCTGGCCGAACTCGCTCGACAGGTCCAGCCGCAGTTCGTTGATGACCTTGATGCTGTAGTCCTTGAACCAGCCGGTCCAGCAGTCGGCGCAGATCTTCTCGTGGATGCGCACGCCGATGGCGTCGGCGACCGGGGGCTTCGGGAGCTGCCGCGCCCGCCGTCCTGCGACGCAGCCGGGCCGCTCGCAGCGGAAACCGGTGTCGGGGCCGTCGTCCTCGACGACCTTCTCGACTTTCGGGATCGGTGCGCCGAGCTGCGCGAGCATCTTGCCCATCGCGTCCCGCGGCATCTTGTCCCCGCGCTCGTCGGCGACCTTGTACCCCGTCGTCAGCACCTCGATCGCCTTCTCATTCTCGCCGAGCTTCTGGTGGCACTCGGCGAGGAGTTGATAGACCTTCGAGAACTGCGGGCTGAGTTCGAGCGTCCGCGCGAACGCCTTCGTCGCCTCCGCGTGCTGGCCGTCCTCCGCGAGCAACTGGCCGAGCCGGAAGTGCCCCAACTCGTTCTCGGGGTCATCCGTCGCCATCTTGCGGAACTGCGCAATCCGATCCTGAAGCTGACTCATGAAGTAGATCCGTTGGGATTTCGAATTCAGTTTCCGCTTTCGACCACCGTCACCGGCAGGTCGAACGTCGATTCCTTCTTCGCGATATTGTCCATCGCCTTCAACCGCACCGTGAACTTGCCGGCGCGCGTCATCGGCAGCAGGAAGCGCATCGTGAACCCCTGATCCTCCTGCCGCACTTCCGTCGCCAGTTTGTACACCACCGGCTTGCCGATCGTCGGTTTCCCGAACGAGTCCAGCGTCTGCATCTCGAAGGTCAGGTCCGGCTGCGGGGCCGTCTTCGGCGCCTTCGGATCGACCGCCTTCGGCACGGCGCGCTCGAACGACACCACGCCGAACTGCACGTAGATCGATTGCCCCACGATCCCCGTCGTCGGCGCGGGGTGCGCACCCCGGTCGTCCACGCTCGTGTAGACCGCCACGATGCCGAAATCCTTCTTTGCCACCTCGAAGGTCTTCGACAGCGTCGCCGTGTTCTCCTTCGCCGCGTTCTTGCCCAGGTCCTTCACCGTGAGCTTCAGCGTGTATGTGCCCGGCTCCTGATCGAGGCCCACCGTGATGAACGCCCGCGCCGGCAGCTTCGACCCGCCCAGCGGTACGAAGTCCGTCTTCTTCGCCGGCTCCTGCTTGAAGATCGCCTTGGCATTCTTGTCCAGCACTTCCATCGTCATCTCGTACTGCACCTGGCCTTCGTCGTTGATCGAGATGTTCTCGATGTCGAAGCCCACGAAGAACACGTCGCCCGGGAGGAACTTCCCCTCGGGGCGCGTGCCGCCGAGTTCCCCGTAGGTGGTGCGGACGTTCGAGAGTTTCAGGCCGCCCGCCTGGCCGGGGGCCAACGCGAGGGCGGCGACGAGCAGGTACGAACCCAGCATGATCGGCATCCTGTGAACGGGGAGCGGGAACCCATCCTTGCTAACGGGCTATTGTCGGCCGCGTTGACGATCCGACCAGTGGCGACCCCGAAACGTATCATGCCTGCATGCAGTCGCTCGGCACCATCGTCACCCCGCCACACCCGTGCAGCTACCTGCCGGACCGCGTCGCCACCATCCGCTACGAGATCGTCGCCGCCATCGCGCCCGCGGAATACGAACGCCTCATGCACGAGAACTGGCGCCGCTTCGGCCACTCGCTCTTCCGCCCGGAGTGCGACGGCTGCGCGATGTGCCGATCCATCCGCGTCGACGTCGCCCGGTTCACCCCCAGCCAGAGCCAGAAGCGCGCCGCCAAGGCCAACCGCGACCTCGTCCTCACCATCGGCGAACCGGGCGTCTCGGCCGAAAAGCTCGCGCTCTACAACCGCTATCACGAATTCCAGAGCGACAACGTCGGCTGGCGCGACCGCGACCCGAAGGACCCCGACGACTACATCGAGACCTTCGTCGCCCACCCCTACCCCACGCAGGAATGGCAGTACCGACTCGACGGTAAGCTCGTCGGCGTCGGCTACGTCGACGACCTGCCCGCCGGCCCCTCCGCCATCTACTTCTACTACGACCCCGACGAACGCGACCGCTCCCTCGGCACCTTCAACGTCCTCTCCGTGCTCGACTACGCCCGCGCGCACAACCGGCCCCACGTCTACCTCGGCTACTTCGTCGACGGCTGCCGTTCCCTCCAGTACAAGTCCAACTTCCGACCGAACCAACTCTTCTACACCGGCCGCGGCTGGGTGGACTACCGCGGCTGACCGAGTGGGTCCGCCGCCCCCGCGCCACCCCCCGGCGGACCCACTCTTTTTTCCGGACCCACTCCGATAGATGCAGAACCCGTAAGGGCTTACGTCGATTTTGGCGATTCCGAGGCTTTGTCGAAGTGCTACGGGTGGGAGGGGTAAGGATGTCGGCAGAGTGAGGGGATCGCAACCCGTCGACGGGTGTTGCTCTCAACTTGGGCGTTTGAGAGCATGTCGGAAGCACGAGAGAATCGATGATGAGCGTGCCGGAAACAGCGGAATGCGGCTTGATGTGCCGAACTCCGTCGGGCTAATGCCAAGCGAACGGAAGGTCAGCGACCCGAATACGCACAGCGCCGCCGCAAGGAAGACGGCGAAGACGGGATTGCGAATGGCGAGGTCGGAGAGTCGCATGGGAACAGTTCAGCAGCGTCGTGGGCCGCCCGGTTTTAATAAAGAAAAGGCTTGACAAACGGACAACGCCCAAAGACTATCGTGATTGTAAGAGCAATCCCGTGACTCTCCTGCGGGGACGATCATGGCCTACAAATTCTGTTCTCGCACGACGAACACGTCCGCTCGCTCACGTTCAGGGGGGGGGGGGGGGGGTACGTTCGTCTGAGTCTCGAATCGCTGGAAACGCGTGAAAAACCAACGATGGGATTAATGGTCGATAAACTTGCCGACACGGCGGATGCGAATCCGGGAAACGGAATCGCGGCCGATGCCAATGGCAAAACCTCCCTGAGGGCGGCGATTGAGGAATCCAATGCTCGTGGAAAGGGCGATGTCTGGGTTGATTTCAATCCTGAGCTGGCAGATGGCAATGGGAAGATCAATATTAGCCTATCGAAATCAATAGAAGTGACAGAAGCCATATCTTTGAATGGCGATTTCGGCACACAATATTTCGTCAAGATAACTAGCGCAATTGGTTTTAGCCAATTAATATGGGACGCCGATGGCGGGCAAATCAGCTCCATGCAGTTCACAGGCGCCAAAACGGAAGGCGATGGCGGGGCGATTTACATTACTACTGGTAATTCTCTAGGCATTTACAACTGCTCGTTTGTTGACAACAAGGCAAACAATGGCGGAGCGATCAAGAACGAAGGCTCACTTACGATTGGCGAATCATCATTCCACGCCAATATTGCAGTAAGTGGCGGAGCAATTTCAAGCAGCGGCACGAGCCTCGCGATATGGTATACATCATTATCTAGCAATAATGCCAGCGGCGCTGGCGCAGTTGAGACCTCCGACGAAGAAGCGTTATTTTCAAATTGTTATTTTGTTAGCAACTCATCGACTGGGTCGGCAGGGGCATTATATATAGATACTGGCGAAACTACATTTATCGATCAATGCACGTTCGAGAAGAATACCGCAGTCAGTGATGGCGGTGCGATTTTCGCTCGTTGGGCTAAGATTGAGATATGCGAGACATTGTTCACTGAAAACACAACATACGAGGGAAACGGTGGCGCAATTTACATGATTGGCTCGGAAACAATAATCATCTATTCGACTTTCTATGCAAATACTGCAATTTATGCGGGAACCGATCCGTTAAAAGGAAACGGTGGGGCAGTTCTGATCGACGATAGCGAAGTCGACATTCAAGAATCAGATTTTAGCAAGAATTCTGCCACCAGAGCAGGCCATTGCGTTTCGTATATCGACGGAAAGAATTATAATTTCAGCTACGACAATAATCAAGGATTGGAAGGCAACAACTGGCTTGGCGAAGCCGAGTAGAATTCAGACTTCCGTCTGCTGATTCTGATCAATTCATCCTGGAAAAATCACGATGCTTGCGCTCCTCTGGTTAGCGTTAATCCCTTCCCCGCCATGCATCGACATATCGTCAAATAATCTACCCGCGTGGTCGGCGGAGCATTTCAATCGCATTTCCGATGCGGGGACGGCTGCAGCGCGAGAAACCGCGGCGAAGAGCATTGCCAATTCGCCATTAGCTGTTTCAGCAGTTATCGCCAACGCGCGTTCGACTCGCGTGATGAACGAATCCGACCGCGAATATGTCAATAAGCAAATTATCCGTGCGCAATTGAATCGGAGTAATCGTCAAATAAGACGATGGATGGCCGACAAACGTCTCGATCTCCTGGTTGAGTCGGCCGGTTTGATTCAAGAGCATTCCGATCGCAGAATCGTCGTTGATGCGCTCTTGGAACTTGTTGCAGACATGCACGGTGTCAATCAGGCGCATGGCAGTTATTCGAAAACCAATTTCATGAACGATGTGCATCGTCGCTGGCTTGGGCTCGATCGATCGCCGGGAATGGCGGCGCGTAGCGTGTTAGGCCCAAATGTCGAACTTGTGGCGAAGATTGAGCGACGAAATCTTGTCATAGCCGGCAAGGTCGAGATTCATGCGTCGCTGCGAAGCGAATGCATGTTCATTACGAAAGGTCAGATCGCGGAGAAGTCACCGTATAATGAATGGCAATCCAGCATCATTATCACTAATTCCGCACTTATGGACGTTCAGAGTATCAAATACAGTGATTGTATTGTCATCGTCGATGGCGACTTCGATTGTGCCGGTGCAATCGTCATGGATAAATCAACATTCATCGTCAACGGATCTATAAAATCGACAAATCGCTTCGTTCTTGGGAGTTCGTATCTCGCGGCGACCGGCGACGTCAAACTACCGAAGCTATCCGCCGGTAACAGTACGATCTACTCGCCGCGCAAGATCGACGTGCCGCAAAATGCCCGCTTGAATCCGATGCCGAAATCCGAACCCTTTGGCATCCGCTTCTTCCAACTTGCCGACGTGGGGATTGCCGCGAAGGCGCATCCGAAAGGAGCCGAGATCACGGCCATCTCGCCGTTCTCGCCGCTGCGGCTGTTCGGCCTGCGCATCGGCGACGTCGTCATGAAGGTCGACGATCGCGCCATCGATTCCCCGGACGCCCTGCGGCGCGGGCTGCGTACCGCTTACGTCCGCGAGGCCGGCGTGTTCTACTTGCTGCGCAACGGCCAGACGATCGACCGCATCGTGCTGTTCGGGGATTATCAATTGCCGAAGTGAAGATGAGATAACGGAACGAAGTTTGCGGATGCCTTGCATGTGCGATCCTGGCATCCCTGGCTCATACGAATCGTGTGCCGGACCACGCTTCAACGACCGCGCACGGGAGGCGGACCGTAGCTCACCTCCGGTCGCGCATCGCGCACGAATAATGGAATCCCCGACGACACCCCAAGGACCGATCGCGGCAAGGCTTTGCGATAGGCGATCGGGTATTGATCCAGTTTCAAGAGCGGAATGAGCCAGTCGTGCGTGCGCCGGCGATCGACGATGGAAGGCATCATCGTTTCCAAGACGATGAAACTCGCCAGATCGCCCCAGCCCGGGCTGGCGATCCGCAGCCGGTGCCGGTGGTTGATCGTGCTGACCGCGTGAATGCAATTACTCACGTGTTCACTGTGGTGGAACCCGTCGTAAGTCTTGTAGCGGATCGATCCGCGCTCGAGTTCCTCGAATCGCCGATCGGCCCGATGATAAAGCTCCGGTGTGATCTCGTAGGGTCCCCAGATCGAAACGCGTTGTTCGGATTGGATCGCCCATTCCACGGTTTCGTGCAGCCCGTAGTTGCGGCCGCACTCCGGGCGAAGCGCCTGAACGCGGACCGTCCCGGTGCAGGGGAGCCAGCTGATGGTGCGCGTCTCCATTGCGTTGGGGGTGGCGGGATCGACGCGAACAAACGTGGCGAAAGTATGCGAGAAATTCGGATTCTTCGGAGTCCGTTGCGACGACATCATGACGAGGAAATAGCGTTCGGCGGCCTGGCTGGAAGCGGACGCGAGACACAAACTCAGCACGACGGCGAGACCCGTCGCCGGGTTCCATGATGAATATCGCGGCATGTGTCGGGCTCGCACTGAATCGAGGATCGCGTGCACACCGCGAGCTTCGGTTATCATCGGTACCGTTGGTTTTCCAATGAAAAGAAGAGTTGGAAACGGGCGCGTCCGTATCGTAGGGACGATCGAATCAACCGGATGATCGGCACATTCCGTCCGGCATCGCTCGGCGCCTGCGGAGTTTACTTCTTCCGTCTTTCAACGAGCATCCGCTCGATACATTTCCGATCTGCTGCACTGCGTTTGATCGGCGGTTCGTCGGCGCTGCGCCACAGCTCCGTGCAGCCGAAGCCCGTCAGGCCGTGCGCCGCGACGGCGTCGAGGATCGTCTGGCTCACGTAGACCCAACTCCGCGCCGCGAGGTAGCTCAACCGGAACACGTCGTATCCGGCCAGCTTTCGCGCGTGGAACGCGTAGCCGAGTTCGTGGACGTGGCGCAGCATCGGCTCGTCGTCGGGCAGCGAAACCAGGCTGTTCCGCACGTCGAGCGCATCGCACAGCCGGAAGCAGTGGTAGTAGAAGTACTCGTCCCGGCTGCCCGCGAGCCTGACGGGGAGGAACTCGCCGGCGGCGCGGAACCACGGCGACAGGACTTCGACGGCACGACGACTGAAGGTCTCGTCCAGTCCCGTGCAGAAGTCCGGCAGGCCTCGCTCGTAGATCTTCTTCGCACCCGCCCTGGTCTGCTCCGACGGATCGAAGTACTCCTCGAACGGTTGGATCCGAACGATCGGCGGCTTCCACTTCGTCGCGATCGGTTTCGTTTCGAGAAGCAACCCGTGCTGCTTGCTCCAGGTGGAGAAGGCCCCGGTCGTGCCGGGAAAGGTGATATCGGGCTGGAGGCGGTAGATGCGCATGGAGTCGGGTCCACTGGGCTACCCGTTCGGGTCGTCGAGCAGTTCCTGGAGCCGGGCGGCGAGTTCGTCCGGAAGGCGGGCCTTCCACGATTCGTCGATCAGCTCCACGTCGAGCATGTCGCGCAAATGCATCCGGTCCTTGTCGCGGAACGACGTCAGCTTCATCCGAACCAGTGCGTCGAGCCGCAGGACGTTGTGTTTCTCGATGATTTCCGACTCGTCGATTTCGGGAGCCGGAGCTAGGTCGTCCGGGCGGACCTTCTCGCCGGCGAAGAGCACGTGGACGGCGTCGCGTGCTTTCGTACCTGGGCCGTCAAGGAACATATCGATACTCTTGACGTGCCGGTAGACGAATCCGGCCTGTTCCATCGCTTCGATTACACGTGGGAAGTCGGCGCGGCGGAGCAGGATGTCCACGTCTCGCGTAGTGCGGACAGCGGCTTCGTCGGCCTGGGCGACCCAAGCGCGTACGGCGTTGCCGCCAATGATAGCGTAGGGAATGCCCGCCTGCTCGAGGGCCGTGGTCGCGCGTTCGAGCCGTTCCTGGATTTTTTCCACGGCTCGCTCCATGCGCCGCCAGAGCGCTTCGCCCGTAAGGTGGAATTCGATCGGCGCTTTCGCCATGGTCGCGATCCGGACGGGAATAACCTGATCATACCCGATCGGTCGCCCGATTCGCCTGAAAAAGGACGCCGTTCACTTCCCCGGCATCAGGCTGCGCTCGATGAAGGTGGTGTCGACGGTGCCGTTGATGAACTCGGCCGTGCTCATGATGCGCTGGTGGATCGGGATCGTCGTCGCGATCCCCTCGACGGCGAACTCGCGCAAGGCGCGCTGCATCACGCGGATGGCTTCCTCGCGCGTCGGCTGGTGGACGAGCAGCTTCGCCACCATGCTGTCGTAATTCGGCGGCACGCGGTAGCCGGTCACGACGTGCGAATCGAGGCGGATGCCGGGGCCGCCGGGGGGCTGCCACTTCGTGATCGTGCCGGCGGAGGGGCGGAAATCCTTCGCGGGGTCCTCGGCGTTGATGCGGCACTCGATGGCGTGCCCGCGCGGCACGATGTCCTTCTGCCGGAAGCGCAGCTTCTCGCCGGCGGCGACGCGGATCATCTCGCGGATCAGGTCCACGCCGGTGATCAGTTCCGTGACGGGGTGCTCCACCTGGATGCGGGCGTTCACCTCGATGAAGTAGAAATTGTTCTCCTTGTCCACGAGGAACTCGAAGGTGCCGGCCGAGTAATAGCCGGCCTGCTTGGCCAGCCGCACGGCGGAGTCGCAGATGGCGTCGCGCACCTTCTCCGGAATGCTGGACGCGGGTGCCTCCTCGACGAGTTTCTGGTGCCGGCGCTGCAGCGAACAGTCCCGTTCGTAGAGGTGGACGACGTTACCGTGGCGGTCGCCCAGGACCTGCACTTCGATGTGGCGGGGTTGATCGAGATACTTTTCCAGAAGAATGGAACCATCTTTGAAGGCCGCCTCGGCTTCCTGTCGGGCGGCGGACAACCCGCTGATGAGCGTGATGTCGTTGCGGGCGATGCGCATGCCGCGGCCGCCACCGCCGGCGGAGGCCTTGATGAGCACCGGGTAGCCAACGGCGTGGGCGAACTTGAGGGCTTCCTCTTCGCTGGTCACGAGGCCGTCGGAGCCGGGAACGGTCGGCACTTTGGCCTTCTTGGCGACCTGCTTCCCCTTTTCCTTGTTGCCGACGGCGTCCATCGATTCGGCGGACGGACCGATGAACTCGATCTTGCACTCGCGGCAGATCGTGGCGAACCGGGAGTTCTCGCTGAGGAACCCGTAGCCGGGGTGGATCGCCTGGGCGTTGGCGATCTCGGCGGCGGCGATGATGCGATCGATCTTGAGGTAGGACTCGACGGCGGGGCCGGGACCGATGCAGATCGCCTGGTCGGCGAGCTTGAGGTACGGCGCGTCCTTGTCCGCTTCGCTGTAAACGACGGCGACTTCGATGCCGAGGTCCCGGCAGGCGCGGATGATGCGGAGGGCGATCTCCCCCCGGTTGGCGACGAGAATGCGTTGGAACATGCTTCACCAAATGCGGAATGCGGAATGCGGAATGCGGAATTTCGGAGCGGATTTCAATCCGCATTCCGCATTCCGCATTCCGCATTTAGCCGAGGTCGACGCGGAACAGCACGGTGCCGAATTCGACCGATTGGCCGTTCTTGACGCACACTTCGGCGATCGTTCCGGTGCACTCGGCGAGGAGGTCGTTGAAGAGCTTCATTGCTTCCAGCTTGCAAACGATGCTATCGGGCTTCACGCGGCTGCCGACCTTGACATAGTCGTCGGCGTCGGGCTTGGACTTGGCGTAGAAGGTGCCAACCATCGGCGATTTGATTTCGTGATAATTCGTCTTCGATGCGGCGGGGGCGGTGGCCGCGACCGGCGTCGCGGGCGCGGCCACGGGTGTCGGCGCGGCGGCGGCCACCGGCGCGGTCGCAAC
>JALHPZ010000030.1 GCA_022842245.1 Gemmataceae bacterium
CACCCGCCGGCATCGCCGCCAAGGTCAACGGCCAGGAGATTCCCGAAGTCGCCGTCTACCGCGCCCTGCGCCAGTTCCCGACGGAAGAGCGCGACATCGCCCGGAAGGAAATCCTGAACCACCTCGTCGAAAACTACATCATCGACCAGTACCTGAACGCGTTGAAGATGACGGCCGAACCGGCCGAGGTCGACAAGCTCATCGACGAGCTGAAGGGCGAGTTGAAGAAGGGGAACGTCGACTACGCCAAGCAACTCGAGCAGATGATGCTCACCGAGGCGGAGTTCCGCGTCGAAGTGGCCGCCCAGATGAAGTGGGACAAGTTCCTGAAGCAGCAGGGCACCGACGCCGAGTTGAAGAAGCTCTTCGACGCCAGCCCGGACGTGTTCGACGGATCGATGGTCCGCGCCCGGCACATCCTCATGACGCCCGGCAGCGACGCCGCGAAGGTGGAGGAAGCCAAGAAGACGCTCGCCGCCATCAAGCAGACCGTCGAAGCGGAAGCGAAGAAGACCGCCGACGCGACCGCCGGCGACCTGAAGGCGAAGGAAGACGCCCGCGTGAAGCGGACCGATGAGCTTTTCAGCGCCTACGCCCAGAAGTATTCGACGTGCCCGTCCAAGAAGAACGGCGGGGACCTGAACTACTTCCCGCGCGTCGGCGCGATGGTCGAGCCGTTCGCCAAGGCGGCGTTCGCGCTCCAGCCGTACGGCATGAGCGACGTCGTCGAGACGGAGTTTGGCTTGCACCTGATCATGTGCACGGCGAAGAAGGCCGGCACGCCGCGGAAGTTCGAGGAAGTGAAGGAAGACGTGCGCGGCGTGTACGCGGTGCGTCTGCGCGAGGCCGTCGTCAGCCAGATGAAGCCCCGCGCCAAGATCGAAGTGACGCCCGTGTCGGCGACGGTACCCGCCAGCGCCACGACGCCGGCCGGCACGCCGATGAAGTAATCGCGATTGATCGCCGCGCGACCGCCGGGTATCCCCCGGCGGTCGTTCGTTTCCGGAGCCGTCATGCGCACCATCGTCTTCACCGTCCTGCTGCTGGTGGCATCCAACACCTTCATGACGATCGCCTGGTACGGGCACCTCAAGCACAAGGACAAGGCGCTCCTCGCCGTCATCCTCGTGAGCTGGTTGATCGCACTGCCGGAGTACGCGCTGCAGGTGCCGGCCAACCGCATGGGTTCGGCCATGATGACCGGCACGCAGTTGAAGCTGATGCAGGAGGTGATTACGCTGTGCGTCTTCGTGGTCTTCGCGTGGCTGTATCTGGGCGAGAAGCCAACGTGGCGCACGGCCGCCGCGTTCGGGCTGGTGGTGCTGGCCGTGGCGTTGGTGAGGGGTGATGGGCCGAAGCCGACGGAGGAACCGGTACCGGCGGAGGCTCAGGTGGGGTAGGATGAAAGCGTTCGCGGGGGGCCGCCGATGCTGTACCTGTCGTTGGGATTATCCTTTTTAGCTCTTGTCGGGCTGTTCTATTTCAACCGCAAGAACGAAATGGGCCTGATTCAGCCGGTCGTGATCTTGATCGTTTGCGCCGTTGTGCCGAGTTGCTTGACGACGGTTTTGCTCCCGGGATTCATCGTTTCGTTCTTCGTCGGTTTCGTTGGCTTGCTGATTTGGAAACGGGACTGGCTGCCGAGATTCTCATCCGTACCGCTCGTCCTTGCATCGATCTTTCTCGGCCATCTCGTTCCCTATCTGCTCGTGGTTCGTTCGGACATGCGGCGCTACGACGAGATCCGCGATGCGCTTGGGCCGCTGAATATCGACGAGCGCCTGCAACGGCCGGCCAAGCCGGCGATCGATGCCGAGCCGAACACGAATGGCTTGGACGAACTTGATGAAAGCGCCGATTATCACTGGAAAAAGAACGGTCGGGAGTTCCATTTCCGTCGGCTACACCGGAGCCAGGTCGATCAGTTCGTGAACAGTCCTGGTTTTGGCGTCGTGCGCATGCTTCACCCTGTCCGCGAGAAGGATTTCTACCTCCCTCAGCGCGAACCGATCCCGCAGCCGGTCCAACTCGCGACGTCTCAAGATCGAGTCGCGGTCGAACACCCGGTCCCGATGCCGAAGTCTGTCGAGAAACTAACCCACCGGAAGACCGTGGCCGAATTCGCGTTCCCGTTCGGCTGGGGTTGGGAGCGCTTGCCGAACGAACACCTCGGCTTCCAACCACATCAACTGGGAGAACGGTCCCGGTTCGAGTCGGACATGCTCGGAACATGGTCGCTCGAGTTGGACGATGGTTGGCGCATTGCCACCCTCGAACTGATCGGCCTGCTGGCACATCCGAAGCCGACGGTCTACATGACGGCGAACCTGCCGCGCATGGACGAAGCGAAGACGGCCCCGCCGCGCGACCCGGACGAGTTCGAATCGGCCGGCCTGAAGGCCATCGCGAAGGGCCAGGAACTGTATTTCGGCAAATCGCGCACGGAACCGCTGTTACGGATGGTCGGCGGCATCCGCGCCGCCAAGTCCTGCGTGAACTGCCACGGCTGCCGCGAAGGCGAACTCCTCGGCGCGTTCAGCTACACGCTGGTGAAGTAATGCGGGTAGAATGTCGGGACCGATTTTCGGAGCCGTTCATGCCGTCGCCGTTCCCCGGAATGGACCCGTACCTCGAAGACCCGGCCCACTGGCCTAACGTGCATCACGGGTTGATTTCCGAAATCCAAGCTCAGCTCAATCGACTCATTCGCCCCCGTTACGTGGCATGTGTCGAGGAAAGGACTTACTTTCCCGATCCGGACGACCCGGGGCTCGCGTTATATGTACCGGACGTACGCGTCTCGGATTCGGAGCCAAGGGGAACAACTCGAAACGGCGGGCTGATGATCGCCGAATGTGTCGAAGTGACGACTCTTTTTGATGAAGACGTCCGCGAAGCTCGAGTGGAGATCATCGATACTCTCGACAAAAGTGTCGTGACCGTGATTGAAGTCCTCAGCCCGAGCAACAAAATACCCGGTTCGGCCGGTCGCAAGAGCTTTCTCGAAAAACGGCAGGACATCATGCGGTCGCCGATCCACTGGGTTGAGATCGACTTGTTGCGCGGCCGTTCGACGTTCGACCCCATCGTGTCACTCCAGTTCGTTCCACACGATTATCGCGTGCATGTCTCACCCGTGGAAATGCGACCGCGAGGCCGAATCTGGCAAATTCGATTGGAACAGCGCCTGCCCGTAATCGGTATCCCACTGCGCGCCCCAGACGCCGATGCGCCTCTCGATTTGCAAAACGTGTTGGAGTCCGCCAACGACCGTGCCGCCTACGACGCCAACATCGACTACACCCGCGATCCGAAACCGCCCCTGACCAAGGCGCAGGCCGCCTGGGCCAAGAAGCTCCTGCCGAAACGGCGCCGAAAGAGTTGACGCGGCCGCTCCAATCGGCCACCATGGTAGCATCCCGCCTGCCGCGATCCGTGCGGTCTCCGATGGTCCTCCAATGAAACCGATCCTCGTCCTCCTCGCGTTCGGCTGTTCCGTCGCGGTCGCCGCGCCGCCGAAGCTCGTCGTTTACCCGCCGGCGATCGCGTTCGACAATCCGCGCCAGATCCAGCGCGTCGTCGTGCTCGGCGACAGGTCGGACCTGTCCCGCGAGGCGAAGTTCGCCATCGAACCGGCCGGCGTCGCCGCAATCGAGAACGGCGTCGTCCGCCCGCTCAAGGACGGCACGGCCACGCTCACCGTGACCGCCGGCGGTAGCGAAGCGAAGATCGCGATCACGGCGAAGCTGCCGGCCGATCTGCCGGTCAACTTCGCCACCGAGATCGAGCCGATCCTCACCAAGGCCGGTTGCAACGGCGGGGCCTGCCACGGTGCCCAGCACGGCCGCGGCGGCTTCCGGCTGTCACTGTTCGGCTTCGACCCGGCGTTCGACCACGACCAGATCGTCCGCAGCAACGAGGGCCGCCGCGTCGTGCTCTCCGACCCGGATCGCAGCATCCTCCTCGCCAAGCCGGCGCTGGTGATGGAGCACGGTGGCGGCGGTAAACTCCGGCTGAACTCGCGCGAGTATGAAACCCTTCGTCGATGGATGGAAGACGGTGCGCCGGAACCGCCCGCGAAGGAAGCGACCGTCACCAAACTT
Source organism: Gemmataceae bacterium (assembly GCA_022842245.1). GTDB lineage: Bacteria > Planctomycetota > Planctomycetia > Gemmatales > Gemmataceae > Limnoglobus. The sequence continues at coordinate 4,104 of JALHPZ010000030.1, forward strand.
GATGTCTTCCCCGCGAAGCGCGTGATGGCGGCGAACGATCTCCAGCAACTGGCCGTGACGGCAATCTGGAGCGACGGCCGGCGCGAGGACGTGACGCCGCTCGCCCAGTTCGACGCGCTCAACGACGCCGTCGCGTCCGTGACGGCGAACGGCCTCGTGACGGCCAAGGCGGCCGGCGAGACGCACGTGATGATCCGCTTCATGGGCCAGGCGACCGTGGCACAGACGACGATCCCGTTCGCGAAGATGGAATCCTATCCGAAGCTGCCGGCGAACAACTTCATCGACGAGAAGCTGATCGCGAAGTGGCGCGACCTCGGTCTGACGCCTTCGCCGCTGACGAACGACGCCGAGTTCCTGCGCCGGCTGTACCTGGACGCCATCGGCACGCTGCCGAAGCCGGACGAAGTGCGCCAGTTCCTCGCGAGCACGGATCCGACGAAGCGCGAGAAGGCGATCGACGCCGTGCTCGAACGACCCGAGTTCCTCGACTGGTGGGCACTCAAGTGGGGCGACCTGCTGCGGATCAACCGGCAGGCGCTCGACGAGAAGGGGATGTGGAGCTTCCACAACTGGGTCCGCGCCGCGGTGCGGGACAACAAGCCGGCCGACGAGTTCGCCCGTGACATCCTCACGGCCGAAGGCAGCACCTACACCGACGGCCCGTCGAACTTCTACCGCGTCGCCCGCAGCCCGGATGAATGGTCCGAAGCCGTCACGCAGGTCTTCCTCGGCGTGCGCGTCCAGTGCGCGAAGTGCCACCACCACCCGTTCGAGAAGTGGAGCCAGGACGACTACTACGGCATGACGGCATTCTTTGCGCGCCTCGGCACGAAGAACAGCCAGGAGTTCGGCATCTTCACGCGCGAGACGGTCATCTTCCTTCGCCCGACCGGCGAGGCGACGCACCCGCGCAAGCGGAAGGTCGTGAAGCCGCACCCGTTCGACGGCCCGGAGATGGACGACGAATTCGACCGCCGCCGCAAGCTCGCCGAATGGATGACGACGCCGGAGAACCCTTTCTTTGCGAAGAACATCGTCAATCGCTTCTGGGGCTATCTCATGGGCCGCGGCCTCGTGGAGCCGCTCGACGACATGCGGGCGACGAACCCGGCGAGCAACCCGGAACTGCTGGATGCGCTCGCGAAGGACTTCGTCGCGAACAAGTTCGACGTGAAGCGATTGCTGAAGACGATCTTCCGCAGTCGGGCGTATCAGCTCTCGTCGCAGACGGCGGCGGGAAATGCGGTCGACGCGGCGAACATCCACTTCACGCGCTACACCACCAAACGCCTGACGGCGGAGCAGACGGCCGACGCCATCGACTTCGCCACCGGCACACAGGAGAAGTACCCCGGCCTGCCGCTCGGCACGCGCGCGGCCCAACTGCCCGACCCCGAAGTGCGGTCCTTCCTGCTGGACACCTTCGGCCGCCCGGCCCGGCAGGTCGTCTGCGAGTGCGAACGCACGACCAAGCCGAACATCGCCCAGGCGATGCACCTCATGAACGGCGACTTCCTCAACAAGAAGATCGCCGACGCGAACGGCCGGATCGAAGGCTTGCTGAAGGCGAAGACGAAACCGGACGCGGCAATCGAGGAGCTTTACCTGGCGACGCTCTCGCGGACGCCGACCAAGGAAGAACTTGCGAAGGCGCAGTCGTGGGTGTCATCCGGCACCACGCCGAAGGATGGCCTGCAAGACCTGCTATGGGTGCTGTTGAACAGCCGCGAGTTCCTGTTCAACCATTGATAGGCGTCATCCCTGTTTGAGCCACTTCGCGGCGTCCTTCGCGTGGTACGTGAGGATCATGTCCGCGCCGGCGCGCTTGATGCTCGTGAGGATCTCCAGCGTCACGCGGCGTTCGTCGATCCAGCCGTTGCGGGCGGCCGCCTTCACCATCGCGAACTCGCCGCTGACGTTGTACGCCGCCGTCGGCAGGGCGAACGTCTCCTTCGTGCGCCGGATGATGTCGAGATACGACAGCGCCGGCTTCACCATCACCATGTCCGCGCCTTCCTGCACGTCGAGCGCGACCTCGCGCATCGCCTCGTCGGAATTGGCCGGGTCCATCTGGTAGGTCGAACGATCGCCGAAGGAGGGCGGGCTTTCGGCCGCGTCGCGGAAGGGGCCGTAGAAGCCGCTGGCGTACTTCGCGGCGTAGCTCAGGATCGGCACGTTCGGGAAGCCGGCGGCGTCGAGGCCGATGCGGATCGCCTGCACCATGCCGTCCATCATGCCGCTGGGCGCGACGAGGTCGGCGCCGGCCTTGGCGTGGCTCACGCACTGCGCCGCCAGGATCGGCAGGGTCGCGTCGTTGTCCACGTCGAAGGAGCCGTGCGACTCGCAGAGCGGGCCGCAGTGGCCGTGGTCGGTGTACTCGCAGAGGCATTCGTCGGTGACGAGGTACACGTCCTGCTTGTAGGCAGACTTCAACGCGCGCAGGGCCTGCTGGACGATGCCGTCGTCTGCGAGCGAGACCTCGCCCTTCGGGTCCTTCTTCGGAGGGATGCCGAACAGCATGAACGACCGGATGCCGAGGTCCTTCGCGGCACCGACCTCCTCGACGAGCGTATCGACGCTGAACTGGTAGTTCCCCGGCATCGACGCGATTTCGTTTCGCACGCCGCGCCCGGAGCGGACGAAGAGCGGCAGGATGAAATCGCCGGCGTTCAGCTCCGTCTCGCGGACCATGGCGCGGAGAATCGGCGACGACCGCAGTCGGCGGGGGCGGACGGTCGGATAGCCGGCGGTCGGGAACGGCATTGATTGGCTCCAATCGGGGGCAAGTCGCTTCGTGGGTCGGTCACTCGATCGCGGCCAGCAGGCCTTCCATCTCGCCGAGGGCGTGTCCGTCGCCGGCGGCGCGGGCGGCGGCGATGCCGGCGCGCAGCATGGCGCAGGCGTCCTCGACGCGGCCGAGGCGGTTGAGCGCCTGACCGGCCATGTGGTACGCGGGGACGTACGGCGAGAGGGCGATCAATTCCTGGAAGACGCGCACGGCTCCGGTGTCGTCGCCGGCGCTGGCGTACTCCATCCCCAGCGAGTAGCGCAGGAACGGATCGGCCGGGTCCTCGGCCAGCATCGCCTCGATCTTTTCCATGCGCGCGGTCCGGGCCATCGGCTTCGTCTCGATTCGGAAGGATTTCCTTCAAGTCTACGGCGCGGCGGGAGCCGAACAACCAATGCCGCCGTCCGCACAACCGGAACGGTTTGGCCAACCGGACCGGCCCGCACACGGCGTCCACCCCGTCCACCCCGTACGACCCTGCGTCCCCGTGCCCGAATCGGCCGCACCGGCAATCCTTCCATGCGGCCGCACCGACGGCGATTCCGATTTCATGCGTGTCGCGCCAGGACGGTTCGCCTCCGTGGGGTCACCATGTCGCAGCCCGCTCGCTCGTTCGTTCGCCAAGATGGCGAACGGTCCCCCGCCCGCCCGATTCTCGCCCGCCTCGCCCGCCACGTGCTCCTCGGCGCCGGCTTCGCGCTGGGCGCCTTCGCCAGCTACATGGCCACCGCGCAGGTGCCCGCCACCCCCGCATCCCGCGAGGTCGTCCGCGGCCTCGACCGCTCGCTTCTCGCCGGCAACCGCCGCGATGCCACGGTGAACATCGTCGAGAAGATGAAGTCCGCCGTCGTCAACATCCACAGCGAACGCACCATTGCCTCCTCCGCCGACGATCCGTTCCGCGGCACGCAGCTCCAGCCCCAGCGCGTGAAAGGGATGGGCACCGGCATCGTGCTGGACCCCCGCGGCTACGTCGTCACCAACTTCCACGTCATCGACGACATCCAGACCATCCGCGTCACGCTCGCCGACGGTCGCACCGTGGCCGCCCGCGTCCTCGCCACCGACAAGAAGGCCGACCTCGCCCTCGTGAAGATCGAGCCGACCGGCGCGCTTCCCGTCGTCAACCTCGGCACCGCGACCGACCTGCTGGACGCCGAGACAGTCATCGCCATCGGCAACGCCTTCGGCTACGAGCACTCCGCGAGCGTCGGCCATGTCGCCTACAAGAGCCGCGACGTGTCGCTGAACAAGGAAATCTCCTATCAGGGCCTGATCCAGACGACGGCGCCGATCAACCCCGGCAACAGCGGCGGACCGCTCTTCAACAAGAAGGGCGAGCTCGTCGGCGTGAACGTCGCCATCCGCGCGGGCGCGCAGAACATCGCCTTCGCCATCCCCGTCGACACGATGATCGAGCGAGCCGCCGAGATGCTTTCGGTGCGCCGCCGCGTCGGGACGTGGCACGGCCTGGTGGTCAAGAACCGCGTCGAGCGCCCCGACGAGGAGAGCGGCGTGAAGCGCTGGGTGACCGTGGACGGCGCGGAGGCGAACTCGCCGGCGCTCGCGGCCGGGCTGAAGTCGGGCGACGTGATCGAACAGGTCGGCGACGTGCCGGTGGCGACATCGATCGACGTGGAGCGTGGCTTCCTGGACAAGTCGGCCGGATCGGCGGTGCCGCTGCGGGTGCGTCGGGGTGGCGAAATCGTGACCGCGTCGCTGACGCTGGGCGCCGGCGAAACCCGCGCCGCCGAGACGCCCGCGGCCACGGTGCTCCGCCGCACGGGCCTGAAGCTGACGCCGGTGGGCAAGGATTCGGTATCGCGGGTGGACCCGCAACTCCGCGGCGGCCTGCTCGTGTCGGACGTCGCCTTCGCCGGCCCCGCCGCGAAGGCCGGGCTTCAGAAGGGCGATCTCATCATCGGCTTCCACCTCTGGGAAGCCCTGAACCTCGACAACGTCCTGTTTGTGTTGAATCACAAGGACCTGGCGACATTCAACCCGGTGAAGACCTATTTCCTCCGCGACGGCAAGGTCCGCGAGGCGATGCTGGCGATCGGCGACTGAAAGCTGGCTCCGACATAACACGACGGCCCGCGAATCGCAGGGATTCGCGGGCCGTCGGCGTTCGGGAACGGGCTTACTTGTTCTGGTCGATGACCTTCGCCAGCGACGTCGGGTCGATCGTGCCGACGTGCAGGAAGATCGGCTGGTCGCTGCCCTTGAAGAGCATGATGCGCGGGATCGTCGCCACGTCGTACTTGGTGGCGAGTTCCATGTTCTCGTCGACGTTCACCTTGCCGACCTTCACCTTGCCGGCGTACTGGTCGGCGATCTTGTCGATCACCGGGCTGAGCTGGCGGCACGGGCCGCACCACGGCGCCCAGAAGTCCGCGACGACGAGCGTCCCGCTCTTGACTTCCTGCTGGAAATTGGCTTCGGTGAATTCGATCACGTTCGGACTGGCCATCGTCACGATCCTCCGGTAGTTCGCGCGGTTGCGAACGCCCTTTCATTGTACGGGGTTCGCGGCCGGGACGTGAAGGTGTACCGGAATTCGCCGCCGCGCTTTCACGAGATCGCAGATTCCGCGAGCGCCGCGTGGCGGTCGCCATATCCCGTCAGCGTGAACCGCCGTTCCGTTTCCCCCGTCGGCTCGATGCGGATCTCCAGCCGCTCGGCCGGCAGCGCCTCCGGCACGCGGTCGGCCCATTCCACGACGCATACGCCGTCGCCGGCGAAGTATTCGTGCGCGCCGAGGTCGAGGAACTCGCGCTCGTCCCGCAGCCGGTAGGTGTCGAAATGGTAGATCGGCACGCGCGCGGCGTACTCCTGCACGAGCACGAAGGTGGGGCTGTTGACGGCGGCGGGGTTGCGCACGCCCAGCCCCTCGGCGAGGGCGCGCGTGAGGTGCGTCTTGCCCGCGCCGAGCGGCCCGACGAGCGCGACGACCGCGCCGGGGAACAGCCGCGCCCCGATCCGCCGCCCGAGCGCTTCGGTGTCGGAGAGGGCGTTCGCCAAAAAGGGGACAGTCACCGTTTTCATCGACGGCTTTCCAAACGAACCTCCCGCGCCGCCAGCGCCGTACGCTTATCGTATTCCGCCGAGACTCCGCCATGCTCCGACCGCTCGCCATTCTGATATTGCTCCTCGCCATGCCGGTCGCCGCGCAGGAACCGCCCGAAGCCCGTTTCGAACGGATGTCCCCAATGGAGATTCGCGCGTTCGAACTCGACCTCATGCGCCGCATCGCCGACCTCGCGCTCGTGCCGCCGACCCTGAACACGAACCCGCTGCCGAAGTACGACTATGACAAACTCGACTACGGCATGACCATCGGCATCGACCGCACGCCCAAAGGCCGCCTCTGGGCCTGCTGGGTCGCCGGCGGCGACAGCCCGAAGGCGTTCTTCGTCCTCGCCACCAGCGACGACGACGGCGCCACCTGGTCCAAGCCCCGGCTCGTCGTCGACACCCATTCGCCCACGCTGCCCCGCGAGCGTAGCGTCCTCGTCGGCAACCTCTGGACCGACCCGACCGGTCGGCTCTGGCTCTTCTTCGATCAATCCATGGACATGTTCGACGGCCGCGCCGGCGTCTGGGCCGCCACCTGCGACAACCCCGACGCCGACAAACCGACCTGGTCGAAGCCGCGCCGCCACGCCGACGGCGTCATGCTCAACAAGCCCACCGTTTTGAAGTCCGGCGAATGGCTCGCGCCGATCTCCCTCGACCAGCGCGGCGGCTTCGGCCCCTTCAAGGGACTCTTCACCGAGTTGGACCCCCTCCGCGGCGCCGCCGTCTTCGCTTCGAACGATCACGGCAAGACCTGGACCCGCCGCGGCGCCGCCACCTTCCCGAACCCCGACTGGCACGAACACATGATCGTCGAACGCAAGGACGGCTCGCTCTGGATGCTCGGCCGCACCGCGAAGGGGATCGTGCAAAGTACCTCGACCGACGGCGGGAAGACCTGGAGCGCCGCGACCGAGCCGCCCGGCATCCGCCAGCCGAATGCCCGCTTCTTCCTCCGCCGCCTCGCCTCCGGCCGCATCCTCCTCGTCAAGCACGGCGATCGCGTCGACGCCCACGACGGCCGCGTGAAGCTCAGCGCCTGGCTCTCGGAGGACGAGGGTACAAGCTGGACCGGCGGCCTGATCCTCGACGACCGCAAGGGCGTGTCGTACCCCGACGGCTTCCAGGCCCCGGACGGCACGCTGTACATCTCCTACGACCGCAACCGCGCCACCGACGGCGAGGTGCTGCTGGCGCGTTTCACCGAGGCCGACATCGCCGCGAAGAAGCTGGTGGGGCCGAAGTCGGCGTTGAAGATGCTCGTGAGCAAGCCGCTGGGCATGAAGATGAAGGAGTGACGGGCTTCGCTCGCGCCTCGCCGCGGGACTTCGGAGGCGCGGGGAGCTTCGAGCCGGTGTTTCGCGGGTTGGCGCTTTGGCGGCCGGCGTGAACTGCCCCGCGACCGGCCGTTGCCAGGTTCAACCGAGGCGAAAACGACGAGTGGAACGATCGTCATCGAGAAGTAACGTCGACGGGCAGTTAGGGCAAATCGATTGGGCAACCCCGACCATGTCCGACCGCGATGAAGATAAAACACTCATCTCGCCGACATTATGTTGACTCGCCGATTGCGCCGGGCTAATAGTGACGGTTGTTTTCTTTCTGATTTCTGGAGTTTATCCCATGTCCCGTTCCCCCTCTCCCCGCGGGAGGACGGCGTTCACGCTCATCGAGCTGCTCGTCGTCATCGCGATCATCGCAATTTTGATCGGTCTGCTGCTTCCCGCCGTGCAGAAAGTCCGCGAAGCCGCCGCGCGGGCGAAGTGCCAGAACAACCTGAAGCAGATCGGCATCGCGCTGCACAACTTCCACGACGTGAACGGCTTCTTCCCGCAAGGGCGGTTCGGCTGCGACGGCTCCGGCCCCGGCGAGTGCGGCACCTTGCCCCAGTCGGATATCCGCCGCGGCGGTCAGAGCGGATTCGTCGGGATCCTGCCGCACGTGGAACTCAACAACATCTTCCAGGTCATCGGCAAGACGGTCGCGGATGTGCCGTGGCCGACATTGGACAACGCGACCTGGCGGCCGTTCAACAAGGTCGCCCTCGAGACGCGGCCGAGCGTCTACGTCTGCCCGTCCGACACGGCCCAGCCGTTCGTGGCCAACACCGGCTCGAGTTTCACGATCAACGCCGCCGTGGGCAGCTATGCGTTCTCGACGGGCACCTTTGGACCGAGCTCCGGGATTGGCGCCAACGTGAAGTACACCAACACCGGCATGTTCGTGTACCGGAACACGAAGCGGATCGCCGACATTCTCGACGGCACCAGCAATACGCTGGCGGTCGGCGAGGTGTACGACGGCCACCTCGGCAACAATCCGAACGTCTGGAGCGTGGGCAGCCGTCATACCCACTGCTTGCGCACGACCGAAAACCCGATCAACAGCGCGCCGGGGACGGGTATCCTCTATTCGTCGACGAACAATGGCGCGTTCATGAGCCGCCACCCGACGGGCGCCAACTTCGCCCTGGGCGACGGGAGCGTCCGGTTCATCAATCAGAACATCGACATCTTGAAGTACCGCGCCCTTTCCACCATCGCCGGTGGCGAAGTCGCATCCCCCGACAATTAATAGGAGCCGATGATGCGTCGGACTCTCTCCATTGGACCGATCCTGGCGGCATTCCTCGCCACCCTCGCCGGGTGCGGGAGCGGCGGCCCCACGATGGTCCCCGTCGCCGGCACTGTCACGATCGACGGACAGCCGTTGACCTACGGCCAGATCCAGGTGCTGCCGAACGGCTGGCGACCGGCGTCCAGCCCGATCGGCAGCGACGGACGGTTCATGCTGACGACAACCGTCTCGGGAGACGGTTGCCCCGTCGGCACGCACAACGTCGTCGTGCTCGCCGGCGAACCGCTTCCCGGCGATTCGATGAAATGGCACGCGCCCAAGAAGTACGCCGATCCGACTGCGTCCAAGCTCACGATCACGATCACCGGGCCGACGAACGACCTGAAGATCGAGTTGAAGTGGGACAAGGGCGGCAAACCGTTCGTTGAAAAGGCCGAGAAGGAAGGCGGCAGCGAGGCCGGCTTCGTCTTCACGAAGTGAGTCGGCGGCTCCACCGCGACCTCGACCGTATCGAGAAGGGCGTTGCTCGGGAACGAGCAACGCCCTTCTCATTTGATCGATACGCCGAGTCACTGCGAGCGACCATGCGGCCACCAACGGTTTCACCGGTCCCGTCGACTCTTGTCCCCTCCACCCCCCTTGAGGGCGAGTGTTAGGGTGGGGGAATGTTGCTTCGGAAAACTCGTCGCGATCCCCGTCACCGCCACCCCGGCCCTCCCTTTTCACATTCGAAAATGAGTGCGTCCTTTATCGGCAGTCCCCTTTTTTGCGCGCCGCTTTTTTCTGTGCCGCCCGCGAGACCAACATCGAACTCTGGGCGCGGTGAGTGGAGTGGCTGGACAAGTACGTGAAGAACCTTGAAGAAGAAGTGAATCGCCAAGCCTGGGACGCCGCGCCCGCCCTGCCGTTTTCACCGGAGTAGACCGCCGATGTCCGCACCCGCCGGGTTGACGACCGCCGCCGTCGCCGACCGTACCCGTCGGGGACTCGTCAACCGTTCCCGCCGCGGGGCCTGGGAAGACTATCTCGTCATCGCCTCCCGGCACCTGTTTACCGTTTTCAACGTCGTCGTCGTCCCGACCGCCGTCGCCCTGTTTCTTTACGGCGAGTGGCGGGCCGGCGTCTCCGTCTCAGGCACCGCGCTGGCCAACACCATCATCGGGTTGGTGCAGGAAATCCGCGCCAAGTGGCAACTGGACCAACTGGCCATCCTGACCGCCCGCCGGGCCCGCGTCATCCGCGACGGCCGGGAACTCGACATTCCGGCCGACGAACTGGTCGCCGAGGACCTCGTCCTGCTGCGGGCCGGCGACGCCGTGGTCGCGGACGGCGTGGTCGTGTCGGCGAACTACCTGGAAATCGACGAGGCGCTGCTCACGGGCGAATCCGACCCGGCACGCCGCCAGCCCGGCGAGCGGGTGCTGTCCGGCAGCATCTGCGTGGCCGGCGAAGGATCGTACCGCGCGGATCGCATCGGCGACGAGGCGTTCGCGCAAAGTATCACCGCCGACGCCCGCCGCTACAGTTACACCGCCAGCCCGCTCACCCGCGCCGCGAACCGCATCATCACCACGCTCAGCGCCGTCGCTCTGGTCCTGTGCGGGTTGTACCTGCTCCTGCTCCAACTGGGCTCCATCGGCACCGAGCGGTTCCTGCTGATGACCGCCGGCACCATCGTGTCGATGATCCCGCAAGGGCTGGTGCTGACCGCCACCGTGTCGTTCACCCTGGGGGCGATCGTCATCGGCCGGCGCGGGGCGCTGGTGCAGCGATTGAACGCCGTGGAAGCCATGGCGGCGGTAGACACCATTTGCACCGACAAGACCGGCACGCTGACCACGAACCGGCTCACCCTGGCCGCGCTGCACGCGGTGAACGGGTTCGCCGAGCACGACATCCGGTTCCGCCTGGCCCTGTTCGTCACCGCCACGGTGGACCGCGACAACAAGAACGTGCTGGCGATCCGCGCCGCCGTCGGCGAAGAGTCGGCCGAGGTGCTGAACCAGATCCCGTTCACCGCCCGCACCCGGTTCAGCGCCGTTCACCTGCGGCACGCCGACGTCGAACAGGTTCTGGTCCTCGGTGCCCCGGAAACGCTGGTGCCGGACGCCGGCGCGTGGGACGCGGAGTTGGGCCGCCTGCGGGCGAGCGGGTTGCGGGTATTGCTGTTCGCCGAAGCCGCCGGGCCGTTGATCAACGGCGAACTGCCGACCGACATTCGCCCGACGGCGCTGGTCGCGCTGGCAGACGAACTCCGCCCCGACGCCGCGGAGGTGCTGAAAGCCCTGGCCGCCGAGGGAATCGCGTTCAAGGTGATTTCCGGCGACAACCCGCTCACCGTCCGCGCCACCGTCGCCCCGCTCGACCTCCCGATGGCGAGGGAAACCGTCGTCACCGGCACCGACTTCGCCACCGCCGCGGACCCGGTCGCGTTCGCGCTGCGACACAGCGTGTTCGGGCGGGTGGAGCCGAAGCAGAAGGTCGCCATCGTGGAAGCCCTCCAGGCCGGCGGGGCGAACGTGGCCATGATCGGCGATGGCGTGAACGACGTGCTGTCGATCAAGAAGGCGGACCTCGGCATCGCGATGGGGGAGGGGAGCGCCGCGGCGAAGACCGTGTCGAGTCTGGTGCTGCAAACGAACGACTTCGCGGTGCTGCCGGAGGCCATTGCCGAGGGGCGCACCATCGTTCGCAACCTCCGCCGCGCGGGGAAGCTGTTCCTGACGAAGAACGTCTACTCGCTGCTGTTGATCGCGGTCTACGCGGTGGGCCTGTTCGACCTGCCGTTTCCGTACCTGCCGCCGCAAGTGAGCCTGCTGAACTGGATGACCATCGGCATCCCGGCGCTGTTCATCGCGCTCACCCGCGAGCGCGGCGGGGAGATCGAACGGCGGAGCTACTTGCGAGACGTCGGCGTCTTCTCGCTGCGGAACGGGTTGATCTTCGCCGTCGCGGGGGTGACGTTGCTGACGCTGGCGAAACACTACTGGCAGGTGGACGAAACGACCCAACGGACGATGCTGCTGACGCTGATGATTTTCCTGGGGATGGGGCAACTGTGGCAGGTGTTCGGCGGGGTGGGGACCACGCTGCGGGCCGACCGCTGGCAGCGGCCCCTCACGCTCATCATCGTGCCGATCTACGCCGGTTTCATGTACTGGCCGTTCACAGCCGACTTCTTCCAGATGGCGGTTTTCGACCTGACCGACTGGTGGCGGGTGCTACTGGTCGTGTTGCCGACGTGGGCGGTCACGAAGTTGGCTAGCGGGATACGATGAGGAGTCGGATGAAGAATTTGGCGACGGGTTCCGGCTGGTGTCAGTCCCGAAGGGGCGCCCGGGAATCGCTCGGGTTCGAGCGCCGCAGAACCCCTGGCGTGCCATTGTTGACGATGCCCGGTCCTCCTGACCTCGCGGCCGCGGTTCCGGACGTCAGCTCCACAACTCCCGCACCGGGACGCCGGTTTCCACCAGCGCCGTCGGCCTCGCCAGCGTGTCGTCGAAGTGGACCTTCTTCGCGTCGATCCCCAAATGCTGGAAGATCGTCGCGCTCACGTCTTGCGGAGTGATCGGGCGATCGGCGACATACTCGCCCTTCTCCGTGCTGCGGCCGATCACCTGGCCCATCTTCATCGAGCCGCAGCCCATCAGCACGCTGAAGGTGTTGCCCCAATGGTCGCGGCCGCCCTCGGCGTTCATGCGGGGCGTGCGGCCGAACTCGCCCATCGCCACCACCAGCGTCTTCTCGTACAGTCCGCGATCCATCAGGTCCTTCACGAGAGCCGAGAGAGCCTTGTCGAACGGGGGGATGAAGAGCTTGCCGCCCTCGGTGGTGCTGTGCCGGCCGGCGGTCGCGTGGTGGTCCCACGGCACGCAGTTGACCGTGACGAACGTGACGCCGGCCTCGACCAACCGCCGGGCGAGCAGGGCGCTCTGGCCGTAGGTGTGCCGGCCGTACTGGTCGCGGAGCGCGTCCGGTTCGGCGGAAATCTCGAACGCCTTCGCCGTGGCGGCGCTCGTGAGCAGGTCGAACGCCTGGGCGCGGAACGGATCGCCCGATTCCGATTCCCGACGATGCTGGTCCAGGGTGTCCAGCAGACTGCGGCGATCCTCCAGCCGCTCCATCGGCAGGTCTTTCGGCAGCGTCAGGTTGCGGACGCGGAAGTCCTTCAGGTTCGGGTCGGATTCGGTGTTGAAGGGATTGAATCGCTTGCCGAGGTACGCGGCGTAGTGGAAGAAGTTGTCGGTGCCGCCGCGGAGGTGGGGCACGGCGGCGTAGGCGGGCACGGTCGGGGCGTTCGGGCCGCGGAGTTTCGAGACGGCGGAGCCGAGGCTCGGGCGCTTCTGGTTCATGAAGTCCGGCGCGTTGAAGGCGGGGCCTTCGAAGCCGGTGAGCATCCAGTGGTTGGCCTTGGTGTGGTCGCCGGAGCCGTGGTTCACGGTGCGGAGCACGGCGAGGTGCTTCATCAGCTTCGCCTGCTCGGGCAGGAGTTCGCCGAAACGGACGCCGGGCACGCTCGTCGGAATGGAACCGAACGGACCGCGGAACTGGGCGACGGCGTTCGGCTTGGGGTCCCACGTCTCCATGTGGCCGGGGCCGCCGGACATCCAGAAGAGGATGACGGCGGTGTCCTTGCGGGGTGCGGAGTTGGCGTGCAGGTGCGCGAGGGAGAGTCCTCCGAGCGCGCCGGCCATCACGAAACTGCGGCGCGTGATCGGCGTGGCGTCTTGCGAGTATCCACCGGTGACGCGGATCATGGGGGACGGCTCCGGGATTTGCGATTCGGCAGGAAGTCTAGTTTCTCGCGCGGCCGTCGCGCCGTCAACGGAATTTCGAAGGAAGATCGATCGTTCCGATATCCGGTTCGAGAGTCGGATCGGCCGAATTGTAGCGATTATGCCGGTTTTTCCGTCCCGAACCGCTGCCTGATCGCTCCGTATCCCGAACGCGCCAGACTTCCACGGACCCGAAGAGCTTCGGTCATCCCGTCAATTGCGCCGTCGCGGCGGTTGGCATGGGATTTCACCCCCTTCGGCGCTTGGCAGGGTCGGATCGGTACGCTAGAACGGAATTGCTCCGGGGCGATCGCGCCGGGCATTACCCGCAGTGCGGGGCTTGGACGAGGTCGGCCCGATTATGGGGCGGTCCCAAACGATTTCTTCCCGCAACGGCATACAGGTCATGGGTTTGCGCCGCTCAGACCGATTCCTGGCCGGGCTGGAAGAGGCCGATCGCGTGGTCTTCGTTTCCCACGTGCATCCCGATCCCGACGGCCTCGGCAGCATGCTGGGCCTGGCCCATCTGGTCGAAAGCAAACTCGAGATTCCCACCGTCCTGACGCAGGACGGACCGATCAGTCGGGCCGAAAACAAGGCCATGGTCGATGTGCTGCACCTCGACCTTGTGCCGGTCGAACAGCTGGAATGGCACGGCCACGACGCGGTCGTGATGGTGGATAGCCAGCCCAAGACCGGGCGGCACAGCATCGACGACGCCATCGACCTCTACGCCGTCATCGACCACCACGACACGCCGGGCGAATTGAAAGGCATTCCGTTCATCGACATCCGGCCGAGTTTGGGCGCGACCTGCACGCTGGTGACCAAGTACCTCGCCGAGCAGGACGTGGACATTCCCGAGAAGGTGGCGACGGCGCTGTTGTATGGCATCGATACCGAAGTCACCGGCTATCCACGCGAGGCGACCCCGGCCGACGACGAGGCGCAAGCGTATCTGTTTCCGCTGGCGGACAAGGACCTGCTGGCGCAGATCAAAAACGCCCGGCTGCCGCATTCGCACTTCGATTGCCTGCTCCAGGCGTTGCAAACCTCGTTCATCTACGATCGCCTGATCCTGACGTGGGTGGACGACCTGCCGCAGCCGGAGCAGGCGGCCGAGGTGGCGGACTTCATGGTCCGGTTCGAGCATGTGGACTGGGCCGTGTGCGGCGGAATCCACAAGGGCGTGCTGTTCCTGTCGGCGCGGACGAACCTCGCGCACGCCGGGGCGGGAGAATTGCTACGCTCGGTGGTGGGCAAGCTCGGCCGCGCCGGCGGGCACGACCGGCGCGCCGGCGGCAGCATCAAACTCGCCAGCACCAAGCCGAGCGCCATCGACGATTTGCAAGCCACCCTCCGCAAGCGGCTACTGAAGAAACTCAAGATCGACGACGTGCGCGGCCAGCGGCTGGTTCCGCTCCGCGAGATGCTGCAGAACCTGCAATCGTAACGGCTCCGTCACGCGACTGTAGACTTTCCCGCCCCCCGGGCCGAGAATCGTGCGGATCATCCGCGATTTTCGACCCTCGACCAAACGATTCCAACTGTCGGCTCGTTCTGACTTTAGAGAAAACCGTCCGTTCGGACTGATTCCGGCGGGGAAAATTCGCCGATGGCTTGGAACATCGGTGATCTCGGCGTCTAAAGTGGTGTGATGAAATCGAACTGATCCGGGGCGGATTCCCTGAAAGAAACTCCCGCATCCGGCGTATTCACCATAACCATCCCGAACCCGAACGCTTTCACGTTCGATGGCCGACGGGAAAGGAGAAGACACATGGCCCGATCCGATGCTTTGAGAACCTTGCAGAAGACCCTGACGGCCCGTCGCAACGAACTGCGCAAGCGGATTCACGGCGAACTGGCCGGACTTCGCGCCGCCGCCAACGCCTCCGGAGACGCCGCGGACGCCGCGTTCGACAACGCCGGCGAGGAACTCGCCTCGCAACTGGCGGAACTGGAAGCCAAGGAACTTGCGCAGATCAACATCGCCCTGCAGAAGATCAAGCAGGGCACCTACGGTGTCTGCGACGGCTGTTCGTGCAAGATCCCCGTCGCGCGCCTGTCGGCCCTGCCGTACAGCACGCTGTGCATCAAGTGCCAGCGAGAATCCGAAAACGACAGCTCGTTCCTGAGCGATCGCGGCATCGTCGGCTGGGAGGGCGTGCGCGACTACGACGGCGACCGCGAAATCCGCTTCGCCGACCTCGAAGCCCGCCTACGGGACTAACGACCCCCGATGATCCACGCAAGGCCCGCAAGCCGCGAAGCTTGCGGGCTTTGTTCGTTCTTTGCCGGTTCTCCCGCCGTCCTCCGCCACAATTTCCCGCGCTCCGGCCACTCCGACTTCAGTCCCGAAAACCGACCCCGTTAAAGTGACCTTGGCGTGCGGACCCGATCCGCGCCGACGCTCCCTCGGAAGCCATTGCACCCATGCGGACACCCTTCGCGACACTCGGCGTCGTCCTGCTCGGCGCGTTCCTCGGCAGCCTCGCGACCGGAATGCTGGTGCAGCCGTCGCAGCCGGCGATCGCCCAGGCGCCGCTGCCCGCCGCCGCGCCGCCCTTCGCGCCCGCCGGCGACGCCTTCGATGTCGTCGCCGCCAAGCTCGCGCCGTCCGTCGTCGCGGTCGACGCCCTCAAGCCCCGCCTGCCCAGCACCGTCAACAAGGGCAAGCCGACCGAGGAATCGGGCTCCGGCGTGCTCCTGCGGCTCGACCGCGAGAACGGCATCTTCGCCGTCACCAACAACCACGTCGTCAGCGGCGCGAAGGCCGACGAGATCACCGTCACCCTCCACGACGGCCGGATCGTCCGCCCCACCCGCGTCTGGACCGACCCCGAAACCGACATCGCCCTGCTGCTGCTGGATGCGCCGGACCTCAAGCCAGCGACCCTCGGCGACAGCGACCGCGTCCGCCCCGGCCAGTGGGTCCTCGCTTTCGGCAGCCCGTTCGGCCTCAACCAGACCGTCACCCACGGCATCATCTCCGCCCGCGACCGCGGCCAGATCAGCCTCGGCAACACCATCCGCATCAAGGAATTCCTGCAGACCGACGCCGCCATCAACCCCGGCTCCAGCGGCGGACCGCTCGTTTCCACCGACGGCACCGTCGTCGGCATCAACACCGCCATCGCCTCCAACAGCGGCAGCAACTCCGGCGTCGCCTTCGCCATCCCCATCAACCTCGTCAAGCGCATCGGCCGCGAGCTGCTCCAGCGCGGCAGCGTGAACCGCGGCTACCTCGGCGTGCAGCTCGCCCCCACCCTCGAACCCGCCGAAGCCCTCCGCCTCGGCCTGGAAAAGGTGCGCGGCGCGCTCGTCGACAGCGTGAACCCCGGCAGCCCCGCCGCCGTCGCCGGCCTGCTGCCCAAGGACGTGATCCTCAAACTCGAAGGCGTCGACCTCCGCGACGAGAACCACCTCATCAACATCGTCAGCAACCTGCCGCCGGACCACAAGGTCCGCCTCGGCGTCTGGCGCGAGAAGCAGCTCCGCAGCGTGGACGTGACGATCGGCGAATGGAGCACGTCGGCGAAGGCGAAGTGAATATCATGGGACCGGGCGCACCCCGTGCGCCGCACCCGTGAGGTTCCGCCGACATGCTGCGCGAGGAACAGATCGACATCCGACGGCAACGCGCCAAGGCCGGGCGCTTCGCCATCGAGAACCTCACCAAGAAACGCGTCTTCTCCGACTACCTCGTCACCAACCCCGAAAGCCGCGGGCGATATACCGTCACCGTCCGCGGGTTCGAGGTCGGGGACAACGCCTGCACCTGCCCCGACTTCAAATCGAACACCCTCGGCACCTGCAAGCACATCGAGGCGGTGCTCGAACACCTCAAGGACGACCTGCCGGCGCACCTGCGCAAGAAGAAGGCCGCCGTCACGCGGCCGGAAGTCTACCTGCACTACGGCGACCCGCTGCGCGTCGGGCTGCACCTGCCGCCGCGCCACTCCGACAAGCTCGCCCAGCTCGCCAAACGCTTCTTCGACGACAAGGGCCTCTGGCACGGCAAGGGCCGCTTCGAGGATCTGATCCCGGAGATCGAGCGAGCCCCGGAGGACGTGACGGTCCTGTCGGACGCGATGGAGTTCATCGGACGCGAGGTCGAACAGGCCGAGATGCTCGGGAAGGAGCGAGACTGGCTCGCGCAGCTCGGCGCGGGGGCGCTCGACTGGCCGCTCCTGCACGTGCCGCTCTACGAGTACCAGCTGCGCGGGGCGGTGTTCCTCGCGTGCCGCGGGCGGAGCATCCTCGGCGACGACATGGGCCTGGGCAAGACGGTGCAGACGCTGGCGGCGGTGGAGATATTGGTGCGGGAGCGGAACATCGGCCGCGTGCTCGTGGTCGCGCCGTCGTCGGTGAAATACCAGTGGGCGACGGAGATCCGCAAGTTCACGAGCCGCGCCGTGCAGGTGATCGACGGCAGCCCGGAGGAACGGCTGGAACAGTACCGTGAACCGGCGTTCTACCGGCTGGTGAACTACGAGCAGGTGGTGCGGGACCGCGAGGCGCTCAACGCCTGGAAGCCGGACGTCGTGGTGCTGGACGAGGCGCAGCGGATCAAGAACTGGGAATCGAAGACTTCGAAGGAAGTGAAGAAGCTGGCGAGCCGGTACGCGATGGTGCTGACGGGTACGCCGCTGGAGAACCGGCTGGAGGAGTTGTACAGCATCGTGCAGTTCGTGGACGAGCGCCGCTTCGGCCCGGCGTTCCAGTTCCTGCACGACCACCGCGTGCTGGACGCCGACGGGAACCTGATCGGCTACCGGAACCTCGACGCGATCCGGGGCAAGCTCGCGCCGATCTTCCTGCGGCGCACGCGAGCCGAGGTGCTGACGCAACTGCCGGAGCGCACCGATAGCACGGTGTTCGTGGAACTCGCGGACGAACAGCGAGGCCCCTACGACGACCAGTGCGCCACGCTCGCCCGGTTGCTGGGCAAGGGCTACCTCTCGGACCTCGACCGCAAGCGCGTGCTCGCGTGCCTCGCCAACCTGCGCATGATCTGCGACAGCCTGTTCCTCTTCGACAAGCGCACGCGCGTCTCGCCGAAGCTCGCGGAGCTGGAGGTGCTGCTGCCGGAACTGCTGGAGGACGAGGCGCACAAGCTCGTGATCTTCAGCCAGTGGGAGACGATGGTGCAGGAGACGGCCGCGGTGCTGACGAAACTCGACATCGGCTTCTCGCTGCTGCACGGCGGGCTATCGGGCAAGGAACGGCAGGCGGTGCTCAAGAAGTTCCAGACCGACGCGGACTGCCGCGCGTTCCTGAGCACGGACGCGGGCGGGACGGGGCTGAACCTGCAGGTGGCGGACACGGTGGTGAACCTGGAGCTGCCGTGGAACCCGGCGACGCTGGAGCAGCGGATCGCGCGGGTGCACCGGATGGGTCAGAAGCGGCCGGTGCGCGTGGTGAACCTGGCGACGCGGGACACGATCGAGGAGCGCGTGCTGCGGACGCTGGAGGCGAAGCGGAACCTGTTCGCGGGGCTGTTCGACGGGGACGAGGACGACGTGGCGGTGGGCACGGTGGCGCCGGGCGCGCTGCTGTCGGCGGTGCGGGAACTGTTGGAGGAGGCGAAGCCGGAGCCGACGCCGACGGCCTTGCCCGCGGGCGGGGTCGAGGTTTGGACGGCGGCGGCGGCGTTCCTGGAGTCGCTGGCCGCGGCCGGCGCGCCCCCGCCCGAGGTGGCCGGGCGGTTGCGGACCGCGCTCAAGGGGTTGGAGAAACGGCTGGAGTAGTCCGGCTTGAATCGGGCGCCATGGTTTATCGGGAGGAACTCGGCGAGCGGTTACCCGCTCCGGGCGTCCCAGCGCTTGACCCATTCGCTCCACGCGGGCGGCTCGGGGCTGGCGGCGGCCGCGGCGGCGTGCATCCCGGCGACGGCGGCGCGTTCGTCCGCCGTCGCCGTCCCGTTCTCGAAGCTCGTTTCTCCCACAATCTCGCCGTCGACCAGTTCCCACGCCAGTGTCAGCGTACCGTTCCCCTTCGCCAGCGTGGCCTCGATGCGCCGGCAGCCGAGCGCCACCGATTCCACGCGCGCGGCGGGGTCGTTCAGGAACGGCACCAACTCCCATTCGAGCTGCCGGCGAACGGCCTCCTCGACGTGGTGGAGTTCGTGCAACAGGTGCCGGCGCTTGCGCTCGTCGGGCGCGGCGGCGTCGTGGAGGGCGCGGAGCTTGCGGTAGAGTTTCGGCACGGTACCGGAGTGGAAGCCGGGGCGCAGCAGGCCGCGCATCGTCTCGCCATGGTGCCCGATCGGCACGGGGCGCAGGCGCTCCGGACGGTTCGCCGCGTACAGCCGCCAGTTCTCCTTCAGCTCCCAGGCGATGAAACCGAAGATGCCGGGGATGGCGTTCACGATGGTGCCCATCGTCCACGGCGAGAGGCCGGTCCAGCGCGACAGTTGCGGCACCATCGGCCAGATGACCTTGTGCGAGACCGTGACGACGGGGAAGTGCTTCACCGGGTTCACCTGCGGTTCGACGAGCAGGTAGAAGACGAAGCGCGTAACGTAGGCGATCGGGAACCAGACGACGCCGACGGCGACCTTGAGCCAGAGCATCTCCTTCGATTGCCCCTCGCGGAAGCGCAGCGCCTCGTCGGCGGCGTAGAGTACGCGTTCGACGGCGTCGGCGACTTCGCGGAAGGCCCAGACGAACCACGACACGAGGCCGGGGATCAGGCTGGCCCAGAGGAAGCGGCCGGTATCGAGGGCGGCTTCGGCGAGGGTGTCGTAGAGCAGCCGGCCCGGCGGCGAATGGATGGCGAGGAACGAGACGGCGAACGCCAGCACGCCGACGCCGACGGCGATGCCGGGCGAGAAGAGATCCGAGTAGAGGATCGTGGCGAGCGCCGCGATGCAGCCGAGGGCGAGCGGCAGCGCGACCGTGCGCCAGAAGTATTGCACGACGCGGCTGTCGAGGGCGAAGCGGACGAGCCGCGATCGCAGGGCGGCGCGCGGCCAGCGGACGCAGACCGTGGCGAGTACCGTGCCGAATTGTCCGAGGGCGCGACCGACGGCGGCGCGGAACTCCCGCGAGTTGACGAGTCCGAGGAAGAACAGGCCGAGCGGCCCGAGCGTCCACCAGTGGACGAGGTGCGGGTGGTGGCCTTCGCCGAGCAGGCCGACGGCGGCGCCGAGGCCGGCGGCCCCGTGGGCGACGTGCTGGAGGAATTCGAGCGCGAGGAACGCCCCGCCGAACGGAAGCAGGAGGAAGAGCGCGACGGCGCGGCCGATCGGCGTGCCGAACCCGGCGGCGCTGATCCGCTGGATGCCGCGGAGGTAGATTTCGCCGCGCTGGTAGATGCCGAAAAGTTCCTGGCCGAGGAGTTTGTCGGCGCGGAGGAGTTCGTCGCCCGTGGCGATCTCGCGGACGCCGTCGAGGTCCTGCAGCTTGAGGTTGTTCCGGGCGATGGCGTCGCGGAGGTCGGCGAGGCGGAAGAACCCGCGTTCGCAGACGACGTGGATCAGTTCGGCGACGAGCTTGTCGCGGGCGACGGACTCGACGCGGCCGGTCGACACGAGGCCGGCGCGGTCGAGGGCGTCGTGTAGGATCGGCGCGAGCGTCGCGCGGATGCGTTCCTCGGCGGCATGGCGTTCGTGGGCGAGCCGGTGCTCCCACGCGCGGCGCGCCGGCCGGTCGAGCGGCACGCGGGCGAGGTGGCGCTCGGCCTTCGCCAGGTGCCGCAGGCGGATGATGTCCCGCGCCTTGTCGAGCGGCTGTTTCAACGGCCGCTTCCCGAACGAGCGCAGCCACTCGAACGGCGCGACGGCGTACTGCGGCCCGGCGAGGTCGAGCGCCATCTTCTGGAGTTCGTAGAGCGCCTTGGCGGCCGGGGTCCAGGTCGCGGACGCCGTGTGCGGCAGGAGCGCCGCGAGCGCCGCGTTCCAGTCCGCCGACCCCGATTCGTCCAGCAGCAGCGTATCCCGAAGCCGGCCGCCGAGGCCTTCGCACAGTATGCCGACGGCGGCCGCGCGGTCCTCCGGCCGGCGATGGTATTCGATGGCGCGACGAACGTGATTCTTCGTCCTGGCGACGATCGCCGCCACCTCCGGCCAGCGCACCACGGGAAGCGCGGGAATTGGCGGGTGATCGGCGTGGCCGCCATCGGCGGCGAGCAGCGGGAAGACGTCCGCGAGGACGTTCGGCCGGTTCTGGCGCAGTTCCGCGACGACGGCGTGGAACGCCCGCCCCGTTTCCTCCTCCGTCGCGTCCGCCGGCAGGAGATGATCCGATTCGAGGACGAAGCGGACCTCGCGCCGCGCCGCTTCGGAGAGTGCCCGGTACTCGGCGTCGGTCGCCGTCTGGGCGAACCGCGCACGGTCCAGCAACCGATCGTAGACCGTGTGCAGCGCCTCGATCGGGCAGCCGTGGAGCAGGCGGTCGTCCGGCGTAGTGATCAGCAGGAGTTTCGACTGGCCCGGTTCCGCGGCGAGGTCCGGCACGCGGTCCGCCGGCACCCACAGCGGCAGGCGCGGGTTGTCCGGCACGCGTTCCCCGGCCTCGAGCGTCGCCGCGAGCGCCCGCAGCAGCGCCAACTCCGACACGAGCCGCACCGCCGGCTCGCGCTCCCGCAGGCGTCGTTCGAGGGGGTCGGACGATAAAGGCACGGCGAGGCTCCGGTACGGTCCGGATGTTGTACCGACGGAAAAAGGGGTCGGGAGTCGTTTCGAGGCGAAACGACTCCCGACCCCTTTTTCCCGAATCCTCAGCGCTTCAGCGAATAGAGGACGGCGGCGGCGCCGAGTTTGAGGGCGCTCTCCGTCGAGTGGCCCAGGCAGTCGGTGGACTTGTGGCGCTCGAGCGCGCAGCCGATGTCGAACTTGCTGTAGATCACGACCCAGCGTCCGTCGATCTTGATCCCTTCGAGGGCCGGGGGCAGGTCCTTGAATCCGCCGTCGGCGCCGGCGCCGTCGGCCTTCTCGCGCCGCTGCACGGTCTTGATCTCCACGCCGCCCATCTTCGCGGAATAGAGATCGTCCGTGAGCGGGATCGGCTCCAGCTTGCGCTCGGGGTAGAGCTTCTTCACCATCTCGCGGAACGACTTGTCGAATTCCGGTTTGCCGCAGGCGCTGTCGGCGAAGAGCAGGCCGCCCGTGTCCAGGCAATCGGCGAGGTTCTTCAACTCGGCGTCGGTGATGTCGATGGCGCGGCGGCCGTGCAGGTAGATGAATTTGTACTTGTCCAGTTCCGGGTCGTTCGGAAGGATCATCTGCTTGTCGAGGACGGTGTCGACGCCGGTGGTGGTCTTGATGTGGGCCATGAGGTTGCGCATGGCGGCCGGGGCGGGCGGATTGTCGCCGCGGAGGCGGAGCTGCGCCGGCTTGAGCGCGCCGCGGGGCGGCGTGAGGTCGTTCTTCGGGTCGGCGATGGCGACCTTCGTGCCGCGCTGCTCCGGCGGCTGCATCCCCGTCGCGTACGCGATCACGTTTCCGGCGAACTGGTAGGCGCGCTGGCCCCGGTTCGTCGCCGGCACGCCCTTCGACACCATGAACCGGTTCTCCTCCCAGTAGCCCGCGAGCGGCTTCGTGCTCAGCACCACCACGGTCTTGCAGCCGCGTTCGAGACACTCCACACCCGTGATGTCCGCCGGGGAGACGTTGAAGAACGACCGCCACACCGGGTGCTCCGGCCCCATCGGAACCATCTGGTTTTCGGGGAACAATTCCTTCATCAGCTTGCGGAACTCGATGGCGAACTCCTCGCTGCCGCAACACGCCTCGGCGAAGAGAAAGCCGCCTTCGTCCACGTACTTCTTGAGCAGGTCCTTTTGCGTGCCGGTGAGGTTCGGTCGCGTGTGGCCGTTCATGTACACGATCGGACACGAGAGGAGCGACTCGACTTCCGCCTTGAGCTTCTCGCCGGTGAGGTCGATCTTGCGGGCATCGTAGACCTGCCAGGCGAGGGGCAGGCCGTTGAAGAGTTCGCGGCTGGCGAATTCCGTCAGGTGGCGGGCGTCGCTTTGCTTGCGGTTCCATCCGACGATGTCGCGGGGTTCGCCGAGGCCGGTCTCGAAGGCGAGCTTGGTGAGCAGGATCGGCGTGCGGCCCTTCGAGAGGAAGAGCAGGGCGAAGCTGGTGGCGATGTTGGGGAAGCCGTCGGCGGCGCGGCCCGTGCCGGTCCACGACCCCTCCGCGTTCTGGATGCGCGTGAGGTGGTCGCAGCCTTCGCGGTACCAGTCGTATTTGCCGATGAAGCGCTGGCCGGAGATGCGGCCGAGCCGTTCGAGGCCGTAGATGTTGTAGAAGACCGACTTCAGCCCCGGCACGTTGTCGAAGTTGAAGCGGTTGGCGATCCAGTTCATCCCCTTGGCGACGGGTCCGTTGGTGGAGTAGACGCCGCAGTTGGCGGCGACGCCGGAGAGTTCGTCGAGTTTCTGTTCGCTGGCGTTGAGTCCCATGCCGGCGATGAGCAGGCCGCAGACGCCGGCGGTGGTCATGGTGAAGCTCGGCCCGGAGAGGCCGCCGAAGTTCCGCGTGTAGTCGTAGGTCCAGTAGGCTTCGTTCTTGGGGATGTTGTCCTTGTCCTGCTTCTGGATGGAGAGATAGAGTTCGCGGATTTCGGCCCAGTGGCGGTCGTCGATCTTGATGCCGGCCTGCTTGGCGGCGTAGAGGCCGAGCAGGGCGTACTGCGTGTTGGACGCGTCCGGGATCGGGTTCATCGGGTAGCTCCAGCCCTTGAGCTTGCCCCCTTCCCGAATCGTGTTCGCCAGCAGCCAGTCGACGTTCTTCTGGATCCGTTCGAGGTCCTTCGTCTGCCGCGCCTCGGCGTAGACCATCGTGGTCAGGGCGACGACGTACGTTTTCTCGGGCGGGAGCTTGCGGAGGAATTCGAGCGCCCGCTGGATCGCCTTGTCCTCCGGCGGCACCCCGCAGTTCAGGAGCGCGAGCGTGGCGAGCGCGGTCTGCCCGCCGACCTGGTTCGCGAGGTTCTCGAGGACGACGCCTTCCCAGTTCCCCTTCCCGCCTTCGCGTTCGAGGAGGAACCGCTTGCCCCTTTCAACGGAATTGTTCACTCGCTTGACGAAATCCGCGTCGGCGTCGGCGGCGGATGCCGGCGCGGCGAGGAGCAGCATGGCGATGGCGACGGCCAGCGAACGGACGATGGACATGGAAGCGCTCCCGGCGCGGGCGGATACCGCCATCATACCAACCGGATCGGGGCGACGGCGTTGGCGGACCGAGTCGAACCGCTATTCGCTCGTTTGGATGAGTTCTTTACCACTTCAGCGGTTTTTGCCACGAGTCCTTCAGTTCGGCGAGTTTCGCCCAGACGAGCCATTCGCCGTTCGACCCGGCGATGCGCAGGCGGGGTTCGGCGACGGTGGCGCCGACCTTCGCGAGCGGCAGGCCGGCGAAGAGTTCGCGGACGGCGGCCGACGCAGCCGGGCGCACTTCGAGCAGGAAGCGCGACGGCGACTCGGAAAAGAGCTTCACGGTATCGGACAGGTCGCCGAGGTTCGCGAGCGCGAGGTCGGCGCCGACGCCGCCGGCGAAGGCCATTTCCGCCGCCGCGACGGCGAGGCCGCCTTCGCTGAGGTCGTGACAGGCGCGCACGAGGCCGCCGGCGATGGCGCGGTGGACGGCGGCGAACAGCTTCGGCGCCAGCGCGAGGTCCGGCATCGGCACCGTCCCCCCCGCCGCGTTCGTCACGAGGTGATAGTGCGAGCCGCCGAGTTCGTCCTTGGTGACGCCGACGAGGTAGAGTTCGTTGCCCGGTTCCTTCAGGTCCATCGTCGCGCACTTCGTCACGTCCGGCACGCGCGCCAGCGACGAGACGAGCAGCGTGTGCGGGATGGAGATCCGGCGAGCGCCGGACCGGTATTCGTTGTTGAGGCTGTCCTTGCCGCTGACGAACGGCGTGCCGTAGGCGAGCGCGACGTCGCGGCAGGCCTCGGCGGTGCGGACGAGCGCGCCGAGCATTTCGGGATCGCGGACGTTGCCCCAGCAGAAGTTGTCGAGGATGGCGGTGCGCGCCGGGTCGCCGCCGACGGCGACGACGTTGCGCACGGCTTCGTCGATGGCGCACGCGGCGGCGGCGCGGGGGTCGAGGTCCGCGAAGCGCGGCGCGAGACCGTTCCCCACCGCGAGGCCGACGGTGGATCCGAGCACCGGCGCGACGACGGCGGCGTCCGACGGGCCGTCCTCCGCGATGCCCGTGAGCGGCTTCACCGCGCTGCCGCCCTGCACCTCGTGGTCGTACTGGCGGATCACCCATTCCTTCGAGCAGACGGTGAAGGTGCCGAGGATCGCCTTGAGGGCATCGGTGGGCGCGAGCGGATTCATCGCGGGCACCGCCGGCGCGTCCGGCGCGGTCCAGACGGCGGTGCGCGTGATGTCCGGCCGGCCGTCGTGCAGGAAGTGCATCGACAGGTCGGCGACGAGGTTCCCCTGATACGTCAGCTTCAACCGGCCGGTCGGTTCGAAGGTGCCGAGGATGGCGGCCTCGACGTCCTCGCCGGCGCACAGGGTGCGCAGTTGTTCCCACTTCTCCGGGGGCACGGAGAGCACCATCCGCTCCTGCGATTCGCTGATCCAGATTTCGGTGTAGCTCAGCCCTTCGTACTTGAGCGGGGCGTTCGCCAGTTCCACCCGCGCGCCGAGTTCGGCGCCCATCTCGCCGACGGCGGAGCTGAACCCGCCGGCGCCGCAATCGGTGATGGCCGTGTAGAGGCCCCAATCGCGCGCCTGCAGGATCACGTCCAGCACCTTCTTTTCGGCGATGGCGTTGCCGATCTGCACGGCCCCGCCGCTGATCTGGTCCGACGCCTCCGTGAGGCCCTCGGAGGAGAAGGTGGCGCCGTGGATGCCGTCGCGGCCCGTGCGCCCGCCGACGGCGACGATGAGGTCGCCGGGGCGGACCTCCTTGTGCTCCATGCCGACGGGGATGAGGCCGACGGTGCCGCAGAAGACCAGCGGGTTGGCGAGGTAGCGTTCGTCGAAGGTGAGCGAGCCGTTGACGGTGGGGATGCCCATGCGGTTGCCGTAGTCGCGCACGCCGGCGACGACGCCGTGCATGACGCGGCGCGGGTGCAGCACGCCGGGCGGGAGTTCCTCGGGCGCGAAGTCGGGCGGGGCGAAGCAGAAGACGTTGGTGTTGCAGACCGGTTTGCCGCCGAGGCCGGTGCCGAGCACGTCGCGGATGACGCCGCCGAGGCCGGTGTTCGCGCCGCCGTACGGCTCGATCGCGGACGGGCGGTTGTGCGTCTCCACCTTGATGCAGGCGTGGAACTTGTCGTCGAACTTCACCACGCCGGCGTTGTCGGCGAACACGCTCACGCACCAGTCGTCCGCGCCGAGCTTCGCCCGGATCGCCTGCGTCGCGGCGAAGATCGTTTCCTTCAGCATGTTGCCGTAGTTCGTCGTCTTCGTCGCGCCGTCGATCGTCTCGGTGTACGCGATGCGGCCCTTGAGCGTCTTGTGCGAACAGTGCTCGCTCCAGGTCTGCGCGATCGTCTCCAGCTCGCAATCCGTCGGCTCGCGGCCCTGCTCGCGGTAATGCGCCTGGATCGTCTTCATCTCGTCGAGGGTCAGCGCGAGCTGGCCCTGCTGGCTGATGCGCACCAGACCGTCGTCGTCGAGATCGCGGATCGGCACGGTCACGAGTTCGAAACGGTACGGCTTGCCGAGCGCGAGGTGATCCGCCTGCACCGGGCCGGCGACCACCTGCTCGATCGCGTCGTTCGCCAGCACCTTCCGCGCGAGCGTGTCCCGGTCCGCCGACGGCAGCGCCTCGCGCGTGAAATACCGCCGGAACGTCCGCGCCTGGTCCACGCGCACGCCGAGGTCGCGGGACGACTTCACCACGCTCTCCGTCACCGGGTCCATGACGCCCGGCTTGTACAGCACCGTCAGCGCCGGGTCCTTCGTCTTCAGGTCGAGGGGGGACACGACGACCGTTTCGACGAGCGGATCGACGAGCAGTTCGTTGCACAACTTCGCGACGTCGTGCGCGGTGAGTTCGCCTTCGAGCAGGTAGCCGCGCGCCGACGCCGACACGAGATCGCCGCCGCGCCGGCCGTGCGTCAGCAGGTCGAACTCGTCGCAGACGCGCTCGCGTTCGACGTCCCGGCCCAGCGGTCGAATCTCAACTTCCCAGAGCATCGCGCACCTTTTTTCCTTCGTTCAACCAGCGGATCAAGCCCGGCCCGTCGTCGGCCTCGAGCAGCTTGCGGAATTCCTCGAACCGCGCGGCGAAACGCGCGCAGCCCGCCAGCACCTCGGCGCGGTTCGTGCGGAAGATCGGCTCCCAGATCGCGGGCGCCGCGGCGGCGATGCGCGTCGTATCCCGGAAGCCCCCCGCCGAGACCGGCAAGTACGCCGGATCGACCGTGCCCGCCAGCGCCGCCGCCACGGCGTGCGGCAGGTGGCTCACGTTCGCCACCGCGCGGTCGTGCTCCTCCGGCGACATCGTCACCACGCGGCTGCCGACCCCTTCCCAGAACCGCTTCAGCCGCTCCACGGCGTTCGGATCGCTGTCCGCCGTCGGCGTCACGATCGTCGCCCGGTTCACGAACAGGTCCGCGACCGCGTGTCCCGGCCCCTTCTTCTCCGATCCTGCCATCGGATGGCTGCCGACGAACGCGACGTGCGCCGGCAGTCGGTTCCCGACCTCCGCGACAATCCGCGCCTTCGTACTCCCCACGTCGGTGAGGATGCACCCCGGCGCCGCCAGTTCCGCCGCCTCGCGGACGTGCCGGGGAATGAGATCGACGGGCGTGCAGACGACGACCAGGTCGGCATCGGGAATGGCGTCGGCGATTTCGGCATGGGCTTCGTCGATCGCGCCGAGTTCGAGCGCCGTCGCGAGCTTGGCCGGATCGCGGCCGACGCCGACGACGCGACCCGCCAGTCCGCGCGCCTTCGCGGCCAGCCCCAACGATCCGCCGAGCAACCCCACACCGACGATGGCGAGCGTTTCAAACTGCATGGAGGCGTTATACCGAAGGGTCGATCCGTCGGAACCGGCACGTTCCCCCGTATCTTTCCCGCGGATCGAGCAAGCGGGCCGAGTACCGGATTCCTGTCGGCCCGCGGGGTCGTCCCGTGCGTCCTCGTTTGGGTCAGTCGCGATCGGAAACGAATTCGCCCCGGAAACCGGTCCCGGTCGGGAGTCGCGGGAAATCGGCGGGCTAGGATGAGCGCATGCTGAAGTTCGAAGCCGTGCGGATCGATCCGTCGCCGGGGGAGATCGCCGAGTTGCTCGCGGACGGGGCGGCGGCGGCGAACCGGCGCTGCCGGACGCGCCTGCTCGAGGACGACCCGGCGAAATGGCGGAAGTTCGCCCGGCAGACGCAAGCGGCGCCGGAAGGCTTCGAGCTGTGGCGCGGCGGGCGGGGCGGCGCGCCCGGCACGCAGCTCGTCGGCGCCTGGTGGACCGACCATATCGGCCGCAAGCACGTCGTCGTCCGCGGCCGGCGGATCGAGCA
The DNA here is from genome assembly GCA_022842245.1 of Gemmataceae bacterium. Lineage (GTDB taxonomy): Bacteria > Planctomycetota > Planctomycetia > Gemmatales > Gemmataceae > Limnoglobus. The sequence continues at coordinate 32,766 of JALHPZ010000030.1, forward strand.
CGAGTCCGCGAAGCTCCTCTTCCACAAGGACGAACTCGCCCGCCGCCCGCCGCTGTGGCACGGCTACCCGGAGCACCTTGCCCAGCGCTGGACGCCGGTGCCGAACGACCTGCCGCGCGTCGACTGGATCGCCGTGTGCGGCTGCGGCGCGGTCGGCACGCCGGACGCACTGGGATGGATGGGCGCGACCTGCGGACCCTGCCACGACCGCCGCGAAGAGGGCGGCTCGCTCGACCATGTCCGCCCCGGCTGGCTGCACGGCGAGCGCAGCCCGTTCCTCGCGCTGGCGTTCGGCCGCACCGGGAAACACCTCGCCGGCATCGAAGCCGACGGCACCGCCAGCGTCTGGGACCTCGCCAAGGGCCGCGTCGTCCGCATCCCGCCGCCGGTCCGCCGCGCCATCTTCTACGCCGACGCCGTGTTCGCCGGACCGGACGACGAACGGCTCGTACTGAATCTCAACGGCGGCATCGAAGGCCTCGGTGCCGTGACCGTTCGGGACTGGCGGAATCCGGACCGGCCCGCCATCGTGCCGCTGTACGCCTACGCCGGCGCGACGCGCGTCTGGCCGTCGCGCGCACCCGATCGGTTCCTGCTCGCGACGGACGACCTCGCCCAGATGGACCTCGACGGCCGACCGATGCAACGAACGCCCCTCCCGGGACCCTTCATCGGGCTGCCGAACGCGGTCGCATCCGCGCCGCGGTTCATGCCCTTCATTCGCGTCGACGGGATCCGGTTCCTCGACACGCACACGCTCGAACCGGGGCCGTTCGCACCTTACCGGCGCCGCTCGGAAGGGGTGTACCACCGCATCGCCGCCGAGTACCGGGAGGAAGCGGGGGTCGCGTTCGTGGCCCAGTTCGGCAAGCTCGACGTCCACGAACTCCGATCCGGCCGCCCCGCGCGCTCCTTCGCCCTGGATCGGATCCCGGTGGCGGCGTACCACAACTCGCCGGCGTGGATCCGCCAGATGGCGCTCGTGCTCGACGGCCGCGTGCTCGTGCTGGTGGTGGAGGAACGGCTCGTGATGCTGGATGCGGACACGCTCGCGCCGATCGCGGCGTTCGCGTGGCACCTCGGACCGATCGAATGCCTGACGATCGCCCCCGATGGCCGCACCCTCGCCACCGCGGGAAACGACGGCAGCGTCAAACTCTGGCCGCTGGATCGATTGCTCAAAGGAAGGGGAACCGAGCCGTAAGATTCGTCACGCCAGCAGTTCGTCGCGGACGCGGCCGATGCCGCCGATGCGATACGGCCGGCCGATCCGGTCCGGGATTTCCGCGTGCGGGTCGATGCCGAGAAGGTGGAAGATCGTCGCGACCACGTCCTTCGGCGAGAATGGCTTCTCCATGACGTCGCCGCCGTGCTTGTCGGTGCGGCCGATGATGCGCCCCTTCGCGAAGCCCGCGCCCGCGAACAGCGCCGAGTAGGCGCGCGACCAGTGGTCGCGCCCGCCGCCGGCCACGTTCTGGATCCGCGGCGTGCGGCCGTGCTCGCTCATCACCACGATCGCCGTGTCTTGCAACATTCCGCGCGCGTCGAGGTCTTCGAGCAGCGCCGTGAAGGCATTGTCGAGGCCCGGCCCCAGTTCGTCCTTCAGGCGCGTCTGCATGTGGACGTGCGTGTCCCAGCCGGTGTTCACGAGGCCGTATTCGTCCCAGCAGACCGTGACGAACCGGCCGCCGGCTTCGAGGACGCGCCGCGCCACGAGGCACGACTGGCCGAACAGCGAATAACCGTAGCGGGAGCGTAGCTTCTCCGGCTCGCGCTGCACGTCGAGCGCGTCCCGCAGCTTGCCGGACGTGAGCACGGACAACGCCAGTTCACGGTGCCGGCCGAGCGCCTGGATCGGCGACGAGTCGAGTTCCCGCCGTGCGTCGTCCAGTTGATCCAGCAGCGAGGAGCGCCCGCCCATGCGGTCGAGCGTCAGCTCGCTGCCCAGCGAATACGATTCGAAGCGGTCCGTCGGCAGCACGTTGATATACGGGTCGGCGATCATCGGCGTCGGCTTCTCGCCGGCACCGGAATCACGGGGCACGACCTTCGTTCCCTTCGCACGGAACTCGGCGGCGACGGGATCGTAGGCCGGGCCGAGGAAGCCGCCGAACGGCCCCGACCGCGCCGGCCCGCGCTTCGAACCGAACGGGAACGGCAGCCAGTAGTTCCGCGGCACGCCCGTCGGCTTCGCACCGTCCCGCTCGGCGAGGTAATCGACCACCGACCCCATGAACGGCCACTGGCGCGAGTCCCGCGGGTTCCCTTCCAGAGGCAGGTCGGTCATCGGCACCGCCGTCGTGGCGAACGAGGTGCCGTGGATCGGGAACGGGTGCGTCAGCGAGCGCAGGACCGTGACGCGATCGAGCATCGCGGCGATGCGCGGGAAGATCTCCCCGACGCGCACGCCGGGAATGATTGTGGGGATCGAGCCGAGCGGGCCGCGGATTTCCTTTGGGGCGTCCGGCTTCGGGTCGAGCGTGTCCTGCTGGCTGGGGGAGCCCCAGAGGTAGAGGAAGATGCAGCGTTTGGCGCTGCCGAAGCCGTTTTTCGTTGTGTCCGGCGAGTTGGCGAGGGCCGGGTGCGCGAGCGAGAGGCCGAGCGGCGCGAGGGCGCCGACGTGCAGGAGGTCGCGGCGTGTCAGGCCGTCGCAGAAGATCTTCTTGGAGCCGAGAATGCGGAGCATCGGGAACCTCGAAGACGCGATCCGATCGGCGATCGCACGAATCCGGCGGGACCAGAATCCTACCAGATTCGGAGCCCGGTGTCAGCCACGAATTCCCGCGGGCCGGGGCTGGGGTGTACGTCAAGGAAGTTGGTGGCGAACCTGTCCAGTCCGCGGTCTTCATTCCGAAGGAAGTTGGTGGCGAACCTGTCCAGTCCGCGGTCTTCAGTCCGAAGGAAGTTGGTGGCAAACCTGTCCAGTCCGCCGGTCTTCAGTCCGAAGGAAGTTGGTGGCAAACTTGTCCAGTCCGCCGGTCTTCAGTCCGAAGGACTGGGAGTGCTTAGCCCAGGGCGAGCCGTCTACGGCGACGCCCTGGGTGGTCCGTTGAAATTCACGGCAGTCCGATGGACTGCGACAGATTCCCGAACAATGAGCGTTTTGTCTCAGTCCTTCGGGCTGATGGTTTTCCTCACCTGTTACTCAGGGCGTCGTCTCAAAGCCTCCTCGCCCTGGGCTAAGCACTCCCAGTCCTTCGGACTGAAGAGGGCCGGCGGAGTCGGCAAATGTCCCACCAAAAAATTTGACGCGCACCCTCGGGGCCATGTATACGCATGATCACATAAGTGCGAACATTCGATTGATTCCCGGCCAAACGGCACATTCGCCGACCGTGCGGCGGTTGAGGGTCGACCCGAAATCGACGTAAGTCCTTTCGGGGTCTGTTTCGGCCGGAGTGGGTCCGGAAAATGTGAGTGGGTCCGCCGGGGGGTGGCGCGGGGGCGGCGGACCCACTTGGGGGCGAATCGGGTTTCCGAATTGACCCCAACCCGCCCGACCGGTTAGCGTGCCGGACATGAACGACCCGTTCGCCCGTCGTCGGCCCGGCCGACTTTCGCACGCCGACCTCCGCTGGATCGCGGCGGGGCCGAGCTGGCGTGCGCCGCGGCTGGCGGACCTGAACCACGCCGCGCCGATCGACTACGATCGGCTGATGCGCGGGCCCCGGATCGCCGGCCGCGCGTTCATCGCCCACGGGGCGGAGCTGGCGCGGCGCGGGAAGCTGACGGACGTGCAGATCGTCGCCGTCGCGCCGTTCCTCGCCGAACTGGCCGCGTGTCCGCACCTCGCGGCCGTCGCATCGCTCGACCTCGCCGGCAACCGCATCGGTGCCGCCGGCCTCGCGATCCTGCTCGCCTCGCCTTACCTTGTGAATGTGACCCGGCTCGACCTGCGGGCCAACGACCTCGGCGACGCCGGCGCGGTCCTGCTCGCCGGCGCGACGGGCCTGCCCGCGCTGCGGACGTTGATCGTGGCCGACAACGGGCTGGGACCGGCGGGCGAACGCGCGCTGCGAACCATCCCCCGGCTCGCCGAACTCGACCTCGGCCCGAATTCCGGCGAAATCCGTCACCCGGCGGCGTAGAATCTCCCCCGCGGATTCCGCATCCGATTCTTCATCCTTTCCCGGAGCGCGTCATGGCGGCGAAGTACGAACTGAAGGCCGGATCGAAGGGTCAGTTCCATTTCAACCTGAAGGCCGGCAACGGCCAGGTGATCCTCTCGAGCGAATCGTACGGGACGAAGGCCGCGGCCCTCGCCGGCATCGAATCGGTCAAGAAGAACGCCGGCGACGACGCCCGCTTCGAGCGCAAGACCGCGAAGGATGGCTCCCCGTACTTCGTCCTCAAGGCCGGCAACGGCGAAATCATCGGCAAGAGCGAGATGTACTCGTCGACCTCGTCGATGGAAAACGGCATCGCGTCGGTGAAGACGAACGCCGGAGCCGCCGTCGCGGACCTTACCGAAGCGAAGTAACCCAGCCGCATTCCCTCGTTCGCCGGTGCGCGGCCCCGCGCCCGGCGAAGGCGTTTCCACCACCATGGCCGTCAACCTTCCCCCGCATTACCACGACGCCGAAGCCCGCTATCAGAAGGGCAAGACGGCCGAAGAGAAGCTCGCCGCCCTGCGCGAGATGTGGGTGCTGCTGCCCAAGCACAAGGCCAGCGAGAAGGTGCAGGCGATCCTCAAGACGAAGATCAGCGAGCTGACGGACCAGATCGAGCAGGAGAAGTCGGGGCCGAAGAAGGCCGCGCCCGGCACGTTCAAGATTCCGCGGCAAGGGGCCGGTACGGTCGTGTTCCTCGGCCCGCCGAACGCGGGGAAGTCCCTCTTGATTTCGAAGCTGACGAAGGCGGCGCCGACGGTCGCGCCGTATCCGTTCACGACGCGCGAGCCGGTGCCGGGGATGATGGACGTGCGGGACGTGCGCGTGCAGCTCGTGGACCTGCCGCCGATCACGGCGGACGCCTACGAGCATTTCATCACCGACCTGACGCGCAGTGCCGACGCGGCGGTGCTTTTCCTCGACCTGGCGGACGACGACGGCCCGGCCAACACCGAGGCGACGATCGAACGGCTGAAGCAGGCCCGACGTCAGTTGGTGCCGGAGAAAACGAGCGACGACGATCCGACGACCTACCAGTTGAAGACGATCCTCGCGATGACCAAGTGCGACGACGAGGCCGCCGACATCCGGCTGGAGATCGCTAAAGAGGCGTTCGGGTCGCGCTTCCCGACGGTCGTGATCTCGGCGGAGCGCGGCGACGGGTTGGCGGAGTTGCGTGAGGCAATCTTCGCCGCGCTCGGCGTCATCCGCGTCTACACGAAGCAGCCGGGCAAGCCGGCGGACAAGACCGCGCCGTTCACCTGCCCGATCGGTTCGACAGTGGCGGAGTTCGCCGGTTGCGTGCATAACGACTTCGAGGAGAAGCTGAAGTCGGCCCGGGTCTGGGGCGGCGCGCAGTTCGACGGGCAAACCGTGGGCCGCGATCATATCCTGATGGATGGCGACGTCGTCGAATTGCACGTATGACGCCGCCGGAACGGAACCCCGCATGCCTCCCCCGCGTTCGGATTCGCCGACTTACATCGTCCGGCATGGCGCGATGCGCCTGCTGGGCGAGTTCGCGCTGGCGTCCGGCGTGCCGGCGCCGGCGCGTCACACGGCAGTCGTGATCACGACCGAGCGCGGCACGGAGACCGGCGAAGTCCTGGCTCCGGCGTCGCCGCAGGCCGTCGCCGCCCTTCCCGAACCGACCCGCGGCACGATCGTCCGCCACGCCACCGCCGAGGACCAAGTCCGCCTCGCCGAGCTGACAGCGGCCCGCGGCGCGGAATGCGACCGGTGCGCGGAACTCATCCGCGAACACGGCCTCGCCATGCAGGTCGTCGACGTCGAGCGCCTCTTCGGCGGCGAGCGCTTCATCCTGTACTTCCTCGCCGAGAATCGCGTCGACTTCCGCGAACTCGTCAAGACGATGGCGCGCGAGTTCCGCGCCCGCATCGAGTTGCGCCAGATCGGCCTGCGCGACGAGGCCAAGCTCCTCGCCGATTTCGGTGATTGCGGCCGCCCGGTCTGCTGCAACACCCACCTCGCCGTCATGCCCCCCGTCAGCATGCGTATGGCGAAACTCCAGAAGGCGACGCTCGATCCCAATAAGATTTCCGGGCGATGCGGGCGGTTGAAATGCTGCCTGCGCTACGAGCAGGACGTCTACGAGGAGTTCGTGAAGGAGTTGCCGGCGATCGGGTCGCGCGTCGTGACGAAGACCGGCCCGGGGCGTGTCCTCGCGCAGGAGATTCTCGCCCGCCGGCTGCTCGTGGAATTCGAGGACGGCCGTCGTCTGCCCGTGCCTGCGGCGGACGTGCTGTCGCGGATCGCTTAGAGACCATGGGACCAGGACGGACCGAGGACGAACGCGGTGGACCAGAAGATTCTCGACTTGATCCAGGACGACCCCCGTTACATGTACGAAGCCTACGACTTCGTCTGCGAGACCGTCACGTACACGCAGGAACGGCTGGGGCGCGTGCCGCGCGACGGTCGCCGCGATCCCGGCGACGACTGCCACGTCGGTGGCGAGGAACTCCTCAAGGGGGCCTGCGAACTCGCCGTCAAACAGTTCGGAATGATGGCACCCGTCGTCTTCCGCCTCTGGGGCATCCACGCTACCGACGACATCGGCGAGTTGGTCTTCAACCTTATCAAGATCGAGCGACTGAGCAAGTCCGACCGGGACGACCTGGCCGACTTCCGCGATCGGTTCGATCTTCAAACCGCGCTGGAAGACGGGTTCGAGATGTCGGCCGCCGCCTACTCCGCCCGGAAGACCGACCGATGACATTCGCCCGTCTGAAACTGGTCGCGGCCGTGCTCGCCTTCGCCGCCTGGCTGGCGTGGCTGGCCACCGCCGTCGCCCACAAGGGTACCGTGCAGATCGTGTCGCCGGGGCAACTGACGGACGCGACGCACGTCGTCGTCCTCGCCGTGGCGGCGAATGACGCCGGTGAGGTCAAGACCGCCGCGACGATCGTTCGGGTTCTCCGCGCTCCGGAGCACGATCCCATTTCCGGCGAGATCGAAGTCGATCGGCTCGACAAGGCGGTCACGCCGCTGCCGGTCAACGGTTCGCGCCGCGTCGCCGCCGGCGAACACCTCGTCCCGCTCGTCAAGACACCGTTCGGCTTCCGCATCGCCGGCCTGCCTCGCTCCCCTGGCTTCGAGGGGGCAACGCTCGAGCAGCCGGTCGTCTACCCGTGGACCGACGACGTGAAGGCCCAGTTGCGATCGATCGACGTTCTGAAGGATTAATCCGCCCGGGTGATTCCGACGGAATCGCGGCCGGCGGCCGGCGTCTATCCAGCATCCGATGCCGTGCGGGGGCATCCCGCCGAGGATTCGCCATGTCCCGCTCGCTCGTGGTCTTGTTCGCCGCCCTCGTGGGGATCGCGGTACTCCGACCGTCGCGCGACGCCGCGGCCGACAGCCGACCGCTGCCGGCGGACCTCGCCCTCGTGCCGACGGACGCGGCCGGCTTCGCCCACATCCGCGCCGCTGACCTCTGGAAACGCGACGACCTCAAACCGTACCGCGAGATCTTCGAACGGGCCGGATCGAAGTCGATCGGCCTACTGGACGAGCACTTCGAACCGAAGCCCTCGACGACCGACCGCGTGACGGTCGTGCTGTTGCCCAAGGGGAAGGATGCCCGCGAACGACGGGGCCTCTTCGAGCCGTTCGAGCCGACGCTGATCCTGCACTTCAACAAGCCGTACGACCGCGAGCGGGTGCTGAAGGCCCACGCGGAGAAATCGAAGACGAAGATGGCGGGCGGGAAGGAATATTACCTCGCGGAGAAGAGCGCGGTGGCGATTGCGTTCGCGGACCCGCAGACCCTCGTGCTGGGGGACGAAGCGAGCGTGAGTGCAATCCTGTCGGCGGAGAAGAAGGACGGCCCGCTGACGCCGGCGTTGCGTGCGGCGGCGGAGAAGCCGATCGCCGTCGGGCTGAACGTCCAGGCCCTGCCGATCCCGGCCGAGGCGCTGGCGCAGATTCCCGACGAGTACAAGCCGCTGACGGAGTTGTCGCTCGTCTCGGGCACGATCGATCTGGCGAAGGAACCGGTGGTCGATTTGAAGCTGACATTCCCGAACGCCGATGCGGCGAAGGACGGCGAGAAGTCGCTGCGAAAGTTGGCGACCCTCGGGCGGATCTTCCTCGACATGCAGCGCAAGCAGTTGCAGGCGGAGCTGGCGAAGGCGCTGACGGCGAAGCAGAAGCCCGTACAGCCGATCGGGAGTTTCCCCGAGGCGGCGTTGGCGGTCGCCGGTCTGGGCGGGCTGAACTTCCTGGACGACTTCCTCGCGCACCCGCCGCTCGAACTCGAAGACGCGAGCATCGCCACGAAGGTAAAGCTGCCCGAGTGGACCTCGCCGTTCCTCGCCGGGGCCGCCATTTCTGCGGGCGTCGGGCTGCCGGGCGTGCAGAAGGTGCGCGAGGCGGCCGAGAGCGCCGTCGCCACGAACAACCTCAAGCAGATCGCCATCGCGCTGCACAGCTACCACGACGTGCACAACGGGTTCCCGCCCGCGGCAATTCTCGGCAAGAAGGGGAAGAAACTGCTCTCCTGGCGCGTCGCCATCCTGCCGTTCATCGAGCAGAATGCGCTCTATCAAAACTTCAAACAGGATGAACCCTGGGACAGCGAACACAACAAGAAGTTCAGCGATGTGGCGATCAAGACGTACATGGACCCGCGGGCGGATTTGAAGCCGGGGCAGACGAACTACAAGGCCCTCGTGGGCGACGCGGCGATGTTCGACGCCGTGAAGGGACGGAAGTTCGCGGAAGTCACCGACGGGCTTTCGAACACGATCATGGTCGTTGCCGGCGGCGATCCGGTGCCGTGGGCCAAGCCGGACGATTTCGACTACGACCCAAAAAAAGAATTCCCGGCCGACTACGCGAAGGCGTTCGATGATGCGTTGCTGTGCATGTTCGCCGACGGCAGCGTGCGTTCGATCAATCTCGCGAAACTCAAGGACCGCGCGAACATCATGAAGCTCCTCATCGAACGCAACGATGGCAAGGCGATCCCGAATTTCGACGAATGACCCAATTCCTCGATACAGGAGACCGATTATGCAATCTCGATTCCACCGAATTCTCGCCGCGGCGGCGGCCGTGCTGCTGGCGCAGGCGCCGACCCGCGCCCAGGACCTGCCGCCCGACCTCGCGCTCGTGCCCGGCGACGCCGCCGGATTCGTCCACCTCCGCGTGGCTGACATCTGGAAACACGAAATGATGCGCACCGTGCGCGATACGGTGCAGAGTGCCGGCGTGAAGGCGCTGACCGCGTTCGAGAAGCAGGTCTACCCGTCGCCGGCGGCCATCGACCGCGTCTCGATCGTCCTGCTTCCGCCGAAGACCGACCGCGAGCCGCCGACGGTGGTCGGCATCGTGCGCTTCAGCGAGGCGATCGATCAGGCGAAGCTGCTGAAACTCCACGTGCCGAACGCCCTCACGGCGAAGGCCGGCGGCAAGACCCTGTACGCCGACCGGCAGACCGAGCTCGGCCTGCATTTCGCCGACGACAAGCACCTTGTCGTCGGCCCCGCGCCGATGGTCGAAGCGTTCCTCGCGCGTCCGCCGGTGCGATCGGGCGGCATCATGCCGGCCGTCGAAAGCGCCGCGAAGGGAATGGCCATCATTGCGTCCGTGAACATCAAGGCACTGCCGATTCCGCCGCAGGCGTTCAACGAGGTCCCGGAGAACATCCGCCCGCTGCTCGCGGCCGAACGGATCACGATGACGATGGATTTAAAAGACGCGTCGCCGGTCGTCGCCATCCGTGCGAACTACGCCAACGCGAAGGCCGTCGCCGACGCCGAGGATGCCCTGCGGGACGCGATCAAGATCGCCAAGGTGCTGATGACCCAGCCGCGCCAGCAACTGGAAAAGGCGCTCTTCGAGAAGGAAGACGCCGGCCCGCGCCCGGCTCAGGAGCTGCCGGAACTCTTCGGTGCCCTCGCCGGCATCGGTGCCATGAACCAGCTCAACACCATCCTCGACAACCTGCCGATCAAGAAGGACGGCAACGACCTGATGGTCGGCTTCACGGTGCCGAAGGAGTTCAGCCAGTTCGCGGGCGTCTACCCGGTCGCGCTCGGCCTGATGCTCCCGGCCGTGCAGAAGGTCCGTGAAGCCGCCAGCCGCACGCAGGGGGCCAACAACCTCAAGCAACTCGGCCTCGCCATGCATAACTACCACGACGTGAACGGCAAGATGGCGACGAATATCTACGACAAGGCCGGCAAACCGATCCTGTCCTGGCGCGTCCACATGCTCCCCTACATCGAGCAGGACAACCTTTACAAGCAGTTCAAGCTCGACGAACCGTGGGACAGCGACAACAACAAGCGGCTGATCGAATCGATGCCGAAGGTGTTCGTGGTGCCGAACGCGAAGCCGACGAAGCCGGGCATGACCTACTACCAGGGCATCAGTTGTGCGAAGGGCACGTCGCCGCGATCCTTCTTCATCAACGATCCGCTGGCGCGAACCTCGTTCGCGAACATCACCGACGGCACGTCGAACTCCCTCATGATCGTCGAGGCCGCCGAAGCCGTCATCTGGACCAAGCCCGACGACCTGGTTTACGATCCGAAGAAGGATCCGCCCAAGTTCGGCGGCCACTCCGCCAACGGCTTCAATGCCCTCTTCGGCGACGGCAGCGTCCGCTTCATCCGCGATACGATCGACAAGGCCGTGCTCAAAGCGCTGATTACCATCGACGGCGGCGAAGTCGTCAATTATGATTGACGTACCCGCCACCCTGTGCCCGCGGACGTTCGTCCGTGGGCCTCGATCATCATGAATTACCCCTGCCGACAAACCCATCAGCCTCTTTCCCGCCGTGAGTGGCTCGCGCGATCCGCGAATGGATTCGGCGCGATGGCACTCGCGGCGTTTCTCGCCGAACAGGCGCAGGCGAATGCAAAGAAGCCGCATTACCCGGCAAAAGCCGACCGCGTCATCTTCCTTTTCATGGACGGTGGACCGTCGGCCGTGGACACTTTCGATCCGAAGCCGCGACTGACGAAGGAAAGCGGCCAGCCCTTCAAGATGAAAAAGGAGCGCACCCAGTTCAACAACGACGGCAACACACTCGGCAGCCCGTGGAAGACCGCCCAGCGCGGCAAGTCCGGCCTCTGGGTCAGCGACCTCTTCCCGCACCTCGCCGAACGCGCCGACGACCTCGCGGTCATTCGCTCGATGGTCTCGAACTTCTCCGAACACACGACGGCGAACTACTTCTTCCACAGCGGCCACGGCCAGCAGGGCCGCCCGAGTGCCGGTGCGTGGGTGAACTACGGCCTTGGCAGCGAATCGAAGGATCTCCCCGGCTTTGTCGTCCTCGGCAGCGGTATGATCCCGCCCGGCGGCATCGATTGCTTCGGCAGTGGTTTCCTCCCCGCGTCCTACCAAGGCTCGCTCTTCAAGCATGGCAACCAACCCGTCGCCGACCTCAAGCCGGCCGGCTCACAGAAAGCGAAGCTCGATCTCGTGCGCAAGATGGATCAGGCGGCGGTCCAGCGGCTCGGCGGCAACGACATGGTCGAGTCGGCCATCGCGAACTACGAACTGGCCGCGAAGATGCAGACGGCCGTGCCGGACCTTTACGACCTGTCGAAGGAGACGAAGGAAACGCACGCCCTCTACGGCCTCGACGACCCGAAGACGCAGGTGTTCGGCAGCCAGTGCCTCATCGCCCGGCGGATGATGGAGCGCGGCGTGCGCTTCGTGGAGTTGCTCTGCCAGAACCTCGGCCACGACCGCTGGGACCAGCACCAGAACCTGAAGAAGGGCCACGAGGACAACGCCCGCGCCGTGGACAAGCCGATCGCGGCGCTCCTGACGGATCTGAAGCGGAAGGGTTTATTGGATCGCACCCTCGTGCTCTGGGGCGGCGAATTCGGCCGCACGCCGTTCGCCCAAGGCAGCGACGGCCGGGACCACAACCCTTACGGCTTCAGCGTCTGGCTCGCCGGCGGCGGCACGAAGGGCGGCGTCGCCTACGGTGCCACGGATGAATACGGCTATCACGCCGTCGAGAACAAGGTCCAGGTCCACGACCTGCACGCGACGATGCTGCACCTTCTCGGCTTCGATCACACGAAGCTGACCTTCCGCTTCGGCGGCCGGGACATGCGGCTGACCGACGTGCACGGGGAACTCGTGAAGGGCGTGCTGGCGTAACGCCTGCGAGACACCGATCAGTTCGGGCATCTCACTTCGGGCTGGATTCGGCCTTCGGCTCTCCCAGCGCGCCTTCGCTTCGCGCCACGAACAGCACGGCGGAAAGGTCGCCGATGTTGTTCACCGTCGTCCGGCACATGTCCAGGATGCGGTCCACGCCGAGGATCAGCGCGATCGACTCCGGCGGGATGCCGCGCGACGCCAGCACGGTCATGAGCAGCGGGATCGAACCGCCCGGAACGCCCGCGGCGCCGACCGCCGTCAGCACGCACAGCACCACCACGATCACCTGGCTGGCTAGGTCAAGCGTTACGCCCAAGACCTGCGCGAGGAAGAGTACGGTCACGCCCTCGAAAAGTGCCGTACCGGCCATGCACATGGTCGCGCCCAGCGGCAGGACGAACGCGGCGATCCGCGGCGGCACGCCGAAGCGGTCCTCGGCGGTGCGGATGTTCGTCGGCAGCGTGGCGTTGCTGGAACTGGTGCTGAAGGCGGTGATGATCGAGGTGCGGGCATTGGAGAAGAACCAGATCGGATTCCGCCCGCCGAGGACTTTCACGAGGATCGGAAAGACGACGAGACCTTGGATCGCGAGTCCGACGACCACGACCGCGACGTAGCCGCCGAGGAGTTTCAACAGGCCGAAACCGAGCTGCGAGGTGGTGGTGAAGATGAGGCAGAAGACGCCGACGGGGGCGATGACCATGGCCCACTGGATGATGAAGACCATCAGCTCGCCGACCGATTCGAGGAAGCGCGTCATGGCTTCGGCCTTCGGCTTGTCGAGCTTCGTAATGCCGATGCCGACGAGCAGGGCGAAGGTGATGATGCCGAGCATTTCGAGGTCGGCGGCGGCCTTGACGGGGTTGCGCGGCAGCATCGACTCGACGAACGTCATGACGGTGTAATTCGCCGGCTGTTTTTTGGATGCTTCGCCGCCGTATTGTTTCTCGAGTTGTTGGCGAGATTCGTCCGAGAGGCCGACGCCGGGCTGGACGGCGTTCACGAGCGTAAGACCGATCGTCGCTCCGATCGCCGCCGTGAGGAGGAAATAGCCCAGGGTCTTCGCCCCGACGCGGCCGACCGCGCCCATGCCGCCGATCTGCGATACGCCGACGGCGAGCGACGCGAACACTAGCGGGACGACCGTGACGAACAGCAGCCGCAGGAAGATCTGCCCGATGGGTTGCGCGACGTTCTCGTTGATGGTCTTCAGCCAGTTCGGGATGGCCGGTGGAGCGCCGGGGACCGCGGGCGGGACGAAAAGATAGTTCACCAAACAGCCAACGATTGCACCGAGCACGAGGCCGATCAGGATGCGCGACTGCTTGGGACCAGGAGCGGACATGGCAAGGTGTTCCCGCAGACGATCGGGTGAAACGTCTCGAATGTTGTTACGGGCGGCGCGGGAAGCCGACAACGACGGAGAGCCGAATCCGCATGGTTGCACGGACGAAAAAAACCACCCGCGACCGATCGCGGGTGGTTGAAGAATGGAGGCGCCGGGAATCGAACCCGGGTCCCGAGGCACTTCCGTGCCGGCGTCTACGTGCGTAGCAAGTTCATGATCGATGCACGCCCGAAGGCCACATCCCGTTTGCTTCCGGCGTCCCCAACTTGCAGGGTGCGCCCGTCGCTATCGGTCAGGTTGTTTAGCGGATGCCGCCCCCGAGTCGAATCCGGTTTCCCGAACCCTCAGGCATCCACGATCGGGAATTGGCGTCCGAACCGCGACCTCTCCCGCGAAGGGCACGGAACGGCTCGCGGGTTATTAAGCCGCGAGGGAGAACTGCGTTTCAGCAGTTAGTGTGTGACCGGCTTTTTACGAGGCCAACCGATCAACCTCGGCACGCAACCAAACACTTCACCTGCCCGGTCGAAACCATTTCGCCCCCGGCACGGCAATTATACGCGCGTAACGTCGCGTCGCGGGGTCTGTTCGAGAATTCGGACCGCCTGACCCGTCGAACCGATCCAGACCCGGAACGACCGACCGTCGGCGACGGCGTCGCATCCGCCCGCCGGCTCGCGGCGCGTCGGGGCATCCCCGGCCGGGTGGTCGTTCCAGCGCAACTGGCGGACCGGAGCGCCGAGGTACTGTTCGATCGCCGCGCGGATGTTCCGCCCCATGACGAGGCGGTGCTGGCGGTCCGAACGGGCCTGCTGCGCGCTGGCGGCCTCGTCGGCCGCACCTTGCGACAGCGACTCCAGCCGCGATTCCGCATCGCGCTTACTGTTGAACGCGATCATCGGAATCGCGTCCCGCGACGCGGCGAACGCCTCAATGTCGCACGACAGCGCGAAATAGGGATAGGTCCGGAACGGATCGCCGGCCTGTCCGAACGATCCACCCGCGAAATTGCCAATAAAGACGATCTTGTTCATGGAGGCCCGGGGTAAGGGATGCGAATCGAACAGGTCAATCAAAGCCGGCGTTTGGATTTCGATTTGGAGAGGTCCGGTTCGAGGAGCGAACGGACCAGCCGTTCCGCCTCGGTTTCACTCGCGATCTTCTCCCGGACGAGCGTCTGCTGGCCGGGATGTTCGCGCTGCAAGTCGAGCCATTCGTCCTGCGAGCACATCGCGTTCATTTCGACGCCCAGTTTGTTCTTGGGCAGTCGGTAGACCACCCACGCCGTCGGTTCCCGAAGCCTCATGATCGTTCCTCGATTCGGTGCGCCAGACACCAAGGCTACCAGAACGCACGGTCGGAATGTTGCAGGAAGTGGCAAATCAAAGAAAGTGCGGATGTGGTTCGAACAGCGTCAAAGCGGGTTTGGACTGGAAAGTTCAGGCGGAACGGTGCGACGCGGCGCTCGGAAATACTTTGCGATTTCCGGCGCCGAACGAGCGAATACAAGTGGAATCAGGCGAGTAGACCGTAGTTCACGAGTGTCTGGCGGACCTTCGCCTCGCCGGCCGCGTCCATGGGGCACATCGGCAGTCGCATCTCGCCGTTGCCGCGGCCGAGCAATTTCAGCGCCGTCTTCACGGGGATCGGGTTCGTGGCCACGCTGAGCATGTCGCGGCAGAGCGGGAAGAGTTTGCGGTGCCACGCGAGGGCTTCGGCGTGCTGGCCGGCGGCGAATGCGCGGACGAGGGCCATCATGTCCTTCGGCACGATGTTGCCGACGACGGAGACCACGCCCTTGCCGCCGATGCTCATGAGCGGCAGCGTCAGGCTGTCGTCGCCGCTGAGGATCGCGACATCGCACAGGGCCGCGACCTGCGACGCCTGATCGAGCGAGCCGGTGGCTTCCTTGACCGCGACGACCGTCGGGTATTTGTCGGCGAGGCGGGCAATCGTTTCGGGCAGGATGTTCGAGCCGGTGCGGCCGGGGATGTTGTAGATGACCTGCGGAAGGTCGCAGGCCTCGGCGACGGCGCCGAAGTGGCGGTAGTAGCCTTCCTGGGTCGGCTTGTTGTAGTACGGGCCGACCTGGAGCGTGCCGGTGGCGCCGGAGCGCTTGGCGGCCTTGGTCATGCGGATGGCTTCGGCTGTGCTGTTTGAGCCGGTGCCGGCCATGATCTTGATGCGCCCGGCGGCTTTCTCGCAGACGAACGCGACGACGCGCTCGTTCTCGTCGTGGTCGAGCGTGGGCGATTCGCCGGTGGTGCCGCAGGGAGCGAGGGCGTCGGTGCCCTGGCCGACGTGCCACTCGACGAGTTGGGCCAGCGCGTCCCAATCGACGGCGCCGTTCTTGAAGGGGGTGACGATGGCGACCGTGACTCCGGCGAACAGATCCCCGCGCGTGCTCATATCAGCCTCGATGCTAGTGGTGCGAGGAAAAGTTACGGATGCGCCGGCGGGATGCAAGCCGGCCGGAGGTCCTGCGGCGGGATAGGTTGAAGACATTCGATATTGCCGGAGGTCGTCATGTTTCTGCTCGCGCTCGTTCTTGCGGTCCTGTTCGTCCTGGTCGTGCCGGTCTCGGCCGCCGAACCGCCGCGACCACTCGTGGTTGGCCATCGCGGCCTGCTGCACCACGCTCCCGAGAACACGCTCGCCGGCTTTCGGGCCTGTCTCGAGCTGCACATCGGCTTCGAGTTCGACGTGGCGCGATCGCGCGATGGACAACTCGTCTGCATCCACGACGAGGACCTGAAGCGCACGACGAACGGCGCGGGCAAGGTCGCGGAGCGCACGCTCGCCGACCTGCGTCGGCTGGACGCCGGCCGGTGGTTCGACCCGAAGTTCGCGGGCGAACCGATCCCGACCGTCGACGAAGTCCTGAAGCTCGTCGCCGAATACAAGGCGCGCGACGTATTGATTGCGGTCGACCTGAAGGCGGACGGCGTGGCGGCGGACGTGGTGCGGCTGGCGGAGACGCACGCGGTGCTGCCGCGATTGCTGTTCATCGGCACGACGATCGAGCAGCCAGCCGTGCGTGATGCTCTGAAACGGGCATCGCGGAAGGCGCAGGCAGCTGTGGTGGCGAACAAACCGGAAGAGTTCGCGGCGGCGGTCGATACGGCGAACGGCGATTGGGTCTACTTCCGTTACGTGCCGTCGACGGACGAAATGGCGAAGGTGCGGGCCGCCGGCCGCAAGGCGTTCCTCGCCGGCAAGACCGTGGCGGGTCTGGAGCCGGCGAACTGGAAGGCAGCCGCTCGCGTCGGCGTCGACGGCATCCTGACGGACTACGCTGTGGAACTGGCGGCGACGTTGCGGAAGAAAGAGTGAGTCGGACTTGTCGCGGATCGAGTTATCGCGTCTCGACGGCCAGCAAGGCCATGCCTATGATCTCGTCTGTTCCCATTACTTGGCGCGAAAGGAGGAAGCGATGATACCCGACGGCATACGAACGCCGATCGCTTCCTCCCGTAGCTCAGTGGCGAGAGCGTGGGCCTTATAAGCCCCGGGTCGCGGGTTCGATTCCCGCCGGGAGGACTCCCGGCCCACGTTTGCAATTCTTACACTTCCGACTCTTCCGTCTGGGAAAGATTCAACGATTCTACCGTCGCGTGCCGATGATACCCGACGACGAAGGACCGTCGCGCGAGGATCGGCCATGCGGTGGGGAACCTTTTGCCTGGGGCTTACGGCGATCGCCGCCATTGCGGCGACCGGCTGCCACACGGCTCCGCACCATCCGTCGCACTTCGGGCCGTATGGCACGACGGGGCGAACGCTGTCCGTGCCCACTTCGGACGTGCCGGGCGAGTTGAAGAAGATCGCCCTACCGCCGTACGTCATCGAACCGCCCGACCAGTTGATGATCGAGATCGTCGCGATCCTGGAAGACCCGGAAGCCGCCGCGACGCGCAAGCCAGCCGATCCACCGAAGGAATTCAAGGCGTTCAGCTTGCCGGTGCAGCCGGTCTCCGGCCAATTCTCGGTGCGTCCGGACGGCAGCGTTTACCTTGGAATTTGGGGTTCGGTGCCCGTTGCGGGGCTGACGCTGCCGCAGGCGGCCGAGGCCGTGCGCGACCATATCGCCCGCCAAGAAGACCCGACCAAGCCCGGCGCCGGCGGCTTCCGCAAGGAAACGCTACGAGTGGTGCTGGATGTGCTCCAGTACAACAGCAAGCGGTATTACGTCGTGACGGACGGCGGTGGCAACGGCGAGACCGTGACGGCGTTTCCGATCACCGGCAGCGAGACGGTCTTCGACGCGATCGCGAACATCGGCGGGTTGCCGCCCGTCGCCTCCAAACGCCATATCTGGTTGGCTCGCCGCACGCCGCACGCCGGTCAGCCCGAGCAGATCCTGCCCGTCGATTGGGTCGCCATTACGCAGCACGGCTTGACAACGACGAACTATCAGGTCATGCCGGGGGACCGGATCTACGTGAAGGCGCAGAAGCTCGTGCGCATCGACACGACGCTCGCGCGCATTCTCACGCCGATCGAACGGCTGCTGGGCGTGCCGCTGCTGGCCGCGACGACGGTGAACCAGATCGCCGGGCGCGGGGCGGGGTTCAACAACAATAATTAACCATGCGAATATCGATTCCGATTTTGATGTTTCTTGCGTCGCCGGCCCTCGCGCAGCCGGCGGTGATTCCGCCCAGCTACGCGCCGAACTTCTACAACCGCACGCAGCAGCCGCTCAGCCCGTACCTGAACCTGCTGCGCGGGGGTAACCCGGCCGCGAACTACTACTACGGCGTGCGGCCGGGGTTGCCGTCGGGCGGGGCGAACATCTTCGGCCAGGTGCCGCAGATCCAGGCCCCCGTTGGTCCGCAGTTCGGCGGATTCCTGCCGCAATCCCAGATGCAGTACGATCCGAACGCGAAGGCCTACGAGTCGGGCGGCCAACCGGTGCGGCTCAACTCGCCGTCGCATCCGGTGCTGTTTGGAAACCAGTTCCCGAACCACGGCACGTACTTCAATGTCTTCGCCCAGAACATCAACCGCACCGGCTACGTTGGCGGAAGCCAACAGCCGACCCAGTCGGTGCAGGGCCTCGGCACGGTGAACCGGTCACGGACCGCCCTGCCGGCGACGGGGCCGCGTCGGCCGCCGACGATCAACGCGTTCCCGTAAGCGGGGGAAGGAACCGACCGTGAAGCCATTCTCCGTTCGCCGCAGCGCGGGCGTCCTGCTGGCGGGATTCGGATTCGCGAACGTCGCGTCGGCGCAACCGGTGCCGCTGACGAAGCCGCGCAAGCCGGCGGTGTCGATCGCGGCGGTGCGCGAGGCGGCCGGAGTCGAGGGGACCGTGCGTGCGGCTCCCGAGATTTCACCGCCGGCACTGTTCGATTCCGGTCCCTCGCGCGGGTTGCCCACAATCTCGCCGTTCCCGGCGGAGTCTGCGCCCCGGAATTATCAGTCGTTTGAACCGTTCCCGAACCGTGGCGGCGAGCGCGTGCCGGCTTCGGCGGTGTTCGACCCGTTCGGTGGCGCGCCCAATCGCAGCTTCGATCCGCGCGCGTCCCAGCCCAGCCCCGGTGGCACCCGTGGCTTGTGGAGCAGCATCACGAAGTGGACCGGCGACCGCGCCAAGGCGATTACCGACGCGGTGGTCGGTCCGGACCAACAGCCCGACCCGCGTGTCGGCCAGCCGATGCCGTACGCGATGTTGAATCCGAACGGAAATGCGCCGCCAAACGGTATGCCGCCGAATGGCATGATGCCGAATGGCATGCCGCCGCGCGGGCCGATGCAGCCGTTTCGCGGAACGACGCCCGGAGGCCGCGCCGCCTATGCCGGCAACCCCGCGTACCGCTGGTACGGCTGGGGCACCACGACTCCCGGTGCGAACGCCTACGCCCCCGCCGGCGAGTACCCGGCCGCGTCGGCGCAGTGGTATACGATGAGTGGCGCTACGCCCGGCGCGTTCCCGGTGCCCGTGACGAATCCGTTCCGCCCGGTGCCGGGTCCTGGCGCGCCGGCTTACGCCGTGAATACCCCGACCGCGCCGCCGCCGAGCGTTCCGCCACCATCGGCCGTCTTCGCCGGGCCGACGATGCCCGAAGGACCGAAGCCGATCGTCGAGACGGCACCCTTCCGTTATGTACCGCCGGATGAACTCCCGGTTTCGACCGGACCGGTGCCAAGTGTACCAAGCGTGCCAGCGGCATCGGGCTGGCGCGGCGGCGCACCGATGCCCGCAAAGTCTGAGGAATTCCCGCCCCGTCCCGCGACGGCAGAGCCGACGTGGCAGCCGATTCAGAACGCCGCACCCGTGAAAGGACCGACGCTGTTCATCGGTCAGACGCCGGCGAAGCCGGCCGAACAGCAGGAGATCCTGCAAGCGGCGGCGTTCGAGCCGGTGGCGACGGTCTCGTTGATGGATCGCATTCGCGCCGCGGCCGGTACGGAGGTGCGCAATCTGGAAGCGAAGAAACTGGGTCGCGACGGCGTGATCGTCCGCTTCGACGCGCCGACCGACGCCGTCGCCGAGGCTGCCGCGAAGGCGATCGCCGGGATCGCGGATCTGAAGCCGTACACCGTCACGTTCGACGTCGTCGTGGGCAAGTAGGCCGTACAACAGACGGCATGAAACTCATTCTTGCCATCATCAAGCCCGAGAAACTCGACGCAGTGAAGGAAGCGCTCAACCGCGTCGAGGTATTCCGCCTCACGGTCGTCGACGTGCAGGGCTTCGGCCGGCAAAAGGGCCAGTCCGAGATCTATCGCGGACACGAATTGACCGTGAACATGCTGCGCAAGGTGCAACTCCAGATCGCCGTGAACGAGGATTTCGTCGAACCGACGGTCAACGCGATCGTGGAGGCAGCGCGCACCGGCCAGGATGGGCGCATCGGCGACGGCAAGATCTTCATCCTCCCACTCGAGGACGCGATCCGCATCCGCACCGGCGAGCGTGGCCCCGAGGCGATATAATCACGTTCAAATTCGGGGGCTTCTCCCATGCCACGCCGCCGCGACGAAGATGATGATGACTTCGACGATCGCCCTCGGAAGTCGTCGAAGAAGAAAAAACGCAAATCGAGCGGCCCGGGCCTGGGTATGTACGCCGCCGCTGGCGTCGCGTTCGTCGTCTGCTTCGCCGTCGCGTTCTGGCTCGTGCAGCGCATCACGGGTAGTTCGAAGCCTGCGGAGGCGAAGACCGCCGCACCGGCGGCGAACACCGGCGCGCCCGCAACTCCGCCGGCACCGAACACGCCAAACTCTCCCGCCGCGCCGGCATCACCGGTGCCGCCCGCGCCGGCTGGCAACGGCGTCGTTTACGAGCCTCGCGTCTCCGAGGCCAAACTCACCGAATACTTGAAACAAAAAGGGAATGAAGTCCGAATCACCGAAGACGAAGTCTTCGCGATCATGGGCAAGCCGACGCGGACGGAGCTTTATTTTGACGGCGTGCGCAAGGGCGAGAAACTCTACATCTACCACGCATATTGGGAAGTGCCGGGCAGCGGCGTGAAGAGCCAAATCACGTTCGCCAACGGAATCACTTCCGGCATGGTCCTCGGCTTGGAAGTGACGCCGAGGAAGTGAGTGCGAACCCGGCGATCAGCGGCCGTGTCCGTGGACGTCCCCCCCCCCGCGGAGACCGCCGATGTGCCAGCAAGGTCCGTTCGACGTGCGCCGGGACGAACCGTTCGCCGACGATGCCGCCATCGCGGCGATGGTCGTCGAATTCGAGGCGTGCCGCTGGCCGTTCGTCCACTGGACGCACCGCTGCCACCTCGCCGCCGCCGCGTGGTACCTCGCGCGCTTTCCCTTCGAAACCGCCCTCGCCAAGGTCCGCGACGGCATCCAGCGCTACAACCACGCCTGCGGCACCGGCGACGGCTACAGCGAAACGATCACGCAACTCTATGTGAAGCTCCTGCAAGCCCGCCTCGCCCGCGCCGCCGGTGAACCGCTCGTTTCCATCGTCGACGAACTCGCCCGCACCCACCCCATGGCTTGGGTCCGCGAACTCTACTCGCCCGAACGCCTCGCCTCGCGCGCCGCCATCGACGGTTGGGCCGAACCGGACCGTCGGCCGCTGCCGCCGGAGATCGCAGGCACCTGATCCAACCGCGATTCCGTCGTACAGTGATGCGACCGGCCCGTAATCGAGGAAGTCGTGGTACATCCTTCGACGCATCCGACGGAACAGGAACTGGCGGACTACCGCGATGGCCGGCTCGCCGCGGGCGAATGCGACGCGATCCGGGCGCACGTCGCCCGCTGCGCGCACTGTCAGACGATCGCCACGCCACCCCCCACGGACACGGCCGCACACGCCGGCACGGTTGCGTACGTGCCTTCCAAGACCTTCGATTCGGTGCCGCTCACCGGCCTTGAGAACCATCCCCGGTATCGCGTGCTCAAGCACCTCGGCAATGGTGCGATGGGGCATGTCTACCTCGCCGAGCACGCGCTCATGGATCGCCGCGTGGCGATCAAGGTCATCCGCACGCACCTGCTCAACAACCCCGACGCCGTCGCGCGCTTCCGCGCCGAAATGAAGATCGCGGCGAAGCTCGACCACCCCAACATCGTGCGTGCCCACGATGCCGAGGAACTCGACGGCGCACTGCTATTCGTCATGGAGTACGTCTCCGGCGCGAGCCTTCAGGTGGTGCTGCGCAAGAAAGGCCCCCTGCCGCTGCTGCACGCCTGCGCGTACATGCGCGCCGCCGCGCTGGGATTGCAGCACGCCTTCGAGAAGGGTACCGTCCACCGCGACGTGAAGCCCGGCAACATCATGCTGTCACGCACCGGGCAGATCAAGCTGTGCGACTTCGGCCTTGCAAAGGTCGCCCGCGAACAGCAGAGCGCGAGCATGTCTTTTTCGGCGACCGGTATCGCGCAGATGCTGGGCACCCCCGCATTCCTCGCCCCCGAACAAGCCACGAACGCCCGCGACGCCGACATCCGCGCCGATATCTACAGCCTCGGTTGCACGATGTTCCACCTGCTCGCCGGCCGCACCCCCTTCCAAGCCGATTCGATCCTCGACGTGGTGCAAATGCACTGTTCCGAACCGCGACCGCGCATCACGATGCTCCGCCCCGACGTACCCGAAGCGCTGGCGGACCTGATCGCGCGAATGATGGCTATCGACAAGGCCGATCGACCCCAGACGCCCAAGCAGGTCGCCGACGCGCTGACTCCCTTCTGCCGCGAGCCGGTCGTCTTCGACGCTGAGCTGGTCGACCCGTCGGAATTCGAGGACGAAGCTCTGTCCTCGCCTCCGACCGCGCCGACATCGTCCATCGCCGGCAGCCTCGAATCCGCGATGCGCTACGCGACGCGCTTGCCCGAACGGCTGGAACTCCCGACGCGGGCAAAACCCTCCGTCGATGATCGTGGCATCGAGACCGTCGAATTCCCCAACCCTCCGGAGGAAGCGCCGCGAGTCAAGAAGAAGATCAGGAAGGCGATCCGGCGTCGCCCTGGCTGGCAACGCTATGCCGTGCTTGGCGGGATCGCGGCCGTGTTCGTCGTCGGGCTGGCGGTGGCGTTGGGGAAATCGCGGCGCGCCCAACCGACCGCCGACAAGCCGGTCGTCGAGAAGCCTGCGGATCCGCCGCGGGAGCTGCCTCCCGTTCGCGGTGACTCCGATGGCTTCCTCCCGCTCTTCAACGGGCGCGACCTTGCCGGCTGGACGCCGGAGACCTTTGTCAATTCATCGCCCGCGAAGTGGAGTGTCGAAAACGGCGAGATCGTCGTCCGCGGTGGATTCGGCCACCTCGTCGCCGATCGCGACGACTTTCGCGATTTCCACCTGCGATGGGAGGCGAAGATCGACGAGGGAGACTCGGGCATGATGTTCCGTTACCGCCGCGCGCCCGGCCTGCCCGGCGATCCCGCGTTCGGATACTACCAGGCCCAGATTTCGCCCGACGCGCACCCCGCCTTGCGCATCGGCACGCTCGCCGGCCACGCCGGGGGCAAAACGCGCTTCTTCCCGAGCTTCGAGCCGCCGGGCGATCTGAAAGGCCAATGGGTGAAGTACGAACTCTACGCCGTTGGCGGGATTGTCGGCATTTCGGTGAACGGGCGCGAAGTCCAGAAGGCGCGGATGTTCGTGCCGAACGCCGAGAGCGGCGGCTTCGCACTGGAGTGCTACGGTGCGAACACCGCGGTGCGGTTCCGCAAGATCGAAGTCCGCCCGCTGCCGGACACGCCGCCACGACCGGCCGAATTCGAACCGCTCCTGAACGGCATGGACCTCGTGGGGTGGACCACCGGTCCGGCGGCGGGCGACTGGAAGTACGAAAACGGCCACCTGCGCATGATCATCGGCGGGAAGCCGGGCACCCTGGTGAACGACGCGAAGGATCTTCGGGATTTCCACCTGCGCTGCGAATGTCGCTATACGGGCAGCCTCGCGCAGTTGCTGTTTCGCACAAACGGCGGCACCGAGCGCGACACCGGCTATGTCGCGTATCTCGGCCCGAACTCACGGCTGCTCGACCTCGCGACCAAGAAGGCGATGCCGTACGTTGTCCCCGAGTCCCTCGTATTGAAGCAGGGCGACTGGTACATGTGGGAGATCATCGCCCGCGATCGCGAGATCCGCGTCCTCCTCGACCGCATCGAACTGCTCAAATACAAGGAACCCGCCGGCGACCGGACCGTCTTCGGCGGTCTCGCGCTCTTCATGCCGGGCAATGGCGCGGGCGGCGTGGTCGCCCGAGCGGTGAACATCCGCAAAATGGAAATCCTGCGACTGCCATAGCCCCGACAGTTCCCAAGCAAGCTGACGTCACTGGTCCCACCGAGCTATCGAGTTGCGAAGGAACGGAAGAGCCTCGGCCAGCGCGAAGGACGGCGACTCGGCGCGGACTTCGGTTTCACGAGGTCCATCAACGGTTTCTCGGCCAGTCGGTAGAGCAACAGCCCGCTGCCGACGCAGGCGAACAGCATCAGGCCCGACCAGCCGACATGGTTCCACTTACGGTGCGACCAGCCGCCCGTGAGCGTGAGCATCGCGGCGCCGACCGGCATGTGCATCAGGTAGATCGAATACGACGCGTTGCCGAGCGTCTTCGTCCAGCCCGGCATTCGCCAGCGGCCGTGGGCTTCCGCCGCGACGAGAGAGTATACGAGGAGCACCGCGGGCAATCCGAAGACGAGAATGCGCGGCCCTGGCGTAATGACCAGCCAGTGGGAGTCGGACTTGTTGACGAGGAGTCCGGCGACGGCCGCCCACGCGAATGCCAGGGCGAGCGCCGGGCGGTAATGATCCGTCCGATTCCGGTGGTAGACCCACGCGAGCGCCGCTCCGGCGAGGAACTCGAGCACGTAGGGCAACGTGGCGGTGTGCACGAACCGGTTCGGACTCTGATAGCCGCTGATCGACACGGCCAGCACCACAACCCCCCAGAGCGCGAGCAATCCGACACCGGCGCGAATGGGAAGCAGGAAGAGCGAGGCGAAGGCGAGGTAGAAGAGCAATTCGAACGCGAGTGTCCAGGCGTGGGGCATGATGGTGTGGACGCCGGGCCAGAGGCCGAACCACGTGATCGCATTCCCGCGCCATTCGAGGGCGCGTACGTCCATACCACAGGGGTAGGCCATGAGCGCGGTGCCGAGCGCGAAGGCGATCCAGTAGAGCGGGTAGAGTCGCCAGAATCTGCGGAACAGGTACGTGGGCAGGGCGCGCGGCTGGCCGAGGCGGTTCCGGTTCGAGTGGGCGATGATAAAGCCCGAGATGACGAAAAACAGATCGACGCCGGCGTAGCCGAACCAGCGGAATACCCCGAACAGTGGGCGTTTCAGGCCGAAGCCCGACTCCCACTGGCCCAAGTGATAGAGCACCACCGCCAGGCACGCGACCCCCCGCAGCGCCTGGAGATTATCCAGATTCGCACGCATCCCCGGCTCCCCCGGGGTGGAACGATACCGTGGAATGCGGGAAATACCAGAGAAAACTACCGCCGGCGCGTCAGCACGAATCCCAATGCGATCAACGCCCAGCACGCCGCCGCGGGCCAGTCGCCGGCCTTCGCGTAGAAACTCTCGCGCGTGTCGATCCGTACCCGGTCCGTCACCGGTCCGACGTGGTGCACGCTCTCCGCCACGCTGTTGTGCGGCAGCGCCTGGATCTTCCCGTCGGAATCGATGATCGCCGACACGCCCATGTTTACCGCGCGGACGACGCTCCGCCGCGCCTCCACCGCGCGGAACTTGCAGATCGCCAGGTGCTGCTCGTGCTCTTCGCTGCCGCGAAACCAGCCGTCGTTCGAGATGTTCACGAGGAAGTCGACGGGCCGGTCGACGCCGTCGGGGAGGTTGTACTGGCGCGCGAGGTACGGCTCGCTGTCCTCGTAGCAGATCAGCACGCCGAAGGTGTACTGCGTGTCGCCGCTCATGATCGCGAAGCGAGTCCGCTTCTCGCCGGGCCGACAGGAGTAGTCGTGCCGGTACGGCGTGAAGTAGCGCAGCCACGGGAAGGTGCCTTTGAACGGCACGTACTCGCCAAACGGCACGAGGTGCATCTTGTCGTAGCGGTCGTTGAAGGTGCCGTCGGGGTTCAGCAGGATCGCCGAGTTGTATTTCCAGGTACGCTCGCCGTCCCATTCGTCGAGTCCGCTACCGAGCAGAACGTTCGTTCGCCAGTTTTCGAAGGCGTGGCGTTCGAGGTCGGCGTTGTCCTTCAATCCGTTTTTGATCGCCTCCGGCAAATCCGAACCCGGCTTCGCGGTGCTGGCCGTGTACTCCGGCGAGTAGCAGGTCTCCGGCCAGATGATGAGGTCCGGTCGTCGAATGGCGGCGGTCTCGCAGAGGCGGTTGTACTCGCGGAACAGGCCGATCGGATCGCCCATCTTCACGTCCTGGGCGAAATCGGCCTGAATGGCGACGACGCGGGGGCCTTTCTCGAAGTCCTCGTGCTTGAGGCGGAACATGCCGTAGCCGTAGGTGAGCAGGAACAGGGCCATAGCGAGGGAGGCGGACCACATCTCGCGGTTGAAACCGATGCGGCGTTCGAGGGGCCAGCGCAGCGCGCGGTGGAGCGCGGGGGATCGGAAGAACCATTCGGCGAGCATGGCGTTGAAGGCGGCGAGCATGAACGAGATGAGCCAGACGCCGCCGAGGTCCGCGACCTGAATGAGGGCGGGGAAGTCGTGCAGGGCGTGGCCGAGGTAGTACCAGGCGAAGCCGACGAGTTGATGCAGGCCGAGGGGTTTCAGGAACGGGAAGCCGGTGGGGAAATGGGCGCGGACGTATTCCAGCCCGACCCACGCGACGGCGACGGCGAGCGGGAAGGGGAACCACTTCAGCCGGTCCAGCCGGCGGATGAGGGCGAGGGCGAGCGGGAAATACGCGGCCTGCGTTAACGCGAGGGCCATCCACGCGAAATACATCATGGGATGCGCCAGGCGGATCCACTGGAGGGCCGGGAGGAAGAACGCGAGGCCGCCGCAATACGCGGCAAGGTAGCGGCGGCGAGGCGAGACGCCCTCCATGCGCGCCAGCGCGAGGAACGGCACGAGCGCGACGAACGCGACGAGGCCGAGGTTGCACGGGTAGAACGCGAGCCAGAGCAACAGGCCGGAGAGGATCGCGGGCGGGAAGACACGGGGTGCGGGCACGGGGTATCCTTCGGAGTCAGATGATCGGCAACACATCAACCGTCGAACCCGCATCGTAGTTCACTTCGCCCGGCGGCAGCACGAGGAGCGCGTTCGCGTCGAGGAGTGCCCGCAAGTCCGCCGAACCGAACCACGGCAGGCCGCGAACGCCGTTGGATTCGATTCGGGCGGGGTGATACGTCGGGCGGTTGTTGTTGCCAAGAAACGACTCGGCGAGCGGCATCTTCTCGATCCCGTCTCCGGTCACGGCATTCCCGGCCTTCGCGCGAATCGCCGGCCTCACGAACAGTTCGAAGCCGACGAACGAACTGACGGGGTTGCCCGGAAGGCCAAACACGAGCGTGTGCCCCTTCGTGCCGAAGAAGAGCGGCTTGCCGGGCTTCATCTTCACATGGTGGAAGTGCGGCGTCACGCCGAGGTCCTTCAAGACTTTCGGCACGAGGTCGAAGTCACCGGCCGAGACGCCGCCGGCGAGGATCAGGATGTCGGCGGTCAGCCCGTCGGCGATCCGGGCGGCGAGGTCGGCTTCGGTATCGCGGGCGATGCCGAGGTACCGTGCGGCGGCACCGGCGGCGGTCGCCTGCGCAAGCAGCATCGGGCCGTTCGAGTTGCGGATCTGTCCGGGGCCGGGGATCGAGTCGGGTTCGACCAGTTCATCCCCGGTCGCGAGGACCGCGACGGTTGGTGCGGGATACTGCTCCACGACCGCGCGGCCGACGGTCGCAAGCACGCCGATCGCCTGCGGGGTGAGGACAGTCCCTGCTGGCAGGACGATTTCGCCCACTTTCATCTCGGCGGCGCGGCGCAAGATGAATTGCCCGGCGGTCGGCGAATCGTTAACGATGACGCGATCGCTCGCTGGCGACGAGGTTTTCTCGCGCATGACGACGGCGTCGGCGCCACCGGGGATCGGCGCGCCGGTGAAGATCCGCGCGGCTTCGTTCGTGGTCAACGTCTTCGACGGCATCGCACCGGCGGCGATCTCCTCGACGACGCGGAGTTCCGCACCGGGGCGAGCGTCGTCGGCGCGGACCGCGTAGCCGTCCATGAGCGCCTTGTCAAACGGGGGCGAATCGACGTCGGAAGCGACATCTTCGGCGAGGACGCGGCCGACGGCCGGAGCCGTGCGGACCGGTTCGCGCCGGTGGGCATGCCGGAGGACGGTGGCGCGGGCGAGCGGGACGTCGAGCATGACCTTAGTTTATGGATTGGCCAATTTGCGCCGCGCAGGCGCGTCGGGACACGGCGGAATCCCGCATGGACGGAATGAGAGTATCTGATCGACAGAATTCGGGCTGGCGATGGTGACCGAGCCGTACGGCAGGACACGGCGCGACGAGTGGAGATTACAACCACCCGCAATCCGTCGAACCTAAACTCGGCGATCGGCAAGTCGGTATCTGGCCACGCGGGTAACGTCAACGATCCACCACTTGCTGGTGCCCCCCCGACCCGCCGCGCCCGCTGTCGTCTCGTTCGAGCCGTGCCAGTTCTCGAACGAATGCGATCCTGCATTGGGGTCGTTCAAGAAATGGCGACCCCTTTCGGGAAAAGCAACAGGGCAAGGAGCCCGCGTTCGCGTATCTCCTTGCCCTGTAAGCAGTGCCGAGGACAGGACTTGAACCTGCATGCCCTTGCGGGCGCTAGCACCTCAAGCTAGTGCGTCTGCCAATTCCGCCACCTCGGCGTGGTAGGGCATTATCCGACCGGCCTGAAGATTTTCAAGCCCCGCGCGGGGGGTTATGCGGCCTTCTTGGTGCCTTTTTTGGCCGGCTGTGATTTCCAGCGCCGGTGCAACCAGAAATATTGTTCCGGATGGCGGCGCACGAGCCGTTCCAACGCCGAGTGGTAGCGCTGCGTGATGGACCGCACGGCGTCGGGGTCGTCGCGGTAGTCGTCGGGGTCGATCGCGTCCTCACAGACGATGTCGTAGGGTCCGATGCGGTCGTCCGGGGCGCCGGCGCGGCGGACGGTGCCGACGACAACCATGACCGCGCGGAATTCGAGCGCCATCAGAGCCACGGCTTTATGGGCGCTCGCGGGCCGACCGAAGAAGTCCACGAACACCCCGCGCGGGCCCGCGTCCTGGTCCGCGAGCGTCGCCACCTTGCCCCCGGCCTTCAACGCGCCGTCCAACCGGTCGAAATCGTCCTTTTTCGCGATGATCGTCTGCCCGGTGGCTTCACGGAACTTGAGCAGGAACCGCTCCAGATACGGGTTATCGAGGACGCGGGCGATGGCGTAGGTGCGGTGGCCGAGTGCGCCGAGCGCGTAGCCAGCCAGTTCCCAGTTGCCGAGGTGCGCCGTCACGATCAGGCAGGGCCGGTGGACGTCGAGCAGGGCGCGCGTCACCGGTTCCGCGTTCACAAGCTCGCCGTGGTTCCGCCAGTTCCCCATGCGGAACTTCCGCGGCAGCAAGATGATCTCGATGAGGAGCCGGCAGAAGTGGCGGTAGCAGCCGCGGACGAGGCGGTCGATCTCGGCCGGGGACTTTTCGGGGAAGGCGAGACGGAGGTTCTCGGCGGCGACTTCGCGGTGGCGGCGGTCGACGCGATAGGCGAGTGCGGCGAGTGGACCGGCGAGGCCGAGCGCCAGCCGCAGCGGCAGCGCCTGCACGAGGCAGACGAGGGCGCGCACGGCCAGGTAGACCAGGAAATCGAGGGCGGGCGAGCGCCGCTTTGCAGCCATCGCGGGACTCCGTTCCGAAGCCCCGCCAGCCTACCCCGATTCCGGTCCGCGTGTCACGATCAATTCTTAGTTGTCGTCGAAGTCGTCCGGGTCGAAGCGGTTGTTTACGCCCCCCCCCCCACCGAACTGGTTGGCCTTGTTGCCGATGCGTGGGCCGTCGTCGGGGTCGAAGTCGCGGTCGCGGTTCCCGCCACGCGTTACCGCGATGATGATGACGAGCCAGAACAGTTTGTCGGCGAGCCACATGAGCAGGTTCAACGCGCCGAGCGTGGTCATGGCCTCCTGCGAATCGAGGTTGAAGAAGACCATGAACAGGCCGAACGTGACGATGAAGCTGATGAGCGGCCCGAGCATCCACCCGATGAAGAACAGCCGGGTGAAGAAGAAGATCCCCCAGGAGATCATGGAGATCGCGATGAGGGAGCGGACGGCGTTCGTGAGGGTGCCGTATTCGATGCCACAGACGCCGCCGATGACCATGAGCGCGACGATGATGACCGGGATCGTCACGAGGGTGAAGCCGAAGGCGACGCCGAGCAAGAGGGCGGGGTTGATGAGTCCGTCGGACCGGTTGGCGAGGATGACGCCGGAGGCGATCATCAGCACCGCGCCGAGGAACGTGAGAAAGATCGGCGTTCCC
Organism: Gemmataceae bacterium; assembly: GCA_022842245.1. Taxonomy (GTDB): domain Bacteria; phylum Planctomycetota; class Planctomycetia; order Gemmatales; family Gemmataceae; genus Limnoglobus. The sequence continues at coordinate 63,303 of JALHPZ010000030.1, forward strand.
CATTCCATCATCGCGTTGGCCTGGGCCTCGTCGCGGGCGTCGAGTTCCTCCTGGCGCAGCCGCGCGCGGTCCTTCTTCGTCAGCCGCGATTTCTTCTTCCTGGGCCGGTCGTCCTCGTCGTCGATGGGGCGACGCTTCGATTTGCGCGGTGGTTCGTCCTCGTCGTCGATGGGGCGACGCTTCGATTTGCGCGGTGGTTCGTCCTCGTCGTCGTCGATGGGGCGACGCTTCGATTTGCGCGGGGGTTCATCGTCCACCACCTCGAATCCGTCCTCGGCGGTGGTTCGCGCGAGGCGGTTCGGTCGCGTGTCGTCCTCGTCGGAGGGCCGGCGGCTCGATCGGCGCCGCGGTCGTTCCTCGTCGACTTCGTACTCGTCGTCGTCGCGGCGTCGCTTGGCCATCGCTCACCTCGCGCCACGGAAACAAGAATGGATCTTCAATGGATCTTCGCAGGGCGGTCGGAATCGTTCTAGTGAATCGCCAACGGAGAGGGTTCCCACGAGAAGTCGAACGGAACGTCGGTCGTCTCCTCGCTTTCCTCGCGGTCGCGGAAGACGTGCATGACGCGGAACCGGCTGACGTCGTCGAACTTCGGTTCGGGGTATGTCTCAGAGCGGAATTCGTTGCCGGGCGCGTAGTCGTGGAACATCACGCGCACCTTGGGGACGCCCTGGAAGTGCCGATCCTCGGCGCGCAGGCGGCCGCCGTGGACATCGTGCAGTTCAAACAGCGCCCGGAGGACTTTTTCGAGATTGCGAGGCGAGACTCCGTGTTCGACATAAATGAGGTCGATCTGCCCCGCGCGGAGGATGGCGTGCAGGTGCTGGCGGACGCGGGGGCCGAAGAGCTTTTCGTAGCTGGGGCCGACGGGGCGCAAAACGGCCCCGTGATCGGCGGACTTGCCCTTGGGCGGCGCTTCCCAGAGCAGCGTTTCCACGAACCACCAGTGCGGGGCGATCCAGAACCCGCCGCCCGCTTCGGGCACGACGAGGGCGGACTGTTTGAGCAGTTTGGCGAGGCACTTGTGGAAGCGGCGACGGAGTTGGATTTCATCCCGTCGGGCGACCCGCTCCTTCACGACCGTGCCCGCGAGGTCGTCGAGGGAGACCTTCAGAGGCCAGCGCGGATCGAATTCCGTGGCTTCGGATTCTTCTGGGGGCACCAACCGCAACGCGACGGGGCGGTCGACGGACTCGGGGATGGGGGCGAAGACGGTGCGGACGCCCCAGCGGCGGACGAGGCTGGCGGCACGGACGCGGACGGCGCGGGCGGCGGCGTTGTCGATGCGCACGGCGTGCGGATCGCGGCGCGTCGGATCCACCTGGCGGAAGCGGGCGAACTGATACATCCCGAGCAGGACGAGACCCGGCACGAGCCAGGCGGCCAGCGCGCCGAGGAACCCGGTGACGACCATCGGAGAGTCGAACGAGGGGGGCGCATTCAACCGGCCGCCGCAGGCCCAGAGGATCAGCGATCCGACGAAGGTGGCGGCGAAGGTGACGCCGAGCGCGAGGAGGCGGCGCATCGGCACGCTGGAGATGGCGGTGCGGCGGGCGGCGCCGCCGGAGCGCCACAGGATGTTCGCGTCACCGTCGGTCGGCAGCAGGCAGCCGAGGAAACCGGCGAGCGCGACCAGCCCGCACAGCCCCAGGCCGTACATCGGAGGCGTCACGAGCGTCACCAGGAGCGCGAGCACCGCGTAGCCGAGGAGTACCGCCGCGTCCGGCGATTGCGGAACGGGGTCGGAGTCGAGCACGGATCGGTTCGGATTCGCTTCGATTGCCATCCGGCGCATCCGGTTGTCGAAGATGTAGACCGGCAGGTAGACGCTGATGAAGACGGTCAGGAGCAGCATCGACCAGAGCGACACGAGCGCGACGAGATAGAGGACGTAGGAGGTGCGCTGGCCGAATTCGCGCCAACCGTCGGGGAAGGCGGTCCAGGCGGCGATGGCGAGAAGATCGAGCGCGACGAGGGCGGCAAAAGCGAGGTAGACCGATCGCGGAATGCGGCGGGGTATCGGTGGGGTGCCGCGGAAATCGATCCCGACGTCATACTTCAATTGATCGAAGCGGTTCGCCTGACGGGTGGCGTAACGGGTCAGTTTCGAAACCCACGGGACCGGTTCGGTGCGGTGCCAGGCGGCGACGAGGAGGCCGCCGAGCAGCAGGGCGACCCCGGCGAGGAGATCGTACCAGTCGGAGGGGGTGGTGCGGCCGACGACTTCAATGCCGACAAGCAGTGTGACGACGCCGATGGCGGTGCCGCGCTCGGCCGAGGGCACAAGGCGGTGGGCGCGAATCCGGACGGCGTCGAGAAGTTTCATGGAACGGTTATTTCATCAGACACGGCGGGTTTCGCCAATGGCGAAATCGGATCTTCATGCGAACCGGTCCGCGCGCAGGAAGTCGATCGGCCAGCGCGTCGCGCCCGTATCGGCGAGATCGGCGAGGATCTCGCCGACGACCGGGGCGAATTTGAACCCGTGCCCGCTGAACCCGGCCGCGACGACGACGTTGGCATTCGCCGGATGCCGGTCGATCACGAAGTGCCGGTCCGGCGTGATCGTGTACTGGCAGACCTGCCGGGCGGTGCAACGGCCGACGGGGGCGGATACGCACTCATTCAGAAAGTCGCGGACGGGTACTTCGTCGGCGTCGCTCGTCGTCCAGTTCACACCGTCGGGGTTCGGCAGTTCCGGCGCGCCGTAGTGCCGGGCGACTTTCACGCCGCGGGCGTCAATCATCGGCAGGCCGTAAAACGCCCCGCGGGGGCTTTCGTACAGGAACACCGGAAAGCGATCGCGCCGGAAGCGCTCCGGTTGCTTCGGCTCGAACCAGAGCATCGTCTGCCGCATGACGGTGAGGGGAACGGCAAGGTCCGCTAGCAGGCGCGTCGCCCACGCCCCGGCCGTGACGACCAGCTTCGCACAGTGATAAGTTTCGGAATCGGTGCGCACGACGAGGCCGTCGCCGTCGGCGCGCCAGTCGCGCACCGGTTCCTCGGTGCGTAGTTCGGCGCCGGCGGTCACGGCGCGTTCAAGGTGGGCCCGCACGCAGTCCTCCACCATGAGGTACCCGGCCTTGGCTTCGAATACGCAATCGAATCCGTCCGGGACGCGGAACGGCGCGGGGTCGCACGCCGCGAGCGCGAGGCCGTGCAACCGCGCCGACTCCCGCACGCCCGCCACGAGTTCCCCGTCGGCCGGGCCGATCGACAGGCAACCCGTTTCCACCAACAGGTTCCTCCCCGCGAGTTGCTCCAGTTCGTACCAGCGTTCCCACGCGCGGCGGAGGATCGGCACGTAGTCGGGGTGCTCGTAGTAGGCGGTGCGGATGACCCGCGTGTGGCCGTGGGAGCTGCCGCGATCGTGGACGGCGGGGAACTGTTCGAGGCCGAGGACGCGGCGCCCGCGCCGGGCGAGTTCGAACAGCGCCGCCGACCCCATGCCGCCGCAGCCGATCACGATGGCGTCGAAGGTGGGCATGACTGCGCCTCGGGGAAAAGGAAGGAAGACTTCTTCCCTTCTTCATGGATAGCGGTCAAACTGAAGCGAATCACCGGGTGGAGCGTCTTTCGAGGGTATCGCCATGTCCGCCGACCTGCGTGCGCGGATCGAATCGTTCGACATCGACGGCGGTCCCGCGCCGGACCTGCCGTTCGCGGCCCGGCTGGCGCGCGAGAACGGCTGGACGCGCCCGTACTCCGAGCGCACCGTGCGAGAGTACAAGCGCTTCGTCTATCTGGCGATGGCGGCGGGGCATCCGGTCACGCCATCGGTGCAGGTCGATGCCGTCTGGCACCTGCACCTGACCTACACGCGGTCGTATTGGCAGCGGCTCTGCGCCGAGACGCTCGGGCAGCCGCTGCATCACGAGCCGACGCGCGGCGGTTCGGAGGAGGGAGAGAAGTTCCACGACTGGTACGGGAAAACGCTCGACAGCTACCGTCGCATCTTCGGCGAAGAGCCGCCCGCCGACCTCTGGCCGACGGCGGAAACGCGCTTCGGCGACGATCAACGGATCGTCACGGTCAACACGGCGCGGAACTGGATCGTGCCGAAGGTCCCGGTGATCCGTTGGGTTCGGGGTTTGTCCCTGGCGCTGCTCGCCGTCGTGCTCGCCACGGGCTGCCTCGGTGCCAACGGTGGTGCGTTCGACCCGTTCGGCCTCGTCGGCACCGACTATCTCGAATTCCTGATTCCCGCACTCGCCGTCACGTTCGTCCTCGGCCTCGTGCTGCGCCGGCAGGCGAAGGGGCCGCGTTATGCGACCGACGAAGACTGGCCGACTCTGCGCTGGGACCAGATCGCGTACCTCAACGGCGGCGCAGCAGGGCTGCTCTCCGCGACCCTCGCTCGCTTGACCCAGCGCGGGCTGGCGCGCGTGGCCGCCGACAAGCGAAACCTGGAGATCGCCGGCGTGCTTCCGCCGGACGCGAGCGAAGTCGAGCGGTTCGTGTTCAAGCAACTGCCGATCGACAACGCGAGCGCCGAGCACCTGCCGATCCTCACATCGCAAGTCGATCGCCTGTACCGGCCGGAGAAGGAACGGCTTGGCGAGGACGGACTGCTGCTCGCCGGCTGGCGGCGCGCCCTTGCCGCCGCCGGCATCGTGCTGCCGATGCTCATCGTGTTTCTGTATTTCGGCCTGCAACGGCTCATCATCGGCATCGTCGCCGGCAAACCGTTCTTCTTCCTCGCGATGACGCTCTTCTTCGCCTTCATCTTCCTCTTCATTCTGATGGCGCTCGTCCCGAAGCGCACCCGCAAGGGGGATCAAATCCTGAAGCGGATGAAGGCGGAGCACCTGGCGATGAAGAGAGGCGGCCTGTCCGGCGAAGGCGCCGACGCCGGGCTGGCGGTCGCGCTCTTCGGTACGGCCGTGCTGGCGACCGGCGCCTTCGCGGACCTCGCCACCTGGTATCCGCGCACGACATACGGAACCGGGGGTGGTTGCGGCACCTCATTCAGTTCCGGCGGCGGGGGCGGTTGCGGGGGCGGCGGTTGTGGCGGGGGAGGCGGGTGCGGCGGGTGCGGCGGCGGATGACACACGCTATGATGACCTCATCACCGCCTTCGAGTTCGCCATGCGATTTCCCCGTTCGATCCTGCTGATGCCCGTACTGCTCGCGGGCTGTGCCAAGCCGGCGACCGCGCCGACACCGCCGTCCGCGGCCGCGCCGGCCGGTGCCCCCGCCGCCGTCTCGCTCGTGCAACCGAAATCCGTCACGCTCAACTGGACCGTCGACCAGCCCGCGACGGTGCAGGCGTTCGAGACGACCCCGCTCGTCGCCAAGCTCCCCGCGTACGTCCGTAAGGTGCACGTCGACATCGGCGACACGGTGAAGGAAGGCCAACTCCTCGCCGAACTTTCGATCCCGGAGCTCGAGCTGGAGGCCGAGCAGAAGAAGGCGCTCGTGTTGGCGGCGGAAGCGGACCTGGTGTTCGCCAAAAAGGGGATCGACGTGGCGAAGGCGAAGACGGTGTCGGCGGCGGCGATGATCGATCAGGCGAAGGCCGGCATCGCCAAGGCCGACGCGGACGCCAAGCGCTGGGACTCGGAACGGCTGCGCGTGGCGGACCTCGTGGCTCAGAAAGTGGTGGAATCGCAGACGCTCGCGGAGACGACGCGGCAGTACGAGGCCGCCGACGCGATGCGGAAGGAGGCGATCGCCCGCGTGACCGTGGCGGAGCAGCAGGCGAAGGAGGCCGAAGCGATGGCCGGCCGCGCCGCCGCCGAAGTGACCGTCGCCGAGGCCAAGAAGACCGTCGCCATCGCCGAAGCGAACCGCACGGCGGCGCTCTTGGACTACACGAAGGTGAAGGCGCCGTTCGCCGGCGTCATTACTTTCCGTGGTATCCACACCGGGCACTTCCTCCAACCAAACTCGAGCGCGAAGCTGGACCCTCTGTTCGTCGTTAGCCGGCAGGACGTGATGCGGGTGTTCGTGGACGTGCCGGAGTCGGCGAGCGAAAAGGCCGTGGTTGGCGCGAAGGCGGTCGTGCGATTTCCGGCTCTCTCGAATCGGGAATATTCGGCAACGATCACTCGCACGGCGCGGACGATCAGCCCGGAGACTCGCACGCTGCGCGTCGAGATCGACCTGGCGAACGCCGACGGCGCGATCAAGCCGGGCCTCTACGCGACCGCCAAGCTGAGCGCCAGCACGGCGAACGCACTCGTCGTGCCCGCCGGCGCAATCCTCTTCGCGGACGAAACGGCCTACTGTTACCGCGTGGACGACGGCAAGGCCGCGAAGCTCCGCGTGCAGGTCGGCAAGTCCGACGGCGGGAATCTGGAGATCTTGAACTGGAAACCCGCCGGCAACCCCGCCGCCGAGTGGAAGCCGTTCGCCGGCACCGAGTCGATCGTCGTCGGCAACCTCGGCGCCCTCGCCGACGGCGTGGCAGTCGAAGCGAAGAAGTGATTGGGCTGGATGGCCCCGGAAGGAATCGCCCGACTCTTTCCGGAGTGTGTCATGGCGAATCAGTTGTCGGCCGAACAGATTCTCGATGCGATGCGGGTCCCGTCGGACCTGAACTGGGACGTTTATCAGGTCGGATGCAGTTCTTCGCCGTTGAACTTCGCATCGCAGCAGCTCCGCGCCTTCATGCTCACTCGGGCACTTGACGAAAAAAAATTGATCACCGGAAAGGACGTGGCCGTCATCGGTGCCGGCCTGACCGGCCTGACCGCGGCCATTTCCTGCCTCTTTCGCGGTGCCAAGAAAGTGACGTTGATCGAACGCAACCACGATCTGATGGCGTTGCAACTCGGGACGACGCACCGATACGTCCACCCGTTCATCTACCGATGGCCGAAAAAGGACGCCGAAGCTTCTCGAACGGGATTTCCCGTTTTGAACTGGTCCGAAGGTACGGCCGATTCGATTCGCGCACAGTTCCTCGACGAACTTCACCGACTTTTCCGTCACTACTACAACTCGTGGCTCAATGCCGCCAAGGACCGGATCAAATCCGAAAAGAAATCCAAGAACTCCAAAACCCCACCACTTGTGGACAAGATCGGGAAGGCGACGGTCGCCCATCATAAGTTCGATGTCGATATGGAACTGACCAGCGAGTTCCTGCACTACCGCCTCGGTACAAAGGTAATGGCCGTCATCGAGCGGAAATCGCGACTCCGATTGAATGTCCTCGGTCCCACAACGAAATTCGACAAGGATCGCAACGAGTTCGTGCCGAAAGGAGACAAAAAAGAACACGAGGTCGATTGCGATCTGGTCATCGCCGCCGTCGGATTCGGACTCGAAAAAGAATTGAAAGGCGTTCCGTTCAAATCTTACTGGCAACAGGATACGCTCTCGCAAGCGACGATCCGCGATCCGTACCCGAGGCGATGGCTGGTGATGGGCACCGGCGCCGGCGGCTCGATTGATGCGGTCCGGCTGCGGTTGTTCGATTCGAATCAAAAATTACTTACGGATATCCTGACCGGCCAGGTCTCGCCGCCGATCCACGATGCCCCTACCCGGGAACGATGGAGTGAACTCATCGGCGAATTCCGTCGGGAACTCGAAAAGGTCGACGTCGTGGTGCGCAGGAGGATCGGTCTCAATCGCATGGATCGGGAGGACGCCATGCGATACGAGATCAGAAATCGCGTTTCACGGGAACTGCACGAGGAATACGAGCGTATCTGCAATGCGCATCGCGAGGTCTTCGCATGGCTGGATATGTTTATCGGTTCGCGGAAGCGAACAGATACGGTAGTTTACCTTAGCGGTCGCTGGGACTATCCTTATGAATTCAACGCGGCACCATTCGAGCGATTCCTCGTCTACCTTGTTTGTCGTTCCGGAGATCTGAAATATCAACAAGGTACGCCCGAAATTATTCAATCACCGGTCTCGAGTGGTGCTCCATACCGGTACCGGCTTGACTCGGCGAATGCGGCTCTCGCCAAACGCACCGTTCAAGAATTTGAAGTCGACGAGATCGTGGTCCGATACGGAGCCGTACCGGCGCTCGATTATTTGTTCGGCGAGAAAACGAAGGAGGATTCTCAAAAGAACAAAGAGTTGGTCAAACTCGACGAGGCGATCGAGAACGACCAACTGCCCGACGACTGGCTGCAGTGGCCACTCAAACCCGTGATTCCCAAGTGGAAGCCGAAAAAGTAACCGCGGCCGGGTGCGATATTCCGGCCGCGCGCGACGACTCACTTCTCGTCGATCTGCGCCAGCGACTGGAACTTCTTCCCCTCGACGTACGCCAGGAACGCCCCGCCGCCGGTGCTGACGTGGGTCATCTTGGCATCGTAGCCGAACTGTTCGACGGCCTCGGCCGTCTCGCCGCCGCCGACGACTGTGACCGCGCCGCTGCCGGCCATCGCTTCGGCGATCCCCTTCGTGCCCTTGCTGAAGGCGGACTTCTCGAACCAGCCGACGGGGCCGTTCCAGATGACGGTCGCCGAGTTCTTGATCTTCTCGGAATAGAGGGCAAGCGTCTTCGGGCCGATATCCACCCCTTCGTAGCCGGCCGCGATGTTCCCCTCGAAGACCTGCGTCGCGTTCAGGTCGTCCGACTTGGCCGCGAGGGCATCGACGGGGAGCGTGATTTTCGTGCTGACATATTGCAGCAAGGGTTGGGCGGCGGCGAGTTCCTCGGCCGCGACCTGCGTGCTGCCGACGTCCACGCCCTTCGCCTTCAGGAACGTGTACGCCATCTTGCCGCCGATCAGCAGGTGGTCGACCTTCTGCAGGAGGGCGTTGATGAAGGCGATCTTGTCGGACACCTTCGCGCCGCCCATGACGGCGAGCACCGGCCGCTTCGGCGCGCCCATCAGGCCCTCGATGATTTCGAGTTCCTTCGCGACGAGCAGGCCGACGGCGCGGGGCTTCCCGGCCGCCTTCAGCGCGGCGGGCACGGCGACCATGCTCGCGTCCTTGTCGTTGTGGCACGTCCCGAAGGCGTCGTTGACGTAGGCGTCGCCGAGCGCGGCGATCGCTTGGGCGAACTCCGCGTCGTTCTTCTGCTCGCGCGGGTCGAAGCGCACGTTCTCCAGCATGACGACGTCGCCCGGTTTCATCGCCGCGACGGTCGCCGTCACTTCGGGGCCGACGACGGTGGCGCCGGCCTTCTTGACCGGCTTGTCGAGCAGGTCGGCGAGGCGTTCGACTACCTTGTCCATCGTCAGCAGCTTGTCCTTCGCCGCGTCGCCGCTCGGCCGGCCGAGGTGGCTTATCGCGATGATGGACGCGCCCGCCTTCAATAACGCCTTCAGCGTCGGGATCGCCCCGCGGATGCGCCGGTCGTTCTTGATCTCGCCGCTGATCTTGTCGAGCGGGACGTTGAAGTCGACGCGGATGAGGACCTTCTTGCCGGTCAGGTCGCCGAGGTCGGAAATCGTCTTCTTGGCCACGAGTCATCCTCAAAGAAAAATGGCCACGGATCAACACGGATGGACACAGATAGAAGTCGATTCTTATCTGTGTCCTTCCGTGTTGATCCGTGGCCAAATGGATTTAGCCCTTCGCGATCATGTACTTCAACAGGTCCACGCAGCGATTGCTGTAGCCCCACTCGTTGTCGTACCAGCTCACCAGCTTGAAGAAGGTCTTGCTGATTTCCGGGTTCTTCAGCGTCGCGTCGGCGTCGAAGATGCTCGACGCGGGATCATGGATGAAATCGGTGCTCACGACTTCGTCTTCGGTGTAAACCAGCACGCCTTTGAGGTAGGTATCGCTCGCCTTCTTCATGGCGGCGCAAATCTCCTTGAGGGTCGTCTCCTTCTTGGTGCGCACGTTGAGGTCGACGACGCTGACGGTCGGCGTCGGCACGCGGAACGACATGCCGGTGAGTTTGCCCGCGACCTCGGGACAAACGAGGCCGACGGCCTTTGCCGCGCCGGTGCCGCTCGGGATGATGTTCACCGCGGCGGCGCGGCCGCCCTTCCAGTCCTTCTTGCTCGGGCCGTCGTTCGTCTTCTGCGTGGCCGTGTAGCTGTGCACGGTCGTCATGAGGCCTTCCTCGACGCCGAAGCCCTCCTTCAGCAGCACGTGGACGAGCGGCGCGAGGCAGTTGGTCGTGCAGCTCGCGTTGCTGACGATGTTATGCTTGGCGGCGTCGTACTTCTCGTGGTTGACGCCCATCACGACGGTGATGTCCTCGCCCTTCGCCGGCGCGGAGATGATCACCTTCCTGGCGCCGGCCGCGATGTGCCCCTTCGCCTTTTCGGCTTCCGTATAGAGGCCGGTCGATTCGATGACGTAGTCGACGCCGAGCGCCTTCCACGGCAGGGCGGCGGGGCCTTCCTTCACCGCGAGGCACTTGATGGTGTGGCCGTTGACGATGAGCAGATCGTCCTCGGCGACCGTCGGCGCGGATTTGGCGCTTTCGACCGTGCCCGTGAATTTGCCTTGCGTGGAGTCGTACTTGAGGAGGTACGCGAGGTTGTCGGCCGGGACGAGGTCGTTGACGGCGACGACGTCGAGTTCCTTGCCCAGAAGCCCTTGTTCGACGAGCGCCCGGAACACCAGCCGCCCGATCCGCCCGAACCCGTTGATGCCGACTTTGACCGCCATCGCAGTGATACTCCCGTTGAATAGGCCCATCCGCGCGACCGTGTAGTCGCCCGAATGCGGGTTACGATACGGCGCGGGGCGGGGATCGTCCCGCATCGGTTGGGAGCGACGGGTTTGAGCGAGCCGTGTCGGGCGTCAGAATCCGCCACCCATGGAGTTGTCTTGCGTTTGTTGCGGCTTGGGCATTGTCACGTGCTTCATGTCTGACACGATGCGCACGATTTTCCACGGCACGGTTTCTTCGATGGCCCCGGTGGCCCAGGTTTCGGAGGGCGTTTCCGTGGCGGCGGCGCGGCGCAGCTCGTTGAGCTTCCCGATATACTCGGCATCATCGCAGACCAGAACGACGGCGCCGCGTGCCGCGGACTGGCTGCTCTCCAACCGCGGCGACTGGATCTCGATGGGAACGCGCATCTCCACCATCTTCTCGGTGACCGTGATGATCGGATACTGGTCGGGCGTTTCCGCCAGGATCAATCCGGCCGGTACGATCCGCCCGTCGCGCCAGGCGACGAAGAACCGGTCGCGGGGGTCGCCGTCCTTGGCGGCGTCGGCGCGGGCGATTGGCGCGAAGAACTGGGACTTGATCAGCGTCTCGTATCCGGGCGGTTCTGGGCGCGCGGTCGCGGCCACGCCGGCCGCGGCGCATTCCGCCATGCGACGCGAGAAGTATCGCAACGCGACGGCGTAATCGCCGGGTCGTTCGAAATCGGCGACCAGTTGCGGGCGGAACTGTGGCAGTGCGGCAAACGTCGTCAGCAGCGACGTACTCACGAGGCTGCGGCCGTAGCGTTCCATCTTTTCCAGTTCCTGGCCATAGCGTGTGAGCTTGCCGCTGCCGACGAATCCGCTCGCGGGCGCGACCACGCGCCACGCGGGCCGGTCGCCCGGCACCGGTTGGCGCATCATGTCGAAGTTCAGGCGGAACTCGCCTTCCGGGCAGCGCAAAGTGCCGGCGGATTTGCAGCGCAGGCCGGACTGGTCTTGCTGCCAGGATTGCAGACCGTCGAAGGTGAACTGCGGCGCGAAGTCCCGGTTCCGGTGCAGGATGCGGAGCAGGTCGAGCTGGCGGAATCGCGTGATGCCGATGGTGCTGCCGGTGTCGTCCGCGAAGCCGCGCTGGGCCGCTTCGATCTCGGCGGGCGTCTTCGCCTCCAGCGATTTCTGCCGGCCGATGTCGATCGTCTTCTGGAAGGCTTTGTGAAAGTCCAGCGTGCGCGGATCGATGGGGTCGGCCTTCTGAAGGACCGCCATCCACTCGACGAGAGCTTCCTTGGTGTCCTGTTGCACGCCGACCATGCGGCCGACGAGATATGCCCCGTAGCCGCTGCCACCGAGCACCGCGACCCACCAGGCGAAATTGCAGAGGCTGACGCCGACCCGCGTGCCTTCGGAGTTGGCGATCTGGCGGCGGGCCGCGAAGGCGAGGACGAGGATCGCGGCGGGCAGGATCAGGAACAGCGGTTCCACCAGTTGCGTGCCGCCGATGAGCGCAGCGCCGCCGAGGAGGACCAGCGCGGCGAGGAACAGGCCGGCGAGCACCGCGGCCAGGATCGCGGTCACGGAATAGGGTGCGTAACCGACGGGGTCGCCACTGGGGGATAGGCGGGGAGCGGCATCGGCCATCGGCTGGGAACCTCGCACGCGGGAATTGCCGGTGTTTTAGGGATACGCCGCCGCATGGGGAACGGTTCATCCGAGTGGGCTAACCGGGAAACGAAAACGGCGGCGACCGGAGTCGCCGCCGTCGTGTCACCATCGGTAGACGGTCACATGATGGGCGTGGCATTCGCGGCAGGACCTTGTTCCTTCTTGGCCGGAGCGGCACCAGCGCCACCCGATGACGAGGCTGCCGAGGGCTTCGGCGCGTTCGGATCGACCGGCTTGAGGTTCTTGTTGGCGTCCGCCGCCGGATCGCCCTTGCCGCAACCGACGAGAACGACGAGCGAGAGCGTGCACACGGCAATACGCAATACCTGCTTCATGAAATGCTCCAGGGGAGGGGACAGTCAGAAAAAACGCATCGGTCCGGGACAACCGGACCGACGCGAAACTATTGGGACGTTAGTTGTCGAGGCCGCGGAGTGTATCGCCTTCGGCGCGGCCGGCGAGGCTTTGCAGAAGGTCCCACTGGGGGTTCACGCGGTTGACGATGTCCGCCGCCGAGGCCGGCTGCCAGAAGAACGGACGGAGCGTGCGGACCGAACCATCAGCGAACGCAACGTTCATGATTCCGGTGTGACGGCTATTGAGCGAGAAGTGGGCATCGGTGCTATTGCGCCCCGTGAAATAGGCCGGGAACCCGGTCGCCCCCGCCCAGGACATCGCGGTCATGCGGGGCTGCTGGAAGTTTGGGCCGGAGAAGCCGCCGAGGTATTCCGCAAATGCGAGCGTGTTCGAGGTGCCATCGGTGATGGCGGCGATGGTGTTCTGGCGTTCGATTTCCATGGTCGAACTTGCCGAGCTGGAACCTTCGAAGATGCCGCCACGAGCGGAGTAGAATCCAGCGGTTGTGCCGACGGAGCCGGTGCCGGTATAGCGGTTGAGGCAGCCGCTGATCGGCACGTAGTTCGTCAGACCGGGAAGGCCGCCCGAAGCCACCAGTGAACCCGAGGTGTAGCCGCTGAGAGTGATCGAGCCGTAGACGGTTGTCCAGACGGCACCGCCGGTGCCGGTGAACACGTCGGTCACGGTGTCCGATGGGCACTCGAACGTCTTGACGCGGTTCCGGCAGGCCGCGAAGTTGCCGCTCCAGTACGCGACGATCCAGTTGCTGGTGTCGGTATAGGTCGTCGGCAGGGGCTGCGGATTAATGACGGCCGGCGTGAACTGCTTGAACAGGTTTTCCTGTTCGATGTACGGCAGGATCTGCATCAGCACGCCGGTGCCGTGGTAGCGGTGGCGGCCGTACGGGAACTTCTGGTTCGCGCTTTCGTAGTTGTGGATCGCGAGACCCATCTGCTTGAGGTTATTTTGACAGGTGCTGCGGGCGGCCGCTTCGCGGACCTTCTGGACGGCCGGCAGGAGCAGGCCGATGAGTATCGCGATGATCGCGATGACGACGAGCAGTTCGATCAGCGTAAAAGCCGAGCGAACGCGGGATCCACGCGTAAGACGTGAGATCATGGCGAGTACCTCGAACGAATGAATGGAACGGCCCACGGACCGGGGGTACCGGACCGTGACTGTGCGCGAATGGGGAGGAAAAGAAAGTCGACACCAGACCGGGTAGGCCGCCATGGGCGGCCATGCGAGTATTGGTCGGATGTCAGAATCGTATCGCGCGAGTCGAACGATATCTTAAACGACGATGAGGAAGCGGGACAAGTAGAAAACGCGAATTTTTCATCACTTGCCCGGTGAACTATTCAGGCGCTCAGTGCGCCGCGCGGAGCGCCCGCGCGGCGAGATCGTAGCCGTCGGCCCCCGTCACCTTCACGGAAACGAAATCGCCCGGACGCAAATTCTTCGCCTTGATGCGCACTTCGCAATCGATCTCCGGGCTGTCCGCAGTCGTGCGGCCGCGAAAGTGGTTCGCGAACTCCGGATCGGGGCCGTCGACGATCACGTCCATCTCCCGCCCCACCTGCCGCGCGGCGTAGTCGAACGCGATGCCCTGCTGGAGTTCCATGATCCCCGCGACACGCGCCTGCTTCACGTCCTCGGGAATATGCCCGTCGAGCTTCTCCGCGGGCGTGCCCGGTTCGAGCGAATACGGGAAGACGCCAAGCCGTTCGAACTTCCGCTCCGCCACGAACGACTTGAGTTCTTCGTACTCCGCGTCGGTCTCGCCGGGGAAGCCGACGATGAACGTCGTGCGAATCGCGAGGTTCGGGATGAAGCGGCGCATCCGATCGAGGAGATCCTCCGTGGCCGCGCGGTCGACGCGGCGGATCATGCGCTTCAGCACGCGGTCGTTGATGTGCTGGAGCGGCATGTCGATGTACGGGATCACCTTCGGCGTATCGGCGAGGGTGCGCAGCAAATCGTCGTCCATGTATTCCGGGTAGGCGTAGAGGAGGCGGACCCATTCGAGGCCGTCGACCGCATCGAGTTGTTTCAGCAACTCGGCGAGTCGCGTCTTTCCGTAGAGGTCGAGTCCGTAGTAGGTGGAATCCTGGGCGACGATGATGAGTTCGCGCACGCCGTCGGTGGCGAGTTCCTTCGCCTCGCGAATCACTTCCTCCATCGGCTTCGTCACGTGTTTGCCGCGCATCTTGGGGATGGCGCAATAGGTGCAGAGGCGGTCGCAGCCTTCGCTGATCTTCAGGTACGCGTAGTGACGCGGCGTGATGCGCAGGCGGGCGGTGTCTTCAAGCGCCCGCACCGGTGCCGGCCGGAAGAGCGATCGTTGTTCTTCACGATGTTGAACCGCTCGATCAACGACTTCGGCGATTTCCTCGCGGCCAAAGACGCCGACAATCTGGTCGACTTCCGGCACGGTCTGGAGCAGCAGGTCCTTGTGGCGTTCGGCGAGGCAGCCGGCGACGACGACGGACCCGACGCGGCCCTGCTTCTTGAGCGCGAGCATCTCGCGGATGACGCCGAGCGATTCCTGGCGCGCCGGCTCGATGAACCCGCAGGTGTTCACCACGACGACGTCGGCGCCGTCGGCGTCGGGCTGGAGCGCATAGCCGTCCTGCGCGAGCTTGCCGAGCATCCGTTCGCTATCGACGGTGTTCTTGGGGCAGCCGAGGCTGATGAAGGCATAGCTCCCCTTCGGCGTAGCGGGGGCATCGGACGCAAGCGGCAGGCTTTTGGTGGTCGGCATCGGTTTCTGGTTGAAGGGACGAAAATCGAACTGTCGTTATAGGGAACCGGTTCCCGTTTTGCATTTTTCATTTCTCATTTTGAATTGATAAACCAATCGAAACGAAGGGAGACGCGCGATGCGCACGCTCAACGAACAGGCCTGGGCCGTCGCCGAGGCGATGGCGGCGAACTCCGAACGGTTGCGGATCGGTGTGTCGACCGTTGCCGGCACGCACGTGCTGGACTGCGCGTCCGGCGGCCTCGACGCCGGGCTGGCGCTCGCACGCGTCTGTCTCGCCGACCTCGCGACCGTATCGCTGGTGCCGTCGCCGTTCCCGGATCTGCCCGGCCCCGCAATCCAGGTGAGCACCGACCACGCCGTGCGCGCGTGCCTCGCGTCGCAGTACGCCGGCTGGCAGGTGAAGGCGGACAAGTACTTCGCGATGGGGTCCGGCCCCATGCGCGCCGCGTCGGCGTGCGAGGCGATCTTCCACGACATCGGATGCCAAGAGTCTCCTCCGTGCGCCGTCGGCGTGCTGGAGACGAACAAGGCCCCGACTCCCGAGGCGATCGCCGCGATCGTCGAGAAACTGCCGACCTGCGTCGAACGGTTGACCTTGCTCACGGCGCCCGCGGCGAGCCTCGCCGGCGCCGTGCAGGTCGTGGCGCGCTCCGTCGAAACGGCGCTGCACAAGCTCCACGAACTGAAGTTCGACGTGAACCGCGTGAAGGGCGGCTACGGCGTCGCCCCGCTGCCGCCGGTGGCGAAGGACGACCTGCAAGCGATCGGCCGGCCGAACGACGCCATCCTCTACGGTGCCCGCGTCACGCTCTGGGTCGACTGCGACGATACGCTTCTGGAGTCGATCGGCCCGCGCGTGCCCTCGAGCGCGTCGAAGGACCACGGCGCGCCGTTCGCCGAGCTGTTTGCCCGCTACGGCAACTTCTACGACATCGACCCGATGCTCTTCTCGCCGGCGGAAGTCACGTTCGTGAACCTCGCGACCGGCCGCGCGTTCCGGTTCGGGACGCTGGAACCGAGCCTGCTGCGGAAATCGTTCTTCGGGAAATAGTGGTCTCTTCCACGCAGCGCAGGACGAGCCACGATTCTCCGAACTGGTCCGACGGACACAAATTCGAGTTGGTGATCAACGGTGATCAACGACGACCGCGGCGGTCGACGCTCTGGGCGTCGCGCTGGACTTGGGCCGAGCCGAACCCTGCGAAGTCGCAATAACCACACCTACGACAGATAACCGCGTGCCTTCATCTGGGCGACGATGCGGTCGACGCACTCGTCCACGCCCAGCGAGTCCGTCGGCAGCACGAGGTCCGGTGCCTTCGGTGCTTCGAACGCCGCCGTAACGCCCGGCATCTGTACGATCTTCCCCTCGTCGGCGAGCTTGTACGCGCCGCTGTGGTCCCGCGATCGCAGCACGTCCATCGGTGCGGTGCAGTACACCTCCAGCACGCGATCCCGGCCGATGACATCCTTCACGCGTTCGCGTACCGCCTCGTGTGGAGCCACGAACGCAGCCACGGTGATGATGCCGGCGTCGTTGATCAGCTTTGCCACCTCGGCCGAGCGGCGCAGGTTTTCCGACCGGTCGTCGGCGGTGAAGCCGAGGTCGCGGTTCAACCCCTGCCGCATGTTCTGACCGTAGAGCACCGTCACGGCGCGGCCTTCGTCCCACAGGCGGCGCTCGAGGGCGTACGCGATCCGGCTCTTGCCGCTGCCGGTCAGGCCGACCAGCAGCACCGTCGCCGGCTTCTGGCCGAAGCGCTGCTCCCGCTCCGCCGACGCGATCAGGCTCTCCCGCGCCTTCGCCGTCACCACCGCCTCCGGCTGCCGCGGCGTGCCCGTTTCCAGAATCATGCCGGCACCGACGGTGTTGTTCGTCAGCCGGTCGATCAGAATGAACGCGCCCGTCGCGGGGTTCGATTTGTACGGATCGCAAGTCAATGGCTGCGTGAGCGAAAGCTGGACGTGCCCGACCTCGTTCAGCCCCAACCGCGCGACGGCCCGGTGCTCGAGCGTGTTCACGTCCACGCCATAACGAAACGCCGCTACCTCCGCGGTTACCTGCCGCGTCGTCTGCTTCAGCAGGTACGATTTCCCCGGTACGAATGGCTGCTCCGCCATCCAGACGACCATCGCGTCGATCTGGCTGGACACGTGCGGCGGACTGTCGACGTGGACGAGCATGTCCCCGCGGCTGACGTCCACCTCATCCGTCAGCGTGACCGTCACGGCTTGCGGAGCGAACGCCTCGTCCAGTTCGCCGTCGTACGTCACGATCGACTTCACGTGGCTTCGTTTGCCCGATGGCAGCACCATCACTTCATCCCCTTTGCGGAGGATGCCGGACGCGACGGTGCCCGCGAAACCGCGGAAGTTGAGGTTCGGGCGCAGGACGTACTGCACGGGGAAGCGCAGATCGGCGAGGTTGCGGTCGCTGGCGATGTGGACAGTTTCCAGATGGTCGAGTAGGGCGGGGCCGTGGTACCAGGGCATCGCGTCGCTTTTGGTAGCGACGTTGTCTCCCTTCAGGGCGGACATGGGGATGAAGGCGATGTCCGGCAGGCCGAGCTTGGCGACGAAGCCGGTGTAGTCGTCCTTGATCGCTTCGAACCGCTCCTGCGAGAAGCCGACGAGGTCCATCTTGTTGATGGCGACGACGACGTGCTTGATGCCGAGGAGCGACACGATGTACGAGTGCCGGCGGGTTTGCGTTTGCACGCCGTGGCGGGCGTCGATGAGGATGATGGCGACCTGGCAGGTGCTGGCGCCGGTGGCCATGTTGCGGGTGTACTGTTCGTGGCCGGGCGTGTCGGCGATGATGAACTTGCGGCGGTCGGTGCTGAAGTAGCGGTACGCCACGTCGATGGTGATGCCCTGTTCGCGCTCGGCCTTGAGGCCGTCGGTCAGCAGGGCGAGGTCGATCTCGCCGGCGCCGGTGGTGCCGACCTTCTCGCTGTCGCGCTTCACGGCGGCGAGTTGGTCCTCGTAGATCATCTTCGTGTCGTGCAGGAGTCGCCCGATGAGCGTGCTCTTGCCATCGTCGACACTGCCGCAGGTGAGGAAGCGCAGCAGTTCCTTCCGCTGGTGCCGGGCGAGGTAGGCGTGGATGTCTTCGTGAGTCAGATCGACGGCTTGCATCTGCTTGGTCTCAGTTGTCCTGGTCGAAGTCGGCCTCGTAGGGCGGGTCAAGGCTTTGCGCCGACCCGCCGTCGTCACCGCGAGTTTGGCGGGTCGGCGCAAAGCCTTGACCCGCCCCT